>NZ_BAVZ01000003.1 GCF_000576305.1 Paenibacillus pini JCM 16418 | reverse complement strand
ATTTAATAAAAACTCTCCAGTATATTTTTCAAAATATTCAATATTCACATGTTCAACCCTAATGAATATATGACACACCACAGAAGAGCACAACAATGCAATATTATCAACCAACACTAGTCATAAGACTCGCTACAAATAAAGCACAAGCGCCAATTACTAGCAAAACAATAACCATGATAGTAACAAATATTTTTCCATTCATAATGTTCACCTCAAAAATGATTATACCAATTTATAACTACTTAAGGGAGAGATAACAATCCCAAGAATAGCATATAGGCTAGACCTGATACACAGTAGATAAAAAAAGTACAAACCTTATGGTCTGTACCCGTACGAAAATGAAAACATAAAAGCAAAGAATATTAAAATAAAAGCTACTGGAATGAAGCTTACTACAAGCAACACTTTAGCCATCTTACTCTTAGCTCCTGTATACCACTGGTAATAGATAAAAAGAAGAATTATTACCATAGGCCAGAAATATAAAGGGAATATTGTATCAACCCAGCTTGAATTTTTATCTGGATATACAGGGCGCCGCATTATCAAAAGAGTGACTTATATACTTGATGATCCAGATTACGTAAAAGCTGGAATGATGAGAACAACAGCTAATCAATACATTAAAACTCATACGTAACCGCATCCGAGGTAACGGAGCATACACTACAAATGCTTTTATATGTTCAGAAATTAATAAGGCGTTAAGAGCCATTTACCCCTCTTCAATTTATAAATAAGTAAAGAAAAGGAGCACAGGTTAGGACCTGTTGCTCCAAGGTAACACGATAACAAGGATATTTTAAGACAAATGTGATAGCTGATGGCGAATTTGGTAGAATCTAAAATCTGAGATCATTCCTATTAAGCGTATTAAGAGGCATTTATATTTATGATGTATTTTACGTAATCTCCATTAGGATTAATATGATGTACAACAGCTGTTCCGAGAGTATTTTTAGATGAAACCACTCCACTGCTACTTATTGTAATAAGGTTGCCGCCAGACTGAATTTGAACATTGGAATTGGCATTGAATAGCTTCACAGATGAATTCCTGAGCATATTGTAATTAACAGTTGAAATAATTTCTCCTTGAGTCACAGCGGAAGAATTAGTTGTTACTTCATTAGCAAAAACCTGGGAAGATAGCGAAGAAATAGTAAGAATTGAAAATGAAAGTGTTAATAAGATCAAGACTTTTCTTGCATTTTTCATATGTATACCTCCTAAAATTTAATATGTAGTTAAGTATAGCACGGTAAATAATTTAAAAACAACCAGAATTTAACATGCGAGTTTACTCTTTTTTAAAGAGGTACAAAAGTTATTAATAAGAGAGCGTTAGCATATGGATGGATTATTAAAAAGTCATAGAATTACTCGTTCCTTGTTGATGTCACTAATTTAATATATGTACAACTATTCAGATTATCAGCCAAACAGCTACATGACGAACTGGACTCAGATAAGACTGATGAATTAAGAGACTATCTTGAACTTGACGAGCTGAAAGCTGTTCAAAAACTTGAACGGAATATCGCATCAATGATTGAGGAAGGTATGGAATATTCAGAAGTAAAAGCCATTCTTACTAGCAAACCCATTCCACGAGCATTGCCTCGCAAGAGAGTGCGCATAGCTCGAGAGAAGCAAATTAATAGATAAAGACCCTGCCAGCATATGAAGTGCACCCCTTAGAATAAACATTGGAAAAATCCCCGGGTTTAGCCGATGAAATTCTAAGAGGTGCATTTTTTATGGCGATTAAAGGACAAAATTATAAAAATGTATTCAGAGAAGTTAAAAAAAGAAGCTATTCGTCTGCATACGGTTGAAGGGTGGACTTACAGAAAAGATAAATGAATATTTGGGGATTCATGAATACACCGGGAACAAGGCGAGTTTGGACTGGTGGATCAGCGAGGTCGACGAAAAGAATACTTGGATCAAGAGCGCTATGTACAAAAACTGGAACGGGAGAATGAGTTGCTAAAAAAGTGCTTGGTAATCTGGAAGGAGAAAGCAAACAAGAAAGATTTCAAAAAATAGAAAAGGTTGCGGTATACGGCGATATCCAGAAACTCTGGTGCTTCAAATATATCAACGTTATGAAGGGAAATATGGTTATGGACAGCTCCAATTGTTCCTTTGGCAAGATCAAGGAATTTGGATGAACCACAAAAAGGTTCTCCGACTGATGCAAGTGCTCGGTATCCAAGCCCGAATTCGTCGTAAATGACGCTCCATCAGCTTTTATGCACCTGCGCAACGTGTAGCAGAGAACTGCTTGAAGCGGGACTTCAGTGCAGAAAAACCGAATCAGAAATGGGCGAACGCAATGACAATGAACTCGTGCTCCGCACATTCAGAAAAGCCTTTGCGAAGCAAAAAAACGTGACCGGACTAGTCCTTGACCAGGGCTTCCAGTACACGTCTCATGCTTACCACGACATGCAGCATGTCTCGCCGAGGAAATTGTTATGACAATACCTCTATGGTGAGTTTCTTCTCGCATTTCAAAACGGAAGGACTCTATCCTTATCATATCCGAACCCTTATCGAAGCACAAAGCAAAATCGAAAAATATTCCCTTTTTACAACCGAAAACGACCACAACGGAAATTAAAAAACTGACGCCGGTAGAGTACCGACCCAGTTTGCAGCCTAGGGTCTTTTTATAATGTCTACTAAAGGGGGGCTTGATCAGGAAATTGCCCCCGAAATCTTAGCTGATGAAAAAAGCCTCCAAAAGCCTTTAAATTAAACCATCTATAGCCTTTATAGCAGGAGTAGAGTTATAGAAACAGCTGCTGCAAACCAGACAAGATAATCAATACGCCCAGAGCTATGGTCAATACTCCACGAATTTTACGAGGTACCGATGAGGGATTGGGTCCTAATCCGGTAAACCACCACGGAGCTGGTTTTAAGATCGGATATAGACCACTAACAATTAAAACAATACCCAAAAGTATCAATGGCATACAAATCGACTCCTTTATAGAAATTCACAATTTAGAAAGCTCATCTTGGAGGAATTCTTTTTAATTGATAAGCCAAAGAAATAAGAAAAGCAAACCTAATACTAACACAGCAGCGATGACAGTGTTTATTACATTATTTTTAAAAGAATGTTGAGGAGATTTGTTCATAGCTTCGTTAAGTAGTTCTTCGTATTTTATTTTGCAGACATCGGCTTTTATAGAATCTAAATATTCAGGAAACATAATTTACACCTCTTGGTAAGAGTGAATTAGTAAGAATAGGCCAAAGGGCTACAATTCGAGCGAATAAACCTAGCCTGCCAAGGCCGTAAATTGACTTAATAGCAGCCATCCATAAGGGAGGGGAAGTCGCCAACCTAACTAAATAGTTTTATAAATAAGCGAGGGATATAGAGTGCGGCATCTGACAAAAGTGTGACAACGTTGGCATGCCGTTCTGATTGGATTCTTCCACACTTCATTTTGACACCTCATATTAAATTTTATTATGTCTATTAGTGATAGATACGCACTAAACAGTAAATAGTTCCAGCAATTGTAAATATGAAGCCCCTTGTCTTAGGAATCAACCCTTTAATTCAATTATTTTACATTGATAAAAGAACGAATGTTCGCATATAATACAAACAAATGTTCTTATTGGAGGGATTGCTATGCCTGAAAAATACATCGGACAGATCCTTGAAATTGTGTATATGGATCGAAAGGGAAGGATCACGCAGCGGAGAATTGAGGTTAAGGCGATAAGAGGGCAGATCGTGAGGGCTAAATGTTTGCTGACAGGTGCCCCTAGGGTGTTTCGTCTCGATAGTATATTGGCATGGCAACCTGTTAAAAAGGGGGCATAGCATGCTAACAGACATTGAGCGGAAAGTACTACGTATTTTGTTTAACTACTCCAGCGGACGGAGAAGACTACCTAGTATGCATGAACTAGAAGTGAAGACCGGAAAGAGTAAAGGGGAGATAACTCATTACCTTCTGGAGCTTGAAAAGCAGAGCTATATCCAGTGGGAAAGTAAACCGTATGTACAAACAATCAAGATTCTAGAGGGATGGGATCGGGACGGAAGGGTTTTAGAAGAGTTACAGCATACCATGTACGTAAAGCCCACCAGTAATATTGATTATTGGACCTCTGATTAATTAAAGGAGTAAACGGATCAGTGGTAAATACATCTTTACAACATACATTCGGATGATATCAAATAATGCAATATAAAAATAAGACCACTTAGATGGATTTCTTTTTTAATGGATGCTTCTTCAGATTCATGATCTTTCTTACAGTCTGAACGTATTCTGGACAATATCTTAAGTGACGTATGTAGATGAAGTGGGTAAGATCTAATATAGCTTTTAATAGAGAGATGATACTAATGGAGGTATTCATATGTGTGGAAGATTTACTTTAACGGCTGACCTATCAGATATTACTGAAGTTTTTTCTTTAATTGGAACTGAAGATATTGATTATAAACCGCGTTACAACATAGCGCCTTCACAACATATTTTAGCTATTTCCGAGATTTCAGGTAAGAGAGTTTTGGGCGAATATAGATGGGGACTTGTTCCATTCTGGGCAAAGGATATTAAAGTAGGTTTTTCTATGATAAATGCTCGGGCAGAAACCATACAAGAAAAACCTGCATATCGTAACCTGCTCACTCGCAACCGGGTTGTTATACCGGCTGATGGATTCTATGAGTGGAAGAAAGAAGGATCCGATAAACAACCCTTTAGATTTCAATTAGACTCTAAAAAAGTATTCGGATTCGCTGGTTTATATGACGAGTGGAAATCACCAGCGGGTGATACAATACGTAGCTGTACAATCATTACAACTAAACCCAATGATATAGTTCAAGATGTTCACGATAGAATGCCAGTTATTTTAGATGATGCGGGTGTTAGCAATTGGCTTGATCAAGAAATAACAAATAAGGATCTCCTTCTTGAACTTTTGATTCCATATTCAGGAGATAGAATGATCTCCTATGCGGTTTCTAAAGAAGTGGGTAACGTTAGGAATGTTGATTCAGGGCTGATTAAAGAGATATCGCTGAATTCAAAATAACTAAGTATGGTGGAGTATAACATTACGACTTTAATATGCATCATTTCCAGCCAGGTGCCACCGTACTGAATTCTAATTCCAAAATATTGTTGCCCATGCGCCCTTACCAATTCCAGATTACTTCATAAGATAGGATGTACCTTAAATTAAAGGAGGCAACACACATGAGTGAAGTTGGAAACGGATATGGCGGCGGAAGCTACGGTGGCGGATTAGGTGGATACGGCGGCGGTGGAATTGGCGCAATATTGGTTCTTTTCATTCTGCTGGTTATCATCTCTAAAGCATTCTTAATCTAATAATATTTAATCAGAAATATGACTCTGCAGCGAAAGCTGGCAGGGTCTTTTCATTTTGTATAAGAATCTACATAAATCGATTATCCAAACACACAAGAAGTTGTCCTACGCAATGAATAAAATATAATGAAAACTTACATTACTGGAGGGTTAGGTTATGAATCCATTTGCAGGTTATGCGTTGACTAGTCCGTTTGGATATCGAATACATCCGGTGGATCAGGTTAAAAAATTCCACAGAGGAGTGGATCTTGTTACATCAGCTCCTGACCGTATGATATACGCATTTGTAGCGGGTGAGGTTGTACATGCTAAAGAAAGTATTCGTGGTTCTGGACTCGGAGGGTATGGAATTGTAGTGGCGATTAAGGACGATCGTGGTTATCTTCATTGTTATGCGCATCTCTCAGCTGTATTGGTAAAGGTAGGGGAAAAGTTGAAAAGAGGGCAGAAGCTTGGGCTTCAAGGTAGTAGTGGATTAAGCACAGCTGAACATTTACATTATGAGATCCGAAAATGGTACACGCCTTCTTTTGGTTACACGGAAAGTGAAAATGGTGTAGTCGAACCTACAAAGTATTTGCAAGACTATTATGCAAAAGAGGAGCTTTCATTAATGGAAAAAGCTGATGCAAATACAATTATTGAATTGTACCTCAAGCCAGCATGGGGAGCTGCAAAGACAGCTATTGAGAAAAAGGAGATCGGCAGATTAGCTGATGTCCTGCGGGTAGCATCTGGACAGTCTAAACAGAATGTATAAAATTAAGCTAAATAGCATCAGAGAAACTTAATAATTGCCATTTAGCCCTTCCCGATGTTATTTTTCACCATAATATATGATGTAAGCTAACAAAAGGAGGGTGTACTCATGAGTGAAGTAGGATACGGTGGAGGCTGTGGCGTTGGCGGTGTTGGCGGCGGATACGGCGGAATTGGCGGATTCGGCGGTGGAGGAGTAGGAGCAATTTTAGTTCTTTTCATCTTGCTCGTTATTATCTCTAAAGCTTTCTTATGCTAGAATAATACTGATTTGCTCATAAAAGAGACCCTGTTGGCATGTGCCAATAGGGTCTTATCTATAGTTCTTTTTTATGTTATAGATGGTTTCGTGATGTTTAATATTCGAGGACGGCTGGCTCTATACCACTGATAACAGAATAAAGTGATGAGGATAAGCTCGATAGCATCACCACCATAATACATAAGCATTCCTCCTGATTCTGCTTCTGATTTAAGAACGTGAGTAGGTGCATGAGTATAAATATATTTTGATAAGATTCCATGTCCGGCTGAAGCCATGATGAATACAATCATGCGATAGACGTAGGATGTTCGATGTGGAGTGGGATCAACATAAATGAACGACACTGTAAACAGGTACCCTGCTAATAATACGTGTACATGAATCAACACATGAAGAATGCTGTTCTGTTGCATTAATCTGTATAAGTCAGTTGTATAAAGAACCCATAAACCCCCTACAGATAGAATAGACGCGGTAAGAGGGTTACTGAGAATAAGCACAGGCTGACTCTTAAGAAATCTCGATATTTGTCGTGCTAACTTCACTGGAAGTGTCCGCATAAGGAGAGTCCAAGGGGCGGAGAGTGCTAGAAGAAGTGGGGCAAGCATTCCGATTAACAAATGACCAAGCATATGTGCGCGGAAATCCGTATGAGCACGTTCGGCTAAGGGTCCAATAAATACGGATGCTGTGATAAGGACACCACTTAGCCATAAGATTGTACGTTTGCGTGGCCATTTTTTGTAATGGCGATTGGATTTCTTTACTGCAAGTAAATAAGTAACAACTGAAGAAGTAAATAGCAACAACATGAAGATAAGCTCGAAATAATCGATTAATTGTTCATTTGAGTGATGCATATGATGACCTAACATTATGAAGCTTCTCCTAGCGGTGATTGTGAATCCTTTTGTGCTCGAACAAGAAGGACGATACCAATAATAATCATGATCACAGCAGAGATATTCCATACCCAATCATAAGGGTAAATATCTACGTTATAACGAATCTGATGTAACCTCATTAGTTTATGTTGGATAATTCCATCATATAGCTGAAATCCCCCTCCCCCAAGTAACACGCCGCTCCACCACCTTGTAAGCCATACGGCATTTCGACGACGAAGATCAGCGAACATAAATGATGAAGCTATGGTTGCAAACCAACTGAATGCGTGGAAAATCCCATCCGAGACTAAACCCATGTTGCTAGTGGACTTATCGTAAAAATGATGCCAATGCAGTAGTTGATGAAATACAGTTTCATCGATAAAAGCAACAACACCAAGTCCAAATAAAAGCCCTGTCCATAGATTACGGGCTGAATAGCGAGCGCGATTCGAATCATTAGATCTTGTTATTTCAGAAGACATACGTTTCCTCCGCATAGGTTCGAAATATGAATAAATTTGTATCTTCTGATCCAGTTTGCCCTATATCTTTCCAATACAAACCATGAGGTGTGAGCGTGAAACAAATCTATATATTTTAAACCTCTTATCTTTATTTTACACCTCCCATTTGATGTGAACTCCATGCATAATAACGGTATACCAACACAAAGGGGATATCGAAATGGGGAAAACTTCGAAATGATGAGTCTTGTGCTAACAGGAAGTTTGGCACTTAGTCTTACAGCATGTGGAAGCAGCACCAAGTCAGAAACAACCTCACCTACAGATAGCACAACTACCAATACGACGACTACGGAGACAGTCAAGGAAAAGGATGTAACGATTACGTTCCAGAACATTTTTCCTGATCCAACAGATCCGAAGAACAAATTAATGAACAAACTAGTGAAGCAATATGAGGCAGATCATCCGAATGTCAAAATTGAGCTGGACTCATTGAACACCGATCAGCAAAAGCTAAAACTTAAAACGCAGGCAGCATCCAAAGAAGTTCCGGATATCACAATTGTAAATCCAGCCGCTCAAATGAAGCCTTTTGTAGAAGCGAAGTTACTAGCCCCACTTAATGACATGCTAGATGAGAATGGCCTTAAAGGGACTTTCCAAGATGGGCTGCTTGACTGGTACAGCTTCGATGGCAGCACATACGCACTGCCTGACGGTAACAACATTGGAGTTGTGTATTACAACAAAGAGTTGTTCGAAAAGGCGGGGGTGAAGGTCCCTACAACCTTTGAAGAAATGCTTACAGTAGTTAAAACATTGAAATCCAAAGGCATTCAACCAATGGGTATCGGTGAAAAGGATACATGGACGGGATCATTCTTGTTCATGAACATGCTGCTTCGTACAAATGGCGGCCCAGGATTCCTACAAGATGTAGTTGAGAAGAAGAAAACGTTTGAAGACCCAGCATTCAAAGAAGCAGTTACGGCGTTTGAGAATCTCGTGCAAGCGGGGGCATTCCAAGAAGGTGCAACTTCTTTTGACTATAATGCAGGTGAAAACCTATTTAAAACAGGTAAAGTAGCTATGTATTACATGGGTACATGGGCAACAGGTGGTATTGAAACGTCTTCTGTAAATGGGAAAGTCGGAGTTTTCAAATTCCCAACCATTAACGGTAAAGGTAATCCTGATGAATTCATGCTGGCACCTGGTAGTGCATTTGCAATCTCTGCAGATAGCGAACATTTGCCTGAAACGAAAGCGTTTTTGAACTGGTTCATGCTGAATTTCCCTAAAGAGGCTTTTGCAGCGAAGGGTGCAGTTGGTATTGGTCAGAAAGTGGAGGGTGATTTTAAGGCTGCCGGCTATTCCGATACCGCTATGGAGATTCTGGGTTTGTTTAAGGAAGTTAAGGGTGGAGACCTTTCTTTTGATAATACGATGAATCCAGGAACAGCTCAGGCGCATCTGACTAGTATACAAAATCTATTTGCACAGCAAAAAAATCCTGATGAAGTAGCAAAAGAGCATCAGGCTGCTTTTGAAGCGAACAATAAATAAAACTAATGACGGATGAAGGGGACACAGGTTGTCCTCTTTATATGTATGATCTCGACCAGAAATCGGAAATTGTACAGAGAAGAAGGAGGGATAGAGAGTGAACGTACTTAAGGTTTCCCGTCTTACCATTGCTGCGTTTGTACTTCCTTGTTTACTCATTTATATCAGTATTGTATTTGTGCCTATCCTTGTATCCCTTTACAGTGGACTGCTGGATTGGAATGGAATTGGTGAAGCCACATTTGTTGGACTCGATAATTTTAGAAATTTATTGTTTCATGACCCCTTATTTTGGCCTTCTGTACGTAGAACACTAATGTTTGCCGTTTTTTCAATGTTTGAAATTCCTGTGGCATTGTTCGTTGCTATTTTATTGCGTCGCTATATTCGAAAGCCTAATTTCCTCGTATCCAGTTACTTTTTACCCGTTATATTATCGGTTGTTATTATTGGACAGTTATGGAAAACCATTTATAATCCTGGATCTATGGGCGGTATGTTAAATCAACTCCTTACCGCAGTGGGGCTGGAGTCTTGGACAAGAGTATGGCTTTCCGATCCATCGGTAGCGATGTATTCATTGTATTTTGTAGCTTTGTGGCAGTACCTCGGATACCATACGCTCATTCAATTTACTGGAATAATGAACATTCCTGCTGAAGTCTACGAAGCAGCGAAAATTGATGGTGCAGAAGCTTTTAGTGCGGATCGATATATTACGTTCCCGATGATCATTCCCATTTTTAAAATTTCGATTGTATTATCTTTTATTGGTTCACTTCAAGCCTTCGATATGATTATGGTTATGACCGGCGGTGGGCCTGCTCATGCGACGGATGTCATATCCACACTAATGTATAACATGTCTTTCTTGTCGATGAAGTACGGATATGGTAGTTCGATTGCCGCTTTCCTTGTCATTGTGTGTTTGATTGCGACCCTACTGATTAACATGATTTTTAATAAATCAGAAAAGCGATATACGTAAAGGAGGAAAATCCGCATGAATACATCCCAGACTGCTGTCATGAATAAACGGGCTGTTCCAGCGCTGCGCAAGCGATTTTCCTTTGCCAAAGCCATCGCTATTCTGTTTCTGTCCGTACTGGTTGTTACTCAGGTATACCCGTTGTTGTGGTTATTTATTTATTCTCTCAAATCAAATGAGGAAATTCTGTCAGCAAGTTTTTTCTCGTTTCCGCAATCCTTTCAATGGAGTAATTATAGTGCTGCACTGGAGGGCAACTATTTCCGTTATTTATTAAACAGCTTATTCGTCACTTCTGTAACGATGTTGTGTGTGATTTTGCTGAGTTCATTAGCCGCTTATGCAATCAGTCGTTTCCGCTGGAAATATGGCCATTTGGTTATGCTTCTCTTTCTAATTGGTATGATGATTCCGATGCAGGCGACCTTATTACCACTTATGATTATTTTTAAAAATTTGCATATCCTGAACACCCATGCCTCATTAATTTTGCCTTATGTAGCCTTCTCGATGCCAATCGCAATTTTTATATTGAATGGATTTATGCGTTCTATTCCACATGAAATTGAAGAATCGGCTATCGTAGATGGTGCTAGTGTTTTTCGGATTTTTATTAAAATTATCTTGCCTGTATCTGTTCCGCCGGTAATGACGGTCTGTATTCTCACATTTATCAACATTTGGAATGAATATATTTTGGCAGCGACGTTTATTTCATCCGAGAAGCTCAAGACATTACCGTTCGGGGTTAACAGTTTTGTTAGTCAATATTCGGTTAACTATGGAGCAATCGGCGCATATCTCGTTCTCGGGGCGCTCCCTGTGATCATTATCTATTTCTTGCTTGCAGATAAAATTACTCAGGGTATGGTTGCTGGGGCAGTAAAAGGCTAGGACGGAAAGAAGGAGCCTATGATAAAATGGGAACCAATAACATGTAATCGAAAGGAGCATATTGCCTTTGGGTCGGGGGTTCCGTTCAATTCGTAGTCGTCTGTTTTTACTGTTTCTATGCTGTATGTGCAGTATGGTAATTCTCGTTAGTCTCTTGTACTACAATCTAACGTTATCTATTATTCATACTAAAATTAAAGATATTGCTGAGAAAAATATATCGCAGACGGCGGGGCTGTTCAATCTACTACTCGAAGGATATAACAGTGTTACTAAATCACTGAACAGTAATTTTGAACTGGCTCGTCTGCTGCAAGAAAGTATTTCGAACCCTGCGGTAGCCGTAATGAATGAGCGAATGATCACAAATATCATTGGGGCAGCATATTATTCTCGCAATGAGATTGAGGGCATACATATCATAACGAACAGTGGTAAAGTGTACAGTTATGAAAAGAGATTTGCTGGTGTCATCGACATCAACTATACACATACCGAATGGTATCGTAAGCTGCAAGCCTCCTCTGGCAATATGGTTTGGTTGGGTCTATACTCTAAATCTCCTTTAAATACGATGCAAGAGGATACCGTATTTGTATTTGGTAGGCGGCTGTATGATCTTACAGATCATAAGCCCATAGGTATTCTAATCATTGAGACCGATCCAGCGCCCATTATGGGAGCATTATCTAATGCAAGCATTAGTCCAAATAGTCGTGTTTATATTACAGGCAACATGAATAAGGTAATAGCGACTACGGATATGCAGAAGGATAAAGGGCCTGATTTTTCATTATTGTTGAAACCCACAACGGAAGAACCCATTATCGTTGAATATTATACGGATCAATTAGTAGTTGCCGCTAAGACAGCGATGGCGGATTGGACAATTTATGGATTGACACCGATGCAGGATATAAGCGCAGAAATTGTACAAACAAGGCAATATCTAGTGATTGTAGTGTTATTTGTTGTTATATTGTCAACGATTCTTGCTTCTATTATATCTCGCAATATTGCATCTCCATTAAAACTTCTAATTCGTGAGATGAAGAAGATGGAGCGGGGGAACTTTAACGGCTCTGTTAATGTGAAATCGTTTGAAGAGATTAACATGCTAGTATCTTCTTTTAACCGGATGGTCCATCGGATGGATGAGCTAATCGAGCGGATAAAGTTATCAAGCGTTAGTGAAAAAAATGCACAATTACACGCACTCCAGTCTCAGGTCAATCCACATTTTCTATACAATACACTCGATATGATTTATTGGATGTTGGATGAAAAGGGGAATGAGCGATTAAGTCATGTCGTTCTATCCCTTTCACAGATGTTTCGTTACAGTAGTAATTGGGAGGAAGCTTCCCTTACGACGCTGCGCCAAGAACTTGAACAAATTAGGCATTACTTAACGATAATTGAGAATAGACTCTTAGATCGGGTTCATACCAATATTCAGGTAGAGGAACACTTTCTAGATGTTATACTACCGAAAATGACGATTCAGCCGATTATTGAAAATGCAGTCAAATATGGATTAGAACCGTTAGACAGACCTGGCACGTTACATGTTTATACTCAATTCGAAAAAGGGAAATTGTACATTCGAATTGAGGACAATGGAGAAGGAATGGATGACAACAAGCTTGAACTAGTCAATCGTTCCCTTCGAGACTTCACTTCAATGAATATCGGTAGTAAAGAGCAGAGTTTGCGCCGAAGCATCGGACTTCAAAATGTTGACTCACGTATCATGCTTATGTTTGGCGAAGACTATGGAATTACGGTTGAGAGCAAACAGGGGATAGGGACAACGGTTACCGTTGCGATACCTGCTCCGATAGCGATTTCTGTAAAAGGAGATGAGTAGGGGATGAACATACTGATCGTGGATGATGAAGCCATTATTCGGGAAGGCATCAAGCGTACTTTGCAGAGAGCTCATCCGCAGCATAGTATCTTTCTTGCTGCCAATCCAGAAGAAGCTGTGCAACTGCTTCGGAGTCGAAGGATTGATTTCATCCTAACTGATATTTTAATGCCTGGCATGACGGGTTTGGAACTGATGCAATTATCCAGAAGTAGCTATCCACATGTGAAATGGGTAATTATTTCGGCGTATTCAGAATTTTCCTATGCACAGGAGGCTGTTCGTTTAGGTGCAAGGGATTACTTGCTGAAACCAATCGGCAAAGATATGCTGCTTCGTATGATTACAGAGGTTAGTAATGAAATCAACCGTGAGGCCGAGATGCTTTCGGAGGCTTCTCTACTCAAGTCTAATTTAAAATACGTACGAGAAGCTGTATTTCAACGATGGGCAACGGGGCTCGATACAGGTGGAATTAATATAGCGCCATTTATGGAGAGACATCCTACATTTCAGTTGATCATGATTAACATGGAGACCGATCGGATGGTCCATTTGGAGCATTTTATTATTGAAAATGTCTTAACAGAGTTGATTGAACGTCATGGACACGGGTTTGTGGTTAGTTTTGATATGAAAAGCCTACTTGGTCTGATCTCAATTAATGGAGATATTAGCATGAAGGTACTGCTTGACGAGCTAAGAATTCATTTGAAAAAATACCTTAAAGTCCCTTTTCAAATGATGCATTCAGATCCAATTGCTGATTTCAATCTAGTATCTTATAATGTTCAGCGCATGCGGCAGGAGTCCGTGACACAAGAATTCGAATATTATGCCACCGGATCAAGTAGGGCAATAGAAATCGCCTTGCAATATATCAATATGCATTATATCGAAGACCTTACACTGGAGAAGGTCGCATCCATCGTGTTTCTTAATCCAGTCTATTTCAGTCAAGTATTTAAGCAAAAGACTGGCTTTGGATTCAAAGAGTACGTAACGAATCTGAGAATTGAGCAAGCTAAACAGTTACTACTTAATCCACAATTAAAACTTGCGGATATATCTGAGCGGGTCGGATATCAAGATGTTAAGCATTTTACTCAAGTATTTCGCAAAAAATTAGATGTCACACCAACAGAGTACCGTCAGGAACGTACTTTAGAGTTACAGTAATTTTAAGAAGTTAGGCAAGGAATGTTAGGGAAGTAACAAGGAATGTGAGGATAATAGAGCCCAACCAGTAAAACTGGTCGGCTCTTAGTCGTGATCAACTATATGAGAGTAAATTATGCAATTTATAAAACCCTCGGCTCATCATATATGATGGGTCGAGGGTTTACGAAAAACATGCAATGATGACTTTGTTTACTTTAATGAATATCTCGGAAAAGTCCGACAACTTTGCCAAGGATCGTGACGTGATTAAGACGTAGTGGCTCGTACGAAGGATTCTCGGGTTGAAGTCGGATATGATCCTTCTCTTTATAGAAGGTCTTAACCGTTGCTTCATCTTCTTCTGTCATGGCAACAACGATATCACCGTTGTCAGCTGTTTGCTGCTGACGCACAATAACATAGTCACCATTAAAAATACCGGCTTCCACCATACTGTCTCCCATAACCGATAACATAAATACTTTCTCTTCACCTACAAATTGCTGAGGAAGAGGGAAGTAATCTTCAATATTCTCTGTGGCCGTAATTGGAACACCTGCGGTGACCTTACCGACGACTGGAATTCTAGCAATCGTATGTGTAAACAGATGAGTGTTGTCGGATTCTTCTTGCCCCAAAATTTCAATAGCGCGCGGCTTCGTAGGATCTCGACGAATTAGGCCCTTCTTCTCAAGGCGATCCAAGTGTCCATGGACAGTAGAACTGGATGCCAAACCGACAGCTTCGCCAATTTCTCTGACAGAAGGTGGGTATCCTTTGGAGCGGACCTCATTGCGTATAAATTCCAATATAGCTTGCTGTCTGCTAGATATCTTAGACATCCTGTATCAACCCCATTTTAGTAACGTTTGGTAAAATTATAGCATAGAACCTCCGTTCGTACAAACATAAGTTCTAAATAAATAAGGGGAACAATTGTTCTAAAAAAGCTTGATCAAAACATGTGTTCGTGTTATATTATTTTCAAGACAAGAACAAATGTTTGGAGGATGCGCATCTATGTTAAAATATAGTTCCTATCAAAGTATATTAACGGATGAAATAGCCACCGAGGGTACATCAATTCAGAGAAATACTATGTTTAGTGGCAAGATTAAAGGTTCTCTTTCTCGGTCTTTACTTATAAAATGGATGCTCACTTTTTTTATTATTATGATCGGCTGTACAGGAGTTGTTCGTGTTTTTGCAGTTTCTTCGGATGATGTTCGACTGGATAAGAAAGTTGTAGTGGTATCAGGTGATACATTATGGCAGATTGCGTTAACCCATAAACCAGAAGGAATGGATACGCGTGCTTATATTAATTTAATTAAGCGTAGTAATGGAATGAGCAGTAGTTCAGTTAACGCAGGAGAGGTATTGATATTGCCTCAATTTAAGTGATAGATCACTAATGAGAGCTTGGAAAGGTGTAAACCTTGACAAGCTCTTTTTATCGTGGCACAGTAGGTTAGAATGAGTTCAATAATGGAGGAGAGTTTTATGGATATCGATACCCTGGTAAACCGAATTAATGAGCTTTCACGTAAGCATAAAGAATCCGGATTAACAGAAGAAGAAACAGAGGAACGTGCAGCACTTCGTGAGAGATATCTCCAAAATATTCGTCGCAATTTTAAGGATCAATTGGAAACGATCGAATTTGTGGACGATGTAGACCAAACAGGAAACAAATCGTAATCGGTCAGAAACAACATTAGATTTAAGGGGGATCCTGTATGGCCCGTTCATTTCAACGAATGGTTAAAAAGAATTCAGCTAGTCTGAATAAACAGCGTAAGAAACATGGCCAACCGTCCATTCATGCACACAAAACATCGGCTACAGCAGATATTTACAAAGGACGTAACTTCGTTCTTCCGATAACGTTAGTTGCGCTTGCTGCTTTGTTTGGGATGATCAATTTCCTAAGTGGTGAGAAAATGCAGAGTACGACCGTTGTGGTCGTTGTTATCGTTTTATATGTATTTCTTGCGTTGACTATATTTCTCCGTCGGCCGTTCTTACGTGTCGAGAAAGATGCCGTATCCACGATTAAATATAATCGTGATCGTAAAATCACTGCAGAGAATATTTCCAAGATTAAGCTGGGTGCTGGTTCTGTAGTTATTGAGCAAAAGGGTAAGAGAGGCGGCAACTGGGTCTTCACAAGATTGATTAATCGTTATGATACAAATGCTATGGGGGAAAGACTTGAACGTTTTGCTACAACATTTAATATTCCATTAGAAAAATCTTAGAGAGAAGCAAGGGAGAGGAATCCATTATGGCGATTTCTGCTGTTTTTTTCGATTTAGATGATACATTACTATGGGATGATCGAAGTGTCGAAGAGTCCTTTCATGCTGTATGTGAGGCAGCACAGGCATCTTCCGGTGTTGATCCACAAGCATTAGAGAAAGCAGTTCGGGAAGAAGCAAGGACGTTATATGAATCATATGACACGTTTGCTTTTACTAAGATGATTGGTATTAACCCGTATGAGGCTTTGTGGGCTAACTTTACGGCAGGTGAACAACCTGAGTTCCGTAAGCTGGAAGAGCTTGCTCCGACATATCGGGAAGAGTCATGGCGTCGTGGGTTAGAGAAACTTGGCGTTAATAACACTGAGCTCGCCAAACAATTAGCAGAGAAATTCGGTTCTGAGCGTCGAAGTAGACCTCTTGTATATGAGGAAACCTTCCGAGTTTTAGATGAGTTAAAAGGCAATGTAAAGTTGCTTTTGCTTACGAATGGTTGCCCAGCACTACAACAAGAGAAATTAACTGGAGTACCTGAGCTGTCCCCATATTTTGATGAAATCATTATTTCGGGTCAATTTGGTAAAGGGAAACCGGATCCCTCCATTTTTGCTCACGCTTTATCCTTGTTTAACATCGCTCCACAAGAAGCGATTATGGTCGGAGATAAGCTCACTACAGATATCAAAGGTGGATTGAGTGCTGGAATTACGACGGTATGGATTAATCGCACAGAGAAACAGCCAGATCCTGAGATTCATCCTGATTTTGAGATTAAGCATCTGTCCGAGTTGCATGAAGTTATAGCTAAGCTGTAAAGAAAGAACAACCTGTTAAACTGAAACAATTATTGGTTTTGAGTTCATGATAAAGCACGAGCCTGTTCTATGCCCTTAAGCTTAGAGAAAACAGGCTTTTCTGCTGTTTAGCGTTTGAAAAGTTAACAAACCATAGCCAATGTTTCCTTGTATATGTAGGTTTGAACTTTAAAGAATCATATATAATAGATGACATAGGCTGATGACGGGAGTAATATGACAGATATGAAGAATAAATCCTTTCTCACTGTTGTTGGAGTAATTATTTTGGTATTCATTCTATCTGGTTGCGGAAGCAGCTCTAAATCGGATGGAATGGATATGGACATGGGGGCTATGACTGATCCGATTACAGCTGAGTTAAGCTGGAGTCCACAAACGGCTAAGGTCAACGAGAAAGTACATATTCAGGTCATTGTAAAGCAGAAGGATACAAACGTTGACAAAGCGGATGAAGTCATGTTTGAGATTTCTAAAGAGGGAGATAGCAGTCAGCACGAAAAGGTAGCTGCTACGAACTCAGGTGATGGAAAGTTTACATTAGATAAAACATTTACTTCTGCCGGGACATACAGTATCACATCTCATGTAACCGTAGGTCCCCAACATACGATGCCAACGAAAAAGCTGATCGTAACGAATTAATCTTAACTATTAATGCGATGAATTAAATAATGCAACAGAAAAGGCTGCCCCTTTGCGGAATGATTTCTGCAAGTGGACAGCCCTTTTAATTATAATATATTAGGCTTTTTGAAAGCTAGGGTCTTGTACAGGTGTCGCTACCCAGCCATTGGTTTCAATAAATAGACGAACAGCAATGATTTGGCGGTTATCCATAAGCGTAAAGAAGTGGTTCGTGTTCTCAGGAACTGAAATCACATCGCCAGCTTCAAGTTCGACATTGAAGTAGCCAATATCTCCACTACCTTTAATGACGAAAATACCTCTACCTCCAACAATCGCCCGAATTTCATCTTCCGTATGTATATGAACTTCTTCAAACTTATTTAACAATTCACCCAAATTCGGAGTGGAATCGGATAACGTTATAACGTCCCAAATCTTATAACCACGGCGTGCTGCTAGATCTCTAATTTCCTCATCGTAAATTCGTAAAATTTCATTCTTTTGTTCATCGTCTAATTGAAAGTTTGTTTGAAGATCAAGCGGTAATTTTGATGTATCCCATTTTTCATAAATAACTTCTTGTTTTTCTAAGAAATCACGAACATTATCGTCTCCCACGATACGTTCGTTCGTGTTACGGATTACAATCTCAGCCATAACTTATCCCTCTTTTCCACTTGGTTTAATTTATATTATAACGGACACTGCTGTGATTGTCGATCCGTTTTATGCGTGGAATGCACGTCAGAACAGCATTTCTAATGCTTTTCTAATAGGAAACATTCTGTTAAACTTAGATTTAACGTTTTTCTGGGGGGAGTATAGATGAATATGCCTAGCTTACAAGAAGCTTTGAAAGAACGAATATTGATTCTAGATGGTGCTATGGGCACAATGATCCAGCAGGTAGAATTAGGCCCCGAGGATTTTGGTGGGGAGGAGCTCGAAGGATGTAACGAAATGTTAGTGATTACGCGTCCGGATGTAATCCAAGATATCCATGAAGCTTATTTGGAATCAGGCGCTGATTTGATAGAAACCAATACGTTTGGCGCGGCATCTGTCGTGTTGGCAGAATACGATATACCGGAAAAAGCATATGAAATCAACTTAAAAGCTGCGCAAATTGCTCGTGCTGCTGTAGATAAATTTAATACTCCTGATAAACCGAGGTTTGTTATTGGCGCAATGGGACCTACAACGAAGACATTATCTGTGACGGGTGGCGTAACTTTTGATGAATTAGTTGTAAGTTATGAAGAGCAGGCGCTTGCCTTAATTGAGGGCGAAGTTGATGCTCTTTTGCTGGAAACAAGTCAAGATACATTGAATGTAAAAGCAGGAAGTATAGCAATTCATAATGCTTTTGAGAGTACAGGTAAGACGCTACCTATTATGATTTCAGGTACAATTGAACCGATGGGTACTACGCTTGCGGGTCAAAATATTGAAGCTTTTTACATATCACTAGAGCATTTAAATCCAATTTCGGTTGGTCTAAACTGTGCGACAGGTCCAGAGTTTATGCGAGATCATATACGATCTTTATCTGCTATGGCGACGACAGCAATAAGCTGTTATCCAAATGCCGGTCTTCCGGATGAAAATGGTCATTATCACGAATCTCCAGAATCACTTACGAATAAAATGGTAGCTTTTGCAGAGCAGGGCTGGTTGAATATTGCTGGAGGTTGCTGTGGTACAACTCCTGCGCATATCCGTGCAATGACAGATGCTCTTGCGAAGTTCGAACCACGCAAGCCTAGTGCTGGACATCCCCCTGCGCTATCTGGTATTGAACCGATTTATATTGAATCAGAGAACCGGCCCTACATGGTAGGAGAACGTACAAATGTACTAGGTTCCCGTAAATTCAAACGCTTAATTGTAGAAGGTAAGTTTGAAGAAGCTTCTGAAATTGCACGTGCACAGGTTAAGAGCGGGGCACATGTTATCGATGTATGTGTTCAAGATCCAGACCGTGAAGAAGCGGAAGATGTGAAACAGTTCCTAGAGCTTGTTGTGAAAAAAGTCAAAGTACCCCTTATGATTGATACCACAGATCCTGCCGTTATTGATCTTGCTCTGAAGTATTCTCAAGGTAAAGCGATAATTAACTCCATTAACCTTGAAGATGGCGAAGATAAATTTGAGAAGGTTACTCCACTAATTCATAAATACGGTGCAGCGGTGGTTGTAGGTACAATTGATGAAACAGGACAGGCTATTAAGCGTGAGGATAAATTAAGTGTAGCAATACGATCCCATGATTTGCTTGTAAATAAATATGGTATAAATGCGGAAGATATTATTTTTGATACGTTGGTTTTCCCGGTAGGTACAGGGGATGAGCAGTATATCGGATCTGCTAAGGAAACAATTGAAGGAATCCGTTTGATTAAAGAGGCGCTGCCTAAGTGTCATACGATTCTCGGTATTAGTAATGTATCCTTTGGTTTACCTGAAGCAGGACGTGAAGTTCTGAACTCCGTCTACTTGTACGAATGTACTAAAGCTGGCTTAGATTATGCGATTGTAAATACAGAGAAGCTGGAGCGCTACGCCTCTATCTCAGAGGAAGATCGTAAACTGGCGGAGGATCTAATCTATCGGACGGATGGGGAGACCTTGGCTGCATTTGTGGCTGCTTTCCGTGATAAGAAGATTGAGAAGAAAGAGAAAATTTCGAATTTATCACTCGAAGAGCGTCTAGCTACATATGTTGTGGAGGGTACCAAAGAGGGATTGATGCCTGATTTGGATGCTGCAATGCAAAAATATGGTGCATTAGAGATTATTAATGGTCCACTAATGGCAGGCATGACTGAAGTTGGGCGTTTGTTCAATAATAATGAGCTCATTGTTGCTGAAGTATTGCAAAGTGCCGAAGTCATGAAAGCATCCGTAACATATCTCGAGCCTTTTATGGAGAAGAATGAAACTTCAGTGAAGGGTAAAATGTTACTTGCTACAGTTAAAGGTGATGTACATGATATTGGTAAGAACTTGGTAGAAATTATACTATCTAACAATGGTTATCAAATTGTCAATTTGGGTATAAAAGTACCACCAGAAGCGATTATTGAAGCCTATCGACGTGAAAAGGCTGATTTAATTGGCTTGTCTGGTCTGCTGGTGAAATCTGCTCAACAGATGGTCATTACTGCACAGGACTTAAAAAGTGCGGGTGTAGACATTCCGATTATGGTTGGAGGCGCAGCACTAACTCGTAAATTCACACGTACACGTATTCGTCCGGAATATAACGGTATGGTTGTATATGCTAAAGATGCTATGGATGGTCTAGATATAGCGAATAAGCTAATGAATCCGGATCAGCGTGATGTGATGTTGGATGAAATGAATGCAGAGCTTGAAGCTATGGCATCCGAAACTGTAAAAGTAGCTCCTGTTGCAGTGGCGGATATACCTGCTAGATCAAACATTTCTATGGAAGCTCCAGTTTATCTTCCGCCGGACTTAGAAAGACATGTTATTAAAAATTATCCAATATCACATATTGTTCCATATATGAATATGCAAATGTTGCTAGGTCATCATCTTGGACTGAAAGGTTCAGTTGAAAACTTGCTGGCAGAGAATGACAAACGGGCTGTTGACCTTAAGGAAGTTGTAGACGAAGTAATAGGTCAAGCGACACGGGATGGCATTATTCAAGCCAATGGTATGTATCGTTTCTTTCCTGCGCAGTCTCAAGGAGATCAAATTTTGATTTACAATCCAGAAGACACCACGCAGATACTTCATACCTTTACATTCCCGCGTCAACAGGTAGTACCTTATCTTTGTCTTGCTGATTTCTTGAAATCTGTAGACAGTGGCGTTATGGATTATGTTGGTTTCCTAGTTGTGACAGCAGGTAAGGGAATATCGGAGTTATCGTCCGTGTGGAAGGATAAGGGAGATTACTTACGCTCCCATGTCCTTCAATCCGTTGCGCTCGAGACAGCAGAGGCATTAGCTGAACGCGTGCATCATATGATGCGTGATACCTGGGGGTTCTCAGATCCAGCAGATATGACGATGAAACAGCGCCATGGTGCTCGTTATCAGGGGATTCGTGTATCGTTCGGTTATCCTGCTTGTCCTGATCTTGAGGATCAAGCACCTCTATTTAAGCTCATGAATCCTGAGGATATTGGTGTAGAACTGACCGAAGGTTTCATGATGGAACCGGAAGCATCTGTCTCCGCGATGGTGTTCAGTCATCCGGAAGCTCGTTATTTTAATGTGGATAAAGTAAAATAATAAAGTGAAGATTTAATTTGAATGATGCCAGCATAAATCCTCCGACATATCGGGGGTTTTTTGCTGGCTTACTTGGAAAGAAGGTGACGGCAATGGAACTTGAATTTTTGGGAACAAATGCAGGTACTCCTTCCTTACAACGTAATGTGACTTCAATGGCACTACGTATGTTTGAGGAACGCCGCACGTTCTGGTTATTTGACTGCGGAGAAGGTACACAGCATCAAATTCTGCGATCTTCATTAAAGCTTAGTAAGCTGGAACATATATGGATAACCCATCTGCATGGTGACCACATCTTTGGGTTGCCAGGATTAATGTCAAGCCGCTCAAACCAAGGAGGAACAACACCTCTCACGGTATTTGGACCCCCGGGTCTGAAATCATTTTTGGAGACATCGCTAAATATAAGCCAGTCTCGTATGGAATATGAGTGGACTGTGGTAGAACATGAAGGCGGAATGATCTATGAAGATGATGAGGTTAAAGTGGAATCACTGAAATTAGAACACCGGATTGACAGCTATGGTTATCGAGTGGTGGAGAAGGATAAGGCGGGTAGCTAGATCTAAAACGTCTTGCTACATATGGACTTAAGCCAGGACCAGCCTATGGACGTCTCAAACGGGGCGAAAGTATTGATTTAGGTAACGGTAAACAATTGCATCCGGCAGATGTATTGGGAGCACCAAAACGTGGCAGGATTGTCACTATTCTTGGAGACACGCGTCCTTGTTCCAATATTATTGAGCTTGCGCAGAACGCAGACCTACTTGTCCATGAAGCCACGTTCATGCATGATCTGCAGATTACAGCTCACAATTATTATCACAGTACTGCATTACAAGCGGCAGAAGCCGCTCAATTAGCGAATGCTAAGGAGTTAGTTCTGACCCATTTCAGTTCAAGATATAAAGATATGGAGCAACTGCAACCCTTGTTGGTAGAAGCAAAAAATGTGTTTCAGAACACGTTATTAGCTGAAGAATTCAGTTCAATTCCGGTGAAAAGAAACTGATATTTCCTTAATTATTTTCCGGGAAAGCGCAGGAATAGACAGAAGACATCAACATTGTACGTATTGGGGAACGCTAGCTTATGGGAATTTGACGAACTTCGGGAGAAAAATGTTGAAGTGGTCGCCTCATGACGGTAATGGTGGATACGTATTGCCACGTTCCTTCCTTTTCTTTTACAATGAAACAAGCTATTATTGTTTATTTCCAAGAAATCAGAAAATGTAAGCTAGCGAAAGAGGTAACTCAAATATGAATAGCACCAGTAATTACGCCGAATCTAAGGGACTTTTAATTGATCTGGATGGCACATTATATCACGGAAAACATATGATTTCTGGAGCAGATATTTTGATTCATCAGTTAAAAGAACATCAAATTCCGTATGCCTTTGTTACGAATAATTCATCCAAAACACCTATTGATGTTGCATCTCATCTATGTTCAATGGGAATCCCTGCGACACCTGAAGATGTCTGCACTTCCTCTCTAGCTGCGGCAAGGTACATTGCCGAAGAATCCCCAGGCGCTCGAGTGGCTATGCTAGGAGAAGATGGATTAAGGAATGCCTTGATCTCAGCCGGTCTAAAATTGGTGACGGATTCACCTCAATATGTTGTTCAAGGCATCGATAGATCTTTTAATTATCAATCACTCGCTGGCGCCGTGCGCTGGATTCGGGAAGGTGCAACATATATACTTACGAATCCCGATTTGCAATTACCCTCTGACGATGGGCTCGTACCAGGTGCAGGTTCTTTGAGTGCCTCGATACAGGCTGCGAGTGGAGTTGAACCGATTGTCATTGGTAAACCCGCAAGTCATCTTATGAATTATGCTCTTGAACGTCTACATCTTACGCCCACTCAGGCCATTGTCATTGGTGACAATATGCGGACAGATATTGCCGCGGGAGCAGCAGCGGGCTGCGAGACCGTTCTAGTTCTTACTGGTTTGACTACGAAGGATAATATGCAGTCTCATATTGATGCAGCCGGCGTATCCCCAAATCACGTATGTACGGATCTTCAAGAACTTATAGCCTTACTTTGTCCTTAAAATACATCTCCGATATTGGATTACTTCATGACATGAAAGGATTGATAAACATATGCCGGAATTGCCGGAAATGGAAAATTACCGAAGATTGCTTTCGGTTCAAATTATAAATCAGCCAATTACAAAGGTTGTTGTCAACCGTGAGAAATCCATTAATATTCAAACTGAGGATTTTGAAAAAGAACTGTTAGGATTACGGACAATTTTCGTTGAACGCCGTGCGAAACACCTTATTTTTCATTTGAATAATGGCCGTAGACTTCTTCTACATTTAATGCTTGGTGGAATTTTATATTATGGAACAGAAGAGGATCGCCCTAAGCGCAGCACTCAAGTCGAGATTTCTTTCGGGGAGCATACTCTCTATTTTATTGGACTACGACTTGGTTATTTGCATCTGCTCACTGCTAAAGAAGTGGAAGAAATTGTTGCACCCCTTGGACCTGAACCGCTTGATCGCCGAATGACTCGTGAACGTTTCGCAGGTTTGATGAAGGGGCGCCGCGGTTCATTGAAAACGACGCTAGTGAATCAACATGTCATCGCTGGTATTGGTAACTGTTATGCAGATGAAATTGCTTACGAAGCTAAATTGTTGCCAGCATCTAAAGTTCAGGACTTGCCTGACGAAGCAGTAAATCGTCTATACGATAGCATCCAATCTGTTTTGCGCGAAGCGCTAGATGGTGGCGGATATATGGAAGCACCTTTTATGGAAGGTGATGAACTGACAGGTAAATACGATGATAAGTGTAAAGTTTATGATCGTGAAGGGGAATCCTGCTACCGTTGTGACGGTGTGGTGAATAAAGTGGAACTGAACGGACGAAAAGCATTTTTCTGTCCGTCATGCCAGCATGAGCAGTAAGCAATACATGATCGGATGCCATGTGAGCACCCGCGGGGGCTACGGGAGAGCAGCCCGCCGTGCATGGGACATGGGCGCAAGATCGTTTCAATATTTTCCTAAAAATCCGCGCAGCCTGCATATTAAAGATCTGGATGGTCATGCTGCTGCGGACTGCTTGTTATTTTGCAAACAAAAAGGACTCCTTAGCATTGCACATACACCGTACCCTGTGAATATAGCTGCAGGTGAAGGGCATGGAAGAGAACTATATGAGCTCACGATTATGTCTCTGATGAATGATCTGATGATAGCGGAAGCTTGCGGTTCGGTAGGGATTATTGTGCATTTTGGACATTTCAAAAGCAAGGACCCATTACAAGGATATAAAAATATAATACAATGTCTTAATGAGGTATTAGCAACTTGGAATGGTAAAACCAAAATTTTATTGGAAAACCAGGCGGGATTACCCGGTTCGATGGGAATTACGCTTGAAGAGTTGGTGCAAATCCGCTCGCTAAGTCAATATCCGGAGAAAATCGGATTTTGCTTGGATACCTGTCATGCATTTGCTTCTGGGACATGGGATCCTTCTAAGACCGAACAGATGATAGAGAAAGGCCAGGCCCTTGGGTATTGGGAGAACCTTGATGCTGTACATCTGAATGACTCGAAGTATCCTTTGGGTATGGGAAAAGATCGTCACGCTCGCATTGGCCAAGGGTATATCGGTGACGAAGCTTTTAAAAGCCTTCTTTCTTATCGCGAGTTTAGTGGGATTCCAATTGTAATGGAAACGGAAGCGGGAGAAGATGGTACACACAGAGAAGATATCTCAAAAGTGAATTGTTGGTTAGAGTAGAGTAAGAGTGAGGAGGGGATCGCTGTGATTCATTTATATCTGGATGATTACCGTCGTTGCCCCAAAGGGTTTAAGTTAGCACGTAATGCTGACGAATGCCTGATGGCGTTACAGTTAGAAGAGGTAGATATTCTATCCTTGGATTATGATTTAGGACCTAGCGGGGTAACAGGTCGGGACGTGGTAACACAAATGATTAATCAGGGGCTTTTTCCGCGAGAGGTATATTTACATACATCTAGCATGTGTGGCAAAAAAGAGATGTACGAGCTTCTCTATCAGCATAAGCCAGAATATATGATTTTGCATAACGGTCCAATGCCCGCAAAAGTTGCAGAACGGATAGCAGAGGAGTATGAGGGCGTATGAGAAACTTAGACGAGAAGCAGCTCTTGGTAGAGTTAGAGACGAAAGGAGCTCCTCTGGCGGTCTATTTCTACACCCCATTATGCGGAACATGCAAAGCGGCTAGACGGATGCTTGAGGTTGCTGAACACTTACTTCCACCTGGAATTGTGGCCGATGCAGATGTAAATATGATGCCCCAGCTTGTTCAAGACTATAAGATTAGCAGTGTCCCTGCATTACTTGTTGTGGATTCAGAGAGAGAGCAGCAACCAACGATCCGCTATGATATGGTGTCAGTTGAAGAGCTTCTGAAAGAAATAAGGAGAGTGGTCATATGATTTCAATGGAGCATATTTCTTTACGTCGTGAAGAAGATTTGATTTTGGATGATGTATCGCTGAACATTAAGGCTGGTGAGAACTGGGCTATTCTCGGCCGCAATGGTTCCGGTAAAACCACACTTCTTGAAATGATAACCGGTTATCTTTTTCCAAGTCAGGGCAAAATTAAAGTGCTAGGCGAAACATATGGTCAAGTAGACGTGCGTGAAATCCGTAAGCAGATTGGCTACATCAGTCCGTCTCTTATGGATAAAATGTCACATTCAGATCCAGTGTGGGAAGTTGTAGCTACAGGAGCCTATGCATATTTGCGTTTCTACCAGGCTATTCCTGAGGAAGTGAAGGCAAAGGCAATAAAGCTGCTTCAAGAGATGAATTTAGGTAGACATGTGAATCATTCACTTGGAACTTTGTCTCAAGGAGAACGCAAGAAAGTAATGCTTGCTCGTTGCTTAATGTCTGATCCGAAGCTGCTTATTATGGACGAGCCTTGTGCAGGACTTGATTTATATGAACGTGAGAAAATGCTAGATGAAGTTGATCGGTTGCGTCAGCGTGATGTGACTGTCGTTTATGTAACGCATCATGTGGAAGAAATTGTTCCATTATTCACACACGTAGCTCTGATACGTGGTGGTAAAATAGCTGGATCAGGACCTAAAGAACAGGTGTTGACCAAAGAAATGATCATGAAGACTTACGATATTCCTGTGGAGCTTGATTGGGAAAATGGACGTCCGTGGATAAAAGTGACTTCTGGAGGGTAAAGGAATTGAATGATGTTGAAGTAATGAACGAAAATGAGGAGATCATCGGTGAGTCGAAGTTTGTTTGCACAGCCAATCATGGCTTCGCTCCGTATGCACAAGAAGAACTTCGTCGGCGATTTGGTTCATTGAAAAGCCGTGTTCTCATGTCAGGTGAAGTTTTTCTCCTTACGTTACAGGTTGAACCAGAGCGTGCTTTGGAAATGATTGTGAATCATCCACCTATCTTTTTGCGTCATATTCAGCCCGTGGATTGGGAAGTGAATATCGACAATATTGAAGAGGGGTTTAAAGAGCTTAGTTCTATTTTGCTTAAAGAACAGAATTTACAAGGTGCACAGGTATCACTGCAGGTTCGTAAATCTGATGATAGTCTATGGGAAGAAAGCGCAGGAAGTCTTCGTGAAGTGATCCAATCACATTTAACCGAGCTTCAAGCTGATTTCGTGCTTCAAGATGCGGAGTGGTGTATTTCTATCTTTGCGGCGGGCAATATTTTGTATGCAGGAATATCTAAGCCACAGAATAATCTTTCTGATTGGAGCGGGGGAGCGGTCCGCTTTCAACGCGAAGATGGACAGATCTCAAGAGCTAAATTTAAGTTGCTTGAAGCTGAGCGAAGCTTTGGAATTGATTTTCAATCATTCCGCAAGGCGCTAGATATAGGAGCAGCACCTGGAGGCTGGACTTCATTCCTACTAGAAAGAGGACTACAAGTTACAGCGGTTGATCCAGCACTGATGCATGAGTCGTTGGTGAGCAATCCCGCGCTGAAGATTCTACGCAAAAATGCCTCAGAAGTTAAGTTTCGCGATCATGAATTTGATTTACTCGTATGTGATATGAGCTGGAGTCCTAAACAAATGGTGAGGCTCGTTACCGAACTGCTCCCTGCACTACGTACTGGAGGTACAGCTATCATTACTGTGAAGTTGATGCATAAAAAACCAATGGCGCTTATTAATGATGTTATCAGTTCTTTTGAGCATGTGGATATGCAGGTTCAAAGCGCTAAGCAATTGTTCCATAATCGTGACGAAATAACACTTTATATGATTAAGTATTAATTAAATTAAATATATTTCCGAAAATATTTTCTCTGTTACTAAAAAAATGTCTTTACACTAGTTTATAGCTTGGTCTATAATAAACCAAAATTAACCAAATGATACGCAAAGGGAAAGCATCCCGAAGTTAGATGTTTCGGTTCATCCGAAATGATCTTCCTTCTGGGGCTTTCCTTTTTTTGCGTACCTTGAAAGTGGAGGAATGTATGGTTTACCCTTCAAAATTACATATGGGACAGTTACTTGGTGGTCGGTATGAGATCGTTCGCAAGATAGGTGAAGGTGGGATGAGCCACGTATATCTTGCAGAAGATCAGAAGCTACAAGGAAAGCTATGGGCGATTAAAGAAAGTGTCTCGCTTCCTCAGCAATATGGAAGTATACAAGATGAAGCAGAACTTCTCATTACTTTAAGCCACCCAAGGCTTCCAAGAATTGTTGACTTCTTTGCACCAGATGGAGATGGATATTCGTATTTGGTCATGGATTACATTCAAGGCATTACGTTAGAGAAGTATTTCAGTGGGTATCGTGGAAAGATACCGGCCAATACAATAATGGAGTTTACGGAGCAGCTTCTTGACGTTCTTGACTATTTGCATAATCATGAGCCACCGGTTGTGTTTCGGGATCTTAAGCCATCTAACATTATGTTGACAGCTCAACTTGAAGTAAGACTTATTGATTTCGGAATCGCGCGAAACTATAAACAGGATCAAGTGCAGGACACAGTCAAACTGGGAACGGTAGGCTTTGCAGCACCAGAGCAATATGGAAGCGGTCAAAGTGATGCACGTTCTGATTTGTATGGAATGGGAGCTCTAATGCTCTATCTGTCTACGGGAGGTAAATATAGTGAATGGTCAGGTGATCCGGTGCCTTATATTCGCCAGGATATACCGAAAGCACTTATACCTATCATCAGGAAACTATTGCAATATGCTCCAGAAGATCGTTATCAAACTGCGAAAGAAGTTCGAATAGCCATACAACAAATATCCAAAGGAAATATATCGAATCGTGCAGCGCGTGTTACGGGAGCGATAGGAACCCAAGTTATTGCTGTCATGGGTGTGAGCTCTGGAGCAGGAACTACACATACGGCTATTGCCATTGGTCATTACTTATCTCGTAGTTTTAACAAAGTTGCTGTTGTGGAAATGAATGTAAAATCACCTTCGTTTAGTAGGATTCAACAGATTGTAAATGGTAAAGAGACTGTCAGTAGAGCAGTGGAAAGGAAATTTGAAGTCCAAGGGGTCGACTATTGGCGTCAGACAGCGAGAGCTGACGTTATTGCGCTCCTTGCTGGAAGCTATAATTTTGTTGTCATTGACTTGGGATCGTACCGGGAAAATGATCGACTTGAGGAATTTCTACGTGCTGACATTCCAATCATCGTTGGATCTGGAGCAGAGTGGCGTCAGCAAGATGTGACTGCAATGTCTATTAGTCTAGCAAAACATTCTCAACATAAATGGAAGTACTTCCTTCCACTTGCTGCACCGGATGCAGTACAAAGGATGAGGCGTCAGCTGAACACATCCAATGTATTCTCAATTCCACTTCAGCTTGATCCTTTTGACCGTAGCGAAGAGGTGGACCGAGCGTTCGGTTATATTTTTCAAGGGGTTGTTCCTACGGCAGAGCGAAGAAAAAGGTTTCGATTTGGACTGAGCTGAGTTACGCGAACATTTATTAAATTAGCGTGCGACAAGGAAAGGGGTACCGCAGTATGTCAAAGTTAAGGCAGCGCACCAGGCAGCTGATTTATTCAGGGCTTGCAGGTGCAGCTGTAATGGGAATTGTATTCGCCAGTTACGCAGTACTGACCACAATTAAGCATCATAACCAAGAGAAAAGTCTTAAGGCAGAATATCAGCAACAGCTAATGAAGATGGAGCAGTCTATGGTTAAGCAGCAGCAAGAAATGACAGAAGGGTGGGCTTTGGTACGAGACATTGGCCCAGGTCAGGCAATCCGTACGCAAGATCTAATACAAGTAAAGCTGCCGACTAATGTTGCTCCTAAGAACTTAGTCTTGGACGGAAGTCAGAAAGGAATGGCAGGTAAAACGACTAAGATTGAACTTCGAAAAGGGACAACATTAACGGAATCGATGCTGTATCTAGCTGAGCCGACTTCTTCAGACTTAAGAAATAGAGAGCTAAAGGCCATTGCGTTACCTTCTAATTTGAAACAGGGCGATGTGGTGGACGTGAGAGTTCAGTTCCCGACGGGACAGGATTATATCATTTTATCGAAAAAGAAAATAGATAAGTTATTGAATCCCGTTATGTGGATTACATTAACGGAGCAGGAAATTTTATCATTATCCAGCGCATTAGTAGATGCCTATCTTCATGATGCTTCCTTATATGCGCTTACATACGTCGAACCAGAGCTACAAGATAAGGCATTACCTACCTACCCTGTTAATAAGGAAGTGCTTCATCTTATAGCGAGTGATCCCAACATAGTGAAGAAGGCGGAGAATAAGCTTTCGGCATCTATACGATTTTCCTTAGAAAATGATTTAGCCAGAGTTTCACCTAGTCAATCGGCATCGAATCGTTCATTCTCAACCTCATCATACGGAGCTTCTACGGTTCAAAGGTCTGAGAAGACAGAACCTCAAAGCACTACAAGCTCGAAATCAATGAATGAAATATCTGACCCGGATAGCTTCAATTTCTCCGATGATCAAGAAAGCGGAGTAACGCTTAACCAGAATAACGCATTGGCAGAGCAAGCTATAGAAGATGAAGAACATCAAAAATAATAGAGGTAGGGAGGGGGAGCAACGCTTGAAGACATGGATTTTTGCTGGGGTATGTGACAAAAGTGAACTGCTTTTGTATATTTGCAAGTTACTAGCATCCGGTGGAAACAGAATATTATTAGTCGATGCAACAAAGGCAAGAAAGTATTCTTGCATGATTGGTCAGTTTGACAAATCGCTCTCGTTAACTGAATTTTCAGGTTTTGATGTAGCCTGTGGTTATTCAGAATTTGAACAGCTTAAGCATGAACTTAATCCTTTGGATCAATACGATTACATTCTTTACGATGTCAATATTGAAGGATTTATTCCTCCTAACTTGTGGTGTGAAGCTTCAGCTCGTATATGGGTTAGTGATTATGAACTTTGGACATTAGAAAAAGGAACGGAATGGCTTCAAGACTTAGTTAGTCGTCATAAAGCAGATGGTCTAAAGATCTCAGAATTCCAGCGTGTCTATATACGAACTGTTGACGAGTGGTTTGATGAAGTGTATCTCGATGCGTACTTTGATAAACTATCGATGATTTGGAAGGGAGAAATCATTCACATTCCTTGGAATGAGTTGGATTTAGCTCAGAAGCTGAGGAATGAGCATTCAAGAAAGCTAATGATGAGGCCACTCACGAAAGGGTATAAAAGAAACTTATGTTTGCTAGTCCAATTATTATCTGAGTTTGATCACCAATATATTAGGCGCGCTTTAAAAAGTGCTGAGAGGAGAAGGGCATGAGTACAGTCGCGTTTTGGAGTCCATTACAAGGGGGCAGTGGAAGCACAGCGCATACTGCTGCTGTAGCCTCATGCATTGGTATGGATTATAGGCTTCGAATGCTACTTGGTCATGGAGGAATGGCAGGGGAGCGCATAGAAGGGGCTTTCCCGGCAAACAGGACGACAATGGATTCATTACTTTCTTTTCAGGATCAAGGTATGGATGCACTTGAACGCTTATGTGTGAATCGGAGATTGAATAGAGATAACTTTCGTGACTATACGATATCGTTACTTCCTGAGCGATTAGATATCGTGACAGGTAATGGTAAGAAGGAAGGAACCATGCCGGGTTATCGGCCGCAACTTTTGAATACCATCATGACAGTGGCTAATCAATACTATGATTTGGTGGCTATGGACGCTGGTTGTGGTTGTGACGGATCAAGACATCCGGGAGATCAGGCGCTTCTTGATTCAGCTGATTTGGTTGTAGTTAGCTTAACTCAGAGTATACAGGGACTCGAGGAATTTTTTACAGGTGAGAATGTTCCAGGAGTGCTGAAGGACAAACCGTATATGATCGTTATGGGAAGATATGATCGGGATTCGCATTGTACGTTGCAAAATGTAAAGCGGAGATTTGGATTCAAGGGATCAATCCATGGAATACCGTATTCGACCGATTTTATGGATGCATGGAATATGCATGGTGTTATGTCGTATATGCAGCGCAGTCGAAATTTGAATGCCCGTCATCCTTCATCCAAATTTTATGAAAGTATTCGTGGGCTTTCTAAAGATATTTTAAATACTTTAGATATACCTACGGCAGTCAAAGCAGTGGAAAGAGGGGCTTAGATGTTCTCCGAAATCTTCTTGAACTTATTATTTATTATTTTAATACTATTGTTCGTGGGGCTTCTGGTCTATGTTAAATGGCTTGAACTACGCAAACCTCATATCACTTTAGATGAATCTGCAGAACGTTATACCGTTGCTAACATGACCGAGTTTATTAAACAAACACTACATGAACTGACGCATAGCCAGCTTACGGACTTCGGGTTGCATGAAGAAGAATATAAACGCAGGCTAAACAAACGTACTGAATTGAAACAAGCGCTAAAAGGTTGTATATCAGGTGATATCCATGACAAGCGGTATGTTAAGCAGTTTATAGGGGACTTGCTAGTCAAAAGTTACGGTCTACAGCTCACCAACATTGATTATGCAATCTCGTTTGAAAAGCAAGAGATGCTACAGACACAAGACCAGTTTGAAATTATCCATTATTTGTACCAACAGTTGTACCATCAGGATGCACTGGCGAATTTATTGGAGCATTACGGATTGGCTGAGCCGCGTATTTTGAGAGAGTATGGTGATCAACCTGTTTATGCTGTGACAGAAGAGGATATAAACAAAATATTTGAAATGGAGTATCGAAATCTATCTTTTTCTGAAAAATTAGATATCGTTGTTCAGCGAATATATCAACAATATAAAGGGTTTTCTGTTATTGACGATATACGTGACCAGAGAATTGATGGGGTTAGTGGCGGTGTCAGCGGGATTTTGGGAGATCATGAGTTATACAGTTTCTCAGATTCATGGGTCCCATCCTCTGATGATTGGGAGATAGATACGCCTGCAAAGGGAACCGAAAGTATTTGGATATTTTACAAGGGGAAGTCAGTACACTTGGCCTTTCTGAGCTTTGGTACTGAGCTGGAGCTAAAGAGGGTTTGTCAGAATATTTATAAATATAATCATCCTGACAATTGTCCGAAGCCAATGGTTATAAGGTAAATGAAATGAAGGATGGATCTCGAGTTGTTGTCGTCAGACCACCATTTTCGGAGTCATGGGCATTTTTTGTCCGCAAATTTGATATTCCTAATGCATCGCTTGAGCAGTTAGTAACTGGAGATAATGCAGAGCTGCCTATTCAATTGTTATCTTACTTGATGAAAGGAAGCCGAATTACATCCATTACGGGTTCGCAAGGTTCAGGTAAAACAACACTGCTTATGGCAATGGTTGGTCATATCTATCCAACGTATACATTGCGGGTTCAAGAAATGGCTTTCGAATTACACTTACGTAACATATATAGCCGAAGAAATATTTTATCTTTTCGTGAAACAGAGCGGGTTACTGGCCAAGAAGGTTTAGATGTCCAGAAGAAGACTGACGGAACTGTGAATATTTTAGGAGAAGTAGCTAGTGATGGGGTAGCTTCATGGATGATTCAAATGTCGCAAATTGCTAGTCTTTTTACAGTATTTACGCATCATGCCAAAACTTTTAAGGATCTCGTATTTTCACTACGTAATTCACTTTTAAAGAGTGGCGTATTTCAGAATGAATACATTGCAGAACAACAGGTTGTTCAGACGATCAATTTTGACATCCATATGAAGAGAGATGCTAGTGGTAATCGTTACATTGAACGAATAACGGAATGTATTCCTAAAGAAGAAACTACACTACTTTTTAAGGAAGAGGGTACGAATACACTCAAACAGATGCTTGGACAGCTTCTGGACCTTAATACGGAGCATTATAGGCGTTTGAACGATCGAAGTGCCTTTGTCTCAAGAAATATTGTGGAATATCGTGACGGAGTGTATGTTGCCGGAGCCCCAATTTCGCCGCAAAATGTTGAAGAAATGTCCGAGCAAATGAGCCCACAGGATGCAGATTTATTTAGAGACTTTGTGAGTGTTCATTGGAGAAATAATTATGAATATTAACCTACTGCTCAGAAGCATACTTATCATCTCATTAGTATTGTTTGGCTTACTCTATGCGGTATTGTCTTGGTTACGTTCAAGGGATCAAAATCGAAGTCAGCAATCCCTAGATCAACAGATATTCCATAAGAATAAGTTAAGGTTCAAGGATCGTTGGCAACAATTCTTACAAGCTTCCTATGTATTTAGCATAAAAATACCACTGTTATCATCATATGTTCGAAAGATTCGCAAACGTTTATCTGGAATTCATGCTTATGATGAATATCACCTTCGCCTTAAAGTAATGAATCTTACGTTGACGATTCTTGGGATTCTAAGTATATCGCTCATACTTCTGTACGTCATGAATTCTAGTCTAGCATTTATCCTTCTTGTTGCTATGACAGCGGTGGTTATTAATAGTTTGTTAATTGATATGTATGTGAATTCACATGAAAAACGTCTATTACTGCAGATGGTAGATCTTTTCTCGGATGTTCGACATCGATATCACCAGCATGGAATGGTAGTCGAGGCGCTGTATGAATCGACAGAAACCGCTGGTCATGAAGTGAGTCTGCATGTTAGAAAAATATATGCTGCGCTAAATGCAACGGATCCTTCTGAGGAATTAGAACGTTATTATGAAGCTTCTCCTAATCGATTTCTAAAAGCTTTTGCCGGAATATCTTACATGATTATGGAATTTGGAGACAAGGTGAAAGAACAAGGTTCGATCTATTTACAAGGACTAAGCGGACTTACGAAAGAAATACATCTAGAAATTTTACGACGAAGTCGACTGGATTATCTGCTAAAAGGTCTAAATTTGATTGCGCTTGCTCCGGTCTTCTTTACTAAACCGATTGAACATTGGGCAAGAAATAGTTTCCCTGCTATGGATGAATTTTATATGAGCAAACTCGGATACATAGCCAAAATTTTAATATACGTCATCATTATTATTGCTTATCTTTTCATGCAAAAGCTCCAGCAATATGATGAGACATCGTACCGTGCAGGCAAAACGAAGCGTACTTGGGAGCAAATGTTGTCTAGTATAGATCTTTATAAAAGGTTCACTCTATTATGGGCCCCTAAACCCCAAACCCCTGGATATGCAAAGATGGTTAGATTGCTTAAGGATAGTAATACCGCTACAAGGTATGAATGGTTCTATATTCGCAGGTTTACTCTATTTCTCCTTACTTTTGTGGTTTCCATGTCGGTGGTTATGTTCCTTCATACTTCAGCAAGAAACCATATTATGTATGATCCAGTCAGTGGTGATCATATTTTTGGACAGATGACAGCAGATCAGAAGAAGCAAGCGAAGCAGTTAAGTGATAAAGACTTAGAGATTATGAAAGAAGTAAACATGTCTCCGACAAGTTCCTATGAAGATATCGCATCGAGGCTGGAAAACACCAAGAAACAAGGTCATGAGAAGGATGATATGGTCACCTCAGCAAATCGTATTGTACAAAAACTGGAAGCCTATGGTTCTGAATACTTGAAATGGTGGGAGCTGTTGTTATGTATATCTATAAGTTTCACAGCTTATCAGTTTCCACTATGGATGCTGTATTTTCAAAGAAAAGTACGTTACATGGATATGAGACATGAAGTATACGAGTTTCATACCGTTATTTCAATGCTTAGAGAAATGGATCGTATTTCGGTGGAGGAAATTCTAGAGTGGATGGACCGTTTTGCAGTAATTTTTAAAATACCCATTCAGCGTTGCCTAATCAATTTCGATAACGGAGCCGAGTTAGCTCTGCATGAGTTAAAGGAAGAAATTCGATTCGCTGATTTTCAGCGTATCGTCGACAAGCTGCTGCTTGCTGTGGAGAAAATTCCAGTTGCCCAAGCCTTTGATGATCTGGAAAGTGAAATGTCTTTTTATTTCGAGCAGCGTAAGCAAGAATACGAAAAGACCATTGACACCAAAGCGGGATTAGGAAAAATAATTGGTTTTACACCTATGTATGCTCTAATTTTTATGTATCTTGTTATCCCGCTGATCGGTATGAGTTTTGTACAAATGAGCGTTTATTATGAACAAATCCAAAAAATTTAAGGGGATGTTATTTTATGAATAATGCGTCTAGTGCACTGAAGGTAGCAGCAGGAATATTTTTGACAATAGCATTAATTACAATTGTAGTTATTTTATTTATTTCAGCACAAGAGGCTACCAAGACAGCTCAGAATAACTTTTCAGACATTCAGACTGAATTGTCACAAGCCGCATTTACCGTTTATGACGGAACAACAATTAGTGGTTCACAGGTGACGAATGCGCTCCGTAAGTTTAAGGACAAGGATCAGTTCGGAATTTGGATCAAAACAGGAAAGAACAAAAAAGTAGGAGGGCAATGGTACGGTAATGCTTTGAACACGACATCTAATTTTACGGATGATGAATATGGGTCTGTCATTGATACTAATTCTAGACAAGGTGATCTTAAGCTTACAAATGACGAGGCTAGCAAAGAATATGTGAATCCAAGTGGTAAATTTAAAGCAAGTATTATCAAAGATAGTTCTAATGTTGTCAGAGGACTTGTATTTGAACAATAGATTGTATTACATGGGATGGAAAAGGGAGGTGGCAGTCAGTGGGTGAAAATTCACAGCAAATGATCTTTTTGAGTGTATCTGTCATTCTATTTGTTGCCGCCTGCCTAATCTCTCTTCGTTTGACTGGGCAGATTACAGAGACTCTCCATGAGGTGGCTAATGTGACCAAAGGTCAGACAAGAAGTGTCATGGATCATAGTAAGGGATCTAAAACCGTTCTATATAGTGGCACCGAAGTTGTACTCATGATTCATGGAAATACAGATGCTGATCTTTCTATTGAAGTAGGAGGAGCTAACTTTAAAGGTAGAGAGGATCATGATGAGGAGGATCTACGCAACATTAATTTACATACCGCATATGAAATAAAATACATAAGGAACACTCAAGGACGGTTAATAACGATATCATTTAATGAAGTGGTAGGGGAAGCGGGTACGCCTTGATGAATACTGTTTCAAAGTTTGTAGCTGTTCTGATTGCCTTGCTGTTACTCTTCATCTACCCAGCAAAGGAAGCTGCGGAGAAGCAGGATGACCTGTCTAGAATTATAGTTTATAACGCCGTCACTCAATTTGTAGATGCTGTTCGAAATAAGGGTTTTCTAACTCCAGTTATGTACCAAGATTTCATAAATGAAATTGAAGTGACTGGTAATGTGTTTGACATACAGATGGAACATCAGCACAAGAAATATCAACCGGATTATACGGATGCAGCAGATCCATCTACTTTTCAAGATCAGTTTGACGTTTGGTACGAAGGATTCTATTCAGAGGATATTATGATGCAATTATTTCCTGAAGAAGTTTTGGACAAGGATAGTGATAAACGAAAGTATAGGCTGGCGGTGGGAGATTTTTTTAAAGTTTCCGTAAAGAATACGAATAGAACAGCAGGAACGGCTTGGTTTGATTTCATAACAGGTTCTGCAACGGGTGATCCGGTAGTCATATCTGCGCCGTACGGAGGTATGGTACTTAATGAAGATTACTGACTTTTCTGTTTTATTTGTTATTATCATAGTTCCTATTTTTTTAATCAGTGGTTATCATGTGAAGGAGGAGAGGCATAAGCAGCAGGTGGAGTTAAAGTACACATCAGCATTACGAACAGCGGTACAGGATGCAGGTAGTGCCTTAAATATGAATGAGAAGCAAGAACTCGAGGCAGGGTATGGATCATCCAAATTTTTTCGAGCAAATAAGGAACTCGCTTTGGAAATGTTATATCGAACCTTGTATATTAATCTGGGTATTGAAGAAGATCGATCTGCTCAGCAAATGTTAAACACATATATTCCAGCAATAGTTGTTATCGATTACGACGGGTTCTATACATTGGCTGAGGAAGAAATAAGTGCACCCAACGGGGAAGTAGTAGTCAGACCGATGTGGGGAGCTAAAAAGCCATATGCTTACACTGATTCCTCAGGAAATATCATTCATTTTACACTTGATCGGTACATGGAGGCATTCGAGGCTTCTACTAATGAGTGGTTGAAAGGTTTACAGGATGATGTGAAGGATCGGACGAGTATATCATTACTAAATGACTCTGAAGTATATGAACAAGTCAGAAGGATAAGTATTGTAAAGAGCATACAGACAGACTTAGCCGCCACCATCAACCGTCATAACCAATGGGCAGACCGTAATGGCGTTTCATACAATTTTACATTGCCTACAATATCTGCAGAAGAATGGAATAATACAATTAATGATATAGGAATCATGGCATTCATCCAAGGTATGCCCATAGGGGATACTTATCTGAATAACTATGCCCTTGGGGGCGGAAGGCTTGTGAAATCTCCAGTTATTCATGCGGGAATAGATTTGATAACAGGCATCAAATACTTTTACCGCACTGGATGTTCATATTCATTAACGAATGCATTAACGAGTGAAGAAACTTTTACAAGTGCGAAGGAAGCTGCATTACATGGTTATTTTGAAACGCCTTGCTATGGAGCAAATGGGCCATAATTTCGATAAAATATTTTGATACCTATTTCGGCTTAACTCTTATGTATGATAAACTATAATCTTGAGCATCATTTCTGGATTCGAGTTTATGACATTTATTATAGATAGGAGTACGAAAGTAGATATGAGTTTATTGACAGTAGAAAATGTGTCCCATAATTTTGGAGGACGTACGTTGTTTAATGATGTATCCTTCCGTTTGTTGGCAGGGGAGCATATAGGTCTCGTAGGAGCTAATGGTGTTGGTAAATCGACACTAATGAATATTTTGACAGGTAAATTATTAAAAGACAGCGGCAAGGTAGAATGGACGCCTAGAGTTCGTTACGGTTATCTCGATCAGCACACCTTACTAACACCTGGTAAGACGATTAGAGATGTACTTAAGGATGCTTTTTTACCCATGCTTGAGCTTGAAAAAGAATTGATGGTCATTACAGATAAGATGGGCGAAGCACTCCAGAAGAACTCGAAGTTCTATTGGAGGAGATGGGCGATATCCAGGAACAGCTGGATATGGGCGATTTTTATTTAATCGACGTCAAAGTTGAAGAGATGGCTAACGGACTTGGTTTGTCCGTGATCGGACTTGACCGTGACGTAACTGCACTTAGCGGTGGACAGCGGACGAAGGTCTTGCTTGCCAAGTTGCTTCTAGAGAAGCCGACTGTGTTGCTTCTTGATGAGCCTACCAACTATTTGGATGTAGAGCATATCGATTGGCTATCCAATTATCTGAAGCAGTATCCACATGCATTTATGCTGATATCCCATGATACCGAGTTTATGAATCAGGTTGTAGATGTTATTTACCACTTAGAATTTGCTAAATTGACAAGATATGCGGCGAATTATGATAAGTTTTTGGAAATGGCTGATATTGCTAAGAGCCAGCATATTGATGCGTATGAGAAACAACAGGAATACATTAAGAAACAGGAAGATTTTATTCAGCGAAATAAGGCGCGTGCTTCAACTTCGGGACGAGCCAAGAGCCGTGAGAAGCAACTAGATAAAATTGATCGTATTGAACGTCCTGATGAAGCGATGAAGCCTACATTTAAATTCAAAGATGCTCGGGCTAGTAGTAAGACCGTCTTTGAAGGTATTGATTTTGAAATTGGCTATTCGCATGCTCTCTTACCTAAAATGAGCATGACAATCGAACGTGGTGAGAAAATCGCGATTGTTGGTTGCAACGGTGTGGGTAAATCAACATTGCTCAAAACAATTATGGGTAAAATACCGACAATTAAGGGTAAAACCTTCCTAGGTGAGTATTTGTTCCCAGCCTATTTTGAACAGGAAGTAAAAGCTGCCAACCTCACTCCAATTGAAGATGTGTGGAATGAATTTTCTTCTTTGACTCAGAATGAAGTGCGCGGTCATTTGGCACGTTGTGGTCTTAAAAATGAACACATCACACGTCCTCTGAGTATGCTTAGTGGTGGCGAACAAGCTAAGGTACGTCTTTGTAAGTTAATGATGCGTGAAACGAACTGGATTCTGTTTGATGAACCTACCAACCACTTAGATGTTGTTGCTAAAGCTGAACTTAAGCGCGCGTTGAAGGAATTTAAAGGTACGGTGCTATTGGTATCCCATGAGCCCGAGTTTTATGAAGATTGGGTAACGAAGACATGGAATGTCGAAGAGTGGTCAGCTAAAAACGCATAAAACATTGATGATTTATTATCGTTAATTCATATCGCATAGTCTCACTTGCATACTACAACAGCCGCATCCGGTACATTTTGACGGATAGCGGCTGTTGCTCGAAAGGAATGATATAAATATGGAAATCGCAGAGGATGATCGATATTCTCGTCAGGAGAGATTTCAGCCGCTTGGTAAAGAAGGCCAGCAGTTGCTAGGGCAAAGCCATGTACTGATTGTTGGAGCGGGTGCATTAGGTACATCGACTGCTGAGACACTAGCACGCGCGGGTATTGGTCACCTGACCATAGCAGACCGTGACTATGTTGAGTGGAGCAATCTCCAGCGTCAGCAGTTGTATACAGAAGAAGATGCAAGGCAGCGTCTTCCCAAAGCAGTTGCGGCGAAGAATCGTTTGCAGCAGGTTAATTCTACGATCAAGATTGATGCTCATGTCATGGACATCCGTGCAGAGGAACTGGAGTCTTTAATCGAAGGTGTAGACCTAATTCTTGATGCATCCGATAACTTTGATATCCGGCTCATTATCAATGATATGTCACAGAAACATCGCATTCCTTGGATTTATGGGGCATGTGTTGGCAGCTATGGGATAACGTATACAATCATTCCAGGGAAGACGCCGTGTTTGAATTGTCTGCTGGGAACGATACCACTAGGTGGAGATACCTGTGATACTGCTGGGATTATTCCACAGGCCGTACAGATAGTGACTGCACATCAGACAACTGAAGCGTTTAAAATTTTAAGCGGGCATCCTGAGGCTTTGCGAGGGAAGCTGTATTCCTTTGATTTATGGCGCAATGAGTCGATGAACGTAGGTATTGGAGATGCCAAAAAGGAAAGTTGTCTTTCATGCGGTCCAGATGCGGTTTTTCCATATTTGTCAGCTGCTAATCAGGAAAAGACGGATGTCCTTTGCGGTCGTGACACCGTTCAGATACGTCCAGCGCAAAGACAAACGTTGAATTTAAAGGAAACTGCAGATAAATTGGATAGGGTGAATGAAGGCCAAATTGAAAGTAACCCATTCCTAGTTTCATTTAGTGTAGGCGCTCATCGTATGGTGATTTTCGCAGATGGAAGAGCATTAATACATGGAACGAAAGATATAACCGAGGCAAGAAAGCTGTACCATCGTTACTTAGGATAAACTATTGTTCGAATATACAAATCCATTTCTCTTTGCAGGAATGGATTTTTTGTGTTGCGGCAATCTATATAAAACAGAGTGGCAAGAGTTCATAATACAGCGACTATTGTAGATTCGAACCGATTGGAAAATAGGGTGAGTGAAGGTGCAAGAAACAATTCTGTTGTTTAATAAAAAAGAAGTTATAGTAAGTTCTCTTACGGATGGTTTGCGAGAAGCAGGTTATGAAGTGAACGTTGTAAACAGCGACGGAAAGGCCATTTCATTTTTAAGCGAAAATCATACGGACTTGTTGATAATCAATATTGGGATAGATGTGGATTATTATGCTGACATCAGTTTGTTCATTGAACATGCATCAAAGAATTCGGAACATAATCCCCATTTTCCAGTTATTATACTTGCAAGTCCATCAAAGAAGGATGTAGTTGTAGAAAGCTTTAATGCAGGGGCTCATGATGTACTTATTAAACCTTTTAGATGCGAGGAGCTATTAGCTCGTATTCGCAATTTATTAAACATTTTTCATCTTACACGTGAACGTGAGAACCTACCTGTAAGAGTAGGTGACCTAATCATTGAACCAATTAATCACAAAGTGATGCGTGGAGAAACTGAAATTTTCTTAACTTCGAAAGAATTCGAGCTATTACTATATTTAGCTAAACATGCTGATCAAGCATGCAGCAGAGAGCAGATTTTAAAAGAGGTATGGAATTATTCTTATCATTTAGGTACAAATGTCGTCGATGTGTATATCCGTCATTTAAGGAAGAAAGTGGATCGTGGACATTCCCCAAAGATGATTCATACGGTGCGTGGAGTGGGTTATATATTAAAAGAAGGCTAATAAGCTGGATCGCTTATAGCCTTCTATCTCAAATATACAATTCTATGAATCCTTTGCAGAGGATTCTAGAGAACGCGTCTTGCTTTCAAATATGTTTTCTTCCAGTTACCTGAGTTCAGATTAGAAATGGTGACTCCAGGTGAACCATACGTATGAAGAATTTTACCGTTTCCAGCGTAAACAGCGACATGAGTTACGTTTTTACCGTTTGCTCTGCTTCCACTCGAGAAGAAGACGAGGTCTCCTGTTTGCAAATTAGCTTTAGATACGGCCACTCCAACTTTGGATTGGGCAGCGGATGTGCGCGGCAAGGTAACACCATATTTTTTGAAAATATATTTCGTAAATGAAGAGCAGTCAAATACTTTAGTTGTGCTTGTAGATGCTCCGAATTTGTAAGGAACGCCCATAAAATTTTTACCGTAATTCACTACTTGTTGACCGCTAACAGCAGACACCTTTGCAGTAGCTATGGAATCAGATGAAGCAGCTTCTGTTACATCAGCACCGGTTGCGATCATTGTGGTAAGGCCAATAGATGCACAAAACCCTACGGTGACTAATTTTTGGATAAGTTGTTTTTTCTTCATGTTGTTATACCTCCAAATTTCGTTTTCTTTCAGGCTCGTTTCCAAGTATAACAGTTTTGTAACATCTAGTAACCACCTAAAATATGGGTAATGCCCATTAAATGTTGTTGCATCAAGGGTTTGACAGTCATTATTAAAATTTGATTAAAAGTTACAAGTCATTAATATTGTAAGATTATGAACATCTAATAGACAAAAAAATAACCCTTGATTTATCAAGGATTATTATGATTTATTTAATCTTTATCGAGTGAAATTTAGTTACAAAATTGTTATATTTAAAAGAAAAGATAGATTTTCAATCTTTACTTTGAATAATTAGAAGTAAACCACTCTCAACGTTGACGATACCTTCATGATCCGTCAATTGATTACTGATACCTAAGGACTCTCCTAATCGTAATGTTGCATTATTCAATGGATATTGGAAACCTTCTAATGTAATACCCGTTACTTCTGGAGTCATAGGCAGAAGGGATACGTAAGTATAGCCTTGCTTTTGGACAACTGCCTTTGAGCCAGTGAGTGTTATAAGGTTGTTGCGATCCATTAATGCACAGGAAATATGATGCTGCAATGCGCGATTGAGCATTTGCACATTCGCTAATGTATGATCAAGCCGCGTTCCAGTAACACCTATCATTAAAATTTCCTCAGGTTGTTCTTTTAACGCATAGTCAAAGGCCATTTCACTATCGGTTAGGTTCTTATCTATAGCATCACAGGAAATAAGTTGATCGCTATAAGATTTAATGACTTCTAAATCCTGCAAAGAAATGGAATCGAAATCCCCAACAGCTAAATGAGGCTTAATATCATGTTGCACTAGAAATAATGCGCCTCGATCAGCGCCTATAATAAAGTCTCCCTCACGAAGTTCTTCTAAATAATGAGGAAACAAGTCTCCTCCAGCAAAAATAACGACTCGCTTATGCTCCATACTCATGACCTCCTATTCAATAATCCTTCTACTATAGTCACGTATATTCACTCTAATTTCATCATATGAGAATGTCATTTAAGTATAAAACAGATTTCTATGTTGCACAATCTAGCTGGCCGCGGCTACAATGGGAAAAGCATATGTAAAAGGAGAGGTAAGATATATTTGGACATGCATGTTTTTGAAGTATTCAGTATTATCGGAACCATTGCATTCGCAATGTCAGGCGCTTTTGTAGCGATGGAAGAGAAGTATGACATTCTCGGTGTTCTGGTACTGGGCCTAGTCACGGCTTTTGGCGGCGGTGTTATTCGTAATGTATTAATTGGCGTCCCCGTTACAACACTATGGCATCAGGGTACCTTAATTAAACTCGCGATCATTTCCATCCTTATCGCCTTTGTACTACCTCTTGCTTGGATTAGGCATTGGAAAAAGACAGAGGCGCTATTCGATGCTATTGGTTTATCTGCCTTCGCCATTCAAGGTTCAATCTACGCAACACAAATGCATCATCCTTTGAGCGCGGTGTTGGTGGCTGCTATTCTGACCGGAATTGGTGGGGGGATTATTCGTGACCTGCTAGCGGGTCGTAAACCACTTGTTTTACATGATGAAATTTATGCAGTATGGGCAATGCTCGCTGGACTTGTAATGGGACTTGGATGGATCCAAACGACATGGCAGGTCGTAGCGTTATTCATTGCTGTAGTGGTTTTCCGAATGTTCTCCGTATTTTTTAAATGGAAATTGCCAAGAAGAGCACTCGAATCCAATTCATATCTCACACCTGTCACATCTAACAAAAATGATCTCGAAACGAAGAATTGAAAAATATTAGAAAAGCTCAAAGGAAGGAAGTTATCATGATATCTGTTTTATTCGTTTGCTTAGGTAATATTTGCCGTTCACCAATGGCTGAAGCCGTATTTCGTAATAAAGTGGCCTGTGCAGGTCTTGATGCAGAAATCACAACCGATTCTGCGGGAACAGGAGACTGGCATATTGGTAAAGACCCGCATGAAGGTACCCGAAGAATGCTGGATCTTAATAAAATTAGTTATGAAGGAATGAAAGCAAGACAAGTTACAAGCGGAGATTTCGAAGTATTTGATTATATGGTTTGCATGGATAACAGCAATTTGTCTAACTTGAGAGATATTCCGGGTGGAGAAGATGCTACGATTATTAAATTCATGGATCTTTTACCAGGTCATGATCTTCAAGAGGTTCCAGATCCATACTTCACTGGTAATTTTGAACAGGTATATGAGTTAATGAATACGGGGTGTGAGGCTCTTTTAGACATCATACGCACCGAAAAATTGAAATAAGATGACATTTTAAAGAGGCATCCTGTACCGCTTTTCATGAAAATTATATGTAAGCGCGGTTATTGTTTTTCAGAAATAAAGGTGAACCTGAGTATGAAATCGGTAGTTTTTAAACTGCGATTTCGCTATTGGTTCACCTTTTTCTTTGTTTAGTGGCTTGTTAGGCGCGTAAGAAGTATATTAATGCTTCAGGGAGTTCCTTCTGCCAAAAGCCCCAGATATGCCGACCATCCTTCTCCGCATATTGTACGGTTGCTCCACGATCGAGTAGCATTTCTTTCGTTTCTCGATTCAATTCCACGAAGTCAAACGTGCCATGATCAGTCTCGAAGTTCGTTTCCTGTAGTCCTACAATCATATAAATATCAAGCCAGGAGAGGTCATTTTCCTCAGCATAGATATGCTGTGACTCCTTGTAATAAGCGCCAGAAAGACTAATGACTTTCGTAAACAGTTGCGGATAGCGTATGGAGAGATGGAGAGAAACGCTTCCCCCTAATGAATCACCTGCAAGTATCCTTGAGGAACGTTCTTGGCGTGCGGGATACTTCTGTTCTATAAAGGGAATAATCTCTTCGGCGAAGCACCGCATATAGGAGTCAAATTTTTGGCCGAAAGGAGCGTATTCCTCTGTTCGAATGGAAGTATCTACCTCAACGCCCACAATAATAAATGGCTCAGCACCCTCATCAAGAATGAGCCGGTTAGCAATGGTCGCGATTCGACCGAAGTTAAAAAACTCTTCTCCATCCTGACAATATACAACGGGATAGCTAAGAATTTCATTATATCCTGGAGGTAAGTAAACACGTATATTGCGACTTTCATTTAGAAAATGGCTGTCCATTTGTTCTTTGATTATGGTGCGTTTTAGGTATCTTGAATCGGTCATAAATATTCACCTTTCAGAGATTAATTTTTGCTTTCCAGATTTCAATAAGTTAATATAACCATTGTTAAAGGTTAGTTCAAGTTATTGTCATTTTAAACACCGCTGTTATATAAGTATTCAACATCTGTTATATATACAAAATATATATATATCGAAATTTATACATGATTGCTTTGACGAATCTAATAAAACAGGTGTATAATAATTCTATAACAGCGGAACTTGATATTCAAATTTTTTTGTCGAGGTGAAGAGAATGAGCAAGGTTCCTTATGAAGTATATACCGAGGAAGTTGAAGCGCTTTCCGTGCTTTCTCCAGACGGTGAAATTATTAATGAAGATAAAATGCCTAAGCTTACCGATGACCAGTTGAAAGAAGTTATGTACCGTATGGTATTTACACGTACTTGGGATGATCGCGCAGTTAATCTTGGACGTCAAGGACGTCTTGGATTCTATGCTCCTGTATCAGGTCAAGAAGCAACAATGGTCGGCAGTGAATTTGCACTAGATAAAGAAGATTTTGTATGTCCGGGTTACCGTGACATGCCACAAATTGTTTGGCACGGATTGCCTCTATACCAAGCTTTCCTATATTCACGTGGACACCAACAAGGTGGAAACATTCCAGAAGGCGTTAATGTATTAATGCCGCAAATTATCATCGGTGCACAAATTTTGCATGCGATGGGTATTGCTATGGGTTATAAATTGAAGAAACAAAAACAGGTTGCTATTACGTATACGGGTGACGGTGGTTCTTCTGAAGGTGATTTCTACGAAGGACTGAACTATGCTGGTCGTTTTAAATTACCTGTTATTTTCTTTGTACAAAATAATGGTTATGCCATTACAACACCTTTTGCTAAACAAACCGCTGCTTTATCTATTGCCCACAAAGCAATCGCAGCAGGTATCCGTGGTGTAAAAATTGATGGTATGGATGTACTTGCAGTCATTAGTGCTGTTCAAGAAGCTGCTGAGAAAGCTCGTAACGGAGAAGGCGCTACACTGATTGAAGCTTTAACATACCGTTTCCGTCCACACTCCTTGTCCGACGATGCTACGAAGTACCGTACGAAGGATGAAGAAGGCGAATGGAATGCTAAAGATCCAATCGTTCGGTTTGCGAAATATCTAGAGAAGAAGGGTCTTTGGACAGAAGAAGATACCGCTCGCGTTAAAGATGAAGCTAAAGCTACAGTGAATGAGCAGATTAAGAAAGCTGAACAAACAGAGAAAATGACTGTTTCGGGCTTAATTGATAGCATGTTTGAGCACACGCCTAAACATCTTGAAGAGCAAAAGGCTGATTTCCAATAAATCGATTAACCAAGATATTTGCATTGTAACGTGAACAGCGAATGCTTAAGGAGGAAATGAAGCAATGGCACAAATGAATATGAAAGAAGCAATCCGCGATGCGATGCGCGTGGAAATGAAACGTGATCCTAATGTCATCGTATTCGGTGAGGACGTAGGTAACGTAGGCGGTGTATTCCGGGCTACAGAGGGTCTTCAGAAAGAATTCGGTGAGGAAAGAATATTCGATACGCCACTGGCTGAATCCGCAATCGGCGGTTTAGCAGTAGGTCTTGGTATTCAAGGTTTCCGTCCCGTAGCCGAAATTCAATTTGTTGGATTTATTTATGAAGCACTGGATCAAATGTTTGTACAAGCTGCACGTATGCGTTACCGTTCTGGCGGACGCTACAATGCTCCGATTGTTTTCCGCACACCTTTTGGTGGCGGAGTTAAGGCAGCCGAGCTTCACACAGATTCCTTGGAAGGTTTGGCAATTCAAACTCCGGGTATTAAAGTAGTAGTCCCTTCTAATCCTTACGATGCAAAAGGTTTGCTGATCGCAGCAATTCGTGATAATGATCCCGTGTTCTTCATGGAGCATTTGAATCTTTACCATGCATTCCGTGCTGAAGTTCCAGAAGATGATTACGTGGTTGAACTCGGTAAAGCGAACATCGTTCGTGAAGGAACAGACGTTACCATTATTACTTACGGTATGATGGTTCACACTTCTACTAAAGCTGCTGATGAGCTTGAGAAGAAGGGTATCAAAGCGGAAATTATTGACCTTCGTACTTTAAGTCCACTTGATATGGATACTATTATTGCTTCTGTTAAGAAAACCAATCGTGCTATTGTGGTTCAAGAAGCACAAAAAACTTCTGGCGTAGCCGCTGAAGTTATTGCACAGATTAATGAGAAAGCTATCCTTCACTTGGAAGCTCCTGTTCTTCGCGTAGCGGGACCAGACACGATATATCCTTTTGCACAAATTGAAGATACTTGGCTTCCTACTCCAGCACGTATCATTGCTGCAGTTAATAAAGTCTTGGAATTCTAAACATAAGTAGTTATTTTTAGGAGGTAATATACGTGGCAAAGTTTGAATATCGGTTTCCTGAACTCGGCGAGGGTTTGCATGAAGGCGAAATTATCAAAATGCATATCAAACCCGGCGACAAAGTTACAGATGATGACATCATCATGGAAGTACAGAACGACAAGGCAGTCGTTGAAGTGCCTTGTCCTGTGAACGGTACGATTCTAGAAGTGTTAACCAAAGATGGCCAAGTTTGCCGTGTAGGCGAAGTTGTAGCTATCATTGATGCTGAAGGGGAAGTTCCAGAACAGGAAGCTCCTGCAGAAGATCATAAAGAACAAGAAGTTGATGCTGCTAAAGGCGGTGCCGATACGACCTCATCACCTGCTAAGAGCAGTCCTGAAGAAGCTAAAGAAGGCGGAGAAGCTAATGCTTCTACACCTGCTCCAGCTCCAAACAAAGACGTTCTTGCAACACCAAGTGTCCGTAAATTTGCTCGTGAACAAGGTGTAGATTTGTCACAAGTAAGTGGCACGGGCAGCAATGGTAAGATTACAAGAGAAGATGTTGAAGGCTTCAAGAACGGTGAAGGTCAATCTACTCCAGCTCCAGCAGCTGAAGAAAAAGCTGAATCTGGTTCAAAAGCTGCTGCTTCTACAGCTTCAAGTGCTCCTTCCGATGCTCGTAATGAAGAAGAGCGCGTACCTTTCAAAGGTATCCGTAAAGCAATTTCTAACGCGATGGTTAAATCTGCGTATACTGCTCCTCATGTAACCATCATGGATGAAGTGGATGTTACTGATCTTGTTGCTTTCCGTACTCGCATGAAACCTATTGCTGAGAAAATGGGAACTAAAGTGACGTACTTGCCTTTCATCGTCAAAGCATTGGTTGCGGCTTCCCGCAAATTCCCTGCTTTGAATGCGATGATTGATGAAGAAAGCAATGAAATTGTTTACAAGAAATATTACAACATCGGTATTGCAACGGATACGGACAATGGTTTGATCGTTCCTGTAATTAAAGATGCAGACCGTAAGAGCATATGGATGATTGCTGATAGCATCAGTGACCTAGCAGCACGTGGCCGTGAAGGTAAATTGGCTGCCAACGAGATGAGAGGTAGTACAATTTCTATTTCTAACATTGGTTCTGCTGGCGGTATGTTCTTCACACCGATTATCAACTTCCCTGAAGTTGCAATTCTTGGTACAGGACGTATTTCTGAAAAAGCTATTGTGAAGAACGGTGAAATTGTAGCTGCTCCAGTTATGGCATTGTCCCTTAGCTTTGACCACCGCATTATTGATGGCGCAACAGCACAAAACTTTATGAATTACATTAAATCGCTGCTTGGTAACCCTGAGCTGCTGGTTATGGAGGTATAAGATATGGTAGTAGGAGACGCTTCACTCGATATCGATACATTAGTAATTGGTGCTGGTCCCGGTGGTTATGTAGCTGCAATCCGCGCTGCTCAATTGGGCCAAAAAGTGATCATTGTAGATAAATCCGAAGTTGGTGGCGTATGTTTGAACCGTGGATGTATTCCTTCCAAGGCTCTCATCGCTGCAGCTCATCAATATGAATCAGCTCAACATGGCGAAGCATTTGGTGTAACGGTTGAGAACGTGAAAGTTGATTTCACCAAAACGCAAGAGTTCAAGGAGAGCGTTGTTAAGAAGCTTACTGGTGGTGTTGCTGGTTTGCTGAAAGGTAACAAGGTTGAAGTTTTCAATGGCGAATGTATGTTCATCAGCGAAAATGAAGCTCGTTGCTTTAACGAACATGAATCTCCACGTTACCGGTTCAAAAACTGTATCATTGCAACGGGTTCCCGTCCTATTGAACTGAAGGCATTCCCTTTCGGTGGACGTATTATGTCTTCCACAGAAGCGCTTAGCCTACCTGAAATTCCGAAGAGCCTAGTCGTTATCGGCGGTGGTTATATCGGTGCAGAGTTAGGTCAAATGTTCTCTAAATTCGGAACAAAAGTTACGATTATTGAAGGTTTAGATTCCGTTCTGAACGGTTTCGATCCAGATATGGTTAAACTAGTCGTGAAGAATATGACAAAAACCGGTGTTGAAATCATCACGAAAGCGAAAGCTGAGAGTGCTGAGCAAACCGAAAAAGATGTTACGGTTAAATACTCTGTAAATGGCGAAACTAAAGAAGTTACTGCAGATTACCTGCTTGTAACCGTTGGACGTCGTCCAAATACAGATGGTGACCTTGGACTTGATTTAGTGGGTATCGAAATGGACGATCGTGGTCTGGTGAAAGTTGACCATCAAGGTCGTACGAATAAACCTAATATTTTCGCAATCGGTGATATCGTAGCTGGTCCTGCACTAGCTCATAAAGCTTCTTACGAAGGTAAAGTAGCAGCTGAGGCTATTTCTGGAGAAGCATCTGCTGTTGATTACAAGTGTATCCCAGCTGTTGCCTTTGTTGATCCAGAGTGCGCAAGCGTTGGTTTGACAGAGAAAGAAGCTAAAGAAAAAGGACACAAAGTGAACGTTGCTAAATTCCCGTTTGCGGGTAATGGTCGTGCTTTGTCCCTAAACAGTCCAGACGGTTTTGTTAAGATGATTTCGGATGAAGAATCAGGTCTAGTGCTTGGTTGCCACATTGCTGGTATCGAAGCTTCCAACCTAATTGCTGAGCTTGGTCTTGCTATTGAAATGGGTGCAACTTTGGAAGACATCGCTCTTACCATCCATGCGCATCCTACACTAGGTGAATTGATTTCCGAAACAGCTGAACTTGCGTTGGGTAACCCAATTCATGTCATTGCACCTCGTAAAAAATAATGAACTTATAAATGATAATAGAGGAGAGTATGCGCAGCCTGCGTGTACTCTCCCTTTTTTTGATATATGAGGAAGTTACTCCAGCCTTAATTTACTGTTTATCAATCTGGCAACGCCATGGTAAACTATAACTTAGAGAGTTTTGAGATCAATAGATAAATGTAAACCATACGAGATAAATAGGTGAGTGGAGAGGTGGAACAAGCAATATGCGGAATTATTTAGATTTATTGAATGACATACTTGAGCATGGAACACCGAAGGAAGATCGGACGGGGACTGGCACAATCTCTGTATTTGGGCGGCAACTTCGGTTTGATTTAAATAAAGGGTTTCCTCTCATGACGACAAAGAGAATACACTTGAAATCTGTAATACATGAGTTACTGTGGTTCCTAAGTGGGGACACGAATATTCGTTATTTAAAGGAGAATGGTGTAACCATTTGGGATGAATGGGCTGATGAGAATGGTGATCTAGGACCTGTCTATGGTTCGCAATGGCGCACATGGGAATCTGCAGATGGAAATCGGATTGATCAGATTTCAAATGTAATCGAATCCATTAAACATAATCCGGATTCTAGACGTCATATCGTAAGTGCTTGGAATGTGGGCGAAATTGATCAGATGAAATTACCTCCATGCCACTTTGTGTTTCAATTCTATGTCGCAAATGGCAAGTTATCTTGCATGTTAACGATGCGTTCTGTAGATACATTCCTAGGACTACCTTTTAATATTGCAAGCTATGCACTATTGACTCATATGGTTGCGCAGCAATGTGGTCTTGAAGTAGGTGAATTTATTTGGTCCGGAGGAGACGTACACATATACTCTAACCATATGGAGCAGGTAAACAAGCAACTAGAAAGAGAACCTTACGAATTACCTCGTTTAATCATCAAACGAAAGCCAGAATCTATTTTTGATTACCATTTCGATGATTTTGAATTTGTTGATTATAAATATCATCCTGGCATCAAAGCACCCGTAGCAATTTAAAGAACGGGGCTAAGTAAAGGAGATTATTAGGATATGGGTATCACATTAATATGGGCAATGGGCGAGAATCAGGTCATTGGCAATAACAATATGCTACCTTGGCGTCTACCTCGGGATATGGCTTATTTTAAAGAGCAGACGATGGGGAAAAAGGTTGTTATGGGCCGTAAAACATGGGAATCTTTTGGTTCAAAGCCACTCCCGGGACGTACTAATGTTGTTCTAACTCGAGATTTGGATTACAAGACCACAGGGGCACAAGTGATTCATAATATCGAAGAAGCGATTGATTTCGCAGAGCATGAAGAAGTGATGGTCATTGGTGGAGCAGAGATTTACTTTCAGTTTTTGCCTGTAGCAGATGTACTTAAAGTTACGTTCATTGACGAACTGTTTGCTGGGGATACCTTTTTTCCGAAAGTAGACTTTGATCAATGGAAACTAGCTGAGGAAACGGAAGGGATAACGGATGATAAAAATCCATATAGTTATCGGTTCAGTACCTTTGTTCGTTAAGGATCAGATTGGATTCAAATGCGAAGTTAATGTTAAATAGTACAAATAAGTATGCGGATAATCCATTTAGTATTTTAAGAATGAAGTGCTAAAATAGTTGAAATATTGCAAGAAGTTAGCGGTAAATCGGAGCGGTCTCACATACTTTTGATAGTCCTGACCTTATGGACGATACTAGGTATGATTTCATATACAATAGAAGGCAACACGAAAAGAACGGATGGGGGAAAAGCGTCATGTCAACACCAACTGGTTTTATGGAGTATAGTCGTCAGCTTCCTGTGGATCGTGATCCTACAGAGCGACTTAAAGACTGGGAAGAATTCCATAAACATATGTCTGAAGAAGAGCTTCGGACACAAGGATCACGCTGTATGGACTGCGGCACGCCTTACTGTCATACCGGTATTGATATGGATGGAGGTACGTCAGGCTGTCCAGTTAACAATCTCATTCCGGAATGGAACAATCTGATTTACCGCGGCTTATGGAGAGAAGCGCTAGAACGTCTACACAAAACGAACAATTTCCCAGAGTTTACAGGGCGCATTTGTCCGGCACCTTGTGAAGGTTCATGCACGGTTGGGCTGATTGGTGAGCCCGTTACAATTAAGACGATTGAACAAGCTATTATCGATAAAGGGTTCGAGGAAGGCTGGGTGGTTCCGAACCCACCGCTGAACCGTACGGGGAAACGTGTTGCTGTTGTTGGCTCTGGACCCGCAGGACTTGCTGCGGCAGCCCAGCTGAATAAAGCTGGTCATAGTGTCACAGTCTATGAACGAGCAGACCGCATTGGTGGGCTGCTTATGTATGGTATTCCGGCTATGAAACTGGATAAAGGTGTCGTGCAGCGTAGAGTCGATTTACTTGAAGCAGAAGGTATTACATTTGTAACAAACACTGAAATCGGTAAAGACATTTCTTCGCAGCAACTGGTAGATGATTATGATGCAGTTGTGTTATGCGGAGGATCAACAAAGCCACGTGCATTTGAGATTGAAGGAAGTACTCTGAAGGGTGTTCATTATGCGATGACATACCTCAATGGAACCATAAAGAGCTTTCTTGATTCTGGTTTGGAAGACGGTCAATACATTTCAGCCGAAGGTCAGGATGTTATTGTTATCGGCGGTGGAGATACCGGATCGGACTGCGTGGCAACTGCACTTCGTCATGGCTGTAATAGTATTACTCAGTTTGGTACTCATACTAAAGCTCCTCTTGAGCGTGATCCAATTCAAAATCCTTGGCCACAGTTCCCAAATGTCTACACATTAGATTATGCGCATGAAGAAGCTAAAGCTTTGTATGGTCATGATCCTCGGGAGTTCTCCATTATGACGACTAAATTCGTTGGAGATGAAGAAGGAAATTTGAAGGAACTGCACACAGTGCAGATTCAACGGATCGTGGATGAAACGGGTCGTAAGATTTATCAACCACTTCCTGGCACTGAACGTGTATTCCCAGCACAAATGGCTCTTATTGCTATCGGTTTTGATGGTCCTGAACAGACGATAACGCAGCAACTGGGACTAGAATCCGATCGCCGTTCCAATGTAAAAGCTGTAAAAGGCCAATATAAGACGAATGTGGATAAAGTGTTTGCAGCTGGCGACATGCGACGTGGACAAAGTTTGGTGGTATGGGCAATTAATGAAGGGCGCGAGGCAGCTCGAGAAGTTGACAAGTATTTGATGGGCTCCACAGTGCTCGTATAGTATTACTTGACCTGAACTTATATCTTAATTCATTCAGAGGCCTTCCACTTGATTGTGGAAGGCCTCTTTTTCATATGCAGCTTGGCTGTAAAAGTTCTAATAAGTAATTTAAGATTCTACAGGGACAGGACGAAGGGAATTAAATTGTGTTGTGTCTATTTTTGGATAAGCCAGGTTAAGCTGCTTGAAAGCTGAGACTATGATTTTGAGTACCAGATAATCTCGGAACCAGCGATGGTTTGATGGCACGATATACCACGGGTTATTTTTAGTACCGGTAGACGAGAATACATTTTCATAAGCTTTGACATAATCATCCCAATATCTTCTCTCTTCCAGATCACTCGGATCAAATTTCCATAATTTCTCCGGGTTCTCCATACGCTCTTGGATTTTCTGCAATTGAAAGTCTTGAGAGATATGTAAAAAGATTTTGATGATCTGGGTACCACTCTCCGTCAGAAGTTTCTCGAAATGTTGGATATGCTTTAAACGCTTACCTGCCTCTTTGCCATCGATGTTACCATGGACTCTCGTAATGAGCACATCTTCATAATAGGATCTGTTAAAGGAAGTGATATAGCCTTTCGCCGGCGTTACTTTGTGCGTGCGCCAAAGAAAATCATGCAAGGCTTCATCACTCGTAGGTTGTTTGAAACTCTCTGCACGAAAGCCTTGCGGATTCAAGCCAGAAAGAACCTTTTTCACAACCCCATCTTTACCACTGCAATCCATCCCCTGAAATATGATGAGTACCCCATGAGATTTACTAGCGAATAGCTTCTCTTGTTCCTCTTGAAGCTGTTCCTTTAATTCTTCAAATTCTGCTAGGATCTTCTCCTTATCTTTGAAACCAGCCGTATCATTTGGATCAAAATCCTTTAGCGCCTTACTGTGTTTATTATCCAGGCGGTAATGTTTGAGCATGTTCATTTCCTCCCTTGTATTTAGATGATTAAGAATTCATATGATGAATTGGTATATATCATTACACGTCCTGAACTGTATTTCAATCATACTTTAGACATGCACGAATGAGCAGCTGTAAGGTTGTAGATAAAATATTAGGGTTTTTCCGGATAAAGCTGTTGTTCTTATTGATTCCATTGCTTCCCTAACCGTATGAATACATTAGGAGAGTGGTTTGCTGTAGCATAGAGCGCCTTTTTATTTCGAATTATTATGGGTGACTTTATATCTCTTGAAAGGGTGTTAGCGTGCTTCTAAATAAGTATAGGAACCTATAATTGAACTTGATGATTCGTTGAAACAAGTGTGGGTGTGTGCTATCATAAACTTTAAATCAATTGAAGACGTGAACGTCGGGAGACCTGCCATTCCCGGCCTTTTTTTATCATTACAACGATGTTTTTTGTGATCTGATCCTATAATTATTAGATGCGTCAAGTATGAATCTACTAAGAATCAGTCCTTTAGATTTCATATAAGGAGTTGCCGAATTTTTGAAAACACTAGTGATTGCAGAGAAACCGGATATGGGACGTAATATAGCAGCCGTGATTGAACCGAAAGCCAAAAATTCGCGCACCTACTTGGAGGGTGAGAATTATATTATTACTTGGGCTATCGGACATCTGGTAGGTCTTGCAGAACCCGATGCCTATGACACGAAGTACAAACGTTGGAATTTTCGGGATTTACCGATACTTCCAGAGTCTTTTAAAATTGTTGCACATCCGAAAACCAAAGATCAGCTGACTACGATTGGTGAACTTGCGAAGCGCTGTAATCAGATCGTAAACGCCTGCGATGCCGGACGAGAAGGACAATACATATTTGCATTAATTCAACAGCAGCTTAAGCTAATGCAGCCCGTTAAGCGTCTCTGGATCTCAGATCTAACGGCTGAGAGTATTGCTAAAGGATTTAGAGAACTGCATGGAGCTGAGGAATTTGAGCATTTGACTCAAGCCGCTAGGGCGCGAAGCGAAGCAGATTGGCTTATTGGCATGAACGCAACAAGGGCTTTTACGACTAAACACAACACCTTACTGTCCGTTGGCCGAGTTCAAACCCCTGTTTTGGCACTTATCTATGATAGGCAGAAGGAAATTGAAGCCTTTGACTCGCTTACCTATTTTGATGTGAAAGCCAGCTTTCGTCAGGATGCACTGGAATATATAGGTTCATGGCAGGGAGATCGGATTACTTCAAAGGAAAAGGCGGAGACCATTGCAGCTAAGGTACAAGGTAAAGAGGGGACAATTACCAAATATGAGGTAAAGGAAACGAAGGATTATCCTTTGAAGCTATATGATCTTACGTTATTGCAGCGTGAAGCGAATGCTAAATTCAGTTTTTCCGCAAAAAAAACACTAGATATCGCTCAAGCATTGTATGAAAAGCATAAGGTGATTTCCTATCCGCGTACGAACTCAAACTATGTAAATGAACAAAATATTGAAGGCATGCACAAGGCACTGAATATGCTGAAGTCTACTTCATTTAAGGAACAGGCTGAGGGAGCTAACCCGATACTTGTACATGTGAATAATAAATCGGTGTGTAACCCTGAGAAAGTCGAAGATCACCATGCGATTTTACCAACGTTAAAAAGAGCGGGACAGCTTAGCAAAGAAGAGCAGCAACTATATGATCTCATTGTGATTCGTTTCTTGTCTCACTTCTATTTACCTGCTGTTTATAAGCAGCACACGGTGCTTACTGAGGTGGAGAAGGAAGAATTCAAGACCAACATTAAGGAACTGCTTTCTTTAGGCTGGAAAGTGTTGATTCCTAGTGCTGATAAGACCTCTAAATCGAGTAAAAACAAGAATGATGAGGAAGAGGAGAATTTAGAGTGGAATGATCGTTCCTTTGATCTTGACGCGGATAAGCCTGTGAATTGTTTCAAGAGTGAAGCAAAAGAAAAGGCTACACAACCCCCGAAGAGCTACACCGAGGGAACCTTACTTAAGGCGATGGAGAGCGCAGGCAAGAGCATCGAAAATGATGAGCTTCGTGATGCAATGAAAGATAGTGGACTTGGCACACCAGCAACACGTGCAGCAACCATTGAGCGATTGAAAAAAGTCGGATATATTGTGATGCAGGGCAAGAAAATCATCATTTCTCAAAAGGGTAGAACAGCCGTCGAACTTATCCGCCATGCTGGAATTGAGCTTTTGACTTCTCCTGAAATGACGGGTCAGTGGGAACGTAGATTGTATCAGATATCTAAGGGTGAAGCGGCTTCCGAGAAATTTATGGATAATGTGCAAAAATTTACGGTTTCTATTATTCAGAAGGTATCCACCCAGCGTTCAGCGCCCTCTTCTAGGTTCGGAATAGAGGACAATAAGAACAAGGATCGTGTCAAACCTGAAGCGAAAAAGAACATCTCAGCTTCGGCTACTCGCAAAAAGGTTGCTTCTTCATCCTCTGACAAGAGTAAGTCATCATCGCCTGCGGAGAGAGTATCGTATGGAGCTTGTCCTCGCGAGAGTTGCTCAGGACATATTATTGAGGGTAAAAAGGGATACGGTTGCACGGGCTTTCGTGAGGGCTGCACCTTTGTAATTTGGAAGGAATATGAGGGTAAAAAAATCAGTGAAGCTATGCTCAAATCTTTATTGTCTTCTGGAAAGACGCAGCTGCTCACTTTCCAGGACAGTCGAGGAGAAGCCTTCAAGGCTAAAATCATACTCAGTAATGCTGAGCAAGGAACACTTGGAATAGAGCGGCAGAAATCGTAATTAAATACGGTCAAAAGAAAGGACCCTTAGCTAAGGGTCCTTTCTCTTGTTTCTTTTGCAATTTTTTCAGCAATAACATCTGGGATCTCATCTATAGAAGTGACCGTATACAATGAGCTATTTGGCTCATTTTGCAAATCGACCATATTAAAGATCCATTCATTAGATTGTTTAACATAGATGCTATGCAGACCTGCCGTCAGTGCCGGTCTTACATCTGTACGTAGTGAGTTTCCAATCATCCAGGTCGCGCTACGGTTGAATTTCCCTTGCTGAATAATATGTTCAAGGGTCTTTTCATTCTTATGCTGCGTAATAAATATACGATCGTCGAAGTACATACTGAGCTTCATTCGATCAATCTTACGCTGCTGGATGGCAGTTTCACCACCGGTATATAAGTAAAGCTTGTGCCCGGCAGAAGAGAGGGTTTCTAAAGTTTCCACCATTCCCGGATATGGCTCAATTTCCTGGTCATACACACTCATGCCTAGTTTTGACAACTGTTGTTCAGCCAAAGGATGGGGCTGGCGGTTGAATTTCTGACTGAAGAAACGGTAGGTTTCAATTAATGATCTAGGAAAATTACCGCTGCTGAAACCCTTTTGATGAACAGAGGCCACATCAATTTCAACTTGCTTCTGACGGATCTCTTCGGTCGTAATTTGTTCACCGTTAAACCATTGGTGTACAAGTTCAGCGAACTGATCTAATATCATTCCGAAATATTTATTACAGTGGATGAGGGTATCATCCAAATCAAACAATATATCTTGTCTTAATGTGTTCAAGTATGTTCACTCCTTATAGACGAATGTATGATTCCAGAAACATCTGGAGTTCAGAGGCACCGTCTGGTCTTATGCTGAATTTCTCTTGATTGTCAACTTCCAAATGAATACGCAGTAATCCAGCAACTCGGAGAATCATCATGTGATGCATTAACATCTCTTCTGTTTGAACCAAATCACGCTGCATATCATCGAGCGAACGCGGCTGATCAGCCAAATAGCGAAGTAGACGCAGCCGTTTAGGTTCGGAGAGCGCGTGAGTCATCCGTAAAAGAACAGTCGGTGGCTCATCCTCATTCTCTTCAGGTACGTCAACTGGATACTGAATCAGCATCATTTTTTGATAGAAGCAGTACGTATTAATCGGACGATTATGAACCGTTGGGAAAAGCACGATCGTTTCTAGTCCAGGAATGTCTTCCACAACAAGGCCGCCAGAAGCATATTCCACAAGAGCTTGCGGATCCATCTTTGTGAGCAACATTTTTTTCTCCAGAGCATCTTCTTCAATTAGCGGAATAATCGATGACTCTACGTTCTTAAAATAATGCTCATACCACAGCTCAAGAAGTGGCGTATATTGGTCACGAATGCGCCGAGTGTTCTCAATAGTCAAAGAAGGAAGATAAGGTGAAGCGACTTCAAGCAGCACTTCTTCCGGGGTATGCAACAGACATTCTAAGTAAGTCAATACGCTATCGCCATTATTACGATGAATAGCCCAGGCATATAGCACATCATAATCGTCAAATGGCCAAGAGGCTGTCTGCGCAATTGCTTGAGAGACTTCAGGTTCGAGCCGCTCAGCTACTTCACTAATCCACTCTGGTCCAATATCCAGATTGCGGACCCACTTTTTAGAGGTATATACCATAAAACTTCCAAGTAATTCATAGATCGGTGAAACGTCAATTTTCACTTCATAGTTCATGAAACCTTTAACCTCCTATGAAAATCAATGCACTTCTTTCATTATGGCTTGTTGAGACGGGGGTTGTCCACTATAATGTTCAAGTAGTTTGCCCCGGAATGCATCAGAGGAGGATTTAAGTTGTCACAATTAAACATCAAGAATAACACACAGTCGTTTCATTTCTTCATATTAATTGCAGTTATTGTCGCTGCTGGTCTTAGTCAAGGTCTACTGCTCCCGATTCTATCCATTGTTTTAGAACAAAAAGGGGTATCATCTTCTGTTAATGGATTGAATGCTGCGGCACTATATTTGGGTTCGTTTGCCATGACTTTAGTGGCTGAAAAGGCTCTTAACGCATTAGGATTTAAGAAGCTCGTTACAATTGGTCTTATGATCGTGCTCATTTCAGTTATTTTATTTCCAATGCTTCCTTTCGTCAAAGTATGGTTTGTACTTCGGTTACTTGTAGGTATAGGCGATAGCGCTGTGCATTATGCAGCACAATTATGGGTGTTATTGGTTACACCCTCAGAGCAACGCGGTAGAAATATTTCTTTGTACGGAATGTCCTATGGTCTGGGGTTCAGTTTAGGGCCGTTAGGTATTCGTTTACTTCCTTATGGACTGGCAATTCCATTTATGGTTCTTGCTGTATTGATTCTGCTCGTACTTCTGCTCGTACTGGTGAAGCTCCCGGACTTCCGACCTGAGAAGCTGGAGGGTTCAACTCAGATGCCGAACAGATTCCGCCGAAGCTATCATCTGGCTTGGTTTGCATTACTCCCAGCTTTACTCTACGGTTATATGGAAGCAGGAATTAATAGTAATTTCCCTGTATATGGTCTGCGCACTGGATTTAGCGAATCACAAATTGCCTTTTTACTACCTTTCATTGGACTTGGAGGTCTTGTATTTCAGCTTCCTCTCGGGATGCTGAGTGATCGTTTTGGACGTAAAAAGCTGCTGATGATTTGCGGAATCATTGGTGGTGCAGCTTTCATGCTTGTACCTTATGCAGGCACTCATATGGCATGGATGATTATCCTGCTTAGTATTGCAGGCGGTATGGTAGGGTCTTTCTTTTCGCTTGGACTTGCATATGCGGCAGATATTTTACCCAAGATGATGTTGCCTGCTGCCAACGTGGTTGCATCGTTTCATTTTAATATAGGCAGTATTGCAGGCCCCAATATTGGCGGCCTTCTTATGGGATATGGATGGAAGGGCGGCATGTTTACGGTACTTGGACTTGGATTTATTGTGTTTGCATGCACGGGACTGCTCATACGAAAAGAACCTAAATAAAATTAGAACAATTGTTCGCATGGAATTCCACCGCTTTTTCCAATACACTATTTATATAGAGAACTAGAGACGATGGGAGATATGTCATGATCAACATCAAAGGTTTAACGAAGTCCGTCGGTGTGGATAAAATACAGATTTTGAAAGATGTGTCTTTAGAAATACAGCGTGGTGAAATGATTGCTTTGGTTGGACCGAGTGGGAGCGGCAAGAGCGTATTCTTAAGGTGCTTAGCTCTTAAAGAAAAATGGGATAAAGGTAGCTTCGTCATTGACGGAGAAGATATACAGAAAAACTCGTTCTTAGGTAAAAGAAAAATTAAACGAGAATGGGCATACTTAGAACAGAATCCGCATCTTAATTTGAATCGTACTGCGCTTAAGAATGTACTCATTGGACAAGCCAGTCAGACACCGATTTGGCGTATGGCAACAGGTATGGTACGTTCGGATGATTATATGGGAGCAATGGATGTTATTGAGCAGCTGGGACTGCTAGAGAAGGCACATCAGAAGAGTGACACATTAAGTGGCGGTGAACGCCAGCGGATTGCTATTGCACGTGCTTTGGTGCACGGAGCAAAGGTGATTGTAGCAGATGAGCCTGTCATCGGACTTGATCCTAAATCAGCAGAAAGTGTAATGCAAACACTACGTAACCTTTGTCTTGAAGAGCGAGTAACGGTAATTTCCGTATTGCCACTTGAACTAGCTGAAAAATATGCTACTCGTATTGTCGGAATGTCAGAAGGTAAAATCATATTCGATATTTCCGGAAGAAGATTAACGTCTCAAGAACGCAACCTTATGTAATCTGGAAACGTTTATTATATGGAAAAGAGGGGTGTACTTGCTTAAATTGAAATATTTTCGTTTCTGCGGCGCCATCCTCATGATGTTTCTTCTTAGCGGCTGTACATTTCTAATTTATCCCGTATCGTTAATGCGAGCTCCACAATTGACGGCTGAAAAAGAAGATCTAAAAACGATTATTCATTCGCAGTTGCCAGAAGGGGCGACAATCGTTAGATCACGGGATGAGCAAGACACAAATCAGATCCACTTTGAAGACCTCGATGGTGACAAAATTAATGAAGCGATCGTTTTCTATGATACTTCATCCGAACAGCCTGCTAATATCCAAGGGATGATTTTTAAGAATGTGAAGAACACATGGGTAAAGCAGGTTACGTTTACTGGTGAAGGTACAAGGCTTGAGTCATTACAATTCGAAGATCTGACGAATAACGGCATTAAGAATATTATTGCGGGTTACTCACGTCGGGATGATAATGACGTTTTGCAGGGTCTAGTCGTCTATAATTATACAGGCAGTAGTGTGGAGAAGATCTTGGAACTACCGTATACGAAATTTATTATTGATGATTTAAACGGTGATCATATCAAAGACTTATCCGTTTTACAGCTTGTGAAAAACGAATACGCATATATGACGACATATCAATACAAAGATAGTTTTATAGAGCTAGACAAAATTGAAATGGAACCTTTTGTTTCGGGTTATTACAATATTGTCGCAGGTAAAGTATTGAAGGATCAAGAAGGTATTATTGTCGACACTTTAATTGGCGAGAAAAGCTCGAAGTCTCAAGTCATCATTATGAAGGATGATAAACTGGTTGTAGCTCTTGATTCTAAGAAGACCTATAAAGAATGGCCAATTGCCAGTCAAGACGTGGATAACGATGGGATCCTCGAAATAGGCAGTGTTGAACCGCCTAAAGGATGGAGCTTTTATAAGACCACAGATATTCCATTGCTTACGATTTATAGCCAGTGGGATGGTAAAGATGATCTTATATTTAAAGCACAGGAGTACCGAGATTACATTAATCGTTTCCATTTAGGGTTCTTTCCTAAAAGTTGGTATGGGAACTTAACGATTGATACGAAATCTGTTATTGATGAATATTTGCGATTTATTTTACTCGATAACGGCAAGGACACGGGAAAAACCGTTGCTGAGATTAAATTTTTTACGTTATCCCAGTGGGAAAAGCAACATGAAGATTGGAAATATCTCGTTCGCAAAAATGAAAAGGTAATTGGGTACAAAACCTATGGTGATTGGGAAGTTAATGCAAATAATAAACGGTTGAATAATGAAGTACCTCCGATAGAAAGGAAGGAAAAAACAGGTGAGTAAAGTTCTAATTTTGGAAGACGAGGACTCAATCCGTAGTTTTATTGTGATTAATTTGAAACGGAATGGCTTTGATGTACTTGAAGCTTCGAATGGTAATGAGGCATTGGAGAAATTAATGACTGTGCCTGATATTGATATTGCGCTTCTAGATGTCATGGTTCCAGGTATTGATGGATTTGAGGTATGTCGCCGAGTACGTGAAACGAATGAACGGATAGGTATTATATTTCTGACTGCTAAAGTTCAGGAACAGGACAAGGTATATGCCCTCTCAGTAGGGGCCGATGATCATGTTAGTAAGCCATTCAGTCCTACAGAGTTGATAGCACGGATTCAATCACTGTTACGTCGTGTCCATGTGCACCGGGAAACTTCTGCTAAAGTTAGCTTTCAGTCAGGGGCGTTCAGTCTTGATTTGATATCTAAGCAGTTTAAGAAGGATGGGCAGGGGATTGAACTTACACCTACGGAATTCTCACTTATTCAATTTTTTCTGGAGAAGGAGAACACACCTCTTAGCAGAGACGTGTTACTAGATCACGTATGGGGCAAGGAATATATGGGTGATCCTAAAATTGTTGATGTGAACATCCGCCGTTTACGTCAAAAAATTGAAGAGAATCCGTCAGAGCCAGAATATCTTCAGACCGTTTGGGGCCATGGGTATAAGTGGAAGGGCCAAGGACAATGATTAAGAAAGGCATACGCAAGCAGATCGTCATGCATTATTTTATTGTTGTATTCTCGGCGCTTCTGCTGGCGGAAGTCATTTTTTTATTAGCTATTCGCACGTATTACTATGATAGTATTTACAGCCATATATCTCAAAACATCCGTAATGTCGAAGATATTTATCAAAAGTTTAAGCCAGTTAGTGATGATTTGGGTTCGGATGATCTCTCTTATATGTTGTCTAGTTTTGAACTAAAAGGAACCGAGCTACAGATACTTAATACGCAAGGGGAGGTTCTAATCAATCTGTCGGAATTTCAGCCCGACGTAGCGATTAAGACCAGTGACATTTCCCAAGCGCTTTCTGGTAATACGGGGCGCTGGGTAGGCCGCCAGATCGGAACGAAGGAAGATGTAATGGCAGTATCCAAGCTGGAACAAATCAATGGGCAGGATGCGTATATTATACGGTATATTACTTCGCTCGAATACGTTAATGATAAGCTCCTTAATGTTACTTTGTTGGCTGTTAGTGTCGGAGCGGCGGTTCTCGCACTTGTGCTTGGTTTCAGCATGGGGCTTGCTAATTCCATTGTCAGACCACTAAATAATATTACTGCGGTTTCCGCTCAAATGGCGCAAGGTAAGTTTAGCGCCAGAGTAAAAGGTGATTATAGGTATGAACTTGGGGAGCTAGCAGCTACACTCAATTATATGGCAGAGGAAATTATCCGTAGTAATCAGGTGAAGGATGACTTTATTTCATCGATTTCACATGAGCTACGGACGCCGCTGACGAGTATTAAAGGTTGGGGGGAGACCATTAATTCTGGAGGTTATGATCCTGAAGAGACAAGGATTGGGATGGAGATCATAACGAAGGAAACGGATCGCCTAATCGGACTGGTTGAAGAGATTTTGGACTTCTCCAAATTGCAGCAGAACGAAATGAAAATCATTATGGGCAGGGTCAATCTTAAAGAGTTACTTCAGGAAATTATGCTCAATTTATGGACCAAGGCTGAGAAACGAAACATTGAGCTTAGGTTAAATTCAGAGGATCGTCCAATTGTAATTGGCGATGCAAACCGATTAAAACAAGTATTCCTGAATCTTATTGATAATGCGATTAAATTTTCACACGAGGATTCAGCGATTGATCTCATCGTTCATGAAGAGAATGGTAAAATCATTACACAAGTATGTGATACTGGAATTGGTATTGATGAGGAACATCTGATTCGTGTTAAAGACCGATTCTTTCAGGTTAATCCGCTGAACGGTGGTACAGGCCTTGGTCTTGCGATTACACAGCAAATCGTTGAGCTACATCATGGTAACATGATTATGCAGAGTAAACTAGAAGAGGGTACGACGGTCATTGTTACATTACCACTACCTAAGAAAGAAGATATCCCAGGTGAGTTAATTTAATAATGCAGGGATACAGAATGCATGCAGACATCTGTTGAATCATGACAAAAGAGCGGGTCCCTAAAGGACACCGCTCTTTTTATATTCGGATAAGTCATCATATTCAAATGGATGTTCCTAACTCAAATGTGAATTAAGAAGAAAGTCCTTCAGCACGCAAGCGTCCCTTTTCGTATACATCTTGAATGAGGCGGGAAGGCTGGGTACGTACAGATGGTTTGGCTAGCACGGTCTCATAAGGTCCAATGACAACAACATGGCCTTCTGAGCCTTTAATTACAGCGCCATCCTTAATTACAGCACCTTCACCGATAATAGCCCGGTCAATAATAACATTGCGGCCAATTTTAACATTTGGCATAACTACACTATTCTTGATCTCAGAAGATTTACCAACTTCTACACCACAGAACATAACCGACTTTTGTGCAGAACCGTCAAGATAGCAGGTTTCTGATAAAAGACTGTTAGTAGATGTGCCACTCTTTATTTTATGAGCACTAAGTTTAGTACGCCAAGGGCGGGTATACATAGGCCATTCGCTATCATGTAGCTTCCAATCAACATCATTGGAAAGAAGGTCCATATGCGCTTCCCACAGGCTCTCTACAGTACCAACGTCTCTCCAGTAGCCTTTAAAACGGAATGCGAACAATTCATCTTGGTTTTGTAGCATCGTAGGGATTAAGTCCTTACCAAAGTCATGTGATGATTGGTCATTAGCTGCATCCCTGATCAGATGTTCACGTAAATATGACCATTTGAAGATGTAAATTCCCATTGAAGCCAAATTGCTCTCTGGTTGAGCAGGCTTCTCAGCAAAATCAGAAATGCGGAGCTCATCATTAACGCTCAGCACACCAAAACGACTAGCTTCTTCCCAAGGTACTTCCATAACAGAGATAGTGGCTGCAGCATTATTTTTCTGATGGAATTCCAGCATTTCACTGTAGTTCATATGGTAGATGTGATCACCCGAAAGAATTAATACATTTTCTGGATTTTGACGATCGATATAATCAATATTTTTATAAATTGCATCAGCTGTTCCTGAATATTCTGCGGATCCTGTATTGTAAGAAGGTAGTAAGGATATTCCGTCATCACCACTTGTGTGGATACCCCACGGTTCACCTTCACCGATATGTTGGTGTAATGATTCTGCTTCATACTGTGTTAGAACACCAATCGTATCGATGCCTGAATTCACACAGTTACTGAGAGGAAAATCGATAATACGGTAACGACCGCCAAACGGTACGGCGGGTTTTGCCTGTTTAGACGTCAACGGTGATAATCTGCGACCCTCACCTCCGGCTAGTAACATGGCGATGCATTCTTTCCTCTTCATGTCTTTTCCCTCCAAAATTGTTTTATCCATGTGATATATACTTAAACGGATAAATGACCACATGAAACGAGTATATTGAAAAATTCCTGAAAAATTACAACTTTATTTTTCAAACATTATTTTCATAATTCATTTCCCCTAAAATAGGGTAAAGAATGGTGTGCACTATATTTATAAAGAGGGTGATTATATTGGTCAATGAGGCAAAAGTAAAAGAAACAATGATTTCATCAGATAATATATATTTGTTCCATGAAGGGACCTCATATCACAGCTACCAATATCTCGGTGCGCATCGTGCGATTGAGAATGGGCTCGAAGGCATAAGATTTACCGTATGGGCTCCTCATGCCCTAAAGGTAGGGTTAGCATCGGACTGGAATAATTGGAATGGTGATACAGATCCATTAGATAAGATACCCGATTCGGGTTTTTGGAGTCGTTTTGTAGCTGGGATTGAACCCGGCACTTTTTACAAATATGATATTACGGGACCCAGCGGTGAGCGATTTTTGAAGGCAGACCCATATGCGTTTCAAGCGGAATTAAGACCTGCAACAGCTTCAGTCGTCACATCGCTTGAGGGGTATGTATGGAAGGATGCAGCTTGGCGTAGGAAGAGAAAGTCCCCATACCATAAAGCAATTAATATTTATGAAATTCATTTTGGTACATGGAAGCAAAAAGAGGATGGCACCTATTATTCTTACCGAGAAATGGCCGACATACTCATTCCATATTTGAAGGAAATGAATTATACACATGTGGAATTTATGCCGATGGCAGAGCACCCTTATGACTTATCATGGGGATACCAAGGCACGGGATATTATGCCGTAACTAGCAGATTTGGTACACCACATGACTTTATGTACTTAGTGGATTGCTGTCATCAAGCAGATCTCGGTGTAATTCTGGACTGGGTACCTTCCCATTTTGCAAAGGATGCGCATGGACTTCGTTTATTCGATGGAACCCCTTTGTTTGAATACAGTGACCCATACAAAGCAGAGAAGCCTGGATGGGGAACCCTTACATTTGATTACGGCAAGAAAGAAGTCCACTCCTTTCTGATTTCTAATGCGTTATTCTGGCTAGATCAATTCCATATTGATGGACTTCGAGTAGATGCGGTAACAAGTATGCTTAAATTAGATTTTGAGAAAAAAGAAGGTCAGTACCAGCTTAATGATCATGGAAGTAATGAGAACACCGAGGCTATCGATTTTATCCAAAAGCTAAATACTGCAGTTTTTCGATATTTTCCAAACGCACTTATGATGGCAGAAGAATCAAGTGCTTGGGCGGGCATCACCTCACCTGTGCATGAGGGTGGGCTTGGTTTCAATTATAAGTGGAATATGGCTGGATGAACGACACGCTGGATTACTTCGAAAGCTCGTTTGAGGAAAGACCTTCTCTTCATAACTTGCTAACGTTTCCCATCGCCTATGCTTATTCTGCCAATTATGCGCTCCCGTTGTCACATGATGAAGTCGTACATGGCAAGAAGTCATTGTTAGATAAGATGCCCGGGACTTATGAACAGAAATTTGCTGGACTCCGTATTTTACTTGGTTACCAGATGACGCATCCAGGCAAAAAGCTGTTATTTATGGGAGGCGAGTTTGGGCAGTTTATCGAGTGGAAGGATCAAGAACAGTTGGATTGGATGTTGCTGGATTATGAAAGCCATCGCACCATGCAAAAATATACAGCTGATCTTAACCAATTGTATCTCGAGGAAAAAGCACTATGGGAGCTGGATCATGAGATAGAGGGTTATCAATGGATTTGTCCAAATGATTATTTGCAAAGTATTATTTCTTATATAAGAAGAGGCAAGAAAACTGGGGATACGTTAATCGTTGTAATTAATTTTCTGCCTGTAACTCGTGAGAATTACCGAATCGGTGTGCCTCGTGCGGGCACGTATGTACCTGTCTTTAACAGTGCAGATCCAGTATATTCCGGGTCCAATGAAACGGAAAATATCGTAACAGCGCAATCGACGAACAAAATTCCTTGGCATGACCAGAAACAAAGTATCGAATTCACGCTGCCTGGTCTTAGTATGGTTATATTCAAAAAAGAAACGAAAAGAACAAAACGAACTGAAGGAGGAAATTAGGCATGAAAGTTTTATTTGCTGCTGCGGAATCGACTCCGTTTATTAAGACAGGAGGACTAGCAGATGTAATCGGAGCATTACCACAGGCTTTGCAACGGGGTGGGGCAGAGGTACAGGTTATTCTTCCAAAATACAGGGGGATACCTGATAAATATAAACAAGAAATGCAGCATATAGCGGAAGTGCAGGTTCCTGTGGGCTGGAGAAGCCAATACTGTGGTATCGAGAAGTTAGTACATGATCAAATCACGTATTATTTTATCGATAACGAGTTTTATTTTGGCCGTGATGGTGTGTATGGTTATGGTGATGACGGGGAACGGTTTGCTTTTTTTAACCGGGCTGTACTTGAAGTACTGCCTGTCCTCGGCTTTCAACCGGATGTCATTCATTGCCATGATTGGCATACTGCATTAATTCCTGTACTGCTACAGGCTCATTATAGGCACAATCCGTTCTATTATGATATTAGGACGGTATTTACGATACATAACTTGCTCTATCAAGGTATTTTCCCTTATGAAGTGTTGCATGAATTGCTTGGGCTGCATAATGGGTACTTCACCTCAGAAGGCCTTGAATATTATGGGAATGTTAATTATATGAAGGGCGGTCTTATTTATTCGGATCATGTAACGACTGTCAGTCCTACATATTCTCAGGAAATTAAGACAAGTCATTATGGATATGGGTTAGAGGGCTTACTACAATCCTTAGGAGGACGACTCAGCGGGATTGTGAATGGTATTGATACCAAAAGCTATAACCCAGCAACAGATCCCACGATTTATACAAAGTATCGTTCTAATTTGGTTAAAAAGCGTGAGAATAAACTTCAGTTACAACAGGAGATTAATCTCCCTGTATCGCCAACGGTGCCTTTAATTGGTATGGTGACTCGGCTTGTGGATTCAAAAGGTCTTGATTTGGTCATGCGCGTGCTGGATGAATTATTGTATTTTGATGATGTTCAATTTGTTATCTTAGGTACAGGTGATCGGGTCTATGAGGACTGGTTCCGAGAAGCGGCAAACCGGTTTCCAAGTAAAATGTCTGCGCAGCTCAGCTTTAACGAAGCGATGTCGCGTAAAATTTATGCGGCAAGTGATCTGTTTCTGATGCCTTCGAAATTTGAGCCATGCGGTATTAGTCAATTACTCGCACTGCGATACGGGAGCATCCCTATTGTTAGAGAAACAGGTGGGCTGAACGACACTGTACACGCGTATAACGAGTTTACGGGAGAAGGTAATGGTTTTACCTTCACTGATTATAATGCCCATGATATGATGCATACGATCCGCCGTGCAACTTCGTTCTACAATCAACCTGAACGATGGAATCAAATTGTGAAGACAGCATTTAACGGAGACTATAGCTGGAACGTATCAGCCAAAGAATATATGGAAATTTATAATCAGATTTCTGAATGATGAGATTCAATCGTTTGGTCCGAAAAAACCGCCGTGTCAACATCGACGCGGCGGTTTTTCTATGCTAATTATTTAGTTTACGATATATGATTCGATATCCGTATGGATCAAGTCCAATATGCATCATACCATTAATCGGAACTACAGGTTCGCTCGATAGAGCATCTTTCCAATCGGTGATTACAATCGGATGAGACAGCGTCTGGTGTTTGTCTGTGTTATTCATCCAAATGATGAAGTGGAATTGGTCATCCATACGTTCATACACGATGCAGGAATCATTGGCATCTGCTTTTAAGAATCGGAAACGACCACTTTCATTCAGAGTTTTGTGATCCTTACGTAATTTAATCATGATCTTATAGAAATCATACAGTTCTCGATCTTGCTTGGATGGATCCCAAATCATGCACTTGCGGCAATCCGGATCGCCATCGCCCGTCAGACCAATTTCATCACCATAAAAGATACATGGCGTCCCCATGAAGGTGAACAAGAACACGACTGCCAATTTAAGTCGGCGTTTGTCATTTCCTACTCGAGTCAATAGGCGAGGTGTATCGTGACTGCAAAGCATGTTAAAGACAACTTCATTTGTTTGTTGAGGATATCGCATCAGGATCGCACCCGTTCGATTGGCAAAAGTCAGTCCATCCATTCTACCGTTAAAGAATTCAAGCACTTTGTCAGCAAAAGGATAATTCATGACGGAGTCAAACTGATCACCATTTAGCCAGTTAAGTGAGTCGCTCCATACCTCACCCACTATATAAGCTTCCGGGTTAGCCTGTTTAACAACCTTACGGAAATCGCGCCAGAAGTGATGATCGACTTCATTTGCCACATCCAAGCGCCAGCCATCCAACTTAATTTCTTTAATCCAATATTGAGCGACATCGAGTAGATATTGTTTCACCTCAGGATTGGCAGTGTTAAATTTGGGCATATTTCCAAAGAAACCAAAGGTATCATAAGTAGCAATACCATTCTGAACTCTTGCTGGAAACTCATTTACATGAAACCAATCAGCATACTTTGATTCCTTTCCATTTGTAAGCACATCTTGAAATGGAGGGAATTGCTCACTACAATGATTAAACACTGCATCAAGCATGACGCGTATTCCTTTTTCATGACAGACTTCAACCACACGCTTTAACAAGGCATTATCACCAAATTGAGGATCCACTTGTTTATAGTCCACCGTATCATATTTATGGTTTGATGGAGAACGAAACAATGGTGTGAAATAAATGGCATTAATCCCTAGATCTATTAAGTGATCTAAATGATCTAGAACTCCTTGTAAATCACCGCCGAAAAAGTTCTCACGGGTAGGTTTACCACCCCAAAGTTCAGTACCCTCAGGATCAATAGAAGGATCGCCTTTAGCGAAACGTTCAGGAAAAATTTGATAGAATATGGCTGACTTGGCCCATTCAGGTACTTTAAACACATCGATTTCATGTATGTAAGAAAATTCAAAATAACCGTTTGTTGGGAATGGGAAATGGTGAGAGATGCTTGTTTCTAGCATATATAAGGTTTCAGTGCCCGCAGTGATTCGGAAAGCGTAACTCAAGCGTTTATATTTCGGTGTTACAGCAGCCTCCCAAAAATCAAACATTTCATCACAGGCTGCCTTTTCCATCGCAATTTCACAGTAGCTCTGATCCCAGTCATATTTATCTCCTGCTAATACGACAATGCTATCGACATCATTTCTCTTTGTTCGGACACGTAAGTGAATCGTATGATCGTCATATGCATAGGCCCATTTGTCTCTTGGAACATGATAAAAAGCTTCTAACAGCATGTTTAGTTCCCTCCCGGAAGTGTAAATTAAACCAGATGTATCGATATAACATTGTATTCAATACACGAATAGATTTAGGCTGAACCATGTGAAGAATAAAATGATTTGTCAAATAACAGCAATGTTTATCGAGCGTATGCATTTGTAAATACGTCAAATTATTGAATAGTAGTTAAATTGTATAATTATTACATTGCATAAAGATGCAGCTTAGTCTTATAATGATTCAGTCTTTTCATTCTGTTTCTGAAAATGAATGGACGAAAAATTATAAGATTACATTAGATGATGGGAGAGATAGATAATGAAGAAAATGGGTACGATGAAAATGGTATTATGTTTGATGCTAGCAGTTACGGTTCTTAGTGCATGTGGTGACAATAAGAGTGAAGGTGACTCGAAGCGTAAAACAATCGTAATGGGAACAAGTGCTGATTTTCCTCCATATGAATTTCATAAAGTAGTAGATGGTAAGGATCAGGTTGTAGGATTCGATATCGAAATTGCGAAGCAAATTGCTGCCGATATGGATGCAAATTTAGAAATTAAGGATATGAACTTTGAATCACTTCTCGGTGAGTTGTCCACGGGACGTATTGATATGGTTATTTCGGGCATGACTCCTAAAGAAGAACGGAAGCTTCAAGTGGATTTCTCAAACAATTACTATAAAGCAGAGCAAGCTGTGGTTGTACGTGAAGCTGATAAAGAGAAATACAATACGATGAAGGCACTTGAAGGAGCGAGCTTTGGTATTCAGAATAGCTCCATTCAAGAGGATATCGCTAAAACGATTCCGGGCGCTAAAATTACAGGGCTTAGTAAAATTTCGGATATTATCATGCAACTAAACTCAGGTCGTGTTGATGTAAGTATCATGGAAAAACCAGTTGCGGAAGCCTATATTAAGAACGTTAAGGGACTTGTGATTACGGATGCTGTGCCAGTCAACGAAGAAGATGGTTATGCGATCGGAGTTAAAAAAGGGAATAAAGAACTTGTGAAACAAATTAATACGACGTTAGATCGTTTGAAATCAGAAAATAAAATCGAACAGTTTGTTTCTGAAGCAAGTGAATTATCTACAAAATAACATAAGCATATTCATCATCACGTGAGAGAATAGCGAAAAGGATTCGCTATTTTTTCGATTAATAGCCATTTTTCTGTTAGTTTTAACACAATTTATTTGAGGGAGGTTCTAGGGAAATTATGAATATATTTACAATGATATATGAGTATCGCTCCTATTTCCTTACAGGGATACAATATACACTATTGCTCGCTGTAATAGGTGTCATATTCGGATTTATGCTGGGGATCGTCATATCCCTTATGCGGATGTCCCGGTTCTGGTTGCTACGTTTTTTAGGTACAATATGGGTTGAATGCATACGAGGTACACCTATGCTCGTTCAGTTATTTATTATTCACTATGGTCTTGTAAGTTTTGGAATCAAATTCACACCCGTTGAATCTGGGGCTGTTACACTGATTATAAACAGTTCAGCGTACCTAGCAGAAATATTCCGTGCAGGTATTCAAGGAGTTGACCGTGGACAAGCTGAGGCTGCTAGATCACTCGGAATGGGCTCCGGAATGACCATGAGACATATTATACTTCCGCAGGCGTTAAAAAGTGTTCTTCCGGCGATTGGTAACGAGTTCATAACGGTAATTAAGGAATCTTCTATCGTTTCTATCATCGGTGTAGCTGATTTGATGTATGGGGCTCAAAAGGTAAGTGGCATTACGTATGACTTCTTAACACCGCTACTCATTATTGCCTTAATTTACTTAATTATCACTTTCTCATTATCCAAGCTGCTTGGTTTGTACGAACGGAGGTTGAACGCAAGTGATAACCGTTAAGAATCTGTATAAGTCATTTGGTAAGCTTGAAATATTAAAAGGTATTGACCTAGATATTTTTAAAGGTGAAGTTGTCGTCGTCATCGGTCCAAGTGGATCAGGTAAGAGTACTTTACTTCGCTGCATGAACCTGCTGGAGACTCCAACAAGTGGAGAAATAACGTTTGAAGAACAAGTAATTACGGATAAGAGACATGATATTAATGAAACACGTGAGAAGATGGGCATGGTATTTCAGCAATTTAATTTATTTCCTCATAAAACCGTGCTTCAAAATATAACGTTAGCGCCCATTAAGGTGAAGAAGCAATCGCCTTCAGAAGCCGAAGTTATCGGCTTAGACTTACTTCAAACCGTAGGACTAGCTCATAAGCAGGATGCCTATCCTTCTCAGCTATCTGGTGGGCAGAAGCAGCGTATTGCCATTGCACGCGCACTTGCGATGCAGCCACATGTCATGCTGTTTGATGAGCCGACGTCGGCTCTTGACCCAGAAATGGTCGGCGAGGTATTAGAAGTCATGAAGAAGCTTGCTGAAGGCGGAATGACAATGGTTATTGTCACTCATGAGATGGGCTTTGCGCGTGAAGTAGGAGACCGAATTGTATTCATGGACGGCGGTCAAATTATAGAGCAGGGAACGCCTGCTGAACTGTTTGGTAATCCGCAGAACAGCCGTACACGAGATTTTCTCAGTAAAGTGTTATAGGTTGAAGGGATGAAGGGGATATTCTAATATAAGGAGTCAGGACGCGAATTTGCGAGCCGGGCTCTTTTTTTATATGAATAAATGCTTCACTAGCTTGATTAATGGTGAGAAGATGAATATGCTGTGGATATTGCTTTTTAAAACATCATGGAAATGAATGACAAGGAGTATAAAGATGAAAGACAATAAACGTATTGGAATTATGGATATTGGCTCAAACTCAATTCGACTCGTTATATTTGAAACGAACAAAAACGGTGGATATAGAGCATTACATGAGAGCAAGGAGTCAGCTAGACTTAGTGAACACATACAAGAGGATGGAACACTTAGCACCAAAGCAATGGAGTCTGTGGCTTCGATTCTCATTCAATATCATCGAATTTGTGAAACCTATCAGGTACATGACATCCGTGTAGGTGCTACAGCTGCTATTCGAAACGCGACAAATTCCGAAGCAATTGCTGCATTGTTACATACAAAAACAGGTTTGAAGATTGACGTATTAAGTGGAGAGGAGGAAGCATATTTCGGTTTCCTAGGAGTCATTAATTCGTTAGATGTCGAAGATGGACTGCTCATTGATATCGGCGGCGGGAGCACGGAAATTACACTATTCGAGAATCGAAAGTTGCTGCATAGCATCTCACTCCCATTTGGAGCTGTGAACACCAATCTCAAATTTGGGAAGAAGAGTGGCGATTGGCAGGAAGATCAGATGGAAGCGTTAGTATCGTATGTGCAGAATGCGCTTGAGAACCATCCTTGGATTGCGTCTAAGCCGAACTTAACCATGATTGGACTTGGTGGAACGATTCGTGCACTAGGCAAAATGGATCAAAAAAACCGTAAATACTCGCTACCGTCTACCCACCATTATGCAATGGGCAAGGAAACGATTGTTGATTATTATAAAACACTTCCCTTGATACCACTTGAGCAGAGAAAAAGAATTCCTGGACTGTCTAAGCAGCGTACTGATTTAATCGTGCCGGGGTTGATCATTTTTCACACTGTATTTAAATTTGCACAAGCAAAGGAATGTATGATCAGTGGCGCAGGACTTCGTGAAGGCATGCTTCATCACTGGCTTAGACCAGAGCAACCTGTTGAGGAGAATCTCGCTGTAAGCACGGTTGAATCCATTCTGGGCTTCGAATCAAATCTTCTTCGTCCACATTTAGAACATGTGTACAAGATGGCTACAATGCTCTATAAGAAGCTAGAGAATAACTATGAGTATGAGGATGAAGATGAAGTAAGTCACAAGAAATTACTTTATGTTTCCTCCATGCTCTATAAAATAGGAACTCGGATCAACTACTATCAGTTCGAGACACACACGATGTATTGGCTCTTGAATGCTCCACTTCGTGGATTCTCGCATCGTGAAATTGTGCTCAGCTCGCTGATTTCTTCTTACAACACAAAAAGCCGGAAGCAGAAATTGTCCATACCTTACAAGGACATTTTACTGGCTTCCGACGAGGACTTAATTCACCGCTTAGGCTCATTATTAAAATTATGTACCGCGATGGACCAAAGCGAAACACAGATTATTGATCATGCCACGGCCGAATATGATCAAGGAATCTTAACACTTAACCTGCACAGCAGTGGAGAAGCTATTCTTGAAAAGCGTGAGATTGAATCTGCCGCTAAAGTATTTACTAAATCATGGGATGTTAAGTTGCAGATTCATTATTCTTCCACGTGCTGACCTGAATGGCTTCGAACTGGCTTCGTAGCGCTGTATCGCCATCCTGCACACGTTCGTAGTTTCCGTTAGGCAATAGATAGCGGGCTTTGACATTATCATGTAGCGAAAGTTTGAGAATACGTACAATGGTATGTTTAAGTCCGTCATCATAAACAGGACACATTAATTCAATTCTGCGTGTCAAGTTACGAGTCATCCAGTCTGCACTGGACAGCCAGACTTCCGGATGTCCACCATTCTCAAAGTAATAAATCCGTGAATGTTCTAGAAAACGATCAACAATACTGCGTACGGTTATATTTTCACTGAGTCCAGTAATGCCTGGCCTTAAACAACAAACCCCTCGAATGATGAGATCAATTTGCACACCAGAACGAGAGGATTCATAAAGTTCATCAATCATCTCTTGATTGGATAAGGAGTTCATTTTGGCTATAATGCGAGCGGGTCTTCCTGCCTCAGCATGCTTCGCTTCCCTCTGAAACAGTTCGAATAAGGTACTTCTCATACCTGTCGGTGCAACGGTGAAAGCCTGCCATTCCCTAATATCAGAGTATCCAGTAATCTGGTTGAACAATTCCGATGCATCTGATCCAATGACTGGATCGGCTGTAAATAGACTTAGATCTGTATAGGCTTTAGCCGTGTTGCCATTATAGTTACCCGTACCTACATGAACATAACGTTTGAGGCTGCTCTCTTCCTGGCGGACCACAAGCGTTATTTTGGCATGTGTTTTTAGACCAAGCAATCCATAAACAACATGGCAACCTGCCTTTTCAAGTGTACGAGCCCAAGCTATATTACGCTCTTCATCAAAACGAGCCTTTAGCTCGACCACGACCGTCACCTGCTTGCCTGATTCTGCAGCATAAGCAAGTGACTGGATTAGAGGTGAGTTACCACTCACTCTGTATAGAGTCATTTTAATTGCCATCACATCAGGATCCTCAGCTGACTGGACGATGAAATCATTCACAGCTTCAAATGATTCGTATGGATGATAGACAAGTACATCTTTTTCCCGCAAAACGGCGAAAAAGTCATCATGATCTAAAAATTCAGCAGGGTATGCAGGCTCAATTGGTGGATAGTTAAGATGAGAGTAACCTTTTAAACTATTCGCAAAGTTTCTAAGAAAGCTTAAATCGAGCGGACCTTCGATTTCAAAGACGAAATCTGAAATTTCAAATTCCTCTTGAAGTAAGGCAAGCGCGGTTGGATGAAATCCCTTCTCGATTTCCAGTCTTACAGGTACCCCGCGTCTACGTTTGCGCAGTTCCTTCTCAATTTCCTCGATCAGATCCTCCGCACCTTCTTCATTAATCATTAGATCAGAGTTTCGGGTAATGCGGAATTCATGCACAGCCACCGGTGCGTAGCCAGTGAACAACGTATGAATATGATGTTTAATAAGCTCCTCGATCATAATAAACTGGCGCTTTTTACTGTTAGAGCGCTGAGGAAGCGGGATAAACCGCGATAGATTTGAAGGGATCTGCAAGATCGCAAAGAAAGGTTCTTCTTCATCATTTTGTTCTTCTTTATCCAGTAGCACGGCAAGATAGACATATTGGCTATGGACAAGAGGGAAAGGACGGCTCTGATCGACAGCCATTGGCGTTAGAACTGGAAAAATGATGTTTTGATAATAAGCTTCCATCAGTTCCTTCTGACTCATATTTAAATCTTCATACTCGACAAATACGATTCCTTCTTTATGTAGCTGGCGAGTTAAATCACGGTATGTACGATATTGTTCAGTTACCATTTTATCGACTCGTTTGGAAAGACGCTTGTGCAAGCCAGATGGAGAGTATCCGGAGAAATCTCGTCTGGTAAACCCTGCCCTAATCTGGTCTTGAATTCCAGCTACACGTACACTGATAAACTCGTCTAAATTACTTGTCACGATGGACAAGAAGCGTGCTTTTTCTAGTAGTGGAGTGTCTGCATCTTGCGCTTCTTGCATGACACGCCAATTGAATTCAATCCAACTTAAATCTCGATTTAAATAGCTGGTGGTCGTAGGCGAATGCTTCATATGAATGTGTTCCTTATCTTTAGTTAACATAAATGCCTCCGTCTCTAAATAATCGCGGTTCTTATATTCTTTTATTCTACTATGAAAGGAGTGAAAGAATGTAAACAGGAAGGTAAAAGTTTGTAATCGCAATGTAAAATAGAGCGATTTAGATGCAAACCTATCTTCATTTCCTATGAATATAAGTTCCAAACCATATTATTACCCAAAAAAACCATGGGATGAATATAAAGGAATTGTAACTTTTTAGGTCAGAATATAGTTTCTTAAAGCCCCCTTCAGCGCATGTTATGCTCAAACATCTAGTAACACGGAAACAAAATGGTAACATTTTCTTGCGCATAGGTTACAAAATTGTGATATATTTGTTGAGCCGAAACTTTCCAGAGTAAAGTGTGGGGGATGTAATCTGCAGTGCAATCGGAATAGATTGTACTCTTGGGGTGAATTGCGCATTGTGCGCAAAGGGTTGTCTCCTCAATCCGAATCCGACAGCTAACCTCGCAGGCACAAATTTAGGAGGAATTATGCAAAAACACAGAATGTTAAAGACGTTAGCAATGGCAATTGGTATTACACTCGCAGTACAAGCTGTTCCGGTACATGCGGATAGCGTTCACGTTACGAAAGAAGGGGATACGTTCTATGCCCTATCTAAGCAATATGGCGTGAATATTGATCAACTACAAAAAGCGAATTCAAATGTAAAAGCAACTAACATTTATGCAGGACTTGAGCTTAATATTCCGGGGAAAAACACGGGTGTAGTCGCTGCCGAAAGTAGCGAGCCGGAAGTAATTACAGCTTCATTAAATATAAACTCGGGCGACAAGACCGTTGAAGCATGGGGTAAAACCTTTAATTACAGTAAAACGTTAGATGTAAAAGCTACGGCATATTCTTCAGCTGCTAGTGAGAATGGTAAATGGGGAGCGGTTGATTATTTCGGTAATCCACTTGAACTAGGAACGATTGCAGTCGATCCAAAAGTCATTCCATTAGGTACAAAGGTTCTTGTTACGGGTCATAGTTTCAATGGACTGCCTAAAAAAGCTTTTGTTGCCACAGCTAGAGATACGGGCGGAGCAATTAAAGGTAAACGCATAGATATTTTTGTTCCAGGTAGTGCGCAATCTGTAAGCAACTTTGGATTCCAAAATATTGAGCTCTATTTCATTAAATAACATACAAACATAATATTTTGAATGAGAGAAGCACCTCGGAAATAGGAGAAAATCCTGTTTCTGAGGTGTTTTTTTATTACTTGTTCTTTTTTATATTCAGCATTTCTGGAAGGGTAACGAAGGTATATCCCTTTTTCTTAAGCTGTCGAATGATATCTGGAAGTGCAGCAATTGTTCCACTCAAATCAGATCCAGTGCCGCCACCGCCATGCTGCAGAATAATGGAGCCTTGTCCCGCTGTATTCATTATATTTTTCTTAACGGCTTCCTTATTGAGTCCTTTCCAATCTAAGGAATCCACATTCCAATTCACAACGGTATACCCTGTTTGTTTAGCCCACCGCAGCTGTGGCTCCGTAATGTCGCCATATGGAGGTCTAATAAGCGCAGGTTTATAACCAATAATTCCATCAATAATCTGTTCGGTTCGGTTGATTTGCTGCTGATAAGCGGATAGCGGAACTTTATGAAACTGTGGATGATTATACGAATGGTTGCCAATGATGTGGCCTTCTCTTGCGATCCTCGACACCATACGTGGATGTTGTTGTGCCCTGCTCCCGATCACAAAAAATGTAGCTTTCACCTTCTCGTTCGCCAGCACATCTAGAATTTGTGGTGTAAACCTCGGATCAGGTACATCGTCAAAAGTAAGGGCAACCTGCATCAGCCTTGGTCCGTGAATGATGAAGGTTTCAGGATACTTTCGGTTTAATTGTCCAAGACTAACGATCTGCTTTTCTCTAAGCTTCTTGGAAGATCTTTGGTCTGTTTGGTCATTCTTATGAACAGGAACCGAGAATTTCTGATCAATTTCTGGTTCAACTAATTGTAAATGGTTTGCCTCGACACGGTTAAACAGAACTTGTGGCATGAACAAGGAAAAAGCGAGAAGCAGAAGGGTCAACTTCCAGCAAAATCGAGCCATTGTTATCGTTCCCTCCTTTTCTCCAATGTTCATAGCTATACCCGAAATCCCTTCAATTTATAAAAATTTATTAATTATGAATGTATTTTTCTTTTACTACTGAAAAGTGTATACTAAATGAGTACAGTTTGGATAAGAGTATATTATACAGATAGAAATGAAAGGAGAAATGAAACGAATGACGAATTTATTTACTCCCTTTGCATTAAAAGGACTTAAGCTTATGAACCGCATTGTTATGCCGCCAATGTGCCAATATTCTGTTGTAGCTGAAGATGGTATCCCTAACGCTTGGCATGATGTGCATTATATAAGCCGTGCGGTTGGAGGAACTGGACTCATCATTGTAGAGATGACAGGTGTTCATCCTGATGGGCGTATTACTAATCAAGATACGGGGATCTGGGATGATAAACAAATTCCTGCTTATCGTAAAATAGTGGATCAAGTCCATTCGTATGGCTCTAAAATAGGAATTCAACTCGGTCATGCCGGACGTAAAGCGCAGGATGCTAATCCACCAGTCGCTCCATCCGCGATTCGATTCGACGAGAAATATAAGGTTCCCCATGCACTGACTCATGACGAAGTTCAGGATATGGTGCAGGCGCATAAAGAAGCAGCACGCCGAGCTGTAGAGGCTGGATTCGATACGATCGAAATCCACGGTGCTCATGGCTATCTCATACATCAGTTTCATTCACCGCTCACCAATCAACGTGAAGATGAATACGGCAAAGATTTGTCTTTGTTCGGAGTACAGATCATTCGAGCTATCAAAGAAGTTATACCAGCGGATATGCCTATTCTAATGAGGGTCTCTGCGAAGGAATATGTCGAAGGTGGTTATGATGTGAATTACGCATCTGACCTCTGCCGTCGTTATCAGGATGCGGGTGTGGACATATTCCATATTTCTTCTGGTGGAGAAGGACATGTTGGTTCCAATGGCGGACCTAAAGCTGTACCAGGATATCAAGTGGACTTAGCTGAACATATCAAGGCCGAATTAAATGTACCTGTGATTGCCGTAGGTCTCCTAGAGTCTTATGAAGTAGCGCAGAGCGTCATAACGGAAGGGAAGGCAGACCTAGTAGCAGTAGGACGAGGAATGCTAAGAGATCCATACTGGGCTTTGCACGCTTCTAAGGCATTAAGTGGGGATGTAACCGTGCCTACGCAGTATGAGCGTGGTTTTTAAATGATAATAAGCGTATGGACCATGGTATACTGTGGTTCATACGTTTTTTTGTCCCATCAAATTGTTATGGCATAAGTGTGATTCCATAGGTATAGGGTGGATATGATATTATTGGTAAATATATGTTTGGTTTTGGGTATAAAAAGACTGGCTTAATATTTTGCATAAATTGTGAAACGAGTCGACTCGAAATGCGTATTACTGTATCAATTGGATCATTTTTGATAAAGATCAATTACAATTTTGGGAGGAAAACAAACCATGGCTATTTTCAAGAGATTACGTGACTTAACAATGTCTAACATTAACTCTATTATTGACAAAGCAGAAGATCCGGTGAAAATGACAGACCAATATATCCGTGATATGTCCGAGGATTTGGAGGATGCTGAGAAAGCGGTAGCTGCTCAGATTGCAATTGAGAAGAAATTCAAACAGTTATACGAAGAACAGCAGGCACTTGTAGAGAAACGTACCCAGCAAGCTCATACGGCTGCTCAAGCCCAGAATGTAGAGCTCGCACGTCGCGCTCTAGAAGAGAAGAAAGCTGCTGAACAGAAAATGACGGAATACAAGTCGAGCTATGATCAGAATAAAGCATCCGCAGACAACCTGCGAAGTAAGCTAGATGAAATGCGTAAACAGCTTACAGAAATGAAGAACAAACGTGAAACGCTGGTAGCTCGCTTTAATGCAGCGAAAGCGCAAACCGAAATTAATAAAGCAATGAACGGGTTTAACTCCGACTCCGCTACAGGCGGCATGAAGAGAATGGAAGAGAAGATGTTACAAATGGAGGCTCAAGCGGAAGCTAGTAATGAAATGTCCTCCAAAGGCAAATCTCTAGACGATGAATTTGAACAATTGGGCAAGGACAAACAAGTTGATGATGAGCTTGCCGCATTAATGAAACAATACGAGAATAAATAAGCGGTATTACCATCGCTTCGAAACAACAGCATATCTTTCTTTAGCAGCGAAGGGGACATCTTGTCATTTTTCTCCTTCGCTTTTATTATGTATAAAGTATCGTGCTGGAGATGGTGGAATTTACAAATTGTAAATGGTTATTTACTTTATAAGGAGGGCTGTTCATGGATTTAAATATTTTGATAGGCATACTTGTATGGACGGGAGCGGGAGCAGTACTGCTTACGATTCTCATGTTCGTGGATTCATTATTTACAAAATACAAGGATTTCGAAGAGGTCAAGGCAGGGAACATGGCTGTTACGACGAGACTGGTTCTCAAACTGCTCGCTCAAGGGTATATTCTCTCTGTATCGATTGGCACATCCAATAAACTTATTGAAGCGTTAGTCGTATCTATCGTTTCCTTCCTCATTCTGCTGATTCTCGAAGCACTCGTACGTATTTTGCTTAGAGTCTGGGCCAAGCTAGATCTGGATGCAGGCACACAGCAGGGCAAAGTTGGATACGGCTTATTCGCAGGAACATTGCATATTGTTGGAGCATTGGTTATTACGGCCTGTTTATAAGAACCATATAGGATAGACACAGGATGATAGCTATAACACGAGGAGTCTGATAACATGAGTGTTTTTAAACGAATCGGGAATTTATTTGCGAAGCCAGAATCACCGAAAGTTGAGAAAAGTATGCTTGATTTGATGCCTGATGATATATGTGAAGTATCATTAGTCACCTATCAAGTGGTGGGTAGAGTGCATAACAGGGGGCGCAACGCAGTAGTACTGACTTTGCAAGATGGCAATACGATTGCATATCTGCATATTGAAGAGCGTGAAACAGTGCAATACAGTCTGTATTCACCGCTTGACGGGCGACTGGATGACCCCAGTGAGGTACCGACAGAACTTGAACTAGATGACCGAACTTTTTATATGGAAGAAGAGTATGAAGGGTTGGTGCTGATTCAAGGGAAGACTCCTTTTACACAGGGTGGAGAACAGCATGTATGGCAATATCAGTCCGATGATTATAGATTAGTACGCATTGAATGGCAGAACGGACGCTTTATGTTATATGAGGGCGAAAAAGTAATTCCTGCCGATGTGAAAGTCATCCGGGCCAATTAGGAGTGAATCGTATGAAGGGACTGAAGGTTAATTCCCTGCTCAGCATAAAAATAGTATTGATACTTAGCTTACTAGTGTCGCTGCTGAGCGGATGCGGAGCACCGAACATCAAAGATACGTACCCACTGGAATCGGTGAATCGTGATGGTAATGCCACTTCTTATGTGTACCGTGCGGCAAACAAAACAGTCCCTGAAGTTGCTCAGGAGCTGGAGAATGCAAATACACCTGATCAAATATCCAAAGTGGATAATGAGCGGATGTTTCTGGTTTATAGCAAAGAATGGTACCATCTGCAGAAGGATCAGGCTAAACCTACCGATACATTGATTGAAATTGATTCACAAGAATATGTTCAACGAAATTATGATTCCAGTTTTCTCAAAGGATATATCACAGCAACCATTATCGGTCATTTGTTTGATTCTTTAGGTGGTGGCGTAGGTAAATATCGTGGTTATTCGAGCCGGGATGTCTATCAGCTAAGCAAGGAACCTATAAACAACCAACTGCAACTGATAAGAAAATCGCACCACCGTTAACTGTTGATCGCAAGGGTTCCTTAACCCGCCGTGGTAAAAGCAGCGATAGCGTGGGATCGGGTGGCAGCATCTTTAACCGTAACTCAGACAGCACGAATAAGAGTAAAGGCAGTATCTCTAGAAACAAAGGGTCGGGGGGAATCTTTGATTCTCCGAAAAGGTCCTATACGAAGCCTAAGAGCCGTGTAGGTTCGGGTAAAATAACAAGAAGATCTAGGCGATAACAAGCTTATCGCTATGATCTCGACGCACGAGCGGATATGCTCGTGCGTTTTATTTGTGCTTACGGCCTTGCTAGCAGGGGGCTTAGGCTTGCTATCATAAGGTTTTAACGCTATAACTAATAGGGTATATGGGTGCCATCAAGTGATTAAGGGAAGGTGTATCATCATGAATGCTTCAGATCAACATCATAAATTTCATCGTAAAGCGCTACAGGTTGCCGATGCGCAGCGACTAATAGCTAACTATATAAAACCAGGTACGATAGAATTGATAAAACTTCAAGATAGTCATGGACGTTATCTAGCTGAAGATGTGAGTGCTCCGCATCCTTTTCCTCGGTTCCGCCGTTCAGGTATGGATGGTTATGCAGTGAAGTCAGCAGATACTGTAGACTGTAGTTCAAGCCATATGGTATGGCTTGAGGTTATAGATGAGGTTCCTTGCGGTAGTGTTTCTCACAAATCAATTATTTCGGGAACGGCGGCTCGAATTATGACGGGTGCAGCAGTGCCTGATGGGGCAGACGCCGTGGTGATGCTCGAAGTCGTAGAAGTACGAAGCGAGGGAGGAAAAGATCTAGTTGGTTTAAAACGGCCGATTGAGGACGGGAAAAATGTGACTCCGATTGGTCTAGAATTGCAGGAGGGTGACTCCATTCTTCGTAAAGGTTCACGTATCGATGCGGGTGAAATATCAGTTCTGGCGACATTTGGAGTTCATCAGGTGAAGGTATATGCTAAACCACGAATTGCTATTTTCTCTACAGGCTCTGAGCTATTAGCGATTGATGCACCCCTTGAACCGGGTAAAATCCGTAACAGTAATACGTATATGGTGGCGTCTCAGGTAATCAAGGCAGGCGGAGAGCCTTTCATCCTTGAAGCTGTCATGGATGATCTTGAGCTTGCAAGGATTAAGGTCGAGAAAGCACTTGAAGAATATGATGCTGTCGTAACAAGTGGCGGAGTATCGGTGGGTGATTATGATATTATGGGCGATCTTGTTCGTAGTGAGAATGTAGATATGCTATATAATAAAATTGCAATGCGTCCGGGTAGCGTAACCACTGCAGCTGTTAAGAATGGCAAGTTATTGTTCGCCTTATCTGGAAATCCGGGAGCATGTTTCGTAGGTTTTGAACTTTTTGTTCGTCCATCGATACAAGGCATGATGGAAAGTCCTGAGCCTTATCTCAAAGAGTGGACGGCAATATTAGACCAGGATTATACGAAGGTAAATGGTTTTACCCGTTATGTACGTGGACGGATTGAAGTTCGTGAAGGCTTGGTTTATGCAGTTCCAGCCGCGATTGATGAATCCAGTGTGATGGTCACGATTAAAGATAGTGAGTGTCTAATCGTAATCCCACCAGCTAAACAAACGACACCAGCGGGAACCAAGGTGAAGATTGTCCTGCTGAAAGAGAATGTTTAATGGACAGATCAACATTACATGGGAGCGGTCTCCGAACCAAGCAAGGTAAACATGCAGGACCTGTCATATGCCAAGTGGTTGGGTATAAAAATAGCGGAAAAACGACACTTACCTGTTCATTAATTGAATGGCTTACATCCAGTGGGTTTCGAGTCGCGGTTATTAAACATGATGCACACAGCTTCGATGTGGATCATCCGGGCACCGATTCGTACCGTCAGCGTGCAGCGGGTGCACAGGGTGTAGCATTGGTATCTTCACGTCGAACAGCAGTAATGGTTGAGCGGCAAACACCTCTTACTGAATTAATTAATGGATTTGAAGATTATGATTTCATTTTAATTGAAGGTTTTAAAATGGAATCATACCCGAAAATCGTCATGGTTCGTGAGCTGGATCAACTACCATTAATTCAGGAGCTAACAGCGCTCCGAGCCATTGTAACATGGTTAGACAAGCGTGATGTTTCTGCGCATCTTTCTATAGAACAAAAGGAAGCGATACCTGTATTTAGCAAAGAACAGATCGAAGAAGTGGGTACTTGGTTGAAATTATTATATAAACAACATGAATAGTTAATAGTATGAATACAAATAAACCGGTCTCCTGTAAAGGGGAACTGGGTTTTTCCATTTAAGATTCGACACGTCGTTCGATCGCATCAGACATGGTTTTGTCCGTAAGATGAGCATAAACTTCAGTCGTTTCTGTAGAAGCATGACCTAGCTGTTCTTTGGTTTTATAAATATCATTTTGTAAATAATAGTCGGTGGCAAAAGAATGTCGCAGCTTATGTACCGTTAAGTAAGGCTTGCCGAAGCGGGTAGCGTATTTAATAATCATCGCTTGAATGGCTCGTTTCGTCATCCGTTTACCTTCCTGTTGTCCATTAGGTATCGCAAGAAATAGGCCTTTTTCCTTCTTCGGTGCTTTATATCGGCTTTGTCTGAGCTGTAAATATGTCGATAATTCATCCTTCGCTTGTTCCCGGAAATAGACCGGGGCTTTGAACGTTTCATCGTTATTACCTTTTCGATAAACGTAAAGCATCTTATTACCAACATCGACGTCATCTAAATTCAAGTTGACTACTTCGGATACGCGAAGCCCGGAATTGAGAATAAGGCTTGTGATGCTAGCATCCCGTTCCTTATTTAATTCATGAGCATATAAGGCTTGCTTATTGTTAGCTACGTCCGCAGCATAGCCCTCAAGAATATAACCAATGAACTCCAGAAGCTCATCTTCTTCAAGAATTTTCCCTTTTAACTTTGCCGCTGTATCTTTGGGTTTATGAATTCGTTTGATTTCAATTTTGGCCATGACATTACGCTTCAGTAGTGGGTAAAATTCTTCATCTTCGGCAATCTGGCTTAAATAATGAAAGAGCGAACGGGCAGATGATATTTTACGCGACACCGTAATTTTAGAGTTGGCACCTTCGCGGCGGGTTGTCAGATAGAGACGGTAGCTTACGATATTCTCAATGCGTAGCATTTCAAGTTCTTTGAGCGTTACCTGTCGGTTATCTGAGGCCTCGGAAAGTCCCTCAGCCCGTAACCAATTGAATAATGTCTCATAGTCGCGTATATATTCCAGCAAGGTAGACGGTGAAAGATCGGGCAATTTATAATCAATAAATTGCTGTACAAACCAGGGCATGCCCAGCACTTTGTCATCAAGCTTCTTGCGGTCCATTTCCTTTTGTACATTCATGGGCATCACCTCAGGGTTAATTAGATTTATTATTATAGTATCATATTGTGTCATTTAGTAGTGAGAAGTAGTGTATAACCTTGCCCGAGGTAAGACAAAGTTATATAGTGGATATCAGTGCATAACTTCGGACCAAGGGTGGTACATGGATTTTCGATTGGAACTCGTTCCACCACAGCGCAAGCATGTCATTAATGCACTAATGCAGCTGTATTTTTATGATTTCACGCGGTATTTAGATATTGATGTAAATGAAGATGGATTGTATCCTGAATACCCCGACATTGAGGATTATTGGACGAGTGGACTAGGAAAACATGTATATCTCATTACTCACGGATCGAAGCCGGCAGGGTTTGCATTAGTCGACAGACTGATAGCGGATTCTGAGGGTGATTATTATATGACTGAATTTTTTATTATGAATAAATATCGCCGTAATGGATTGGGTACATGGGCGGCACATACACTATTTGACCGATTTCAAGGAAGATGGAAAGTGACACAGGTGAGATCGAATACGGCAGCGCAGGCTTTTTGGCGGCGTGTTATTGATAGTTATACGTTTGGAGAGTACACAGAGAATATAGTTCAGGAGAACGGTAATATCAGTCAATATTTCATAACGAGCAGACAATAGCAGATTGCTAGCATATTTACTGCATAGCATGAATCAAAGCAGAGGAGTAAACATATGTATTTACCATCATTTTCACTTCAAGGAAGAACTGCGATCGTGACAGGAGCGGGCCGAGGGATCGGAAGAGCGATAGCCGTTGGGCTTGCGGAAGCAGGATGTGACGTTGCTCTTGTATCACGTACATCAGCGGATCTAGAGGAGACTGCGGAGCTCATTCGCAGCTGTACAAAGGCTCAAACCTACATAATACCTGCTGACATTACATCTAAGGAAGAAATTGCGCATGTTTTTGCAAAAGTGACTAGAGATGCTGGTAACCTCGACATATTGGTAAACAATGCAGGGATGAATATTCGTACGCCCGCGTTAGAAGTTACGGAGGATCAATGGGATACGATTGTACAGACCAATTTGAAATCGGCCTTTATGGCCTCACAACAGGCTGGGCAATACATGAAGGAGCACGGCGGTGGACGTATTATTAACATTTCATCGGTTGGTGGGCATGTTGCTCTTCGAACAGGCGTGGTCTATGGCTCAACCAAAGCGGCGCTTATACAAATGACCAAAATTTTAGCTTTGGAGTGGGGGCAATACGACATCCGTGTGAATAGTGTAGGCCCATGGTACTTCCGCACCCCACTTACGGAGAAGCTACTAAGCGATGAGCAGTATATGAAGGAAATCGTAGATCGTACACCGCTTCGCCGAATTGGTCAATTAGAAGAAGTTGTAGGACCCGTTATTTTTCTAGCATCGGATGCATCTAACTATGTTACGGGACAAACTCTATTGGTGGATGGCGGAATGAGTATTTACGGATTCTAGTCACTTGCATTACAGCTACTAATAAATCATATCATGGGGGATGAGTAGATGGAGAAGCGTATGTTTGGGAATACAGGAATGGACGTAAGTATACTAGGATTTGGCGGTGCGGAGATTGGCCGTGATCAGGATGTTAAGCAAGTGGAGAAGCTGCTCCACAGTGCCCTTGATGCTGGTTTAAACCTCATTGATACCGCTGAATGTTATGGTGAGAGCGAGGAATTGATCGGAAAAGCATTGCCTGGACGCCGAGATGACTATTTCCTGTTCACGAAATGCGGGCATACTGCTGGGTTGGAAGGGCAGGATTGGGATCCTGCGATGTTAGAAAAGAGTATTGAACGCAGCTTGAAGCGACTAAACGTGGATTATGTCGATGTCATCCATCTACACACCTGTACAGAAGAGGTTTTGCGCCAAGGGGATGCTATTGAAGTTCTTCAGCGTGCAAAACAGCAAGGGAAGACTCGTTATATCGGCTATAGTGGTGACAGTATAGAAGCACTTTATGCTGTACAAACGGGGATGTTTGATAGTCTCATGACCTCACTTAACATCGCGGATCAGGAATCCATAGATCTTACGTTACCAGAAGCGAAGAAACGCGGTATGGGAGTTGTTATCAAACGTCCGATTGCAAACGTGGCGTGGACGTTTGATACATTACCTGAAACGTCATACCCTTATGAATATTGGAAGCGGCTACTTGAACTAGATTATGATTTTTTGAAAAGTCCTCAAGCGATTGAAATTGCGCTGCAGTTTGCCTTAAGTACACCGGGTGTAGATAGCGCGATTGTGGGTACGAATAAGCCGGGGCGCTGGGCACAAAATGCTGAACTGCTTCAGCAAGGAGCATTGGCCAAGGATGTATATAAAGAAATCAGAGCACGGTGGCGCGAAGTAGCTGGCGATGATTGGGTCGGCAAAAGATAGCAATAATAAAAGCTTCACATGAACATGAATGAGAGGATAGAAGATTGGCTCGAATAGAGCCGATCTTTTTAATTTTGTAATAATATAATTTCATCATATGAAAAATTCACAATAGATTATTGAATAGAAGGAGTAGAGCTATGGGCATCTGCTGGTGGAACGGCAATATCTACACGATGGAATTTGAACATGACAAAGTTGAAGCGGTCTATACCCAAGATGGAACCATTTTAGAGTCCGGAGCACTCGAAAAGATAAAGAGGAAGTACGCAGATCAAATTGTGAAATATGTCGATTTGCAAGGAAAGACGATGTTTCCTGGATTTGTAGATAGTCATATCCATCTCATTGGACACGGGGAGACATTTCTCAAACTCCAGTTGGCAGGACTCCTTAGCAGACAACAATTGTTGGATCGAATTGGAGAACAGACAAGAGTCATTCCTGAAGGGGAATGGATTATTGGCGAAGGATGGAATGAAAATGAATGGGAAGAATGCGGGATGCTCAGTAAGAAGGAACTCGACACGGTTGCGCCGCGGCATCCAGTCATGCTGCGGAGGGTCTGTCGACATGTCATGGCGGTTAATTCTATGGCTCTTGCAAAGGCACAGGTGACCGAGCATGTGACGGCCCCATCTGGAGGTGTTATTGAGAAGGATCCAGAAGGAAAGCTGACTGGCATTCTGAAGGAAAAAGCTCAGGATTTGATCCTTGAGGTGATACCTGGAGTTACAGAATTATATTTAAAAACGGCGCTTCATGCGGCTATTGAGGATTGCTGGTCACAAGGTTTGACAGGTTGCCACACCGAGGATTTAAGTTATTATGGAGGTTCTATCCGTGTATTACAAGCTTTCCATTCTGTACTTCATGATGAGGGTAAACCTTTTAGAGCGCATCTCCTTGTGCATCATTTAGTTATGCAAGAGTGGTATGAACTGGGGCGTAAGCAGATAGCTGAATCTCCTTATCTAGAGTATGGTGCAATGAAGATTTTTGTGGATGGTGCACTTGGGGGAAGAACGGCTCTATTAAGTCAACCTTATGCAGATGATCCATCTACATGTGGAGTTGCTGTGCACTCGCAAGCAGATTTAAATCAATGGGTGAAACAGGCAAGGGATTATGGAATGTCTGTATCCGCACATACCATAGGGGACAAGGCTGCTGAAATGTTTTTGAATGCCATCGTAAATCATCCTTGTCCTTCAGATAAAAGAGATCGCCTCATTCACGGTCAAATCCTGCGTAAAGCTCTGATTGAAAATATGAAAGAGCTTCCGCTCATTGTCGATATTCAGCCTAGCTTCGTAACATCAGATTTTCCTTGGGTGCTTGAAAGGGTAGGAAATCTTAAGGGTTTGTATCTGTATGCATGGAAAACTCTATTCAATGAAGGGATTCACTGTGCTGGCGGGTCCGATGCGCCGATTGAGAAGGTATCTCCAATAGAGGCAATCCATGCAGCAGTAACCCGGACTCGTCCACAAAAACAGGATAAGACGATTTATGGTCCTGAAGAGTGTCTGAGCATGTTTCAAGCGATATCTCTGTATACATTAGGCAGTGCATATGCAATAGGACATGAACAAGATCGGGGAATGATTAAATCAGGATATTTGGCTGACTTTACGGTGCTAGAAAATGATCCCTTTCAATTAGCAGATGCAGATGAAATGCTTCATAATTCGGTTGTTATGACCGTAATTAACGGTGAAATCATGTACGAGCTAACGGATTAAAGAAATAAATGATTATTAATATGTATTTATTTTAAAATTTCACCATATGAAAAATTCACAATAATAAATTCACAGTTTTCTAGTTCTTTTTTCTTATATTCATCATTAAGACGTACCTACATTTTGAATAAAGCTAGGTAGCGATTTCAAGCTCTGTATAGTAAAATATTGGATATAGGATTAAATAGATTGGTGGATTGAGATGAATGACAATATATATCGCATTGTTACGTGGCATTAATGTAGGTGGTAAGAACATGATCAAGATGGTTGAGTTAAAACGCATTTTAGGAGAAATGGGATTAAATAGAGTCCAAACCTATATTCAGAGTGGAAATGTTTTGTTTGAATCAAACGAAGATGAGGAACAACTGCGTATTCGGATCGAACGTGAGATTGAGGTAAACTTTGGTTTTCCAGTACCGGTTATTTTAAGAACGGCAGACGAGTTGAGAAGTATTGCTGCGAGCTGTCCATTCACACAGCAAGAAATCTCTGAAGCTGAGGCAGCATCTGAAACAGAGAGCCTATACGTTTCTATCATGCTTGAAGAGCCTACTTTGGATAAGATTGAGCGATTAGCTGTTTATCGAAACGAAAACGAAAATTATCGGAACAATGGGCGAGAAATCTATTTTTTGTTTCGTAATAGTGTGCGTAATTCCAAGCTGGCTACCCATATGCATAAGCTTGACGTCCCAGCAACAGTGCGTAATTGGAAGACAATCCGTAAGTTAGTTACATTAGTGGATGCGATGGAGTAATCGTAGACGTTTTAATCCTAGAGAATTCAATATAGAGTCATCTTTTTGGAATATATACAATTTCTGAATAAGAGGATGTGAGTTCATGGAACGTGATGAAGAAATACAAGAACTTAAGAACCGTTTGGCTAGATTAGAGAATCAACCAACATAAGACACAATCTTCTAAATTACAAAAGGTTTTCATATGGATCTTCATATCATTTATATTATTTATGATATTTGTAGGGATCATTCAATTTATAAGTAGTTCTTCATCTCAATGATGACGAAGTAGCATAATACAATTATAATATTTGTCCACTATCTATGGTTATGATTTGACCTGTCATGGATTCTTGTTCTAACGTATTACATATAAGAGTGGCGACATCCTTAGGAGTTGGAATGCGTTGCAGCAGCAAATTGGGAGCCAACTGTTTCATTTGTTCTTCTCTCCCAAGCCACCATCTAGTAGATACGGCTCCAGGTGCAACGCAGTTCACTCTAATTTCTGGTGCTAAGGCATGTGCTAAGGACTTCGTAAGACCATGAATGGCTGCTTTGGAAACAGCATAGGGCAGAGAAGAACCAACGCCGGTTAGTCCCGCAATGCTGCCGAGATTGACGATTGCGCCTTCCTTATTTTTCTTCATAAAAGGAACTACGGCTCGTGCGCAGTGATACATACCTTTAACATTGACATTATATAGTTCGTCCCATACCTCATCTGTAGCTGCTTCTAGATTACAAATCGGAATATGATGGGTTATGCTCGCGTTATTTACAAGTACATCAATCGTCCCGAACTGGAGTGCAATACGCTCAACCATGGTTCTAACTTCTATATCTTGTGAGACATCGACTCGCATGGCGATCGCCTCTCCACCTTCTTTATTAATAATTTGAACAGTTTCTTCGGCATCTAATGTAGAACGCGAGTAGTTCACGACTACGATTGCGCCCCGTTTAGCAAGCGCTAAACTAGTAGCCCTACCTATTCCTGTACCTCCACCCGTGATCAATGCCACTTTGTTTTTTAAATCCATGATGAACATCTCCTTTTTGAAGCTTGATATATCCATAATTGTATGACTTTCTTATATATTTGTATAATTGAATTAAATGAATAATACATTCAAAAATATTGAATAACATTGAGGGGAGAATCATGGATTTTAGAACACTTAAAACTTTTTTGATGATCGTGAAATACGGTAGTTTTAACCGCGCAGCCGAGGAAATGAATTATGTTCAATCCACCGTTACGATGCAAATGCAGAAGCTTGAAACCGAACTTGGAATGAAGTTAATCGAACGTGGGAAAACGATGCAATTATCCGAAGCAGGCCGGCTGTTTCACGAAGAGAGTATTCAAATTGTTAAGCGTATGGAGAAATTAGAAACAGATTTAGCGGATTTACAACGGGGTGAAGCGGGGCATGTACGTGTAGGAGTGACAGAACCGTCAGCAAGTTATCGATTGCCGAGTATCATACAGAGGTTTATGGCACAATATCCAAAAATTAAAATTTCATTAGTTGTAGCAAATACACCAACGTTAACTGAGCGTCTTCTCGAATGTGAGATTGATCTCGCACTTTGTTCAGCACCTGATTTAGGTTCGGATTTGTACTATGATCCATTGTTTAAGGAAGAATTTGTCGTTCTTTTACCGGAACATCATCCACTTACCTTGCAAGAATTTATTGCACCAGTTGATTTAAGAGACTACCGACTCCTTATTACGTCAGCAACTTGCCCATATCGTCGAAAGCTTGAGATGGTACTACATGGAACTGGAAAAATGCCCCTCGAAACGATGGAGATCGGTAGTATAACGGCTTTACAATATTATGTAGAATGTGGCTAGGGATCGCTCTTTTGCCCAATATTATATTGAATCCTGCGCCCAAGGGAACAACGATTCGAACAATAAATGAAGAGAGTCTTATCGATATGACATTCGGCATTCTTTCAAGATCATCCGACTATCCTCAGAACCAAGCAAGTTCAAAGCTATACCAGTATCTACGACAAGAGCTTAGAGGTTAATGGCTTCGGATGTGATTAGCTGCATCCACTAATCTACGCATACCTTGTTTAATTTGCGTTTCATTCACAAAGGAATAGCTTAAGCGAATCGATGAGTTTAATTCACGCGAGGGATCGAAGATCGTGCCAGGGACAAATGAGACAGATTGGCGAATACACTGATCCCATAACTCGGTTACAGAAATTTCAGCGGGTAACTTGACCCATAAGTTGAGACCGCCTTGTGGACTAACCCATTCCCACCCAGTCTGGGCTAATTCCTGTTCCATGATCTCTTTTCTAATCTGTAGCGCGGTGCGTAGTTTGTCTACATGCTGTTGCATTCGTTCTGACTTAAAGTAATGAAGAAATAACTTCTGATTAACTAAAGGAGATCCGTTATCTGCAAGAGATTTCAAAGTTATTAGCGAATCGATCAAGGAGCGCCTACCCAAAACAGCACAAACTCTTAGACCAGGTGCGATATACTTACTAAAACTTTTCAGGTAAATGACCCATCCATCTGTATCGTAGGTAAATATCGGCTGCGTAGGAATCTCATTAAAATACATATCGTGAAACGCATCATCTTCAATTAATAGACATTGGTATTGTTCCGCAAGCTCGACAAGTCTCTTTCGCTGAGCGGCAGGAATCGTATAACCAGTAGGATTATGAAACGTTGGATTCATATAGAAAAAACGTGGGCGAGACTCTCTCATAAAATGTTCAACTTGCTGCAAATCATAGCCATCTGGAGTAATATCTACGGGTAGAAACCGTGCCCCTTGCGCCCGGAAAACATCGAGTGCAACGCTGTATGTCGGCCGTTCTACGATGATGTTGTCGAGTGGTCTAATGAATAAGCGCGCTAGTAAATCAATGGCCTGCTGAGCGCCTGTCGTAATGAGTACTTCGTCTGGATCTAGATCTACCGGATGCTGCTCCATCATATATTGACAAAGCACTTCACGTAATTCCAGATCGCCTTGGGCAGAGGAATACGTTCCCATCATTTTGGGATAGATATCGAATACCTTCTTCACGTAATCAGAAAGAAATAGATTCGGTAATAAATTAGGATCAATCAAAGCTTGTGAGAATTGATACGTCGCAGGAACCCTATGAATTTTGGACATATCATTTTTAAAATGAATATGTGTAAAAATAGACGCATCAACTGTAAATGCATCATTTTGTTGTTCGGATGAGAGCGGACTTACGTAGTAACCGGATTTTTCCTTTACATAAGCTTTACCGTTTTGTTTAAGGAGCTGATACGCACGAAATACGGTGAGCCGGTGGATTTGAAATTCGTTCGCAAGTTGGCGAATGGAAGGGAGTTTGTCATGTGCTTGCCACTCACCCCGCTGCATCCTCGAAACGATATGATCATATATTTGGATGAATAATTGTTTATTTGCCCCCATAGCTGTATTCTTCAATTTACATCACCCTCTCTATTAACATTGTACACTACATTTTTGCTCATCTGTTCTACTAAACTTAATCTGTTCTATTCTTCGACTTGTATGCTAGGTACAGGGCAGGCAGGAAGGGGAATGGACATGATTATTTTCAATTATGTATTGATGTGTTTAATTTTTGGAACGACTTTTTTAGCGATCAAGGTAGGGATTGATGCATCCACACCACCTTTTTTCTCAGCAGGAATAAGGTTTTTTATTGCTGGTTTGGTGTTGTTCTTATGGATGGTGTGGAAGGGTAAAGCCAGGTTTTCTCTATTACTACAGAAAGAAATGCTAATTTCAGGTTTGTGTTTGACTTTTGGAACGTTCGCGATGTTGTACTGGGCTGAGCAGCATGTATCATCTGGTATAGCGGCAGTATTGTCTGCTACAGGACCTCTGATGATGCTGCTTATTCAGATAATCTTTTTGCGACAAAAGGTTACATTACGCTCCATTTTAGGTTGTATTGTCGGTTTTATCGGCGTTGTGCTTATGTTATTATCGAGTATTAACATATCGACGGATGTATGGTGGATGCTGGGTATGGGTGCCATATTAATCGGTGAAATTGGATACGCATCAGGTGCACTATACTCGAAAAGGGTTATTCAAAATATGCCAAAAGCATCACCAGTTGCACTTAATGCGGCTCAAATGATCTATGGGGGGTTCTCCTTATCATATTGTCTATATTTACAGAGGATGTGCAAATGGGTAGCCTTCTTAATCGAAATGCGCTTGGATCGCTTCTTTACTTAATCGTCATAGGATCCATGGTTGGACACAGTCTTTTCTACTGGCTTGTTGCTAAGACAAATCCGATGTTCCCGACAACCTGGCTTTATGTATCTCCAATGATTGCTATGGGTGTAGGATATTTGTTCTATCATGAAAAAGTATCAGGAATTTCTATGGCAGGCATGATTACTATCATCGTTGGTACACTGATCGCAAACTTAGATAGTTTCAATCAGTACATTCGGAGATCTAAGAAAATGCAACGATCCTCTGTGTTAGAAGAGGGAAATACCAGATGGAAAGTAACCAAATAGGGATGTTCAATTGTTAAATTTTAATATATAATCTGTTTCCTGACTTAAATAAACAGGAGGCGTTTGTAACAATGTATTCTAAACTAGCCAACCCTAAAATGCATGAGGACTGGGTATCTCCCCATTCCTATGGATGGTATGCACAGCTAGCAAAATCGACTGGAGAATATTCTTATCCATGGCATTGTACACAGACGGAGCCAAATGGGGAAAACATGTTTACAGAAGAAGTCTCACAGATTGTTGAAGGGAAAAAAGTGCTTGATGTTGGTTGTGGTCATGGTGACTTTACCATCCAATGGAGTTCAATAGTTAAGCAAATTGTAGGAATAGATGTTACCAATGAATTCGTCGTAGCTGGAAATAATCGTAATCTGAGTAGTGTGTTATTTGTTACGGCTAATACTAGAGATAGACTCCCATTTGAAACTGATGAATTTGATTGTGCTTACAACCGTAAAGGTCCTACCTCAGTTTACAGTGAATTAACAAGGGTTGTTAAAAAGGGAGGTATGATACGTAGTCTCCACCCCGGAGATCGGTTATCATCAGAATTGTCACAATGGTTTCCTAACTTATTTGAAGCTCTTACTAAAGGTACGCCGGTACTAAATACAATTAAAAGCCGCCTAGAACAAGCGATGTTTACACATTTTGATATCGAAAAGGTGGACCATATTCAGTATCTACATGAACCCATGGACGTGGTTAAATTACGTTGTTTTGGACAAAGTCCATCCGTTCATGAGATGGTTATTCAACAGAGCATGTCAGAAATCGAAAGAATATTTGAACATCATGCAAATGAACAAGGCTTACTAACCACCTTAGAGAATTATGTTGTTCGTGCTATGGTTTAGTTGCGGAGTAGAATGAACGGTTGCTGCGAGGAAGAGACAACATGGATATTAGAAACTTCGTGCAAGCGGATATTGAATTGCGCTTTTGAGCTTTCTTTGCTCTAATTTATAATGAAATTATGGTATTTCAACATATGAAAAATTCACAATAGAAATATCATTCCATATCTATATCATTTGCACATATCCATCATCCTCACGTATCTACAATTTTGACTAAAGTAAGTTTGCTATATACCCGCCGGAACATGGTTTTTTATAAATTATTATATTATTTTTCGAATGATTGAATGGTAGTTTCTTATTACGGGTAATGAAATGTCTTTTTGGAAGAAATAACATCATTGATATCATAAAAGGCCATGAAGTGGATCATCCCATTCATGGCCTTTTTGTTACTCCTGCTTTACTATTATTTAGCTTGAACGTCTTGCAATAAACGGAATAAGATAACTGCTGCTTCGGCACGTGTTAACTTGCCTGCAGGATTAAAGGAGTTATCTGGATTTCCTTTGAGATAGCCTTTACCAACTGCATAGGAGACAGCTGTCTTGGAGCTGCTAGATATTTTCCCTTGATCCTTAAATGTCAGCGAAATAGCTGAAGAAGTAAGATCGACCTTAAAAGATTGTGCAATGAGAACAGCTACTTCTTCACGAGTTAACTCATGTGTCGATCCTGCTTCAGCTGCTCGATCATTCCATGTCTTTCCTGTAGAGAGAAGTCGATCAAGTAATGTTAAAAATTCAGCTTGGCTTAGACGATCACTAGGTTTAAACGTATCTGCAGTATTCTTACCTGTGGCTAAAAAGTGAGAAGCAATGACTTCAATCTCATTCTTTGCCCAATGCGCCTTGATATCTGCAAAACTCTTTGAGATTTCTACTGTCGTAAATGAACCAAGATGATCAGCGTTAAAGAAAAGGGAATTTGCATGATTATTTCCTGTTCCCGCATAACTCCAAGTCCCATCCTTACCAAGAGTGAAAACACCTACCTTTTGACGGTCTTTTACTTTGGAGGAAGACAGATCTAAAGTGATTTTGATTGGAGCAGCAAGTGGGACAGTTGTCTCCTTAATATTCAATGAACCGGAAGTAAATACGCCAGTTCCTCCAGTAGGAGTTTGAATATTCCCGGTTGGAGTGTCACTGAATTGTAGTGTGATTTTGAGAATACCATTTGAAACGAAGCTGGCGATATCTCCGGCAGGAATCGTTAACTCGAATCCTTTACCTTTGATAATCAAATCCTTTTTGGAATCCTGAAGTAGTTTGGTTAGGCTGGAGCTTAACTGTATATTCAATGGGTGGTATGAACTTAAATCAATATCACTAATGTCGAAAGTAACTGTCTTAGAATCTTTAAGATTCAACTGTTCATTGACGTACGTACTGTCAACATTCAGCACGCCTGTGAGTGTGTCATCTTTGCCGGTCTCTGTTATGGATCCAGACTTGAATTTTTTCGCTTCTGGCAAAGTGGCGACTGGAGTCGTACTTGGTGCATAACTTGGAGTAGGTGGATAGTAAACATTTCCGCCTCCAGATCCTGGGTTCGGCTCAGGATTCGGATCGGCTTCCTTAGTCACTTTTACCGTTGTAGCGGCTAAACCCGTAACTGGAATGGATTCGTTCTTTTCATTTAGTAAGTTAACATTACTGATGTTAAATGTGTATGATCCTGCTGTGGCAGCAGTAAAGTTCAAATGTGCAAGTGTACCTACACGTACAGGATCCGTCAGTTTGAGTGAGTAATGTACTACTTTTGTACCGGTATCAGGGTTATTAGCATCTTGTGAAGAAGGAATAACTTCACCTGGAATACCTGGAGTGATCTTGGATAAAGTCAGATTACTGTTATACGTTACATCAAATTCTGCTGAATAGACGGCATCTTGTACCGAGAAATCAACATTTACATCAAATGCCTCTCCTGTTTTTACATCTTTCTTAGGTGCCGATAGATTTAGTTTGTTGCCTTCATTAGGCTGCTGAGCATTATCAATAACCGTTCTTGCAGGTTTTGCGAGTCCGTTGCCCGCTTCATCATAAACGAATAGATCATAAGAGTTGCTACCTGTAGCTTTTAAGGGAACATCAATGGTGAAGAGACCATCTTCATCAAGCTTACCTGTATATTCTTTATATCCCTCATCGGTTTGAGTACCAGCTTTAACATGGATCAGTTCGTTTAAATTAGTGCCGTCATAGAAATGATCAATAAGGAGATCAGCCATAATTTCACCGGAAATGGTTCCCGTACCCGGCTGTTCCGGATTTAGAACAATATGTTCTGGATCAAGTTTAAATTCAGGAGCAGTTGTATCAACAACGACACCCGCAGCTGATTTAGTAAGGAGTGCATCATCCCCTACAGCATAAGGGACGAGCGTATAATACCCATCTGTTAATGTTACTTTTTTATCATTAAGATCATGTATTGTTCCGTCCCAAGTATACGTATAATAATTTTGTTCAAGAGGCCATTTTTCGTCATAAATATAACCTATTGCATCGCCCGCTTCGTCATAAACAAAGAAGAGGTAATCATTAAGTTTCTTATTTACCGCGTAATATAGAGTTGTTGTATCTTTAACCTGATCACCATTCGGTGAGAGATAAGAAGGATCTATTTCTAGATTACTAATAGAGTCCAAGTTGTATTTAGCACCTACATAGACACTAAACGGAACATGAAGCTGATGACCCGTTGTAACTTCAGTGAGGAACAATTGTCCTTCATAGATACCATCTGTGGTTCCCGCTGGAATATTCAAGTTGACTGAAAAATCAACCGATGTTTGTTCAGCTTGAATACTTACCGTTGTATCACTAGGAGTCAACTCTAGTGAGGCTGCATTATTCCAGTCAATAGAAACGTTATATGTTTGGTCTTTATGACCAATGTTATCTAACGTTAATTGTTTCGAAGAATGACTACCTGCTGCTTGTTGACCAAAGGACAGGCTACCTGTAAAATAATCGATCCCCGTATCATCTTTACCGACGCCGTACACAGTATCTATAACTTTTACAATAGCCTCTGCTCCAAAGGCATTCTTCAAATCTACGCGTCCAGCACCTTGTTCATTAACGGCATAAGTCTTACCGTCGCGATTTCGAATCAGTGAAGCATTATTTGTGAGAAGAGCTTTAATTTGATCAGGTCCGAGATTTACTCCTTCTTCTCGAGTTTTTTCTAGCATCAGTACAGCTGAACCTGCAACATGTGGTGCTGCCATACTCGTACCTTGCAAGTCTTCATAAGCATCATCATAATTACCGTCAAAAGCCGGAATAGATGAACGGATACCAACACCCGGAGCCGTGATATCTGGCTTAATGGCATAGGAAGGAAGAGCAGGTCCTCTTGAACTTAAATCTGCTAATAAATCCTGTTCTTTCTTATAAGAGAAAGTCACATGGTTTTTTCCATCTTCTAATGCCTTCTTTAATTTCAATCCACTTTCCTGACTTATGGTGTAGGTAGGAGCAAATTGTCCAGGTTCACCTAAAGTGGCTCCTCCAATTTCGCCTGGAACATTGTTGTAGACGATGACGGCTTTGGCCTTGTGGGCTAAAGCGTTTTTTGATTTATCACCAAAGGATATTTTGCCACGAGAGATCAGGACGGTTTTACCTTCAACATCGAGACCGTTGTAGTCGGCTTCTTCACCTAAATTGGCAAATACAAGTTCTAAATCATCGCTTGCATTTTCAAGTTTAGGAGATAAGGCTGCTAGTGAAGCATAAGCAACATCGCCATTATCCGTTGTGAAAATGGGAGTTTGTTGAGGTGGAGTTGAAGCGCCAACAGAGATCGAAAGCTGCGAAGCGGCAGGAGTTCCCGTGGTGCTTTCCTTCGGCCCTTCATTACCATTGGATAATACGACGGTTACTCCCGCAAGTGAGGCATTATCTGCTGCAATGGCATCTGGTGAAAATTGATTATTCAGCTTAGAACCGAGTGAGAGGTTGATCACATCCATATGATCTTGAACTGCCCGTTCGATACCAGCAATGACATTCTCACTAGAGCCGCTACCGTAAGGACCTAGCACACGATACACATGCAGCTCTGCTTGTGGAGCTACACCACGAACCCAGCCTTTACCCGCTTCTGGATGATCGGGATTGCCTTGTCCAACAATAGTTCCCGATACATGCGTACCATGCTGCGTATCGTATGGTTTACCATCTTTCTTTGGTTTCGTGGCATCGGGCAAAGTTTCCATTGGATCGGAGTCATTATCTACGAAATCGTATCCACCTTTGTACGCACCCTTTAAGCTGGGGTGATTATAATCGATCCCTGTATCAATGACGCCTACTTTAATCCCTTTACCATACAAGCCATTATTCCATAATTGTTCAGCACCAATGAAAGGAGCACTCTCATCCATGTTAGGTTTAATATCGTGACTTACGGGCACAGGTAACGCTTCAAATTCTTCGTTGGGATAGACTGCTTTCACACCGGGCAAACGCAGCAGTGTATCGACTTGATTAGCAGGCAATGTAACCGAATATCCATTAAATACTTCCGAGTATTCTCGGCGTATTTGTGCATTAGCTTGTATTGCAGATCGAGCAAAGATTGAATGCTCTTGTTTTAAAATATTACTGTAATTTGTAACTGAAGATTTGGCTTTCGAAGAAGAGCTGGACTGAAATACTTTCAAAGGTTGATTCCTGAGTTCAACGATTACGGTTATTGGATTGCTGCTGTCCGTGTTACCTACATAATTTTCAGGCTGATCTGATATGGTATCACTGTTCAAAGTCAGAGGTGCTTTTAAAGCCGATTTAGGTAGTTTCAAGGAAGATGGAATTTTCAGTTTGGAAATATCGACGGTTGATTGGTGATCATTCACCTTGAATGAAGAAGCCGAAGAGGTACTTGGAAAAGCAACGCCCAACGCAAATATAGAACTGAACAGCAAGATCGAAGAAGTACGGAAAGGATGAGATTTTCTAATCAAATTTGCAGCCTCCTCTTGAAATAGGTTAAAGATTATTTTATGAAAATAATACGATTCGCCATCTATCCTCCTTATTAAAATTAATTAAACAATGGTAAAATGCATCTTTATTTTACAATTTTTACATTTTATTGGGATGGGACATGAGGAGGATATATATCACGGGAATTGTGATACGAATGCTGTCGATTAGAGAAGATAGAATTGTAATTAATTTGCATGTAAATGCTGAATGAAAGGGATCTATTGTAGTAAATAGCAAATAATTACGAGAGTGGCTTGTACATCTAGGTCTTTGAGAGGGGATATGTGCTTGAATTATGCTAAATGAATACGACAAATAGCCCCTTCATTCGATGTTGATTAGAATAAAGAGGGGAATTCAAGAAAAAGAAATGATGTGAAATGTTTACATTTTAATCGAAAATGAGGGTGAGATCGAAGAATAGTATAATTCATTCCACATCAGGGTGGCCAGTAACTTTGCATAAAGCCGAGTTAATGGCTTTTTCGCTCTATCAGATTATTATGGTTGTGCTTCTTATCCGATTCTACTCTGCATATAAATAGAAATAGAGTAATTTGCTGAAGGAGAGTGGACTTATGGACGAGCAGGTAAAACGGTATTATAAATTGAAACAGCAGCAGAAGGAGATCGAACAATCAATCAAGGAGCTGCGTGATCAAATTACGACTTTTTGTGAATCACAGGGAGAAAAGGAAGTTGAGGTTGGAGCCTATCGTGTGAAGCTGGTGCACCAATATCGTAAAGAATATGATGATGCGAAGCTCTATGATGCGTTACCTGATCCAGATGTGTGGCGCTTATTGTCTAAAGTAGATTCTTCTAAAGTCACTAGCCTTATTCAGTTGAAGGTGATCCCAGAAGAACGAATCAAAGATACGTATTCGTTGAAGCAGGTAACTCTCTTACATGTTGATAAGAAATAAAGGGGAGGCTGTCATCGTGACAGCCTTTGAAATGAATGAAACATATTTCATAAAAAACTCGTTGATCATAGTGAACGTTAAATGATGACGAGGGGATGAAATAGACGATGAAAAAGATATATATCTTAATATTTATAATAGGGGTTTCTTTAGTTTTTACAGGATGTTCAGAGAAGAAGGAATCTGTAAAAGTTATAAGCACTGAAAATTCTGCAATTAACAATTCGAATGCTACGCAACCATCAGATTCGAACAATACTGCTATTCAAAAGGGATTAGTAGGTAGTGTAAATGTAAAACAAGTGGGATCTGATACAATAGCTAGATATACATTCAGTAATCAAAGTAAAAAACAAATAACTGTAATTGGAGGAGCACGATATATATTAATAAAAGATAACAATGAAATCGAAAAGGGTTCGGTTCCAATAAAAGATTATATTGATTTGCAATATGGGCAGAGCTATACAGATGAAAAGACATTTAAGAATTTAGAGCCTGGGACTTATAGCATACAGGTGGAATGGGATCATGTAGAAGTGACGACTAATTTTACTCGTAATTAATATATAAATAAGTTGTCTCTACGATTTTATATGTAAAGGGAAAAGATTGTAACATTACTAGAAGCACTGTAACCCAACCCAGTGAAGAGGACGGAATTATTCTGAAGAAGCAAAGCGTTCGCCTTTGTCTCCAAATTTTCACTGCCAAGTGATCATTCAAGAAATTTGGAGACAACAGCGATCGTAAGAATAATCCGGCAGCGTAACGGACGGTCTTATGTCTATTCTTTATGCAGTTTTTTTATGTAACCATTTCCGACTTCACCCGCTTCCGAAAACTAAGGGGAGATACGCCCATAATGATTTTAAAGGTTCGCCCAAAGTGTGAGGTATTATCAAATCCAACTTTATCCGCAATCTCAGCTACATTATAGGTGGAGTTATTCAGGAGACCCCGTGCTTCTTTGATCCGAATATTATTGATGTACTCAATGAATGTGAAGCCGGTAACTTCTTTGAAGGTACGGCTGAGATAGGAGGGACTAATATCGAAATGCTGTGAAATATCGGTTAGCTTGATCTTATGCATATAATGTTCATTTACATAGTTAACAATATCAAAGATCTTCTTATGTGTGCGATTAGAATCTACAATCTGTTCCTGCTCATTATCAAATACTTTACGGTTCAAAAATAGAAGAAGCTCTAATAGTAGTATTTGTTGGTATTGCTCATATCCACGAGCTTTTTTCTCACCCTCACGAATCATTTTCTGGAAAAGGTTTTCTATAAAATGCTGATCTTGGCCACTCATCTTCAGGGCACTATATCCACTTTCAAAAAATGCGAGCAGATCGCTAATTTGAACACTAGTGAAGAATTGCTGTAGATATTCCTTTTTGAAAATCAGGGTTATGCGTTCAAAGGTGCTGTAACTGGAGTTCACCAATTTATGTAGCTCATTCTCATTTATGAACAAGAGGACGCCACCTACAACCTGATAGGTTTTGTCTCCTATAAAATAATAGATATCCCCGGATACGAGATACAATATTTCATATGCATCGTGATAATGCCTTGAAGGCATGCTGGTATACACCAGTTTCTTGCGGCTTACTTCTAACAATTCGCATTTATAAAAATCCGGTTTCATACAGCACCTCCTATAAGGGATTGTATGCTCCACCGTAACTCAAAGCAATATATGTATAAAAATTTAATATAAACAAGAGAATACGTGCTGATTCTTCAAACATTCATACGTTACACTAAAGTCGTATTTACACACATACTTAGAGGAGGATTATCATGCGCAACAGAGTTATTGCAGGAATTTGCAGTACCGTTCTTTCATGCAGTTTACTTATTGGATCTAGTGGAACTACATATGCGAGTGGAGCTACTACGGCGGCTGAGGTGCCATCAAACAAGCCTGTTAAGAACGTAATCTTGTTCATCACAGATGGGATGAGTTTATCTGACGTTAACTTAGCTAGATGGTATGGAGGAGGACAACCACTCACAATTGATAAATATTTCAGTGGTCTAGTGAGAACATATGCAACGGATTCGTTGACTACTGATTCTGCGGCAGGGGCTACAGCATATGCTACGGGCCATAAGGTGAAGACCGAAACGGTTTCGATTCTACCTGATAAAAGTACAATGCCGCTACTGGATACTGTGAAGAAAGAGGATATGAACAAACCGCTGCCTACGATCATGGATGCTGCTAGACTAGCTGGGAAAAGCACGGGTACCGTGTTTACATGTGAATTAACAGATGCAACGCCAGCTACATTCCTCAGTCATGCTTATACACGTGATAACGCGGGTTCAATCGCTGAGCAAATGGTATATAGCGGAGTAGATATTCTGCTCGGAGGTGGAGCGGGTTATTTGGTCCCTGGTAAAGAAGATATCAACCGTAAAGACGGAGAGGATTTAACCAAAGTCATCAAATCCAGTGGATATGAATACGTAACAGACAAAGCTGGATTGATGAATACGAAAACGAATAAAGTGTGGGGGATGTTCAATAAGGAAGCATTGGACGCAGACCTTGATTTAAATCCACAAAAGCAACCAAGTCTAGCTGAAATGACTAAAATTGCAGCAGAGAAGCTTTCTCAAAATGACAAAGGATTTGTCCTGATGGTTGAAGCGAGTCAAATTGACTGGTATGGTCATGATAACGACCCTGTGGGTATTGTGTCTGAAACATTAGCTTTTGACAGAGCGTTCAAAGCAGCCATTGATTTCGCTGAAAAAGATGGGAATACGGCGGTTGTATCCGTTTCTGACCATGCGACAGGCGGACTGAATATGACGAACTATGATGCAAACAAAGAATTAGTTTCTGTGCTAAAAAAAGCAAAACATACAAGCTATGGCTTTGAAGGCAACATTAATGAGAAGAATTTTAAGCAAGTGCTTGCTGACAACTATGGACTGACGAATTTAACAAAAGAAGAAGCAGATGCTGTTCGTGAAGGGTTGAAGGATAATCTGTCACCAGTAATCGGAAAAATTCTGGGAGCTAAAATCGGTGTGACATTCTCCACGGACGATCATACATCCGAAGAAATTGGATTGTTCGCCTATCATCCAACTAATTTCAAACCTACCGATTTCGCGAAGAGCGGCGTTATTCAGAATACCGATGTTAACAGGTACATCCAAGAGGTTACTGGACTTAACCTAACTGCTCTTGAAGACACTTTATTCGTAACCGCTGATAAGTTCAGAGCTAAGGGGGCTACTGTGACGCTCGACAAGACAGATAAAACGAATCCTGTGATTGTTGTGAAAAAAGGTGGTCAATTATTGAAGCTGCCAATGGATAAAAATATCGCAATGATGGATGGTAAAGCATTAAAGCTAAGCGCTTTGACAGTGATGATCAAAGATAAAGTATGGGTTTCTCAAGATGCAGTTGATTTGATTAACTAGCCTAAATAGCTCGAATAGAAGAAGGGGTTTATCTATCAGCTAAGGTTTTAATCTGGACTCAATGATGTTAAATTTTATATAATTTTGTAAAATAATAGAAGTGGGTTACCTACTTCTATTATTTTATTGGAGGTTATTATGGACATCTTCGCTGCTGCTAGTTCGGGACTATTTGTTTTTTTCTTAGTATCTTCAATAAAGTATATGCATAAGAAAAACGCATTGTTTTATACTTTATTAGCTTTGGCATCTTTCTTTGCAAGTGTGACAGTCTCAGAGGTCTTACCATATTTTTTGAGTAATAATGGTTTCACCTCTATAATATTTGGGATTGTCAGACAGCCTCTTCTTTTTAGATATAGCTTTAGACTATAACTAGATATAGTTTATTTCAGTTACACTATATCTCCGAATACATGATATCTTTCATATAACAATTTGATTTGTATAGGAGAGGTTTATAATGGCGAAAAGTAGTGTATTGGGATACCCACGGATTGGTGCAGACCGCGAATGGAAGAAAGCTCTCGAAGCGTTCTGGTCCGGTAAGCTTGAAGAATCGGAGTTTCACAGTCAGCTTCAGGCAATCCGCTTGAATCATTTGCGTAAGCAGCAAGAGAAGGGCATTGATTTTATAGCGGTAAATGACTTCAGCTATTATGATCATATACTTGATACGGCTACGATGTTCGGCATTATTCCAAAACGCTTTGCTTATGAGGGCGGGGCTGTTCCTTTATCTATTTATTATGGTATTGCTCGTGGGACGAAGGATGCAACAGCCAGCGAAATGACGAAATGGTTTAATACCAACTATCACTACATCGTGCCTGAATTGGATGGTGCAAATCCGTCAGTCACTGAAAATAGACCATTAATTGCATATCGAGAAGCCAAAGAAAAGCTAGGAATCGAAGGTAAGCCTGTGATTGTAGGGCCTTTAACCTTCCTGAAGCTATCCAAGGGATATCATCAATCAGAGACGGATGCTTGGCTGGAACGCTTGGTGCCACTTTATGTACAGATTTTACAAGAACTTGAGCATGAGGGAGTTCAGTGGGTACAAATTGATGAACCTATTCTTGTAACGAAATTAGATGCGGAAGATGTACAAAGACTGAAATCGATCTACGATACTTTTGCAGCGAAGGTTCCTAATCTGAATATTATGCTACAAACCTATTTTGAATCGGTAGAGAATTACAGTGATATCGTAACGTTACCTGTCAAAGGAATTGGACTAGATTTTGTGCACGGTTTAACTGGGAATATAGCGTCCATTAAGAAATTGGGCTTTCCTTCTGATAAGGTGCTGGGTGCAGGCGTTGTCGATGGCCGTGGTATCTGGAAGGCCTCACTACGTGACAAACTGGTACTTATAGAAGAATTGAGTGGGTTCGTTACTCCGGATCATCTTATTGTGCAGTCATCCTGTAGTTTACTTCATGTACCTGTTACGGTACAAAATGAGGTCAAGCTAATACCTGATTTAAAGAATGCTCTCGCATTTGCTGATGAGAAGCTAGACGAGCTTGTTCTGCTAGCGAAAGCATGCTCTGATAAGGCCTCGATCGAAGCTGAACTTGAAAAATGCGATCTTGCAATTCAGGCACTTAAGCTATCTGGTGAGCGTAATCGCAATGACATTCAGCATGCGGTAGCTATTATTAGCGAAGAGCAGCCTAAACGTAATCTACCTTTCTCAGAACGACATATTGCTCAACAGAATAAATGGCAATTACCTATTTTTCCGACGACAACCATTGGTAGCTTTCCGCAATCGGTAGAGGTGCGTAAGGCACGTCAATCTTGGCGCAAGGGAGTTTGGACGAACGAACAATATGCTAGCTTTATTCGAGATCAAATTGATATCTGGATTAAGCTGCAGGAAGAGATTGGGCTGGATGTTCTAGTACATGGTGAATTTGAACGGACAGACATGGTTGAATTTTTTGGTGAAAAGCTAGGTGGCTTTGCATTTACACAGTATGGATGGGTACAGTCTTACGGATCTCGTTGTGTGAAACCACCAATTATCTTTGGAGATGTAGCATTCGAAGAAGCAATGACGGTTGAAGAAACGAAGTATGCACAGTCGAAGACCAAACATCCTGTTAAAGGAATGTTGACCGGCCCGATTACAATTATGAACTGGTCCTTTGTTCGTGAGGATATCACTCGAGAACAAATTGCTTACCAACTGGCTTATGCTCTTAGACAAGAGGTAGAGGCCCTTGAAAATGCAGGCATTGGAATGATTCAAGTCGATGAGCCTGCTGTTCGTGAAGGATTGCCGCTTAAGGAGCAGGATCAAGCAGAATATCTGGCATGGGCAGTTAAGGCGTTCCGTATGACCACATGCACGGTTCAAGACACGACACAAATCCATACACATATGTGCTATTGTGAGTTCCACGACATGATTGATTCCATTGAAGCGATGGATGCAGATGTCATTTCAATTGAGACTTCTCGTAGTCATGGTGAATTGATTCATAGCTTTGAAGTGAATACGTATAAACTGGGTATTGGCTTAGGCGTATATGATATTCACAGTCCGCGTGTACCGCGAGTAGAGGAAATGACAAGTATGATCGAACGCGCGTTACGAGTTTTAGATCCTAAACTTTTCTGGATTAATCCAGATTGTGGTCTAAAAACTCGAGGCTTTGAAGAAACTGTTGAATCCTTGCGTAACATGGTCGATGCGACACAGATTGCTCGTGCTAAGCATTCACTGACGGTAAATTAAATAGCCTAGAACACAGAAAAAGTCGCGACAATGATCGCGACTTTTTCTGTGTTCAATTTAATAATGAGTGCTTATCATGCTACTTCTTCATTTTAGCAGAAGCTGCCGATAGCGTAAGAAAGCGTATTTGAAATACGGAATGAGTATTCACAGAAATTAATCATGGCTTAATTTATATAACTTAATAAGGTGAAAACGGCTCTAAAAAAACAGCGTATAACATATATTATACGCTGTTTCGTCTGTAAACGATTTTATTTGTGGATAATGACTAGTTATTCATAGAAATAGAAGGATTTTTATTACTTATTATGGTTATAAACCTATTTATTACAATTGATGTTTCGAAGATAAAAAATAGTCATTGGGGTGGGGTGACATCATATTAATTCCTTCGGTACCTTAACCACGACAATTTTGTGTTCGGTTAGAATAATTAAATATCCATTACTAATAAATATATTTCCAAATTGTGCTTCACCGGTTTTAACTTTACCCAGTGTTTTTCCTGTTGTGGAATTCAGGAGGTACACTTCTCCGTTCTCAATTCCTGCATAGATACCTTGACTGATGATCTGAATCTTTTGGACCTGACTTACAAAGCCATCGAATTTCATGACGGTATCTTGTGACATATTAACGCTAATGATTTCTTTATCTTTTTGAAAAAAGGCAAATCCGTTGATCGGACCGGCAACCCATTTCCCGAACGTTGAATAGCCTTTTGGTTCTACTTCGGAAGTTTGGCCCAATTGAAATCGATTGAGCGAAGCTTCGTCTTTGTCTAAATTGCCATCAGCCGTGTAAATATACGAGCCTTGAATCGAAGTGTAGAAGTTACCTAGTCTGAGAACATTGTCTAATGAATTATAATTTTCTTTTCTCGTAATCTTCCCGGTTGTTACATCTAGATACGTTAGAGTCATTAAATAGCCTTTGATCGGTGCGCTTGAAGCAATAAAAGGTACGTTAACTTGCTCCCTCAGAATGAGCTGCCCTTGCTGGTAGGAGACAAATGAATACATACCTTCTGCTCTCCAAAGTGTTTTTCCAGTAGAAGGATCGAGGCCGAAGTATTGTGTGCGAATATTATTGACTGTGCTAGACACAACAAGCACACCGTTATATTCACCGACAATGCTGCCAGCATACATAGGAATACCTTTATTTTCCCATATCATCTTTCCTGAGACCGGGTTGTACGTACTAATGCCGCCACTCTCATTTCGCAGGTATATAACTCCGTTCCTTAGAGTGGCGTGTGCGCCAATTTCTACAGGAGCCTTGGCTACCTTGACCTTCCAAATCAACTTTCCTGTCAAAGAATTTACTTTTACTAAATAACCTTCGAAATTAACGAAAAAAACGGAATTATTCGTTATAATTTGCGGATCTGCACTCTTGTTATAAGACCATTTCATTTTGCCTGTGGTGAGATTTGCGGCAATTATCTTCCCGTTCGAAGAATAATAGATCAGTCCATTGCTAATTTTGGGCAGAGTGTCATATATCCCGCTTCCGTCCGTTTTAGCTTGCCAAACTGGTTTCAGTACAGGAATAGATTCATTTATTTTAGTTGCTGAGGTGATTGAGGTTAGCGGGGCAGCGTTTATGCAGGTGTTGTTCGTTAATAATAGACCTGCTCCCAGAGAGAGAAGGGTGCTCGCTATAATGGTTTGTAGAACTAACTTTGAATGTTTCAACATGATCAGCTCCTTATAGAGTATCATTCTTATTGACGTTACAATACTTGGAAAGTTTTGAAAATTTAAAGATTATTTATCTAGTTACCATAATTATTATTATGTAAACTAAATAATGCGTTAATCAAGAATGTAAATCGTAATCTTTAAAAATTATAGCTACTGAACCCGAACGCTTTGTGTTGTTCAATGTGTATAGATATTAAAGAAGAAAGGGATGGTGGAATAGAAGTTGAAGGAGTATCTCATTACGGAGTTACAAGCTAGAGAAATGTTCGAAGAGCATTCTACCTATGTATATGGTATAGCACTGATGATTACAAAGTCACCGACGTTAGCGGATGATATCACTCAAGATACATTTTTGCGAACGTATGCTAAATATCATCTGTACGATGAGTCCAAGCCAATTAGACCGTGGCTGTACCGAATTACGGTGAACATGGCGAGAAATACACTTCGTAAGAAGACTTGGATGAGGCTGTTATCTGTTGTACCAGACAGTAAACGTGAGTTATCCGCAGAAAGTATTGTTATGCAAAACGCCATGCATCTACAATTATGGTCTTTAGTTATTCGCTTATCACAAAAGCAAAGAGAGGTAGTTACACTTCATTACTATGCTGAATTAGCCCTACCCGAGAGGGCTTCAATCCTTGGTATTCCGCTTGGAACCTGTAAATCCCGCTTACATGCGGCGTTAGAGAAACTAAGACTATTTAACGAACTAGAGTCTGAATTATGGGAACTAAGGGAGGGATTGAAATGAAATTGGACAAGAAGCCGGAGCTTGATCGTAGCGTAATGTATACAAATTTAAGTGCAAGTCTTCAACAAGAAGCTAGAGAATTCCTAGAAAAACAGAAGTTTTCTGTACCATTTGATGATGTATGGACACTACATATAAATACGCAAGAGGGAACAAATAAGAAGTATATATGTTCACCTTTTGTCAAATGGAGTCTGGGCATTGCAACGGCAGCACTCATTTGCTTCAGCATATTAATAGGTAGTGGATTTATGTATCCTCAGGTCGCTGAAGCATTGCGCCAGATACCTTTTTTCGATTATTTATATGCCAAGGGTGGATATCCAGGTGGACTTCAGCAAATCGAAAAAAAGAATCTAAGTACACAGGCAAATGCTACTATTATAGATCAGAAAATCAAGTTTACAATGGTTGATATTTTTTACGATGGGATGCAAGTCGTGTTGAATTATGAGGTGAATTATCCTGAGTCCTCACCTAAGATTACTGAAAAAGACGCCTCTGTATATTACGATACTAACTTTGTAGGAATTCAACCTTCGACAATAGGAACACATCAATTTACCATTACAGGTGATCATAGCTTTGTGGGTACTACGCTCATGAGCTTTGGGGATTCTGATTTACCAGATAAGGTACAACTGCATATGTCTATCAGCAAAATCGGAAGGATTAATGGAAAATGGGATGTTACTGTGCCTTTGAGTAAAGAAAAAAGCGATGCTTTGACAACTACTTTTCATCCTAATAAGGAATTTGTTTTTATGAATAAAAAATATTTGGTTGAAAAGCTAGTGTTTGGTCCGGCCAATACTCAGTTATTGATTAAGGGGGGATTCGACGTTCCGAATGATGTATATGTTATCATTGAAGATGATCTTGGAACCCTTATAAATATGCAAGGAGGGAGCGGGAGTAGTCGGAAACATATGCAGAATAATTTCTCTCCTCTATCTGAACTGAACCCAAGGCCGAAATACGTCACGCTAATCATAGGTGAAGTCATTCGTATCACTAAAGATATTGAACAGTATCAAGATCGAGCACCGTTTAATAATACATTTCCATTGGTACTAAAAGGGGATCAAGGAGGGGAAATAACGTTAACATATATTGAATTTCAGGAGAAACAAACCGTGGTTTATTATAAAGTCAATCAATCGGCGAGCCAGAGTACGAGTCTAATGTTTGAAGATAATAAAGGAGGAATGATCTTTGCTAAGGAACGCCCTATTCGAATTTCCAAGGACTCCCTCTACTTTAAATTGATATTCCCCAAGATGAATGAGCATGATGTGGCTGAAATTATTACACAACAATTTTCATATCCCCCAGATCGAGAAATGCTTAGAATTAAAATTCCACTGATTTGGAAATAGAAACAGTCTAGTTCTTATGACAATGGAATAAATCACGTCAATTAATACAATGCCGCGCAAACCCTTGCTATTTAAGGATCAAGTGCGGTTTTTCCCTATTCTATGGTACAATAGATTGTCATAAACAAGGGGGGAAAGGTTTAATGGATGTAAACGAAGAGTACGAAGAAGAGCTGGAAGCCTTTCTAATATGGATGAAGGATGCTGGATACACCCCCTATACTCAGAAGTCCTATTTAGCGGATGTTCGGCAGTTTTTACAAAGTCTGAAGGATAAGAAGCTTGAGGCTGTTAAAAAAATGCATGTTGTTTCTTATCTTTCATCTGTTCGTGAACGAGGAGTTAGCGACAGTACGCGTAACCGTAAACATGCTTCAGTGAACTGTTTCTTCAAAGCCTTGATCGAACTCGAAATCCATACTGCGAACCCAGCGGAAGGAATTAAGAAGTCCAAAACGGATAAAAACCGTGCCCCTGTATTTCTCGCTGAGAGTGATTTAGGTAAATTTATGCGTTCCATTGAAGGTAAATATAAACTTAGAAATACAGCTATTTTCTTATTAATGGGTTATATGGGGCTACGTGTAGGGGAAGTAAATACCTTAAATGTTGGCGATTTTAATCCGGATCGAAGTACACTAGATGTGTTTGGTAAAGGACGTAAGTGGCGCACACTTCCAGTTCCAGAATCCGTAAATCATATATTGCAACAAGCTCTAGCAGAGCGATTAGACCCATGGAGAGCAAAAGAAGATGCGATGTTCATCTCACAAAAAGGACGGAGACTGTCCATACGAAATATCCAGCAAATTGCTGCGGATTCCTTCGATCAGTTCCAGAGCGGAATACCTCAATATCAAAAAATACCTTATTCTAGCCATAAACTTCGGCACTCTTTTGCAACTATGCTTCTGCGTAAAGGTGCTGACCTGCGCACAGTGCAGGAATTACTTGGTCATTCCTCCATTCAAACGACTACGGTATATACACATATTACGAGTCGAGAAAAGGAAGAGGCTATGGCTAAGTTAGATTTAGAGCTACCTAATTTTTAGTTAACAGTAAAAATATTATGTAAACTTAATTATGTTAATTAATTTATATATGCTATGGAGCTATACGTCGTTGACATTGAAGAAATATAAAGGAGCATTTAGATGAAATTTGATGTGCAATATTTATCTTTTTTTGTAATTAAAGTGGACGGTAAGGAAGGACAAACTGATAAATCGTACAAGCATTATCAAACAATGGATGGTTATGAATATTTAGATAGTGATATTAAAAAGTTTCTCGATGGTGAGTTTACGAGGATTAGTAAGCGTAAGGTTGAGAAATACCCAAATACAGAACAAGCTCCAACGAAAATAGGACGTTTTATCGTTGAACCTGGACATGAACTCACTAGTAACCCGAACTTTAATATGCTCGTTCGACTTCGTACAGTGGACGACAAGGAAGATTATAAGAATGCTTGTGATGATCTATTGAGAATTTATTTGGATACCAGTCGGTACGAGGTGGCGCCCTAATCGTTGTCCAAGCTGCTCTAACAACACATCCAGATGATCCTTTTATTTTTGTACTAAAATGTGATTTTGAAAGTAAAATTGCCCGAATCTCGGAGAAGAATCTAGTCAAAGAAGTTGAGATGGCTATTAGTGCACGTAATATGAAGTCCATCCAATATCCTTATATGCCTGAAGAAGGCATGTTTGAAGAATGGGAACTTAAGATTCACCAGTCCTCTCATGCTCGTTATTTTGAAGATTTCTTGAAATTTGTGACGTACGAGCAGTCCATCCCCGAAATTGTAAATGAGCATGTGATGGAGTTTGTACAGACCTATGTTGAGAATAAGTGGCCAGATGCAACTCATGAAGATCGCCAAAAGGAAGAGAAATCGCTCGAACTATGGGCGGCTGGGGATAAGCGTGATTTACAGGAGAAATGGGAACCCATTCAAGTTGCTGAGGCAGCGAGTCGCATTGTGGAAATTAAACCGGAAATTGAAATCAAATTTAAGCTTGGTGAGACCTTCATTAAGGGACTCTTAGCCGATTATGGTGATAAAATTCATCTGACTAAACTTCGTGATGGCTACGCGGTCATTATTGAAGGAGACGGTTTTATTTTTGATAAAGGGTACTCTCCCGTAGAATTACTTCAACCAGAGAGCTTCCGCGTTGTAGCAGAACGGCTATTACAAGCCAAACCTCTCGAGGGCGAAGAAGAAGTGGAATAATAATAGCTTTTCAGTCATGAATAATTTACCTCCTATAGCAAACACTAGGTTTAAAATGGAGGTGAGTGGCGTATGTGCCAACGTTATTCGGTAGCAGCTGATTTGCCTGTCGTGCAAGAGCATTTTCAAGTGAATCGGGTGATGTATTATTATCGAAATCGGTATAATATTAGCCCTACTCAACATGCCCCTGTCATTCTTCAGCAGAATGGTGAGCGAATTCTTGATGAATTTCGCTGGGGCTTTATTCCTTATTGGGGGAAGGATGCTGTCAATGCTGATATACGAACAGTACATGAGAATCCTTCATACCGCAAAATGATTGACAGACAGCGATGTGTTATTCCTTGTAATGGATTTTATTATTGGAAGATCGAAGGCAAGAAAGCATATCCAATTCGAGTGGTCATGAATGATCAAAGTATGTTTGGAGTTGCCGGGTTATATGAAGTTTGGCGGGATACGCGCGGAGAACCGCTTCGTACCTGTACACTCGTGATGACGGATGCAAATCCGTTAATTGGGGATTATGATAATAGGATGCCAGCCATCTTGTCACGGGATGATATGGATCAATGGCTTGATGAAAAAACGACGGATATAAGGGAGCTTTATCCGATCTTACGCACCTATGAAGCTGATGAGATGCGCGCTTATCCAGTCTCACCATTGATCAATAATAACTCACATGACAGTCTGGACTGCATTCAGGAAATGGACTTACAGATGGCCTGGGTCAAACATTAATCATCTCACAACATGGAGGTACAGCCCGCGATGTCTACACCATTTATTGAAGGTTTAAAGAAAAGACGTTCGATATATTCAATTAGTAGTGATGTAATTGTTCCGGAGTCTAAAATTGAAGAAATCGTCGGTGATGCTGTTAAATATACACCCTCTGCTTTCAATTCGCAGACATCAAGGGTCGTCGTTTTATTTGGAGAGCATCATCATAAGCTTTGGGAAATCATTACGAAAGATACCTTGCGTAAAGTGGTAAATAATGATGAAGCCTTTAAAGCAACAGAAGAAAAAATAACTTCTTTTTTAAGTGGCTATGGAACCATTTTATTTTTTGAGGATACCGATATTGTCAAACAATTGCAGAACCAGTTTGCGCTCTACAAAGATAACTTTCCGATCTGGTCTGATCAAACATCAGGTATGCTTCAGCTAGTGATCTGGACATCACTTGAATTAGAGGGGCTAGGGGCTTCGCTCCAGCATTACAATCCGCTTATTGATGATCAGGTGCATTCCGAATTTGATATTCCTGCTACATGGAAGCTGATTGCGCAGATGCCTTTTGGCAAACCAACAGCAGAAGCAGGCGAGAAAGAGTTCCAGCCGATTGAAGAGCGAGTGAAAATACTCCATTAACTCCTAATGTATGTAATCACCTAATAAGAGGACGCTTACCCGTGATTGAGAACGGATAAGCGTTTCTTCTTTATTATCATTGACAAATAAATGTCAAAAGAACATAATGTTTTAACGTTGTCTCTAAAGGGCAATGATTATTACATACACCTAGATAAGCATACTTAAGGGGAGAACGAAATGGATTTATTTCGCAAAAAACCAGTTTTTCCATTCTCAGAAGATGGAGCATCTTCTTCGGGTGGTAATTTAAAAAGGACACTTGGAGCTTTCGATTTAACTACATTAGGTGTAGGTGCCATTATTGGTACAGGAATTTTTGTACTAACTGGCGTAGCAGCTGCAGAACATGCGGGCCCTGGACTCGTATTGTCATTCGTTTTGGCCGCAATTGCATGTGTATTATCAGCGCTTTGCTACTCGGAATTTGCATCAAGTATCCCGGTTTCAGGGAGTGCCTACGCTTATAGTTATGTGGCTTTTGGAGAGCTGCTTGCTTGGATTCTGGGTTGGGATTTAATTCTGGAGTATGGTGTAGCTGGAGCAGCGGTGGCGAGCGGCTGGTCAGCCTATTTTACAGGACTCTTGGACGGATTTGGATTGCATTTACCTATGGTATTAACGGGTGCATATAATGCTTCAAAAGGAACATTTGTAGATCTTCCGGCCATCATTATTATTTTGTTGATCACAGCGTTACTAACTCGCGGTATGAAAGAAACGGCACGATTTAACGGAGTGATGGTCGTTGTGAAACTGGCTGTCGTTTTTTTATTTCTAATTGTCGGTGCATTCTATGTTAAACCGTCCAATTGGACCCCATTCTTACCCTTTGGAATGAGTGGAGTCGTGAATGGGGCGGCCACCGTATTTTTTGCTTACATTGGTTTTGATGCACTTGCGACGGCTGCTGAAGAAGTGAAACGTCCGCAGCGTGATCTTCCGATTGGGATTATTTCTTCGCTTGCGATCTGTACGGTTTTGTACATAGCGGTATCATTGGTATTAACAGGTATCGTTCCATATACATTGCTAAACGTTAGCGATCCCGTAGCTTTTGCACTACGTTTCGTGGATCAGAATTTGCTTGCAGGTCTAATCTCCGTGGGGGCTATCGCGGGTATGACAACCGTACTGCTTGTTATGTTATTCGGAATGACACGGCTATTGTTTGCCATCTCGCGTGATGGACTATTACCTAACTTATTATCCAGTGTTAACTCGAAAACGCAGACTCCCATTGCAAGTACATGGATTACAGGAATATTAATTGCATTATTAACCGGTTTTGTTCCACTCGACAAGCTTGCTAATTTGACAAGCATTGGTACATTGTTCGCTTTTGGAGTGGTGTCTTTAGGGGTAATAGCCATGCGTAAAACAAGTCCTAACATTCGTAGAGGTTTCCGTGTACCGTGGGTACCCCTTATTCCGCTGTTAAGTGCCGCTGCTTGTTTATATTTGATGATCAACTTACAGCTTTTCACATGGATTGGCTTTATCATATGGATGGTAGTGGGGCTATTCGTATATTTCTTATACGGATACCGACGCAGTAAATTGAATAAATAGAAAACAGAATCAAGACCTTGCCAATTGCAGGGTCTTGATTTAATTATATTAGTTTACATAATAAATTTTATGTTAATTAATATAATTAAAAATTAATCTGTTTAACCATGCTACTTATTCCCTTTTTTCGATATCTTATGGCATAAGTCGTAATTATGATATACTATTTTACTTAGAAGTTAATATTGTAGTAGCTTCCCAAGGGGAAGGAGGACATCTTTTGACAATATGGCATAAATTAATTGGATCAAGCATTATCATTAGTCTGCTGCTAACAGGATGCTCTTCATCATCTACAATAGAAGAGGCATCAGCTCCCGTATTAACAGAGCCAACTGAGCAGGGACAGACGTTAAACGTTGTTACACCAGATACAACAAAGAAGAATACAGATGCGAAATCCAAATATCAAATTCAGACGAGATTAACAGATTTCCAGCTTATTACCGAAACCTCAGGAATCGCTTGGGGTCTTACGCGAAATTCTATGAGGATGTATCTTACACAAGATAATGGTAAGACATGGTCTAATATATCACCTGCGGCTAATATTCTATTTTCAGCTAATCCGAGATATGGCAAGGATATCTTTTTTAAAGATAAAATGAATGGCTGGATTGTTCGTAGCGCATCTGGTACGAGTGAGACGATCGTACTCCATACAACGGATGGTGGAGAGAATTGGAATATCACTTCTATTCCACAGACGAGTGATGTATCTGCTCTCTTTTTCAACTCCTCGAAGCGTGGATGGTTACTGACATCTTCTAATATGTCAGCAGGTAAGGAAGACAAAACCCTTTATCGTACGGATGACGGGGGATCTTTATGGAAAGTACAAATGTTAAGCAAGAATAATTCCGTTCAGTCGCAGGGGCAAGTTAACAAGGTAATATCTCAGAATGGATATACAATAGGCATGTCTTTTTTTAATGCAACACAAGGTTTTGTGATGGTTCAGGATCTTGGTGAGCCTAAGCTGTATACAACCAATGATGCGGGAAGTAACTGGACTATCGTACCTAAATTCTTTAATCGTGAGAAATTGGGAGTGTGTACCTCCTATAATACGGCCGCTCCACAATTATTAAGTGCGGATAATAAGGAAGCTTGGATTCCTATCGGTTGTAACCTGGGTAAGAATACGAAATATAATGGGTATTTTACTAGCGATGGCGGAAAAACATGGACTTTTACTCTATTCAATATGAACTGGAATACGGGTGTCAATAAACTCATCAGACCTACTTTTTTGAATAATAAAGAAGGTTGGTCGCTTCATGGAAGTACGTTATATCATACGCTAAATCAGGGCAAGACATGGACGGCATTGCCAGAGAGTGACATTCTAAAGAAAAATCTGGTGCGATACCCTGAGGTTGTAAAGATACAGTTCCAATCCTCTAATGTAGGTTGGATGCTGATTGAGAAGAGTGACGAAAGACGTTCCTTATTGATGCAAACAAAGGACGGCGGGATTACTTGGAATGGTCTTTAGAAAAAAATACGGAGGAAGACGGAGAAAACACCGTCTTTCTCCGTATTTTGTGAAATAAATCACATTATATTATGAAATGAGGTGGTATCTTAAAAGTGTAGAAGGGATGATGAAGTTAGATAGGAGTGAGAACAATGACAACCAACGAAATGGAAATGACAACCCACAATTTACTGCATTACTGTTATACCTGTGAAGGTGCCGCTTTATGTGACACGGAAGAAAAATGTAAGGCATGTTGGGCAGAGAAGGGTATGCTCGCTGAAGCGGTTAAGGATCTGGATGAAACAACGTTGTATCTACAGATGATGCATGCGTAAGATGCATTGCTGGAAACCTGTTGCATGTGATGGATAAGCCTCTGAAGCCAGTTATATTGGGCATAGAGGCTTTTTGCATGTTTATTAAATATAAACCCGTTTTCTCGCATATAACTTTACCCGGAATTATCAAGTTCTGATGAGTACCGCATATACATGTAAATGACAGGCAGGGCATGGATATAAGGGACATGATGGAAGGGGGAGAAGCATGGGAGGAGATTCATCTTTTTGGATGTTCGACTTTTTTGGTAAAGTCATGCCGATTTTTTTCGTGATCATCGTTGCGATTATTCTGCTGTCTGCCGGGAGGGCAGTTCTACAGTGGAACCGAAATAATAAGGAGCCCTTGCTAACCGTCGACTCCCGAATTGTCAGCAAGAGAAATAAAGTCACTCACCATCATGATGCAAATGATCAAATGTCCAGCTACTCTCGAACCCATTATTATCTAACCTTTGAAGTGGAGAGTGGTGATCGGATGGAATTCGCAGTGAGTGGCAACCAATATGGCTTATGTGCAGAAGGAGATTCCGGACGCCTGACTTTTCAGGGGACGCGTTATATGGGATTTCAGCGGTACATGCGCGTAGCGGCTCAGGATGATCTCCACAAAAGGAGTTCAGAGTATTAGACTGAATACTTTTTCAGATTTTAGACCGACTCGGAAGGGTCGGTTTTTGTTATCTGAAGGCAGCTTTCGATATAATGGAGGAACTTAATGATTTTAAATAAAGGAGGAGTAGAGATGTCATTTGAAAATAAAGTTGTCTTGATTACTGGAGGCGCCCAAGGAATAGGGCAAGGCGTAGCTGAAGTATTTGCTTCTAGGGGTGCACTTGTAGCTATTGCTGATCATGATGATGAGAAAGGGGCTGCTGTGGCTGCTGCAATCCGAAATACTGGTGGACAAGCGATCTATATATCATGTGATGTCAGGCAAGAACAAGATATTCAGCATTTCATGAAGGTGGCTGCTGAAGAATACGGAACGATTGATATTCTGATTAATAATGCAGGTGTGGCTCGCTGGAAATCCCCCTATGATTTGACGATTGAGGAGTGGGATGATGTCATGAATACGAATGCCAGAAGCTGTTTTCTAGCTACTCGGGAGGCGGCTAAGTATATGAAAAATAACAAGACCGGTGGGTCTGTCGTGAATATGTCATCCACTCGATCGATGATGTCCGAACCTGAAACGGAAGCCTATGCAGCGTCCAAGGGAGCAATTCTCGCGTTGACCCATGCGATGGCTATATCCTTTGGGGAAGCAGGGATTCGGGTGAACTGTATTAGTCCGGGCTGGATAGAAACTAAGGATTATAGTTCGCTTAGTAACGCGGATCATTCCCAGCATCCTGCTGGCCGAGTAGGCACACCCGATGATATTGCTAGAGCCTGCCTCTATTTGGCTGATCCCAATAATACCTTTGTAACTGGGACTCATCTCGTTATTGACGGAGGTATGACCCGTAAAATGATTTATGAACCATAACTTTTTTCCTATGTAACAGGTACTTAAGCCTGTGCGTAGTGGGTTTTGAGACTGGATAAGGATATGTTTTCCAAAAGGGACATAGTTCCTTTTATACAGTTGGGCACATGGAAATAACTTGAAATATAGAGGGTGAGCCTAGTTATAAGGACTTGGGCTCATCTTTTTTGTTTTGAAGAATGTTATAATTTACAGCGGTTATGCAATAAAACCATAGGAATGGAGGGAATTTATGAGGAGCACTCACTCTCGGCTGATTGCGATCCTGCTAACTTTGACAGCTTCGTTATTGATGGGATTTTCGAGTCCATCACAGCAGCCAGTCAAAGCAACTTGGGTGTGGCAGACAGAGCTGATTGAGGATGGCGGAGAGCAACTGCTTCATTTTGCTACTGAACAAAGGGTTAACCTGATTTATGTACAAATTAATCGGGATTTACCTTATGAAGCCTACGAACCTTTTATTAAAAATGCACATGCTGCTGGCGTGGCAGTTCATGCATTAGGAGGTGACCCAGGCTGGGCTCTCAAAGTACATAGGGAACGTTTACTGGGTCTAGTGAATTGGGTCCAGAATTATAATAATTCGGCGGCATCAAAAAGCAAATTTGATGGTATTCATCTCGATATCGAACCGTATGTGCTAGACCAATGGGAAGAAGATCCGAATCGTATCTTATCTTCTTGGATTGATAATATGCAAGCCTATCTTAGCGCTGCTTCATCCTCCGGACTGGAACTAGGGATTGACTTACCTTTCTGGTTCGATTCGTATAAAATGCCTGATAATCCAGACATAAAGCTAAATGAGTGGTTTATGAAGTCATTTGACCGAGTAACCATTATGGCTTACCGTAATACCATAGATTCGGAGCATGGCATCGTTTATTTAGCGAAGGATGAGCTTGAACTCGCAGATCGCTTAGGTAAGCAGATACTTATCGCTGTGAATACGAAGGAAATGCCTGGACAAAGTCACACTTCTTTTTACGGAAAAGATAGGCAACAATTAAGCACTTCACTTGAGCAGTTATCGGATCTACTACATTCGTATTCTTCATTCGGTGGTGTGGCAATTCATGACTTCAGGCATTGGGAGAACATGCCTGTAAATAGCGGCGGAGAAGACCCGGGTACGGGAACCGACCCTGAACCCGAGCCTAAACCAGATCCGACTCCAGACCCGAACCCAGATCCTGATCCTCAGCCGACACCAGATCCAGGGACATCCGTACCTGATCCAGATCCTGTAGTCCGTAGTGAAACGGTAAGAGGGACGTACATTTGGGAAGCTGGCGAAGTACTGCAGAACGGACAAGCTATTCTGGATTTTGCCAAAGAAAAAAATCTAAATTGGCTCTATATTAGACTAGACTTACAACAGCCCTATGAGGTATATCGTTCATTTATGAAGCAGGCATCGGCAGCAGGAATTGAAGTGCATGCTATGGGGGGACATCCAATCTGGGCATTGAAAGAAAATCGTCCCAAAATGATGAAGCTCTTGAATTATGTGAAGGAATATAATCGTTTAGCTGCGGGTGACGAAAGGTTCCATGGCATACATCTTGATATTGAGCCCTACGTACTACCGGAATGGAGAGATAATAATCAAGAACTCATTGGTGAATGGACCGATAATTTAGCTGCGTTTACGAATGAACTTAAGAAGGATTCAAATCTGCAATCCAGTATGGATTTAGCGGTGTGGCTTGATAAATACACGATGCCAGATGATAAAGCGATGTCAGTAAGCAAGTGGATGATTAACCAAATGGATCATGTATCGTTAATGGCATTTCGTGACACGGCAGCAGGATCGAATGGTATTGCCAAGATATCGAAGGAGGAGCTAGCCTTTGCAAGCGAACTAGGTAAACCGATCCTGATTAGTGTTGAAATGAAGGAAAGTCATGAAGGTAATCATATTACCTTCTACGAGGAAGGCTCGGCATACATGGAGCAGGAATTAGCTAAGCTTCCAGATTTGCTGCAAGAATATACGACATACAGTGGAAACGTCGTACATGCTTATGATTACTGGAAAAACGCTAAGCCTTAAAGAAGAGTAAATAGAATACATTTTATCTATAGGCATTCACACAGATTTGCCGCCATGCATAACATAACGTGTAATCATTTTTCGGAATGAAAAGGAGTGTTTGACATGGCGGATCAAGTTAAGCATTATTTTGCACGCGGTAATACGGCTGCAGGTTCATATACACTGTTCGATTCAGTGTTGACCGGGTTGGATACGGTCTTTGTACTAAATGGACGGACGGGAGCGGGAAATGCTAAAGTTCTTCAAGAACTGGCTGAAGCCTGGAGAACAAAGGATGGCGGAATCCATTGTATACATGAACCACTCGACAGTGAATTACTAGATGCAATCATCTTAGTAGATGCCCGGATCGCTGTAGTAGACGGAAATGCTTGGAGCTCTGATCCTATTCTAGAGGGCACCGAAATCCATTTTATCCAGACAGAGGGTATTTTAAATACTACATTAAATGAAGCAGATTCCGAGGCAATTGCTGCATGGGATCAGCAGATTAGGTCTTTATATAAAGAAGCTTACTCGACATTCTTGACAACCCTCCGCATCCATGATGAATGGGAGAAGTTCTACATTGATCATTTGGACCGTGGAGAAGCAGATCGGATTGCAGAGGAATGGATTGACGAGAATTTAATTCCCTACCAAACCGAGTCCAGAAGAGGAGTTCATCGTTTTCTAGGTGCGGCTACATCTAGTGGATCAGTGGATTTTGTTCCAAATCTGACAGAAGGATTAAATACTCGCATACTTGTAAAAGGACGCCCTGGTTCCGGTAAATCTACACTTTTCAAAAAGTTAGCTGCAGCGGCAGAAACTAGAGGAATCAACACGGAAATCTATCACTGTGGTTTTGATCCAAACAGTTTGGATATGCTCATTTTCCCGGAGCTTAGCATTGCGATCTTCGATAGTACAGCTCCTCATGAGTATTTCCCAAGCCGTGAAGGTGACGTTATCCTTGATGTATATGAACTGGCTATTGCTGCGGGTACAGATGAGAAATTCGCTGATGAGATCGCAGAAATCAGATCAAGATATACGGCTTCCATGAAGTGGGCAACGGGATTATTGGCTCAGATTAAGGAAGTACGAGGAAATATCTTTGCTGCATACGAGAATGCATTGGATTCATCGGCCATAGAGCTTCTAGCACAGAATATCATTCAAGAAGTGAATGAACAGACTCAAATTTCTGCATTAAAAGATAAATAAATATAGTAAGGTGATTGTTTAGCAGAATGACTGCTAGATAATCACCTTTTTTCATGGAGCTAAATTTGAAAATAAATATATGTCCAACGTTATTAGTTTACATAATTTAAATTATGTAAACTAATAACAAATTGATCTTTTCAAAATGAAAACCCACCCCGTAGCGAGATACGAAGGGGTGGGTAATTCTCATGCAAACGATTTTAATGGCTTACCGTTTTGTTATACTCTTCAATTTTGCTTGTAATTGTTTTTGCTGCGTCATCTAAGGCTTGTTTAGAATTCTTTTTATTGTTAAGTACTTCTTCAATAGCTGTTTCCGTCAATTGGCGAGCTTCTGGGAATACTCCCATTACAGCGCCTTGTGTTGCAAGCATCGGCTCAGACTTATGAAGCTGATCTACAGCTGTTTGGAATTGAGGATATTTCTTAAGGTTATCTTTCACAATTTGCTCGTCATACGCTTTTGTCGTAATTGGGAAGTAACCTGTATTGATATGCCATTCGGCTTGGGTCTTAGGTTCAGCTAGATATTTAACAAATTCCCAAGCTGCCTTTTGCTCTGCTTCAGAGCGGTTGTTCATAATCCAATTGCTGCTCCGCCAATGATAACTCCACCTTTAGCGTTCGCTTCCGGCTTAGGTAGGAAGCCTGTACCAACTTCAAATTTACCTTCTGCTGAACTAACAATACTACGCAATGAAGCAGTAGAGTCGAGGGTCATGGCGATTTGGCCTGCTGCAAAGGCTTTAGCCGTATCATCTGTTTTACGACCAAGATTGAGCATCGTTTTGTCTTTCACCATCTGGTTCCACCAGTCTAGCGTTTTCACACCTGCTTCGTCATTTAACTGAGAAGCTGTTGCTAGACTTGTACGACCGTTTCCATTATTCAGTAACTCAGCACCTTGATTCGCCAAGAATTGTTCCATAAACCAGCCATAAATTGCGAATGATCCACCTGCTTGGGATTTCGTAGTAAGCTTTTTAGCATACTCAGCAACTTCGGCATATGTCGTAGGTGGTTTTTCAGGATCAAGTCCAGCAGCTTTAAAGGCATCCTTGTTGTAGTAAAGAATTGGATTGGATGTATTAAAAGGCATTGAATATTGTTTTTTATCGAAAGTGTAGTAGTTAAGGATGTTAGGTTCAAGTCCTGATGTATCATATTTCTCAGCATCAATAAATTCTTGCGCTGGAGTAATTGCCTTCGTATCAATCATGAAGCGGCTTCCGATTTCATACACCTGAATGAGTGATGGACCACTCTGGGAGCCGAGTGAGGCTTTCAATTTGTTCAAACTCTCATCATATTTCCCTTGATATTCACCTTGAACGACAATATCCTTATGAGTCGAATTGAAATCTGCTACCAGCTTGTCTGCTACTTTGCCCAAATCTCCACTCATCGAATGCCACCATACAACCTTTACCGGTTCACTGCTTGTAGCCTTTGCAGTATCTGTGGTTGGCGCAGCTGCTTCCTCTTTTGTAGTGGTTTTGGATTCTGATCCACATGCTGCTGTTAGCAGCATCATACAGGACAGAAGCAGCATACTCAGTGATTTCTTGCCGAATGGTTTCATCTTCAACAATCTCTCCCTTTTTGTGTTCATCTCTTATTTATCAGAAATTATAAATAGTTGAGCATCCAAGTTATTTATAATTACGACCACGGTTAACTTACCTATTTAACTTGATTAATAAGCTATTGTTAGCCTTTCAATGCTCCAGCTGTAATGCCGCGTACCAGCGGCTTGAGTCCCACAATTAGAAGTATCAGTGAAGGGAGCAGAAGGGTGACAATGCCTGCAAGAACGACATTCCATGCCGTCACTTCTTCAAACTGAAGCATCCCGATTCCAATTTGAACCGTACGCATGCTTTCTTTATTCGTGATGAGAAGTGGCCAGAGATAGTTGCTCCAGCTTGTTAGAAAAGAGTACACCGCAAGTGTCGCGAGTGCTGGCGTCGATAATGGAAGCACCAACCGCAGCCAAATCCGAATATGTCCACAGCCATCTACTTTGGCAGCTTCAAATAATTCACGTGGAAGCTGTAGGAAATATTGTCGTAATAGAAACGTACCAAAAGCCGACGCAACGAAAGGAACAATTAGACCTTGATAAGAATCAATCCAATTCCAGCTGCGAACGGTGATGTAGTTGGGGATCATGGTAACTTCCCAAGGGATCATCATCGTGGACAGGAATAGTGAGAACAATAGTACCTTACCCGGAAAGCGGAGAAAGGCGAACGCATACGCAGCCATAGCAGAAGTGATTAGCTGTCCCACCATAATAGCAGTGGAAACGATGAAGCTGTTGGTGATAAAGCGGATGACTGGAATGGTATCAAACATCTTTGTGAAATTACTCCAATCCATACCAGAAGGAAGGATTCGTGGCGGGTAGGCAGCTGATTCTGCACTCGTCATAAATGATGAAGACAGTGTGAATAGTAAAGGAAACAGAATAACCAAGGCTGCAATGGATAGCAGCAAGTAAAGAACACTCTGATGGGAAATGCGTATGCTCATTGGTAATGCACCTTCTTTTCACCGAATTTGAACTGAACAACTGTCAGCAGTGTAATAACCACAAACAGAATTAATGCCTGAGCGCTACCAATACCAAAACGGTAATTAACAAATGCATCCTGATAAATGTTATATACCAATAGGTCGGTACTGTTCATCGGGCCACCTTTTGTTAAGATGTTAACCTGAGCGAAGGACTGGAATGCACTAATTATGGATACGACACTTACAAAGAAGAGTGAAGGAGAAATGAGGGGCAATGTAATCCGGAAAAAAGTTCGGAATGCACCGGAACCATCTATTTTGGCGCTCTCATACAGATCTTCACCAACACTCTGAATACCGCTTAGCATCACAATATAGTTGAAACCTAAGTTGAGCCATACCGTCATAAGAGCAATGGAGATCAATGCCCAGCTTGGATCCGTCAACCATTGAATAGCAGGAATACCCACGAAGCTAAGTAAATAATTTAGCACGCTGAGTGTTGGGTGATACAGGACCATCCAGATGATCGATCCAGTACCTACAGATACGGCCATAGGAAGAGAAAAGAAGAATTGGAACAGCTTCATTCCACGTAGTTTCTGATGTGACAATGCCGCGAGGATTAGTGCCAATACAACGCCTGTAGGGACAGTGAACAGAATGAACAATAGGGTCACCCAAAGACTGTTGTAGAACACAGAAGAAGTTAAAACATTGGTAAAGTTATCGAATCCGATAAATTCCGCAACCCGTCCCTGCGGATCGGTAAGAAACATACTAAGGTAAATCGATTTAATGAGCGGATAAAATAAAAATATGCCAAATAAAACAAGCGACGGAGCGAGAAATACATAAGCAAGAAAACGTTCATTCCATTTCTTAGCACGAAGCGAAGTGGTCGATCTTACTCTAGATGGCTTACGTGACAAAGGAGGAGCTATGACGATATCTTTCTCCATGTGATGATTAACCTCACTTTCTGAATATAGGACATTCCTACATCAGTATAGGAGAGGCTTATTAAGAGAGCTTCAGAAAGTTGTAAACAGAATATATAAATTCAAGAAATTGTAATAAGCATGTAAACAAGCTTTTAGACTTTTTTCTACATTTGTGGTCACCATCTGGGCAAACGCACATACAATAATATGGAACAGAAATATGGAAATCGACGAAGTAAGGAGGAGGAATCTTGGCTGTCATTAAGACAAATTCGGAACAAACGAAGCTGCTTGCGCGGTTGATGCGAGCTGAAGCCGAAGGTGAAGGCGATTTGGGTATGCTGATGGTTGGCAACGTTGGTGTAAACCGGGTTCTAGGTAATTGTCTCGATTTCAACAACATTCGAAGCATTCAGGATATGGTATATCAAAGTCCTGGAGGTTTCGAAGCCCCACAAAAAAGTTACTTTTATCAAAAAGCTCGTGACAAGGATATTAGATTAGCTGAACGTGCGATTAATGGTGAGCGGCAGTGGCCAGCTTCCAACGCACTTTGGTTCTTTCGTCCAGAAGGCAATTGTCCTTCAACGTGGTATAACCAGCAAAACACGGGACGGTTTAAAGCTCATTGCTTCTTTAGCCCATCAGGTCAAGATTGCCCAACGGTTTATTAGAAGAATATATAAAGTTTATTATCAATTTCCATTACAAGGAGGATAAAATTATGATGTTTCAACCTTACCGTCCTGCTGGATATCCAATGGGAGGCGGGTATCCCGGCATGCAAGGTATGCAGGGTATGCAAGGTATGCAAGGTATGCAAGGGCAGGTCGGTGGATCAGTTCCACCACAAGTTCCTAGCGGTAGCCCGATGACGCCATCTGGAGCGGTAGTGCAACAACAAGCTCCAGTCTATGAGCAATCGTACATTGAAAACATTTTGCGCCTGAATCTAGGCAAAGTCGGAACTTTCTATATGACATACGAGAATAACTCGCAGTGGAATGCCAAAGTATTCACAGGTGTAGTTGAAGCTGCAGGTCGAGATCATATTATTATTAGTGAAAGAAGTACAGGTAAACGTATCATCTTGCTTACCCTGAATTTAGATTACATTACATTCGATGAACCTTTAATCTACCAATACCCAGGTGTTACAGGCAATCCTGGCCAAAATGCAAGACCTATAAATTTTTAAAATTAAAACATAAAATGACCGAAAAGAGCTGATTTCTTGTCTTAAATGACAAGGGTCGGCTCTTTTTGCATCGTAATCGCTGGTTTACTCAAAAAAACAGACTGTCCCTGTAATATTCAGTCATACGTTGCAGTTTGACTGTGTATTGTATAACTATATAATTAAAGTTAATAACAAAATTTATTGTGAAAGAAGATGGGTCCATTGGGAAGTTGACGGTTCGTTACAGTTTCTCTGTCATGACAATCGCGAGTAATTTTAAAATACGAAGGAGGTGTACCTATTTGCCGACTAAGCATTACGGTAGATAGGACCAAACTTGAGTGACCCCTTACCGAGCTGGATCAATTTGATTTGGGTTGTAGGTTTAGTATTATTGAATGGTTTTTTTGTGTCTGCGGAATTCGCAATGGTTAAAATTCGTAGCAGTCGTATCGAGACTTTGGTCGATGAAGGACGTAAGGGTGCAGAATTAGCCCGTAAAATTGTTAACAATTTAGATGCTTATTTATCAGCATGCCAGCTTGGCATCACATTGGCTTCTTTGGGACTTGGTTGGCTCGGCGAACCAGCCGTAGCCCGGTTAATCAGACCCTTAATTCAAGGAATTGGATTTGGTGAAACGGCAATACATGGTATTGCTATAGCAATCGCATTTATACTCATTACGATACTGCATATCGTGCTTGGAGAAGTAGCGCCCAAAACGATGGCGATTCACAAATCGGAATCGGTGGCATTGTTGTCAGCCGCTCCAATGATCTATTTTAATAAAGTAATGTATCCGTTCATCTGGATACTAAATGGGCTTTCCAATGCCTTACTGCGGCTTTTTCGAATATCACCCGCTTCAGAATTTGATTCTGCACATACGGAGGATGAGATCCGCATACTGATGAAAGAAAGTAACAAAAGCGGACTAATTAATAATACTGAATTGGCGCTTGTTGATAATATATTTGATTTTGCTGAAACAACCGGTCGCGAAATTATGATTCCAAGAACTGAAATGATCTGCTTATACACTCATTTAAGTAGAGAAGAGAATCTGGAAATCGCCTATGAAGGAATGCGCACACGCTATCCGATTTGTGAAGGTGATAAAGACCATATTACCGGATTTATCCATATCAAAGATTTGATGCGGTGGCATGCTCCTGATTATAGTAATCTTGTTCGTCCGATTCTTGCAGTGCCTGAGTCCATACAAATCAGTGCACTTCTTAAGTTGATGCAGCGTGGTAAGACACAGATTGCAATACTGATCGATGAATACGGCGGTACTTCAGGTCTTGTTACACTCGAAGATATCATGGAAGAAATCGTCGGTGAAATTCAAGATGAGTTTGATGAGGAACGTCCTGAAATTGAAGAAATTCGTGAAGATGAATATTCTGTAGATGGTTTAACGTTAATTGAAGAAATTAACGATCGCTTTGGACTTGATATGGATGCCACAGATTATGATACAATTGGTGGATGGTTATATTCTAGAATTGAGGCTATTCCTCCTCAGCAAGGACAATCTGCTGAGATAGATGGACATATTTTCGTTGTTGAAGAAACAGATAATAAACGTATTTCAAGGATTAAACTGCTGAAACCTCAGATGTTTGTTGAGGAAGCAGGGGCATAATTAATTAAGAATAAAAGACACAGCATATGCGCTGTGTCTTTTTGTTTATCAGTAAGATTTAATAGAAAGAACATAGCTATGGATTAGAAAATATCGAAATTAATAGATTAACTTTGCGTATAAACAAATTTTTTCAAAAATAAATAAAATATGTCGTAACTTGTCTATTTTAAATGTGTTAATAAGATGTGTTCCAAATATAACCATTTATGAAGGGTGAGATCTTATGAAGAGACGGTTTAATCGAAAAGTAATGACTATGACAACTACAGCAATGCTAGCAAGCATTATGCTTGTTGGAGGAGCAGGGGCTGAAGCTGCAACTTCTAATGTATCAACAGATGCTGTCTCTTTTGAATTTAAAGCGGCTGTAAGAGAGCCTGGGGCTTTAACGAGTAAGCCGCCGGAGCCTATTAGTTTATTTGCATTTTCAAATATGAAATATTTGGTTGGTGGTTCAACCACAATTAATGATTTAGGAAATAACAAAGTAGAGATGTTTGGAGATAATGTAGCTAATACAACAGTAAATTCATTAGGTCTAGATTTTGTAATCCAAAGATGGACGGGTTCAGCATGGATCGACTCAGGAAGCACTTCAGTGAACAAACAGAATGTAAGCTATCAGTCTTCTTCGGTTATATACAATGTCGCTCCTGGATATTACTATCGCAATCAGTGTACTCATTGGGCTTCAAAAGGTGGTTATTATGAACAAACTATTGCTTATTCAAGCAGTGCCCTTATTGTAAATTAATAAAAGAAGCCTATCCATAATGGATAGGCTTCTTTTATTAATTTAGAAAACTTTCAACTAATTTAAGCATTTCTTCCTTACTTATTATTCCTAATATACGTATACTCAAATTATTATTCAAAAAAATAATTTCATTTGTAGCTCCAGCAGTATAATATGCTTCGTTACCATTTTTAAGAAGTATAGTTTCTGTTTGATCTGTTCCCATTGAAGAAAAATTAGTTGTAGTAGTTAATTTTATTATGGTTATCGTTAAAAATTGTTTATAAGAATTCGTATATACGAGGGATATTCGGTTAGATATACGATCTGAATCAGGTTCTGAAAGGTACAAGTCTTTAAACTGATACTCTAATGGAATTCCAGATAAAGTAGGTAACGTAAAAGAAATTTTATTATTTATGTTATCTAAACTCCCAACAATGTTCTCTTCGTTAATCAAACTCTCAAAACCAATATCTGACATTGTTTCATTATTATTATCAAGAAAACCTAGAGGTGGAGGGGATGTTTTAGCTTTATTTATATCAATATCAAGGTCTCTCGTACCAAAGAAAATATTCACAACCCCATCTCCCCAAGAAACAATCTTTTGATAAAATGGAGAGATTGCATTCGTTACCGTAGGGGGACTAAAAAATATGGCTCCTGCTATAAAAGATGCTGCAACGACGGATGCCATCTGCATATGGCGTCTACGCTTGCGAACACGTTGTACTTCTTGGATACGGGATTGAAGCTGGTTCCAAGAAGCTTTCTTGCTGTCTTCGGAGGTTATAGATGTTGAAGAAACGGCGCGTTCAAAAGCAACGTCAAACCATTCTTCAAATTTTTCGTTTCTCATCATGGATCCCCCAATCTTTGAAAAGCATTTTTTTAACACTGTCCCGAGCACGGAATAGCCGCTGTTTAATCACTTCCTCACTAAGATCCAACAAACTGGCAATCTCTTTATAGGATAGCCCGCTTTTCCAACGGTATTCAATTAGAATACGGTATTCCGGTCTTAATTCATCTAAATAATGAATAATGGATTCCTCCATCAGTTTAGTTTCCACCGTGTTCTCCACGGAAATAGGAGACTGGGAAATTTCCTCTTTATACATAAAAACACCTTCAACATCCAGTTGGTTACGGTATTTTTTATTTTTACGCAAATAATTAATGGTTGTATTCCGGGTAACTACTTTTAACCAGGCCCTAAGCTTGACTTCATTCTCAAAGATGGGTTTATTCTTAATCACTTTAATAAAAGAATCTTGGATAATATCTTCCGCGGCTGCGTGATCTTTGACGATATACAGAATCATGCCATATGCGAAATCATAGTATTCATAATATATTTCTTCTTGTATTTCCTTGCTTAAGCCATTGAAATCGGCGGTTACAAGAAGTCTGAGAACATTAGACATGGTATTCCCCTCTCTATACATCGTAACATCTTCTGGAAATATCTTCTTTTACTAGTTTACAATATTTATGCAGGTTATCCTATTCTTTCATGTTAATAAATAAAGATATTAATATATTAAGTAGGGAAATAGGTTTAAGAGAAATGGAGTTTAACCGAGTAAATGGCACAAACATATGAATTATATGGAGATAAATCACTGATTATTCCGTTTCTAGTGATCTAAGGCTTAATTAGAACGAATAGAACATTTACTTTAACTGAACTGCAATGTAAGATTCTGTGCATATATGTTCAAGTAAAGGTGGTCGGGATGGATGGAGACATATAGAAGGAAATCGCCAGACGAAATTTTGGCCAATATCCAAAAGTTACAGCGAGGGAATTTAAAAATATTAATCGGTGCTGTGAGCGGATCAGGTAAGACATATCATATGCTGCGTGAGGGACAACATCTGAAATCACAAGGGATTGATGTCGTGATATGCGCAGTCTCAACCTTACAACGTTCAGAAACCGTCAAACAACTCGGAGATTTAGAGCGCGTACCAAGTATTCACTGGACAGATCACAATGGGGAGTCCAAGGATCTTAACATCGACGGACTTATCACGAGAAATCCAGAGGTAGTCCTAGTCGACGGACTAGCGCATCGTAACCGAAAAGATGCACAGTTCCCAACTCGGCTTGAGGATATCTTATTCTTGCTCCAGCGCGGGATCAGTGTTATTACAACATTAAACGTGTATGAAATTGAAGGTGTCCATGAGATGGCTCGTAAGTGGACTGGCATGGAAGCTCGAATTACAGTTCCACTGGAAACGCTGGAAATGGCTGATGAAGTCAGGCTAATTGATGTTTCACCCGAGACGCTCATCTCACGCCTTAAGGAAGGTCATCTGGATAATAGTCGTGACACTGGATTATTTACACGTAAGGATTTGGCAGTACTGAGAGAACTATCCCTTCGGCTAGTGGCGGAAGATGTCAATATGTCACTTGAACGTCACCGAGAGGAAATGGGTCTACAAGGCGCTTCTGGGGCTTCCGAACGCATATTGGTATCTGCTCAGTATCACTGGAACGGCTCGATCTATATTCGTAGAGGTCAGCAAATTGCCAAGCGTCTGAACGGGGATTTACTGGTCGTTATTTTCTTACTTAAAAACAAACCTCTTTCCAAAGAAGCGACTGCATTTAAGCGTTCTTTGCATAAAATGGCTAAAAAAACAGATGCGGACATTGAGGAGCTTCCTTTACAAAATTCTCGTCATTTTGCCAAAGCTTTGATTAACTATGCAGTAGAGAAGAAAGTAACGCGGATCGTACTGGGACACTCTAAGAAGAGCAGGTGGCAAGAAATACGGCAGGGATCGATCACAGACGGTATATTGAAGCGGGCGAAAGGCATTGATATATTTTGGGTCGCAGATCGAACAGAACACGGTGGCCCACGTATTTTACCTACTCGCCGTTTACATACGGAAAAGTCAGATATATATCACCGACTAAGCAGTGAAGAGATGATCGAGAAGGTTGAGCGTATTAAGCGAGGTCGCTTCAAAATATACATCGGTGCTGCGCCTGGTGTTGGTAAAACGTACACCATGTTGCGTGAAGGGAATGAAAGCTTAAATAAAGGAATAGATGTCGTTATCGGTTGGCTGGAAACTCATGGACGTGCAGAAACAGCGGCACAAGTGGATAATCTGCCCATCATCCCGCCAAAAGAGGTTCAATACAAAGGTACTACGCTACGTGAAACGGATTTAGAGGGCATTCTTGCTCGAAATCCAGAACTCGTGTTAGTGGATGAACTACCGCACAGTAATATACCTGGAAGTCAGAATAAGAAAAGGTATGAAGATATCACGACGATCTTAGAACATGGTATATCGGTTATTACGACGGTAAATGTACAACATTTGGAGAGTTTAAATGATTCAGTTGAGCAAATTACGGGCATTCGGGTCAGGGAGACTGTTCCCGATTATATTCTATCCATGGCTGATGAGGTCGAACTTATTGATGTAACTCCCCGATCACTCCAGCAGCGAATGCGTGAGGGCAAAATTTATGCTGAGAACAAAGTTGAACAGGCATTAGATTCATTTTTCAAAACAGGTAATCTCATTGCTCTTCGTGAACTTGCATTAAGAGAAATTGCAGATGATGTGGACGAACGTCTTGAGTCGTGGGAGCGTAAGTTCTCACTGCGCGGCCCATGGAGAAGGGAAGAGGTTATTTACGTATGTATTTTACCAGATTCCCATGCAGATCGATTGATACGTCGTGGATTTCGAATTGCATACCGTCTGAAAGCATCCTTGTATGTTACGTATATTCAGAAACATGCAATCCCAAGTGCGGAGGAACTGATTCGAATAGAATCATGGCGTAAGCTAGCTGAAAGCTTTGGTGGGATGTTTGAAGTCCTAGTAGCGGATGGCTGGAAGAAAATCCCTACCAAAGTGATAGAACAGGCTGAGCAGGTTCAGGCAACGCAGGTAATCATCGGGCAAGCAGTGGCCGCACAATCGAAAAATTGGATGCGACGACAAGCTATCAAAGAGATCATTCGAGGGGCTAGGAATCTGGATGTTCTCCTCGTTTCTAATCCTGATAGCATGTTATAATTAGCATATCATGATGAACATATCTGAACTCGATGTAGGAGGGATACTATGGAGACACAATTCGCAGCATATCAGGGAGATTTTCAAGGAGAGACAGCCATATGGCTTAAACATGGACCTTATGAAGCGGCAGCTTTACCGCAGCGTGGAGGCAATTTAATTCTATTCAGGGATACGGAGAAGGGATTCCGTTATTTACGTGAGCCTGCGGCTGATGAAATGGATATATTCCGGGAGAGCCCTGGGGTGTTTGGTATACCTATCCTTTTCCCACCGAATCGTTATGATGGCGGGAATTTCTCGTGGGATGGCAAAGTATATCATCTACCAGTCAATGAAGAGGCTACTGGAAATCATCTTCATGGATATATGCATCATCTTGCCTGGGTTGTGGATTACATTCATGCAGATGAATATGAAAGTGTTGTCGTTATGACGCAGCGAGTGCGAGAAGGGCACGTATACAAGCAGTACTTCCCTTTCGATTTTACAATTCAATTAAGATATACGCTTAGCATCGCAGGTCTACAACAGCAAGTAACGGTTACGAATGATGGACAAGAACGTATGCCAAATCTACTTGCCTTTCATACCACAATCAATGCCCCATTCGTCCCTGGAAGTGTAAGTGATGATTACAAGGTGAAGTTTACAATTGGTAAACGTCGTGAATTAAATGAAAGAATGCTTCCTACAGGCGCGTTCCAACCCTTGTCTTTGGAGGAGGAACTACTGAAAGGGGAAGGGGTAAATCCATACTTTGAAAGTTTAGATAACCATTATACGGCCTGTCCACAGGATGGGAGAAACCGCATGGAGCTTACAGATACACGTACAGGGGATGTGCTTGTATATGATGTAGGTACTTCTTATAAACACTGGATGATTTGGAATAATGGAGCTTGTGGGAAGTATTTTTGTCCTGAGCCACAGATGAACCTAGTGAATGCTCCTAATATAACGGGCGAACCAGCGGAGGAAATCGGACTTATTGGTCTCAATCCGGGAGAAGTATGGCAGGAAACAAGTCGCTTTTATGCTCTGAAAGTTAACTAAAAGCAACCAGTTCTCGATATTCAATCGGGGACTGGTTGTTTTAATTTGCTACATGCACTTCTCATTCATTTTAAAGTTAAATGAATACTTTCCTCATACTCATTCGTCAATTTGAAAATGTTAGCAAGAATCGTCATATACCCATCTAATTGTGCTCTTGAAGCGTAAGGTCTAAATGATTCGAATAAAGCGATCGACTTCTTGAATGTACTATCATCACCAACGTGATCGGAATAGGTTAAAAGTTGTAATGCATAATCTATAGCTTCAATATATCTATCATTCTTAAACTCATATATAGCTAACATTTGTATTAAATGAATATAATATATGGAACTTATTCGATCTTCATACAGACCATCAACCTTTATATGATCTAGAAATAGATTCAATTCGTTATCTATATTGAAATTGTTATTTAAAGCACTCTCAAGGAGTGTTAAAAGACCGGGGAGAGTTTCTTGCTGATTCGTTTTAAGTAAATGTATATATTCTGCTAGAAAGTCAATATTGCCATTAAGAAGCTCCAGTGTGAGTGAATTGGCTTTAGCATACAATTTAAAATCATTAACCGTTTTCAAACCAATCTCACTCGAATCATTGATCCAACTCAGATCAGAATAGTAGTTTACGCATTTCATAGCTTCTGGATACTGTTTTAATTTTTGATGAGCTACACCCTTCATCAGATAGCTATATCCAAAATAGAAAACGATAGATCGGTTCATCTTTTTCTTGGATATTGGAGTACCGAATAATTCATGTTGTATATGTTCATTGTGAATTTGACTAGCAAGGATATGTAGATTTTTAGATAAAGAGAGTACTTTAGTCCAGTTATCGAAGGAAAAGGCCATTTTGAGCATATTAACTAACGAGTCTACTTCGACAGGATCTTCAATTTCAAGTTGACTCCACAAAGAATAACCTCCTTTTATTACAAATATTTACACATATGATACAAAAATATCAATAATTGGTCAAATTGTATATATAAATAAACCCACCACGAGTTTATTCCTCAAGGTGGGTTATAATTCTACTTTAAAATATTATAAGCTAACCAATTATGCCAGTTCACACCATTATACCAGTACCTTTCTAAATTCCTCCGTCAAAAGAGGAACCACTTCGAATAAATCCCCAACAATCCCGTAATCAGCTACTTTAAATATTGGTGCTTCAGGATCCTTATTAATTGCGATAATGACGTGAGATTGGCTCATCCCAGCCATATGCTGAATCGCACCGCTGATCCCGCAGGCAATATAAATTTCTGGTGTGACAACTTTACCGGTTTGACCGATTTGCATGGAGTAATCGCAATACCCTGCGTCACATGCTGCGCGAGAGGCTCCAACAGCTCCATGAAGAACTTCAGCAAGTTCCTCTAGCGGTTTAAATCCTTCCGTACTCTTCACGCCTCTACCACCTGAGACAATAATCTTGGCTTCCGTTAGGTCAACTTTTCCAGATGTTTTACGAATCACATCTTTGACGATAGAACGAAGATTCGAGGTGGGTGAGTAATCTATTTCAATAATGTCTGCTGGCGTACTAGCGACTTCAGCAGGTGAGATATTATTAGGACGAATGGTGATTACTTGCGGCGTATTTACAAATTTCTTTTGTTCAAAAGCCTTGCCCGCATACAAGGGACGCATAAATAACAGATCGTTTCCTTCAGAATCGATGGCGGTCACATCTGAAATTTGTCCTGCATCCAAATGAGCGGCAACCATTGGAGCAAGATCACGCCCGACGGCTGTATGACCGAATATAACTGCACTCGGATTTAGCTTGCTAAGTATAGAAGATAGCACGCTAAAGTATGTTTCTGGATTATAGTTCTCAAGATCGGGATGATCAACAGAATATACTTGACCAAGAACATAGCGGGCTAATTCATCTGCAAGCGGTGTTATTTGAGATCCTATGATGACTGCCGCTACAGAATCCCCTTCTTCTTTGATCAAAGATACCGCTTGAAGCGCTTCCAATGATACCTGACGTAAACCCCCACCCCGAACCTCTGCTACGACAACATACGTATGACTCATACGGAATCCTCCTTTAAATGGTTAGGATGCATTAGATTAATTTTGCCTCTGTACGAAGCAAATGAACGAGCTCTACAGCTTGCTGCTGAGCGTCACCCTTAAGCAGCTGACCCGCTTTACGAGCGGGAGGGAGGGTGAGGGACTGGCGCTGTGTTTTGGCTGCAATATCAGAAGTGCTTAATCCTATATCTGCTAGAGTTAAGGTTTGAAAAGGTTTCTTCTTAGCCTTCATGATTCCTGGTAGGGAAGGGTAACGCGGATCATTAAGACCTTGCTGCGCCGTAAATAAGGCTGGAAGGGAGATTTCAACAGTCTCTGTGTCGCCTTCGGAATCACGTTGCACGGTTGCTTGTGTGCCACTGATATTCAGCTTCGTTATGGAAGAAGTATGAGGAATGCTTAGCAGCTGCGAGACCCGAATAGCGACTTGCCCCCCACCGCTATCGACGGAGAAGTTACCTCCAATAATCAGATCATAGGACTGCTTACTTAAGTAGGCAGCCAATACCTTAGAAACACTGAACTCGTCACTAGGAATAAGCTCATCTTGGATAAGAACCGCTTCATCAGCTCCCATTGCAAGTGCAGTACGCAGTGCTTCGCCAGTTCGTACAGGTCCAACAGAGAGTACCGTAATGGTACCGCCATGTTGATCTTTCTGACGGATTGCTTCTTCAACAGCATATTCATCATAAGGGTTCATGACATATTTCACGCTGTCGTCTGAGACGTCCCCGTTTTGAATGACAATCCGTTCCTCTGTATCAAACGTTTGCTTCATCATTACAAAGATATTCATCTGCCAAGCTCCTCTCTAAATCCAATTTATTTAAGGCCTTTTAAGAAGAATTCCACAGTCTTGTCAACCTGAGCGGAGAGAGAATACTTTCTGCCCGAGATCAACCATGAGGTAACGACTTCATCTAATGCTCCGAAGATCAGAAGTCTAGTCAGTTTAATGTCTAGATCCTTGCGATACAGTTGCTGCTCAACGCCTTGTTCAAGGATATGCTCAATAAGCTGAATATAGGGCTTCACGACAAGCCCAATTGCAACGCGTAGTTCTAAGGAACTTTGCCGCAGCTCAATTTGTGTTACATAAGCTAAGTTAACGTTTTGTTCCAACTCATTGAAATGGATTTCACATACTTTACGAAGTGCCTCATCTGCTGTATTTGTATCCTTCACACTTTCATTAAAGAGGGCGACTAGGCTACCCAAGCGTTCTTGAAATAGAGAAATAAGGATATCTTCCTTGTTTTTAAAATATAAATAAATCGTACCGTCGGCTACACCAGCCTCCTTTGCGATTTTGGAAATTTGAGAACCATGAAAGCCGTTCTCAGCAATGACTTTTAGCGCAGCTTCCAGAATCATCTCATATTTTTCCAATTTTCTACTTGCCATTATGCCACCCCAGTGTTAGAATTTGGTTACTGAATGAATATTCATTCATTTTCTTAATCTTATGGGAAACAATGCCAGATGTCAATGTTTCAGGGATAAGATTTTATTTTGAATAATGAATGAAACCGCTTTCTTATATCTTGCCGTCATAATCTTTATTTACTATGCAGAAAGGACGGATGAAGGATGGTATGGCAAATCGTTAATTTATTGTTCTTTTTGGCGGTGACAGGATACGGAATTTATTTGTTCTATGAAGCCGTGTATCACCGTTATCTGTATGTAAAGCTCGGCAAGCCAACCGACTTCCGTAAACGAAGCCAAGGAAGGTGGGCTGACTTTATAGCGCAGGTGTTTGGGCAGAAGAAGTTACTTAAGGACCGCAAGAGTGGCGTTATGCACATTGTGATTTTTTATGGCTTCATTATTCTTCAGTTTGGCGCGCTGGATTTGATCATTAAAGGCTTAACCAATGGGAATCATCATCTTCCACTTCCAGCCTATGATGTGTTCGGATTGTTGCAAGAAATCACGGTGTTCCTCATTCTGGTTGCTATGGCTTACGCCGCTTATCGTCGTTACGGTGAGAAACTTGCCAGATTGAAGAGAGGCTTGAAACCAAGCATTGTTGTGTTCTTCATATACTCATTAATGCTGTCTGTACTATTATCCTTGGCCTTCGAGAGAGTTTGGATGGGGATGGAATTGAGCTTATATTCACCAATTTCATCGGCTATTGCTTATCTGTTCGGTTCGATACCTATAACAGCTGCAGGTGTACTGTTCTATATTTTCTGGTGGGCGCATCTAATCATTCTGTTGTCCTTCTTAGTCTACGTACCTCAGTCAAAGCATTTTCATCTGCTTACAGCACCTTTGAATATATGGTTTCGCCGCTCCGAGCCGGTTGGACGCCTAAGCAAACTAGACTTAGAGGATGAAGAAGCTGAATCATTCGGCGTCGGTAAAATTGAAGATTTCACCCAGAAGCAAATGCTTGATTTCTATGCATGTGTAGAGTGTGGAAGATGTACTAATGTATGTCCAGCATCTAACACGGGTAAAACGCTATCTCCAATGCATTTAATTACGAAATTACGCGATCATTTAACAGAGAAGGGTACTGCGATTACTAACAAATCACCTTATGTGCCGGAGTTTGCGTTTTCAACGCATGGGGCTCATGCGCTCGCAGATTCAGTAGATCAATCAATTGAATGGAGCAGCGATGGTATTACCAATATTCGTCCAACGATAGCTTGGCAGAAGGCCATGTGGGGACCTGATGAAAAAACGCCGCAGGAAATGAACCTTATTGGTGATGTCATGACGGAAGAAGAAATCTGGGCATGCACAACCTGCCGAAATTGTGAGGATCAATGCCCCGTTGCGAATGAACATGTTGATAAAATCATCGATTTACGCAGACATCTTGTTCTGATGGAAGGCAATATGCCGCAAGAAGGTCAACGTGCATTGCAGAATATCGAAAGACAAGGCAATCCTTGGGGCCTTAACCGTAATGACCGTGCACAGTGGAGCGGGGAAGTGGAAGGCATTCAAGTGCCAGCGGTCAAAGATCAACCCGAATTTGAATATTTATTCTTTGTAGGCTCGATGGGATCGTATGATCTGCGCAGCCGCAAAATTTCACGTGCCTTTGCCAGACTCTTGAATGAATCTGGTGTGAGCTTCGCTATTCTTGGTAACGAGGAGAAGAACTCAGGCGATACGCCGCGCCGAATGGGCAATGAAATGTTATTTCAACAGTTATGTATGGAGAACATTGAGATTTTTAACAAATATGGGGTCCGCAAAATCGTCACCGCGTGCCCTCATACGTTTAATACACTCAAAAATGAATATCCAGAATTCGGGCTTGAGGGAGTTGAAGTATTTCATCATACGCAGCTACTTGATCAGCTTATTCACCAGGGTAAGCTTACACCCACTTATGAAGTGAAAGAGCGTATTACGTACCATGATTCCTGTTATTTAGGTAGGTACAACAATGTGTATGATGAACCACGCAATGTACTGAAGGCTATACCAGGCGTGGAGCTTGCTGAAATGGCGCGTTCTCGTGAGAACGGAATGTGCTGCGGTGCAGGCGGAGGCATGATGTGGATGGAAGAATCCTCAGGTAAAAGAGTGAACTTAGCCCGCACCGAGCAAGCACTAGAGGTACATCCAACCCTCATCAGCAGTGCCTGTCCATACTGCCTTACGATGCTTGAAGATGGTACCAAAGTGAAGGAAGTTGAAGATGAAGTCAAAACAAAGGATATTGCGGAGGTTTTGGAAATGTCCGTATTCGGAGATCATCTCAAACACAAAGATCATGAACTTGAAATGGAGGCAAGCAAATCATGAAATGTTCCATTCGTAAGGCAGCAGTCATCGGCTCAGGCATTATGGGGTCGCAAATTGCTGCCCAACTAGCCAATGTTGGCATTGCAACCTTATTACTTGATATCGTACCGAAGGAATTAACTCAGGAAGAAACAGCCAAAGGACTGACACTTGATCATCCAGCAGTTCGTAATCGATGTGCCACATCCGCGATAGCGAGGCTCAGTAAAATTAAACCTGCTCCACTATACGATGAGTCCTTTGCGTCCCGCATAACGCCAGGTAATTTAGAAGACCATCTTGCTCAGGTTGCAAGTGTGGACTGGATTATCGAAGTTGTGGTTGAGAATTTGGATGTGAAGAAGCGCTTATTGAAGCAAATTGAAGCTTATCGTAAGCCAGGAACAATCGTAACGTCCAATACGTCTGGAATTTCCATTAATGCGATGGCTGAAGGTTGCAGTAACGATTTTCAAAAGCATTTCTTGGGTACCCATTTCTTCAACCCGCCACGCTATATGAAGCTGCTTGAGATCATTCCAGGTAAGCATACGGACCCAGAGCTGATTCCAGCGATGAAAATATTCTGCGAAAACGTGCTGGGTAAGGGTGTTGTGATCGCCAAAGATACACCTAACTTTATCGGTAACCGTATTGGCACTTATGGCCTGCTTGTAACCCTTCAAGAAATGCAGATGAACGGTGGGTATACCGTGGAAGAAGTAGATGCGGTTACTGGACCCGCGATGGGACGCCCGAAGAGTGCTACCTTCCGTACGCTAGACTTGGTTGGACTCGATACATTTGTGCATGTCGCTGAGAATGTATTCGGTCATGTAAGTGATGAAGACGAGAAGGCTGTATTTGCTACTCCTGATGTACTTAAGGGAATGGTGGAGCGCAAATGGCTCGGAGAGAAGAGCGGACAGGGCTTTTATTTGAAGAAAAAGGGTGAGAAGGGTAGCGAAATCCTTTCCTTGAATTTAGCGACGATGGAGTATCTTCCTCAGCAGAAGCCCAAAGGCGCTTCTCTTGAAGCAGCGAAGGCGGTTAAAGGAACAAAGGAGAAAACCAAAGCCATTATTTCAGGAAAGGACCGGTATTCTCAGCTCGCTTGGAATATTTTGAAGCAAGTACTAATCTATTCCGCGAACAAAGTCGGTGAAATTTCCGATTCCATACAAGAAATTGATGAAGCCATGAAATGGGGATTTTCATGGGACTTGGGGCCGTTTGAGACATGGGATGCCATCGGTTTAGTACGTTCAGTCGAGCGTATGGAAGCCGAAGGCTTAAGTGTTCCGAATTGGGTGAAAGAATGGATTGCCGCAGGTAACACTTCTTTCTATAAAAATGATCAAGGTAGCCTGTACTCCATTCATATTGGCTCCCAGCAATTTAAGCAGGTGGAACAAGCGCCTGAGGTAATCAATCTACGGAATCTCAAAGAACAGAACAAAGTGGTCAAAGGCAATTCGGGTGCCAGCCTCATCGACCTTGGAGATGGCGTAGCATGCCTAGAGTTTCACTCTCCGAATAATGCGATTGGCGAAGATATTTTATCCATGATCCATCAGAGTGTGGACGAAGTTCGTAGTAACTTCGAAGGCATGGTCATCGCAAACCAAGGTAGAAACTTCTGTGTAGGGGCTAATATTATGCTACTCCTAATGGAAGCGCAGGACGAAGAATGGGATGAAATTAACGACATTATTCATATGTTCCAGAGCACGATGTACAAAGTGAAGCGTTTCGAGAAGCCGGTCATTGCCGCTCCACATCGGATGTGTCTTGGAGGCGGGGTAGAAGCTTGTATGCCTGCCGATCAGGTTATTGCATCCGCAGAAACCTATTATGGACTTGTAGAAGTTGGTGTGGGTTTGATACCTGCTGGTGGAGGATGTAAAGAGCTGACGCTTCGGGCAAGTCAACATGTTCGCCTCGCGGATGCGGATCTACAGCCGTATATTACGCAAATCTTTGAAACCGTAGGCATGGCGACTGTCTCCACAAGTGGACATGATGCTAAACGTCTCGGCTATCTTCGTCCATTCGACCGAGTGGTTGCCAATCAAGACCATTCAATATATGAGGCTAAACAAGCGGTGCTTGGACTAGCAAGAGGTGGCTATGAGCCGATACCAGAAGAGAAGATTCGTGTCGTTGGATCTGAGGGCAAAGCAATACTTCAGCTTGGGGCGCTGGGTATGAAGCAAAGTGGCTATATTAGCGATCATGATCTTTTCATAGCCAAGAAGCTTGCGCATGTTCTTGCTGGCGGTGATGTCCCCGCAGGTACGCTGGTTAGCGAACAATATATGCTCGATTTGGAACGTGAAGCTTTCCTAAGTTTATGCGGAGAGCCTAAGACGCAGCAGCGTATGCAGCATATGCTCACGAAAGGTAAAGCGCTTAGAAACTAACGGCTTACATTCTTCTACCCTAACATCCCAAGGAGTGTGAAATGTAATGAAGGAAGCTGTAATTGTATCGATGGCACGAACTGCCATTGGTAAAGCAAAGAAAGGTAGTCTAGTGCAGACGAGGCTGATGATCTCGGTAAAATCGTGCTAGAAGCCGTTATTGATCGGGCACCTGGACTGAATAAAGAAGATGTTGAGGATGTGATCATCGGATGCGCAATGCCTGAAGGCGAGCAAGGTCTTAACTTCGCACGCATCATGTCGCTCTACGCTGGGTACCCAAACACAGTCCCAGCACTGACAATTAATCGATTCTGTTCATCCGGTTTACAGTCCATAGCATTTGCGGCTGAGCGGATTATGCTCGGTAATGCAGATGTGATCATAGCTGGTGGGGTAGAGAGTATGAGCCATGTACCGATGACAGGCTTTAAAATTTCACCGAACCCAAAATTGGTTGATGAAATGCCTGAAGTATATATCGGTATGGGACATACCGCTGAGCAGGTGGCTGAACGCTTTCATGTTTCACGTGCAGACCAAGATGCATTCGCAGCTCGGTCTCATGAGAAAGCAGCACGAGCGATCACGGAAGGTAAGTTCAAAGATGAAATAGTACCTTTTGAAGCTGAGCTAAAAAGCGTCGATGCTAAAGGTAAAGTGATCAGCAAACGGTTTACGTTTGATACAGATGAGGGCGTTAGAATGGATACCACAGCGGAAGGGCTCAGTAAGCTGAGACCCGCTTTTAAAATTAATGGTTCTGTAACGGCAGGTAATGCCTCACAAATGAGTGACGGAGCTGCAGCGGTGGCCATCATGAGTCGGGAAAAAGCCGATCAGTTAGGACTCAAACCACTAGCATCCTTCCGTTCTTTCGCATTAAGTGGTGTGGAACCCGAAATTATGGGTGTCGGCCCTATAAAAGCGATTCCGAAAGCACTAAGTATGGCTAATATTTCACTTGAAGATGTAAGTCTTTTTGAAATTAATGAAGCTTTTGCCTCGCAGTGTATTCAGGTCATCAGAGAATTAGGCATTGATGAAGAGAAAGTAAATGTAAATGGAGGAGCGATTGCTTTAGGTCATCCTCTGGGCTGCACAGGTACGAAGCTTACGACTACTTTGATTAGTGAACTGGGACGACGCGGCGGTGGATACGGGGTTGTATCGATGTGTATCGGTGGCGGTATGGGCGCAGCAGGCGTGTTTGAAGTTTATCCTCAATAACATGATTGATCAAAGGAGCGAATAATATGAGTACTACGATGAATAAAGTCATTGGCGGAAGCTTTATGATCGAAGATGTCGATTTCAATAGCATCGCAACACCAGAGGATTTTACGGAAGAGCACCGCATGATTGCCGAGACGACTGAAGACTTCGTGGCAGGTGAAATTGCTCCGCATGACGAAGAAATTGAGAAACTAAATTATGAATTAACGGTTGATTTGATGCGCAAGGCTGGGGAACTCGGGCTTTTGGGAGCAGAGGTTCCTGAAGCTTATGGTGGACTCGGACTCGACAAAGTCAGCTCAACACTCATAAACGAGCGTTTAACCAAAGCTTCTGCATTCGCACTGTCTGTCGGAGCACATGTAGGTATTGGTACGTTACCGATCGTTTATTTCGGGACTGAAGCACAGAAACAGAAATATCTACCATCTCGTTACAGGGGAAAAGATTGCTGCTTATTGTTTAACAGAGCCTTCCTCGGGTTCAGACGCTTTGGGTGCTAAGACCACAGCGACACTTAGTGAAGATGGTACTTATTACACGATTAATGGTAGCAAGCAGTTTATTACGAACGCGGGCTTTGCAGATATATTCATCGTATATGCTAAAGTGAACGGGAAAGATTTCAGTACATTCATCGTTGAACGGACGATGGAAGGAGTCAGCATCGCACCGGAAGAGAAGAAGATGGGAATCAAAGGATCATCGACTTGTCCACTCATTCTGGAAGATGTAAAGGTTCCGGCTGAGAACTTGCTATGGGAAGTCGGCAAAGGACATCTTATTGCTTTTAATATTCTAAACATTGGACGTTTCAAATTAGCCGCAGGTTGTGTAGGAGCTTCAAAAGATACGATTGCTCTCGCCGCTGAATACAGTAATGAACGTACTCAATTTGGCAAAACCATTTCTTCCTTCCCATTGATCGGGAAGAAATTAGCGGAAATGAACACGAAAACGTTTGTCCTTGAAAGCATGGTTTACCGTACAGCGGGTCTGTTCGATGTAGGTTTGGAGGAAGTGGATCATTCCAGTGAAAATGTAGGTTATCAATCGGCTAAAGCGATTGCAGAGTACCAGCTTGAATGCTCTATTAATAAAGTTTTTGGATCAGAAACGTTGGATTTTGTTGTCGATGAGGGCGTACAAATCCATGGCGGATATGGATTTATTCAAGAATATCGGGTGGAACGGAACTACCGCGATTCTCGCATTAACCGTATTTTCGAAGGTACCAATGAAATTAACCGGTTACTCATTCCGGGTACGCTTATTAAACGAGCAATGAAGGGTGAGCTTCCACTTATGCAGAAAGCTATGGCACTGCAAGCTGAGCTAATGGAGCCTATGCCAAGCCAAACATTTGAAGGTGTATTGGATCAAGAGACACATTTGCTAGCAATGTCGAAGAAAATTTTCCTTATGGCAGGCGCGCAAGCTGTACAGAAGTACCAGATGAAGTAGATGAAGAACAAGAAATTCTCAGCCATCTGGCGGATATTATGATTAACATATTTGCGATGGAGAGTGCACTACTACGTACACGTAAGATGATTGAACGGTCAGGGGAAACGAAAGCTCAATTGGCAATTGAAATGACAACGATCTTCGTGCAAGAAGCATTCGTTCAGATTGAGAACTGGACTAAAGAAGTGCTCGCAGCGATGGAAGCTGGCGATACACTGCGTACTCAATTATCTATACTCAAGAAATTAACGAAGCGATCTACAATCAATACGCTGGCATTAAAACGAAACATTGCATTGAAGGTCATCGAAGCGGAGAAATACGTACTGTAATTATTCGTTAGATTGGGGTGTCTTGATGCCGAACAAACCTTGGTTAAATGATTATCCTCATGAGGTCCCACATACGTACGATTATCCGAATCAGAATCTGGCGAAGTTCCTCGTCGATTCAGCCGCAGCCTATCCAGATCATACGGTACTAGACTTTATGGGTAAGGAAATATCGTACAGCTCGTTGTTAAAATCCGTTTACCGTTTTGCGAATGCCCTGCTTCGGCTGGGTATTCGCAAGGGTGAGCGGGTTGCCATCATGCTTCCTAATTGTCCTCAGGGCATCATTGCTTATTATGGGACGCTACTCGCGGGTGGTGTGGTTGTGATGACGAATCCGCTGTATGTACCTAGGGAAATTGAGCATCAATTGACCGATGCAGGCGTTCGTATGATTATTACAATGGATGCACTGGTTAACCGGGTCAACAAAGCGATGGAGAAACACCCGCTTGAGTATACGATTGTAACTGGAATGCAAGATTATCTTCCTTTTCCCAAAAATTTACTCTATCCGATCAAAGCCAAGAAAGATGGTATGAGTGCAAAAGTCATATATAGCCATAAGGTACTCTCTTTCAAAAAGATGATTGCTCAATCATCTGAAGAACCGTGTGAAGTTAAGATTAATGCGTTAGAGGATATCGCACTTATCCAATACACTGGAGGCACGACAGGTTTTGCCAAAGGTGTAATGCTTACGCACATGAATCTAATATCGAACACCATCCAGGCGCAGCTCTGGTTCTACAAAGCGAAGATTGGTGAGGAAAGTTACCTAGCCGCGTTACCCTTCTTTCATGTATTTGGGCTAACGGTACTCTTAAATCAGGCCATCTATATTGCAGGTAAACTTATTTTATTGCCTAGATTTGAAATTAATCAGGTACTGAAGACAATAGACGAGCAGAAGCCAACCATATTCCCAGGTGCTCCTACCATGTATATTGCCATCATTAATCATGCTGAAGTACAAAAATATGATTTATCTTCGATTGAAATATGTGTGAGCGGAGCTGCGCCTCTGCCTATCGAAGTGCAGGAGAAATTCGAGAGCATTTCAGGCGGGAAATTAATCGAAGGATATGGTCTTACTGAAGCCTCGCCAGTCACTCATGTAAACAACATTTGGGAGAAGCGAAAGAGTGGCTCCGTTGGCATTCCTGTTCCTGACACCGAAGCTAGAATAGTTAATGCTTTAACAGGGGAGGAACTGCCGCTTGGTGAGATCGGCGAGCTGGTCGTGAGGGGTCCACAGGTCATGAAAGGCTACTGGAATCGTCCGGAAGATACAGCAGCATCTTTGCGCGATGGATGGCTCTTTACTGGTGATTTAGCACGTATGGATGAGGATGGATTCTTCTTTATCCTCGACCGTCGTAAGGATTTGATTATTGCCGGGGGCTACAATATTTATCCTCGTGAGGTAGAAGAAGTGCTTTTCGAGCATCCCAACGTTGAAGAGGCTGTTGTGGCTGGTATTGTAGATCCATATCGTGGTGAAAGCGTAAAGGCTTACATCGTGCTTAAGAAGGGCTGCACTACGACGGAGGCCGATTTGAAAAGCTTTTGTAAGGAACGTCTTGCTGTTTATAAGGTACCTAAAGTATATGAATTTAGGGAAACGCTTCCAAAAACGCTTGTTGGTAAAGTTCTACGCCGTAAGCTTATTGATGAGGAAGCAGAGAAGTTGGTAGATCAAGCCAAAGTCGACATATAGCGCAGCTCAATTGTATATCATCACAAGGGAGGGCCTAAATATGGAATCGGAACAAACAAATCGTTTCCCAAGCTTGGATCGGTTGGAACAAGCTGCGAAAGATACCTTTTGGGACTACCTGGGGTGTCAAATCGATGAGCTGAATGACAAGCAGGTTACCATTTCAGTTGACATTAAGCCTCATCATCTCAACTTAATTGGTATCTTACACGGAGGGGTCCATGCTTCAGTCGTAGACTCCGCTATGGGACTCTTAGTCATGCTCGCTAGACCTGAAGTCAATGTGGTCACCATTCATTTGAATATGAATTATGTCGCTCCAACGGGAGAAGGCAAAGTGATTGTCACTGCTGAACTCATTCATTCAACTCGTAAATTAATAACGGCTCAGGCTTATGCCCGCAAAGAGAATGGTGATTTGCTTGCCTTTGGTACTGGAACGTTCCGAGTACTAGAAAAATCAATATCAAATGATCTCTCAAAAGGAGGAAGTCCCGATGGCCATAAAGGATGAGCTTCAGCAGCTTGCAAACATCATGGAATCTAGTCCAGAACCTATCTCTACACTGAATGCGGTATATCAGTTTAACGTGAAGGATGACTGTGCCTATCAAGTTTCATTTCAGGAGGGCGTAGTCGAAGTGGCAGAAGGGGTGGTGGTTCCACCAGACTGCACCTTAATCTTGAATGAGAACAATCTTAGGAAGTTGTTGAATGATGAGTTAAACGCGACAATGGCTTTTATGACAGGCTCTTTGAAAGTGGAAGGCAAGATGGGGCTTGCTCTAAAGTTACAAGAAATTTTGAAAAAATATACGAGATAGCTATAAGAAATTATGGACGTGGTTGAGCATGAATGTACATGGAAGAAAGTAAAGATGACTGCTGGAGAACCCAGCAGTCATCTTTTTTATCATATAAAATATCAGCACATGTGTTATGTTGATTTCTTGCACGCTTAACAGGACTATTTCTGCGGTTTTGTCATCTTAGCGAGTACGTCCCATTGATCGGATGTAACCTCACGTAGGTCATTAAATTGACCAGCACCTTGCAACCATTCTCCGCCATCAATAGTCACAACCTCGCCATTCACATAAGCTGAATAATCAGAAATGAGGTAGGCTGCTAAATTTGAGAGTTCATCGGGTTGCCCAACTCTACCCAGCGGAACACGACCAAGCATTTGCTGCTCAAGCTCCGGTGTAGGAGCGAGGCGCGACCAAGCTCCTTCGGTTGGAAAAGGTCCAGGGGCAATGGCAACTTGCCGAATGCCATAGGGTGCCCACTCGACAGCGAGTGATCTTGTTAATGCAAGTACTCCCGCCTTAGCCGCCGCTGAAGGTGTAACAAAGCCTGAGCCTGTTGAGGCATACGTTGTCACAATATTTAGCATCGTACCTTGGTGTTGTTGTTCGATCCACCTTTTTCCAACTTCAAGAGTCATATAGAACGTGCCATGCAGAACGATATTCAGTACGGCATCCACGGCTCTAGGCGACAAACGTTCAGTTGGACTTATGAAGTTACCTGCTGCATTATTGACTAGTACGTCGATACGTCCAAAATGAGCTTCAACGGCTTCCACTAGTTCATGAATTTGCGCGGGATCACGTACATCACATGCTTTATAGAATACATTGTAACCGCTTGCAATCCATTTGTCTGCTGTTTCCTTAAGCACTTCTTCACGTCTACCTGTAATAGCTAGACTCGCCCCAAGTTCTAGAAATCGTTCGCCCATCGAACGTCCAAGACCTGTGCCTCCACCGGTAATCAGAACGACTTTATCCTTCAGCAGTTCATTCGAAAATGGTCCCATATTTCACCCTCTTTCGTTGATTATTGTGGAAAAAGATATAAATTTTCTTATCTTTATAATAGAATAAAAAAGGGTTCAAAGTATAGTATATGTAGCTTAAATATAATAAGCCTATACGAACAGTTTTTTAAACTTCGGGCATCAGAAAGGATCGTTCATACATGTCTGTTTCGTACAAAAATAGATGGGGTATCATGCAAATTGTAAATATGGGCACGCTCATCTCTACATTAGATGTTGGTATTGTGAACGTTTCCTTGCCAATCATGGCTAAACAATTTTCAGTATCATTAGCCGATATTCAATGGGTAGTTACAATTTATCTGCTCACCATGGTCATTTTACTGCCATGGATGGGGAAGCTCTCAGATCGATTAGAACGACGTAAGGTATACAGCTATGGATTTCTCGTATTTGGGATCGGTTCATTATGTATCGCGCTATCTCATGGGTTTGCTATGATTCTCATTTCTCGCTGTTTACAAGGCATCGGGGCAACGATGATTATGGCAAATAGCCAAGCTATGGTGAGACAGATTTTCCCTGACCATGAACGTGGTAAAGCCCTTGGAATTAACGCCATCTTTATATCAATCGGTACTTTAGCTGGTCCGGCACTAGGCGGCCTTTTACTTGAAATAGCAGACTGGACTTGGCTATTTTGGATTAACGTTCCGATTGCATTTGTTGCTTGCTGTTTAGGATTTAAATGGTTTCCAACGAATCAAAGAAACGGTGTTAGGACACCTTTTGACTATGTAGGTACTGCTCTACTTGGATCGGGTATATGTTTACTAATGCTAGCTGCAGAATCACTGAAGAAGGAAGGAGCAATCTCTACATGGACATGGTCTGAAGGGATACTAGGTTGCTTGCTTCTAGTTATCTTGTGGATACAAGGACGTCGCATTCAATATGGGATCATAGATCGTGAGTTGTTTAGACATCGCAAAGTATGGCTTGGCAACACGAGTTCTTTAATTATCAATTTGGCTCAGAGCGCAACGCTTATTCCATTAGCCTTTTATTTACATAATGAACTAGGCTATTCAGCGGGTATCACAGGTGCTTTATTAATGATTCAGCCGCTAGTCATGGGTGTAATTGCTCCTTTTGCCGGAGGATTCAGAGACCGCTATGGAAGTAAATTTCCGATAGAGGCTGGGGCCTATGTGTGTGCATGTTCGATGTTGTTTATTGTTTTTGCACCTGAGATTAATGTGTTGTACATGGCCATTCAGCTCGCATTATTTGGTATTGGGATCGGCCTGTTTGCTGCTACGAATAATGCAGATGTTATGAGCGCTGCCCCGGCCTCGAAGAGCAGTTTGGCAGGAAGTCTATTAGCATTAGTACGTTATTTGGGACAGATCATCGGTATTGGGTTGGCTACGCTATTTGTTGGCAATATGGGGATGGTAGCTACATCGGTCGCTTCCTATGATTTCCCAATGCGGATACTCTTTGGAATCTGCTGCATCTTATGTCTTGCTGTAGCATTATCTGAAAGGTTGCTTCCTAAGCAAGTTATTCAACAAGAACCGCAATCTTTGGAACTATAAAGATTTTGGAATCGATGTTCAAGAGAGTTGAACTTTACGCAGGCTGGCCGCATAATAAGAGTTGCTATTTAAATCTTACAAATTGATGGTAATTCTAAAAGAAAATTGAGAAAGAAGGTATTTCATTTGCTAACAGTACAGGTTGAAGGAAGAGGTTCATTTGAAGCTCAAGAAGGTCAGAAGTTAGTACTAGTGCTTGAGGATAATGGCGTAGATATTTTACATCGCTGTGGCGGAAATGCCAAATGTACGACATGCCGAGTTGAAGTATTGTCTGGGGACGCAGGTCCGATTGAAGAAGCTGAAGCTACAATATTGGAAACTAAAGGATTCAATGAACCTAATATTCGTCTGTCTTGCCAAGTTCGCGTGAATTCGGATCTTAGCGTTAAGCCTATTATGACTGTAACCGAGTCTGGAATGGATGCAGGCAAACGTCCTCAAGAATAAGATAACGTTTGCAACTTTAAGAAATTATACAAAGAGTCCGCTTCCGAATAACGGAAGCGGACTCTTTTATTTTACAATCTTACTTTAGTACCCATAGTGCGGGAACATTGGTAGGCTCCCAGCCAACAATCGACGTATGAGGCTGACGGCACTCATATGTCGCACCATTATAAGTCACTAACGTTCCTGTTGTGTAAGCTGTGTTAACAGCCCACGGGGATGCCGTTGGAGTCGTTGCAGCTGCGGTAGTTGCACTAACTGCATTACTCGCCACGGATTGGTTACCCGCTGCATCCGCCGCTTGAACGGTGAATGTGTAAGGTGTGTTTGCAGTTAGTCCAGTGACAACATAGTTTAATGTTGTTCCAGAGACGCTTCCTGCTAGAATCGTACCACGGAAAATTTTATACGTAGTAACTGCTACGTTATCCGTTGCTGCATTCCAGAGTAGTGAAATGGAATTTGCAGTGGGTACGCCAGACACCTGCAGCCCTGTTGGAGCTGTTGGTGCGGTTGTGTCTGTAGATGGTACGGGGATATTTGCCGTTGTGAAGTTTGCTGCACTGCTAGCTGAGGAAGAATTGCCAGCAGCATCAACTGCTTTAACGGTAAAAGTATAGGAAGTATTAGCAGATAACCCTGTAACATTATAGTTGAGGGTAGAACCGTTAGCTGTCGTAGCTACTAGCGTCGAACCGTTATACACTTTATAAGCGGTTACACCAACATTATCCGTTGCTGCATTCCAAGCTAAGGATGCGCCGGATGATGAAACATTAGTTGCAGTTAAGTTCGTTGGAGCGGTAGGTGCAGTAGTGTCTGGGGTTGGCGTAGTGCCACCACCACCGAAGTCAGCATCAATGACATTGTAGAATGCATTGGCTGTGTCAGCGATTTCCCAAACGGCTAAGATAACTTGATAGCCTGTTCTACTCGGGACAGTACATGTATCCGTATAAGTAAAACCAGGTTGTTTACCTTTATAAGGTACGTTACAGAATGGAGTCAAATCAAATTGTGCCCGGCTTAAAGGTGCATTCGGATTCCAATTTTGATTTGTAATGTAGTACTTCCAGCTCGTTGTAGCATGGTTGGCTTCAATAGTCCATTTGAAAGTGTTAACCCCAGAAGACATATTCACCTTGCTCCAGCGAGTAGCTGTTTGCTCATCTAGCTTAGGGAAGGCTCCACCAGCACTAGCGATCTTTCCGTCTGCCGGTCCGGCAGCGGGGAATCCTTTGTAAGCTTCAAGACTTTGAGGCTCATAAATAATGGCTCCACAGTCTTTGTTCTTACCCGTCGAGCACAAGTACCCGCGGCTACCTGGAGACTCAATATATCCGTGTGCAGATACTTTGTCTGCAATTAAGAACATACAAAGAGTCATCGTGATCATCATGCCAGTAGCGGCAACCCATTTAATCATTGAATGATGGGAATGTCGTGCAATGAGCATAAGTAAACCTCCACATTATTTTAAAATAGATAACAAGCAATAATAACCAATTAGTAACTAGTCAAACATCATTTACTTTTGAAGCCAGAGTGCAGGAACATTAGATGGTTCCCATCCTGCAATGGATGTGTGAGGTTGACGGCATTCATATGTTACACCATTGTAAGTAACCAAAGTTCCTGTTGTATAGGCAACGTTTGGAGCCCAAGCTGATGCACCGCCTGGCGTTGTCGTTGCTGCTGCTGTTGTTGCACTTACAGCATTACTGTTTACAGATTCATTACCAGCGGCATCAATTGCGCGAACTGTGAATGTGTAAGTTGTATTCGCTGTTAGACCTGTAGCTGAATACGTAAGCGTTGTTCCAGAAACCGTTCCAGTCAGAGTTGTTCCGCGGTATACACGGTATCCTGTCACCCCTACATTATCGGATGAAGCATTCCATTTTAGAGAAATAGAAGTTGAAGTGGGAGTACCATTCACTTGCAAACCGGATGGAGCAGTAGGAGCTGTAGTGTCTGTTGTTGTTCCAGCAGTTGTAGTGAACGTAACCGCATTGCTCGCTGCCGATGTATTACCAGCTGCATCGACTGCTTTAACCGTAAAGGTGTAAGCGGTATTCGCTGTTAGACCTGTAACATTATAATTCAATGTAGATCCATTAGATGTTGTAGCGACTAATGTGGAGCCATTGTAAATTTTGTAAGCTGTAACGCCGACATTGTCAGTAGAAGCGCCCCAGCTAAGTGATGCGCTGGTTGTAGCCACGTTGGAAACGACAGCATTTGCTGGAGCCGTTGGTGCTGCTGTGTCGGAAGGAGTGCTACCGCCACCACCGAAATCGACATCAATGACATTGTAGAATGCATTCGCTGTATCAGCGATTTCCCAAACTGCGAGAATTACTTGATAGCCTGTTCTGCTTGGTACATTACAAGTGTCTGTATAAGGAGAGTTTGGTTGTACTCCATTGTAGTTTACGTTACAGAAAGGAGTCAGATCGAAGGAATCACGAGAAAGAGGTGCATTCGGATTCCAGCCTTGTTTAGTGATGTAATACTTCCAGCTTGTTGTTGCATGGCGTGCCGTTAAAGTCCAGTTAAACGTATGAGATCCTGGCGTCATACTCACTTTGGTCCAACGTGTTGCGGATTGCTCGTCCAATTTAGGGAAAGCTCCACCAGCACTAGCAATTTTACCATCTGCGGGACCAGCAGCAGGGAAGCCCTTAGGTGCTTCTAAGCTTTGTGGCTCATATACGATATTACCGCAATCGGTATTGGCTCCAGTTTTACAGAGATAAGCACGGCCTCCAGGTGAATCAACATATCCGTGAGCGGAAGCACGTTCAGCGATGAGCATCATGCCAAGCATAACCACCACAATCATGCCTGAAGCGATAAGCCATTTATACAACATGGATTGACGCGAGAAAGTATAAGTTATCATAAAATTACCTCCTAGATATTTGGTTTTTAAAAATGCACTAATAATCAAAATCATTTCACAATTTTGTATTATAAGATTTACAATGGTTTGTACGTAACACCTCCTTATTTCATAGAATGCAGTACTTTAATTAAAGCCGACAACGTCTCGGGCCTTGTCTAATGATGTCTCTATATAAACTCAAAAGAGTTCATACCTATATTGTAAAGCGCTTACAATATGGAATAAAAAAATATTCACATAATGTTTAGAATTATTGCTATAAAATGTAAATTTTGTACTTGATAATATTAAAGATATAGTAATGTGGTGAATTCTTCAATGATAAATTACAACTATTTCCATTTTTTTTATGTAATTTCACAGATTCTTAAGTCGGAATTTTAGCTGTCTATGGGACATCTGGATTATAATTAGGGTTAGAATGACATCAAAATATACGATTTTCTACATTCGACCTAGAAGATATGAAGATAAGGTAAACCTTATAGGATGAGCACACGTATAATTTATGCCAGTTGCAAGCGGGTTGTACAATATAAATATGCGCGGTAAAATAAACAAGTATCAGAACTATAACAAACAACATATTCGGAGGGTTCATCATGTCTAACATACTATGCATCAAAGTCAACGATCGTCCTGTGGAACAAGCAGTCAGTGTTCAAATGTACGAAACATTTGTCAAAACTTACACGGAGCTTCATCCAGAGGATCACATTACCGAACTAGATTTATATAAGGAAAACCTGCCATATTACGGTAACACAGCGATTACCGCTTTATATAAGGAAAATCAAGGACTTGAAATAACAACAGAAGAGAAAACGATCTTTGACTTAATCAACGGTTATCTTACACAGTTCTTGGCTGCGGACAAAATTGTATTTGCGTTCCCGCTTTGGAATTATACTGCACCAGCACCACTTACGACGTATTTGTCATATTTAGCTCAAGCTGGCGTGATGTTTAAATATACGGCTGAGGGCCCAATTGGTTTAGTTGGAGATAAAAAGGTAATGTTACTGAATGCGCGTGGCGGAGTGTATTCGTCTGAACCAATGGCTTCTCTTGAATCAGCTCTTCGTTTCATCAAAGCGAATTTGAATTTATGGGGAATAACGCCGCAGGAAGTTATTATTGAAAGTCATAACGCCTTCCCGGATCGTTCATCTGCATTAATAGAAGATGGTCTGCAAGAAACAGCAGCTGCAGCTGCAAAGTTCTAATCATTTTATTTATAGAGAGCCCTTCCGATTTAAACGGAAGGGCTCTTTTTTTACGTTGAAGCATAAGTAGTTGCTGAATACATACGGCATAATTTGCCGATGAATAGTCTCATAACAGGGGAGTTTTTTTCCAAGTGTCTAACGTGTATTGGGATGCATTCTTTGATATATGGACGACTGTTCATTAAATTTTGGGGTCAAGGATTTTTATCAATTCTTGAACCACGTCAATAATAATAAATTCATGGGTATGAGCTGATTAGCTCGGAGTCTGATAAGGGTAATGATAATATATTATACCAATAGTGAGGGTGAATGTTTTGGAACGTAACCATACGATGATGCAGTTTTTTGAATGGCATGTAGACCCAGATGGTAAGCATTGGGATCGACTAAAAGATAGCGCTTCGGAGTTAAAGGCAATAGGAATTGATTCGGTATGGATACCTCCAGCAACGAAAAGTTCTTCCCCTGATGACACGGGCTACAGTATTTATGATTTATACGATCTTGGCGAATTTGATCAAAAGGGCTCCGTTCGCACCAAATATGGTACGAAAGATCAACTTTTAGCAGCCATCGCTGCATGTAAAGAGCAAGGAATTTCAGTATATGCTGACTTGGTAATGAACCATAAGCTGGCGCCGATGAGAAAGAGAAGTTTCAGGTCATTGAGGTAAAAGAAGATAATCGCAATGAAGAAATCTCGAAACCTTTTGATATTGAAGGATGGACAAAATTTAACTTTGCCGGACGAGGGGACAAGTATTCCTCATTTAAGTGGAACTTCACTCATTTCAATGGTACTGATTACAATGCTAAAGATGGTGACACTGGAATCTATCGTATTATCGGAGAGAATAAACATTGGAACGAAAATGTCGACGACGGTTTCGGTAATTATGATTATTTGATGTTTGCTAATATCGACTATAATAATCCATTGGTTCGAGAAGAAATGATAAGTTGGGGTAAGTGGCTTGTCAACACTCTTTCATGTGATGGATTCCGTTTAGATGCTATCAAACATATTGACCATAATTTTGTACAAGAATTTGCGCAGGCCATGTACGAGGAGCTAGGTGACAAATTTTATATTGTCGGCGAATTCTGGAATGCAGATCTAGGGGATTGTTTAGCCTATTTAGATGCAGTAGAGAACTCAATCGATATTTTTGATGTACCGTTACATTACCGCCTTCAAGCGGCTGCGCAGGGTGGAAAGGAATTCGATCTAACGACGATATTTGACGGTTCTCTTGTGAAAGAGCGTCCGCTTCAAGCAGTAACGATCGTAGATAATCATGATACCCAGCCAGGCGAAGCACTTCAGTCATGGGTGGATGATTGGTTTAAGCAGAGTGCATATGCATTAATTCTTCTTCGTATCGATGGATATCCGGTAGTGTTCTATGGGGATTATTATGGGATAGGTGGAGATAACCCAATTCCAGGGAAAAAGATAGCCATTGATCCACTTCTGTACGCTCGATATCATAAGGCATATGGAGAACAAGTAGATTATTTCGATCATCCTAATACCATTGGTTGGGTTCGGATGGGCGTTCCAGAAATTGATCGATCAGGCTGCGCTGTAGTCATATGCAACGGTGAAGAAGGATTCAAGCATATGTGCGTAGGTGAAGAACGTGCTGGTGAGGTTTGGTTAGACTTAACCAATACACGTGAGGAACATGTGACAATCGGGGAAGACGGATGTGCTGATTTTCCTGTTAATGCAGGTAGTGTGTCGGTATGGGCTTTACCAGAATTAGATGTCTCGGAGGAATAAGCTTTAGATAATGCATATCAAGTGATATAAGGATGACAACGCTCATAGGATGAGCGTTGTTTTTTTACATTTAAGATTCGTTTGCAAACCTTCTGATCATGCAAAAATAAGATGCACCGCTACAATAGTATGGCATCGATTTTCCCAATTCACTCACAGCATGTATTTAATGTCTGTGAGTTTTTTATATCCGAATATATTACCCCTCGTAAATAAGATTATCCCCCTTTGTTTATTGAGTATATTCATTACAATAAAGGTAACAAGTAGTATATGAAATTTATAGGATATTATTAATTTATTACCTTTAAAATACAAACGATTAAGTATACCTTTTTGTTTAGAATTTGTTCAGAATCGCTTGCTAGAATGATATATAACCTAATAGGAAGAGGAAGGGGAAAATCGTGAACTTAGAGAGTATATTTACGGATGAGGTTGGAGGTATACTGACGTATGAAGCTAATTCTTCAAATACGAATGTTGCCATGGTTAATATTTGTGAGAATTATCTAGTCATCACACCTGTACAAGCGGGAAAAACTACGATTAAAGTTAAGGCGCTTAATGAATGCGGCAGAATGAAAGAGGCAGAATTTAATATCACTATTGAGCCTCAAACACCACATAACTAAGGCTTTAGATACCTCTGATTCTATAGTCGATTCGATTGCAACAATTGTTGTATGAGAAACGTTAGGAGCATGAGGAGGGATTCTTATAAAAAAGTGTATGGGTACTATGGTGTTCATAATCATGATACTATCATTAGTTGGATGTACTGGCGTGACGAATCCATTAAATACTACATCAACAATCATTGATTGGGTTGATTTTGTGAAATTAAATAACAAAAGTTATACAGGAGTTCACGAGGCTGTGATAGCTGATCCTGCTTTTGTATTGACGCAACAACGAGTAGGAACGGTTAAATTTAAAGTAGATGATGTGGTGACGAATTCAAACTATCAAACAAAAGACGGTGATGCAGCTTTTTTAGAAATCGGTACTCCGTTATATGAAGTCCAAGGGTTTCCAGATCATTCTATGATTGCTGCAAAAGACGAACAAAGTCTTCATGGATACAAGCTGTTTAAGGATGACTCCGTTAAGCTGAATCTCAACTATAAAGATATTCCCAAGCAACAAGTAACGAGGATTGAAATTTATAAGAATTCCTTCAAGAATCCGAATAGCGAGCCCAAAATAATTGAAGGTAAACAAGTTAAATCGTTTATCGCTCTGCTTGATGAAGGCAAGATTACACAAAATTATCAACCGGACATGTCAAAAGGGGATCCAACGTTTTATGATATGATTTTTTATACGGATAAACCTTATGCATATAAACAGAATCTTCAAGATGACGGGATGAATTTTTACTTTTATCCTTGGAATGTGAGTATTCTCTCACGTGATATCGGAAAAATGATCGAATAGCAGGTTACTGCTTTATTTTTTTGTCTAAAATATTACCTTTTGTGGGTAAATAAGATTCAGACTACGTATCAACATGCTGCGTCGATTAAATTCGATGGCGGCATGTTTTATTTATATTGATATAATATAATTAATTATAAATAAGTTGATTGAATGGTGATGTATAAATAAATGAAATCGAATGATCGAATGATCGAATTTACTGAGATTGAAATCTTGGAGACGATAGAGAGTGTGGAGACTCAGGGTACGCCTATTCCACCAAGAAGTTCATCCATTCCGCCTAAGGAAGAGATTGAGTTGGACTTATCGCCAGTTGAGGAGTTCCCTTTTTATACAAAAGAGCATGAATTCTTATTGCAAGCAACGGAATGGACGGAAAGAGTGGAGGACGAAGTGCCTTTTGTTCCATTTATGAGCTATTGGCCCACTTATGATGAGATGATGGAGTCACAGCTTAAATGGTATTTTTACTGGCGAAGTGAGGTAAGGAAGGAAAGATACCTGGATAATGATCTCTCTTATGTTTTTGTGTACATTTATGAGCTGATCAACGGCATTGGTTGGGACAAACCTGAAGAAGGGTATGCACTACTGCTCAAGATATGGGAATCTTATCGTGCTCGTTATCGTCAACTGAATGGATATCTTGCTGATTGGGTGTCTGATTTCGTGCTTGTCCATGGTTTAGATATTCCATTAATTGATATTCTGGCCCAGTCGCAGACGTCGCTGAAGGGTGAGCTTCTCAATATTGAATTGTTAAGGATGCTGAAAGAAGAACCTTCTCGCTTAACGTTAGAGATGTTATCAGCTTTATCGGATTATGATATGTTTCGAAGTAAATTCTATAACAGTACCGGACGGCTCGATCTTGAACTCTATATCCCCAAGGTTATTGCACTGGTAGACTCATATATGCTCAAAACGAATGAAGTCAATCTCATTAATATGCTTCATCCCGGTGAAGAAAAGACGGTTGAACGCTACTTATTTAGAAGTGCTATGTATGACCCTAATTTGTATGGCAGAACGGTTATGTTGACTTGTGTTCCCTTGCAGCAATATTTGCCATTAAGAGTCTATGTGACACAGCTATTCAAATATACGGAAAATATTTTGCGTGAGCTGCGCGGATTCAAGGGACGTCTGCGAGGTATTGAACTAGAACCAGAAGTCAAGAAACTAATCAAACGTTATGTAACGAATGAATTCACCCGAGCGAAAAAGACTCCACCAAGTATTTCGATTGATTCAGCCAAGCTTACCGCTTTACAGCTGGATACAGAGGTGGTGCGAAATATGCTAACGATTGAAGATGAGAATGAAACAGCGAAACCAACAGGTATCGAAATTAAAATGGACATCGAGTCGGAAATAGAAAATGAACAGTTAAGCACGAAGGAAATTGAGTATACAGATAATGAACCCATGCAGCTAGACACTCAGGTCCCAAATATGCTAGAATCTTCTCCCTTACAAGTTAACTCAGGGAATGAACATGAGATTATTTCTTGGAATACAGAAGGAATGGATGAGGAGTGGCAGCTTTTTGCAAGTTTACTAAGCACATCCCATTTGGACATTCTGGCAACCTTAATGGAAAAAGGACCTTATCATGGACTATCTCAAGTTGCCGAAGCTCATGGAACGATGCCTGCGCTCCTCATTGATGAGATTAACGAAGCATCGATGGAGACGATTGGTGACCTCGTTATCGATGGAGAACAAATCATGGATGAATATATATCGTATTTCAAAAATCTAAAGTGAACAGATAAAGAGGTGACCTCACTTGACAGAAGTTAAAATTCCGAAGCGTTTAACAACCGCGCTCGTTAACTCGCTTACAGCGGGTGTTGTTCCTCGGGTAGGACTTGAGCATATCGCTGTTGGGCGCAAAGCGGAAGTGGAGGCTATCCTTAGAGATATGGATAATATCTCGGAAGGGGGAGCCGCTCTTAAGCTGATTACCGGCAGATATGGTAGTGGAAAAAGCTTCTTACTCCAGACGATACGCAATTACGCGATGGATCGAGATTTTGTAGTTGCTGACGCAGATCTGTCTCCTGAACGGAGACTTGTCGGTACGAAAGGGCAGGGCCTTGCGACATACCGAGAGCTTATGATGCATTTGTCGACTCGGACAAGACCCGATGGAGGGGCTTTAGAGGCAATGTTGCAGAAGTGGATCTCTTCAATACAGCAAGATGCCATGAAGGAGCTTCAGCTTCGCCCCAGTGATCCAGCGCTTAACGAGGAAGTGGAGCAGCGGATTTACACCATTACGAATGAGATGCAGAATTTAGTGCATGGCTTCGATTTCGCGCGTGTGCTCGCCTCCTATTGGAGCGGGTACAAGCTTGCTGATGAAGAGCAGAAGCAGGCCGCTTTGCGTTGGTTACGCGGAGAATATGCAACAAAGACAGAAGCGAAGAAGGATCTACTCGTTGGCGTTATTATCGATGACGACAATTGGTATGACTATATTAAACTGTGGTCGGAGTTCACGGCACGAATCGGTTATAAGGGTTTACTGTTATTTATTGATGAAGGTGTTAACTTATATAAAATAACGAATAGCATCTCACGTCAAAGTAATTATGAGAAGCTGCTTACGATGTTCAATGATACAATGCAAGGCAAAGCGGAGCATCTTGGTATATTCATTGGCGGTACGCCTCAGTTTGTGGAGGACGAGCGCCGTGGCTTATTCAGTTATGAAGCGCTTCGTTCACGTTTAGTAGAGGGTAGATATGCAGGGCAAGGATACCAGAACTATGCGGGTCCGATTTTGAAGCTGAATATGCTCTCTCATGAAGAAATTTTAATTCTTTTACAAAAGCTGCGGCATATTCATGCCCTTCATTTTGGATATACAGCAACTTTAACCGATGCAGATCTGATTCGCTTTATGGAGTCGGCGGTTGGACGTTTAGGGGCAGATCAACTGCTAACCACGAGAGAAGTTGTGCGAGATTTCATGGATGTCATGCACACATTACATCAGAATCCAGAAGCTTCATACGATCAGGTGCTTGGCGATAGAGAAGTGAAACCTGCGGATACAGATTCAGATGAAATGGATGACTTTCTGGCGGAGTTTGAGCTATGAGCGATAGTCCTTTTCATAGACTAGCCCCATTTATCCAAGAATTTATGTACAAAAGAAAATGGGATTCCCTGCGGCCTACACAGGTCGAGGCATGCCGAGTCTGCTTCGACACACCGAATCATTTGCTGATTGCAGCGGCTACGGCTTCTGGTAAAACCGAAGCGGCATTTTTCCCAGCTCTTACTGAGCTGTATGAGAAGCCCTCAAGTTCAGTAGGCATACTGTATATTGGTCCGCTCAAAGCATTGATCAATGATCAATTCGAGCGGCTGAAGGATCTCATTCAGGAAGCACATATCCCTGTATGGCACTGGCATGGAGATGTTTCGCAAACGGAGAAAAGTAAGCTCATGCGCAAGCCTTCTGGTATTCTTCAGATCACCCCTGAGTCACTTGAAGGTCTGCTCATGAATCGTCCCAATGCGATTCCAGCATTGTTTAGGGATCTACGATATATCATCATTGATGAAGTTCATGCCTTTATGGGCGCAGATCGTGGTATTCAGGTGCTAAGTCAACTGGCTAGAATCGAGCGAATGACTGGATGCTCTCCTAGACGAATTGGACTATCTGCTACGTTAAGTGATTATGAAGCTGCTCAAGACTGGCTCGGGGCGGGAACAAGGCATCCCGTCGAGGTTGTATCATCTCCAGCCGTAAGGAAGCTTCGGCTACGTGTAGAGCATTTCTCCTTCCCAGATGCTAGAGACGAAGAGCAAGCAGAGCATTTGCAGAATGCACGTAATGCATATTACGATTTTATATATGACAGTACACATTTAAAGAAAGCATTGGTCTTTACCAATAGTCGCTCGGATGCAGAACTTACCACCTTAGAGCTGAGAAAGGTAGCCGCTAAGCGGCATCAACCTGATGTTTTCTATGTGCATCATGGGAGCATTTCCGCTATGCTCCGAGAAGAAGCGGAGTCTGCCCTGCGGGGTGGTGTGGGCCCAGCGGTTGCTGCTGCTACACTGACACTGGAGCTGGGCATTGATCTCGGCGAGCTTGAGCGTGTCGTGCAATTAGGCGCGCCTTATAGCGCATCCAGTTTTGTTCAAAGGCTCGGTAGATCAGGTAGACGAGATGATATGGCATCTGAAATGCTATTCGTATGTCCGGAGGAAGAAGATGAGGAGGCGCCACTTCCAGCTCGTATGCCTTGGACATTACTGCGGGCAATCGCGGTTATCGAGCTATACGTTCGTCATAAATGGGTAGAACCTCTAGATATTAGAGAATTTCCAATTGGTCTTCTGTATCACCAGACGATGAGCATTCTGAAGAGTATGGGGGAAGCCATGCCCCATGAACTTGCCGAGGCGGTTCTGTCGCTGCCTTCATTCCGAAAGATTGGGGCAGAGAAGTATAAGGTATTTCTGAATTATCTAATTCAGACGGATCATATCCAGTGGACGGATGAGAAGACACTATTGATTGGTCTCATGGGAGAAAGAATCGTGAATAATTTCCGTTTCTTTGCCGTTTTCAAAGATGATGAGGAACATGTAGTATATAACGGTTCTGAGGAGCTTGGGTCTATTACAACGGTGCCACCTCCAGGCTATTGTTTTTCACTAGCTGGTAAGCTATGGAAGGTCGTCGAAGTGGATACAAAGCATAAGGCGGTTTATGTAAAAGCTGCGCTAGGGAAGGTCGATACACTTTGGCTTGGTGCAGGCGGGGATGTTCATACACTTATTTTGCACAAAATGCGCGAAGTGCTTGAAGAGAGTAGCCTTTACAGTTATTTATCTCCTCAAGCAGTTAATCGTCTGGAAAGAGCCAGACGGCTCGCTCGGGAAAGTGGAATGTTGAAGCAGTTTGTGATACCAGCGGGTGGAGATTCCTTGTTTATTCTTCCTTGGGTGGGAAGTAAGCAGTTCAGAACACTGGAACGATTGCTTAAGCATAATTTAACGGATCGATTATCACTTAGATCTGTTGTTCCGATGGAACCGTATTATTTCATTGTCGCTGGTAAGACGGACGATCAGACGCTAATGAATCAAATTTTACGCGAAATCGCTGCTTGTCATGATTCGGGATCATTACTTGATCCTGATGAAGCTCCTTACATCGGTAAATACGATGAATTTGTAGCGCCCGAGCTGGTAAGACATGCTTTTGCCATCGATGGTTTAGATGTTTCTGGGTTGTATAAGGGTTTGATAAATACGATGAAACCGTGAGTACGATACAATCAATTAATTATTTCTCTGAGATCGCACTACGTATGAGCAAAAATCAAAAAGATCGCTTCATTAGGAATGGTAGTAGTAATTCCATTTCCAAATAGAGCGATCTCTTTGTGTATTTTTAGAAAAAATTAAAGTTTACGCGTTAATTTTTCTTTTGCGTATAGCTATTATTTAATTGAATAAGGCAATTTAAAGGTCCACAGCTCCGTACCGTTCTCAGGAGATGTGCTATCAATACCGAAGTCGTTGTCATTTACGATAACTAACGTATTACCGTTGATAAGCGATACGCCTTCGATTTTCTCATACGGATATTTAAACTCTACTGAATCAAGTACAGTACGTTTAGTTGGAGGTAAGATGTTATTTTTCTTCAGATCCGCAGTTGACATTTGCTCAATTGTTTTACCGGCAGCGGTTGCATCATCGTACTTACCAAGAATGTTCGTTGCATCGGATAGGTCGATCGAGTAAATGCGCTTTAACTGCGCTTGATCACCTGCGAATTTATCTCGTTCATCAATAAGAAGCGTGTGCTCATTGATTGCAACCATATCGGAGATGACGATGTCGCCTTGAACCAATTTCTTGAATTGTTTAGCATCTTCTAAGAGATACGCATATTCAGCAACTGGTGTAAGTGTCTCTAGGTCAAACTTGATAATACGTACTTGGCGAGAGTTATCCATCGCTTTGTCGGGATTACGTAGAGCATTCTGCATAGCCATGAACATATACTTTCCGTCAGGCGTTATGCCTATGGCCTCTGCTCCGCGGTTTTGGCGTAGCTTATTATACACCGCTGGAAGGACTTCACGAGCAGGTACAAGTGGTGTGGATACTTGAGTAGCCCAGCCTTTAGGTACAATACGTTCAATAATCGTTCCATCACGTTTCACATGAACAATAGACGGGCCATATTCATCTGAAATCCAGAACGAATCGTCTTTCACGTTATATGCGATTCCTTCAATATCTAAACCATATGGGTCATATGCTAGTTCTTTGGAACCCGCTGCATCATAAGGTGCCTCATCGCGGCCTTTGATGTTCGGAAGTCCCGTAATGTTGGATGTACCCGTAGTTGGATTGACACCGTTCACTTTCAAAGGGAACTTATCGAGAATTTTAATTTCTCCATTCGTTATTTGAATTTTATAAATTGTAGGTGTGTAATCTGCAACAGGAAACGTACGGAGCGTTTTACCCTTTACATCAATTTGACCATTAGGTCCACGGTCGGCTGTTGAGTAGAATACATTGTCTGGATCTCCTGGAATATGTGTAAGCGAAGAGCCGACACCCATTTTGATTCCTTTTGCTAGATCAGCAGCATTTAGCTTATATGTACCTGTTTGAACCGGTTTTTCAGTTAATACCACGCTGGAGCGGAATTCATCCCAATTTTCATATGTAGGAGTTCCATTAACCGAGGCAGCGGATACACTTCCTGCCCCAAGCGAAAGTGTAAGTGTTGCTGTCGCGCTGATAAGCCATTTCTTATTCAATGTTATATATTCTCCCTTCGATCTCTTATGTGACTAACTAGTATAGTATCAATGCAATGTTAACGTAAGCTCATAATAGATCACTAGTTTTGTAAAATATGGATTGTAAAAAATATACATTCAAAGAGTTCATGTCTATGTAATGTAAAAAGGAACCCGCACTCTCGATGAGAATGTGGGTTTCCTTTACAATTTAAGGGTATTACATTTACCGTTGAGTTATAGATTGGTCATTCTCATAGACTGTTCACTATAGCGTGTGCCTTTTATTTTACTTGCCAGCGTATTTAGTTCGTTAAGCTCATGTGGCGAGAGGATGATGTTAGCAGCTTCAATATTCGTCTTTAAATTTGCTCTGCGACTAGTACCAGGAATAGGAACGATATCTTCACCTTGTGCCAGCACCCATGCTAGAGCGAGTTGAGCTGCCTTGACACCTTTATCCTGCGCCATGCGTTCTAGTTCGCTTACGATGTCTAGGTTCACTTGAAAATTCTCACCTTGAAAGCGTGGAAGTCCTCTTCGGTAATCATCTGCTGCAAAATCTTCAAATTTGCGAATCTCACCTGTTAGGAATCCACGACCAAGTGGGCTATAGGGTACAATTCCTACGCCTAGCTCACGACATGCAGGAAAAGTGCTTTCTTCAATATCACGGCTCCAAAGTGAATATTCCGATTGTACAGCTGTAATGGAATGAACGTTAAAAGCCTTACTTAGCGTCTCTCCGGAAACTTCCGAAAGTCCGATATGTCTTATTTTACCTTCTTTAACTAGGTCAGCCATAGCGCCAACGGTCTCTTCAATAGGTGTGTCCTGATCTACACGGTGGAGGTAGTACAGATCAATATGATCTACGCCGAGTCGTTTCAGACTGGCTTCACAAGAAGATTTAACATAGTTAGGTGTTCCGTTAACCCCGACACCACCATCCTTTTGAACAAGTCCGAATTTGGTCGCAAGTACGACTTCTTCACGTCTCTCTTTCAGAACTTGAGCAAGCAATTCTTCATTATGACCACGACCATATACGTTGGCGGTATCCCAGAAAGTGACACCATGATCTAGTGCATAATGTAGCGTTTGTAGCGATTCATTCTCGTCTCGCGCTCCATAATATTGTGGTGACATGCCCATACAACCTAGACCTAAGGCAGAAACTTCTAATGATCCCAGCATTCTTTTGTTCATAATTCATGCTCCTAACTGAAATTGGATGTGTACTAATTTGGTATTTAGCTCGAAAAATAGACTGAAATAGGTTATGATCAAGATTGTCGTTTAAAAAATTGGAGGTTTTAACATGGCTAAAGCAAAAGTGGCGAAACGCCCGACACGTGATGAGTTTGTTCTTGAGGAAATCGGTAACCAGTTAAATGAAGCGAAACAGGAAAATGCAGAGATTTTGCTCACAGTATGGGGTAAAGAAGAACCCGTTCGTGGCCAAATTATATTGATGGATTCCCGTACCGGTAAAATACATGTACAAGGGTCTGAAGATATGACTAAAGTTCCTTTCATGGATATTATGCGCGTAGACTACCCTAGAGACTAAGACTGTGACCTGGTTAAAAGGGTTCGTACGTACTGGCCTATGTTATTAATCGCTTGTTCAGCTTCAGGTAACATATAGGCAAGCAAGTGAAAAACACTCCACATTTGTTCCCAAACTTCGAGTAAGACTGGGGCACCTGCCGCTCTCGCACGCTCAGTGAATCGGACAGCATCGCTTAATAAAACCTCTTGATCACCTACTTGGATGAGTATACTAGGTAAGCCTCTTAAATCCATCCTAAGCGGGGATAGAATAGCCGGATATTCGTCTAGCTGTTTATTTCCTAATCCTAAATAAGTATTTCGTATTCTTTGGTTATACGCTAAACTCCCCGTAGGATCAAGTTCAGCTCTTGTGATATACGATTCTCCGTCTAAATGCACAAGATCAGTGTGTGGTGATATCAGAAAAGCACCTGCAGGTAATACTTCGTCAGCATCTCGTAAAGAGAGAAGGGTCATTAGAGCAAGACTAGCCCCAACCGAGTCACCGCCAAACACAATGTTATGAGCTGAATATCCGTTTTCTAATAACCAGTGATAGGCGAATAGGCAATCCTCGTTCGCAGTTGGATACAAAAATTCAGGTGCAAGGCGATATTCTAACGTTAGTACCCTCACACCACTGGACTGAGCTATTCTTGCTGCTAGATCACGATATATTTCGCAGCTACCTGTAAAGAATCCTCCCCCGTGAAAATATAAAATGACTTGCTGTTCATCTTCTTTCTCCGTTACAAGATCACCAGCTGTTACCCATTCTCCGTTTATAGGCCCGATTTCGATCTTCTGAAATACAACATTAGGCAGTTTAGGCAGTTTGGCTGAAGCTTGAACCATTTCGTTTCGGAGTTCTTCTACCGATTTGCCTATGTTATTATTTGTTTGTTTTAAAAAAGCTTTAATCGTGCTGAGCTGTTCAATACTAGAACTGTGTTGCATTGTGATTCCCCCTACATGGTTTAATACAATTAGTGTAGAACCTGTAGTAGGGTACAAGGTCAAGTCATGAATTCATGTTAAGAGCTTGAAGAACCTCTTGTATACCCGGATCTTTATTCTCCGACTGAAGATTGGATTTCAGATTCAATAATTGGGACTTAGTCTTCTCTCTATTAGCAATTTCAATGTTAATACTTTCGATCTTCCTCTCAATTACATGAAGGAAATCAGCGATGTGAATGGAGCTATCTACGGATTTCGTTATAGCTTTCTTAATTTCTTTAAGTGTGAACCCACATGACTTAGCATTCTTAATGAAGGCTAACCGTATCAAAACGTCTTCTGAATACAAACGATAGCCAGATTCTGTACGCAGTGGGGAAGGAATCAGTCCATAATTCTCATAATATCGTAAGGTTTCAATATTTAAATTGGTCATGTCTGCGATTTGCCCACGTAAATATCCTTCCATGCTCAGCATCCTTTCTTCGAGTCTTATAGAAAACGGCAATTAGTGCAAATGCAGCTGTAAAGTATTAACAGTATAAATCATTTGTCAAAAGAAAAGATATGTGATAATTTAGTAACTGTAACCGGTTACACAAATTACACATCACTTGCTGGTTACATTCATGAGGTGAATAGATATGGCAACGATTAGAGATGTAGCAAAACTAGCATGTGTATCCGTAGCAACGGTTTCGAGGGTGATTAATAAGACAGGTTATGTTCATGCGGATACTCGGCACAAGGTTGAAGCAGCAGTCAAACAATTGAATTATACGCCTAATGAAGTTGCGCGGTCTTTATATAAACGCAAGTCCCGATTAATCGGGTTACTGTTACCTGACATTACGAATCCATATTTCCCGCAGTTAGCGCGCGGAGTAGAGGATGAGATGCAGAAGAATGATTTCCGAATCATATTTGGCAACAGTGACGAGAATCATCGTAAGGAACAGGAATACATTCAGACCTTTATCCAAAACAATGTTGTAGGTGTAATATCATCCACCAACGATCCAAATTCGGACACGTATTCGAAATTAAAAATACCAGTTGTATTTCTAGACCGCACTTCTACAGATAGTCCATCGGTATACTCTGACGGAAGAGAAGGCGGAAGAATTGCCGCGCGAGAAATGATCAGCCGTGGTAGTAAACGTATTACCGTTATGCAAGGACCTGTACATATCAGGCCTGCTCAAGATCGATTTCAAGGAGCGTTAGAAGTTCTGGAAGAGAATAAGATATCCTATAACGTTATCCAAACGACTTCGTTCTCTTTTGCTGAAGCAGAATTATGGGCGAAAGAGCTGTTTGACAAACATCTAGATACAGATGGAATCATTGCAAGCAACGATATTGTCGCTACAGCAGTACTTCATGAAGCGCATCGCTTAGGTAGGAGAGTACCGGATGATGTACAGATTATAGGGTTTGATGACATTCCCTTAAGTGCATTATTATCTCCTTCGCTATCAACGATTCATCAACCAGCCTATGAGATGGGAAGGCAAGCAGCAGGTCTATTAATTAAACTGATTCAAGAAGGCTTTGTAGAACATCGAAATATACAATTCCCCGTCCATTTCATCGAGCGGGATACGACGAGAAAGGTGGAACATCATGGCTAAGATTTGTGTAGTAGGAAGCTGTTCAATGGACTTTATTGTAACATCATCGAAACGACCAGGCGCGGGAGAAACCGTTCTTGGTGAGAGCTTTAAGACATTACCTGGAGGCAAAGGAGCTAACCAAGCTGTTGCTGCGGCCCGTTTAGGGGCTGAGGTAACCATGATTGGTCGAGTTGGTGATGATGTTTTTGGCGAAGAGATTTTGAAGAATCTAAACTTAAATAACGTTAATACGGACTATGTGGAACCGGTTACACATATGGAGAGTGGCACTGCTCATATTATCTTAGCTGAGAATGATAACAGCATCATTGTAGTGAAAGCTGCAAATGATGAAGTTACGCCTGCTTATATTGAACGGGCTTTGGACGTCATTAAAGGTTCGGATATGGTCCTTATTCAGCAAGAAATACCCGAAGAAAGTGTGGCTTATGTGAGTAACAAATGTGCGGAGTATGGAATTCCTTTATTACTGAATCCCGCTCCTGCGCGGAAGATTGATAACCAGATTATTGAGAATTCAGCTTACATTACTCCAAATGAGCACGAAGCGGCAATTTTGTTTGACGGCGCGGAGGTCTCAGCATCCCTTCGTAAGTATCCGAACAAGCTGTTTATAACGGAAGGCAGTAACGGTGTTCGTTATTTTGACGGCGAGAAAGAAGTTGTTGTTCCAACGTACAAGGTTGAGGCGCTAGATACGACAGGCGCAGGAGATACATTCAATGCGGCTTTTGCCGTAGCGCTGGCAGAAGGTAAATTACTGCAAGAAAGTTTGAGGTTTGCTAATCGTGCCGCTTCTCTTTCAGTAATGAAGTTTGGAGCACAAGGTGGTATGCCTATGCGAATGGAAGTGAAGGCGACCTTATAAGATGAAGAAACACGGGATACTCAACAGTCATATTGCTAAAATACTTGCCGATCTAGGTCACACTGATTACATCGTTGTGGCCGATGTAGGCCTCCCGATTCCTGAAGGCGTTCCCAAAATTGATTTGGCACTGAAAATTGGCGTTCCTAGCTTCAAAGATGTCGTGGACATCATTGCTGAGGATATGGTGATTGAGAAGGTTATTGTTGCGGAAGAAATAGAACAAGAGAACATGGAAACATTAGATTATATTAACGAAACCTTTCAGGAAAGTACGATAGATATGTTGACACATGAACAATTTAAAAAAATGACTCAGTACGCGAAGGCGATCATTAGAACAGGTGAGGCCAAGCCATATGCAAACTGCATTTTACAGTCAGGTGTTTATTTTGGATAAAGAGGAGGAACCCACATGCATATTGAGATGACAGACATTCATAAATCCTTCGGTACGAATCAAGTGCTTAGCGGCGTTAATTTCAATCTCCGTGAAGGTGAGGTTCATGCCTTGATGGGAGAGAACGGTGCAGGTAAATCTACACTTATGAATATCCTAATCGGACTTCATCCAAGAGATCAAGGAACGATTATAATCGATGATCAAGAGACCTATTTTGCAAACCCTAAGGAAGCTGAGCAGAAGGGTATCGCTTTTATCCATCAGGAGTTAAATGTTTGGCCAGATATGACCGTGCTTGAGAACCTATTTATCGGCAAAGAACTAACAACTAAGTGGGGAACTTTAGATACGAAAGAAATGAAAACGCTAGCAAAGAAGCAATTCGCGAAACTTGCGGTAACGATTCCCTTAAGTCGTGAAGCTGGTGAATGCTCCGTCGGTGAGAAGCAGATGATTGAGATCGCGAAGGCTCTATTAACTGATGCCAAAGTGATCGTGATGGACGAGCCAACAGCAGCGCTAACAGAAAGAGAGATTCATAAGCTCTTTGAAGTCATTACCTCTCTTAAAAAAGAAGGTGTATCCATCGTCTATATTTCTCACCGGATGGAAGAGATCTTCGAGATCTGTGACCGAATTACGGTCATGCGCGACGGGAGAACCGTTGATACACAACAAATTCCCCATACGAATTTTGACGATGTCGTTAAGAAGATGGTTGGACGCGAACTTACAGAACGATATCCCTTTAGAAATCAGGTGGATGGGGAAGTCGTGCTTGAGGTGAAGAATGCGTCGCGTAAAGGTCTTTTCGAAAAAGTGAATTTTAATGTTCGTTCTGGCGAAATCGTCGGATTCTCTGGTCTTATGGGCTCGGGTCGAACCGAAATCATGAGAGCATTATTTGGACTAGATCATCTCGATAGCGGTGAAGTTTGGATTAGAGGTAAGAAAGCACATATTCGTACCCCAGATGATGCAGTAAAGCTTGGCATTGGGTTCATAACTGAAGATCGTAAGGATGAGGGTCTAGTATTAGATTTCTCAATCCGAGAGAATATGGTTCTTACTAGTTTGTCCAGTTTTACAAGCAAAGGTCTAATCTCAAGCAAAAGAGAGAGCGATTTTGTTGACCTTCTAATTAAGAGGTTGCAAATTAAAACGCAATCTGGAGAAACAGCCGTAGGCAATCTGTCTGGTGGGAATCAACAGAAAGTCGTGATTGCCAAGTGGGTAGGCATTGGTCCGAGCTTGTTAATATTAGACGAGCCAACACGTGGTGTCGATGTTGGTGCTAAACGAGAAATCTACGAATTAATGAATGAGCTTACGGACCGCGGAGTAGCGATTATCATGGTTTCCTCGGAGCTTCCGGAAGTGCTGGGCATGAGCGACCGAATTCTAGTTGTTCATGAAGGTACAATCAGTGGTGGATTAACTAGAGCAGAAGCTACCCAAGAGAAAATTATGACTTTAGCTACAGGAGGACAGTAATATGACAACGATGAATGGAACAAATGCGAAAAAAGGCTTTCAGTTATCTCAAATCACGCAGAAGCTGGGCCCGCTTCTTGGTCTGATTATTCTTATTATTATTGTATCGGTATTAAATCCTAGTTTTTTAGACCCACTTAATATTTTGAATTTATTGCGTCAAGTTTCAATTAACGCATTGATTGCCTTTGGGATGACGTTTGTTATTTTGACAGGTGGTATAGATCTATCGGTAGGTTCAATTCTAGCGTTATCTAGTGCATTTGTAGCAAACATGATGCTCTCAGGCTTTGACCCGATTATCGCCATTATTATTGGCTGTGTTCTCGGTGGTGTCATGGGGATGGTAAATGGACTAATGATCACCAAAGGAAAAATGGCTCCTTTTATCGCTACGCTTGCCACTATGACGATCTTCCGTGGACTCACGCTGGTATATACGAATGGTAATCCGATTACTGGACTTGGAGACAGTATGGTGTTTCAACTGTTTGGTCGCGGTTATGAATTAGGCATTCCGGTTCCTGCAATAACGATGGTTATTACCTTTATCGTATTATGGGTCATTCTGCATAAAACGCCATTTGGCCGTAAAACGTACGCTATCGGGGGGAATGAGAAGGCTTCGATCGTATCGGGTATTAAAGTCGACCGTGTTAAAATCATGATCTACTCTTTAGCAGGTATACTATCTGCCTTGGCTGGAGCCATTCTTACTTCGAGATTGAATTCAGCTCAGCCTACTGCTGGTGCTTCATATGAACTTGATGCGATCGCAGCGGTTGTATTGGGCGGAACGAGCTTATCCGGTGGACGTGGACGAATTGTCGGAACATTGATTGGTGCGCTTATTATCGGCACATTAAATAACGGACTTAATCTGCTTGGGGTATCATCCTTTTACCAAATGGTTGTCAAAGGGATTGTTATTGTCATCGCGGTCTTAATCGATCGGAAGAAATCTGCATAAGAAGGGATGTACTCACATGAAAAAATTATCGCTTATTCTGATGTCCCTAATGTTGATCATCATTACAGGATGTTCCCTTGAACCGCCGGGCTGGGCGAAGCCCAAAGCCACGAGCAATCTGAACGAGATGAAAATAGGACTTTCGATCTCAACACTAAACAATCCATTCTTTGTCTCTCTTAAGGACGGGGTTGTAGCTGAAGCGAAGAAACAAGGGCTTAAGGTTATCGTGGTTGATGCCCAGAATGACTCAGCTAAGCAAAGTAATGATGTGGACGATTTAATTCAGCAAGGTGTCAATGCACTGTTGATCAATCCAACCGATTCATCTGCGATTTCGACGGTTGTTCAAACTGCGAATACGTTAGGCATACCTGTTATTACATTGGATCGTTCTGCTGATAAAGGCGATATTAAAGCGTTAGTTGCTTCTGACAATGTAAAAGGTGGTAAAATGGCCGCCGATTATATCGTAGAGCAGCTCGGTAAAAGAGCCAAGGTTATCGAGCTAGAAGGCGTACCCGGTGCTTCCGCTACTCGTGAACGTGGAAAGGGCTTCCATCAGGTAGCAGATTCACAGCTTAAAGTGATCGAGAAGCAATCCGCTGATTTCGACCGCACGAAAGGACTTAACGTAATGGAGAATCTGTTGCAAGGTAACCCAGATGTACAAGCTGTGTTCGCTCATAACGATGAAATGGCTCTTGGGGCTATAGAAGCAATCCGAAGCTCAGGTAAAAACATACCAGTCGTTGGTTTTGACGGTAATGAAGATGCACTAAAATCAATTAAAGAGGGTAAACTTACCGCTACTGTTGCGCAACAGCCTGACTTAATTGGACAGCTTGCTATACGAGCTGCGAAGGATGTTCTTCAAGGTAAGACGGTTGAGAAAACGATTCCAGCACCACTTAAATTAGTAACTAAAGAATAAATAAAATAGAATAAATATTAATTTAACCGAATATATATTTAGTTGAGAGGTAGAACTGAAAAGTCCTGCCTCTTTTTGTATGTCTTCTAATATCCACCTCTATATGTAAGCGATTACTTAAAAAAAGCAGGTCTAATCGATTATAAAATGTGTGATGAAATTAGTAGCAATTTCTTAATTTCTTTGATATTATTCTAATCGTGCATTAGAACTATTTTCCTATTTTGAATAGAAAACGTTTTATATTACTCACAAATTAAGACTTTAGTAGCTTGAAACCGATGATTATATAGCAACATCCCTCATGATGATGAAACACACCTTAGAATCAGCAGACTAGCCTATTATTCCTACGCTGTTTTTAAAGAGGTGCTCAAAAGGCATCTCTATTTTTATAACTTAGAGGAGAATTTACTAGATGAAGATGAAAGACATGTTCAAGTTCAAGATTAGTCAAAAGCAGTTCACTGTATTTTTATTACTAGTTTTAATGTCTAGCGTTGTTGGAGGGTATTTTTCTTACAAAAATTCTGTAGTTTCTTTAGAAAAACAATTGTTAAGTTCATCCAACAGTCAAATTACAAACTTAACGACCATTGTAGACCGCGTCGTACTACCCGTTATGAAAGACACAGATGTGCTCGCTAGAACCTTATCAACCCCAACATCAGGCGTGATGACTCCAATTGATGGTTATAATATTCATACAAATACAGAAGTGCAATCAGCATTAACAGAGTTTAAAGCAGTACATACGGATGATACAGAACTTATCGGATTTGCAACAACGAGTGGATTATTCGCTATCGAGCCACAATCTAAAATGAAAGATGGATTCGATGCACGTACTCGTGTCTGGTATACGAAAGCGATGGAGAATAAAGGAAAAGTCATTATTTCCGATCCTTACGTTTCAGCGGGATCAGGGAACGTAGTTATTACACTAGCAAAAACGACGAAAGATAATCTCAGTGTTGCCGCCGTGAATTTATCACTCAAGCAATATCTTACAGATACAATAAAAGCACAAAAAATCGGAAAAAAGGGCTTTGCATATGTCATTGATGGCACGGATAAAATTCTGTCACATCCAACGATCAAGGCAGGAACGGATGTATCCAAAGATAAATCTATTTTGGCGATACACTCGTCTACATCAGGTACATACAAAACACAAGTTAATGGTGAAGATGCTCGATTAATATACACAACAGATGCTCTAACGGGATGGAAAATAGTTGGTGTCCTTTACGATAAGGATCTGGACGAGCTCAAAGGACCGATTATTGTAAATACGTTGTTGATGATTGGTGCTTCATTATTGTTACTCGGTATCATTCTTTATTTCGTAAATAAAATATTTGTTAAACCAATCAAACAAATTACATTGATAGCTGAAAAAATGGCTACTGGCGATCTTTCAGAAGATATTGTCCCGCTCAAAACGAATGATGAGATTGGGGACTTGTCCCGAGCTTTTCAAATGATGACCATACAGTTCCGTCATTTAGTTAGTAATTTAACAAACAGTACACACGGACTCTATCAAGCAGCAGATGTGCTGAATGTAGAAGTATCATCAACTACGGGAGCTGCAACTCGTATTTATGATGTGAGCAAACAAGTTACTGATGGTTCGATTACTCAAGCTCAAAGCACAAGAGAGATTTCGCGTGCCGTTCAAGAAAGTGCAATTGGCATTAATACGATTGCTAGTAGCGCATCTGAGATTAGCGATATTTCCGATCAAACGTTTAGAACAGCAGATGAAGGAAGTTCAAGTGTAATCCAAACGATGCACCAAATGAACTCCATTGATTTAGCGCTAACCAACTCTTCTGAAGCGGTACAATCGTTAATGGATAAAGCTAAAGAAATTGGTACGATAGCCGCTATTATTAATAGCATTGCCACGGAGACGAATTTACTTTCTTTAAACGCAAGTATTGAAGCAGCTAGAGCAGGTGAATCTGGAAAAGGATTCTCTGTCGTTGCAAATGAAGTGAAGAAACTTTCGACTCAGTCATCTGAGGCAGCCAAACAAATTAGCCGTCTAATCGCTGAAATTAATGATAAAACAAAGAAATCAGTAGATGCCCTAGTAGATGTTAAAACAGAAGTAAGTAATGGTATTACACTCAGTAACAATGTGAACACGTTTTTCTCTGGCATTATGGATAATATGTCTAAACTGAATGCCGAGATCCAGAGCCTAAGTGCAACTTCAGAAGAGATCGCAGCAAGCTCAGAAGAAATTAGTTCTTCAGCTGAAGCATTGTCGGATATTTCAAACTCTAATTCGGCGAATTCACAACATGCACTTACGGATACACAAACGCAGCAAAGTTCTCTTGCACGCATCAATGAACAAGTTAATATCGTTCTTCAAACGGCTGAGCAAGTGAAGCAAGATGTAGAAAAATTCAAAATCTAGTTAGTATGGCTTCATGCCTTTACTATAAATCTATCACCCGGAGGGTTATAACACATGAAGAAAAAGACATTAGTAGCATCACTTGCATCTGTAGTTTTATTAGGTTCATTAGGAGCAACCGTATTTGCTGCTTCTAACGATGGACAGAAAAACGAACAAGTAACATATTCTGTTGGTATTGTTCAAGAGAAGAGTAAGAAAGAAAACAAGTTGTTCCAATACTCAACGATCAATGCTTTGATGAGCGGTCAATACGATGGGGACATTACGCTTGATGAAGTTAAAAAACACGGTGATTTCGGTCTAGGAACGCTTAACGGTGCAGATGGAGAATTGACTGAGATTGATTCCAAGTTCTACCGTTTCGATAGCAAAGGTAAAATGACGCAAGTGAAGGGTGATTTGAAAACTCCTTTCGTCGTTACAACAAACTTTCAAGCTGAAAAGACTGCTAAAATTACAAATGTTGCAAACACGACAGAACTTACGGCTAAGCTATTAGAGCAAATGGACAATAAGAACAACTTCTATGCTTTCAAAATGCCTGTGAAATTGACATATTTAAAAACTCGTTCCGAACCGAAGCAAGAACGTCCGTACCGTCTTCTTAAAGATGTATTAGCAGAACAACAAGTCGAATTTGAATATAAAAATGTATCCGGTACATTCGTAGGTTTCTACACTCCGAACTATGCTGCAACAATTAACGTGCCAGGATTTCACTTCCACTTTGTTAGTGATGATAAAACCATTGGTGGTCACATTCTTAACCTAGCTTTTGATGAAGCTAATGTACAGATCGATCCAATCACGCAATTCGAAGTACAGCTTCCACAAACGAAAGAGTTTGCAGAAGCTGATCTAACGAAGATTCAACTTCAAGATATCATTGATGTTGAAGGCGACCATAAGAAAGAATAGTAAAACAAACAATAGCTTTTAAGTGCGATATTACGAGAAAGAATCCTTACATATAAGGGTTCTTTTTTTTGTTTATCTAGCTAAATACAACTATATTAGTTGTTATAAGTAATGTTAATATAACAAAAAGTACTTAGGAGGTAATGTTAATGGGAACATCCTACGATAGTCTGAAACCAGAACATGAGGCTTTTATCAAAGAACAACATATGTTTTTTGTTGGAACAGCAGCTACGGATGGGCATGTGAACCTTTCTCCAAAAGGACATGATTCATTTAGAATTTTATCACCCAATAAAGTGGCTTATCTTGATTTAACTGGGAGTGGAAATGAGACGAGTGCCCACTTAGCGGAAAATAATCGAATGACATATATGTTTATGTCTTTTCAAGGTAAACCGTTGATTTTAAGACTCTATGGAAATGGAAGAGTAATATTACCAACATCCAATGAATGGAATGAGCTAGCGGAGCAATTCACTATATATGAAGGAACTAGGCAAATCATTGTCTCAGACATTGAAATCGTGAAGGCATCCTGCGGATTTAGCGTTCCTTTATATAGTTATGAAGGTGACAGAAGCATACTACTTGATTGGGCCAAGAATAAGGGTGAAGACAGATTAGTGCAATATCGAAAAGAAAAAAATGCAGTCAGCATGGACGGAAAAGTAACACCGATTGGCGAGGAATTTAATAGGAGGATTATAGACAATGGGCATGTCTAATTATTATAAGAATATTTACATTCAGTTAGTCATATCCTGAACACGGATTTAGACGGCTAGAATTGGTTAATATATATCATTAACACTTTGCTGTTAATTTACAACAAGAATAACCTTTTTACTTAAGGGAAACAGAGGAGATTGCATATGAAGAAGTTAGAAGGAAAAGTAGCAATTGTTACTGGAGGAGCATCTGGTATTGGTTTAGGAACTGTACTGCGTTTGGTCGAGGATGGCGCTGCAGTCGTTGTAGCCGATGTAAACTATGAGGCTGCGCAACAAGTGGTTAAAGACATTACCAATGACGGCGGACAAGCAATCGCTGTAAAAGTGGATGTTTCCGTAGAAGCTGAAGTTAAAGCAATGATTGATACCACGGTACAAACCTTTGGAAAATTAGATATTCTTCATAACAATGCAGCTTGGGGACCCATTGATGACAAAGAAGTTCCAGATATGGACGTTGAAATGTGGGATCGCGTAATGGGTATTAACTTGCGTGGACCTATGTTAGGTTGTAAATATGCAATTCCAGAAATGATTAAAATTGGCGGTGGCACAATTATTAACACTGCTTCAGCAAATGGTAAAGTAGGAGATTATGAGCGTACTGCATATTCAGCGTCCAAAGCTGGATTGATGTCTCTAACACGTTCGATTGCTACTCAGCACGGAAAAGACAACATTCGCTGTAACTCTATTTTACCAGGGCTTATTCTAACTCCTGCAACTAAAAGAAAGTTTTCTAAAGAATTAATGGAATTAATGGAAGAAGGCAATCTATTACCGTCTATTGGTGAACCAGAGGATATCGCTGGATTAGTGTCGTTCCTTGTATCCAATGAAGGTAGATATATTACAGGACAAGAAATTAACTGTGATGGTGGAGTACTTGTTCGTGCAGGTGCTGGTGCAATCATGAAATATGTACGCGATCGTCAAAACTAAATCGATTGTTTCCCTACATAATACCAAGTACAGAACAGTTCCTCATTGTTTTGTACTTGGTATTATTTACATTTTCAGTTAGATAATTTCGTCCTTGATAATAGGTAAACATAGCTTTGAAATGGAGGTACTATAATTCGAATGAATAATTTGGTTAACGAAATGGAACAAAAAACGGCTAGTTATAGTATTAACCCAGATCATTTTCGTATCGATATGTATATCTCATATGATAAAAGAGTAGTCATCATTGCTAAGAAAGATAACAATTTTACCGAATGGTTATCACTTGGAAGGATCAGCAATTACGATAACTACGTGGGAGAATGTATTAACTATCTTCTTAGAAATTCACCTTTACCTACGTCTACATCTCTATTCTGGCGTAACTTTGAAGATGTAACAGAGATGAAATATGATGAACTTTTTGTATTCTTTCAACATCTAAGTATCCGACAATCAAACGATTCTCATTTCTTAATGAATGGTGAGCAAATAGAAAAAGATGCTTCAGATGAATTTATTCAACAACAGTTGGTTCAAATTCATGAAAATTATTGTGAAACAACTAAATTAACTGAGCCTATTTCATTTGTAAGAGAACAATTACGGAGAGCAATAACGGAAATAAGGGTTATGGAGCAAGAATGTTCATTCCCCTGGGCATTAAACAAAGTTTCAGATCACGCAAACCAGAAGTTTGTAGAGTTGAAAAACAAATTTGTTTTTTCTCAAGATGAAGAAGTTAGGAAACTTTTATACGAGCTATATGAATTAAAAGCAATGATTTACAATCAATATATGACTGCCGTAAGATAACAACAATTACAGTCTCTTTTTTAAGTGCTACTAATATATCTAAATACATAATTGATTTCTTTCTGTGGAGCTTAGATAAAGACTCGAAACTAAATTGGACTTGTTATCCGGTTACAATCAACTTTCAAAAAATCCAAATCTAGGAGGCTAATGTAAATGACTACGAATAGTGCACTATTAATTATTGACGTACAAGTCGCTATGTTCGATGAATCTGATCCGGTGTTTCAAGGTGAAATCTTACTTTCTAAGCTCCAAAAATTAATTACGGATGCTAGAACAAAAGGAGTTCCTATCGTTTATATACAACATGAAGAAGGCCCAGGAACACCACTTGAGTATGGTAAACCGAGTTGGTTTATTCATCCTTCAATTGCACCAAATAAAGAGGATATCATCATTGAGAAGAAAACACCGGATTCATTTCATAAAACTACTCTTCAAGAACAGCTCGATTCTATAGGTGTTAATAAATTGATTATAACTGGTATTCAAACGGATATTTGTGTAGATACAACTTGTAGGAGGGCGTTTAGTCTTGGTTATGATGTAATTCTGGTTAAAGATGCTCATAGTACATGGAATTCTTCGGAGCTTACAGCTACTCAAATCATCAATCACCATAATAATGTATTACAGTGGTTTTCGAATCATAAAACAAGTGAGGATCAAGTATTTTGATCTACTATAGGCCTGTTAATAATTTACCAACCTTACATATAGGGAAATGAAGTGCTCGATATACTTTTCCGGATGACCTTAAGAAATGCTCTGATAACTTTACCTGACTTCGTTATAACGTTAACTACGAAAGGATGAAATTTTTTGATGGATTCTACTTCGGCTATGGGGATATTCTCAATACTTCCGATGATCATGATTATTTTTTATTTGGGAGCAACTGCATTAGGTATTTATTGTTTAATCTTATTTATCAAATTAGCTCATAGAGGAATTAAAGCACTTGATATATACATCCATGAGAAGACGAATAGAAGAATATAATATTGTAATTCGAATAAAAGATGATAAAGGAGAGAATCCAGAATGAATCTAGAAGTAACAGATTTTATTGAAGCGTTAAAAGAACCATGGCAAGTCGAACTGTCCACGAAATTGCGAGAGATTGTCCTTCAGGCTATACCTGATGTACAGGAACGGATTCAGTATAAGAAGCCGCATTTTCTGAAAAATGGGAAATACGCTGCCGCAATCTCGAATTCGAAAGATGCTGTTAGCTTTACGATCTTCAATACAACTGCTATGGATTTTGCAGAGGGAATGTTCGAGGGTCCTCCAGAACGAAAAACAAGAAAGCTACGCAAAGGCGATACATTTGATTCTGCTCAGCTAGTGTCATGGGTTAGCCAGGCATCAAGTTCACTTTAATCACTTTTGTATAAAAAAGACTAAGCCGTCCAGTATGGTTTGGTCTTTTTCGTATAACTACCGTTTAACTTATTTCCATTTGGTATATACTGGTTTAATATATATTGACATGATATATATCGCAATGATACATTAATCCTCGAAACAGGAATAAATTAACAGCATCTTCCTGAAGAAGTAAAATCTTAGGAAGTGAGGGAGGCAGCATAGTTGAACAGTCATGATGTCATTTTAGGTATGCTTATGAATAGCTCGTTATCAGGATATGAAATCAAACAAAAATTCGAGGATATTTTTTCGTATTTCTACAGCTCTAGTTATGGAACAATTTATCCAATGCTTCATCGTATGGAGAAGGAGGGCCTGTTAACTAAAGAAATTGTCATTCAGGATGGAAGACCTAACAAGAATGTGTATTCCATTACAGAGAAAGGAAAAGAACAATTTAACTCCTACTTATATAGTCCACTAGAGATGGATACGTTCAAGTCAGATTTTTTAATGAGGCTTTATTTTGGTCAGTTTGCCGGTAACGATAAGGTCATTGCATGGCTGAAGCAGGTGCAGCAGGAAGTAGAGCAACAACTAGAAGGATTAAGTGCGAAGTATATGCGGCATAAAGATGAAATGCAACCGGCACATAACATATGCATACAAATTGGAATTAAAGAATATACAGCTAAGCTGGAGGCCATTGCAGAAGGATTGGCAAGTTTTGAACAAATAGAAATGGAAAAGAGGGATTAGTGTGACCGCATCAAGTTCAAAGAATGGGCTCATCATTCTTGCTATGGCATTAGGGTTATTGATGTCATCATTGGACAACACGATTGTGGCATCTTGTATCAATAAAATAAGCGAGGATTTCAATATTTTTGATAAAGTAAGCTGGGTTTTCACGGCTTACGTGTTGGCTGCAACAAGCACAATGCTCGTATTTGGTAAAATGTCTGATTTGTTCGGACGAAAAATGTTCTATCTCATCGGGATTGGAATGTTTCTTATCGGCTCTGCATTATGTGGAATAGCTCAGAACGCGGATCAGCTTATTATGTTTCGCGTCATTCAAGGAATAGGCTCGGGGGCTTTATTTCCGATCAGCTTCACAATCATCTACACTATTTTCAAAGATCCGAAGGATGCTGCGAAAATGTCAGGCGTGTTTGGTGCCATCTTTGGTCTCTCATCTGTAGCTGGACCTCAATTAGGTAGCTTTATTGCAGAACATTTGGGCTGGAGATGGAATTTCTATATTAACGTTCCCATCGGACTCGCCTCCATGATCGTTTTAATCATTGCTTTGAAAGAGACTCGCTCAGAGCATAAGCCCAAAATCGATTATCTAGGCACGTTATTTCTCATCATAACAACGGTATCCTTAATGCTTGCACTTGAGTGGGGCGGTAAGAATTACGCTTGGAGCTCATGGCAGGTCATTGGTCTCTTCATCACCTCTGCAATTGTCGGTACTCTATTTATTCTTGTAGAACGCCGGGCCTCAGAACCTGTACTTCCACTAACGATATTTAAAAACAAAATGGTACTTGGAACTAGCATACTCTGCTTCTGTCAGGGCGTTATTATGTTCTCAGCGATTACGTACTTACCTAGCTTCACCGTTGGGGTATTAGGTCATGCTAACTCGAATAGCGTACTGACGCCGATGATGGCTTCATTAATTGTTGGAGCTATCCTGTTCGGATTTCTACAAACGAAATTTAGATTTAGAACATTAATGATTACGACGATGGTAATGACGATTATTGTGGGATATATGCTCTCGGTGGTGAGCACGGATGCCTCGAGTGGTTATATGATCATAATGATGATATTGCTTGGCGTCGGCGCTGTTGGTCCGCTAATGAGTGTTGCTCAGAGTGCTGTAGCAGCAAACGTAGATCCTAAATATATGGGGGTTAGTTCATCCATTGTAGGATTTTGGCGCAACATTGGCGGTATACTGGGCGCTTCCATCATGGCAACGATTGTGAATAATAACCTAAATCGATTAATCACAGATGGGGCAGCCAAGATGGGTATACCATTGGACAAAATCAGCACTTTAGCGAATCCCGAGCTACTCATGAGAGCAGGAGATAAAATTGATCCACAGATTCGTAAATTCCTTCAACAGGCGTTAGGGACAGCTATTAATCATGGTTTTATACTTAGTATTTGTGTTGGAAGTATAGGACTGATTACTGCCCTGTTTGTCGGATCGAGTAGGTTAACATCAAGCAAGAAACAAGATACGTCGGAAGTGAATATGTCAGCGAATAGTTGATCATTTAATATGCATTAATCTGCATATACGAGGCAATGAAAAGAGCTATGTCCTTAAAGGATGTAGCTCTCTTTTGATATGTCTCTATTGTTATATAATGAAAAACATCTATATTTTATCTGGCAATGACGGTTGACAAAAAAAATGTGCTCTGTCTAAAATGAGTACTAGGCCTTCTAATTGATAATGAATATCATTCTTAACTAGTGTAACATTATGCATATGTATTTTTCATAATTCATTTCACCAAGGTATACGAGACTGTATAGAAAGAGTTAGGAACGGATATGAAACTCAGATATTTGTGGTTAGCACTCATCGTATTTTCGATCACTTCTTTATTTATTGGGGTTAAGGATATTTCGCCACTGGATATCTTTCACTTAACCAAGGAACAGCAGCAGTTTCTATGGGTCAGCCGGATACCACGCCTTGTGAGCATTATCATTGCGGGAACGAGTATGAGTATCATCGGTCTTATTATGCAGCAGTTAACACGGAATAAATTTGTTTCGCCGACAACAGCAGGTACGATGGATTCAGCGAGATTCGGTATTCTTGTGTCGCTAATGATCTTTACGGACGCTTCGCCACTGCAAAAGATTCTTGTAGCTTTCATTTTTGCACTGCTCGGAACCTTCATCTTTATGAGAATTCTCAGTAAGGTGAAATACAAAGATACCATCTTCATTCCGTTAGTAGGATTAATGTTCGGGAACATTGTCAGTTCGATTACGACGTTTTTTGCCTATAAGAATGACTTAATCCAGAATATGTCTTCATGGCTACAGGGTGATTTCTCAACCGTTCTGAAGGGGCGATATGAGATGTTATACATCAGTATTCCGCTCCTCATCATCGCGTATCTGTTTGCGAATCGATTCACGATTGCAGGCATGGGAGAAGACTTCGCCGTTAACTTGGGTCTGAACTATAAGGCAGTTGTAAATATCGGATTGGTACTTGTTGCAGCAATATCGGCAGTGGTTCTATTGACCGTTGGCATGATTCCATTCCTTGGCTTAGTTGTTCCGAACTTTGTGACTCTGTATCAAGGGGATCATTTGAAAAAAAGCTTAACGCATACTGCGTTGCTCGGAGCCGTATTTGTACTGTTCTGTGACATCCTAGGACGACTCATTATTTTCCCATATGAAATATCGATTGGTCTTATGGTTGGCGTTCTTGGCAGTGCGATCTTTATTTACTTACTCATGAGAAGAAAGGCATACGCATCATGAAAAAAAAGCTGATTTTTCTCTCGCTTATCGCACTCGTTCTAATCGCAGTATTTCTGCTGATTCAGGCAGGGGGCAATTGGGACTATGTCCTTCCCAAAAGGGGCAAGAAAGTGCTGGCTATGATCATCACTGGCGGGGCAATTGCTTTCTCGACAGTCGTGTTTCAAACGATAACGAACAATCGTATACTGACTCCTAGCATTATGGGACTCGATTCACTGTATATGCTGTTTCAGACATTTATGGTTTACATATTTGGATCAGTCGGACTGACCATGATGGGCAAGAATATGAATTTTATATTATCCGTTGTCATGATGGCATTGTTCTCGCTAGTATTCTACAAAATTATGTTCAAACGGGAAGGAAAAAATATTTACTTTCTACTGCTGCTTGGATTGATCTTTGGTACCTTGTTCCAGAGCCTATCCTCCTTTATGGAGGTTTTGATCGATCCAAACGAGTTCCTGATCGTGCAAGATAAAATGTTTGCTAGCTTTAATAATGTAAATACGGATCTGCTGATTCTATCCATCATTCTGATCGGGGCAGTCACGGTGTATTTTAGAAGATATACCAAGTACTTGGATGTAATTGCTCTTGGAAAGGATCATGCCGTAAACCTTGGAGTGAACTACGATGTTGTAGTCAAACGAATGTTGATCGTGGTTGCCATCCTAATATCGATTTCTACCGCACTTGTCGGGCCGATCACGTTCTTAGGTCTGCTGGTCGCAAATGTCGCTTATCAGTTTCTCAAAACATATCGTCACGCTTTCCTGATTGTTGGCTCGATGATTATAAGTATCATTGCCTTGGTAGGTGGTCAGCTTCTGGTCGAACGAGTGTTTACGTTCTCAACAACACTAAGTGTAATCATTAATCTGGTAGGTGGTATTTACTTCATATACCTTCTATTAAAGGAGAGTAAAGCGTGATTGAGGTCAGAGGTGTTTCCAAACAGTATAGCGGCAAGAAGGTCGTGGATAATGTATCCGTCCGCATCGCCAAGGGAAAGATTACTTCTTTTATCGGTGCGAATGGTGCGGGGAAAAGTACACTCTTGTCCATGATCAGCCGCCTCATTAGCAAAGACGGTGGAAACATTCTAATTGAGGGAGAGCCCATCGATACATGTAAAAGTAGCGAGTTAGCGAAGAAAATATCTATTCTTAAACAATCCAATCATATTAATGTTCGTCTAACAATCAAAGAACTAGTCAGCTTTGGACGATTCCCATACTCCCAGGGGAAATTGAAGCCTGAAGACTGGGAGTATGTAAATGAAGCCATCCGTTATATGGAACTCGAGGAGATGCAAGATAAGTATTTGGATCAGCTAAGTGGAGGACAGCAGCAACGTGCATTTATCGCGATGGTCATTGCCCAGAATACCGATTATGTACTGCTTGACGAACCGCTGAACAATTTGGATATGAAACACTCCGTACAGATTATGAAGGTGCTTCGCCGGATGGTAGATGAGCTTGGTAAGACCGTTATTATTGTTATTCATGATATTAATTTCGCATCCGTATATTCGGACTATATTGTTGCTCTCAAAGATGGGAAAGTGGTCAGAGAAGGGGTTACGGAGAACATTATTGATAACTCTGTACTGAAGGAAGTCTACGACATGGATATACAAATCGAGACCATTAACGATAACAAGATTTGTGTATATTTTGCTTAACCACTCATTTGGGAAATTATATTGCTGACTACTTCCACCAGGCGCCGGTGAGATGTGATCATCACATAATTTTAATAGATATTTGCAGATTTCATTACTTAATGGCATTACAAAATAAATGTTGAGGTGATAACGTTGTTAAAAAGAAGAAATATGCTTATGCTGATCATGTCCGCTCTACTGGTCGTTGTACTAGCAGCTTGCGGTAACAATACGAAGACAGAAACGACGCAGGAAGCTTCAACAGACACAGTGAATGCAGCAGAATCTGAAGAGTTAACGATTAAACATAAGCTAGGCGAGACGAAAGTGAAGAAAAATCCACAGAAGGTTGTTGTGTTTGACTTTGGTATTCTAGATACTTTAGATAAATTAGGGGTTACCGTTACGGGTGTACCGCAGTCCAATATTCCTCCGTACCTTTCTAAATATGAAGATAAAGAAGCTTACAAGAATGTAGGTAGCTTGAAAGAACCAGATTTCGAGAAAATTAATGCCCTTAAGCCTGATTTAATTATTATTTCAGGAAGACAGTCGGAAGCTTATGAAGAACTTAGCAAGATCGCTCCTACGGTATTTTTGGGGGTAGATACAACTAAATTTATGGACTCTTTCAAGGAGAACATGAATACAGTTGGACAAATTTTCGGTAAAGAAGATCAAGTCAAGACAGAACTATCAAATATTGATCAATCCGTTAAAGAAATACATGATAAAGTCACTGCTACAGGTAAGAATGGACTAATCGTACTAGCAAACGAGGGTAAACTAAGTGCTTATGGTGCAGGTTCCCGCTTTGGTATCATCCATGATGTTCTTGGATTCGAACAGGCGGATACAAAAATTGAAGTGTCAACGCATGGTCAAAGTGTATCCTCTGAGTATGTAGCTGAGAAAAACCCAGACTATCTATTCGTAGTGGATCGTGGAGTTATCTCCGCAACAGATGGTAAAGAATCAACCTCGGCTAAACAAACCGTTGAGAATGAGCTTGTGAAGAACACGAAAGCTTTTAAAGAAGGTCATATCGTATATCTTGATCCAAATTACTGGTACCTCTCAGGTGGTGGACTGTTATCAGTTACGGAAATGGTCAAAGAAATCGGAGCAAGTATTAAATAAGTTAGATACAGTAGTGAAATAAAACTGTCCCATATAGCAGATAGTATTGCTTATAGGGCAGTTTTTTTCTATTTAAAAGGAATCACAATGACTTTGGAGCAGTTTCTACAAAGTGGATGGTATAATTCATACCAAATTGGAAGGTTACAGAATAATCATTACCTTATATGATCGTATCAGATATAGTAAGGGGGATATGAATGCTTATATACATGTTTGTTATTCTGGTGGCTGTCATCGGCGGTATTGGTACCTTGCTGGTCGGGATGTCACAAGAGAATAAGAAATCCAATCCAGACTATTATAAGAAAACCAAGGGGAATATCTCGAAGCTATTCATTTTTTATGTCGCTGCGATTCTAGTCTTCGTACTGATATGGATCATCATTTTATATGTCTGAAGCGGTAACAAGGTAAGCCAAAAAATCTGGGAAAGGATGAACATATTCTCCAGACTATTAGCTTGCCTTTTCTATATTTTATCGTTAAGTACTGTATTTAGAGCGTCTGCAAATTTAGCTATACCTGGAACTATATCTTCTTCTCTAGCTCTAGCAAACGTGAATCTTACATAGTCTGAATCCGATCCATACACGCTGCCTGGCACATAGATAACTCCTCTGCGTATGCATTCCTCTAAAAGACGACTTTCATTCACCTCAGGTTTAATTCGACACCATAGGTGTAAACCACCTTCCGGAATATCAAAGCTTACCATATCGCCTAGTTCTTTACGAAGACTCGTAACAAGTAGATCCCTTTTAGATTGAATACGCATACGTAATCGTTCCAAGTGAGGTTCGAATAAAGGAGAATTCAGAAACTGAGCAGCAACACGCTGTGGCACGACACTGAGTCCATAATCCATCTGTTGCCTTGCATCCGCGAGTCTCTCAATTACGGAACGTGGTGCAACCATCCAACCTACTCGGAGTCCAGAAGCTGCAATTTTAGACATCGAACCAATATATAGGACGGAGCCAAACGTATCTATGGATTTAAGTGGGGGTGTAGGAATCCCATTATACGTCGTAAGACTGAATGGATCATCTTCTACAATAGGCAAGCCCAGTTCACTGGACACGTTTAGAAGTTCAACTTGTCGCTCCGGAGATAGAACAACTCCTGATGGATTCTGATGATTGGGATTAATGAACACCATCTTTATCCGGTGCTTCTTATATAAAGTTCGAACATCCTCAGGATTAATACCTTGTCGATCTACTGGGAGTCGGAATAGACGGATACCCGCAGATTGAAACATCGGAAGAGAGTAATAGTACGATGGATCTTCAATAGCTACGGCGTCACCGGGAGCAAGAAGGCACTGTGTAATTAAATACAGTGACTGCTGTGACCCGGATGTGATTAAGATAGAGGATTCCGTTGTTGGTATATTTCTATAGGTATCTAAGTATGTAACAAGCGACTTACGTAAAGGGAGAAATCCTTGTGGATTATCGTAACCCAAATATTCAGTGTAATAATCTTGGCTCATCAGCTGATTGATCTCAGCTACAGGTGAAATATCAGCACCTAATTCGCCGCTTGCAAAATCAATTAGGGAGCGGTTCTGTTCAAGTGCTTCACGTATTCGTCTTAGAAAAGGAAGATTCGGTAAGAAATGCCCGCCTTCCACGTATCGGTGCCAATTGGGTGTATGCCTCGGAGTCAGGCCCCATTTATGCTTGCTTACCCGAGTCCCGCTTCCCGAGTGGCTTTCGATTACACCTAGAGAGCGTAGCTCTGCATAGGCAAGTACAATGGTACTGCGGTTGACGCCGAGCTTCTCAGCGAGTTTGCGTTCTGAGGGAAGCAGACTACTCGGAGGGAATTCACCGAATGAAATTCTTCGCTCTAAATGATCAGCAATTTGCTGATAGAGGGGCTGTTTACTTAAGCGATCTGGTTGCCACAATACATTCACCTACATTTTCGTCGTAAAATAAAAGGTTAGATTTAACACAGTATTTTTACTATAACATGATGATTGGCTGCTGAACACTAAACTGGGAAGATAACCATATCCTATATATTAAAAGGCTTTGTTAAGTTACTATAAATGATGATACATACATAGTTGGGAGAGTAATAACTACATATGAGTACAAAAAACATAGCAGCAGGCATGTTGTCTGCGTTAATGGCATGCACCGGTGGCGCAATATTAATTATAAATACGGCTGAGCGAATGGGATTAACTCAACCTCAGCTTATTTCGTGGTTGTTTATCGTCTATTTCGTTGGAGGTAGTTTAAATATCTGGCTATCCATACGTTATAAAATCCCTTTCGCTGGAGCTCATTCAATTACAGCGGCAGCATTCCTTAGTTCAGCGGCAGTTCATTTCTCATTACAGGAACTGGCAGGTAGTTTTATGATGGCGGGTGGTTTGATTGCGATCCTTGGATTATCGGGTATCTTTAATACATTACTTGAACTGATTCCTAAACCGTTAATCGATGCGATGCTAGCGGGCCTCATTCTACATTATGTGGTTCAAATCGTGCCTGCCTTTAAAGAAGCTCCATTTATTGGTGGACTCGCAATCATTGGATTCTTTCTGGTTCCTAAACTATCGAAGTCGATTCCCCCTTTAATGGGTGTACTGATATTAGGCGGCGTGGGGCTTTACTTCGGATATGATTTTACATCGATTTCATCCGTACCATTTAGCTGGCCTCATCTTGTTATACCTTCATTTACGATGAATGGTTTCTTGTCGATATCGATTCCTATCGCTGTATTAGTGTTAAGTAACGATCTTGCTGTCGCATTAGCCGCTTTGAAGAAGAATGGATATGAGCCGCCTGTAAATAAGACGATTGCTTTATCGGGTATAGGCACATCGATTGTAAGTCTATTCGGAGGACATGCCGTTAATATAGGGGGAATGATGACAGCCTTATGTAGCAGTGAGGAAGCGGGTTCAAAGGAAACCCGTTATCGTGCAGCCATTATTTCAGGTATTCTAGTTGCTCTGTTTGGATTCTTTGCATGGAAAGTTTCAATCATTATACAAGTGCTTCCCGCATTTTTTATTACTTTAATCACTGGGTTTTCACTTGTGAGTGTGTTACTGAATAGCCTGCAATCATCTTTCTCGGAGTCTTCCTATCGATATTCGATATTATTTGCCTTTGTCATCGCCATAGCAAATGTATCTTTTCTAGGAATATCCTCTGCCGTATGGTCTTTACTCGTTGGGGTTATTACAGCTAAGGTACTTGGTGAAGGTTCGAAGAGTGCGGATGCTACTGTTTCTAATGAGAAAATAGGTAAATCAGTTTGATGGGGGATAGGACGAATGTTTTGAAAATTAACATCAACAGAATTAAATTCGAAACGGATGTTGCATGGAGAAGGCGGGGATACTTAAAACAAGTCATGTAACAGTAAAAAAGTGGAAAGCGTATATTTTGCAACCTTATTTACCTTGCCTGCGTCAGTAGATTGTCGAAATGGCACAACAAACTTTAGGAGAGTGCACAACATGAAAAAAGGAACTTTTGTTCTTATACTAACAATGGTATTAACCCTGGTACTCAGCGCCTGCTCTAGCAACAAAGAAGCCAATATCGAATCGAAGGTACCGCCAAAAGAAATGGCAGATCAAATGCTTAAACAAGTGGAGCAACCTTCCTTATCCGAGATGGAACCTAGCTTGGTTCAGAAATTATATCATTTGGATCCAGCGTTGCTTGAGGATTATACAATTAGAACACCACTTATGAATGTGAAAACGAACGAAATCGCAATTCTAAAGGTTAAGAATAAGGATGACATTTCTAAAGTTGAAGCGGCTGTTAAGCAACGTGCGACTGACGTACAGAAGCAATTCGAAACATATTTGCCGGATCAGTATGAGAATGCAAAAAATTATAAATTAATAACGAAAGGGAATTATGTATTTTTCGTTATTTCTGATCGTGCTGATAAGCTTGTTACCATCTTCAACAGTTTCTTTGAGCAAAAATAACTAGCTATGGTATTTAGCAGTTTACTTTTCATATTTATTTTTCTGCCGGCCGTTCTATTTCTCTATTATTGCGCACCTAAGCGTATTAAGAATTTAGTCTTATTCCTAACAAGTCTTGTCTTCTATGCTTGGGGCGAGCCTGTTTATATTGTAATCATGTTACTGTCCACAGTGACGGATTATAGCTTCGGGTTATTGCTTAGTCATTCACGTCTAAATCCGGCGCAACGTAAATGGATCGTTGTTTGCTCCGTTATTGTTAATCTCAGTCTTCTTTCATATTTCAAGTACGCTGACTTTCTCATTAACAATGTGAATGGGCTACTGGGCACTCATATCCCATTAACAGAGCTCGCGCTCCCGATCGGTATCTCGTTCTATACGTTCCAATCGATGTCTTACATTATTGACGTATATAGAGGAACGGCCAAAGCACAACGTAACTGGATTGACTTCGGGACTTTTGTGGCACTGTTCCCCCAATTAGTTGCAGGGCCAATCGTTCAATATAATACACTTGCGGAACAACTGCGCAAACGTTCTGTTAATATAGAGCTGTTTGCAGAGGGCATCCGGCGGTTCATTATCGGACTGGCTAAGAAAGTACTACTCGCTAACAATATAGGAATGCTCTGGCACACCGTATCGAGCTCAGATTTAGGCACGATGCCTGTAATGACGGCTTGGCTTGGCATTATTGCTTTTGCCTTCCAAATCTATTTTGACTTTAGCGGATATTCGGATATGGCGATTGGTCTTGGCCTTATGTTTGGATTTCGGTTCAACGAGAACTTTAATAAACCCTATATTGCGCAGAGCATAACCGATTTTTGGCGGAGGTGGCATATTTCGCTTAGCAGTTGGTTTCGCGACTATGTCTACATACCGCTTGGCGGCAATAGACGTGGATTAGGCATCCAGCTGCGCAATATCCTTGTTGTCTGGCTGTTAACGGGATTATGGCATGGAGCAAACTGGAACTTCATTCTGTGGGGGCTGTACTTTGGGATCATCCTCATGATCGAAAAATGGTGGGCTTTAAAGCTGCTTCAGCGATCTCCTCGATGGATTAGACATACGTATGCAATTGTGCTCATCTTAATTGGGTGGGTAATCTTCGCCTTTGATAAGCTTCCTCAGGTTCAGGGGTATTTAAAAGCTATGTTTGGACTTAACGGAGTTCCATTATGGAACGACAATACACTTTATTTTGCGTATACAAATGTAATTTTGATTATTGTACTTGTTATTGCTTCCATGCCTATCAAGAAAGTTGACACACTCGTAAGTAGAAGTACAATTTGGAATTTAGCCTGGTGCGCAATTCTATTTGTCTTATCTGTTGCCTACTTGGTGGACGCAAGTTTCAACCCATTTTTATATTTCCGTTTCTAACAAGTAAGGAGCTCTCTAAGATGAAGCAGAAGACAGACCGTATATTAGTTGGAGGATTTGTCGCAGTACTGTTTCTGATGTCGCTGACTTTTTTTCTACTACCCGTCAAGCGATTCTCGGAACTTGAGAATCGCTATTTGCAGGGCGTTCCACATCTGACTTGGGATAATGTGATTTCCAAGAGGTATGCTGAAGAGGCAGAGGGCTTCGTAAAAGATCATTTTCCACTGCGTGCCGATTGGGTGTGGGTGAAATCCGGTGTGGAGCAGCTTAGGCTGCAGCAGGAGAATAATGGGATTTATAAAGGCAAAGATGGTTATTTATTCGAGAAGTTCGCGGAACCTAATGCCTCGAAGCTACTGCAGTATACGGATGCTATCAATAAATTTGCTGGTAGCCATCCAGAAGCAAATATGACCTTCATGCTAGCACCAACGTCGATTGGACTGTATCCAGAACGATTGCCTTGGAAGGCGCCGTATTATTCCGAAGCGAAGGTAAACGGAACGGTTGGCGAAAGCGTAAGGAATAATAATTTAACATTCATAAATGGCTTCGACTTCTTACAACCGCACGCTTCCGAGGATATTTATTATCGGACCGATCATCATTGGACGACGCGCGGAGCTTATTATGCCTATGTGGCTTACTGCAACAAAGTAGGCTGGAAGCCATTAAGCGAGAAGGAATTTCATATTCAAAACGTGAGTCATTCGTTCTTGGGAAGTTACCATACACGTAGTCAGTTTAGTGGTTTAACACCAGATACCATTCAATCCTATATCCCGAATAAGCCTTCGCATTCAGAGATGTACATCGCGGATACAGAGCAAACGCTCACAAGCCTATATGATCAAAGCTACCTTGGGAAGAAGGATCAATATTCTTATTTCCTTGGTGGCGTACATGCACTAATGACGATTAAGAGCAAACTTGAACCTAAGAATATTGATAAAGACAAGCTCTTGGTTATCAAGGATTCCTACGCACATAGCTTTATTCCATTCTTGACGCAGCATGTATCCGAAATTCATATTATCGATATTCGATATTATAACGGTAGTATTAAGGAGTATATGGCTGCTAATGGTATTAAAGATGTGCTGATGCTATTCAATACAGGTACATTTGTCGAGAATGATGAAATATTGAAAATTAGTAATTAATAACTAATATTGATTAACTACTATTGAATCTTAAACAATTACTCGAGAAAATAAATTATATGAATAAGACAAACTCTTTTCTACTTGTGTTTCTGACACGACTAGGGAAGGGTTTGTTTTTATTTTATGTAGTTACGTGCGTCTTCTTATAAAGGCTACACTTTTTATCTGAAGGTCAATGTATGATTAATGGGATTTTGAGGGAATATATCAAATAAATGAGAAGATAATATCTAATCTATAATGAGGTGATTCTATGGCGACCAAACTTCCTAAAGTGGATGTAGTTGTTGTTGGTGTAGGCTGGGGAGGCGGCATCATTGCGTCGGAACTAACCAAAGCAGGGCTATCCGTTGTTGGATTGGAACGCGGCAAAGAGCGTAAAACAGAGGATTATTATATGGTCCATGATGAATTGCGTTATGCGCTCCGTTATGAGATGTTTCAGGATTTATCTAAAGAAACCATTACATTCCGGGGGAATGAGAAGATTCGCGCGCTTCCTATGCGATCATATGGCTCATTTTTAATAGGGGATGGTCTTGGTGGCGCGGGTGTTCATTGGAATGGACAAACATTTCGATTCCTACCTTATGATTTTGAAATTAAAACGAAGACCATTGAACGTTATGGTAAAAAGAAAATTCCGGAAGGTATGACCATTCAGGACTGGGGAATTACATACGATGAGCTAGAACCCTACTTTTTGAAATTTGAGAAGATGGCTGGAATTTCGGGTGAAGTTAATCCCCTAGGCGGAAAACGTTCTGAAAAATATCCAACACCGCCCATGAAGGTTACGCCGGTTATGAAAATGTTCTCAGACGCATGTAAGAATCTTAAGTATCATCCATACATCATGCCTTCGGCAAATTTATCAGAGCCATATACAAACCCAGATGGAATCGACCGGGCAGCATGTCAATACTGTGGTTATTGTGAACGGTTCGGTTGTGAATATGGAGCTAAGGCGGATCCAGTCGTAACTGTTATTCCAGTAGCAATGAAGACAGGCAAGTTTGAGATTAGAACACACTCCAATGTAAGGCGTGTACTCTATAAGGGGAATAAGGCCACTGGTGTGTTATACACGGATATTACTACAGGCGAAGAATATGAACAGCCCGCGGATATCGTTGTCTTGACCAGTTATGTATTTAATAATTCTAGACTACTGTTAATGTCCAAGATTGGACGTCCATATGACCCTTCAACAGGTCATGGAGTAATTGGTAAGAACTACGCCTATCAAGTTGAGGCCGCAGCTGGAGTCGGTTTTTTTGAAAATAAGGAGTTTAATCTCTATGCTGGAGCCGGCGCATTAGCCATGACTATGGATGATTTCAATGGTGATAATTTTGACCATAAGGATTTAAAGTTTATTCACGGTGGAAGTATTACCTTTGGTCAATCCGGAAATCGGCCGATACAGAATAATACCGTACCTCCAAATACACCGAGCTGGGGTAAAGATTTTAAAGCTGCCTCTGTCAAATATTTCAACCGCAACATATCCGTATGGGCAGAAGGATCATGCATGCCATATCGGCATCACTTTCTAGACTTAGATCCAACCTATAAAGATGCTTACGGCGATCCATTGATGCGGATTACATTTGATTTTGAGGAAAGAGATCGTGAAATGGTTAAATTCCTGGGAGCCAAATGTGGCGAGGTTCTTAAGGAGATGGGTGCAGATCAAGTCGTGGCCTACACAGAGCAAGGTCCATATGAAATCACTCATTATCAATCTACACATAACACAGGTGGAGTTATTATGGGATCAAGTCCTGAGACATCTGCAGTTAACTCATATTTGCAAATGTGGGATATGGAAAACTTGTTCGTAGTAGGCGCATCTGCATTTTCACATAATAGTGGCTATAACCCTACAGGAACCCTTGGGGCGCTGGCTTACCGCGCTGCGGAAGGAATCGTGAAGTATAGTAAAAGCGGAGGGAGTCTTGTTTAAACATTGATGACTTGGTCAAAAGATAAAAGGGACTTTGTTGCAAAGTTCCTTTTATGGTTATGGGATGTTAAACTGATACAATAAAAGTAACAGTTAATGTAAGAATATAATGAGTCCGAAGGTTGTGATTAAAAAAAGCGAGATAAGTTTATAAATAAAATCAAAGTGAAATATTTGAAAAAATAATAATCAGTGTTATTGCAGATAAATTAATAGATGACTGTAACTGCAGGTGAAAAATCATGTTGGCAAACATTATACGATTTATAGTCAGCTGTTAAAGGGAATTTTATTTTTCAAACATAAATATGAAGCGATTAGAGGAAAAGCTCTAACTTTTCAAGAGAATGTTTTACGCATAGAATCAGAGATAGTTATTAGAAATAAAGGTAGATGAGAAATAAGGGATAAAGAAAGAAAGTTCAATATACTAAAACGCTGATTAATCAACTCTTCAAGCTTTTTCATTACAACTTATTCACAAAACTCGTATTTTGTACATATGTATATAAATCATGAAAAGCCCTTGTTAATACTATTCCGATTGCCTGACTAATGACACAAATGTTACCACATAAATGACACAAATCCGACCCCATTACTTCATTACTTCCTTTCATTGTACGTCAATTAAAGAAAAATAAAAACAATTCGCATTAGAATGCCGAGTTGTTTTTATTTTTAATAATTATTTGATTGTTGACAGTATCTTTAATTCTCTAAGATATTTTTCAGCAGCTAACTTTTCATTTGCATCGCCATTGGTTAGTGCTAGTCTCATAGGTAAATGAGATGTTTCATCTGACCTAAATTTTTTCATATTTTGTAGTGGACATTTTAAATTAAAGTCCCTACTTTTTCTTTTTGTTTCATATAGTTCAAGACCATGTTCTTTTACAGCAAATAAATAAATGGAAACTTTATTAAAAACATGGTCGTACTTCGTTTTTGGTCTTGTTTTTAAATGGGCATATTCCTCACCAATTTCTAACCAATCTTGAAAATGATTATATGCTAAATTCCAAACCACATGATTTAAACACCATTTTAATTCAGGATAAGTGATATTATCTTGTGAAAAAAGGTTCATGAGTAATCCTCTGAATGATTCTTCCTGATAACTAAACGGAAGTTCATATGGTGCTGCTCTCTGTTTAGACTTAATAACCTCGTTAAGGAAAGGATTCAAATTATAAAAGCTCTCCTTCCAAAACGTATACGCATAAGCATACGGACAAATCTCGGGAAAACTCTCCCCTTTGATTTTATATAGACCAGTAAATCTAGTGATGCAATGCCTATGATCTTTCAAAATGGTATTTAGCAGTGATCCCTCAAATGTTTTTAAAACATTATACAGTGATTTGTAAAGATCTGAGTAAACTTGATCTGAATGAAGATCCTTTCTTCTGTTTATTTTGATTGAAATAAAAACCCGCTCCTCTAATTTACAAATGGATAAAAGATGTGCCATTATCTCCTTATTCACTTCAATGAATGGTTTAAATATGATGCTACTTTTTATTATATCCATTTGTGAACCATTCAAATTAAGCCATTCTCTCACTGTAAGATCTTTAATGTCACTTCTAAATTCTGTTTTTGAGTGTTTCCCTCCGGTCCCGCAAATCAGCTCACCACACTCACATACAAAACCCGTTTCATAATTGTGCTGTGGAAGCTGATACGGGATTGATTCCCCACAATTTGTACAGGAGTTGTATAATTCGCATAAATGAAATGGGCATCTGTAAATCCATTTAAATTGATGTAACAAACTATGATAATTATTTTTTATACATTCTGGACAATAATACAATTTTTCTCTAAACATATTTAGTTTATCTATTTCAGGAGGAAGCATATTGGTCAATTCGTGTACAGACCATTTAATATGATTGTTTAAAGATAAACCTAGTGAGTTTTCTAACTTGAAGTGATCAAATTGTTCTAGATTCCATAAATCTCTGTTCCTTTTACTAAGTTTCCCATAAAGACATTTCTGCTCTCTTCCATATACACTAATTAAATCTTTACTGTTAGTAAAATTATTGGTCTTAATTCTTTCGAAAATAGACCAAGGTGATTCAAAGAATCTTATTGTGCTTCTATCCCAGGTTAACGTCATGTCCATCCACCAGCTGTTCTTATTTCAACAAATTTGTCCATTTTAGCTTTTACCAATTCTGAATACCGATGTTTTCCTTGCTTTAGAGCCTCATTGACGACATTCTCCATTTTTTCGATTTCAGTGTCATAATAATCTGAAAAAGTTTGATCTACATAGAAACTTAAACATTTAAATATGATACATGGTGGTTCAGAAGCTTGGTTTAAATATTGACAATGTGTTCTCGGTGACTTTACGCAATATCCTTGCTCCAACCTTATTTCGTTCATGTTCCTTTTGAGCCAATCTAATGGAACTTGGTTTTTATATGCTTGCTCTGACATTGTCGTATTCTCAGGATGGCCTGATATAGGATGTAGGTATACCCCATTAAAAGAAGTTATTTTCTCAAAGTGGTTTTGTATGGTGAAATCATTAATCTTAGCATACATTACAGGCATAACCGGTGTAACATGCCCAGTCACTTTCTGCAAATCAACAATGGTCATTCCGTTCATTATTTGTTTAACACCGAATCTATGTCTAAAACTCAATGAACAAAAATTAAAAACATTCCCGTTTTCATCCTTAATATTATTCTGAATTGCAAAAGTTTTAAGCTGCCTAATCATCGATTGTTGGTTATATGGTTGTCCTCTAAATTTAGTCTTTCCCTTATATCTGAGGAACAAAAGTTTATTTGGATTCATTTCGTTAGGAAACATCTCATTTATGAACTGTTGTTGATTTTTTATAAGATCTGCTATCTCTTGTGAAATAGGTATTTGTTTCATTCTGGTTCGCTCAGAGATAAGCCAATTTCCATCTGGCCCACTCTTTAAACAGTCTACAAGTAAAGAAAGAATCTCAACTAAATGAAGTCCGGTTCTTTCCATTAGCATGACAATCGGAACATATTGAGAATCTATTTTAGAGATGTTTTCATTTATTTGATCCCATACAAAGTCACTCATGAAGCTAAATTGGTTTTCTTTTTTTACCGGGAGTTTAGGTCTGTCTTCCTGATATATTAAAGATCTTACCGGCTTTGTTGGAGCCTCTTTCCAGTCATAACGTTGCATGTAATAAAGAAAGGTTTCAAGGCTAGCGATTTTAGTACAGATATAGCTATTTGTTGGATCTTGCCCTCGATATTGCGAAGGACTTGATCCACCCATTGGATTACTTTTTAAATAGCTATAATATGAATCAATGTCTCCTCTTGTTAGTTCGGTAAGATCGGTCCATTCCGGATGTGCTATATTCAAGAACGAAAAAAAGTTAGTTATCCCTAATACATCCTGTTTAGCTGTTTGCCAGGTAATGCTATCCCTTTCAATGACACGCTGTTGTACGTAACTCTTTACCATATTTCTATAATTTGAAGGTATATGTTCAAATGAAATGGAGTAATCTGCCCTGTGCTGATTATATGGTATCCCCAAAGATCTTACATCCCACTTGTCCTTTTCCAGTTCTTTCAAGAAATCAACCTGAAGGTTTAATCTATTCTTTCCATATTGATTCTCAATTGAGAGAATTTTATTCTTTTTCATTTATGGACACTCCCTCTTTTGTTTTACAGAATTAGGGTTTTTCCGCTGTTCCGAAATGATATAATTTGTTTTCAATATGGAGTCGACCCAATTTTTTTTGCTTATCCAGTGCTGAGGTTTTGAACTATTTTTTCCGTAGTCTAATAAGACTATCTTAATGGCCATAGTCATGTGTTTCATTGGAATTTCAAATACGCCTTTTAAATTATATTTCTGGCGTAGGGTAGTGAAAATTTCAAAGATCTCTTTTGAAAAATTTTGAAGTCTCTCCCCTGCAGCGAAAGCCTCTGGAAAGTAGTATCGTGTAAACGACCATCCGCTCCCGGCAGGATATTCACTTAACTCGTCGTAACATTTTAAACATACTTTAATGTCCTCCAATGTTCTTATGCCAACGAATTTATGTTCTTCAATCATAAATCTTTGAATAATTTGATCAGCATGTCCATGACTGAATACCAACTGCTGGCCATTTAATTGTTCTTGGCCAACTAAAATCAAAATAAGAGTAATATTTAGTTTATCAAGTTTATTGTAGTAATCAATCAACCATTCATAGTGCAGTTCTTCTAAACATTGTGCTTCATCTATGAACAACAGTACAATTCTGTATCGGTTAGCATTTCCTTGCTGATATAAGAAAGCAATTAGTCTGTTTCTTTTGACACTGGTTTTCCCGGTAAATGCAAAATCATGCCCCATGTCAGATAACAATGTCTCAAGGAATTCTTCTTCTTTTGCGATCTTTGAGTGAAGACTGACGATATGGTGGATCGGTAAGTTCACTTCTAACTCTTTAGAGAGATTTTTTTCTAAGAACTTAACCATCCAGGTCTTTCCTAATCTTGGTCTTCCATATATTGTTGCACCAGTAACTCTTAACTTAATCCATCTGGTGACAGCTGCAAAGACCTTCAATATTTCATTGGTAGGAATTTGATAATCCTCTGTTTCGACTGGATGACTCCCTAGAGGAATGTCCGGCCTTGTAGATAATGAAAGTGCATCTGAATCTTGTTGATTTTCAATCACTTTAGCCACTTGGATCACCTATTTTAACAATTTGTTTTGAATCTTTTCCGTAGTTCTTCTAACTCTATAGCCTTGTCATTGCTGGTCGTATCAATTGTGATTTCGTCATCTAAGACGGTTGTTAATTCATCAACAGTTTCTACAGGAGGTAATGATTTTTGTTTATATCTTTGTAAAGTAGCTAATTCATTGCGTGGTTTTTTATATGAAGTGGAATTTTCCTCTAGCCAACTTTCAAGTGCATCAATTGGAGATGTCACATCGTCAAATTTAAGTTTGTCTTCACGAACCAGCTTATTAATGGTTTTTCTGGTTCGTAAAGTATGCGGCCTACGACCCCATGGACCTTTTGCTTTTAAATAATCCAACTCTTGACCATCGGGTAAGTACACTTTCAATATTGAGATATCATCAATATTTACTTCCACAATCAACTTTTCACCAATTAAGCTAAAATTTCTGGCAAGCAATGTGCTGGAATAAGGGACCCCCTCGTAGTTAATATGTGGCCGCTTTCCGGTTTTCTTATTCCCCTGAACCACACGCGTTGTTTGGAGGGAGAAAAAGTTTGCCTCCACTCTTTCTTGCTCAGAAAGCTGTCGTGGAATCATGTCTTGATACTTCATTCTCTGTTCCATGGCTTCTAAAGGACTAATACCTAAACTGGAATGTAATGATGTATTATAGGTGGCAATGGCAATCTCAATTAGTTGTTCAAGCTCCTCTGCTCTAAATACATACTTTTTAGCAATCTTCTCCGGACTATTTCTTCTTGGATCTTTAGGGTGGCTACCGGTCGTCATCCCAATCCTGTGAATGTAGTTACTCTCTAAAAGTCCAAAAAATCGTTCAATAATCGCGCGACCTTCGGGATACTGAGCTTGTCCTGGATTAACTGAACATTTGATTATTTTTGTTAAACGATCTTCTACCACATTTGAAATGTTTGCCATTGCATTATCACATTTAAGTTCATTCCAAACAGCCCATTCTGTCTCAGGTAGTAGTGCAGAGGGATAACAAGGCATATCAGGATAACATAGTCCAGGAATAGTGAAATCCATTGGCTTCCATGGTACAACTGCGTTTTTAATGGTGTGTAAGACATCATAGGAGGAATACTCTCTGTTTAAACATAGATGATATCCGAGTACGGCTCTGGTAGCCTCATCAATAATTAATAGAAGCCAGATTCGTGACATCACCTCACTTACTTCATCTCCATATGCGTTAGTGAATTTTACTGTTAGCACTACATCTATTTTGTGTCCATCAATTTGAACAGAATGGTAAGGCACCACATTATAATCTTTCGTTGATTCTTTACCGTCAAATCGGTTCAATCTCCTATCCCCTTCTTCACCAAATCGAAAGGAACTCTCTGCCGCATTATTTGTAATCAAGTTCTCAACATATCTGTAAAGAGACCTTAAACCTTTATCGTTCGTATTAAAGGGATACTCATTAAGCTCTATCTCAAGACTTCTAGCAAGCTTTAGAAACTTGGTGCGTAGATCCTTAATGCGAATAATCCGATCTACAATAGAACGCCTCTTTCGATTTAATATGTAGTCGTGTATCAATTCTCTAAGTTCAGGATAACGCTCTAATAGCTGCTTAAAAGCACCAGTAAGTCGCGTGTCCTTTTTAAATCCATTAGTTTGCGCAAGGCGGATATATTTCTCACCCGTCCGCCTATACGGCAATAATGCTCTGAAACCCCATAAATGTCCGTGTTCATCTCTTTCTAGACATTTACGTGCCAATTTATATAGTTGCTTACGAGTAATACCGGTAATCGTTGTTATATTTTCTAAGGAAAGATTTCCATCCATATAAAGCTGTACAGCCTTTTTCCTACTTTCGAAAATCTGATTTCTCTGATCAATATGGACATCAGGCCATTTATTATAATCAAGATCATCATTGGTATAACAAGCATTTTCTATGAATCTGATTCTGCTCATATTAACCAAACCTCCATATTTTCACCGACCATTACTTTATCTAAATCAGAATTGAGAATCCCTTTAAAAATTAAATTGTATACGATCTCGCGAATTTCATGTTTTGAACAATTGCCAACTTGAACTTCAATGGAATGTAATTTTTGCTTTCCGCTTTGATGAAGAAAATTTAGCAATCTTTTTGTTATTAGATCATTCTGTACCTTCCGATTATCAATATAAGGAAGCATTTTTCTATAGTTTGAAATAAGCGTTCTGTTTTTATATATATAGTTGTCAGTATGAACTTCATGGGTATATCCTTGAGCTGCACACCATTTCTCCTGACTATTGATCTGCCTGAATGAACGAGAAGAGAATTTTTCATGTTTTTGGTCAAGCTCACATGCGTACTTTACCTCAATAAACTTTTCTTCGCCTGTTGTCGTCTTCACCCACATATCAAATACAGTGTTAATCCATTCCCCCTCCACGTACTCCTCTACATGAAGAGGTTGTTCACAAAAATCAACGATTTGGCGATCAAATTCAATTAGAATCCAATGATCATATTCAAGGTCGCTATACAAATAGACGTTTCGATTGATTTTTGAACTATAACTAAACCAATTGTTGTTCCCATATTTTCCATTCCGCTTTCTTATGTTCACTGGAGAATACATTTAACCATTCCTTAAAAACTTTTACTAAAAAATATTTCCAATTTCCAGATTTATAAACCTTTTCATAAATGTTGTTGAAAAAGTGCTTATATGAAACTATCAATTTGGGAAGAATAATAGAAAAAAGTAAAGTAACTGAGAGGAGAATATCTGTGGATATATACAAAATAATAGGATCCAATATAAGAGATAAAAGAAAATCAAAAATGATGACCCAATCGCAGTTAGCATTAAGTCTTAATTTATCGCGTTCCTCCGTGAGTAATATTGAAAAAGGAATACACCATGTACAAATTCACTTGTTATACAGCATTGCTATCGTCTTAGAAACATCAATACAAAATTTACTTATTGAAAAAGAGTTTTCTGATGAATACTAAAACACTATCCAGGGTCATTGGTGATTTTAAATCCGATATCAATAAAATTATTATTAAAAATTATTATTGTAGCCGGATCGCTTCTTGAATATAAAACAATTGTTTTCCAACCGCCGTAGATTTTTGCTTCTTCAAACCATCGATGCTTTATGACTAAACAGCTGCTATACCATATATCTGCGAAATTAATTCCATTTCCTGTTACAGTCGCAATACCTATTTCTAATTGTTCAATCATATGGTTCATTCCCCCACGAATAATCTACTCGGTTTGGATTTCTCAAATCCTTAATCTCAATCTATCAACTCATAGGTTGTTTCTTGAATCATATAGCCTTTCTTTTAAGAAATTTATAGCATCAAAATATAGCAACTTCATCTCATCGGTAATATTTGATGTATTTTCGATACTTGTAGCAAGTTCAACAGAGTCTAAGTCGAAAAACATTACGGTTGATGGGTCACTGGGATTGTAGAAGATAGGAATTTGCCAAGAACCTTGCTTACCGGCTAATTCAAACCAATTGTGCTTCAACATACTTGAATTAGAGTAGATTATCCCGTTGAATTGTAAACCTAGATTAGATACTGTTGCTAAACCTAACATTATTGATGGCTTATTATCCATTTCTATCACCTCACTAATACTATTTCCAAATCAGGTAGAATTGATACATAAACATATCATAATAGGTATTTGATATATATACACTAATGTATCGTAACTTTCCTATTGTTTACACTTACTACAGAGGTGTAGCAATGGAAACCACAGTTCTTGTTAAAGTAGGACAACGTGTTCGGGATTTAAGAAAGCGATCGGGATTGTCACAGGAAGAGCTTGGCGAAAAAGCCGGGTTCCATTTTTCCTATATAGGCGGGGTTGAACGAGCGGAAAAAAATATTACACTCGTGAATCTGCAAAAAATTGCCGATGCCTTGGATGTTCCAATCATCGAGCTGTTCGCATTTACAAAGCATAAGAAAATGACCAATAATGAGAAAGATATGCTTTTAAATCTTCTTATTGAAAAGCTTACTTCTATGAATAAATCAGATTTGAAAAAATTAAATGTGTTATTAGTGGAGATATTTGAGAAATAAAAAAGTAAGGGCCAGTAATTCATGGCACTTACTTTTTTTATTGCTTACATAATTCCGTTACCTAATTCATTATGCTCCATATGGGGGACCTGCGACACTGAGAGAGGTATCTACTATGATCTATTCGGATTCTATCCCCCATCTAACAACAATTATGACTACCAACGGAAATGGAGTGAGTTAAAGCATCATTCTATAAGAATCAATATATCGATCAACAATTCGGCAAAGAGTTGTTTTCTCTATGGGATTGAATCAAAATGTTTAACTTCCTCAGGTTCAACAACCTTAATTAGCAGCTTTAGGTTGCAATGTTCCTCATGAACGATCCATTTTGGTTGCAAGTTTGCATGATTCATGTTCAATTGAAGCCAAGAGGTAGCTCATGGTGGATTTTCCTTGTGTGAACGTGATGTATGAACCTTCATTTTACACGAATCCGGCCATGAGCCCTTTGTTTTTTTATTTCCAGTAGGTGTCGCACTTCATATTACAATCCGTCAATTGCATCAAGGTTAGCCATAGTACTTGTAGCTATTAAATAAATAGGTGGGATTCCTACCATTCATCATTTCTATTCATTATCAGCAGAGAATTTCTTAAAAGCTTTATAGGGCACTTTAATCAAATTAAAGCTGTCTGAAGGCAGCTCATTGATAGTCTGCCGTGTATCACTATCCCTTATTGTCATTCCAATAATAACCTGACTATTCTTAAGCTTAATGATGTGATTAAAAAACTTCTCTACATCACTACTAACGATACTATGTTGTGCAGGTTCATCAAAGATAAGAGTCCCCGGATGATTTCCTGATTTTTCATTAGATGTTTCTAATAGCGATAGTACAAAAGACCATATCGCTCTTATATTATCACTCGCTGAAGAATCAAACTTCATATCAAATCCCTCGATAACAGGGAGATATGAATCCATTGAAATGTCAATTTGATTTAAATTAGGTATACTTTTATAGCCAAACTGTGTAAGATTCCTGATGAAATGATTTCTTAAAGTCTTAATTTTTTCTTCGTCTGAATCAGAAAATTTCTTTTTTGGAAGGTCAGCTTTGTCTTTTAGATACTCTTTCCAATCATCAGATAGCTCACGCAGCTTGTGCTTCTTTGTATTAATATACTCGACTAATTGATATAGACTATTCATTTCAGCATCTAACTGTAATTTCTTATGAATAATGGATTCCGATATATTTTCATTGATAGAATATAAGTCATTCCGTAAAGATTTAGCCATACTACGAAGTGTAAGTAAGCTATTCTCTAATTGTTTAATTCTCACTTGTATTTTCTCCATATTTCTTCTATGACTACTCTGCGCAAATTCAAGCATCTCTTTTTGAGCATTCAAATGTCTAATGTTTTCATCGATACTCATGACTTGCATATGACCAGAATGGGGTATTAACGTATCCTGGATGGGTTGACTACATACCGGACACGTATCTTTTGAGGTTGCTAAATCTAGTTCCGAACCTAAGGTTCGCAATCTAGCTGCGTCTTTATTATTTCGAATATCGGTCTCAATAATTTCAAGGTTGTTCGTTATTTTATCAATGCTAATGCTTTCAGAGTGAAATAATCCTCTATTTTTATAAAGCTCGCGCTCAAAATCTTCAATAGAGTTTTCGGTTGCATTAAGTTCTACTTGAATATCATCAAAATTATCTACAACTCTAGGCTTTAAAAGTGTCAGATGATTATACTCTACTTGAAGCTCTTCAATATATTCTTTTATCTCTACATCTTCTTTTTCAATGATGAGGTTTGATAAATCTTCTTCTGACAGTATCTGAGGAGACAACGGCAGCCCATAGGGAATACAACCTTCTCTATATACAAGAATATTTAACTCTTTTATTAAAGAGTCCCATTGAAACTTTATACTGCTATCTCTTGTTCTCAAAGAGTCTTTCTTCTTTTCGTTTTCCAAAGTATCTAGACGCAATAAAAACTCTAATACACGTTTTTTGGACTCTCTTATTCCTAAAAACGGCATCCCTGACATAATATTTGACCAACCATTTTTTTGCTCGATAAACATTGCAGAAAAAATCAATTGTAAGTATAGTTTTCTTGTCCCATCATCGGCAGCTGGCACTAAGGGAAGCTCAATATGTAAAAAGCCTTCTAAAAAAGTGTGAAACCCCTTCACATTTATTGCTGAATTAGGCATATGAACGTACATGTCTTCAATTAATACACCTGGTATTTTGATATTATTCATCTCACTGTGATAGACGGTAACAAGCTTGTTACTTCTTCCTTCCATCGTAGCAGAACGGTAAATTGTAATTGTTTCTTTTCCATTATTAATTTCAAGATAAGCTCCTGACTCTAGGACTGGCCAGACCTCTTCTCCCTCTTCAATAGCTGTCTTATAGACAGCTGTAAGAACTTTCTCACCTTTTCCACCAATGATTTCTTCAAAACCCAAACAATAATAAATAGCAGCAATAACAGAGCTTTTGCCACTCGTGTTGTCTTCACTTGCTAATATATTTAATCCATCCGTAAATAATTCATCATATCCGTATAGACCATTAGTTGTATTGATTTGAATTTTCAACCGATTAATTCTCAGCACTGGAATACCTCCACAAAGATGTAAGATCCTTGATTTTTTCTTCTGTTAACATCGTCGATAAAGAAGATAAATATCTTTTTTCATCCTTCATTAATTGCTTATCTTTAGTGATATTCTTCACATAAAATTTTCCTATTTTAGTAAGTTTGTATAAGCCGTTTAGCTGTTGAACGATTAGCCCCTCAGCAACTGCAAATCGTATAGCATGATTAACTGCTGGGTCAAAACGAACTACAGTGTAACTTGCAAGTCGATCGTATGCCAAATCCTTCAACTTTTCCATATCTTTTTTTGTACTAAGCCCAATTGAAATCATATGCAGCTTTAATAAAGAACAACCACCACGACTACACATCTCCATAATTAAGCATAGTTGAGCAATCTTATAGCTTATCCGATAGTTATAAGGTACAGCGTCTGGTTTCGCTTCAAATACGATTTCGTCTGCTATAATATAGTTTTTATCATTCATCATCTACTCACCTGCTTCTGAATTGCATGGAACAATCAGCAAGCCATCCACTGATAAGGTCAAGCTTTAATTCCATAATCGATGCCATATTCAGATATTTAAACTGTTCCAACTTTTTCTGGAAATCATCTAAAATTTCATTAAAAAGTTGTGCATTTATTGAGCTATTAGTATTCATTCTAGTTTTAAACGCTACTTCCTTTTTGTATGATTGCTCTAACATATATATATCCTCATAAACTTCAGCATATGAGACTCTTAATACTTTTAAAATTTCCATCCCATTGATGTACGAATTGATATACATATTGACAAGTTCTTTATAATCCTCATCTAATTCATCACCATCACCCCTAACGGCCTTCACTTTTCTTTTAATATTCTCAACTTTCTCTGAATCACATTGTGACCAATCCGGAGCTGCAGTTGTATGGTGAATTGCAATATTAAGCTGCATATCCGTCAAAGTTGTTCTTATCATTCTGGATATTTCCACCTTAAAATCTTCTGCTTGTTTTATCACAATAATAAAGTCCTCATCTATGTAATCATAATTGCTCGGGTCTGCATTTTTTAATGCTATAACTTCTTTGCGCTTGGTTTCTGCATGTGATATAATCCTTGAATCTTTATATTCAGGAATAACAAAATGCCATTCTTTAATCATAGGCACTCCTAAACCCTTCAATCTATCGGCATATTTAGGTGATGTCAGCTTACCGATATCTTTGGTCATTTTATCTCTTAAGTGGTCATGTAACTCATCATCATTGTAACCACGCTCTGGACAGTAACATTGATAAACCCTTCCTTTTCGTGTAAATCCCTCAATACCAGCATCGCCCCCATGAACAGCCGGTATCTCTGTAAAATGCTCATCTTGAAACTTTATTCTATAACACGAGTTCATTAATTTTTCCCAAGACTTCCCGTCTAAAGGAGTGTCTATAAACTTTAAAATCATAAGACCCCACCTAATAATGATATTGATAATGAACTTCTTTCTTCAGCGTATGGTTGTAATACATGGAAATCCACCATGAACGTGTCCATAGAACTAAGGTAACGAACTTTTGCCAATTGGAAAGTTGGATATACCTTAACAATAATCACCTCATTATCGATAAAAAAAAGTTGGTCATTTTCACGAGGCACTGTAGCAGTCATTGTCTCAGCTCCTCACTTAAAACTTTCCCTTTAAATCCTCATATTACCATTCAAAGGTCAAAAGAACAATCAGTTAATAATGATTAGTAAGTACATATTCAGCAATGGAACTGAATTCTTGCGGTCGGAAAAAACCTGGTTCCTGATACAAAAAAACCTGGTTCCTGATACAAAAAAACCGTTATTTAAGCGAAGTCTTATATTAATGTGCTTTCTCGACACAAGAGTTCCATCATGAAGCTATTTAGATATCTACCTAATCAGATATGACACAAAGTTCTTGTCCTGTTTCAATAGAGGCATTGTTATTTGATATTATTAGGTCGACCATTTGAATTTATCACTCCTAATATTCAGTAAAAACAAATAGCTATAATCTACTACACAGTATTAAGCTTTTCTCAAAATTTCGCCCTACTTGTAGTATGTTTCCCCTCGTTGGATGTTCCAATAACGGAAAGTAAAAAGAGTCTGGGTAAGCACAGACTCTAAATCAATTTATGTCGAAATTTGTATTCTTTGTTCCAATACCTTCTCCCAAAACGGTCGGTAGATCAAACTCATCCGTACAGATTCGTACTCTTCTTCAAATCTCTCTACGATAGCCGGCCCTATATTGTCAATAAAAGCTGCTAAATGGTCTAAGACGTCGTCTGCCTGGGAAATGCTAGGATGTTCATAAAAGGTTCCCATCCTGTTTCCCATTTAATGTAGCCGTCGCTCTCACAGGCACTCAACTCCGGCCAATCTTCGTAGCTGGTAAAACCATCATAGCCTGAACGACGAGCATTATATATGATGCTAACTACCATTGACGGTAAAGGATTAAGTTTATTTTTAACGGACTCTACTTTTTCCATGAAGGTATCCCATTCGCTCATTTCAGCATAGTCCATTTTTTTAAAAATGGTAGTAATTCATAGTAACCCGATCTATACTATTTCATTGCAAAATTTCTAAATAATTCATTTTGAATGCTTTCTATTGACCATGACCTTTTACTTACATACTTAGAATTTATGTCCTTGATCACGATACATTCTAATGCATTTCTTTTAAAAAGCTCAAAGTATTCTATGGAGCTTCCATTTACTAACATACCTTAAGGACTCAACAAACGCATCTTCAAGCAAATCCTTGCGCTTATGCAACGGTAAACCTGTAACATCGATCCCTTTATACTTAATAATATCAAAAGCAACAAAAGTTACTTTTATTTTATCTCGCTTAGATTTATATCTTATCATCATTTCTTCAAAATCGGGTTTTCCCTGATCAACCGTTAGAATAACTTCCCCATCCAGGACGGTACCAGCCGATAGATCTATATCCAATAACTCAGGAAACAAAGAGGTAACTTCGTTATTGTGACGTGTGTAAAGTCTTATTCGATCCATTTTTGATACTAATAACCTGATTCCATCAAATTTTAACTCGCAGCGCGTGCTTTCGCTATCAAATGGTAAATTATTCTCTGCATATTGTAGCAGCATTGGAGATATAAACATATTCATCACCCATTAATATTAAAAATTTTCTACCGATCAAACACACTGTTATTTCTTTCCGAATGGCAAGGGACAAATGGTATATTATTAGATATACTATGTGATATAAAAAAATACATATTCATAACTAGGGGCTGAAAGAGCATGGGGACAATTTTTATTAGTCACGCGACAGCGGACAGAGAATTGGTTAATCCTTTGATGGATTTAATTCAAAATCAATTCGGATTAAGTCGCGAGGACTTCTTCAATACATCAGACGATCAACTTCAGGTTGGTGAAAATTGGATCGAGGAAATTCGACATGCTATGCAGCAATCTAAGCTAGTCATGCCGATCATTACACCGAATTACTTACAAAGTGCTTTTTGCCTTTGCGAGCTCGGGGCAGCATGGGTTAACGTAACAAACTTAATTCCTTTGGTAGTTCCTCCGCTGACGTATAAGGCACTCGATGGTACTCCGTATCGGACCTGGCTTCAAACGATATCGTTGGATAGCGAAGAAGGACTGTCTCGCTTACTTGATGCCGTTAATAAAAGAAATATTGGATCCCCTCCTAATGTAACAAGGTTCCTTAATCGAGCGAAGGCATTTCAAACGGACATACTAACCCCGTTTATCGACCAGATGACAAAACGGGAGATCATCACACCGGCGCTAGTGAATCAACTGAAAACGGAAAAGGAGGAGCTTCAGGAGGCGTTCGACTTATCTGAAGAAGAAGTAACTAAGCTGAGAAAGGAAAACGAAACACTACGACAGATGAAAGACCAGGAAGAAATAAAGGAAATGGATTACGAGCAAATGACAGAATGGGATGAGTTTGTAAATGCTGCTGAGGATGTAAAGGAAGCGTTTAAAAAGCTGTCTCGCTTAGAAATTAGCGTTCTGTATTATGGTTATATAGGGCAAGGTTTTACCGGAGATCCAATCGACACTTCGAAGTTAAAAGCTGCAGAAACAGAAGGTCGAGTTAAATTTGATGAAGGATGGGAGCCTGATTACAATCATCCTCATATAAATAAAGCAAATGCTGCTCTGGATCAACTGGAAAGAATTATGAGTAATTACATAAACGTACTTCAAGAGCGATTCGAAGAAGAAAATGATGGTGTTCGGTATGGTCTTCAGTACTCGACGTGCTGGGAATCGCTTTTTGACGTCAGTATAACTAAATCAGAATAATAGTGCATTAAACCTTGGATTATTCCAAGGTTTTTTCATGATAAGCATCGTTTTTATCCCGCTTCAATAAAGCTCTGAAGGGAAAGGCCGGTGTACTTCTGTTCCCTTACCTAGCAATCGTTCGGGAATGAAGCGACGATAAGGGGTTTAATGCAACTACTATTAAATGTGCATAATAAACCTCCGGCAATATAGCTATTTAAATTACTTATAATCAAATGACTATGTAATTATTAATGAGGTTAAGAGAATATGAATAACCTTATCATTATTATACCAAACATAAGTTCTCTTTACTATGATTTCGTCTAACAAGAATTATACGTAATTAAGTCGGGTTCATGTACCCATAACGGATCTTATGTGTCGGGATATAAAACTGAATGAAGTAAAGATTCCAATTTGCAAAAATCTGTTTGATGATAATATATTTTTATATTATCTACAACCTCAATCAGCGCACTTTCTTTCCCGTTGCCTCCACCTGGGACAGTACTCTTGTGAAGTTCAAAAATCGGCCAAGGCACTCCTGCCGTCCAGTCATGGAACAGATTTTGAATTTCTTTACAATAGCCCTCATCCTCGGAACTCTTAACTGGCAAAGCGTAATTACGAAAATGTGCGATATTTTGGAAGTTATAATGATTAATTTTGGTTGAAAAGTAGCATATGCCGTCATACTTCGCAGACTGTTGCACCCACTGAAGCAAGAGCTGTGGAACAATATATTCAGGTTTGAAGGGGTCATTTCGGTTTTTTACACGAATCGAACATGCCGCAATTAATGGCCATAGCAAAGCGTATAATTTCATCTCTCTGTACAACTCACTTACTTGGTTGACGTTTTCTTCGCTGGGTCCATATACCTTTTCAAAAATCTCCTGAGCCATTTCGATAAATATTATCGGAGGTACAGAAAAATCCAGAAATTTCAATTCATCCTTCGCAACAAACAAAGAGGTATGCATATTATCTTTGTTCGGACGATTAAGCTCCTCCCAACAGATTAGTGGAGAGCTTCCGAGATAAAGGCATGGCAGCCCAGGGATACTGTAACGATTCGTGCTCGCTTTACCTCGTTGTTCGAATGGAAGATGAAGCATGTCCATTTTATTAAGTGCAAGATCATCACTAACTCGAACCTTATACAAGTCCTTTGCGCGACTAGAAATATCGAAAGCTATGGAGTCAGGCGGCAGATAGGCATCAAATTTGTTAATAGCTGCTGCCAATACGTTATAAGCGATGCTGGGTTGCCCTTTCAAGTAATGGGCAACTGCACTTTTTAAAGAGGCACAAAGCGATTGAAGAATTTGCAAATCGGCAGAAGCGATCACATCATCAACCGGTAAATGCTGCAGTTCCTTTGCATAAGTATCAATTAAACAATCGAAAAATGCTTGATAACCCCTATCGTCACGATCACTTGGCAAAAATCCTCCAGTCTTAACCGCTCTAATAATCGGTAACACCAAGAGAATCCAATCCACCAAATAATTTACATGAACGAGGTCACTAAAATAATTAGACAAAGGTTCGGGTCTAATTGTTTGATTTTCACCCTCCCCACATTTTACTGGTCGTGGGTAAGTATATGGGTTTTGAATAGTGTACCCGCGTCCGATATGCAGCGATGAGTCTACTTTTCGCAACTCAAGATATAGTTTATATGCTAATTCTTGGATATCTGGTGTAATCCGGCCCTTAGAGCGAAGCTGATCTCGTATAGAAATGGCTGTTGCATAGATCTCTTGCATTTTGTTCCCCCTGTTTGTATGAAGAATAGAGCCTTATTCCATAGAATTCGGCAGAAATCACTTAAATCCTTTGTTAATGTTTATCACCAAGATTCAACCCTACATCTCTCCCTCGGTTAAAAGAACTGGCTGATGAAGAGTGACCGAGATACGCAATCGTTTATTAATAACAAAACCTGGAGCTCAGATGTTTTGAGTTCCTGGTTTTGGGTTTTATCCTAAAGCTTTCACTACACTCACAAGTATAGTACCCTTTCCGGTTGAAAAGGAGTAACTAAAAAGTCTTTGGCAGCAGATTGAATTGCCTTCACGACCGAAGGCTGCTGCCCCATGAGCGATATTCCTGATTCAGGAGTCCGTTGACGATTCCATTGCAGGGCGTGTTTTTTCAGCTATTGATATTATAATTATTGGAGGAAATGCAATAGGGTCAGCAATCGCTGGATTTCTACTTGTAAAGTTACCTTTTTCCTTTGCTATCACCCTATTCGGAATTATTCCATTGATAACTATAATTTTAATTATGATCTTTAACCACAAATACAAATTAAAATTTACCACATTAACATCTTGATTGATCATTAAAACAATCTACTTCACTTAACCTCAACCTCAAGTACATGTCAAATTAAAATTCTAAATCTAAAAATAGAATTTCATAAAAAAAGCCTGAAATATCAGGCTAAGGCTGTCGAGAAAGTCTCGACAGCTTTACTTATGTCCTAATAATTTTACACAGCACCACGTTAATGTTATGTAATATGATCTTATCGATTAACTTTACCAAATCAAGGCTCGTGGCAATAGGATCATGTTCTTGTGCATTTTCGGCAATCGGTACAAGTTCTTGTCCTGAGCAAAGGACAGAACTTGTACCGATAAAATAAAAAAGCCGCGCCCAGCGCGGATGCCATTAGGTATATGTTCTTGTCCTCTGACAATTCATTCATTCTAAAAAATGAAGTTGTATCGATTACAAATTATAAAATTCATTTGACTGTGTCATTTCTATGCGTTCAGAGACTATTCCACAATCAATCAATCCATCTAACATACGTTGCTTTTCGGCATCGCTGTAATAGTACACTTTCCACTTGGCCTTTTGCATTGTGTACCTATCAATATCCTCAAAATAAGGAATATCAACACCTGCGAGAGAGTGTCCAATGATTATAATTTCATCAATCTCTTTTTCTCTCAAGCCATGCAATTTAGGCATGTAATTTCTTATATCTTTAAAAGTGCGACTATAATAATCTTCCATAGCCCTGCAAATGCTCATTTCTTTTTCAGCAAATATCCGCTCTGCTTCGTAACGTTTTTCTTTAATATCATTAATTCTCATTTTATTTCCATGTCCCAATATAGGGTCATCATCATTCTGCCGTAAAGATCCATGTATATGCAAAATGCTTTCTCCACCTACTCCATAGACCGTTTCCAGTACAGCTGTGTAGTTGAATGTAATATAAAATGCGTCATTAGCTTTATTGATAATGGTTGTTCTAGGTTGCACATCTCTAATTCTAATGGTTCGTACCCACTTTTTTAAATAATTTGCTAACTCCTTTATGTATTCATATTCTTCCTCGAAATACGCATCCAACGTATCTAATATGCCGACATCACCACTTTCCAAACCCAAATCCATGTGAACAGCGTCTTCAATGATGATATCTTCATCAATGTTAGCGAGGTTTGTTTCTAGCTCATTCCATAATAACCTCTGCTTTGCTTCATCATCTGATGCTGGATAGATATAGTAATGCTGCTCAAAAGCACGTAGAAAATCAGGATACATATTTTCTAAGTATGTTCTAAAATTCCAATATGAAGTCGCTAAACCATGCCCTCTGTCGAACCCATTTCCTATTACAAACAGCTTCACGTTTATTCACCCTCAGTAATTCATTGAATTCTTCATCAGAAATTTCTCTTATTCCATCAAAGGTTTTTCGTTCCAGACGGGAGTATAAGCCTAATGCATTCTTCATCACGTTAATCAATGCGTGAATCTCGTTGAGTTATCGTTACCCGTTAGCTTAATTACCTAATTTCGTTTAACTTAGAAGAAGCGATTTAATACATGACTCTATGTCAATTGGTTCCGTCGTAGTTTCGTATCTACCGTATACTTCGCCGTCCCGATCGATCAAAAACTTTGAGAAATTCCACTTGATTCCGTTACCAGAGTATATGTCTGGATACTTTTCCTGCAGAAAATTCTGCATCCATAGACCTCCTGAGGTCTGAGTATCAAAACCTTGAAATGGTGCTTGCTGAGTTAGATATTGAAATAGAGGGTGAGCAGATGATCCCCTAACCTCCATTTTCTCAAATAACGGAAACGTCACTCTAAAGTTGCTCTCACAATATTCCTGTACATTCAAGTTGCTCCCTGGCTCTTTCTCGTTGAATTGATTACATGGAAAGCCGAGTATTTCAAAGCCCTGCTCATGGTGACTTTCGTAAAGTTTTTGAAGTCCTGTGAATTGGCGAGAATAACCGCACCTACTGGCAGTGTTGACAATAAGGAGAACTTTCCCACGGTATATTGATAATTCAACGAGCTTACCGTTAATTGTGTTCACCTGAAGATCATAAATAGACATCAGATCATTCCTCCTCCAACTATGCTATTGTTAATAAATACATCTTATAGTTACTGAATACTATTGGTCTAATATATAATAGTTATAAATTTTATAGGTAAAACCAATATATCAACAACACTCAACTACCAATTACAAAAGGAAGTCCACCCCATATTGCTCCATTATCCTGCCCGTTAGCGTAACGAAAGGCTGCCTAGCGACAGCCCCTCTCAGTGTTGAACTATAGTGTCCCGTTAGCTCAACAAAATACAATTAAAACTGTACACTAAACCCTTTAAATTTATGAACTCCCGTCCCAAATTTTACAAGGTCTTTTTCTCTAAGTTCTTTAACTGCGGTTTTCACTTCTAGTAAGATAGTTGGTTCAAGCCCTAAAGTATTATGTGATCCATAAACTTTTGTAATATTAGAAATCTCTTATTCTTTCCAGTGAATTAATTAAATCAACCGGGTTAGTAGACGGTTAAAAACCATATATAGGAGTTTCATCATAAAGTAAATCTCCAGTAAACAAATATCCGCTTTTATTGTCAAACAAAGAGATATGACCTGGAGAATGCCCAGGAGTATGATATATAACTAACTTTCTGTTTCCTAGATCAATCACATCACCGTCTTGTAAGAAACCAGTTGGAACTCCCTGAAAGGGCTTGTACGTATCTGGATTAAATGTTTCTGGAGTAGGTATCGTAATATCTCTACTAATATCTTTTCTTATTTGTTCAATGGACAATCCCTTAATACCATTGATCAACCAATCCGAGTCACCTTCATGGACATAGATTTCTTCAAATTCTCCGTGACATCCAATGTGATCAGTATGAACATGAGTAGTGAAAACAACAATCGGTAGGTGAGTCAATTCATCCGTTATGCGTTTAATATTATCAATTCCAAGACCAGTATCAATTAGTACGGCTTTTTCTTTGCCTACTAATAAAAATGAATGTACTTTCTCCCAATGTCCATATTCACTAATTGCGTATGTTTCTATATCGATTTCCTGAATCGTAAACCACGAGTCTTTTATCATAACAATCTCCCCGATATATTAATTAGTTATCATACTTATTCAATACGACGACTGGTATTTCCTTTGCAAATTGCAATGTACTTATTGCACTATTCTGCCCTTTAGCTTAATCACGCACCGTCAGTCTAAGACTTTAGTTTCATTGAACAATATTCTCTATAGTTATTTGCAGCTTCCATTAAAAGCGTGTATCCCCTATCCGCTCTGCCATCTGGGGATAGATAATATGTTTTTTTGAAAATAAATGGGATCAACTTCATCAATACTTACAAAATCCAGGGTTTTTATTTCCTTATTTGATTCAGGAAGTAGTTGGTCTAACTCTTCTTTTTCGAAATGGACATATTGGTTTTTTTGAAATTTATAGCCCTTTACGAGGTCTTCGGATGTGATGTCCTTATTACATTGACTACAAGTTTTGACTAAAGAAACTATAAAAGGTGGATTTACAAATACAGATTTCCGGTTGGGTGTGATCGAATATCTACCTATCGCTGATCACACTGTTGATGTGATTATCTCTAACTGTGTGATCAATCTTTCTCCTGCTAAAGGGCAAGTATTTAATGAAGCATTCCGCGTACTTAAATCTGGCGGTCGTCTCTCCATTTCAGATATTGTAACAACGGCAGAGCTCCCATCAGAAATAAAATCTGATCTGAACGAATTATATTCCGGATATATTCCAACAAAAAGGCTTTACCAACATCACAATTGAGCCGAAAGACGAATCCAAATCGTTCATTAAGATTGGGTTCCATGCGCAAATGTGGAACAGTATATTGTTTCTGCAGTAATTAAGGCGATCAAACCCTAAACCGAAAATGTTTTGGAGGAAAATATCTATGGATAATAATACCACCGTCCGTTCTGCCGTTGAAGCGGATATCGAAAGTATTCTTCAAATATACAATCAAGGGATCGAGGATCGGATTACGACGCTTGAAACGGATATTAAAGATTTACCCTACATGAGGAATTGGTTTAAAGAACACGAGGAAGCTACAGCGTTTTGGTGGCGGAACAAGATGATCAACTTATTGGCTGGTCATCATTAAATCCTTACTCCCACCGCTGTGCTTATAATGGCGTTGCTGATCAATCCATATATATTGACCGTGACTATCGTGGTAAGGGCATAGGCAACTCTCTCTTACATGCATGGGAAACTAAAGCAATAGAGAATGGATTTCGAAAGATTGTGTTATTTACATTTCCGTTTAATCAATTGGGTTAAGGATTGTATCAGAAGATAGGATACCGCGAAGTAGGTGTCTTCGAGAAGCAAGGAGTTATGGGTGATCAATTTATTGATGTGATGATTATGGAGAAGGTTCTATATAAACATAAGATTTAGCAAGCTTTACATATCCGTAGTAAAGCGGTGAGAGATGAATATGTTGATTCCGTGGTTTTCACTTCTGCGAACTGTTTGACCGGTGTAATAATATTGATATTACCCGTAGTAATGTAAGTGTTTTTGTGTCAATTTTCTAGAATGTAGGGACATTTGTGCATTTCTTCGTGACACAAGTGTTTGTTAGACTAGGAAAATAAAGTTATAGACTGAGAAAATAATGTAGTAGACTGGTGCGCCGATGATGGGGCTGGCACAAAGAGCTGCACTTCACGCTTATGGTGCGTTGAGATACAGCTCGGCTTTACGATCGATGCGACGGCTCAAACACTCTAATACTTTTTTTCTCTATACAACATATTTCTAAAAAGCTGGCGGTTTCTTAACTCCAAAACCTTGTACAATCAACTTTTTCAGTCTATAACTTATTTTCTTTGGACAAATGGAAAAGCGTGATCAATTCCTGGGCTTTGGGTAAGAGTAGAATTTCGGACCAGTAAAGACGTAACTTAAAATATGTAAGGCACATAATCACCGCAACAATACTTTATTCCGGAACCGGAGCTAAATGCAGCTTACGGTAAGTTTTTAGCATTTCAAGTAAAAAAGTAGTTTCACCTTCACTCAGTTTATCAACGGGTAGCTGCTGAAAACGTTCCGAGCGTTTACTTCTCTGGTGCTCTACATAACGGTCAAAGGTTACAGCTACATTAACTATGTGATGGTCATAAAGATCATTGCAGGTCAGAGCAAAAAGTTCATGCCAGCTTTTGTTTAAAGCTTTACATACGCGTGTCGTTTCTTCAATAGTAACCGGATCACATGGTTTATAGTAACAATCGAAAATCTCCTTTAAGCGCCCCTCACTTATCCCCGTCTCCGTAGTAAGGTCAGAAAAATCCTTGAAGTGCCAATTTTGATTTTCATCTTGATACCTGAAATTAAGAAATGAATACCAAAATGTTGTGAACTTATAATCACCCCACTCTATCGCTCTAAGAGCTTCAGCTTCCGGAATGACATCTCCCCTAACTTCACTTCCAAGTTTGACAAAGCGATCACTACGATGAAAAGACACTAAGGCACTATACCGCGATATTTTGAGTAGATCACATACCTGATTAACAAAGCGAGTCGTGACAGAATGATCACCTCTCAGGATTTTGCTAATGTGTGAAGTACTGTATCCCGTCATATAAGCCAGTTCTTCCTGTGTCCATCCCTTTCGTTGCCGTAATTTTTCCAATAGCTTGTTAAAATTCTCAGTCATCATTAATGATCAACCTCCCTATTCAGTAATATAGCAATTAAGTATCTATTTGTAAAGGCGATTTTTGCTTGTTTATAAAAATAATAACTAATCAGAGATTTCCAGCTCGTTCCTTTATTAGACCGATGCGCCATGTCCGTCAATACCGTCATCTAGTTACGGAGCGCGAAGCGCAGAAAAAAAACCCAATGGCGGCATAGCCGGTCGCTTAGGCTTTTAGGGGGTAGTGGAGTTTCACGGTCAATAATGTACTGTCAAAAGAAAATAAAGTATTAGACTGACGGTATGTGACAACAGCCGGCTTGAACAGTTAGAGCTCAAGCTCTTGGTGCTTACAGATATTCAGTCTAAAACTTATTACTCATTACCTGACGATTTTGTAATCAATAAACCGTGTCAAATCAACAACTACAGTCTAGTACTTTATTTTCTTTATACAACAAGTTTGCCTACATAAAATGATGCATCAGGCTTTCATCACAGTAAATATGTAGTTAAATTTGTGTCATTAGACATGTACTCCTTATATCTTCATCTCATCGTATTTCCTATGGTGATATAATAATGGCCAATATTTATCGTCAGCAATCATGATGCCCTTTATAACTTCAATTGACATACCCATTTCGCTGAATAAGATGGAAATAATCAAAGCTTCAAGTAATTCTAAGGTTCTATACATCTCTCCGTAACTAAGAATCCCCGAATTATCAGGCTTGAAATGGGAATAGTAGTTTCGTGTGTTGGTTATTTTCGAGTAAAACTCATTAGAGTCATCAGTATTGATAATATCACTACTGTTATTTTTTATTATCTGTAAATATTTTTCATCTAAACGTCTAATTCTATCCTGCAAACCCACCCGTCCTAGAAAACCTGTAGAAATCCATTTGCCTATATCCTTTGGCTTATAGGATGATCCTACTTCTTTGAAAATGGGTGACATCAATGTCTTGATTTCTGTTGTTTTCAGAACCTCATTCAATTTATCTTTTAGGACGTTTGCCTTTTCTTCATCCTCTGATACACGCAAGTCGTAACCTTCAAGAAATTTACAATAGTTCAAAAATAATTCTTCAATATTTGTGGACTTCTTCCCATTTAAACGAAAAAAAACATCTTGCAAAAATGAGAAATTATCATTTTGTGAGAAGAAATACCATTTTTCAAAATAGTACTGCAAATTTCCGAATATTTTCTCAGCATCTGTGCGATTGCGTAAATGATAAGCAGTGGAAGTAGTATTATATGAGAAATCAGTGTTGATAAAAAACCACATTTTTAAACTTGAATTCGCTAGTGTAAGTCGAATATCATCTGCATAAGATATTCTCCCAATAAGCAATGCGAAGAAACGCATAATTTTATAAAGATCCCCTCTTACAACTGAATCGTCTACTTCATCTTCATATTCAATAAATATTCTTGGAGCATTCCTTAAAGTCATTTCAATTTTATCGTTACCGTTTAAGAACGGAAGTTTTTTTTCGTATTTTATATAGACCTTGGGGTTCGCTTCTTTGATGATGATTGGAGATAACTTTTTCTCATAGATTATCATACTTCCATCCTTATCTCTTAGCAACTCAACACTATGCAACTTCAACCAATCAGCAAGTTCTGGAATCTCAAATGAGAATGATGTGATTCCAACAATATTTTCGCCGATAAAATCTTTATAGTTTTCTCCATTATATAAAAATGCCTTTGTCACATGGTAAAAAACACCTGTTAAATCTTTTGAGACTTCTCCATATGTATAAACCTTATAGTAATGCCCCCCATCACTTCCAACAAAATTACGAGCGAAAGGTTCTCCATATCCTTCAATATGAAAAGTGATACTGTTTTCATCAATAACAAGTTGTCCGATATCACCAGTATCTTTAATTTCGTTTCCATTTGACCATTTACTCTGAATCATAACCAAACATCCTTCCCCCTTATACGAGCAAACTCATGAGAGTATCTATAACTATTAAATTAACTCAAAAGGATTGGATTTCTTCGGATAATGGCTTTTCATTCATAAGAAAGGCCACGCTAAATCTCGCCCTTGTTACGGCAACATAAAATTTAGCCCTTGATTCTCCTTCAAGTGCTTTTCCTTTTAATAAAAAATCTTTGATCGGTTTTGTTGGTATTATCAAAACGCGATCAAAAGTTTGCCCTTTGGATAATCCGAAATTCTGTATGTTTTCTGATGTAAATTTGCTTCTTTTGTCGTGTCTCAACACCATCGGCTTAAACTTTTCCACATAAGTTGTAGCATCATTCATTTTAATAGTAAATATTCCATCATGTCCTGTTGTTTTGAAATTATTGGAGATAGTTTTTGGCATTAATGGAAACAGAGAATCAGAAAAATTGCATATAAGTTGATTGCTTCTGTGACATTCTTTAAGAAATCTAACTGTGCAAATTCCCCGTTTTTCGCACATGAAGAAGAAGTTTATTATTTTTTCACCTAGGTACATATTGTTTTTTGCTGAGTAATTTGTTTTAAAAGTCGTTTGTCTATTATCACCTACAAGGACCATTTGCACAGTTGAACGAAACAGCAATACTAAGAGCTCTAAATCCCATCCCCCTAGGTCTTGAACCTCATCTATATAAATGCAATCGAATATTTTCTCAAGCCGACTAATAACAAAACCATTAGACCTTTCATTGCATATACAAGAAAATTGGGATATTTTATCTGTATAAATCAGATTTCCTCTTTGAAAATAATATCTTTCAACATCAGACTGCTTAACATATCGTGCTGAGCGACCTTCAACAAAAGCAATTGACTCGATTCGCTTCTTATCATAAATGAAATTTTGGTAGGGACGGGCGCATTCTTGAAGCAAGAAAGAAAACCAACTTTGTATTTTGATGTTTTTTGGGATAAACCCAAGTTTTTTAACAAAACACTTTTTAATTTCAATTAAGTTTTCTATCGTATAAGTTAGTATTAGAATCTTCTTGTCCGGGTTAGAAATAGCATCATCTACTATAAAGGTTGTTTTTCCTGAGCCTGCAGCGGCAATAAAAACTGAATTAATTGATTGCTGCATTGATATACCCCGGTATGTTAACATCTTCTTTTGTTTCGAATAAGAGTAACGCACAATCAGCCTTATTGGATTTCATAAAGTGCATCATTTCTTGTTGTGTTGTATATTTTCGATTGAAAATACGATTTAATAAATCAAGATCATTAGACTTAACCAATTGAGGTTCAAGCGTTGGATATGAAATATCTTCATCAAAACATATCATAATATTATCTAGATTTAAGTATTCTTCATACTTTTCACTTAACTTTATCAGGTCACCATCATTATCTGTTACCACACGAACATCCAATTGAAGAACTTTAGCGATTTCCAAAAAACGTTTAAAGGCCAAGGCATTGACTGAGATTACATCGACCCCATCTTCAATTGGTAGTTTACCATGAACTTTATAATATGCTTTTTGAATCATTAACTCATCCGAAGGTCCTTCCACTAAGATTGATCTTTTGGCTAACAACATCCTGAGAGTGTCAAATCCAGGTAATTTCATGAAATAGTTTTGTGTATCCTCAGTGAGTTCTCGTAAAGTGAGGCACTTTCCATTTTTCAATAAAATAAGTTTTTCTAAACCCATCTTGTTAAGTACATATGTGCTATGTGTTGTAATAATTAGCTGTTTATCTCCACATTTGCGACTAATTTGGTTAATTAATTTGTTCATACTAGAAAAGGACAAATGATTCTCAGGCTCTTCTATTAGAATCAATTGGGATTTGTGAGCCTTCATCTCAATAGCCAATTTCATTTTCACGGCATTCTGCTCGCCTTTCCCACTATTTTGGAAGGGTACTTCATCAAGATATGATGTTAATCCCGATTCCCAGCTAGTTTTTTGAGAAATATCAAAGGATACTGTCAGATCTTTGTCAGAGAGTTCACCTTTTTGAGCCGCCAATCTACCATTAATACTTTTTATAGCTGGTCTTTCAGCAAAAAGCTCTCTAAGCCTGCGATAATCCAATGCCATATTAACACGCTCTTTTACATCCAAGGAATCTGTTATAATTTTAGATATGTATTGATCAGCGCCGTTTGGCGATTTATGTAGTGTTGTATCTATAAGTGAAACATTAATTGGAATACTTCTAGTAGTTATTGCCGAGTTAGAAAACGCATACCATTTTATAGTGTAGTATTCAATAGGAATCGTACGTATTTCAAGAGGTGACTTAACATAATTTTGATATTCTTCAGTAAATTCATCATTAAATTCAATTGAGAATGTAATACCGGGGACGTTTTCCTTTTTAGAATTATTAGTACCCGCAAGTGTCTCTGTTTCCTTATCACTTTTTAAATATAGCTCAATCCGGATCTCCGGCAATGTTGGATTTTGTCCACGTTGAAGTTCTTCTATATATGTCTTTACAGCATGAATATTAAACAAGTGCGGTGATAATTCAAACATAATATTCTTTCCGCCTAATTGCCCGGTCAATGCAATATTAATTGCCTCTAAAAGAGATGATTTACCAGCTTCGTTGTCCCCTACAATAATGTTAACATCATTACGTAGTGATATTTCGAAGTGCATAAAGGATTTATAGTTATCAATAATGACTCGTTCTAACAATTCGACACCACCCAATTCTTAAATACTTTGTAATATTTCAACGCGGAATATGTTACAAATTCGACAATAGGGACTTTATTCCTGCAAATAATCTCGAAAACAGTAATGCGAATACAATTTAGGTAATATTGTGCATTATCATGACATGATTTTTTCCTTACATGAATGAAGGCCTGATTTCCTAGGGTTTTTAGCTTAAGTAAAGTTGATACTGCCACATCGTTTCTTTAGTGTATAAGCATATGTTTCCGATCAAACGGCAATCGGAACATATTCTTGTCATCTTACACTTTCCTTCCTTTTCCTTTTTTCTTTTTAATAATGTCGGACGACAAGAACTTGATAACATAAATGACAAGAACTTGATAACATTCCCCACACCATTCTCGATCATCATTCTTTATTAAATGAATAGTAAAAAAACAAAAACAACAAACCATCACTCAGTCCTTGAATGATGGTTTGTTGTTTTTGTTTTTGACTTATTTAAATGAAAATCTGTTTACATAGTTATCAACATATTCACGAAGTAATTTATTTTCTTGTGTTGGGTTGTCAAATATTTTCATCGCAACCACTGACGGAATATAAGATTTCATTTTTTGAATTTCATTCTTCGTATTGATGGAACTATTCGTACATATTAGATTAATTGGTAGATCGCTTCTATTGTTTTCATAATAGACTTTAACTGTATCTATCCTATTTTCTGAATCAATATTTAATTTAAAGATTATCGACGGTAAGCTCATTTCAATCATTTCATTGATCTGTTTCCATTTTGGTGCGACAGTAAGTCTTGCCCCTTCTTCAGCAATGGCTAACCATTGGTGGAAATAATTTAATATTAATTCTGAAGTGTAACGATTCAGAATTTGATGAAATACCGGCCTACTTTCAACATTAGAAAGATTCATTTGAGAAATCAGTATTTTTTTATGTAATCAATCTTCTTTTCGAATAACTTTGTGACATATGATTTTCCATCATATGTGTTAAGGTCACCAAACTTAGAATTGCTATAAAACTTGGGTGTTTGAAGTGACGTATGTTTCCATAACACATAAGCATATGCATAGGGGCAAATCGGTGGAAAGTCACCTTTTTCATGCTTTAGAAGATTTTGAAATGAAGCGATACACATTTTGTGTCTTTTTAAAAATTTCTTTTGAATATACCGGTCGATGGCTTTGAAACAATTTATATTTTCAGTGAATAATTGATCCAAAAAACTTTTTTTGTTAGTCGCCCTCCTATGTAATGTTACGTAAGTTATTGTTGGCTTTGAGTTAAACAAATTTAATTTTACTGTTATTGGATCAAATATAAAGCGTTCAGTGTTACTCCTGCCCGCTCCCTTCAACCAATACTCCATAGAAGGATCTTTAATATCAAAAGTTTGTTTCCATTCTGACCAATGTGAGAACTCAGCCAACTTATAACCACATGTGCAAGTAAAAGGTTCATCCATTCTACGGTCACTCAACGAAAATGGAATTTAAGACGCCCTGCACGAAGTGAGGATTGCTTATCTGAGCGTACGTCAAAGCTTTCCCCAGCTTGCCACTTCTTTACCCATACCTTCAATTGTGTACAGTTTCTGATGTCTAGTTTTTCTGCTACCATTTTATAACTGGACGTTCCCTTCATGTATTCCTGAACTGCAGCTAACTTAAATTCCACTGTATACTGATTAAATTTTTGTCCCTTTTTAGCCATAAAAAAAACCCCCTCCAAGTCGCCAAGTCGCACTCGTTCCTTATGGTACCACAAGGTTTTTTCTGAGTGTCTACTTAAAGGGGATATTACCACTTTCAATGAGACCATGTTCTTGTCCCTCGACATCAAATCCCCAATGTTCACGACGAACATTCATTATGTCCCTAGCTCAAATTCTTCTATTATCAAAATTGTTTTTGATTCAATTTCTGTTCTTGTACAGAATGAATCAAACCACATCTTAACAGATTTGCCTCTGACAAGAGGATGTGTGAGATATGCCTTCCTACTATCTTTGATAAAAATAATATCATCGGAATAGCTATTTAAGAGTTCAATATTATTATCAAACAATGAATACATCTCCTCATATCGTATCTAAACTAATCAATAAATAAACGTCTTATTTTATTATTCCATTTAGTACGATATCTTTAACGATAGAGATCATTATAATTTGCAACGTGCTTATTAAACCAACGATGATTGAAAAGATCTTTGCATATGTTTCGTTCAAAGTTAACTTGTAAATGTGTAGGAACAATTAAAAAATGTTTCCCACTACGGATGTACCGTGTTGTTTCCACGAGAGTTTTGTTTGTTTTACTTCCATCTGCCAACCGCTGGTAGTCTGGATTGCATAAGTCTTTCTTTTCTTTACCTTTTATTACATATGTCTTATCTATAGTTCGAGAAATAGAATAGTCACCAATAACCCATTGATTAATAATATAAACAACTCCATTTGAGTTAGAATGCTCTGAAGGATCGAATAACTGGGTTAGTTGTTCAGGGTCAAATAATTCAGAATCAGGTCTCTCGATGTATGACTCTACTTCATCTAAAGATATTTCTTTCCCGCTTATATGATCCGTAAGCATGATTTGTCCATTCACTCTCGAAAAAGAATAATCGAAAGTCATTGGAGGTGTAGAACCATATGGATCAAAATCTGAAGTGTAATGATTCCCAGTTATTTGTTCCCCGATCATTAAGAAATGGCTCTTATTCATGACTGAACCAGCAAAAACTGGTGATATCCCTAACTTTCGGTAAACGGAAGATCCGCATCTTGCAATAATGTCTTTTAAGGAATTTTTTGCTATATCAAGTGCATCAGTTATAGGATACCCCTTTAAAATTACTTGTGTAGCAATGTTGGTTAGCCTTCGAGAAATATCAGGTATGTGTTTTCCAGAACCAATAACAAAAGCACTTCTCTGGGGAACTTGCGTAGTGCGGCTCCCTAAACCGAGTGTTCCTTCAACATAAAAACATTCGTTTGCTTCAGTCATCTCATCTATTATGAATCCAATTAACTCGACATTACGAGAACGATCTAACGTTAAATTATCGGGATTGTTCATCATATACCTTTCGATCTCTCTAGCCAACGGGCCTTCAGGATCAATTATGTTCTCCATTGTAATATCATGTTCTATACTTTGAATATAGGGAATTAGACGTTTGAAAGTTGTAACATCACCTGCAAAAAAAATCCCTAATCTTTCTCCAAATTCTTTATACTTCATCATGGCATCTATTTGTTTGTCACCAGGATCATGCGTTATTCGAAAATCTTGAATAAAGAAAGCTTCAGGACCATCTCGATATACTAAAGCTATTGTCATCTTGAAATACCTCCGCAGTCATACAACTTTTAATTAATCATTATACACTACCTTTTAATTTTCACTTACACTAATAGAGAAACTATACTTAAAATGTCCTGTTCCCCAGTGATTCAAATAATTAAAAAAGAGCGGGATCTCATAATGACCCCGCTACATTGTATATATTATGATGATTCACCCAAGATTACCTCTCCCATGTTAAAAATGAACACGGACAAGTTTACTTTTCGTTGAAATGTCCCCTTAAAATCCTTCCTGTGTTTACCAAAACTATTCAAAGGGGAACACTTAGTATTTCGAAATTCATAAAAACTTTAAAATGTTATTTGTTGAAAGTCAAATTTGTTTCGAATATACCTACTTGATACAACAGCTTTTCTCTTTCCAGTTCCATCCGATTCAAGATCCAAAGCATAATAAGACGGAAACCTCTCGCTCACTTCCATTTTAACTAATTCTGGAGGAGCAACAACTATCCATTGAATACCAAGGGCATCTGCTACACGGAAGATTGGGTCTAGGACATGCTCAGATACTGCATTAGCAAACGGATTGTCGTTGATAAGTACAGATCGTTTCGAGTGTTTATCACGACGCCTTTTTTGTGTCGTAATCATGATCGACAACAGTGTGAATGCTGCAAGTCGCTGTCCTCCACTGCCTGTCGACTCCTCATCCGATCCTTGCAAGAATACTTCCCAATCTTTGAAATACTTTTCGTAAGGCTTGTCTACCCAAAAAGAATTCTCAACGTTCATGTTGTAAACTTGCATCGTTGGGAAGGTGTAGTTATAAGCTGCATACACCACATCACCGGGATCCAAACGATCACCTAGCTCATTTTTCTGGAGCCTGCTAAACTCAACCTTCTTATCCTCTAAAACCGCAGCGTTTGACGGAATAGATCCTTCATTCGCCCTTCAACATCTTCAATCCGCGGCATACTTTCTTCTTTGAGTTTCATTAGCGGGAATGAAATATTATAGCGATTCCTGATCGACATACCTTTTACCATCTCATGAATGTGATTAATGATTTGCCGGCTATGTTCCGTAGCGGTTTGTACCCATCTGAGCTCCGCTTCCTGTGCTTGGTTAAGATTTTCTTCCTCACGTTCAATAATGCCTTCATATATATATTTGGCTTCTGAAATTTTAAGTCGAACATGAATTGCCTCTCCTATGTCAAGAAGACTATCGAAAAAGTCTTCCCCATGCTGTTTCATCTCATCATCCCACTTGGCTTCCTTAATCCTTTTCTGTACATCCTTCACTGCATCTGAACATCTTGTGTTAACGTAACGAAGCTCCTTGTCTAGTATAGAAGCCCTCGTAACCCAGTCCCTAACAGTGCTCTTTGCATCTGTACCTACCTCAAAATAAACTTCTCTAGGTACACGATGTTTGCTTTCACTAAGGTGCTGCAAAGCCTCGCTCGATTGCTCCCAAATCAATTTTTTCTTGTAAGTATCAGAAATACTGTTTCTAGCATTCTTTAACTTTTCGTTTGCTTGGGATAACTTATAATTGAATTCCTTCCGCTGATAATCCACATCAATACCACTTCTAAAGTCCACTTCCCGCTGTTTGAATTCTTTCTCAATATCAACCTTTAATTTCTCCGCGTAAGTGATCATCGCTCGTTCTGTACTTTGTAAATCAGTTAATTTTACAACATACTGCTGCCTTTTCAAGTCAGCTGTCTCAAACTCCTCCGCAAACTGTTTTCGTCGTTGCTTTAATACGTCAAGTGATTCTGTAGGCGGGACTTTGTTTGCCCACTTTTCATCAAGCTCAATAAGCTCGCGTCTCTTTTCCTCTTGTTGCTTTGCATAAATCGCTTTAAAAGTTTCGAGTCTCGTCATTTCACTGCTGGCCTGCTCTAATGTCTTTTGGCAAATACTCCAGTTGTTGAAATTGTCTTCTAAACTCAATGGAATTGTTGGCCAAGATGAAGGCGGGAAGAAGCTCGGCTCATTTAATTGAAAATCAAATACCGATAAAGAAGGAATTGCTTCGCGATAGCGATTAAGTTCCTGTTGAATACTGTTTTTCCAATCGGAATATAACTTCTTCTGCTCTTCCAGCTCTTGCTGTGTAGCCTGTTTGTTACTTGAGATCTTTTGAATCTTCGCTTTTGCTAATTCCTCGGATCCATTAAGTTCATTCATTTTTTTCTCGTTCAATTGATGTTCAACCCAAGAGATGTTTAAATCCTCAAGAGCGTTCATTTTGGTTTCAATTTCTTTCAATTCTTTTTGAGATTTCTGCAGTGTGTTACGTACGATAGCAATCTTGCTCTGGAGATCTTCAATATCACTTTTATAATCATTAATCTGCTTTTTCTTGCGTTCACATGCATCTTCAAGCGCCTGGCACTCTTCCCCTAGTTGTTCGGCAGATTTATCAGAATCCAGTGCTTTTTCTGTAAGTTTAAGTGCGCTTTTTAAGTTTTTTATTTCAGTGATAGCAAGTCCTAATTTTTCTCTTCTCCTTACTACCTCTTCTTCTGATTCTGCCAAATACGATTCTAATACCGCAGGGTTAAAAGCAATTTCCTCGGATCGATTGGGTACAGTAATAAATGTTGGGGCAGACATGTTGTCGATTATCTCAACAGAAAAAAGTGGAACAGGATAGAAAAGGATACGGTTTTTAAAATCTGTAAGATGTAGTACCTGCTCTCGCTCATTCTCTAAAATTATGAGTCCATAAGGTAGAAGTTTCGCATTTTGTCTTAAGCTCTCCTGCTCTACTTCTGACCTTTCTTGTATAAATTCTGTTCCCAAAAGACAGGTGTATCCGTGACTCTTTATTACGTCCCTTAATTGTAAGATGGTTGAATTGGGAACCCAAAAGCCACCTTCCGTAATCATGTGCTCACTTTCTAATCGACGGATGTCCTCTTCCTCGCGTCTTAGAATCTGTTCTCTTCGAGATGCCTCTGCTGTTAGCTCAGGGAGTTGTTCTTGAAGCCAAACCACGTATTTCTCCTGCTGCCATGGTAGGGACGATCCTGAGAACGGTTGAAGCTTAATAGCTGCATCAACTTCGAGGTTTAACTGCTTATTATATCTATCATTTAGCAAGTGAATATACGCTTCTTCATGTTCCACTTTCGTTTCTAGTTTTACCTTCTCACGTTCAAGATCAGCGCACTGCTGACTTAACAACTGATGGACTTCCTCTTCCTGTTCAATACTTTCGATAAATTTTTGATAATCTTCGCCAGTCATTTTAATAAGCTGAGAAAAAGTAAAGTGATCGGTTAGATTGTGCCTTGTATACGTTTCATTTAACTTGGTTTGGAAAACCCTTATCCGTTCCTCGGTTGTTCCAATTTCCTTACTTAAATCACTGATTTCTTTATGTAGCTCTGTAAGTTCAGATTCAGCCATCTGTATATTTGTATTTAGTACACTTTGATACCCAACTGCATGATTAACCGTTTGACTGAGATCTTGGAGAAGACTCGGCCATTCGTTTTCAATGTTTTTCTCCAATTCCTCTTGTTGCGCCTTTACATCTGTAAGCTGTTCCCTCATCATCAGTGATTTGATTTGGGATAACGTAATATCTAAATTTCTAGAAGCTTCCTCATACTCCTTACGAATAATTGCAGGGTCTGCTTCATCCATCAGACGTTTTATTTCACTTGCATTCGATGTTTCGGTTTCAAGAATTGCTTTCATCTCCCGAATCATCTTTCCTTGTTCTGAAATCTTATATTGATCTTCGATATATGTTAGATTCTTTAGATTGAACCTAGCATCAATTTCAGCATCATCTGCTTCTTGCCTTTCTTTCTCAAGCGTATCCAGATCTCGTTCCGCTTCCTCGATACGCTCTAATAATCCGGATTTTAGGTAGCTGCCTCGTTGTGCGTGATTGTTCAGCTCCTTCTCCGCTTCCTGCAACTTTAAATAAACGGCATCGACATCCTCAAGCATGCCTAGTATACCTGTCATCGCAGATTTTCTTGAAAGAAGTGTATTTAAGTTATGTGCTATTTTAGCAACCTCAATAAACAGTTCTTTTAAGTCTCGCCCCTCTTTACTCACTTGCCGGCGTAGATTGGACTCAATGGATGGAATAATTACTTTCCGAAATAAACCGTCATTATGATCTGCTCCTAATTTTTCAAAATAAATCGTAGTTCCTGCTTCATTTTGATTAATTTCGTACATTTCATCCCACTCATCAGCGAAAATGCCATTTTCCTGCAAATAACTTCTATATTTGCGAAGTTCATCTTTATTGTATAAACGAATCTGCTGCGGGAACTCTTTAGCGTAGTCTTCCCATTTGCTTAGGGGCCAAGATTCGCCAGTTTCCTCATCCCAGTAAGGAAGATTGGCCAGACGGTGATCGCTCGATGAGTCACATTTAATTGTGAACAGCTTATAGTAGACATCTGTTTTGGGACCACTATCATCTTCCTTAACTCTTCGAGCCGAAATTGCGATACCCGTAATAAGAAAACGTCCTTCTGCAACATCAAGTTTCCATTCTAGAGCAGAATATAATGTATATGGGTTAAAACCGCTAGTTGAGTGAAAAAATTGCGATACCCGTCCCTTACCTTTTTGCCAATCTTTCAACGGCTTAAAAATTTGAAAGATCGACTGCAAAATAACGCCTTTCCCATAGCCATTCGGCATAGTAGCCAAAGCATGCACAAGGTCAGTATCATTTGCAAAAGATAGATAAAGGTTATCCATGACGAATTGCTGTTTATTGTATTTAACATTTGTTGCACGAAATGCGTTAATTGCACTCATTCCCTGTCACCTCGTTCTGTTGCAGCATCGATTAATCGTTTCCATTCCTGATAACGCTGCTCACTATGATATAGAAGCTCCACTCTTTCATGTAATGCCTCTAATGAAGTTACTCGCTGATCCGTAATTTTCACCAGCTTTTCCTGCTCAAGAAGTCGCATGGCCATATGTACGATACCAAATTTCGTCTTGACGTTTGGTCGCAGTTGCTCATCTTCATCTGGCTGCAGTTTTGTTGTATCCCATAAATTAAACAATTGGGTCATCGCAATTTTTTGTCTTTTTCCAAACTCAGGATCATTCTCTAGAAGCTTATTCCAAAATTCAAGAACTTCTGTCACGCGGGTCGTTAATTCGAGGTATCGAATGCCGCCATACAAATCGATATGCGACCCTTTAGTACTCTCGCCATCCACTTCGCTTAAATACACCATGATGACTAAATGAATCATGTAGAGCTCAAGCCTTGTTTCAACTCTACCATCGCTTTTCCGCTCTTTCATCTGGTCTTTCATCTGAGTAAAGTTTGTAGCGAAAAAAGAGCCTTTCGGTTTTGTTACTAAGTGGACATTCATGTTGCCGACAAGCACCTGCGTGCTGGAGGTATCTGCAAAACGTTTTACGAGTTGCTGAATGTTCATATCGTGAAAATAATTCTCTATTGCTGTATCGCCCTTCTTAACCACTTTGTGTTGCAGCAAATGCAAAAATATACTATGTGCTTCATGGATCTGACTAATATCGTACATGCCTAGCCTCCGTTATATTCTTTAGGAATCAGTGTTAGAGTAAAAGGTGTAATACTTACCAATTCATTTTGGATCTGTTCTCCACCATCGGTACTAACTCTGATCTTATATTGATTCGTCATTTCTATCATTCCGGGATCACGCTTTACGACTTCTTGTAGTAGGACGGCCCGATCGTCATCATACTTGCGAGATGGTGACAGGGATGATTTTAATTCAAAATCGCCATCCCGGAATTTCATCCACATCTCTAAAGCATCGAGTGTCCACTCCCCTATATGACATTCACGAAGTGCACAGGTTTTTTGTGGATCCTCTAACGCCGCCTTAAAAACCGGTGTCCATAAGTTTGCAATAGAATCCCAATCTATTGGAACTCTTTTTGCGTTTTTTATTTCCGGAATATCATTGGGTTCCTCCGCCGAAGCAGCAACTTCGCTATCTATTTCGCCAACATGATGTTCATCCCACACCCAGCTAAGGGGATAGATGAATTCTTGCTTCGGAGAGAAAAACGGTTCTAGTATACATTCAAAGCCGTCTTCAAAAATAAAACCTTCAGAGTATATATGTTTCTCCCATATGTCTTTTACAAAAGATCGATTGTAATTGAGTAGCCGTTCAATTTCTCTTTGCAGAGCAATTTCTTGCGAATAGTTCTGAACTACAAGTTCAGTTAACTTTGAATGTTCGCCTACACACTCATCGACCTTCTCTTTTAAATATTCAATATCCCGGATAACTTTAGGATCCGTCATTTCTTTAAGCTTCTCATGTAAAATGTTGTCCATTTCATAGAAGAGCTTTTTCTGTTCCTGAAATTGCTCCTGCAGGCTTTTGCGACGTTCAATGTGCTCTCTCTCTTTTGAAAAGATCGATCTCGGATCTCTTCTCATCCGCTTGGCATAATCTCTTTCCTGCGTTGCTTTAGCCCGGACCGCAGCTTTCACGTGATCCAGGTTACCAAGAGCCTTCTGAAAATTACCCTTTCGGATGAAGGACAACGTATATAACTGCTGAATTTCAATGCCGAACTCATCAGCCATTTCAAGACTCAAAAAAACTAGTTTTTGACCAGATTCAGATAGCTTCCAGATCTGAGCATCAGACTTGGAGCGTAGCATGGCCTCAGTGTCTTCCGTCAAATATAAGAAGCGCTCTTCCTCAAATGATGAAGTAGATTCGTTGTAGTACGATGATATAAATGCCTCACGATACTGACCTGTCCCCGTGGAAAGAAGAGCTATAGCTAAGCGCTCAATAAAATCCGTATTGGCTTGAACACCAACCTTAATCATGATCTCTTCAGCAATCTCCTTCAAAGCACGATCGGTACGCTCTGGGTTATCTCGTAGTTCGCGATAAAAGATTTCAAGGAGCATTAAGAAAAGAATATCTTTATACACCTTGGAATATTCGGTCGGTATTTGAATCCCGGTCCCAAATTGGAAACATGGATTTAATGTCTTCTTTCGTTCGTGGTATCGTTCAAAAATTTCCTCATATATAGCCATCGTTGCACTCCTTGCTAATCGTTTCAAAATTCACTGCTTCTTGCGGTATTCGTCTTTTACAATCCCATAAATCCTTTATTGCTCTAGTGGTTTCTTCATCTGTCTTAAGCCTCGAAAGGAAGTCCTGAAGTACAGTAGTTAAAAACTCACCATTGGCCGGTGTTGTTTGGGAATGATTACGTATCATTGCACGATATAAGTTTTCAGCAGGCAGAAGCGGGTATTCCGGATAATTCTTACACAGATCTATTAATATGGAGAGCCCGTGTGGATCCAAGTCTCCAGCATAATAGATCTTCTCCGGAGCTCCAACTTCATCGATAAAGGGAAAACTTCGCATTATATGGTATCCCTCACCGTAGATTAAAACATCTACCTGCAGGTTATAGATATGATTAAAGGTGATTAACGCTCTCTTTATCGTATGAAAAGCGGATAAATTCTCGACAATCAGCGCTTGTTTGCTTGAATTAGATAGGGGGTTTTGCCAAAAGACAAATGGTTCCCCGTAGGACTTAGCACGAAAGTCTTCTAGTGTAATGCCGATACGCTTTAGAAACCTATCCCCGTCTTCCTTTTTATCTAACCACTTTTCCTGGCCGAATAGTTCATAAGACCGTTCTTCTTTAGATATGTATATTCTCGAATCTCGAGTTGGTAAAAACTGAAGTACAGTTTCAATTCGACCCCATTCCAACTCTGTCTGCATCTCAGGGTGTCGTTTATAGAATGCGACGTTCAAGTTTCCCGCTTCAGCTCTGACAAATTGTAAATCGCTCCACGATTGGCTGACCTCGTTAGTTCGTTTCTTCCACTTTAGAGGCAAACTAGGTACCTTGCTGCTTTCTTCGTTTGCCTTGAGAGGTATAATCTCGCCTTCCTCATGAAGACTTTGAACTATCTGATAAAAACCTAGGTATCCACCAGCCCTATCATACTTATCTAAGCTGCTAAACTTTTGCATAACTTTATCTTCAAGCTCATTTATTGTGAATTTATTCTTAGTTTCAACTAGTATATTGATGATTGTATCACGTATCAATTACGAACCCCCAGTTATCATAATCTACAATTAATCATACATTTTCATTTGATAATCATACCATATATTAACAAAATAAAGATAAGACAAAAGGATCGGTAATTACTCCGTTCCTTTAAATTATTACTAGAGGAAAGGCTTCCATCCTCGGGACAAGAACTTGTACCGTTAAAACAAAAAAAGCCGCTAATAGCGACTTTCAAAGGGAACATGTTCTTGTCCCTCGACAACCACGGATCGATTCAACTATATGCTTAAAGTTGAGTCCGGGTTCATACTCGATACATAATTATAGATTCGATGGCGTTCTGTCCCACTAAAGGCGATCTTTCCACCTTGATTACAAATATGAACCCCGGCGAGATTAGGAGTCTTTTCATCAACCGCTGCAAAACGTGAAGCCAGTGCTCCTTTCCGAAGTATATCTGAAGGAACTTGATAGACTTCTGTAGGATTTATGGCTGGAAGCTCCGGGTATTCCTCTGCACTCAGTATCATAAGATTCGCCTGCCCCCTACTTCCATATGAGATATAAACTAGCGAATCTTTTTGAGTGAAAGTCAATTTACCCTTTGGCAGCTTGCGAACCAAATCAATACCTTCACGTACTGGAAAAGAAATTCTCCATCCACCATATTCGTGTTTTCTACATCCAAGGATTGAATGACAGCTTGATCAATATTCATCGCGATCAGAAACAACTCCCGAAGATGAAAAGGTTGAGTTACCAATCTTTTTTTCAAAAGGCAAAGAATCCATAGACCTTCGCAGTTCTAAAGAAACTTCAATAACTGCTATTCGTCCATTTTTTCAACTTGCAGGAAAAACTCAGCTTGAACAAACCCATGCAATTTTTAAATCCAACTGTATTGAAGTAACAGAGATTACTGGAAAACACGATGATTTCATGAGATGGTTTGATTTCACTGACCCGAACGGCAATCAACTACATGCGATTGCTTACTAAAAAGCAAATGATAGGATCCCTACAGTTATAAACGATAATATAGCTTAGAATTCATTTGTGATAAGGTTCTCCGCAGTTGAAAAAGTATTCTTCCGCAACGAGGCTGCCGGTTCATATCGACAGCCTCGTTCAGATATTATTCAACTAACGTGTTCCGTTAGCTTAATGATGACCTGTCATTTATGGTACGGTTCCCCGCGTTTGATCTTCAACTCTCCTGCCCGTTCGTATTATGAGATCAACCAGTTCTTTCTGGTTGATCCTTTTTTCATTTGCATAGAGGATTAAAGTAGCCTGGTCGAACGTACCTGCCCGTGGGACTTGATCCCGAGAGCTATAATGTTCACCCCTACTTGTCATGACCATGATTGAGGCTGGTTGGGACGTAAGATCCCGTATAACAAGCGATGCTATGGAGCGACAAGAAGATCAACCTTAGGGGATGCCGGTGAATCTACACTTACAAGGGGAGATGAAATGAATCCAGTTATCGGTCTAGATATTTCTAAAGAAGAAAGCCATGGACAAGCCTTTCTAGAGCGCGGAAAGCCATTCCAAGGGATATTCCACTTCGAGCACACTCGAGATGGTTTAGCAAATTTCCTTCAAGTTTTAACAGAAGTTGAATTTGCATCTCAACAACGTCCTTTGCTTATTCTAGAAGCAACCGGTCATTATCAAAGTCCCGTTGTTCAGTTCCTAGAGGAACATCATTATATTTATATTGTTATTAATCCGCTCATCTCAAATCGGCTTAGGAAGTCTCAACTTCGTAAAGTAAAGACGGATGCTGCTGACGCTTACCTATTGGGAGAGCTGTACTACAAAGAAGAATTTGAACCGTTTAAGAAAAGAGGTGTGCAACTTCTCAATCTGCGCTATCTTACAAGACAATATGAGTCTCTTTCACAAACTAAACTACAATTCCAAGCTGTTTTAGATCAGGTTTTCCCTGCTTACAAAGGTGTCTTTGGAGCTATGTATTCCGGTATTTCATTACAGTTTTTAAGTGAATTCCCAACCTCATATTCAGTATTACAGACGGATGAAAACACACTCAAATCTAAGATGAAAGAACTGCTTTCTTCAAAACGGGGGCGTTCAGAGGACTGGATTAACCAACGGGTGCAACGGCTGCTAGTTGCGGCAAAACAAAACCCATTTCAGCAAACCATGTATGCAAGCCACTTAATGAATTTGAAAGTCCTTATTACCCTCATTCTTCAGTACCAAGAGCATCTTACTGGATTGGAACAGAACATAGAGCGATGCTTTTCTCTCCGCCTGTTCAATTATTGCAGTATTTCTGCTTTGTTAGTTATACGCCTTTTCCTTGCGTGAAGTAAAAAACAAACGGCACGGGGCTTTCCCATGCCGTTTTGAATTCCATTTTTATTCCCGTTCTTACCTTTGAGCTTAACTTAATGACATTGCCTGTTTGGGTGTCCTTATTGTTTTTCTAAGTTTTGCTTGCTAAGCGACTCTATTCAGCATCATTCTGCTCTTCCAGCCATCTCAAAATCGCTTGGTTTGTTTCTTCCGGCTTTTCTTGCTGGATCCAATGACCGCAATCCAGATTGACCACTTCCGCATTAGGCACGAACTTTGTCAGGTTTTCAGACCTCTGGACCGTATCCCGGTCACCATAGATCATGAGGGTCGGCTGTACCATAAAAATGAAGGGGGTTGCGATTTTGGATGAGCTGTTTCATCCCTTCTTCATTTAGCGATTTGATTTATGCCTCGCATTTAAAACGTTCTGACTTTTGATGAGAATTAAACCCTAATTGATTGAGAAATACAGTAGCTCCTCTCTCCTAAAGATCAGGGAAACAATAGACCCAGATTTATGCAGTACCAAAAATCCTTTTAACGATTCTTTTGTTATTTATATTTCCTTATTCTGTAATATATTTTTTGCAATGTTGAAATTTTAGCCCTTCTTCAGATGAAGCGATCAATATTCCAAGCCTTCTTAATCGTGTTTCTTCTTTCTTGGCGCTCATTACCCACCAGATAGAATCTCTTTTATAGGATGGTGATAAATTAGTGAAGAATAGCCAGGCTGTTTGATTTGCCTTGATTTGTTCTTCATATTCTTTGGCAAGTTCCACGTTTCTTTGTTCAGAGGAATAGCCTTGTGCATCGGTTCTGTTGTTAAAGACGTGCATTCCTTCTGGTCTCATCTTTCCAAGCTGTATTAGTGCTTTTACCTTCTTTACGTTCACAGCACTCCATACACTATTTACTTTGCGTGGAGTAAAGCGAATCTTATAGCTTTGTTTATCAATGGTTTTTCGTATACCGTCAATCCATCCAAAACAAAGAGCGGCATCTACTGATGCAGACCAAGTAAGGCTTGCACGCCCTGTACTTATCCCAAAATAGCCCACCCAAATTTCACTAGCTTCAGCATGATGTTCTTCTAACCAATCGTTAAACTCTTCTTGGTTGTTGAAAAAAACTACATCTCCCATTGTTTCAGCCATTTTAAAATCGCTTGGTTTGTTTCTTCCGGCTTTTCTTCCTGGATCCAATGACCGCAATCCAGATTGACCACTTCCACATTGGGCACGAACTTTGTCAGGTTTTCAGACTTCGCAACCACATCCCGGTCGCCGTAGATCATGAGGGTCGGCTGCTGGATGATTGGGTTCACTTTCGCCAATAAGCGCCAGTTGCGGTCAAGGTTCCTGTACCAATTTATGCTGCCCGTGAACCCTGATGTTTCAAAAGCGGAGACGTAAACGGCCAGCTCGCTTTCGCTCAATACGGGCTCACCGAGCGGTGTTTCTGCTCTGGCGAGATTGATCAACGCCATACCTGGCTCAGGTGCTCTGAGAGGCTCGTTCTTCCGGTACAGGTTGCGAAGGAACCTGTATGTATTGTCTTCGAATACGGCGTCCGCGACGCCTGGCTGTCGATTGAAGTGGACGAAATAGAAATCGCCGCCAATTATTTCTTCCATGAACTCGATCCAGGGTTTTTCTCCGCGCTCTTGGTAAGGCAAGCTCAGATTTATCACTTTATTGACGCGGTTTGGATGCAACAAGGTCAGTCCCCAAACGACGAATGCACCCCAGTCATGACCGACAAAGGTAGCGTCCTCGTATCCATAGTGATCGAGAAGCGCGATGAGATCACCCGACAAGTGTTCAATGTCATAGTCTGTTACTTCGGTCGGACGGGATGAGTTGCCGTAACCCCGCTGGTTGGGGACGATGACATGGTAGCCCGCTGCGGCAAGTGCGTCCATCTGATGGCGCCAAGAAAAGGCATGCTCTGGCCAGCCGTGGCAGAGTACAATAGGTTTTCCTGCGTTTTCTCGGCCTGCTTCAAACACTTCGAGTTCCACACCGTTGGCTGAAATAAGGGTGGGCTTGGGAAAATCGGTTGGATTAAACATTGAATTAAAACCTCCTTCTTGTGATACTTGTAGTATAATGGATAAAAGGTGACATCTAGGTGTCACCGTTCTGAAATCATGTAAAAAAAGAGGGCAATTATGGACAAAGTGGAGAGACTCATTTCGATTATCATGATATTGCTGAAAAAAGAGGTTGTTTCTACAACGGAATTCTCACAACTATTCAATGTCTCCAAAAGAACGATCCTTCGCGATATGGAAACATTGAGCTTATCGAACATCCCGATCTACTCTGTCAATGGGGTCAAAGGGGGCTACGGCATAATGGATGAATACAAGGTTGATAAACGCCTTATAAGCAGCTCCGATTTACAGAATATATTAACTGCGCTCGGCGGATTGGAACAAATCCTCCGTACTGAAGAAGTTGAAAGAACGATAAAAAAAATAGAGGCAATGGTTAGTCCATTGTCTCTAAATCGTTCCATTCAACTGTCGTTTTATGATTGGGAAGGTCGGTCCGAGATTCTTGAAACCTTAAAGACATGTCAAGAATCCATTTCAAAAAAGAGGCTGGTTTCGTTTGATTATACAGATAAGGACGGGGCTGTAACGAATAGAATGGTCGAGCCCTATGAGCTGCATTTTAGCGAATCGAGTTGGTACTTGAAAGGATTCTGTTTACATCGACAGGGATATCGAACTTTCAAGTTATCTCGGATCGATCATATTACTATGGATGAACGCGCGTTTCATCCTAGAGATGATTGGTCAGAGCAAGTACACGAAGCAAATTATCTACCTGAATTCGTCACGATTAAGGCCTGGATATCGCCTAGCATAAAAGATCAAATCATCGAAAGGTATGGTCGAAGAAGTATTGAAGACCATAGTTCTGGATTTTTATTAGCAACCATTTATGTCCCACAAAATCGTATGGGATTTCAACTTTTAGCAAGCTTCGGCACTCATCTAAAAGTTGTAGAGCCCAAAACCTATGTTGAAGACTTTCGAAATTATTTATATCAAATGATGGAGAACTATTCCTGATAGATTTAGCATTAAAACTTCAACCTTCAACTCAACTTTTCGCCGTCACTTATGGTAAGGTTCACCGTTGTGTATCTAAACACAAAGTACGGTTTGACCATATGACAATTGGAGTGGTTTCGTTAGTAAAACTTAGCTTTTATACGAATTATCGTTCCTAAGCAATTATATTATCATTTTCTAGGACTCTACTCATTTTCACTTGTTCAATCATATGTCCAATATTTCCTTCACCTGCGTATACTGACATGTCAAAGAAATCCTTATCCAAATCCGACCAGTATAGTTCATTCTCATCCCCTGAAATATGTACTTCACGTTTTAATCTACCGACATAAACCTCTACATAGCAATTTTGTAAATAATACTTAAAATCCATTAGGTGATTTAAGACAATATCCTCATGCGTGATGTTAGTTTCCTCAAATAATTCTCTGTAGGCAGCATCAATGCCTAATTCTCCATTTTCGATTTTTCCCCCGACCAAATTACTTAATCCTTTATAAGGATTTCTTAATCTCCTACACATTAACAATCGGTCCATATCTTTGTTGTAAATCATAAGCACATTATATCCTTGCACTTACAAACCCCCTTTTTTATTAATTTCTTGCTTGATTCCACATTTATCTCAAAAATCCTCTATTATGTATGTTTGTCCGTAGCACATGATATAGGCTAATTTACGGTGATCCGTATTATAAATATAAGGCGTTGTTGCGCTAAACTGCCCGTTAGGTCATCAAAGAATAAGGAGCTGCCTCCCAGCAAGCCCCTCGACTCTCGTGTCCTGTTAGCTTAGCTTTTCTACTTCCGTTACAACAGGTTCTGATATTGTGACTATGTCAACTATGTGGTCAAGACAAGAAATCCCATAATGCCTAAATGATCCTGGAAAATCCTCTGTTGCAAAAGTTCCAACAGAAACAAAATCCAGATACCTTGATTTCTTGTAAATCCTAAATATCTTCCCTTCAAATTCCTCATAATCATCCCATGTTGTAAAGGATTCATTTCGAACGGAATACGCAATGTATGATTGAAATTCAATTTGTATTATAGTGGAGTTTTTATCAGCATTTATCGAATACATGTCTCCGAAGTCTTTCTCACCGACATTGAGCCGTTCAGGTGTATCACTAATCTTGCTTCTGCTAAAATAAAGCTTTAATTCATTTACTTCAGGCTCTGATAGACCAAAGAAAAATACATCTTTCAGTGTTCCATTAAATCTTTGTACTCCAACACGAATCCTCCTTTCACAAATCAATGTTCATTCTTTATATCTTACCATGACTTTTTAGCTCATACTCCGCTAAACTGCCCGTTAGCGAAACGCGGCTGCCGATATAAACAGGCAGCCGCGTTTTAGTTATTTATCAAGCTATCGTGTCCCGTTAGTTTAGAAACTAAATCGAACTGAATGCAAACATTATTTCAGCTTCACAAACTAGCTCATTGTTTACTGTGGCGACACCTTTTCCTTTGACGATCTGTCCCTTGATTCGTGTCACATCGAATACAAGATCGAGTTGGTCTCCTGGTTTTACTTGCCGTTTGAACCGACAATTATCAATCCCTGTCAATAAACCCAATTTATGATTTGTGCTCTCTCCATTGGACATCACGATACCACCGACCTGTGCCAGTGCTTCTACAATTAAAACACCAGGCATGACGGGATAATCGGGAAAGTGACCAAGGAAAAAAGGTTCATTACATGTCACATTTTTAATTCCAACAGCTTTCTTTCCTTCAATAATTTCTAAGACTTTATCGACCAGAAGAAAGGGATATCTATGTGGAATAACTTCTTTTATTCTATTAATATCGAGCATGGATTGCCTCCTTTTATATTTGCTTATTACCATTTTACCTCCATTTGACAAAATCAACCACAATTATACTAACCTGCCTATTCGTATTATGAGATCAACCAGTTCTTACTGGTTGATCCTTTTTTCATTTGCATAGAGGATTAAGGTAGCCTGGTCGAACGTACCTGCCCGTGGGACTTGATCCCGAGCGCTATACCCTACTTGTCATGACCATGTTTGAGGCTGGTTGGGATGTAAGATCCCGTATAACAAGCGATGCTATGGAGCGACAAGAAGAAACCGTAGGGGCTGCCTGTAAATCTACATTTACAGGGAGAGATGAAATGAATCCAGTTATTGGTCTAGATATTTCTAAAGAAGAAAGCCATGGGCAAGCCTTTTTAGAGCGCGGAAAACCATTCAGTGGGACGTTCCATTTCCAGCACACTCGTGATGGTTTAGCCAATCTCCATCAAGTTTTAAAGGACGTTGAATCTGTATCCAAACAACATCCTTTGATTATTCTAGAAGCAACTGGACATTACCAAAGCCCCGTTGTTCAGTTCCTAGAGGAACATCACTATATTTACATTGTCATTAATCCGCTCATCTCAAATCGGCTTAGGAAGTCTCAACTTCGCAAAGTAAAGACGGATGCTGCTGACGCTTATCTATTGGGAGAGTTGTACTACAAGGAAGAGTTTGAACCTTTTAAGAAAAGGGGGGTGCAACTGCTCAATCTACGCTATCTAACAAGGCAATATGAGTCTCTTTCAAAGATGTGTGTACAGACTAAACTACAATTCCAAGCTGTTTTAGATCAGGTTTTCCCGGCTTACAGAGGTGTTTTTGGAGCTATGTATTCCGGTATTTCACTACGGTTTTTAAGTGAATTCCCAACCTCATATTCAGTTTTGCAGACGGATGAACATACACTCAAAGCTAAGATGAAAGAACTGCTTTCTTCGAAACGAGGGCGTTCAGAAGACTGGAAACCAACGGGTTCAACGGCTGTAGATGCGGCAAAACAAAACCCATTTCAGCAAACCATGTACACGAGCCACTTAATTAATTTGAAAGTCCTTATTACCCTCATTCTCCAGTACCAAGAGCATCTTACTGAATTGGAACAGAATATAGATGCTCTTGCTGAAGAAATTAAAGAGTATGAATTAATTCAGTCGATTCCCGGTATTGGACATAAAATTGCGGCAACAATTTTATCTGAAATTGGAGAAGTCGACCGATTTGATCATCCTAAAAAGCTAGTCGCCTTTGCAGGCATTGACCCGAGTGTCTTTGCTTCCGGTAAGTTTACAGCAACTCGAAACCGAATTACGAAACGTGGTTCGAGGCAGCTACGTTATGCTCTCGTGATGGCTGTTCAGTGTGGACTTATCCGCTCTCGTAACACTCGTTTAAAAGAGTTTTACGAACGCAAAAGAGCCGAAGGAAAGCCGCATAAAGTAGCTTTAGTCGCATGTGCAAATAAGCTAGTTCACTGGCTCCACGCCATCTTGAAAAGTAAAAGGGCATTCCGTCCAGCTTAACAAATCTAATTGGTTTAACCTTCCAGAACTCAGATTGATTGGAGGGTTATTTGGTATGCTTATTTTAACTATAGCATATGTTTTAGATCCACTTTACTGGTAATCTTGACAAGCTATTAGCTGGTATAGCTTAATCAAGCTCGGGTTGATTATGTTCTTTCCTCCACAATGTACCCAATTTTGTGTCAAAATCCTACAATGGGGTCACATTTGTGCATTTTTCAATGACAAAAATCAAACCACATAAAATAGAAAAGGCCTAAAGAATCAGGCTTTAGTGCTTATCGTAATGGGGTCACATTTGTGTCATTAGACATTGCCGTTATGATGCGTGTTCTTCTCTTTATCGCCCCATTCATTCCTTCATACAATATAAAGGTTCCCCCTGATTGAATGACTTAAGCTACATCACATCAATATGACCTTTAGATTAGGGGCGAGTCATCGCCCCATCCTAATCCAGTGAGTATAGCAGATTAGGATGATACTCTGTAATTAAAAAAAGCCGCTGATTGGAACCAGCGGCTAAACCTAATACCTAGCAGATGACGCACTAAATTCTGACTCTGGCTCTATATTTAACACCTAGTGACTATAGTTCATCATTTATCCTATTGTATCAAGTACACTTCAAATTCCGCTAAGCCAACTACATCACTTTCACCGCCACTTACTTCAAATCTTACCCACTTCACGGTTTTAGAAGTAAACAGAATCCTTTTCGGTTCCCCATTTTTGGGAATACCAACTACTTCTAAGGAACTGCCATCACTAAAGAGAAGTCGGCCTCCATTAACGTTCATAGTTGTGTCTGGTAAATCGTACAAGACAACTTGATTGATCATCCTTGATGTTCCAGACCAATTCAGTTGTATCCACGGATTCAGCTCCTTATTGGATACCCACACGCCTTTTACGCCATCTTGTTTTTTTCCATCTATTACATTTTCAGCAGCGTATAAGGGATTACCATCGTAAAGTTGCGATGACTTTAACACGGTCACTGACCCATCACGCGCAATATTTGAGGCATTATAAAACCTCATTTCTGCCAATCCAACGTTAGGTCCAGTTCCGCCTTCCACAACGAAATTCACATAGTATACTGTTTTAGTTGGAAATTGGAGCGTATATGCTCTGCCATCATTGGGAATTGTGCCTTCAGGAATCTTAATATTCGTTCCATCACTAAAATAAAGTGTCCCACCTTTAGCCCAATTATCTAGATCCGAGCGATCATACAACATAACCGTATTCATCTGTTGTAGATAGTCCCAGTTATATAGTACCCATGGATTTTTTTCACCATTCCCTGCCCATTCTCCAGTATTAAAAGTATACCATCTTCCATCGATTAGATTTTGTTTTCCATATTGAGTAGTATCCTTTTCTGATGACACACTAACAGTTGATGGCACCAAGTGTTGGCTAATTGGCGTAGGAGGTGACGGATTTTCTGGTTTCAATTCAAACTTCACTTCTGCCAAACCTACGTTAGTTCCTACACCACCCTCCACCTGGAATTCAGCCCATACTACCGTTTTCTTTGGAAAATCGTGAGTATACGCGCTTCCGTTATTGGGGATATTGCCAGCTGAAATTTTCACATTCGTTCCATCACTAAAGTAAAGTGTACCACCCTTAGCCCAATCATCTAGATTCGAGCGATCATACAACGTAATACTATTAAAAGTTTTTGGGGCAGACCAATTAAATTGTATCGATGGGTTTTTCTCACCTTTCGATGCCCACTCTCCATTCGATTGACCCATTATTCCATCGACTACATTGTTTCTTCCATATTGCGTAGAATCGTATTCTGATGACACCTTAATTGGTTCCAAACCTGGTATTGGCGTAGGAGGCGGATTATCAATTTTCAAATCAAACTTAATTTCCGCCAAACCTACGTTAGGCCCAACACCGCCCGCTACTTGAAATTTAGCCCAATTTATTGTTTTATTAGGAAATACAAGTGTGTAGGCACTTCCGTTATTGGGGATAGTTCCTTCTGGTATAGTTAAATTTGTTCCATCACTGAAATAAAGCGTACCGCCTTTAGCCCAATCCTCCAGATTCGGACGATCATACAACGTAACCTGATTAAATGTTTTTGGGAGTGTCCAATTTAATTGTATCCATGGATTCTTTTCACCTTTTGATGCCCATTCACCAGTCCCATTCGTTATTCCATCGACTATCTTATCTTTTCCAAACTGCGCACTATATTCTGATGACGCACTAATACTAAGTACACTAGCTTCATTAATAGGTTCCAAGCGTATATAATCTAAATAAGCACCGTACTGTGTAAGTTTCAATTTTAGATTATGCGTTCCTTTGGTTAACCAAATCCTATTATTTCCACTCGTAGCTAAACCACCTGTTGCTGCATCTCCATTCCACAATTTTTCAAAAACTGCAGTATCATGGACTTCACCAGTATAAAGATCAGAGAGTTCAACGGTAGCATTGTTCGCAACTCGTACGTATCTGTAATTAACAGCATAGTAACCATCATTCGGAATATTAACTCTGTAGGTAGCATATCCTCCATTTGGAATCCATAACTCGGTTGACAATTTTTCTTCTACAATCCTAGCATAATTATCAATAGGGTCGAAGTAATTAATGTAATCTTCACCTTCAATATATATGTTATTTTTCCAATCATTCAGTAGAGCTAATATACTTTCATTGTTCACATAATTAGGATCGCTCATATATTCTTTAGAGGATTGCTTTGATTTTTGCCAGATAATAGGATCATATTTTGTTTTGTCTGCAGCAGACATGTTGTTGTAATAGGCTTCTTGATTTTCTGAAAATGTACGGTCGGATATTTCTTCCATTACAAAATTGTTCATCACCCTATTTGTTTCTTTTTGTAGATAATACGTTTTTTTGTTACTGCCTAAAGCAATTCCATAGACTGATTCCTCTTCGTATAAGGTAAATAAAATCTTTCAAATGGTGATGATTCATTTCCGTTATAAAATTCAAAAATCATATTCGTTCTTGGTGAGTCCGTTCTGACTGAATATTGTTGGCCACTTTTTAATATCGTTTCAGTTGGATTACTTGGATTATCTGCAGCATATGTCTTTATCCGCCAAGTTAATCCTGAATTTTTAGGGCTGATTCCATCATATGCACTTATATAAAAATAATTTAATCTAAAATCTGGTGCTACATATGAATAATTTTCTCTATAATCACCACTATTTATGGATAACTCATTAATGGCATCCTTTATTAAAGGAAAAAATGTATCCAATACATTAGCTAATAATCCTAGTCCGGTTAAGCCAATATCTAAGGCCGTTCCAGCCATTTCTACGTTTGCTTTAGCACTATTTGGACTACCACCAAATAAAATGGATAATGAAAGAACACAAGCTAATAAGTTACGTATTATTTTTTTCAAAAGCAACTCCTCCTTTGAATTAGTCAATTGGTCAAATTTTCTCTTCTTTCATGATGAAACAAGTAATATTTTCAATAAATTATCTCCCCTTCTTTTAGATTCCTTTTCCCCAGAGTCTGAACCTTAACTTAAGGGCAACTTTGGAATTTACTTAGTTTTTATAGTTCTGTTCTACTATGATAAAAACACCCCCCTCTCCTTCAGTTAAATGTCTATAACTTAAATGATTGGTAAAAACACTTAGTCGATAGATTATTTTTAGACGGAAAAAGCGATGTAAAATTAACTATTCAAACTAAGCGTAATCTAGTGATTTATTGGCCTTCATACTGTATGTTTAAAAGCATAAAAAAGGTAATAATTACAATTTTTATAATTATATTATCATAGATTAAATGTGTTATATATATTTTTTTTATGTAACTCCTTATAGTTAAATCGGACATATTTCAAATGCAATACCACAAGTATTTTTGATCATCATATTACTATTTAAAACTCAAAAGATGGATAAGACACATGATTTGCCTACTGAGGTACTTAATGATTAGAGCTTATTTTTTTATCTATTTTCTTATCATTAGGTGTACAGTCTGATGCATTTTGAATCAGTTTCCATACCCATCTACGTCTAATTTTTTATCATCCGACATACCTATATAATTGTTTATGAAGTGATCCATAATAATTCTATCAGCAATCGGAACAGATTCTTGTCAATACGCAATGACAAGAATCTGTTCCGATAAAACAAAAAAACCGCGATCTACGCGGATATTAATCGGACTATATTCTTGTCATCTTACAATTACTTCCTTGCATCGCCATTGGTTAGTGCTAGTAAAATTAAAGTCCCTACTTTTATTGGTCGCATGTTAACCTTTCTCGAATCTCAAACAATAAAGCGGTTCACCTTCATTAGTAACGCCGCCCGTATACTCAAAACCAAGACTGGTATACAATTTTTTTGCCCCTTCATTTGAAGAAACGAAACTCGTATATATCTCTTTACAAGGAAATCCCTTCATGACTTCTATAATTTTCAACATTGCTTGTTTTCCAATTCCTTTACCTTGATGCTTGTAGTCAATCATAAGCCTAGTAATAAAATAAAATCCCTGTTTTTTATCTAAACCATACATTGCGAAGCCAACCATTGTCTCATTATAATAAATAGCTTTTGGCAACCATTCCACTTCTACCTTAGCTTGAGCCAAAGAAAATGCGTTTGATGCAACATGTTCTTCGAATAACAGCCTTTCTTTTGTATCGTATGACTTTAACGAAACACACTCATTAAAATTTTCCGCAGTAATGTCTTTTAACTGGATATTCAAATATATTCCACCCTTATATTTGGTTTTTCTATATACCTCTATTCAAACTCTGTTAATTATGGGATAAGAACTTTCCAGTAGTTCCAAGCCTTTAAATAATCGGCTAAATCATGTGGATGGTGTTTTAAACAGATACCTATGCGACAATAAAGCTGAATGATTACTTCTTCGATAAGTCTTGATTTCTCAATAGACTCATGATTAAGCAAAGTGAATGTTGAAATCAAAGTTTCTAGGTTCAAATCGTCAGGAGAGGAGCAAAAAGCATAAATAAAATCATATAGTACAGGTCCAACAATAGGTGAAGGATCGATAACTCCTTTTAATGCGTTTTGATCATACACGAAATTATGAACACCGCAATCACCGTGAAGCAAAAATCTTTCATGTCCTTCACCCGTCGATATGTTCCTAACAAATGATTTCACTTGATGATAATCCTCAACTGGTAAAAGGTTACCCACATTAATTCGGGCGTATTCCACACCCCGATCAATGAAGTCACGCCAAGTTTGACACGGATCATTTAACCAGAAGCCCCACTTATCAGTTTGCTGATAGATTTCGTAATGATTCAGAAGTTCTTTGATTAAAAGAGTCAACCAGTTTATTTTTGTACCACGATTAAAATGCGTTGTACCAGTGGTATAAAAATATACAATGAACTTTTTAGCAGGATCGGTATAGAGAAGCTTAGGTAATAGTGTGCTATTTTTATAAGCTTGATGCAATTGTTCGACTAAAAATATATTTTCTGAGCTATCGAGCTTCAACACGTATTTTGGATCATCGTCAACTGTAAGAGTATATACTAGTCCTTCTGTAGTTCCATTCATCTTATTAAGAACCTTAGAGGTGCAATCAACTACACCTTTTTCACAAAGTTCTTTAATAATCTCGTTAACATCTATTCCTAATTTCATGTTTACTACCTCCCGAAATCACCCCATTAATTTTATAACACATACTCTCTGGTTGATAGGTATAGATTTGATTTATTTAACATTACTAACCGTTAGTTCAATTAAATAAGCAGGCCGCGGTAGCCTGCTCAACAATATGTGTTATTCAACTATCGTATCCCGTTAACGTAATGACCTAGCCAGTAAGATCAATTGTTGTGCTCCCCATCATTTCTACTACTTATTCTTGCAACTCGCATACCGCCGATGATAAGCATGATAATCCCAATTAATGCTAGAATAATCCGAACTAAAAATGGACTCAATGAAAACACAGTTTCACCTTGCCAGTGCAGTGCGAACAAACTTTCATTCAGCCCCGCAATCGCCAATAACGGCTTAAGAAACAAACTCAGCGCTAATAATACGATCCCCCAAATAATATTGCTATTCATTGATTTAAAACCTCTTTTCCTATTAAGATAAATGAAGATTAGTTCACTATAAAACGATCCATAAAACGATCCATTTAACACGGCTGCCAATTATGCCGGCAGCTGCGTCATAATATTAAGCCAATGTTCTCAGCTAGCTTAATCCAACTTTGCGAAATGCCATTATTTCTTGCGAACAGGAAAGCAAATATCCGTAACGTCTTTCGTTAATGCAACTTTTGACTTCCGCTCTTCTTTCCACGAAATTCGCCGACAGATTAAGCGTTGTCCGATTCTGTTGCACATCATAGATAGTTACGTGTTAGCCGCTAAACTAATTAATGTCATGGACGGCTTTTCGATGATGGTTGCGTTCATCTACTTCCTCCTTATTGAATCTGATTTGAGAAAATTTTATTAAGCTTTTTGTACAAACAGCACATGTATATTTTTTCCACTAGTCAATTATTCGCGAATTGATTGAACAATCCTGCCCTTTAGCGGGGAATGCCCCTGTGACCAGCCTTTGATTTACCTCGCTGGGCTTAGAATATTTAATAAAGGTGAAGTAAGAGGCTTCCAATCGTTATATCCGATATTTTGTAACAGCAACTTTTTTTCACTTGCATTATATTTGTCGAGAGAATATTGGGGCACCATTTTAAATTTTTTAATGAAATAGTTACCATCCATATCACTAACATACACATAATCTTCCGATCTCTCGGTGACCCCCTCTCTTTCGTATGAAAACTGGAGATAATAAATAGAATCTATCTGTTCTGCCGTAGGAATATTTGCATTAGGGTCAATATTTTGTATCTCTTTAGTCTCCGTTTCCAGCAATTTAGCATTATCCGATATAACATCTACAAGCTCCGGCTGCGGCTTTATCGAGTCACTCCGAAAGAGAGATACATTTACTAATGTTGGGTATTGTAACGATCGGCTCTCTGTTGTCTCCTTAGAATTCGAACAAGATATAAGAAGCACACTACATAAAGTCAGAAGAACAATGACTCTAATTAACATAGTCCACCACTCCTTTAAATGAGATTTAAAGTAAACCTATCTGGGCGATCAGATAGGTTACAAATCCTTTCACATGCCCGATACCCTGCATTCATTAAAATTCAGTGATTCATTACAGTCTTGATATCGTTATTTGATTAAGCCAGCTGCATTTAAACTTAGCTTAAACATGAATGTATTTCTTCGTAAATTACTATCTGCGATTAATGTAGGTAATTTTGTGTAAAATAACGATTATGTATGCACTTATATATCAATGGACACCAGTCTCCCTTAACTATTGAGCTTTGTTATCTCTACATTAAAAGCTAGCTAGTTGCTTTATATATTGACCCGGATGGCTGAGCCTAAAGTAAATTGTTATAAAAGAACCGTTGCACCATAATAGATGGGGCAACGGTTCTTTTGTTATTAACGATACTAATTAATCCTATACAGATTAAGCAAGACGTTATTTGTTTGGATATCAATGTAATCCAGGTTCACTTCCCCAGAGTAATTATAAGTGCCATTCAGTTGCAGGTCGTCATTATCTACCTGGATTTTCACACTATTAATATTTGTTAATTTATTGACACCATACCATTGTTTAAGATTTATGGTATATGAAATATAATTCCACCATGCACCTGTCGAATTAAAGTATAATTTTGTCGATAATCCATTTACATATAAAGTTGCTTGCTTGGACTGACCTGATCCGTTTGCATAACTGATCGTGATATCAGAACCTGAAGCTACCGCGGTCGTTAAATTAATATTATTGAATTGTCCATTATTTAAAATAACATTAAATCCATTCGAAGCGCTATCATTTCTTACTATAGCTCCCAAACCAGAACCAGATGTGTTCTCAGCTTCATATCTACAGCATTAGCAGCAACTGGGCTTGCGGTTGGAGCTACTATTGTGTTGTTTGGACTCGGTTTTGGTGGAGGAAGCGGAGGTGCAATATCAAATTCATTTCCGCTAAACCAACATTAGGTCCAGTACCGCCCCTCACATTGAAAGACAATGAGTGAGCCACTCACGTTAATACATGTACGTATAATTTGTTCCCTCGCATCCTTCATAGCTGTAGTGTGTAATCTGCTGTCCGTCATCCATATTTACAATGGTTTTCGTTAAAAAACTTGTGAATCCCTTTAAATCTGTTTTATAATTTGATTTTTCTTTGAAAAATGCAGTAACAATTGAACTGTTCCATCTTATAAACTAATAGTGAGTAAAAAAGTTTTTTTCTCTATCTCGGCTTTTATTTTTAAAACACTTTGTTTGATGGATTGATTGGTTGTGTCAATAATATTGGATTCATACTGCCCTAAATTAGTAAATTGCTCCCACATTTTTTCAACCAACTCGAGCTCTACTATCTTCTTCAATATATCTCCGCTGGCCCTTTTTCCGTCACGGATGACAACCTTATAAAATAATAGTGCCTCCGCGTTTTATTGTACCCATTTGTTAGACTTTTCTGGCTTCAAAAGCTGATTTTTGGGAGTATTTGGATTCATCCAGTTATCAATCATTTTCTGTGCTAGCTTAACATCCTCTTCGTTAGCCTGATAGTAATATATTCCTTTCAACCGCATACCTTCACCCATAATCGTAAAGCTTGTCATATCCGGGTTTCCGCGAAGTAACAATTGTTTCGCCAGATCAATCATCATTTTAGGCTGCATATTGGTTTGGAAATTATCGCCCATAATATCGATCAACTCATACACCTTCCCGATTGACCTATTTGCAACAATCTTTTCGCTGATGCATTTAGGAAAACCTGTTGGCGTTTTGTCCGATCGAAGTCACTATCCTCTCGGTAACGTACAAAGTTAAGTGCTTCTTGACCGGAATAGATTGGTTTGTTTGCTTTTACAGTGAATTTCTCATGTTCTTTACCTTTATTTATAATATCTTTACTAATTGGCAGCTCTACCCCACCATAGCATCTACGAGATTTTTTAAGCCATTAAAATTAATAGAAGCATAGTATTTAATTTTTTCATCAAGAAATGCTTCCATCGTTTTCTTAGCCATTTCGTGCCCTCCAAAAGCAAAGGCATGCGTAATCTTATCCTTTTTTCCTTTGCCGATAATATTCACATAAGTGTCACGGGGTACCGAAATGAGTAAAACCTTCGATTCTTTGGGCCTTACTACAGCCAATATCATGGAGTCTGAGCGAGCATGTTCATTCTTTCGTTGGTCACTCCCAAGCAGAACGATATTGAAGGGGTCACTTCGAAGAAAAGGTTCGGAATTTGAATCACCCTTTAGCGGTTTATAAGTCTTTTCTAGGGAACGTTCAACTGAATCTGACATAAATACATCAAATGCTTCTAATGCTATTTGTTCACGAAATAGATAGCCTAGAGTACCAACCAGTATAAGTACAGCAGTAACAATAAATAATTTCTTTCTCTTCATGTGTTTCATTCCTTTTTGTCTTTAAAATAAAGCGTACTTAGTTGTTTCCACTGTAATCAGCGTTAAAATGATCTTTACTCCACCTTCAATACGGATGCGGAATAAAGAGATGTCATTCTTAAAAAGGCACAACCTTTAAAATTGAAGGTTTGTGCCTTTTTAAGAATGTAAATCAAATTATCTATTAAAATAAGGACCATCTCCTGTGGATTCATTCAAAGAGAGCAATTGGGAAACCGTTACAAATTGGTAGCCTTGTTTCTTCAATGTTTTAAGCAATTGAGGCAAAGCATCTGCTGTTGACTTGTGAATATCATGCATAAGTACAATCGAGCCTGGTCTGATGTGTTTCGTCCTCAGCATTTACTGCTTGAGCATTACGACTTTTCCAATCCAACGAATCTACAGACCATAAAATAATAGGCGTTTTCTGTTCTTTTGTAATCTTTTTAATTGCATCGTTTATAGCGCCATATGGCGGGCGGAAAAGGGTAGGTTTTTCCCCGGTTGCAGCTTCGATTTGATCCGAAGATTTTATAATTTGTTTGCGAATTTCGCTCATGCTCATTTTCGCCAAATTCGGATGACTCTTGGAGTGATTTCCGATCTCATGGCCTGCCTCAGCAACCTTTTTGGCCACATCAGGATAATACTCGACTTGTACGCCTAGCATAAAGAAGGTGGCCTTGATATTAAATTCCTTTAAAGTCCGTAGAACTCTAGGTGTCACCTTTGGGTGAGGTCCATCATCAAAGGTAAGGGCAACATATTTACCTTTAGGATCAAGCGGATGTATTTTGGGTTTCTTAACTTTCGATTCATTGTTATTCGTAGTAGCATTATTCCATGTAAGGTGGAGATCCTTTTTCATATAGGACTGTAAGGAGTCTAGTGGAATGTTTACTTGGACTGTTCCTGCAGCACCAGCAGCAATCTCATATTTATTAAAATATAAAGTGAATACTCCCTTTCCAATAGACCAGTTCCACGCTGCTGGATTTTGAAGAGATTTTTGCAGGTCTTCTTCAAAAATATATGGATGGACCGTTTTCTGTTTTTTTAATTCTTCTTGAACAATTGGGATAATATGGGCTACAGCTTCTTTATCAACCGTCATGAAATCTGACAAATTCAGTATTTTATTTTTAGCTGTGTCGATATTAAAAGTTTTAATAACCGATTGTCCATTAGCCCCTCCTGTAATTTGATAGGAAGTAAACACTAAGCTATATAAATGGTCATTGTTTTTATTCGTTTCTAATGTAATATTTAATTCAGCACGACGATCGTTTTTAATCGTGTTTGCACTATCTTTGACTTGGACTAAGAAGTCCCTTTCCTGATCATTAATCCACTTTTGAATAGGCGCATTAATCTCTTTGCTGTTGGCGATGACACTACTAATGGACAATATATAGTTCTTCGTATCGTTAGTTCTTGTTTCAATGTTAAATCCAGGGTATGCACTGGGTGATACGTCAACGTTCTCAGAAGTACTCTGATTTCCAGATGCAACATTTTGCATCATAAGGTTAATGACTACAATTACACCAGTCAGTATGATAAAACCTACCAACCAGAAGGGCCACCATGTTTTCTTTCTTCGATTCATTTGAAATCATCCTTTATTTTTTTCTAGACATAAGCTCCATACATGTTGTTGCCTTATGATTAATCTCTAACCTCCTTGAATAGTTGTGCCTAGGCAAGACGATAGAGAGTGCTCAAAAAGTTCTTACCAAATTTTTGAAATTTGTAGAAAGATTCATTAACATGATAACCAGTACATTTAAACTTTCTTATGTATTTCAAGGCGTACTAAACAAACAAAAGGAAAAGAGCGGAATCATATTTCGCTCTTTTCCTTTTGTTTGTGATGCATTTATTATATTAAGAAGAGAAAGTTATCATTAATGGTCATCTAACCGTCCGGCCCTTCTACAAAACTGTCAAGCGAAGCGTGCAGAAATAGAACGAGTTTTCTCATTTTTTAACTACATATCTATTCATGATTACAATAAATTTGTTCATCTCTATCTATTTTTCTCACAGTCGCATACTGATAACCCCACTCACACATTGAGTGTAATACTGGTATAAATGACTCCCCCAATTCCGTTAAACTATATTCTACTTTTGGTGGTACTTCTTTAAATACCTCTCTTCGAACAAGCCCATCTTTTTCTAACTGCTTCAGTTGATCTGTTAAGACTTTTTGTGTAATACCCGGTATGAATACGTAAAAATCTTTTGTCCTAACTGAATCTTGGCTCAAGAAAAAGAGGATTAAACACTTCCATTTCCCGCCTGCAATATTCATGAAAATATTAATGCCAGTATTATGACTAACCATGCTCTTCTCCTCCCCAATAGGTACTTAAAAGTGGCTATGCCACATTATTGTGCGTTATTTCTTTATTAATTATTGCTTACTATAATGAGAGGAGCAACAAATAAAACCTTTGGAGTGTATATCATGAGTATAAAAAATCTTTTAGAAAAAAGACGTTCAGTAAGACATTATGATCCAAGTTATACAATCAGTCCAGAAATTATAGTATCCTTAATTGAAAGTGCGAGTAAGTCACCTAATGGGAACAATATTCAAGCAACTCGATACTTAATTATTGATGATCCAAATGTACGGCAATTATTATTACCTATAGCTTTTAATCAAAATCAAGTGAAAGAAGCTTCAACTTTAATTGTTATGCTAGGTGACTATCAAGCTTTTGATAAAGATAATATCATTAAGATACATGAGGAAGGATTTCAAGCAGGTTATTTTAATACAACATTAAGAGACTACCTAGCGAATGCTGCAATAAATTACTATGCAAACAAATCACACGAAGATTTAAAACTAGAATTAATTAGAGATGTAAGTCTTGCCTCAATGTCTTTAATCTTATTAGCAAATGAAGCAGGATTTGAAACTATTACGATGTCAGGTTATGATTCTAAACAATTAAAAGAAGCTTTAAATATTTCTGAAAGGTATTTAGACGTTTTGCTTATAGCTATCGGTAAAGGTACTACAGCAGGTCATAAAACAGTAAGACATAATGTGAACAAGGTGATTTATAAAAACCAGATACTGTAACTCAATGTCCTAAAAATAAAACCCTGATTACCCAAATGTTACTTACAAGTAACTATGAACCTCGCTATGGTTATTGCGATTTATGCTTCCACTTGCCTCCAATTACTTCAAGTGTGGCTTCTACCGCAGTGTTATAAATTTTATCGGGTTCCTGCATAATTTAAATTTCCCCCTGCAACCTGCGTATTCTTAATACATAAATTTTTATAAAATATAGTTCTCCGTTATTTCTGTGGGATATTTACATTATACGTTAACTACATTTTTATCCTTAAACAAAAATGATTATTAAGATGCAAAAAAAACGTTCTTTTTAGAACGCTCTCTCACGAATACCTACATTTTCGCACACGTTAACTAATAAAATAGGGATTTCTTTATTTTAATAACCATCTTTTCTTTGGCCCTTCCACCTTGAATACACGAGAATGCTTGAGCAGTCTCTTCCAATTGTAGACACCTTATACACACGTCTGAGATTGAAATGTAGCAAAATCCTCGAATGGAAAAAGCGAACGGACTTTTCCGTTCGCTTTTTCATTTCAGGTCATGTTCCGAAAGACGAAGTAGCTTAATCGGTCGCCCCTGCTGCTTTTAACATGCTTTCTATTTCAATATATCCTCGTATATGTGCGTGCTGTAATGGTGTAACACCATCCCCATCGGCGATTTGCACATCGGCTCCATGTTGGAGCAACAGCTCTATGATTTGTCTATGCTTTTCGCCGCCGTCTCCTAAAATGATGGCTTCCAGCAAGGCTGTCCAATGCAAATTATTAATATGGTTAACGTCAGTATCTGATTCACTAAGCAGTTCTTGGACAACATCAACATGCCCGCGCTCCGAGGCAGGTATTAATGCCGTACCGCCATACCGATTTGTCAGTTTCGTATTCGCTCCTGCATCAATAGCCAGCCTTAGAATATCTATCATTCCTTCAGCTCCGGCATACAAAAGAACATTATTTAAATTATGGTCGCGTTTATCAACATCGGCACCTTGTTCGATCAATGCCTTAACGGTATTGGTATGATGGTTATAGGTCGCGGCCATAACTGCCGTTCTTCCGCGTTCATCGATCGCGTTAATATCAGCTCCACCTTGGAGAAATATCAAAACTTTTTCAGTGTCGCCTTGTTGCGCCGACTTTATCAGTTTTTCGTTCATCGTTTCCACCTTTTTCTCCTGAGATTGCGTTTCTTTAATCATACGCTGCGAGGAATCCGAAATAGCATGACAAGCTGTAAGCAAAACGACACCAATAATGATGAAAAGACGATACATTTGTTTAGATCCTCCATGCATACATGCTAACATGATGACAAGAATATGAAAAATATTCATTAAATAAGTTTCACTTACTTTTTCGATATAAGGAATTATCAGAATCTTTTTTTTGACTAATAATGTTTTAATTACCTATAAAAAAGAGACCCATTAATCTCTAGATTTCTCCTAAAACGAATCTTCTACTTACGATAAATCTATATCGGATTTTTTGAGAACTTATCAGCAGTAGCCCATACCTATCAGTTATGCCATTCATACGATATATGGTATCTGCCTAATTTGTAGATATGTACCATTTAAGCATAGGGAGTTGGCCACGTGAATTCAATAACAAAGCTTACTGGGCGAGTGATATTTAAGGGAGATCCGGGGTATGAAGTAGCTCGGAAAAATTGGGATCCGCATACTGACAGATTTCCTAAAGTGTTTGTTTTTGCTCAAAGAACGAAAGATGTAGCAAACGCTATACGATGGGCCCGCATAAATAACGTACCTATTCGTCCAAGAAGCGGAAGACACTCATTAGAGCCTAACCTTTCACAGGTCAATGGAGGCATTGTCATCGACGTTAGTGAAATGAAACAAATCAAATTGAATAAAAAAAGCAGGACTGTTGAGGTTGGGACAGGTAATCGGGTAGGAAGAATTGTAGATACGCTGGCACGTCAAGGATTTATCGCTCCGTTTGGTGACAGCCCTACGGTTGGTATCGGAGGAATTACACTTGGTGGGGGAATTGGTCCGCTCCAGAGGACGACTGGGCTCATTAGCGATAATCTAATTGAACTGGAAATGGTTGACGCTAAGGGAAGAGTAATCCGGGCAAATAAAAACCGCAACTCCGATCTCCTTTGGGCTTCCCGCGGCGGCGGTGGCGGCAACTTTGGCGTATACACCAAATATAAATTTAAAGTACTACGCGCTCCAGCCAAAGCTACCGTATTCAGCATTACTTGGCCATGGGAGCAGTTCGAAAAAGTCGTAAAGAAATGGCAAAAATGGGCTCCTAACGCCAGCACCAAGTTAGGCAGCGAATTAAGTGTAGGTCCCAAAAAAGGCGGAAATGTCAGCATGTTGGGACTGTATCTAGGATCTAAGACGGAAGCCTTACGTCAATTAGAACCTATTCTTAGTGTTGGAACTCCTACTAAAAAAGACATCCGGTTGCTGCCATACATTGAAGCCACTAAGTTTCTGTTAGCCCCAGATCCAGTGCTTACCCAAAAGTTCAGCAATCAGTTTTCAAGCGGCTTTGGCAGACGTCCATTCCCGAATAAAGCGTTTAAAATTATGCGCGAGTTTCTAGAAAAAGCTGAGGAAGGGACTCCCGCCGGATTCTATTTCCTTAACTGGGGTGGTGCCATAAAACGTATCGCACCTAAAGCCACCGCATTTTACTGGCGCAAAGCTCAATTTTATATCGAATGGAACAGCTCATGGGTTAAGCCCTCTCATGCAGCTAAGAATATTGCTTTAACTCGAAATACCCGTAAGAAGTTGAATCCATTTATCGTAGGCTCCTATATCAACGTACCAGACCAAGGTATTAAATGTTCTGGGCCTGTTTATTATGGTAAGAACTACCCTAGGCTGCGTAGAGTAAAAGCTAAGTATGATCCTAATAATGTGTTTAATAATCCTCAGAGTATTCCACCGGCGTAAAAGAGATCTAATAAAGGGGACATTATAAGGACTTCAATGAGCTTTAATGATGTAGAAAAGCCTAGTTAAGTTGTAAAATAGAAGCCAGGATCTCTGATTCTGGCTTCATGTAGGGACATTTGTGCATTTTTCTATGACATAACTTCCTACAATAAGTTATGTAGGCAGATTTGTTGTCGGAGGAATCATTATTCTCCGTTAAACTATACTGCACTACTTTTGATATATGACAAGAATCTGTACCGATTACCGAAACTCCTGCCTTCAATAAAAAAGCAAGTTGCCAAGGCAACCCACTTAAGAAAATCATTAAACTATCGTTACCCGTTAGTGGAAAAGCTAAATTATGGCATAGGCATAAACATATTGTTTATTATGTTATTTACCCATTCATAAGTGAAAACACCTGTAAGTAATAAGGCGAAAATACTTGCGGCAGTCTTATTAACTTTTGGGTTTATACCAATAAGCTTGTACATTATAATAAAACATACTATCGTTACCATCAGAAGTAAGAGAACAGGTATCCACATCACATTTTCCCTCCCTTTTCTAATCTAAATTTGATACTAATCTGCCCTTTAGTTGAACTATAGTGTACTGTTAGCGTAATAAAAACATTATTTTAAGCAATAAGACAATCACGCCCACGGAAAGGGACTATTTTTTAGTTATCGTTCCGACAATCTTTTTTGTATTGCCATCTACAAATAAATCTTCTGATTTTGATTTTCCGTTATTGCAGCCAATTGCGAGGGTCATCAACAACACTAAAAGAACTAATATATAATTTTTTTTCACGCTCTTAATACTCCTAATATTTAGCATTTGATATTATAAACGCAAGTCGGATAAATTTGTTGCATTATTCTGCCCGTTAGTTTAATCAAATGTCGGCATTGGGTACATTCTTGGCTTCAATTGGATATATATTCTTGTTATTCAATAATGTCAAGAATGTATACAGATAAAAGAAAAACCTGCGATTTTCGCAGGTATGAAACACTACACATTCTTTTCATCGACATTCACCTCTAATTCACAAATTAATGTCCCTCCAATGATGAGTCTCTCCTCACAATTATCACAGTTCATGCATCTAAAAACGGCATGATAGATATAGGCAATTTATTATTCATAACTTTCGCGTGCGGGGACACTCGTTCCGAGTATCCCCGACAGATCATCTAACCGTCTGGTAAACGAGACCTATGGCTCCCGAATCAAAGGTCTTGTTTTCGATAAGTTTAAGATTGATCTTATCCTTGAGACCTTGGAATAACGGCAACCCGCTTCCGATCAGGACGGGAGAAACTGTAATTTTATACTCATCTATTAAATCAAGCTGCATTAAGTAGTGTGCAAACCTAGGACTGCCGAGAATGACCATATCGTCGCCTGCCTGCTGCTTGAGGTTATTGATCTCTTCCTCGATATCTTCTTTCACCAATCTGGAATTGTTCCATTCGACTTTCTCCAGTGTCGTGGAAAACACGATTTTGGTTGTCTTTTCGATCCACTCGGCATGATTTAGTTCATGCTGCGAAGCAGAAGGGTTCGAAGGCACCGATGGCCAATAACTGTGCATCATCTGATAAGTCCCGCGTCCCCAAATGACAGTGTCGGCAGTACTCAGAATTTCTTTTGCGTGTTTCTCCAGATCAGCATCGTAGGAAACCCAGCCAATGTCCATTTCACCTTTCGGCCCTTCTACAAAACCGTCAAGCGATGCGTGCAGAAATAGAACGAGTTTTCTCATTTTTAGTTCTCCTTTGTCATGAGGGATATGTACATTATACAATAACTACATTTTAGCATAATTTGGTTGTTCCGTACTGCCCGTTAGCTCGATAACTAAAACAACTCTCCCTAAACATGATAACCCCCTAACCTCGACAATGTAGATAACTTTGTGTCAACTAACGATTATGTTGAAAGGAACATTTATGCATTTTTGTATGACAAAATGTTTCCTACTGATATAACAAAAAGCCTGATTCATCAGGCTTTTACTAATAATAAACCGCCGACCCTAAAGTCGACGGTTCAAATATCTTTATTCGTTGATCAGTTCTGATTTAATGAGAAAACGATTCATTATGGCCGCTGTTTGGGCACGAGTAATCTCTCCCCTTGGGTTAAGCTGACCGTTAGTTCCCTTAACGATGCCCAGCTTAATGGCTGAGGCAGCTGCATACTTAGCCCATGGCTCTAAAGCTGCGCTATCTTTATAATCCGCTAGCAGTTGGTTGGCCTCAATGTCTTGTGTAACTTTATCTATTTTTACAATAGCAAAAGCTCTGTCCAGAATGGTCATCGCTTCAGCACGGGTAAGCAGGCCATTTGGCTTAAAGGTTCCGTTATCATATCCTTTAATTAATTGATAAGAGACCCCAGTGTTAACCTCATCGGCGAACCAATCACTAGCTTTTACATCCTTAAATGAAACAATTGATGTGCTTGATTGATGAATACCTAGCGAACGCAATACAATGGATACAAACTCCGCACGTGTAATATTGCGATCCGGATCGAACTGATCTGGGCCCACGCCTTGAATCACCAACCGAGATGCCAGGTTCTCAACGTCTGAACGGCTCCAATGCTTGATTGTATCTGTAAAGGTCTTCGGATTCCAAACCACTGCGTATGTGCTGTTGGTTAGACTGTTAATCACAGCATAATAGCGTCCATCTTTCTTTACTATTTGCGTAGGGACATGCGAGAGTTCTCCATCTTTGCCAACGACAACCCCTGTCGTGATCTTATCCGGATCTACTTCGTCTGGTAGCGTGATGGAACGCTCTACATAATCCGTAAACTGGGTAACTGAAACTTTCTTATCTTTATATTTGGCTTCAACTTCAAAATTTACCGGTCTTACAATAAGGCTCATATGACCTGCAGCTGCTTTAGTCTGAGCCGCTTTAGTACTTTCATCAGAAGCCTCGGAAATCTTCACGTTAATTAGGATATCTTTCAATGACACATCTTGTCCTAACTTCCGGGATAGATCGTCAATACCGATTTGAACGGCAGGAAGTGTATAAGTCGCACGATCCGTCTGGATCTCCACCTTTGCCGCTTTGTTCTGCATTTCCTTCAACAATTGACCGTTCAGCACGCCAACGACTTCTTCAGAAGTTGTAGAAACCGGGAGCAGGAGCGTGTTCATAGTTCCATTTGCTATTTGATGGATAACCTTATCATTATCAACACTTATCGTTATAATTTCGCGTCCATTTACCTTACTAATGTTTGCTGTGGCCATATTTTGCTGTTCCTTACCGTCAAGAACAACCCGAACATTCGTTGGCACCGGCTGTGCAGGTACTTGGACAGGAATATTGGCTGATCCGTCTCCGCTTGAGGTGGATCCAGACTGCGATAATGTGATCCGTCCACCCTTTATCTCAGCTGGATAGGATACTTTCTCATCTACGCCAGTTAAGTTTAGATGCTCTGGATTATCACTGTCCACGGTGAACGCCTTACCATCCATAGCAATTCCTTTGATCTTCACCTGAATCGTGAACAATTGCTGCGTACTAGAAAGCATGCGGTTCCCACCAGTAGAATCAACCCATATGGCACGGACCCAGCCTTGTGTATTATTGATGTTTGACTGAAAACATCCATTCTGGCTTGACTCGCAAGCCGGAGTTGAATCTCCATAGGTAGGAGTTATAGCAAGCACTTCTATCGAAGCCGGATTATAATCCAGCTGCAAATTGTAGGAAGCTATATTATGTGAAGGATTTTGTAAAGTAACTGGCAGTTGGACGGCGTCACCAGTCTTGGCGGTTATCTCTCCAATGACCAGCTGCAGCTTTACAGCAGTTGTTGGCTCTGCATGGGTAAGACCAGGCACGAACCCCGTTGTATAACCGAACACAGCAACAAGCAGAAGAACTGTTCTAACAATGTGTTTCATCTTTTCTTTAGTCATAACTTCCTCCATATAGTATCTATCTTTATAAATACTGATCCTTATTAACGGATTCTGATTCCTGTATAAAAATCTTTATTCTGAGCAAAATCAGCTGGTGTTAAAAAGTCCCATTGGGATGGGATATAGGCTGGACTTCCTGATTGAATAGACAACTTTCTCCGCATGGTCATTGGTTCCAGCAAAATTGCTCTGTTCGAGGTCGGGCTGCCAATATAATCAAGAATCGTAGTTCCTTTTTTTAACACTATCGCTTTAATTGTTGGTGTATTGGGAATTTTCAGCTCAACATTATAGGCTATACCTCCATTGTCATCCATGTAATAGTAATATACAGGATTAATAGCAACAAGGAAGCTGTTTGGATCAACTGGGATATCAAAATTGGGTTCTGTGATAGAATCCGTTCTTACAGGTGTGACATATGGAGCAGCATGATCGGTAGTATAGATCTCTAGAGATAATCCTGTTTCTGGTACACTTCCGGCGTTATATAACTCCAGCACGACCTTCTCGGCACCTCCGTACAAATATTCGGAGATGAACACAGGCGATTCCTGCTCCACATCTGCCGTAATCGTCATTTCATTCGAAGTAACCCTCCCGCCACTAACCAGCGCAGAAGGCTTAGCTGTAATGCTAAAATCGGTTACATCCTGATCAAAGTCTGTACCATCATAATCTAATGTCAGCATCACCATATCTTCGCTCAAATAATCTGCACTCATAATGGTTAGACCCGCAGGAGCATGATTCAATTCAAAATCAGCAGCTGACAAGGTTTTTTTGAATATATCCCCTGTAATATTAAGGGTTAGCATGGCGCCCATAGCATATGGATTACTTCGCATCTGCTTCTCAGAGAACTCTTCGTCCGTGTTGACTGCATTTAGAGAACGTGAGTCAGGTGTACTGAAACTCCAGCCACTCAGACCGGACAAACCCGCAAAGGAATTGCCAGCAGTATCTTCATATGCGCCCGATTCAATCTCTACATAATAACTTGTGCTCTCGTCCAACCCTGGATTAGTAATCGTCAAAGTTGTGTCGCTTAAGGAAGCATTTACGGAGTCTCCCGCTGTAAAGGCAGCCACTTCACTTAAATCTGAGGCTTTCCGGATAACGATCTGCTTAGAACCGTCACCCACGACAACAGGTTCGCTGAACTGAATGACAAAATTATCTGTTCGACTAACTCCAACCGCTTTGTTGTTCGGTGTTGTACTGATTACACTTGGTGCGGTCTGATCCGGGGTTGTAAAGCTCCAGTTCGCACTGCCACTTAGACCTGCATAAAGGTTTCCTGCCTTATCCATAAATGCTCCTGACTCGATATCTACCTTATACCTGATGTTATCCTGCAAGCCAGGGTTCTTAAGTGTGACTTTATTGCCGTCAACGATGACTTTATTAGTGTCTTCAGTATTCAGGATAAATGTACTGTTATCCTTTGTATTGGTAACGGTTATTTCCTTTCCGTTCACTACATTTATCAGTTCATCAAAAGTCATTACAAGATCTCCTGACGTACTGGCAGCCAACTTGTCATTCTCTGGAGTCTGACTTGTCACCAGAGGTTGAGCCGTATCGATCACAATACCGCTTGTGTCTTGCGCCAGTAGATCCAAATTGCCCGTATTGCCAGCAATATCTTGGATGATTGCACCATTCAGCTGAACAGCACCCATCCCTATGCCATCCAAGTCCATCTCGTTTGCTGACACCGTGTATGTAAACGCCAAAGCTGTCTGCGTACTGGCTGCCGAATCATACGCCGCCGTCCGGGATACTCCTCCTACTGTTAACTCTAGTGAAGGTGATCCTACTCCTAGTATCGTATAGGGCTCATTCATATTCAAAATGAAGTTCAGCTTACTACCGGCCTTATAAGCCCCATTCTGAGGTAGGATTACACTGTTTACGACCGGTCCACGCGCATCTACTTTAACGCCAGACGTATTGACAGCCCCCAGAGTAAGTACAGCGGAGTTGCCAGCGTGGTCTTTGATGGAACTTCCTTCAAGCCGCAGACCCCCAAGTTCTACACCGTCAGCATCCTCATCCCCATCTACAACAGTATAAGCAAACACAAGTTTCGTCTCACTGCTCTCTTCCGGCATATATTGCATATTCCGGCTTACAGTTCCAATCATCATATCCAGTACAGGAGCTCCTCCGGTTACTTGAACCGGTTCACTCCAGTTCACCGCTACCGTAATTTGCTGTCCCTTCAGATACAATCCATTATCCGGAATGTCAATAGTAACAGCCGTTGGTGCTCCCGTATCCACCTTTATGCCGGATGTATCAACTGCAGCTATTGTAAGATCAGCAGGGTTGCCAGCTTGATCCTTAATAGTTACGCTCTGAGGAAGCTCAATACGGCTAATAAGAATGCCGTCATCATCCGTATCCCCGGCCACTACTTTATAGGTAAACACCAGTTTGCTTCCGCTGCTCTCCGAGTCATTAAAGACTGCATCTTTGATTTGGCCGCCTACATTAAGCTGCAGAACTGGAGAACCACCTGAAACAATCACTGGTTCACTCATATTGACCGTAAACTCCAAGACCTGACCAGATCCATAATAACGGCCTGCAGGAGCGGCAATATCTTTAATTGTTGGAGATGTCTGATCAGGGAGCTGATCACTTGCTGAGCTGCCTACTATAATTCCTTTCCGTGTTCCTGTAGCAGCTACTGGAGTTACGGTGTAGAACAGATAGGCCCCTTCATCAGAAGGCTCTACTATGTACTGTTTGCCGGAGGCATCCGGGATTAATTGCTTGTCTGATCCATCCTGAAGACTGCCTTTATACCACTTAATTAATGTTGACTCCTCTATATCACCCTCAGCATCAAGATACTTATAATCTGCTTGGGCAGTCAACTTCCCATTGATCATGGACATGACCGCAGGCTTCACATTATAGGCAACTGGAGCATCATTAACAGATTGAATCGATACAATATAGCTGGATGCAACCGGACCATTGTTCTTTCCAACATATTGACTCAGCAATAAAGCCGAATCAGCACTGGTTATTTTTCCATCGCGATTGATATCCAGGGTGTTCATTTGTTCAGGTGTAGGCGTAATTAGGCCATTAACTACTTTCATAATCAAAAGAGCATCAGCGGATGTTACAACTCCATCACCCGTGGTATCACCTATCTTGTTAATTACCAATTGAAATGTATCTAAAAATGATTGGTCTTCTGAATCTTTGGAATTAAGAGTGAGTTGTACAGTCCCATAGCTGCCGATTGATATAGCTAGTTTGCCCTGTTCAATGCTTGCAGTAGCAATAGACTCATCAGATGATTTTACCGTTACTGTACCCGCCGCTCCCTCGGATCTCCAAGTTGTGTGAAAGGCAAGGTCAAGTATTATCCTTCCACTATCGACCTCAATAGCAGCCTTCTGGGGCTCATTAACCTTAGAAGAAGGACTTATCCATCCCACGTCTATATTCTTGATCGGTTCCAGCAAAGTGCTACCTTCCGCATGAAGAGTTCCTGACAGCAAAAATGCGGATAGGACAGCGGACACCGGTATAGCTCCTGTTATAATTTTGAGTGTCGAATGAGGCTTCGGCTTCTTTATTTTCATCGTATAATCCTCTTTCTTATTGTGATAGAGCTCTCAGCCCAAAAGTGCTTAATATTTATCGGTATTTGAGAGTCTTAAATTAATATCAATTTTTATATTTTTATAATTCAAGTGACAAAACACACTTCAAAACTTCCTCATAAACGTCAGTAGCCGCCCCTGACCCTGCAAAAAAATCTACTATATTGTATAAAAGCTAATTGTTACTGGTAAGGGGGATAAAGTAAAAATGAGAGTGGCTTACATGGCTCGGAGACATTTGCCTCGAAAAGTTCGAAGGTATCGAGAACTTGATTTTTTTTCAAAAAAATAAACCCGCAGTTTTGCGGGTTTTAAACAGTTTTAATTTATCATCCGACAAGTATCTCTCTCATCGAAATTGTGCAAAAATCTTGCCTCTTACTGCTCGCAGCGTTTGGTTACAACAGGGAAACCGGGAGCTTCTCAAGACCTCGTAAAAATGCATTCTTTCTCCACTGGATCTCGCCGTATTCCTGGTGTAATTTGATATTTGGAAACCGGTTCAAAAGCGCTCGAAATGCAATTTGAGCTTCCAAACGTGCAAGTGGCGCTCCTAAACAAAAATGACTCCCCAAACCGAATGAAAGATGTTGGTTCCTCGTACGGGTTACATCCATTGTTTCAGGATTCTCAAACTGGGCGGGGTCACGGTTAGCCGCCCCAATTCCTATAAAGATCATATCTCCACGCAGAATCTGATGATCTCGATAAGTGAAGTCTGTAGTGACCCAGCGATTAGCCATCAGGATAACCGGAGTAGTGTATCTCAGCAGTTCTTCCACTGCAGTATCAATAAGCTCTGGTTGATTCTTTAACAACTCCATCTGCTCCCTATTCTGCAGCAAAGCGAGAACGCCTGATCCGATTAGGTTTACCGTCGTTTCAAGCCCTGCCACAAGCAATATAAACAGCATAGAATAAAGCTCTTCTTCCGTAAATTTGTCTCCGTTCTCTTCTACTGAAATTAGCCTGCTAATCATATCGTTTTGCGGATGAGTTCTTTTTTCTTGAATGAGTCCAGCAAGATAACTTTTAAACTCTCTAAGATTACGATTCGTTACCTCGTGGTTACTTTCCGACGTATCCACGATGGCGCTTGTCCATTGATGAAATTGCTCCCGGTCTTTCGCAGGTATCCCAATAATTTCAGCAAGAACGATATAAGGTAATGGTGAGGCATAGCTGCTCATGATATCTACCTCATCCTGCTTCTCCATTTCGTTTAGCAGACCTTCGGCAATCTCTTCTATTCGCGGATTCATTTGAACGACCATGGCGGGAGTAAAGGCTTTCTGAACCAACGAACGGAGACGGGTGTGATCGGGAGCGTCTTTGGCTAGCATATGATTTGATACGAAATCAACATCTTCACTTGAATTAATACGGGCGACCTGCTCCTCGCTCATCACGTTCTTGACATCTCTCGTGATCCGATTGTCTTTGAGGAAGGCTAAACAATCGTCGTAACGTGTAATCAACCAAGCCCGGTACGTCGCCCCAAACCTTTTTAATTCAAAAAAATGGATCGGATCCTTCTCTCTGAATTCATTCAAGACTGAATGAGGATCCTGATGGAACTCAGCCGTGTGCACACTGAAAGCCAATTTGGTCATAACAATTCCCCTCTTATTGTAGATTTCAAAGCATGGGCAGTAATTATTGGAGTGTTAGCGGGTTGTCAAGCTTACTTGTGCCTCAGCTTTTGAGTAAATTTTCTCGCAAAATTTCGTAATTACAGACATCGCTTTAGGTTCCATCAGCATCAACATATGGTTGGAAGCTTCTACATCGATTAACTGAAACTCAGGAATGCGCCGCTGCCATTCCCCCCAATAATTGGTTTGATCAAGCTCCACTTTGTCCTCTTCTATTGTAAGAAAAGGCTCCAAGGAACCCAGGAAAATACCACTTTTGTTTCTAAGATAATAGCAGCTCACTTCTTGGGGACGTGGGAGTGGAGAGGGACTGTAGTCCTCAAACTCGTAAGCTCTCTGCATACGAATGTTTTTCTTGATATGACTGCGGATTTGCGCTTCCGTTTTGCTCAGTCCCCGAGACCTGGCAAACCGAATTATCTCGTCCAAAAACTCTTCATCTTTGACCTTCATATTCACTTCGTTCCGGTTGATGAGCGTTTCGGTCATTTTTTTCGGATCTTTGGCCACAGAGACCAGCATCGTGTTGATCGTTTGCAATATCAACGATTTGGTGGAAGGCTTGTTCTCTTTAAACAAAGTGCTGAACGGTGAGTCAATCATAACAATCGTGCGAACCTGCTCTTTCGCCAGCTGCAGTTGCCTTGTAATTTCGTAGGCCAACATTCCTCCCAATGAAAAACCGCCCAAATCATAGGGGCCCTTTGCCTGAACAGAGCGGATAATTTCAATATAATAGGAGGCCATCTTCTCGATCCCCTTGATCGGAGAACGACTGTTGGAATAACCGCGTGCCTGAATTCCATAGAATGGACGGTCGCTTTTCCCCGCAACGGCTTGATACATTTCGACACTGCCGAGCCCTCCATGAAGCCAAAATACAGGCTGACCTTCGATTTTCCGGTTTAATGACAACAGTTCGGGATACCCATTCGGACGATCCAGGGCGCTTTCCCCAACTGGCGGTCTGGTTGCCGTTTTGACGCGGCGCTTCTTCTCGGGTGCTTGCTCAAGACTTGTAATCCGAACAAATGGATAAGTCGGCATGTGAATTTTATTCAGTTTTTCACCCTTCCGCAGCTTCTGCCACGATACCTCTCCCCCTTGCGCCCAGCAAAGCGCAAGCTTGGCATAATCACGTTCTTCATAAAGTGTACGATACACTGTCTCCCCCAGATTTCCTTGGAGCAAGCTCCGGAAGCCCGTCGGGTCGTCCATCGGACGGCCTTCGTATATGGGCAGAGAAGATCGCAGTTCGTCGCTCGTGCTCACGGATTCCAAGTATTTAAGCAAACTTTGGATTAAATCTCCCCATGTGGTAACTACCAAGGACAACCGGTATTCCATTGGCGTTCGCCCGACTTGCAGTGTATAAGCTGCATCGGATAGTGCTGCCCTAGTTGGCCGCTGCGCGTAAGCAATCATCTGCCGGGCAGAATCGTGCAGCTGTTCTTTCGTTTTCGCCGACAAAATAATGATCTGGGCGGAACGCCCTCTCTCGTCCGCAGCCGCCTCCGGCTTCATCAACGCAGGAACATAATCTTCCAGCACAACACAAGCATTCATTCCGCCTGGCGAGGAGTGGTTAAGATCTGCACGTCTTAAGATGGAGCCGCCATCGACGTTCTTTTGAACCTGCCACGGCAGACTTTCTTCCCTGAACAAAAACGAAAAATCTTCCACGACCGTGCTTGCGCTGTCAGGACCAACTCCCGAAGTTCCTGGAACGACGCCATGCTGCAATGCCATTACGACTTTGACAAAGCTGGCCATCCCGGATATCGGAGCCATTGTACCGACATAGCGCGGCACGTCCTCTTGTAAATCGCTCGCATTCATGCTAATGAGCTGCCTGTATCCGTCTGCCAGCGCCTTCAGCTGAGCAGCATCTTCGGACAACGGGTTCCAGCCGTGGGCTTCGATATAACCTGTAGTCCGAGGATTCAGACCCGAAATCTGATAGGCTGACATCACGGCGTCTGTCATTCCGGTTGGACTGGAGGCATTGAATGATAGCCCCCTGCCTCCATGCAATACGGCTGTACCTTGAATCACCGCATAGACTGGATCGCCTTCTTCAATGGCATGTTCCAGCGGCTTAAGCAGAATAACCCCGGTATTATCGCTTCTAAGAGAGACATCCCCAACCAGCGCTTGCTCGCATTCCTTGCCGCGTATAGCTTGAACCGCACGGTTCAAGGCGACAAAGAAAGAAGAATCAGCCTCATAAGACTCGCAAGGTCCCCGCAGGTTGAATATATAAGAAACCGAGTTAGACATCCGGGAAGCAGGACTATCAATTTGTGGAGGACGGCTCTCCTGTTCGGCAGCTGAATGAGACTCTATTTTACCGTGAGCAATGAATACACCCGTGGATTTCGCAGATAAGGTTTGCGGTATGATTCCGGCATCCTCTATGGCTTTCCAAGCTTGGGTCAGCAGTAAATACTGTTGCTGATCTAATAAAGCAGCTTCCTCCTCGGAAATCCCAAATAACGTATAATCCAATTCTTCGGATCTCTTTAACCGGCTACTCTTTACTCGTTGTGTAGCCTTCTCGTCAATCCCCCTTGTCCCCGCCCTGTCCTCAATCTGTTTCTCCCAAAACATCGCTACATTTTCGCATTCCGCAAATTGGCCCGACATGCCGACGATCGCTATCCCTTCGTGCTCATGTTGCTTGCCCGTCTCTGAATAACATTCAATAGATTGCGGCATCATTGTCATCTTGCTCTCAGGGGGGACAAGTTTCATAGGCACCCGAGCAAGTTCAACTAACGGAATAAACGATTCGCGGTGATGAGTTGAAAAGAAATCAGCAAGCTCTCTTAGACTCGGATACTCAAAAAACAATGTCGGGTTCAGTTCAATGCCCGTAGCACTTTCGATTTCCCCGGTCATAGCCAGCAAGCTGGAGGAATCGAGACCAAGCTCCATAAGATTTGCTTCCATATCGGATATCGTAGGCAAATTTGCTGATTTAGCGAGCTTATCTACTAGATAATTAATAATGCCCCGGTAGACATGATCCTGATGGTTGAAATTGGCCGAAGGCAAGAAAGCATCCTGTACAGGCTGTATGACGCGTCTTAAGGCAGAGCGTTTCAATGAATATCCCAAACAACGAACCACCGTCTCACCGTCTTCATTAACAGCCTCCACATCGAATACCAGCATCTCGCCAGAGTTTTTCGTCAATTTAATATGCAGCCAGCCGTTGTCAAAAGATTTGTTCCTAACCACTTGAATCTCGTGAATGCCAAATGGAACGAAGCTTCCCTCTATACCCGTTTCTTCGACTAGATAAAGCATAGCTAAATAAGCGCTGTTAGTAATAAGCGGATTCAAGATATAATCTTTGGTTTCCACTTGCAGATCAGGATTCAAAACAACTCTGGCAAGCAGTTCCTTAGGACTTGCATAGAGCTGTGTCAGTGTTCTAAAGAGCTGCCCCCACTGAACGATGTCTTCCCCTCTCTCGTAGATTGCATTAAATGAAGGAACAGGATCAAGCAAGCCCCGGATGCCAGCGATATCTTTGCTTGTTCCAGTTAGTTCCGCTATTGGTGTCTGGAACTGGCCCGCCGCCGTTATCTTCCATTCCTCTGCGAGACTTCGCCGGTATGCAATCTGAAAATCGTTCGAAGAATCATGAGGAAACGTAACGGCTTCCAGCTCCGTAATTTGATTTTCCTTCGCGATCACAGGTTCGAGATAATGCAGCTTGCGGATACATGCTTCGTTATGGCCCTCAAACTTGTGGAAAAACGCTTCAACGGCTAAGCTTGCCAAAACGGCCCCTACTAAAACCCTGTCGCCATTTACCTTGTGGTCTTTTAAGTAGGGATCATCATAATCGCAGCTAATCGCCGCCGCGACCTCACGGTCCCCCCTTACAGGTGTATCTTCTTCAAATCGGAAGACGACCCCGTGGTCGAATGCATAATGCGGCAGCTCCATCCATGAAGATGGCCGATCTCTATACAGCGGTTCGAAATCAATCGTAACTCCTTCCACCCAGCGCTGCGCGAGATAACGAAGCTCTTTGTCTGCTAGAGCTGCCCGGATCTCTGCCGCTTCCACGAACCTAGATGGGCTCTGTTGATCTAGGGTGGTATACACCCTGCGAGCTGGCGAGGAGGAAGGAGAATCAAGGAAACCATTCAACTGTTCCGCCAGTTCGTGAGCCGAAGAGGTCACAAAGGCCGCCCGTACATCCAATCCATGGTTCAATTTTTGCAGAGATTGCGCTAGAACATTCATATCCAGTGAAGCTTTCTCCCTCAGCAAGCTTCGCATTTTCTGGAGATACTGCAGAAGCTCCACTTCGTCTTGGCCGAGAAGATAATCAAAAATTCCTGCGGTGACGTCACTAAGCCTCTTGCGTTCGAAGGAGATTCCAAGGTGTATTCTTCCACGATCAAATTCGTATAAGCACCGCCTGCACCAAAGGAATTGATCATGCTTCTTCTGGGCAAATCCTTCCCGCTGCCCGGATCTTGAATCTGTTTCCAGGGTTCGCCTGTTTCTTGAAGATAAAATGCTGTATTCCCAAGTTTTATATTGGGATTGATCGGAGTTGCATGAAGTGTAGGTACAAGGGCGCCGTGCTTTAGCTGCAAAACTACTTTTGTGAGCTGCGAAATGCCCGATGCCGCTTCTAGGTGGCCGAAATTTGATTTAATCGAGCCTAATGAGCAGAACTGTTTTTTGTCCGTAAACTGGGCAAATGCCTGCTGCAGAGCAATCACTTCGATCGAGTCGCCCAAAGGCGAGCCGTTGGCGGCAGATTCAACATATCCGATCGTAGCGGGATCTATATGAGCTAGCCGCAGAGAATCCTCCATCAGGCGGGCTTGCTGCTTCGGATCTGGGGCGGTGTACATCTGCCGGCCCCCGCTGTGATTAGCTGCGCTGCTCTTGATCACAGCATGAATCGGATCGCCGTCCCGGAGCGCCATAGCGAGCGGTTTCAACAAGACCGCACCGACGCCTTCACCAGGGATCAGCCCGTTACCATCGCCAAAGCTTCTGCTCTCCTGCCCGCTGCCCAATAGATTAGCGCGCGCCAGCACCTCGAATTTGGACTCGTCCAAAGTCAGATTGATCCCCCCGGCTATCGCCATCGAGCAGCTCCCCTGCTTCAGACTTTCGCAGGCCAGATGAATTGCCGTCATCGAGCTGGAACAGGCTGAGCTCACGGCCATGCTGGGACCCGTGAGATTGAAGAAGTGAGAGACGCGGTTCGCCAGATGCCAGTCCGTTCCGTTGGAACTAAGCACAGCTTGCTTCAACGAAGGAATGCTCCAAAAATATTGATTGTACATATTGCCGACAAACACGGCGACCCCTTTGGATGACTTATTCTGCACATCGTTCAGACGAAGTCTGCCATAGCCCGCATGTTCGAACGTTTCCCAGACGACTTCCAGCAACAAGCGAAGCTCCGGCGTCATTTCCATAACCTGCTGGCGGCCTGTTCCAAACAATTGATAATCGAACCGGTCGATTTCTTTCAGAAATCCCCCGTATATTTGCCGCATCTCCTGGATTGGCCGTTCTTCGGCCGATAATCGCCTCACGAGCGAATTACGCCAACGTTCCTTCGGAGCCTCCGTAATACAGTTGCGTCCTGCTTGAAGATGCTGCCACAATTCCTCTAGCGACTCCGACTGCGGATACCGGCCGCTGATGCCGATGATCGCAATATCGTTCGCTCCATCATTCGTAGGGTCATTTCGTTCATCATACCGTGGTTCGTTTCGTCTTTCATGCTGTTCGTGTGCTGCTGTCTTGCCGCTGCTTCCGCTCTTTATATCAAAGCTGGCAACTTCATGCGTCTTTAGAAAACGGTTAGGCCTAACTAAAGAAGCAGGAGATGGACTTTCATGAAACACCGGAGGAACACGCCGTTCAGGTTCTTCTTGTTTGAAGGCAGCTAATGGTTTGGCGGGAGTCTTATGCTTGTGTTCAGCGACATTGCTAATTGACAACGCGAACCGCCGCTGTAAGGCTTCTTTATGATGATCTAATAAATAACTAACGAGTTCCTGTGCATTCGGGTGCTCAAATAAAACTGTTTTGGGAAGCTCGCCGGTCAACTGTTCCAATTCACGAATAAAGCTCACTTGCAAAATTGAATCGATCCCGTATTTCTCGAACGAAGTCTCGGACTCGATCCGGTCTGGGGAGAGCTTGATCGCTTTCCCTAATATCTCCTTCACAGCTTGTAACGTCTGTGATGTCAGATCCCCTGAAGCAGCGGCTGAGTTCGCTTCAATTTTTACCGAACTTATCACGGCCTCTTTATTCGTGAACATAAATTCCCGTTCCGTGGACTCGATGGGCAATACAGCCGGCGCTTGCATCTGCCGAATCACGCCGTCGCTTTCCGCAGCAATGATTTGTTGACCTAGTCCATGTTGGTCCTCGGCCATAAATATGACATTCTGAAAGTTCTCGGATTCGAGCACTCTTTGCCACGTTTGTGGAAGCAAAGCGGGACAGCCGTCTATCCGCAGCTCGGGATCATCGTATAACCACCAGCCTTCAAGCAGACCAAAGGTTAGGTGGGAGAACAAATTGTTGCTGCTGATCTCGTTGAGTAAGAGCAGCCCCCTGTTTTTCAGAATAGCCTTGGCATTTCGCAGCGTTTGCCGAATATTGGGCGTTGCGTGCAACACGTTCGCAGCAATCACCACATCGTAGCTGCCTGCATCGATGCTCTGGGCCAATACAGTATCCTGCACATTGAAAATGCGATAGGTCAAAAAAGGATTCTCCTGTCCGTACTCCCGCTCCGCATGAAGTAGAAATGCTTTGGACAAATCCGAATAGCAGTATTCCCGGATGTGCTTCTGGTAGGGTTTGAGCTTCTCGAACACCATCGCGCTGGTACCACCCGTGCCTGCCCCGATCTCAAAAATGCGTAACGATGCATCGGGCTTCTGCTTCAACCGTTCCTGCAGATAAGCGATTAAGGTATCCGCCAGCACTTCATTAAAGTAATCCGCTACGGGGTTATGCTTGTAGACGCCTTCAACAAGTGCCATGGAGGAACCAGGGAACAAAATATCGGTAGCAGGAACCCTGCCGGATAAAATATCCGGCAAGGATCTCAGGGCCGCGTCAAGCAGATCTACCATCGCTGACCTATTGCGGTCAGCCAGCCACTCGGCGGTTTCTGTTTTCCATTCTCTCCAGAGCGATGTGCTATCAAGCAGTGTGGGATCCACAGCCCGATAGACGTTATCTTCTTGCTGTACATAATGATTTCGAGCCATGACCGTTAAGGTCTCCTGCAACCATCTGCGATATAAGGCAGAAAGTCCGATATTCGAGCTAAGGTCGACAACGGGATGGGTTGGCGTGAATAGGCCCATGGACTGTAGTTGACTCCATACCATCTTGCAAAGAAGCTGTTCCACGTTTTGCATGCTTGGTTCCCTCCTTAATGGATCAACTGCAACTTTTTCTGGTCACCCAGCTTATAGTTGTTGCGGAGATTTTGCAGATTTACGCCGGAGCTTTCCGGATATACCGTCACCTGCTCTTTTGCATCGTTGGTTTCCCTCGTGGCCTGTGACGTCGTTTTCATCAGAACAAGCTGGTTCAAAGGACTTCCCAAGAGAATATCCAAAGTTCTCATCGCCTCCGATGGCTCGATGGAGCCTACGCCCGCCTGAGCCATCCTCTCTTGATACTCCTTCGAGACGACAATCCCGAAGCTTCCCCAATAGCTCCAATTCACGATCTTCACCGGACAGGACCATTCTTGCGAAAGACTCTGTGCAAAAGCATCCTTAAAGGTACAGCCAGCCGAATAATTGCTCTGTCCAGGGGCTCTGGCAAAGGATTGAATGGAGGAGAAGAACAATACGAAATCAAGCGTTTCTTGCTCGAATACACTAGCCATCTGCACGCAAACATCCGCTTTAGCCGAATAGACCTGGTTGAAACGGTCTTCCTCCATGTTGATAAGGCTTTGATCTGCCAGGACGATAGCAGAATGAATCACGCCGTGAATGTGAGTATGTCTCTGCTTAATTTGCTCGTATGCTCTCTGCAAATCTGTGTGTTTAGAAGCATCGGCTTCGATATAGAGAGGTTCGGGGCCTAATGCCGCTAAACGGTCCAGCTTGTCTTGAATCCATTCATCTTTGCTTCGTCTGCCGACCCAGATTACCTGTGCCTGATACGTGCGGATCATGTGCTCGGTCCAAGCTTCTCCAATGCCTCCGGCACCGCCGATCACGACGTACACCCCATTTTGCCTGTACAAGCATGCTGACGGTTCACAGGATTGAACGGGGATCAGACGCTGTCTATACCACTCCCGGTTTCGGTAAGCCCAAGTTTCTCCTTGGGAATCCAAAGAAACGGTAAAGAGATCTTCCATCTGAACCAGGAGCCTGTCGTCCACATCGATCAGCCGGATGTCCCAGCCCCCAAATTCCTTGGCGGCCGATCCCATGAAGCCATGAATACCTGCATGGGCCGGATTTACCACATCGTGCTTCAGCACAAGCTGCGAACGTTCCGTAACCACGGTCCAGCTTAGTTCCCTGCTGGCATATCCCAAGCGAAGCAAAGCTTTCAAGAATCTGAAAATCGGCCTAACGCAGTCCTCAGACCGTACCCATCTTTCCTCACCCAATTGATCACCGGCAGGCAGAGAAGGCTCCATCCACACGATATGGCTTACAAATCCCAACCTTCCAACTGTTCGGCAATCGTGTCGATGGATGCTAGAGGATGAAGATGAAGTTTCTGTGCTTCAGGAAACATGTCCCGAATACGTGCAATATCGTTGTCATCTCCTCCAACGACCAGAACCCGATCACTTAATGCCGGGAATGGGCGGTGCCTCTCGACCTTCAGCGTATCCCATACAGGCGTCAATAAGTGTACGGAATCGGCCGGTTCGACAGTAAGCTCTGAGGGAATCTGCCTTGGCTCGATTCGAGGGGGGCCTCCCCCTTCCAGTGCCCGCGAGGTAATCCCTTTGATCCGTACGCGCACGAGTCCTTGTTCGTCCGCCAAGTCGATATTCAGCCTTTGCATCGTATCCTGTTTAGCCAAACCCTCCGATCGTCTGACAAAGGCCCACATGTTTGGCGTGCATGCTCCGAAAATCTCTACTTCCTGTAGAGCAAATGGCAGTGACAACGGCTCGTCTGCAGTATCCATTCTGACCCCGATAACTGCCTGAAGTGCTGAGTCGAGCATACTGGGGTGAAGCACGAATGTGTCGGCAGTATCCGCTATTGAGGCAGGCAGAGACAACTTAGCCAGTGCTTGATCCTGTCCGATGTACACACTCTCGATTCCCTGATGTCCGGGACCGTAATCAATTCCCAACGTCTTGAAAATTTCATAGCATTGCTGGGAAGTAAGCGTGTTTGAACTGCACTGGGAAAACAAAGATTTCAAATCCAGCAGCGGCTGCTCTTCCATTAAGCCAATCGCCATACTACCTTGTCCGTGAATGATCCGTTCTCCTTCTTTGCTGGCCGATTCACGGTAGACCTCGAAAGCAATTTCTCCGTTGTCTTGAGGCGCAAGACAAATCTCCGTGAGCAGTGGTCCGTCAATAAGCGTCAGCGGCTGAATCCAAACCATATTGCGGATTCTCATTCCGCCTCTGTAGTGCTTTGCCTCTCTAACGGCGTGCGTTAGAGCCTCCCGCGCCATCTCAAGATACGCCACGCCGGGCAATACCGGCTTGCCCATCACTTTATGATCAGTGAGGAAAAATTCCTGACCAGTGAACGTCGAGCTAAATCGTTGTTCCGTCAAGTCGGAGGTGTTTCGGTGCAGCAGAGGGTGCAGAACAGCATTGGTGCCCCAGCCGTTCGTAACGCTCAAGGTTGCGGTGCTTTCGCTTGCGTTGCCTGCGCCGTCTCCTGCCCAGTAGCGTTCCTTGGCAAACGGATACGTTGGCAGCGGAATTCTGCGCGGGCGATTCGAACCGTACAGTTTGACCCAGTCCACATTCAGCCCTTTCACCCAAAATTCCAGTATCTTACTATATTTTCCGCGCTGCATCCACTTTCCGACCGCTTCTTGAATGTCTTCATCGGCTGTCAGCGTGTTCATCGCTCCTTTATCTACACGCCCGCGGTATACATCCTCTAGGCTATCTCGGCCCGCCAAGTAGCCATCCAGCTTCTCTTTCAGCTCCGGTATCGAAGAAGCAAGGATACCAAGCCGTTCTTCCATGGCTTCCCGTCCCACTTGCAGCGTGTATGCTATCCGCGTCAGATCGCGGTTTGTGTAGCGTCCTTCCACGATAGACTCAAGCGCCTGCCGCGCCTGATCCTGAAGACGTTCTTCATTTCTCGCCGACCACACCAGGGCGACCGATTGATCCGAAATCGCAGGACCCTCTTCCTTCGGCACATACTCCTCGATGACGACGTGAGCATTGACGCCTCCGATGCCAAAGGAGCTGACCCCTGCCCGCCGGGGCAGTTCCCGGCCCTGCGCGTCTTTCAGCGCTTTCCACTCCTGGGTTTCCCGGACAATGTAGAACGGGCTGCCTTCCAGTTGGATGTAGGGATTGATCGTATCGCAGTGCAGGCTCTTCGCTAGGGTTTTATGCTTTAGTTGAAGTAGAATTTTAATCACTCCCGCTACTCCTGCCGCCAGAGACAAATGCCCGATGTTCGTCTTCACGGAGCCGAGTCCGCAGTGCTTGCCAAGCACCTCGCTGTCCCCGGTTTTCCGGTACAGCTCCTGAAAGGCCGACTTCAGACCGTTCACTTCGATCGGGTCGCCCAGCGACGTCCCGGTTCCGTGCGCTTCGATATAGGTGACCGTGCGCGGATCGATCCCCGCCTTGGTGTACGCCGTCTGAAGCAGCTCAGACTGCGCCTTGGGGTTCGGCGTCGTCAGGGAATTGGCGCGCCCCCCGTGGTTCACCGCCGTGCCGCGGATCACGCCGTAAATATGATCGCCGTCCCGTTCCGCTGCGCTAAGCTTCTTCAGAAATAGAATTCCGGCTCCTTCGCTGGCTGCAAAGCCATCGGCATGGTTCGAGAAAGTCTTACATCTTCCTTCTTTGCTCAGTGCGCCGGCCTTATCATAGGCAATATGCCCTTGCGGCGTCACCAACGTATTGACGCCGCCGGCTATGGCCATTTCACAGGTGCCATCCTCAATAGCCCGGACCGCATTATGAATAGCGACGAGTGAGGATGAACAAGCGGTGTCGATCGGTTCGCTAGGGCCATGAAGATTCATGAAATAGCTAACCCGGTTCGGACCGGCGGACGGGCTCATGTTTGCAGCGGAAGTCCCTTCGATATCGGCATTCGCGAGAAGAGAGCTATAACCGGTGTTCCCCGTTCCGATGAACACGCCCGTCTGCGAGCCCGAGAGACTCTGTGCCGAATAACCAGCATCTTCCACCGCCTTCCAGGCGTAAGCCATCAGCAACCGCTGCTGCGGTTCCATCTGCTCCGCTTCCCTCGGCGAGATGCCGAAGAACAATGGATCGAATTCAGCAATGCCATCAATGAAGCCGCCCCATTTGACGTTCGTTTTGTTCGCTTCTCTGGTCGGATCACCGTAATAATCACGCCAGTCCCAGCGGTCCTTGGGAATTTCGGTGATGCAGTCCTCCCCTGATGCCAGATTGCTCCAGTATTCGTTCACATCCGCAGCTTTTGGGAAAATACCACTCATTCCTACAACAGCAACCGCTTCGAGATCACGAGTCTGCGGCTTCAGCGAAGTAAAAGCTGCGGAGCTGGCGAAACGGGAACGCTGTTTCTGCAGGGATTCCGAGTTAGCGCTTTTCGTTTCTACTGGTTGGAAAGTATTCCGGGCCTGTGGCTGCTGGACGGCAAACCGTGCCATCATTGCGCTCTGATGCTGATTGGACAAGTATTCCGCGACCGCCTTAAGGCTGGTATATTCGAAAAATACGGTTGGCGCCATCTCCAGCTTATAAAGCTTGTTCAGCTTGCCCGCGAACTCAGTCAGGTAATGGAGTCGAAGCCGTATTGGTTGAATTCCAAATCAACATCGATCGCACCTGATTGAATCTTGAGTAATTTGGACACTTCTAACTTCAGAGCAATCAAAACCTTATCGGTCAAATTTCCTGTGTCAAGTTCCGTCTCCACTAGCGTAGATGATGACTCTTTTATTTCTGACACAGCGGTCGGAGGAATTACCTGTTCCATCGCTTCCGAGAGTAAATGCTGTCTTATACGGGTCAGTTCGCCCTCCATAACCAGAACCTCACTTTTGCCGGAAGCTAACCCCCGGTACAACGCCGAAATGCCAGTTGATGCCTGCATGGCAGTGATGCCGTATTTCTGAAGCGTCATTTTTTCCGTTTCGGCATCGACCTTCATGCCGCCTTCTTTCCAGTAAGGCCAATGGATCGAAAGGGTGTGCCCGTGACGGTATAGTGTTTTAATCAGAGAGTTGCGGTACGTTGCGTAAGCGTCCATAAAAGCGTTGGCCATCGCATAATCCGCCTGCCCAGCGCTCCCTGCCGTGCTCGCTAGGGAGGAGAACAGAATAAAGAAGTCGAGCGGTAGTTCCTTGGTCGCTTCATCCAAATTCACAAGTCCACGAACCTTAGGCGCGAGAACCTCCTGCATTTCTTCAGTCGTTTTGTTGACAAGATAGTTGTCTTTGATAACGCCTGCGCTGTGAAGAATACCATCGAGCTTGCCATAATCTCGTAGGATTTCGCCGATCAATGCATGGGTGGCATCTTCCATCGCCACATCCACCTGCTTGTAAACAACCTTCGCACCTGCATCCGAAAGCTCCTGAATCCGGGTTCTCTTATCCGGACTTAATGCCGAACGTCCCACTAGAACTAGGGTGCTGCGCTTGGTTTGTCGCAAGATGTCATGAGCAAAGATGAAGCCGAGGCCTCCCGTCCCTCCAGAAATAAGATATACCCCTTCGTCTTTCCACGGGACTGGTACATCACCCTCTTTTGCATCTAGCTCATTCCAGCTCAAACCAAATCTTTGTCCTTTTTGATATCGGATCCTCTTCTCTCTGCTGATCTTGTTTTCTTCCAATATGGCAACAAGTTCCTCGAATTTTATGTCTGTATCCAATATAATTGTTTGTCCTATAAGTCTGGCATGTTCCAGTTCGGCCGACTGCAACAGTCCTGTCAGCCCTGCAAACAATTGCTGGTCGCCCTGCGAAGGGACTACCACCTGAAGAAGCACACGTTCTTGCGGCTTCTCGGTGAGAAGATCCCGAATCATCTCAAAGACCTGATCTGCACAAGCATGGAAGCGCTCTGCTATATCCGGCTGTGACAGCTCCAGTTGAACGAACTGCATTCCGCCCGGCCTTTTCGCAGTATCCCTGCTACTGAAGCCTGTCATTCCGCAAAGGATCACCAGATGCCTTGCATAGCCAAGGCTCTCTCCCTCCGTATGGACAGCTTGCGGTTTCCAGACTGGCTCCAGCATGAACGATTCAAGGGTTTCCGGGAAAGTTGCGCCCGGGTTCGGATTCCGGTCCGCTTCGGCTTCTCTAAAGGATAAGCCTTTTAGCCGTACGCAGACACGGCCGTGCTCATCGCACAGATCAATATCCCGCTTTACTATTTTGTCTCCTGACCTGCTGCCTGTACTGTTTCGGGCATATACCCACATACCAGATGTACATTTGCCGAACACCTCAAGTTCTTCTACTGCAAATGGCAGCATCAAAGGCATTTCTTCCGACTCTGCTAGCAGGCTGGACGCTTGCAGAGCTGAATCCATCAAGCCCGGATGGAGCACATACGGATCGGCCAAATCGAGCACTTCAGAAGCAGAGACAACGTGGCCAATAGGAAATCTTCCCCCATATAAATCTGCTCCACTCCGCAGAACGCCGGGCCGTAGTCAAAGCCGATTCTCTTATAGGTCTCATAAACGTCGCGTATGGTAAAAGTGCTTGGCCGGCATGCCGCCTGCAGGTGAGAGAGCTCGATGACCGGTGTCTGGCAGACAGAACTTAGCTCAGCACTGCCTTGGCTGTACAGGATAAGACCGTCATCGGCGGTTTCCGACTGACCGTACACCTCGTAGGAGAGCTCCCCGTCATCTATGAGATGCAATCCGATATGAACTTTCACCGGTTGCTCTTCCACGATGATCGGACGAATCCAAACGATATTTTTGAGTCGAATTGCCGTTTGAGTCCCAGCCATTTCGCCGAGGGCCATCTGTACCGCCTCGCGAGCCATCTCCAGATGGGCAACGCCAGGCAAAATAGGTTGCCCTTTCACAACATGATCAGCGAGGAAAAACTCTTGGCCGGTAAACGTCGAGCTGAAACGCTGTTCCATCAGGTTGGAGGTATTCCGATGCAGCAGAGGATGCAGAACTGCTGTGGAGCCCCAGGCGTCAGTGACGCTCTGGCTTGCGGCGCTACCACTTGCCTTGCTCGCATCTTCTACCCAGTAGTGCTCCCTGGCGAATGGGTACGTTGGCAGCGGAATTCTGCGCGGGTGATTTGAACCGTACAGTTTGACCCAGTCCACACTCAGCCCTTTCACCCAAAATTCCATTAGCTTGCTGTATTTTCCGCGCTGCATCCACTTTCCGACCGCTTCTTGAATGTCCTCATCAGCGGTCAGCGTGTGCATCGCTCCTTTATCGACACGCCCGCGGTACACATCTTCCAGACTGTCCTTGCCCGCCAAGTAGCTCTCCAGCTTCTCTTTCAGCTCCGACATCGAAGCCGCAAGGATACCAAGCCGTTCTTCCATGGCTTCCCGGCCCACTTGCAGTGTGTACGCTATCCGCGTCAGATCGCGGTCTGTATAGCGTCCTTCCACGATAGACTGCAACGCCTGCCGGGCCTGATCCTGAAGACGTTCTTCGTTTCTCGCCGACCAGACCAGGGCGACCGGTTGATAAGAAATCGCAGGAACCTCTTCCTTCGGCACATACTCCTCGATGACGACGTGAGCATTGACGCCTCCGATGCCAAAGGAACTGACTCCTGCCAGCCGGGGCAGTTCCCGGCCCTGCGCGTCTTTCAGCGCTTTCCACTCCTGGGTTTCCCGGACAATGTAGAACGGACTGCCTTCCAGTTGGATGTAGGGATTGATCGTATCGCAGTGCAGGCTCTTCGCTAGGGTTTTATGCTTTAGTTGAAGCAGGATTTTAATCACTCCCGCCACTCCTGCCGCCAGAGACAAATGACCAATGTTCGTCTTCACGGAGCCGAGTCCGCAGTGCTTGCCAAGCACCTCGCTGTCCCCGGTTTTCCGGTACAGCTCCTGGAAGGCCGACTTCAGACCGTTCACTTCGATCGGATCGCCCAGCGACGTTCCCGTCCCGTGCGCTTCGATATAGGTGACCGTGCGCGGATCGATCCCCGCCTTGGTATACGCCGTCTGAAGCAGCTCGGACTGCGCCTTCGGGTTCGGCGTCGTCAAAGAATTGGAGCGTCCCCCATGGTTCACTGCTGTGCCGCGGATCACACCGTAAATATGATCGCCGTCCCGTTCTGCTGCGCTAAGCTTCTTCAACAAAACCATTCCCGCGCCTTCGCCATGCGCGAAGCCGTCGGCGCGGTCGGAGAATGCCTTGCATTTTCCTTCCTTGCTTAAGGCTCCCGCTTTATCAAAACTGATATAAGCTTCGGGGAGAATAATAGTATTAACGCCCCCGGCTATGGCCATATCGCAGATGCCGTCTCCGATTGCGCTGACAGCATGGTGAATTGCGACCAACGAACTGGAACACGCTGTATCGATCGGCTCGCTGGGCCCGTGCAGATTCATAAAATAGCTGACTCGGTTCGGACCTGCGGACGGGCTCATATTGGCTGCCGCAGCCCCTTCGATGGCTGCCTGTGTTTGGGCAAGTAATGCTCCATAGCCCGTGTTACCCGTTCCGACGAAGACGCCCGTCTGTGTGCCCGAGAGGCTTTGGGCCGAATAACCCGCATCCTCAACCGCCTTCCAGGCGTAGGTCATCAGCAACCGCTGCTGTGGTTCCATCTGTTCCGCTTCCCGCGGCGAGATACCAAAGAACAGGGGATCGAACTCGGCAATCCCGTCTATGAATCCGCCCCATATCACGTTCGTTTTATTCGCTTCTTTGGTCGGGTCTCCATAATAATCGCGCCAATCCCAGCGAACCTTTGGAATTTCGGTGATGCAATCTTTCCCGGATACTAAATTATCCCAGTATTCAATCTCATCCTTGGCCTTTGGAAAAATACCGCTGAGCCCGATGATCGCAATCGGTTCAGAAGCTCCATGATGCTGCTTTCGCTCCTGCGGCGCCGATGGGAACACGGATCTGGTGCGCCGTTGTGGAAGGATCTGATTCGGCCGTTCCTCCTCGATAGCGCGCCATTCATCTGAAGGTACAGAACTTGTTGTACCCGAAGCGGAGGGCCTGTTGGTTGAAGCAAACTGAACCGCCAAAACGTTCTGATGTTCGGCAGCCAAATAGACCGAGAGCTCCCGTAGGGTTGCATATTCAAAAAAGAGGGGCGGTGTGAGTTCAAGCTTATAGGAGCGGTTTAGCTTATTAGTCAAGTCGGTCATCGAGATAGAATCCAACCCGTAGCTGGTCAGATCCGTGTCATCGTCTAGTTCCTCCTTCTTTACTTGAAGAATTTGCGACACTTGCTCGCGCAAAGCTGCGCGCACGCGATTCTCCAAGCTTTCGGTGTCCATCCCCTTTTTCACCGCCCGCGTCCGCACCTCTTCCTTGGCTGGAAGCAATTTGTGTCTCATCATCCGCTGATTCCCCGCCAGAACGAGTATCCGATCGGAATTCAAAGTCCATGCCTTATACACAGCCTCCATTCCCGAACTCGTTTCGAGCGGAACAGCTCCAGTGCGCTGCCTTAACATCTCCTCAATTGCCGCATCGACCTGCATGCCGCCATCCTTCCAAAGAGGCCAAATGACGGATAGAGTTCGGCCTTGACGTGCTTTGCGGGAGACGAGTTCGTTGCGGTACCCGGCAAATGCGTCGAGAAATGTGTTTGCCACCGCGTAATCCGCTTGACCCGCACTTCCCAGGCTTCCCGATGCAGAAGAGAATAGGAGGAAGAAATCGAGTTCATCATCTTGAATAGCTTCATCCAGATGGATCACGCCGGTTACCTTCGGCGCCATGACTTCCTTGAGTTCTTGATTTGTTTTCTTGATGATGTAACTATCCTTGATGAGCCCCGCAGCGTGGAGAATACCATCGAGACTGCCAAATTCATTACGAATCTCTCGAATTAACCGGAACACTTCATCCCTGTCGGTGACATCTACCTGTTTGTAAAGAGTCCGGGCACCGAATCCGTGTAAAGCTTCCAGGCGGCTATCGATCTTAGCGTCCTGCGTCGATCGCCCGGCAATAATCAGAACTGCCCCTGTCGTGCGGTGTGCGATTTCCTTCGCAAACAATCCGCCTAAACCGCCTGCCCCACCCGTAATGAGATAAACGCCCCCATCTTTCCAAGGTAAGGAGAGAATTTCATCCTTCGGCACATTCATCGCTTCGCGCCAATCGGCAGTATACCGACGGTTCTTATCGTAGCGAATATGGATGTCGCTCGGGCGCAGCTTATCCATTTCCAGATTTTCAGGAATCGCATTGAAATCTACCGTGCTCTGAAGCTCAATCAATTGTCCGATCAGCTTAGAGTTCTCTGAACGGGCAGTACGAAGCATACCCGTAAGTCCAGTAAATAACTGTTGATCGTCCTGTGCCGTGACTACAATCTGGATAAGCATCCGCTCCTGAGGTTTTTGCTCAAAAGCAGCCCGAATGAGTCCGAATACTTGCTCCGCATAGATACTGAATCGCTCGGAGGTCGCACCCGGTCCGTGATCCAGAACGACAATGCGAACGCCCTTCATATGGGCTTCAATACTGTCCCGCAGCTCTGCAGCGCTTTCCACAAGTACCACCGTTTGTTCCGCGTAGGAAACCACTTCCGTATCGGGCGGTACAACTTGTTCGATCCAGACCGGTTCAAGCATCAAAATACTTGATTGATCAGCTGCTTCATCCGAACGGGACGATCCATCCAGAATCCGAGTCGAAAAACCTTTCATGCGAACGAGAACAGACCCCAGGTCATCGCATAAATCGATGTCTACCTTTTGGATGGTCTCCCCTGCTTTGTTTCCTTCGCTAAATCGAACATGCACCCACATGTCCGGCTGGCAGGTTCCGATCACTTCAAGCTCTTGAAGAGCGAATGGCAAGGCCGCTAGGAACGCCTCTCCTTCAGCCAGGTGGCGGGCCCTCGTCACATTCTGTAAATATTCCGCTGCCTGCAAAGCGCCGTCCATCATACTCGGGTGCAAAACATACGAATTCAGCGTATGCGCAGCCGAACTCGGGAGCGAGAGCTTGGCCAGCAATTGATCCTCGCCCATATAGACGGCTTGTACACCTTTGTAGGAGGAACCGTAGTCAGCTCCCAGCATACTTTCGTAAAACCGTCCCGATGTCAGCTGTTCCTGTCCGCACTGCTGGCGGATCACCGCAAGATCAAGATGTGGAACTTCCGCAATGGTAACAAGCTCCACTACGCCCTGATTATACAGAAGAGGATCTGCCTCTGACGGCTGTGGCTCCCCGTACATGCTGTACACGATCTGTCCGTTCTCTTCATAAAGACCAACGTTAACTTGAACTTGCCGTTCCTCTGAAGCCTCAATGGGACGGACCCATACAACGTTGCGTAGACGAATGGACGTGTCGGAATCAGCTGCATTATCGAGCCCCTGTTCAGCCGCAGCTCGTGCCATCTCGAGAGTTACTACAGCCGGGACGATAGCCATTCCTTGAATGATATGATCCGCAATAAAAGATTCTTTGCCTGTAAAATTCGACGTAAAACGCTGCTCAGATAAAACAGATGTATTCTGATGAAGCATCGGATGTAAGAGCGATGGTCCTGTTAATGGTGGTGTTTCGGACTGGACGGGACGTGGCCAGTAGCGTTCCTGGGCAAAAGGATACGTCGGCGCACTCATCCGGTGAGGTTTTGCTTCGCTGTACAGCAGCGTCCAGTCCACGCTCATTCCCCGGCACCATGCCTCAGCCAGCTTGCTGAGTCTGCCGCCGGTGATCCAGGCGCGGACTAGCGTCTTGCTGTCTTCATCGTCCTCCAGCAGCGTCCCCCCTTCTTGTTTTCGTTCTCCGGTATACAGGCCCAGACTCCGCTTACCGCCCTGTCCCTGCAAGTAGTTCTCCAATTGACCCTTCAGTTCCGCTGCATCCGCCGCGACAAACGCCACCCGGATGTCCATCGCTTCCCGGCCCACTTGGAATGTGTAGGCTAGGTCCGCCAGTCTGCCTTCCGCCAGTCTGCCTTCGTTCAGGTAGTCCAGCAGCGCCTCGGCATAGGACCTGAGCCGCTCCTGGTTTTTAGCCGACACGGGGATGAGATACGGGCCGCTGACTGGCTCTTCCTGGTTCGGTCTCCGGTACGCCTCGAAGATCGCATGCGTATTCGTACCTCCGAGTCCAAAGGCGCTTAGTGCTGCTCGGTACGGTTCTTCCTTCGCTTCCAGCCGTTTGCGGCTCTCCACCACATAAAACGGCGAGTTTTCCAAATTCATATTCGGGTTCGGTTCCTTGTAGTTGATCGTCGGAGCAAGTTCTCCATGATACAGGCTCATAGCCACCTTGATGCAGCCGGCCATCCCGGCCGCTGTGTCCAGATGCCCGATGTTGGTCTTCACCGAGCCGATTCCGCAGTACTGCTTCCGCTTCGTATGCTCCCGGTACACCGCACTCAGCGCCGACAGCTCGATCGGATCGCCCAGCTTCGTCCCGGTTCCATGCGCCTCGACATACGAGATGCTCTCCGGGTCAATCCCCGTCGTATCCAACACTTTGCGGATCACGTCCGCCTGACCTTTGACGCTCGGCGCGTAGAAGCCGACCTTATCCGCACCGTCGTTATTCAGCCCAATGCCGCGGAGCAGGGCGTAAATGTGGTCGCCGTCCGCGACCGCATCGGCAGCTTTTTTCAGCAGCAGCACCGCAGCGCCTTCCCCTCCCGTCATGCCGTCCGCCGAGGCATCGAACGCCTTGACGTGCCCGTCAGTGGAGAAGTTTAGACCGGCTTGATGCACATAACCGACACCCGTTCCGGTGTGCAGCGTCGCGCCACCGACGAGGGCATACTTCGACTCGCCGGACTTCAAGCTCTGGTACGCCGAATACAGTCCGACTAGTGAGGAAGAGCAGTTGGCATGCACAAAGTAACTCGGGCCTTTCAGACCTAGCTTGTGGGAAATCATCGTTGGGATCGTGCCGCTCTGCGCCAGCACCCAGGACACATAGCCGTCCGGCGTTTCCAGACTCTCCGTCCACTCTTCGGGAAGCAGGGCGCGGTAGCCATTGTTGCTGCCCGTCATAAATACGCTCGTGTGCGGAATCTCCCGGGCCACGTATCCGGCATCCTCGACCGCCTTCCAGGCATGCAGCAGCAGTAGCCTTAACTGCGGGTCCATAAACCCGGCGTCCTTCGGCGAGAGGTTGAAGAAACCCGGATCAAAACGGTCTTTGCCTGCGATGGTGGACTGAACCGGCACGTATCCCGCATTCTCCGCCAGCTCTGGCGGTACGCCCAGATCGCGAAGCTCATCTGGTGTGAAAAACTTTAAGCTCTCTTTGCCTGTGAGCAAATTGTTCCAGAATTCGAAGTGATTCCCCGCGCCCGGAAACTCGCAGGAAATGCCGATAATTGCCAAGCTGTCCCTGTAGGCTTCCGGCAGCTCCACCACCACCCGGTCTGCGTCAAGCTTCTCTCGCGTCCCGCGGGTTTGGTCTTTCTTGCCGCCATCTTCCATCCCTTCATCCCTCACCATATCCAGCGCCGCTGGGTCATCATGCTGCTGGGCAGCGATATAGCTTGCGATCGCTTGGATGGTCGGGTATTCGAACAGATCCATCGCCGTGAACTCGCACGCCAGCTCTTTTCGAATGCGTTCAGCCACCGCAACCGCAAGAAGCGAGTCCCCGCCGACATCGAAAAAGCCGTCGCGATTGCCCATGCCGCCGACCTGCAGCACGTCCTCCCAGATCGCCAGAACCGCCTGTTCCACCCGGGATTCCGGCATGCTTTGAGTCTCCGACTGCTGCACGGTCACCGGCCAGTCCGCCAGTTCCTTGCGGTCGATCTTCCCGCTCGGGGTGAGCGGCATACGGTCTACGCGGATAATATGGGCAGGCACCATATAGTCGGGCAAGCCCGTCTTCAGGTGGCTCCGCAGTTCGCGTGCAACCGGAGCGGTCTTGCCTTCGCGGGCGGTATAGTACGCGACAAGCGTCTTGTGTTCGCCGGCCTGCTTGACGACCGCAACCGCGTCCTCGATGCCAGGATACCCGCTAATCCGGGTTTCGATGGCACCGAGTTCAATGCGAAAGCCGCGCAGCTTGACCTGGTTGTCGATCCGTCCCAGGTATTCGATCTGTCCGTCCGGCAGCCACCGAGTCAGATCGCCTGTCCGGTACAGCTTCGTACCCGGCTGAAACGGGTTATCGACGAACTTCTCCGCGGTCAGCGCCGGCTGATTAAAGTAGCCTCTAGCCAGCCCGTAACCAGCAATGCACAGCTCGCCCGGGATGCCAATCGGTACCGGACGCAGCTGTTTGTCCACGATGTACGCTTGTGTATTCGTGATCGGTCTTCCGATCGGCGTATGACGGCTTGTTATGATTTCTTGGGTACAGCTGAACCAAGTCGCATAAATAGACGTTTCTGTAGGTCCATAAATATTTTCTACACGACTCCGTTTAAAGACATCGACGGCCTTCTTCACAAGCTCCTTGGGAAACGCCTCTCCCGCAACCATCAAATATTTAACAGCGTTTTGTTCGCTAAAGGTTTTATGATCGGCCACGTGAGTCAAAAACGCATTCAGCATAGCCGGAACGAAATTAAGATGGGTAACCCGATGCTTTTCGATTGCCCTGGCCATGAGTTCCGGTGACTTCTCTCCGCCCGGAGGCAGAATCACAAGATGCCCATCCCCGATAAACCAGCCGAATAATTCGGATATGGATACATCGAAGATATAATTCGTTTTTAACAAGTAAGTATCTTGTCTTGTTACGGGATATCGGGCTTCGAGGAAATGCAGCGTATTCATGATGCTTCTATGCTCGATCATCACACCTTTTGGTCTTCCTGTACTGCCGGACGTATAGAGCACATATGCTAAGTGATCGGGCCTGACTTCGCGCTTCAACTGCACGTTTTGCTTGGCTGCTTCTGCGATTTCTTCCCACTCTTGATCCAAAGACAGTGTAAAAGCGTCATCCTTAATTAGAGCGTTCAAATGTTTCTTGAACTTGGACTGCGTCAGCACGATGGCAACTCCGCTGTCCTCCAGCATGTACTTTAGCCGTTCATCCGGATAGTTTGGATCCAGAGCCACGTAGGCCCCGCCCGCTTTTAGAATACCTAAGACTCCGATGAGCATCTCCATGGAACGTTCGACGCACAGGCCTACCAGACTTTCCGGGCATACTCCGCGTTCCTGAAGATATAAAGCCAAAAGCGTGATCTTTTCGTCCAACTGCCGGTAGGTGAGCGCTTTTTCCTCCAAAATGATGGCAACAGCATCCAGCTGCTGCCGGACTTTTTCCGCAAAGCACTCATGAATGCAGAGATCTTTCGGATAATCCGCCTGTGTGGCGTTCCAGTCCGCGACTACCTTGATCTGCTCGTTTGAGGAAAGCAGCGAATAATCAGCTAGAGGCAGGGTGGGGTCTTGCATACTTTCTTGTGCCAGTTGGATGTAATGCGTCATCATTCTCTCAATTGTAGAGAGCTCGAAACAATCCGGATCGTACTTGAAGCTCAAAGCGATTCCATCACCCTGTTCATATACCTCTAGAGCCAGTTCAAATTCTCCCTCTTGACGGACTTCTTCCATCAATGCTAAATGAAGGGCCGGGCAAACGGCTAGAATGTCCTCCAATCCGCCATTCTGGACAAAATTCTGATACATAAAGACGGTCTGAAACAGGGGCGAGTTCGCGCGGGACCGCTCGACCTTTAATTCCTTAACCAGACGTGGAAATGGATAGGCGGCATGATCCAAACCGTCGGCTACCGTCATTTGCAAGTCATGCACAAGGTCGCTGAATGCGTTCGTCCCGGTTAATTGACTTCTAACTGCAATCATGTTGATGAAGTACCCGATGATCGACTCAAAACGATCTTCCGGTCTTCCGATCGTCGGCATACCGACAATGATGTCCTCTTGCTGTGTGTAGCGGTGCAGCAGCAATTTGAAAATACTCAAATAAACGATAGAGAGGTTTGTACTATAAGAATGGGAAAACGCTTTGATTTGTTCAGCCAGTTGGTCTGGCAGCATCCGGGTATAAGTGCGTCCTTTGAACGATTGGGCGGAAGCTCGCGGATGGTCGGACGGGATCTCAAGAACAGGCAGTGTACCCGACAGCTGCCGTTTCCAGTAAGCTAGATGCTCCGCACCTTTCTTCCCATCGAGCATATCCTGCTCCCATTCGACAAAATCGCGGTAGCTTGCCGCATGGGAAGACAATCTCGGCTGCCTGCCATCAACAAGTTCCTGATAGGCACTTAGGAGTGCCTTCAGGAACGACAGCATCGAAATACCGTCAAAAATAAGATGATGGAACGTAATCAGGACGATTGTTTCCTGATTAGGCAAGGTAAACAAATGCGTGCGCATCAATGGGCCTTGCTCTAACTGAAAGGGCTCATAGGCTTTAGCCCTGACGTGCGATATGATTTCGGAAGGTTCCATTCCCGGTAGATCCGACTGTGAACAAGAGAGCGGCTGCGATGGTTGCACGACCGCATACGGTACCCCTTTGTCATCTTCTTCCACTACGCTGGACAAGATAGGGAACTGGGCTTGAACCACTTGCAGCGCTTCACGAAATTTCGCCACATCCAGTGAATTGAGCACCCGAAAGCAAACCGGAAGATTATACGCGCTCATCCCGGGAGACATTTTGTGAAGTGCCCATAACCCCTTCTGGCCCTCGGAGAGAGGACTCCGGAGTGACGCCTGTTTCAATTGACGCAGTTGTTCTTCAACTTCTGTGATAGACAGCTTGCCAGATTTATAAGCATCCAAAAGCACTGCAGGATTCATCTCTTTAGGCTCCCTTCCAATATGTGATGAATTTCCTCAAAATCCCCTATTCCCTGCATAAATTGTTCCATTTTCTCGATGATTTGCCCGTCGCTATAATCAGCGGTTACCCCCGATAGGGCAGGTTCCGCTTCTTCCGTTTCGTTACCGTCTCGGGTCTTCCCGGCCAAATGAGTGGCCAAAGCCTCAATTGTCGGATACTCCAGCAGTTCCCGTCCGGTTACCTCTATCGAAAAAGCTTGTTCGAGATGCCGCATCAGCTTTCTTCCTGCGATGGAATCCATCCCGTAATCCAATAGCGTTATATTCGTCTTTAATTGGTTCTTCGCAAAGTTCAGCTCCTGGGATAAAAAGCGAAGGATCGCTTCCCGAATGGATTCCCGGACCGTCATGTGCGCCGCTTGGGTGCTCTCCTCTCCAGATGAAGACAGATTCAGCTCGCCTTCTGAAATCGCCGGTGATCTGTCGTTGATGGAGGGGCTATCTTCAAACCAGTAGCGTTCTCCGGCAAAAGGATAGCCCGGCAGTGTTATCCTGCGTACGCTCCCGGATTCATGCAGATGTTCCCATGATACATAGCCGCCTTCTACCCAATAACGCGCCACGCGGTCATAATCCCTTTCCGAAATCCAGATTGGAAGGAGATGCTCATCGGAAGGACCTGAGCTTTCTGCATCCCCCGCATAGATACGGCCGGATGCCGCTAACCTCCCACTGTTCTTGTCCGGATGGAGGTAGGCTCTCAGCATTTCCGAGAGCTGCTGCCGGTCGTTCACGACCAACGCCAAGCGGAAATCCATCGCTTCTCGTCCGATCTGCAACGTATAGGCAAGATTTCGCAAGGAGAAATCGGAACGGGATTCGGCATATTCCAGCAGCTGCGAGCTTGCTGCCCTGAGGCGATCCTCATTTTTCGCGGAAAGAACCACAATTTGAGAGATAGGCTCAACCGGCTCCGTCGCTGGATGATCCGTTTCTTTTCTGTTTGAAACGTATTCCTCGACAACGATGTGCGCATTGGTTCCGCTGATTCCCGTTGCACTCACAGTGCCTAACCGAGGGCGGCTGTCTTTCGATGTCCATACTTGATTAGAACTGCTCAGGACAAAAGGGCTATCCCCAGGCACAATGGAGGTATTATATGCGCCGTTGTTATGCGTTCCCGGGATGATTCGGTCTCTCATCGCCATTAGCATGCCGATTAATCCTACAATGCCCGAAGCGGCAAAGGTATGTCCGATCAACGGCTTGATCGAGCCGATCGTGCAAAACTGTTTCTGATCCGTAAATTTGCTAAAAACACTCGTCAATGCCTGAATCTCCAGGGGGTCCCCGAGCTTTGACCCTGTGCTGTGCGACATCACGTATTGAATATCCAGCGGATCAATCTGATGCTTGCGATAAGTTGCCTCCAGAAGCTCCGCCTGGCTAAATGGACTAGGTGAGGTAATCCCGTTCGTTCTGCCGTCATAATTGACGCCGCTCGCCTTGATGCATCCGTAGATCACGTCTTGATCCGCAATGGCTTTCGACAGCGGCTTCAACAACACTGCCGCCACGGCTTCGCCGGGAACCATTCCGTTGGCATCCTGGGCAAAAACACGGCACTCTCCGTCCGGCGAAAGCATCTCCGCTTTGCTCAGAGCGGCATATGACATCGGGGAAATATTCAAGTTGATGCCGCCGACGAGCGCCATTTCGCAATCTCCCTGACGAAGAGCTTGGCATGCTTGATGGATGGCAACAAGTCCTGAGGAACAAGCTGCCGTTATAGCCATATTTGGCCCTTTCAGATCCAGCATATAAGCGATTCGTGCAGGTAGCGTCGCATTTTGATTGCCGTTGATGTATTGCGAATCTTTGACCAAAAAGGCGTATTCACCTTCTTCCACACCCACGTAAACGCCGCACGACTTGCCTTTTATCCGCTCGTTCATATACCCCGCATCTTCAAATGTCCGCCAAGCCTCCTCCAGAAACAGGCGGTGCCTTGGATCCATTTCAGCCGACTCCTTCGGCGAAATTTTGAAGAACAGCGGATCGAAGCGATCGACGTTGTTCAGAAAAGCCCCCCACTTGGAAGCACTCTTCCCTTCTTCCATGTGAGGATTCCCTTCATATGACCGCCAATCCCAGCGGTCTGCGGGAATTTCCGTGATGCAGCGTTTCCCGTCCTTCAGATGCTGCCAGAACTCTTCGACGTTATCCGCCTGAGGGAAGCGTCCGCTCATGCCAATCACCGCAATCGGCTCAGATAATTCGCTCATTTCTCGCTTCACCGATGGTTTGTAGGTCACCTTCCTGTACCCGGTTGCAGCTTTCTCTACCAGGGAACCGTCCTGCTGAAGCGCTTCAGGTTCCGCGTAGCTTTCCTGGTAATACGCCTCTAATGAGATTGGATGTTTCTTGAGAAGGTAACGGATCAACTGCTCTAGATTCGTATAGCTGAAAAACAAGGAAGGCGCAATTTCCACTTGATAACGATCAGATAAATAACTTGCAAATTCCGCCAACAGCACGGAGTCAAATCCGTAGTCCATCCATTGAATATCGGGCTTCAGCTTATGAAGCGGATGCTTAAGCAGCTCGCTAATCCAATTCTTGAGATCCGCTTCTAGGCATTGTTCGGTACTCCACCCAAGCATGTGCGCCTGCCTTCCTTTGCCTTGTGGACGTGCGGCTGGCTGATCTTTCTGCCGGGTCTCCTCCGATAATCCAAGGAAACGGTGTACCCGGCTGGCCTGTCCGGCCAACACAAGCTGCTGCTGCAGCTGAGGCTGGAACAATGCGCGTTCCAGAATATCCAGACCTTCTTCCGTTTCAAGATATCGTTGACCGCTGGAGCGAAGATAGTTTTCGGTCGTTTCGGCATCCCCAATCGACATGCCGCCGTCCCTCCATACCGGCCAGTTGATCGTAATGGCTCTGCCGCTGCTCTGTCGATCATTTCGGTACTTGGCATAGGCCATCTGAAATCGGTTCCCGACCGCGTAATCGCAAAAGCCAAAATCGCCTAAAATGGCAGCGGATGAGGAGAAATAACAGATAAAGTCCAAATAATCCTCTTGCATGAGTTCATCTAGGACAAGCGTCCCTTGGATTTTGGGAGACAGGATTTCATGGAATTTCGATAGCTCTTTCTCCTCAAAGCTCTGTGAACTCTGAAGACCGGCCGCATGAAAGGCGCCGTGAATGGAGCCAAAGTGTTCCCTTGATTCGCTTAGCCCGGTATTCATCGCCTGTACATCGCACACATCGGCTTGGATATAATGAGCCCGGCTGCCCAAGGCCACCAACTGGCCAAGGATAGCTTCCTTCTTCGGATCCATAGGCGATCTTCCGGTAAGGATTAAATTCGCTTTGTACCGCTTGGCTAAATGCTTGGCCAGCAGGAAACCAAGCCCCCCGCAGCCTCCTGTGATGAGATAAGTGCCATTCATCCTTAGCCTAGAATGATCCGCTTGCAGCAGCGTAGGCTTGATGTGGCTTACATGACGCTTCTCTCCCTGATAAAAAGCAGTTCGCGCTGTTTCCGCATGCACTTCGCTCCAAAGCTTTCGCAACCAATCCGCGATGTCGCCGATTTGATTCTGATCGGCAACCTCCTTATAGACTCCGGACACCTTCGTCTGCGGCATGATCATCCCGAGGGATCTCTCAAAACCGATCCACGATTCGAGATAACAGCGGCTCAGGTCCGCCTCTTGTCCAAACTGGCCTGCCAGAAGAAGCCGGCGGGGTTTTGACTGCGCAGCCAGAACCGCCTGCAGCAAGAAAACGATATGGGAGTAATCCTGAACGGAGCCAGGATCCTCTAATGACCACATGTACAACACGGCATCAATATCGCCATGTTGTTCCTGGATGTCCTTGAAAGCCCTATCGTAGGTATCCACATCATGGCGGTCCACTCGATAGATGGTTGAAGATGATTCTCCGTTGCTCTCCTCTTGGGAAACAAACAGCACCTTCATGTTCTCTTCAATGGTTCTAAAGAATTGGACAGCCGTTTTTTGCAATTCCACATCTGACAGAAAACACACCAGCGTGTTTACGCGAGAGCCGGAGTTTTGCTGCAGCGGCTCCTCTTTCCATACCTCCTCAAAAGTCATCAGTTCGAACGCTTCAGCAGATGCTGCCTCAGTCGCAGTCGGCGGCTGCTTTTCGCCTGTGGGCTTTAATGCCCGCTTCAAACGAAATGGGGATCTCGAACCGGACGTTCTTTCAAGCGTCTGATGCCAATAACGTTCCCGTGCGAAGGGATAGGAAGGAAGCGGGATACGGGTCGGCTTTCCGCCCTCATACAACTTGTTCCAGTCCAGAGATACGCCTTTGACCCAAAGTTCAAGTAATTTGGCATACTTGCCTTTTGAAATCCAAGCCTCCAAGATCTTATCCATATCCTCATCCGCAGCTAAGATTGACAAAGCATCTTTATTCGATTGGCTTTGATCTTGGTAGATGCCCTCAACTTCACCTTCACCTTTGCCTTCTCCTTCCACAAAAGCGTTCAGCTTGTCCTCTAGCTGCTCCATAGAGTCCGCTAGAAAGCCGAGCCGCTCATCCATGGCTTCGCGTCCGATTTGCAGCTATATGCAATCCGTATCAGCGCATCTTCGGCATATCTCTCCTCACGAATTGCCGTGAGCAGCCGCTTGGCCCGATCGTTGAGCTGCTCCTTAGTTTTCGCAGAGAGTACGATTAAGGCAGGACGCTTCGTCTGAAGAGATGGCTTCGCTACTATTTGCGGCCTATACTCCTCCAGGATAAGATGGGCATTCGCTCCGCCAGCTCCAAAGCTGCTGATTCCGGCGCAGCGCGGCATCTCTTTTCCGTCAATGACCGGGCGCTTCCATTCCTCAAGCTCTCTCTGGACAACAAATGGGGTCCGGGCAAAGTCAATTTCAGGATTCAGTACCTCCGTATGCAAGGAAGGCGTGAGCTGCCCATGCTTGAATTGGAGCAGCACTTTGGTCAACGCCGCGATTCCCGCCGCGCTTTCGCAATGCCCAATATTGGATTTAATCGAACCGATCGCGCAAAACTGTCGATCCGATGTTTCCGGCTCGAATGCCCGCGTCAGTCCGGCGATTTCGATCGGATCTCCCAGTGCAGTGCCGGTGCCGTGAGCTTCCAAATAACTGATTGATCGGGCTTCCACATTCGCCCGTTCCAAAGTCTCTTTAATCAATTGGCCTTGAGCCACAGGATTGGGCACGGTGTAACCGTTCGTTTTCCCGCCGGAATTGATCATGCTGCCCTTGATAACGCCATAAATGTGATCGCCGTCCGCAATTGCTTTTTCTAGAGGTTTGAGAACAACGGCCCCCACGCCCTCGCCATCTACAAAGCCATCTGCCTGATTCCCGAATGCCCTGCATTTGTCGCCGGATGAGAGCATTGTCATGGTCGATAGATTCAAATAATGAACAGGGTCTACGATCAGATTCACGCCGCCTGCGACTGCGCATTCACTCGAACCGCTGTAGAGGCTCTCCAGAGCTAGATGGATGGCAGTTAGAGAAGATGAACATGCGGTATCGACAGCCAAGCTCGGGCCTTGGAAATTCAACAGGTACGAAATCCGGTTGGCCATTGACCAGTAGCCATAGCCAGTCGGATAATATTTGTTCATCACTCCGACAAAGACGCCGATCTTTCTGCTAGTACATAGGTTCCCCGGCGTATATCCTGCGTCTTCGATGCTTGCATAGGCCGTTTCCAAAAATACGCGTTCCTGAGGATCCATTCTTTCCGCCTCTAACGGAGAGATTTGAAAGAAAGAAGGATCAAACCGGTCATAATCGTCTATGAATCCCCCCATTTCGTGTAGATCGTTCCTTTTTTGCCTTTCTGGTTGTGGTACCATTCCTTCCAGTCCCAACGCTCCGCGGGAATTTCTTTGATGCAATTCTTTGCTTCTTTTAAATTACTCCACAATTCGCCTATGCTTCCCGCATCGGAGTACCTCCCCGAAACACCGATAATTGCCACGTCGCGAGACCCTGTTGCAAGCGATCCCCGTTCCTTATCGCTTGCGTTTTCCGGTTTTGCGTGCGTACGGAATCTATTCGTTGCTTGAACGAATCTGGTTTCCCGAGGCGTTTCATCGATGGCTGCTTGTATATCAACGGGTTCCATACTGGCCTCTAGGCCCAATAGCTTCATAAAAGCATCCCTTTGCGTTCCGATGAAATGCTCCACAAGCGCATCGATGGTCTGACACTCAAAAAACAACGTGCTGGTTACGTGATCGAGTACCTTCCGCAGCGTATTCGTCAACTGGACCACGACAATCGAGTCAATCCCGTATATCTCGAGTGGAGCGGAGGAATCAATCTTGTAGGCAGGGATCTTCAAAGTTTCCCCAATCAACTTGGCCAGATAGGCCGTGCCATTCTCCCTAAGAGCCCCATCCTCTGCCTGTCCCGGCCGCTTGTCAAAGTTCCGCTGTTCCGGCTGATTGGTTGTTTTTCGGCCCCCTGCTCTCTTATTCCTTAGAATGGAAGGGGATGCAGAGCCTTGCTTTTGGCGGATGACCCCGTTGCTTGCGGCCGCTATGATTTGATGACCCAGCCCGTGTGCGTGTTCAGCCGGGAAAATCACCGAAGGAAAGCCCTCGCTGACCAATACCTGCTGCCAGGCTTCAGGATACAGACCGGGACAGCCCGCAATGCGCAGCTCAGGGTCTTCCGACAGCCACCATCCTTCAAGCAGCCCGAACGTCAGATGAGTCGCAAGGCTGTTGTCTGCCATTTCATTTAACAAAAGCAGACCGCCATTTTTCAGCAATGCTTTAGCGTTGCGAAGCGTTTGGCGAATATTTCTGGTGGCGTGGAGCACATTGGCTGCGATCACCACATCGTAACCGCCCTCATCCACGTCTTGCCCTGCAAGGGGCTCTTCTACGCTGAAAATGCGGTAGGTTAAATAAGCATTGTCAGGACCGTACTCCTTCTCAGCGTGAAGCAAGAAGGCGCGGGAAATATCCGTATAGCAGTATTCCTGCACATGTTCCTGGAAAGGCTGCAGCCTCTGAAAAAGACCGGCGCTAGTCCCGCCAGTACCCGCACCAATCTCCAATATACGAATACGCGTCTGGGAATCCTGCTTCAATCTTTGCTGCAAATAGGTCGTTAAGGTGTCTCCCAATACTTCATTAAAGTAATCCGCAACGGGATTGTGCTTATAGATGCCTTCAACAAGCTCCATGGAAGAAGCCGGAAACATAATATCGGTAGCCGGAACTTGACCGGACAGAATATCCGGTAGAGCACGAACGGTTGTGTCCACCAAAACCGACATGGCGCTCATGTGGGGATCGCTCCGCCATACTGCAGTTTTCGCTTCCCACTCCTGCCAAATCGCAGCCTGGTCGAAGTGAATCGGCTGAACAGTAGAATATGCGTCCCCCTCTTGAATCAGATCGCAATCGCGGGTCAAGATCGCCAAGCTTTCTCCCAGCCACTTCTCATACCGCCCCACCACCTTACCGGAGGAAATCAGGCCGGAAGATGTTACGGGCGAAGCCGCAAACAAGTCTAGTGACTGCAATTGATTGAATAGCAACTTATGGAGCAGTCTTTCCATCTCGCGGCTCTGATCCCTGCCGGAAGCTTCAGGTAGTCTCTTTTTCCTTGGTATTGGAAGCTGACCTACCTGTACAGACTTTCCTTCCTTCGGTGAATAGACTTCTATTCGCTCAGAAGGATTCATGCCCTCTACGACAATCGGCTTCGTCGTACGAATCATAGCGACCTGATCGACGGGACTTGTCAGCAACGCTTCGAGTGCCGCCATTCCCTCTTCCGCTTGAATCAAGCCCAAGCCGATCTGATCGAACAAACCTTCGAATTGTTCGTCCTTCGCCACTTCGCCGTTGCCCCAGTACCCCCAGTTCATGACTTTTACCGGGTACGTCTGCCGCTCGGAAATCCAATGGGCAAAAGAATCCGCAAAAGCGCAGCCGGAAGTATAATGACTTTGCTTCACATTCTTGATATAAGCTACGAGTGAAGAGAAAAACAGGACAAAGTCTAATGGCTCGTCCTGGAAGACTTGAGCCATTCGCACAGCAGTATCCACTTTAGCTGACAATCCGCTGCGGAATTCCGCAGGTTCCATATTTTCCAGACTTTGCTCAGACAGCACCATAGCAGCATGAACGATACCCTGAATCCGCGGGTGACGCTTCTTGATCGTTTGATAGGCTTGCCGCAGCGCATCCAGATCGGACGCATCTGCCGAGAGATATTCCGGAGCTGGCCCGAAGCGCTTCATCCGGTCGAGTTTGGCTTGAATCGAAGCATTCAGCGTGCTGCGCCCGATCCAGACGATCTGTGCATTGTAGGTGCGAATCATATATTCACTCCATACTTCGCCGATATACCCGGCACCGCCGATCACGATGTATACGCCTCTGGTCTTGTACAATGTTCGCCCAGCAGGTTCATGACGAAATGGGATCAGCTGTCTTTCAAGCCATTGCCCGTTCCGGTAAGCGAATAATTGACCATGACGACTCGTCGGCATAGCAAACATCAAACTGACCGGCCAAGTCCCCTCTTTTTCCATATCCATAATGCGAACTTGCCACCCGGGATACTCTTTGGCCATCGTACCGGCCAAACCGTGAATACCGGCATGGGCGGGCGAGATGGTTTCATGCTCATATACGGCTTGCGATTGTATTGTAACCAGACTCCAACAGAGGTCTCTCCTTCCGTAGCCAAGACGGAGAAGGGCTTTCATGATCCGAAAAATTTCCATCACACCGTGATTTTGCTTGATAAGCAAAGTGTCATCGGACAAGGAATCCGGCAGATCATCATCTCCCACCCATACGACATGATTAATGTCACCGTAGGCTCCCAGTTTTTTAGCCACTTTTTCGATTTCGTCAGACAGAGGTAGCGGAACAATCACGGCTTGCGGATAATATTGCTGCAAAACCGCTCGCTGCTCGTCTGTTCCACCGACGATAATCATTCGTTCCTTTAAGGAACCCACAGTTGTAGTTGACACTTCGGATACCGGGATCGGTTCCCAAACAGGCAGCAGAAGCTGGTGTCCGACGGGAGGCTGCTTCTCGAGTTCTTCGAGGTCTCTTTCCTCCTTGGAACTTGGTGCAGCTGCCGCTTCAAGTGCACGGATTGATGCCCCCTTCATGCGCACGCAAATGTGCCCATGTTCGTCGCACAGATCGATATCATATGACGTTATTTTGGCATCTGTACCGTTATCCTTGGCGTATCGAATATACGACCACATCACTGGCTGACAGGGACGGATAATGTCAAGCTCCTGAAGAGCGAAGGGCAGCCCCAGACTGCTGGACGATTCGCTACCGTGTGCCAATTGCCGGACCGTATCGCCCAAAAATCCGATAGACGCATGAAATCCGGCATCCAGTAGACTCGGATGCAACACGAACTCATCTTCCGTATGACGGACGGAAGGCGGTAAACAAATTTTGGCCAATACATCATGTTGACTAGCATATATTTCGGTAATCCCTCTGAATCCAGGACCGTAGTCAATCCCCATTTGTGTTAATGCCGAATAGCACTCATCTGGTGTTGCCAATTGGATGCCGCATTCGTTCTTCAACCGGTTTAGGTCAAAAGGCGGAATCGCCCCATCGGAGACGAATTCAACGCGGCTTTGGCAATAGATAAGCGGAGATGCCGCGTCGCCGGTCGGTTCACTATAGATCTCGCAGACGATCTCTCCGTTTTCCTCTGGAGAAAGAGCGATTTGTACTTGAAGAGTTCCCTGCTCGTGATGAAGGGGACGAAGCCAGATGACATCCTTGATCCGAATAACAGGTTTGTCCTTTTCCTGGACGCCCATTGCCTGCTGGGCAGCCGCACGAATCATTTCCAAATAAGCTACACCCGGTAAAATACGCCCACCCTTCACGACATGATCTGCAAAGAAAAACTCTTGTCCTGTGAAGGTGGAACTGAATCGCTGTACCGTAAAATCGGATGTATTCAGATGAAGCAGCGGGTGAATCGCCGCAAAGACGTCAGGTTTGCGGGTCCGGGATTTTTCCGGAACCCAATAGCGTTCGCGTGCAAACGGATACGTCGGCGCGCTAATCCGGCGCGGCTTGCGATTATCTGTGTACAAGCCGTTCCAATCAACTTCTATTCCTTGAACCCACCGCTCGGCAATTTTATACAGTTCATCTTGTTGGGCCCACATCTGCAGCGTGTCCGAAGATAATATATCTCCGCCGAATAAGTCGGTCCCCGCCAGGCTGCCATTACTGACGTGCCCACGCCAGCAACCGCGCGGCACCTCCTGTAAGTCCCCGAACGCATCCAGCTTGGCAATCAACTCTGGGATGCTACTTACGATAAATACGGCTCGTTCCTCCATCGCTTCCCGTCCCACTTGCAGCGAATAGGCCAAGTCTTGGAGCCGGATCCCTTCGTGCAGATAGGCAGACAACTTCTTGGCATATGCCTGAAGACGTTCTTCATTTCTCGCGGATAAGGGGACAATCGCCTGAGCTAAAACGCGAGGATGAATTTCCGGATTCTCCTGCACAGCTCCAGGCACGTATTCTTCCAAAATAAGATGTGCATTGGAACCCGACGCCCCGAAGGAGCTCAGTCCCGCCCGACGTGGGCAGACGATCTCATTGCCGTTGTCCGTAAATATAGGGTTCTTCCATTCCTCGGTTTTCTGCTGGACGTAAAACGGGGTCTGATCCAGCTCCAGATATGGATTAAGCTCTTCAGAATGCAAGGACGGCACAAGCTTCTGATAATGAAGCTGAAGGGCGATCTTACACAGACCGCTGATGCCTGCGGCCGACTCGGCATGTCCGATGTTCGATTTGACTGAACCGATCGAGCAGAACTGCTTATCTTGGGTGTAAGCCCCGAAAGCTTTGGCCAGGCCCTGAATTTCGATCGGATCGCCTAAGGATGTGCCCGTGCCGTGGGCTTCCACATAGGAGATCGTTCTCGGGTCGATTCCGGCTTTGGCTAAAGAAGCATCAATCACATCAGCCTGTGCCACGGGATGAGGAACGGTTATTCCGCTCACTGTGCCGACATGATTGATCGCACTCCCCTTGATAACCGCATAGATCCGGTCCCCGTCCCGAACGGCTGCACGGAGGGACTTCAGGAGCACGGCCCCTACTCCCTCTCCTGAGACATAACCGTCCCCGCCTTGGCCGAACGTCCGGCAATACCCGTCACTGGCGTGCATATCACTGTAGCTGAGGTATTTATTCGGATGCAAAGACAGGTTTACTCCGCCTGCCAAGGCCACCTCACACTCCCCATGCCGAATGCTTTCGTACGCCAAATGCACAGCCGTCAATGAGGAAGAGCAGACCGTATCCACTGCCATGCTCGGGCCATGAAAATTACAGTAGTACGACACCCGGTTAGCAATTTGCGCATAGTTCAGGGAAAGTGGAAAAAGATTGTCGCTGGATATGTTCTCTGCGCCGATCAAGGCATAATCCTTATGCATCACTCCGACAAAAACGCCTACACGATGCCTATTGTGCCGTCCCTTTGGATGGGTCAGCGTCTTCGGCGTATAGCCGGCATCTTCAATCGTTTCCCAGCATGTTTGCAGGAACAACCGCTCCTGAGGGTCCATCGTTTCGGCTTCCCTAGGCGATATCCGAAAAAACTGGGGATCAAAGCAGTCTGAATCCTCAATAAATCCGCCCCATTTCGACACATGTTTCCCTGTTGGCGAAGAGAGGTCTGCGAACTTCCGCATATCCCAACGAGATGCGGGAATTTCAGTAATGCAATCTCTTCCCTCTATGAGGTTGTTCCAAAACTCCTGAAGGTTGTCTGCCTGCGGGTAACGGCCAGCCATACCGATGATGGCGATATCTTCGTGCTCTTCCTGTGCAGAAGTTGACATTGCAGCCCTGGGCTGATCAACAGCAGCCTTCAATTCCTTACGCGAGACGGACGCATTACCTGCTTCAGGCACACCCGCCGTGGCTTTTGCGTGTTCTTCTCTTATCTGAGAAGTCAGCCTACGGAAGTTTTCGCCGTAATGCTCGGCAAGGTAGGCTGCCAAATCAGCTATGTTGGTATATTCGAACAGCAAGGTCGGCGGTAAGCTAACGTCAATTTGACTTCCCAATGATTCGACAACATGCAACAAGTTCGATGAATCCAGCCCCAATTGATAAAAACCCATCCCTGTATGAATCTCTTCAGATGATTTGCCTAACTGTTCTGCCAGCAGTTCCCGGAGAAACAGCTCGATAGATCCGTATACGCCTCCACTGCCGGATTGAGGCTGTAACACGGTCATGCCGGAAGGGAAGGAGACCTCCTCAGTCCCCCCTACCATGCTCTTACGATCTGACTGGATAAGTTCAGATGCCCGAACGAGCTTGCTTGCGATATTTTTCAGTTCGGCGACTTTTCTGCCCGCGGCATTGAAAAATTCCAGCGTCATGTAGATCAATTCTTTTTCGATACGTACTGACGAGTTCTGAATTCGGGTAATACAATTGCTGCGCAATGGTTCGGTTGCGTAAAAGGACTCGAAGTACATAGGCAGATACAGTCGCGGTTCATCTTTTATTACGGCGGAAATTAGAAGAGAAGTTCCGATCCCGCTCCCATCCAGAAGAACAGGATGAAATAGGAATTGCTCCGCATGAAGACTGGCCTCCGGACCCACCGCAATCTCCATTACGCTGTCCGTGTCCGTTAGGCAGACCAATCCTTCAGCCTTCATGAACCCGGTATGCACCAAATCCTGCCTCCGGCATTGCCCGTATATTTCCTCTAAATTGGCTACATGCTTTGACGTAGCTTTGACATGTGTAAAAACCAGCGTTTCATCATAAGTTATTGGCGTCTTCTTACTCATTTCCGCGCTCGCATAGCGGACTTTCCCGTCCGATCTGCTATCGCCTTGCAGTACTTGACCCTCGATGCGAATATGCCATTGGCCAGCCTGAGCTTCCGTACATGATATGGTGAGCTGGATTTCACTATCTGGTGCCACAACCAAGGGGTGATAAAGGGTAACCTGACGAAGCTCAAGTTCTGAATAAGCGTAGCCATGCGTATCAAAAGTTTGATAAATGAGATCAATGTAAGCCAAGCCTGGCAGCAATTCTTGTCCATGTGCCTTGTGGTGGCTGAGCACAGGATTGTTCAGCGTTAAGTTAAACTGCTCGATGATCACGTTTGTGGCAACTCCTCTCTTATGCAAAGGTTTTCCAGAATACCCCTCTAGCACCCAGTGCGACTTGAGGCTCTCTCGCTATCTTTCCGGCCGCTGTCATCCCAGCAACTTCCGCAGTCAAGGACCGCTTCTTCAATTCCGGTGTAAGTAAGGGACGACGGCGAGTCAGATACCCGGCCTGTTCCACCCAGTGTTCCAAGATGACATGCGCGTTTGTGCCTCCGTCGGCAAAACAATTGATCGCTGCCACCGGTTGGGATTCTCCCCACTCCGCCGCTTCGCGGTTGAATTGAATGCCCGCAGATTCATGATCGAAATGAGGCATTGCCTGTTCTCCGGACAAGAACGGAACCTGACGCCGATGCTGGAGCATGAGCACGACTTTAATAAAGCCAGCAATACCTTCGGCACAAAGCGGATGTCCGATGTTCGGCTTTACCGAGCCGACGCCGATTGGATCTGGTCCTTTGGCACGATAGACAGACTGGATAGCCTTGAGCTCCAGCAAATCGGTCACGGCCGAACCCGAGCCGTTGGCCTCGATATACGAGATATCCTCCGGACGTTTTCCGCTTCGGTCTAAAGCCGCCCGCATGACATCCTTCTGGGCTTGCAGATTCGGCGCTGCCGGACCTACAGTCCGGCCATCGTTATTAACGGCTGCCGCTTTAACGACGGCATAAATCGAATCCCCGTCGCGGAGTGCCTGATCCAATGTTTTCAAAAGCACGATGCCAACGCCTTCGCCGAGCACAATTCCGCTGCCCCGCTCATCGAAGATGTGGAAGGAAGACCCCTCAGACAATATCCCCCGCTGTCCGAACATTCTGTAAGCGTCCTCTGTATCCAGCAAGCTTACCCCGCCTACGACCGCGGCTTCTATATCGCCGGTGTGAAGCGCTTGAATCGCCATATTCATGCCGACCAGCGCGGAAGAGCAAGCGGTATCAATAACGACACTCGGGCCACGCAAATCGAAGAAATGTGAAACATTGGCCGCCATATAATTTTGGCCCATGGCAGCGATCGGATTGCGTATGTGCTGCAAACTCTCCTCTGTCGGCCTGTGCTGCTTCGCCCCCCCAGATACACGCCAATGGCTTTGCCCTTGATCTCCTCATGGGCGTACCCAGCGTGATACCAAAGATTGAGGCATTCCTCCAGCACGACAAGTGATTGCGGATCCATCGCCCTGGCGTCTTCCTCAGAAAGCTGGAAGAACGATGGGTCAAAATGATGGATATCGTTCAACAGTCCCGCATAACAAGTGCCTTCATGATGCCATCTTTTCTCGGGTACCTGACGGATTGCCGATCTCCCTGCAGACAGGAGTTCCCAAAAGGCGTCCAGATTATCCGCGCCAGGGAAACGGCAGGATAGCCCGACTACGGCAATATCTTTTGCTTGGGTACCTCGCACGCTTGACCGACTGTTCAGCTCTTCGGACAACTCCGATTGGGCGCGGTCTATCAACGGTACAGCGGGGCGCTGTTCGGAAGTACCTGTGTCAACAATGCCTGCCGGCAAGTTCCCCGTCACTTTAGTCAACGCGCTCGCAAAATCTTTAGACAACCAGGCCGCAAAACTTTGAATGGACGGATATTCATAGATAATAGAAGGATCGAGATTGGCCCCTATCTCCCCGTTGATTTGCTGCAGCAGTTGGGTCAGGATGATGGAATCGACCCCGTACTCCTGAAAAGGTTCATCCGCCGCCAGGTGATCGGGAAGGATTTTTAGCTCCTTCGCAAATAATTCGATCAACCAGGCTTGTGTTTTTTCATAAATATCTCCCGTCGCCTTTTTACTTGCGTCCTCCGGCGATTTCGCCCGAACATTACCTGCTTCGGACGGGCGCATCTTTGGAACGTCACGGCGTAGCAGCAAGTCCGGTTTCCAGTGCTCTGTATCTACAAAGGCAGGTAGGACTACGGAACGTAGCTTCTGCGCCAATATCAGATCCAACCACTGTAAGCCTTCTGTATCGGTCATACCCAATAGACCGGTTTCCGCGTACGTCTTGCTTTTAGCTTCGCCCATACCGCTTTCTTTCCAGTTCGGCCATTGGATGCTGACGATAGGCAGTTCTTCTTGGTACGCTTCGGCAAAGTAATCCATATACGCATTGCTCATCGCATAATCACTTTGTCCCGAGGCAAGGGAAGGAACAATTGATGATACAGATGAGAAGAGCACGAAAAATTGCAGAGGCTCCTTCGGGAGCAGTCGGTACAATGTATAAAGCCCCTCCACTTTAGGCTCAAGAACCTTTTTGATATCCTCGGTGTTTTTCCGAATAAAGGCAGGGTTTCGCCAGTCTGCCATACCCGCGCAGTGAATCACCCCGCCGATCGGCCCCAATTTGCGAACAATATTCTGCAGACTGTGCCACACGGCGTCCTCATCCGACAACCGAAGCGACAGAACATGCACTTGGATACCCAAGTCTTCCAGCTCCTGTATGGCTCGAATCCTCCTGCGGGTGGAGTCGTTCATCTGATTGAGCCTGTCCCACTCATCACGTGGAGGCAGCGGCTCACGTCCGGTAAGCACGAGTTTCTTCACGTTATACTTCCGAACAAAATGTTTAGCACACAAGAGTCCGAGTCCGCGTGTTCCCCCTGTTATGAGCAGGACGTGATCTTCTGGAAAAGCCTCAACTTCTAAGGCAAACTCCCCGTTCTCGTCCGAAAAGGGCTCCTCTTCTAGAAGAGAAGTATATCGTTGTCCTTTTCTGTAGCACACTTCAGGCTCCTCGCTGTCTAAGATCAGCTCCTCTGCAATCAACCGCGCTAATTCATCATCTTCGGCAGAAGCATCTGTATCCATATGCCTCGAATGAAGATAGCTGTATTCACTTTGAAGCATGCGGTACAACCCGGCACGGGAAGCGCCTGCAAGATTCACACGGTCATTTTGCAGCGATTCCAAGCCTTTAGTAACACCGAGTAAGGTTAGTCCCTCTTTGTTCCCGTGTTCAACCAGCTTTTGTACCCATTCGACCCAGCCAACCGATTCGTCCGCTTCGATGCCACAGCCAATCAGGTCAACCAATCCGTCGTAGTTACGCCATTCGTATCCGGATGAAATATCGTTCCGATCCGCATTTACAATCTCATATCGCGGAAAATAACGGGATAGCTTGTCCGCCAGATTTGCGGTCTCCGAATTTGCCAAGATCACAATGGATTGAACGTTTTTCCTCGCCTGAGTGGAAGAACTTGGCCTCCAATGCTTTCTCAGCAAGCGCGGAACCCGTTTTGTTGGTGCGATCTCGGGTCGATCAGCTTCAACGGATGAAGAAGCAAATGGCGAAACGTGATCGGTTTGAAGTGTGAGTTTGGGCAACCAATACGGCTCCTTTGCGAAGGAGTATGCAGGCATACTGATCCGACGGGGTTTGATCTCCCCATGCAGCCTGTTCCAGTCCAAGTTCCATCCCTTTACCCATAGCTCCGCGATCTTGTGCAGCTTCTTCTTCTCGATCCACGCTTCCGATAGCGCCTTAGCATCCTCATCAGTTTCAAAGATTCGAATTTCCTGCCGGCGCTCTTTCACGTAAGCGGTGAAGACTCCTTCCGCTGGACGGCCGGACCGATAGGCATCGAGCAGACACAGCAACTTTTCCCGTGAGTCCGCAACAACAGCCACACGGTAATCCATCGGTTCACGACCGATTTGAAGCGTATAGGCAGCATCTGCAAGCTCAAGATCCGGCTCCGCAAGCAGAAAGTCCCGTATCTCCCCGACTTGGGTGTTCAGCTGCTCTTTTTTCTTGGCAGACAAGACCATAAGCAGCGGCTGTCCAGCCTCCCGTGAAGCCAATGAGGCCGAGGACCGTGCAGTGTTGGGAACGTAAGCTTCCACCACCACATGCGCATTTGTTCCACTAAAGCCGAAAGAGCTGACACACGCACGTAGAGGCAGACTTCCGGTAGATGTCCATGGCTTCACTTGCGTGTTGACATAGAACGGTGAGTTGGCGAAGTCAAAATGATCGTTTGGCTGGTGAAAATTCAGAGTAGGCACAAGTGTTTCTTTCTGCATGCATAACAGGACTTTTTGAACACTTGCTATGCCCGATGCAGCCGAGGTATGGCCAATGTTGCTTTTGACTGAGCCTATCGCGCAAAAGTTATTCTTCGCCGTCTTTTCTTTAAACACGGTGGACAGCGCCTCCAATTCTATGGGGTCGCCCTGTTTCGTTCCGGTTCCGTGCATTTCGGCATAACTGATGCTTTCCGGATTAATGTTGTATTTTTCATAAATTTCGCGTTCTAATTCCATTTGACTGCTTGCGCTAGGTGCCGTAATCCCGTTGGTTCTGCCGTCCTGATTGATCCCGGAACCCACGATCACCCCATAGATCTGATCTCCGGCAGCTTCCGCATCCGACAGCCTCTTGAGAACCAAAGTGCCGGCCCCTTCTCCCGGAACAAAACCGTTAGCACGGTTATCAAATGTCATACATTGTCCATCAGGCGACAACATACCCGCAGAGCACATGCTAATGTATGATCCCGGAGTCAGGTACAGCGTAACGCCACCCACGAGCGCCATATCAATTTCCCGGCTGGCCAAAGCTTGACAGGCCAAATGCGTACCCACTAAAGAAGAGGAACAGGCTGTATCGATAGGGATTGCCGGCCCTTTCAGGTTGAGATAATACGATACACGGGCCGCTGCAATTGCAAAGCTGCTGCCGGTTGCACTAGCGCTTGACTGGATGTCGCTCATCATACTGCCGTATTCATTGCTCATAATGCCTAGATAAACACCGCACTTCGTATTGTTTAACGAGGAAACACTGTATCCCGCATCTTCAAATGCTTTGTAGGCCTCCTCCAGGAAAATCCGCTGTTGAGGATCCATCAGCTCAGCTTCTGAAGGGGAAATGTGAAAGAATAAAGGATCGAAACACTCAATATCCTCCAACATCCCAAGCGATTTACAATAAATTTTCCCCTTCTTACTTGGCATTGGATCATAGTATTTATTCACGTCCCAGCGTGATGCGGGGATTTCGCGGACGGAATTAGTCCCTTGCACGAGATTCTCCCAGTACTGCCTAAGATTACTTGCGCCTGGATACCTTCCCGACATGCCCACAATAGCAATAGGTTCTCTGGCGGTTGAAGATTCGCTCTCTAACGTTTGCTTGGCAAATGTTGTCGCCGCAGGGTGAGGAATTGACGCTAACGGAGGAGCCGAGGCGCTTGGGTGAGCCGCAAATTCAGCAGGTATCTCCGCTTCCTCAGGCTTCGTCAGCTTCAACCCTTCGGACTGCACGTCCGGGACAACACTTCTGCCTGCATCGCCAGAAAAGCTAAGCTCCTTTCTCAAATAGCCGACAAAATCAACTATTGTCGGATAGTCATATATCTTGGTAACCGGGATCGAAGCTCCGTACCGCTTATTGATGGCTTTAATCCATTCCAGGCCTGTAATCGAGTCCATCCCGAGGTCGATAAATTTCTCGTCTGCGTCAACCTCGTTCTCGCTCATATACAAGACCTCCGCCAAGCTCGCAATCAACTCCGTCTGTAAAATTTCCGCTGACGCGACGATGGATGGCTTCGCGCCTTGAGATACGGAGGCTGGTGTTTTTACATCAGAAACAAGTACGTCCTCACTTGCTTCAGCAGAGCTAATGGTCACAAGTTCATCTTGTAAAGGGCGCAAAACGACAGGAGCTGGCATTACGGGCGCCGGGACCGGAATAAATGACCCAGAGGACTTCATGGCTTCTTTCTCATCGGGCTGCTTCGCATCATGGACTGGAGGTAGCCAGCAAAGTCTTGTATGGTCGGGTAATCGTAAACTTTTGTCACGGTGATTGAGGTCCCGTACCGCTTATTAAGGGCTTTTATCCACTCTAAACCTGTGATCGAGTCCATCCCAAGATCGACAAATGTTTCATCTATATCAACCTCATCTTCATGCATGTAAAGAACTTCCGCCAGACTCGCTTTCATCTCAGCCTGCAAGGCTTCTATAGAGACAGCTGGAACAACGATAGTTTCCAGCTTTGGTGCGGAAGCAGTCGATGCGCTGCTAACAATCTCGTCCGTTATCTTCCCGAGATGGAACGTATCCTCATTTAAGGGCCGCAAAGCTACGTGAACGGGATTAGCGGTCACCGTAGCGGCGGCCGGTGTCTCTGGCAGGAGCGGCCTCACCTGCGGCGGAACAGCAGTAATCTTTTGTTCCGTGGTTCGAGACTCATCAGGGCGGGTCTCATATCCCGTACGGTCGGCCTTCCTGCCGTGTTCTCCGATCCAGAAGCGCTCTTTGGCGAATGGGTATGTCGGCAATGAGATCCTAGAAGGACGGATATTGCCATAGAATGTACTCCAATCAACCTTCAACCCTTTGGTCCATAGGTCCATCAGCTTGCCGTATTTCCCTTTTCTGATCCATGCTTCGATCGTAACGGTCATATCCTCATCTGACATTATGGCGGCCAAAGCATCTTTATTCGCCTTCACCTGACCCCTGCATAACTCTGCGATCCCTTCGTAGCCGTCGACGAACAGCTGCAGCTTCGCCTCCAACTCCTCACAACTTCCCGCCAGCAGAGCTAAGCGCTCGTTCATCGCTTCGCGTCCGACCTGCAGCGTATACGCGATACGGACCAGATCGGCATCGCTGTATTTACCTGCTTCCAGGGCGGCAAGCAGCCTTTCCGCCTGCTTCTTCAGTCTCTCTTCGTTCCACGCTGACAGCACAATCACAACCGGACCGTCCCAGGATGGAGAAATTGTATGTTTCTCTGCTTTCTTCTTGCTGTCCGGGCTGAATTCTTCAACGACGATATGAGCGTTCACGCCTCCAGCGCCAAACGAAGATATGCCGGCAATTCTAGGGAATTCCCGCTTTTGCCCGTTGACCCCAACGGTAGGCCGCTTCCATTCGGCCAATTCCTGCTGAACTTTAAATGGCGTATTCGCGAAATCAATATTCTCGTTCAACTTACCGGAATGAAGCGAAGGCACAAGTTGACCATACTCAAGTTGAAGCAGAACCTTAGTCAACCCTGCGATTCCTGCTGCACTTTCGCAATGACCGATATTGGATTTGGCCGAACCTATTGAACAAAACTGTTTTTCTTGCGTAGATTCCTCAAATACCCGGGCCAAACCTGCGATCTCAATCGGATCTCCCAGTGTCGTCCCAGTACCGTGCGCTTCGATATAGCTCACCGATCTCGGATCAACTTTCGCCGCCTGCCAAGAGCGTCTGATGACATCGGCTTGAGCAGCCGGATTTGGTACAGAGTATCCGTTCGTCTTGCCCCCATGGTTGACGGCTGTTCCTTTAATAATCCCATAAATGTGATCCCCGTCGGCTATCGCTTTGGCCACAGGTTTAAGCAGCACGGCACCGACGCCCTCGCCAGGCACATAGCCGTCTCCGCCTTGGCCGAAGCTTTCGCACCGTCCCTTGCTCGATACAAAATTCCCCTGTCCCAGTAGCAAGTATTTGTTCGGATGAATGGAGACGTTCACGCCACCGGCGATGGCCACCTCGCACTCTCCTTGCCGCAAACTTTGACAAGCCAAATGTATCGCAGTCAATGAGGAAGAACACATCGTATCCAGGGCGATGCTAGGACCCAGAAAGTTGAAAAAGTAAGATACTCTGTTCGCGATCGACGAAGGATTGCCGCTCAGCGCCTTTGGCCTTCCCGAAATCTGCTCCTGTGCGCCATACAGCTGGTATTCCTCGTACATAACTCCAACATAAACGCCGACACGGCTTCCCAAATCGGCCCCTTTGTTCCCGGTCAGATTGTCCTTTGTATAACCCGCATCTTCGATCGTTTCATAAACACACTGCAAAAACAGCCGCTCTTGAGGATCCATAAGTTCCGCTTCTCTTGGCGATATATGAAAGAACTGTGGATCGAACTTGTCAACGTCGTTAATAAATCCCCCCACTTGCTGTAGGTTTTACCCGGCTTCCCCTTCTCTGCGTCGTAGTATAAGCTGTGGTCCCAGCGTTCGTCCGGAATTTCTACGATGCAATCTTTTCCGTTGGTCAGATTCATCCAGAGTTCCTGGACATTATCTGCCTGAGGATAGCGTCCCGCCAGCCCGATGACCGCGATTCCGTAGTCCTCTTGTACAGACTCATTGATCTCACTCGGAGCTTCAACTCGCCGATGCTCGTGTAAGTATGGGGTGCGATGGCTCGAGCTGATCGGAGTGGGCTCCGGCTCCTCTGATCTATCTGTCATGAAATTGGCTGCCGGTTCGGTTTCTTGGGGAATCCCCAACAATTCCGACAACTTGGGAAACTGCGTTTCCACAAAATAATCCGTTAAAGAGCGGATATCCGTATACTCAAAAAACAAAGTTTTGGGCAGCGATCCGAAAGTGGTCTCCAATGCCCCGTTAAGGTGCATAATGAGTATGGAATCAATCCCGTAGTTTTCCATCGGGGCATCCGCTTCGATCCGGTTCACCGGCAGTTTAGTGACAGAAGCAAGCACGTTCTTGAAATAATTCTCCGCTTTTTCTCGAAAGAGTCCTTCCGCCATTTGCGGTTTAACGCGGTTTTCCGTAACGGCAGCATCGGTTGTGAGATTGGTTTGTTTCATGAAGGAACGCATCCGTGCAACGACTCCTTCGACAACCATCACTTGGCTTTTTCCCGATGCCCATGCTTGGTACAGTGCCCGAATACCCGACTTTGTCTCCATAGCCGCCATCCCCGTTTCCCGGATAAGCGCCTTGGCGGTTTCGTCATCGACCCCCATGCCCCCATCTTTCCAGAGCGGCCAGTTCACGGACAGTGTTCTGCCTTGACGCAGCTTGGCAGTCACCAACTCGGTGCGATACTCCGCATACATATTCATAAAAGCATTCGCCATGGAGTAATCCGCCTGTCCCGAACTGCCTACCGCTCCTGCACCGGATGAGAATAGGATGAAGAAATCCAAAGGCAGTTCCTTGCTTGCCTCGTCCAGATGGACAAGTCCCTTTACTTTAGGGGCCAAGACAGCTTGTACTTCTGCCGTGCTTTTCTTAATAATGAAGTTGTCTTGAATAACGCCTGCGCTGTGAATAATGCCGTTCAGGAAGCCATGCTCCGCCAGGATCGATTCGATGAGACCGTGAGTATCGGCCTCTTGCGTAAGATCCATTTGCTGGTATACAACTTTTGCTCCCAATCGTTCCAGCTTTTGCAGTTGAGACCGCTTCTCGGAGGCAAGCGGCGAACGTCCCGTGAGGATGAGAACAGGCTCTTTGACTTTCCCCGCAATCTCCCCGGCAAAAATCAACCCCAGTCCTCCTGCGCCTCCTGTGATGAGATAGACACCGTGATCCTTCCACGGAATAAGCTCGTTCCCTTCGGCTGCAGTCCATTCCTTCCACTCGGCTACCCATCGCTGATTCTTCACATACCGAATATGCTTGTCGTGTGGGAATTTTTCATTTTCCTTTAATCGTTGCAGAATGTCCTCCGCAGAGCTTTCAGGTTGCAGTTCAATCAGCTGACCGGTGAACGCCGGATTTTCCAATTGTGCGGTTTTCAGCAAACCGGACAGTCCGCTGAGCAGCTGTGTTCCTTCTTGTACAGGTACGATAAGCTGCACCAGAATCTTCTCTTTCGGCCGGGAGTTCAGGAGTTTCTGAATGTCTTCAAACGCCTGGAAGGCGTAATATTCGAAGCGCTGATGGATTTCCGTATCTCTTTCTTGCAAGAGCACGCTGTTTGTGAACGCCTGTACACCTCGCTCCACAGCCGGATCCCAGTCGCACAGGATAACTCGGCGAATGCCAAACTCCGAATCCCCGGAAGCGGCTTCTCTCGCATTCTCTTCCCAGACCTGTTCCAGATACAGCAGCCCGTTCGAAGCCTTGTCCGTTCCCGCACGATCGCCCAGCACTCGGGCCGAGTATCCTCTCAAAGCGGCAATTGCGCTGCCCGCATCGTCAATTAAGTCGATATCTAATTTGAGCACATTGTCCCCTTCACCGCTGTTCTCGCTATAACGAATATACGCCCATAATGAAGCGGGGCACGGACCGAAAATATCGGCTTCCTCTAACGCAAAAGGTAGCATAGGCCGATTAACGTCAAATTCGATGGCTTCCCCCTTCCACTTCAAACCGATGGTCGCCTGCAAGGCTGAATCCACTAAGCTCGGATGCAAAACATATGGATTTGTAGCGCCAGCAGCGGCAGCAGGCAACGACAATTTGGCCAATACCTGATTTTTTCCTACATGCAGTTTGGCAACTCCCCGGTGTCCGGCTCCGTGAACGATGCCCATGTTGCTGTAAGCCTCATAACAGGAATCGGATGAAATAGTAGCTGCGCTGCAGCCTGCTAACAATTCTTGAAGATTCCATACTGGAGGTTTGGAATCTGGAGTAAGGGAATGGACCGCTCTTCCTTGGCTATAGATGGTAAGTGTGGATTCGCTGTCTTCAGAGGGACCGTAAACTTCATAAATCAATTCATCCTGCTCCCCTGGATACAGACGGACTTGCAGCTGCGTTTCCCGCTCCCCGGCAACAAAGGGCTGAAGCCAGACCACGCTGCGAAGTTGAATGTGTGCTTGCTCGTGAGCCGGGATGGCTTGCTCAACCGCCGCTCTCGCTATTTCCAGATAGGCGGCTCCGGGCAAAAGTCGTTCCCCTTTTACGGTATGGTCTGCAAGAAAGAATTCGTTACCCGTAAAGACGGAACGAAAGCGGACACCTGAAATGTCGGAAACATTTTGGTGCAGCAGCGGATGAAGTTGGTTATCGGCCACCGGATGTGTAGGCTGCTGGGCTTCGCGAGTCTCTGTCACCATAGGTTCGGGCAGCCAATAGCGCACCTTCTCGAAAGGATAAGTCGGCAGACTGATACGATTCGGCCGACCCTCTCCGTACAATGCCTGCCAATCGGGTTCGATGCCTTTCACCCAGCTTTCGGCGATTTCAGACATATTCGCTTCTGCCAACGGCTGAGGGAATAAGGCCGAAGCATCTTTGCGGATCTTTTCCTTGCCTTTGCGAACAAGTCCGCTCCAGCAATTCCGGATCTTTTCCCGGTCTGCACCAAACGCTTCCAATTTAGCGGTCAGATCTGGAAGGTCTTCCACCAGAAAGGCAACCCGTGCCTCCATGGCCTCCCGGCCTACTTGCAGCGTGTACGCCAAGTCCTGGAGCCGAATTCCTTCATGCAGAAAGGCAGACAAATTCCTCGCATAGGTCTGAAGTCTTTCTTGCGTTTTGGCAGATAGGGGAACAATCACCGGAGTCCGCTCGGGAGCATGAGGCTCTAATGTACTGTTCTGCTCAACCTCAGGAACATACTCTTCCAGGATGAGATGAGCGTTAGAACCTGTTGCGCCAAAAGAACTGAGTCCTGCCCGGCGCGGATAGGGCGTATCTATACCGTTTACTTTCATCAGCGGTTGCTTCCAAGCTTCTATCGACTGCTGCACGTAAAACGGCGTTTGGTTTAATTGTAGATATGGATTGAGTTCTTCCGAATGCAAGGATGGCACGAGTGTCTGATTATGAAGCTGAAGCGCGACCTTGCACAGACCGCTGATACCAGCCGCGGATTCGGCATGTCCGATATTTGATTTGACCGAACCGATCGAGCAGAACTGTTTATCTTGCGTGTAAACCTCGAAAGCCTTGGCCAGACCTTGGATTTCAATCGGATCTCCTAAGGAAGTGCCCGTACCGTGGGCTTCCACATACGAGATTGTTCTCGGGTCAATTCCGGCTTTCGCCAAACAGGACTCAATCGCATCGGCCTGAGCGACAGGACTTGGAACCGAGATTCCGCTCACTGTACCGACATGATTGATCGAACTTCCTTTGATGACCGCGTAGATCCGATCTCCGTCCTGTACGGCTTTACTAAGAGGCTTGAGCAAGACGGCCCCTATACCCTCGCCCGGAACGTATCCGTCTCCTCCTTTACCGAAGGTATGACAGTATCCATCGCTGGAGAACATGTCCCAAATACCGTAGGTCAAATATTTGCCCGGATGCAGAGAAAGATTGACGCCACCGGCCAAGGCCACCTCACACTCCCCGTGCCGGATGCTTTCAAGCGCCAAATGAACGGCCGTAAGTGAAGAGGAACAGACTGTATCCACCGCCATACTCGGGCCATGAAAATTGCAGAAGTACGACACCCTGTTGGCAATCTGCGCATAATTCAGCGACAAAGGGAATCGGTTCTCGTCGGTCATGCCCTCGGCGCCAACCAACGTGTAATCCTTATGCATTACCCCAACGAACACACCGACGTGCTGTCTGTTATAGCGCCCGCTTGGTCGAACCAGCGTCTTCGGTGTATAGCCTGCGTCCTCAATCGTTTCCCAGCACGTTTCAAGAAATAACCGCTCTTGAGGGTCCATCGTTTCCGCTTCGCGCGGCGTAATCCGGAAAAAATGCGGATCGAAGCAGTCAGCTTGATCGATGAATCCTCCCCATCTGGTCAGCTTCTTTCCAGAAGGCGAAGCCATGTCCTCAAACCGCCGCCAATCCCAGCGGGATTTAGGGATTTCCGTGATGCAGTCTTTTCCCTCTTTGAGATTGTTCCAATACTCGTGTATATTGCCCGCCTGCGGATAACGGCCCGCCATACCGATGATGGCGATTTCAGTGTCTACCCCCGGTGTGGTTGTTCTGGAGAATGAGTCTTCCGTTTCCCGAATTCTATGCGTGGTGATTTCTCCTGCCGCTGTAGGCGTGATTGGCTCTGCGCAACTTGGTGCGACGGCCTCTTCGGTTTCAGGAAGCGAAGCCTGGAACGCTCCGCAATAATGCTTGGCGAGATAAGTTGCTAGTTCACTAACGGTCGTATATTCAAAAAGTAACGTCGGAGACAGCCCGGCGCAGATTTGGTTCCCGATCGTTTCTACGACCTGCAAGAGTCCCGGCGAGTCTAGACCCATTTGGTAATAGCCGATATCGGTCTCGATCTCGTCCTCCGCCTTGCCCAATCGCTCTGCAAACAGCTGACGCAAAAATAGCTCGATTTCCTCATACTCCGTGCCTTCTTGTGACACCCTCTCCATCGGCGCGTGCACAATCGATCGCTTCTTACCGATGTTTTGCTCTTGTTCCGACTGGGCAATTTCCTTGCGTTCTGGATTGATCAATTCCGCCCCTCGTACGAGTTTGCTTGTGAAATTATTCAATTCGGCGACTTTCTTGCCTGCTCTGTTGAAGTACTCCAAAGTGAGATAAACCAGTTCCTTCTCCCGGCGGAAGGAAGAACGTTGAATACGTGTGAAACATCCGTCCTGCAACAGTTCCGAAGCCCTAAAGGATTCGTAGAACAAAGGCAAATACAGCCTTTGTTCTCCATCCAGCAAAGCGGCAAGCAGATGATTCGATCCTACACCGCTGCCGTCGATCAGGGCTGGATGAAACATGAAGTGCCCAGCTTGGGATTGATATTCCGATCCGACAGCGATATCCATCAGAACATTCGCATCCAATTCATGAATTTGTCCTTCGGCTTTCATCATGCCGGTATGCACCAATTCCTGACTAAGACACTGCTGGTACAACTCGTCCAGCATGATACTGCGCCCTGCGTTTCCCGCCATCTCATCAAGAGCGAGGGATTCTTCGAAGTTCGTTTGGGGACCTTCCAGCATCTCAGCTTTTACGTATTGCTTCGAATTTGCAAGCAATTGGCCGTTCTGCTTCTCTTGGCCTTCCACTGTGATCTGCCAATGGCCATTCGAAACTTCCTTGCATTGGATTCGGAGTACTACGACTGCGTTATTCCCAACCGCAAGCGGACGGTAGATGGACAGGTTGCGCAGTTGAAGGCGGGAGTAATCATAACCGTGTTCTCTAAATATTTGATACAGCATATCGATATAGGCCAATCCAGGCAGTACTTCCTGCCCGTAAACCACATGGTTTTGAATAATCGGATTTTTTAGTGACAAGGCGATTTGTTTGTTTATGGTCTTCACCTTATACCTCCACTTCGTATGCGTTCCAAATGTTTACCACGCCTTCCGGCAGTGACTGGACCTTCGGTTTCGCAATCATTGACTCCGTATCTCTGCGCGGGAACAGCCGCTTGTTGAGTTCAGGAGCTGGCAGCGGCCGGCGTTTGACGACTTGATCTTCATAACTCTGCCATGATTCTACAATTACATGAGCATTGGTTCCGCCGTCAGCAAAACAGTTAATTGCAGCAATCGGCGCTGGCGACGGCCATTCGATCAGCTCATGGTAAAACGAGAAGCCCGCTGCCTTGCTGTCAAAGTGCGTCATCTCCCGTTCGCCTGATAAGAAGGGAACGAGCTGACGGTGTTTCAGCATCAGCACTACTTTGATCAAGCTCGCAATCCCTTCCGCACATAACGGATGCCCGATGTTGGGTTTGACGGAGCCTAGGCCAAGCGGAGCCGTATTGTCGGTACGGTACACGGATTGGATCGCCTTCAGTTCCAGAAGATCGGTCACGGTAGAGCCCGAACCGTTCGCCTCGATATAGGAGATTTCTTCTGGTCTTTTGCCGCCTTTCGCAAGCGCGGCTTGCATAACATCTTTTTGAGCCTGCAGATTCGGGGTAGCCGGTCCTGCCGTTCGGCCATCATTGTTAAGGGCGACCGCCTTGACTACGGCATAAATCGTATCCCCGTCTTTCAGCGCATGATCCACCGTTTTCAAGAGCACCATACCGACCCCTTCTCCCAAAACAACGCCATCAGCGCGTTCGTCAAAAACATGGAAGGAAGGAGCTTCGCTTAAGATGCCTCGCTGCTGGAATAACCGGTGGACCGCATCCGTTTCAAGAAGGCTAATTCCACCAACGACGGCGCTCTCGATATCGCCGCTACGCAATGCCTGCATGGCCATATTCAGCCCGACTATAGCCGATGAACAGGCTGTATCCAGTACCACACTGGGTCCGCGCAGGTCGAAAAATTGCGAAAGGTTGGCCGCCAGGTAGTTCTGCCCTACGGCAACAATTGGATTGCGTGCCTCAAGAAGGCTTTCTTCGCCTGGCTTATGATGGCTTCTGCCACCGAGATAGACGCCGACGGCTTTGCCTTTCATCTCTTCAAGGGTGTAGCCCGCCTGATGCCAGAGCTTCAAACACTCTTCCAAAGCTATCAGCGCTTGAGGATCCATCGCTTTCGCATCTTCCTCGGGAATCAGGAAGAATGCGGGATCGAACTGGGATACGCCGTCCAGCACACCCGCATAGAAAGAGGCAGGATGTCCCCAACGTTCCGGCGGTACGCTTCGAATAGCCGATTGGCCTTCTGACAACAGCTTCCAATACGCTTCGAGCGTTTCAGCTCCCGCAAAGCGGCAGGAGAGCCCTACAATTGCAATATCCTCCGAACGAGCCGGGGAAGGAAGCAAATCCTGCGCATCCTTGTTCGTTGGATTACTGGATTGCTCCGGGATAACCCGCTCTGCAAGCTCCCTTTCTTTCATTTGAGGCCGCTTTGCGGCCGATTCTTCGGCAATGAGATTCAAAGCAGCTGGATAGGATTCCGTCAGCCATGAGGCAAACTGCTGAATCGTCGGATATTCATAAAGGATAGACGGGTCGAGATTCGCTGCGATCTTCCGGTTAATGCGCTGCAACAGCTGCGCTAAAATAATCGAATCCACTCCGTATTCTTGGAACGGTTCATCCATCGCCAAATGGGAAGGGTCGATCCTTAATTCTTCGGCAAACATGCCGAGCAGCCAAGTCTCCGTTTGTGCCAAACCAAGACACGCACCTATCTGTCCCGGCGTGACGGCCTTGTCTGAGTCCGCCGAAACTTCCGATTGGCGAATGGATTTATTTCCCTCGTCCGCTTGGCGGAGACTTCGCCACATGAGACGTTCGGGGTACCATTTGGACCGATCAACTCTCGCCGGCAGGATCACCGGGCTCTGTTTACGCTTAATAATAGAGTCCAACAATTGTAAGCCTTCTGCATTCGAAATGCTTAACAGACCGCTCTCCTTGTACACGGGATTCGTCACTTCGCCCATTCCAGCTTCTTTCCAGTTCGGCCATTGTATACTGACAATGGGTACAGCATGCCGGACCGATTCGGCAAAATAATCCATATACGCATTCGCCATCGCATAATCCCCTTGACCCGCTGAGAGTGACGGAATGATCGCCGATACCGAGGAAAATAACACTAAAAATTTCAACGACTCACCGCAAAGCTCGTCGTACAGGGTGTTAAGCCCCGCAATCTTAGGCTCCAGCACTTCTTGAATCTCCGCATCGGTTTTGCGGATGAAGGCCAGTGTGGTCACATCAGTCAATCCGGCACAGTGAAGAACTCCGCCGATCGGGCCCAGTGTACGCTTAATGTTATTCAGTTCCCTTCGAACGTCGGACCGTTCAGATAAGCGGAGAGCCAATACTTGCACCTGCACACCTTGTGCTTCCAGCTCTCGCAAAGCTTGAATTTTTTGGCCTAGAGGCGTATCATCCGCAAGAAAGTTATCCCACGTCTCGCGTGGTGGAAGCTCTTCACGCCCAGTCAGGACGAGCCTTTTCACCCCATAATGCCGTACGAAATGCCGGGCACATAAGGCCCCAAGTCCACGGGTCCCTCCAGTAATTAAAAGAACGTGATCTTGTGGGAAAGGTTCCGGCGTTATGGCCCCCTCTTCACTCTCATCCTGTTCCTCTAACAGCATCTGAACCGCATCCCGTTCCGGTAGCATACCTCCGCCTCCTCGCTGTCAGCGAAGTATTCGTCAGCAATCTGCTGTGCCAAAACCCCGTCATCAACGATGGAATGATCCGCATCCATGTGCCTAGATCTGAGATGGCCATACTCGCTTTGCAGCATACGGTAAAGTCCAGCCCGCGCAGCGCCGGTCAAGTTAATGGCACCCGGGTTTAAATACGATTCCAAGCCCCGAGTAACACCGAGCAGCATGAGGCCTTCTTTATGTCCATGCTCGATCAGCGATTGAAGCCACTCAATACAAGATCGCATTTCGTATCCAGACGTGCCGCATCCGGCAAGATCCACCACACCGTCAAAACTTTTCCAATCCCAGTCTGAGAAATGCTCTACCTGCTGTGCATGTATAATCTGATGCTGTGGGAAGTGTTCGGCAACCCGCTCGGCCAATGCTTCCGTCTCCGGATGTGTCAGGATCGCGACGATACGATGACTTTTCGTTTTCGATACGGATGGGCAGGGTACCCAGCTCTTGGCCAAAAGGCAGGTTGTCCTCGTCCGCTGTTCCGTCGAAGAATCTGACGCCTCTTTATCCCTGGCGGGTAAGACGTTGTTGTTACCGCCATCAGCGTGCAAATACTCTGGGATCCAATAACGTTCCTTAGCAAAAGGGTACGTCGGTAAAGAAATGCGGCGTGGCGCTGCATCGCCATAGAGCTTGTTCCAGTCGATGTGAAGTCCTTTGACCCAAATCTCGGCAAGTCTGGCATATTTTCTTTTGACGATCCATGAATCGATAGCGAGCGCCATATCTTCATCCGCCGAAATTAACGTCAGCGTCTCGTTGTTCCGGTTCGCTTTGCCCCGGTAGGAATGCTCTGCAACAGATCTGCCTTGCAAAAAGTCGTCCAACTTCTCTACGAGCTTCGATATCGAGCCTACGATCAGCGCCAGTCGCTCTTCCATACTGTTCCGTCCAACCTGCAGCGTGTAAGCGATGCGGCTTAAATCTTTTTCGTCAATCTTCCGCATGCGTATGAACATTAGCAGCTGTTCTACCTGTTCCCGAAGGCTTTTTTCATTTTTGGCGGACAGAACGACAATTGACGGTTCTCGCGGTGTCGGATTGCATTCTGAAGGTTCATCCTCTTTGGGAATATACTCCTCAATCACAATATGAGCATTGACACCCCCAATTCCGAACGAACTTACGCCCGCACGACGAGGCAATTCGCGCCCTTGTTTATCTTGTACCGCCTTCCAATCCTCGGTATTCTGCACGATATAGAACGGACTGTCTTTCAATTGAAGATAGGGATTCAGCGTCTCGGTGTGCAAACTTTTCACTAGTGTTTTATGCTTCATTTGCATCAATATTTTGATAATGCCCGAAATGCCCGCAGCTAGCTCCAGATGGCCAATGTTACTCTTCACCGAGCCTAATCCGCAGCGATGATCCTCTATTCCGGAATCACCTTCAGTGTCGTACAACTCTTTGAACGCCGCCTTCAAGCCGTTGATCTCGATCGGATCGCCCAACTCCGTTCCCGTACCGTGGGCTTCGATGTACGTAACCGTCCTTGGATTCACGCCAGCTTTTTTGTAGGCCTTAATCAATAGTTCAGCCTGGGCTTTCGGGTTCGGAGATGTGAGCGTATTCGCTCGTCCTCCATGATTTTCCGCGGTACCTCGAATGACCCCATAAATAGGATTGCGATCCCGCTCTGCATCTTTCAATTTTTTGAGAACGATCATCCCCACACCTTCCCCTCTCACGTACCGTCCGCACGGCTAGAGAAGGTTCTACAGCGTCCGTCGACGCTCAACATGCCCGCTTTGCTGTAGCTGATATGGGCTTCTGGCGTCACAATGGTATTCACGCCGCCTGCGATCGCCATCTCGCAATCACCCATCTGGATGGCTGATGCAGCGCGGTGTATGGCTACAAGAGAACTCGAACATGCCGTTTCTACCGGCTCGCTAGGACCGTGAACATCTAAAAAATAACTCAATCGGTTCGGTCCTACAGAAGGAATCATGTTCCCCATCGTGGAATGGCCTTCAATCGGCAAATCGGCCTTGTAAAACAAATCCTTATATCCTGTATTCCCCGTCCCAACAAACACACCTGTAGACGTTCCCGAAAGGCTCTGTGGGCAAATCCCTGCATCTTCGATCGCTTTCCAGGCATAGGTCATGAGAAGTCTTTGCTGTGGATCAATGAATTGGGCTTCCCTCGGTGAAATACCGAAGAACAACGGATCGAATTCATCTACGCCTTCGATAAACCCGCCCCATTTAACGTTCGTCTTGTTGATCTCGTTAGCTGGATCTCCGTCATATACGCCAATCCCAACGGTCTTGGGGGATTTCCGTGATACAGTCCTTTTCGTCAATGAGATTGTTCCAGAATTCGTCGATGTCGGCCGCGCCGGGGAATTTTCCGCTGATACCGACAATAGCGATAGGTTCGAATGGTGTCGCCTTACTTGGCTCTTCTTGCAAGGCAAAACGGTTTCTTTGCCGCTTCGATATCCTATTTACGTCCGCATCCGAAACATCAGTGCTGGTCGGACTGTTGTCTACCTCCACATTAGGGACATGTTCCGGCTTTGCCGATGCCTCACGGCTGTTCAATACGTCCCCGTACTCGCGAACTAGAAACTCCGTCAAGTTTCTCAATGTTCCATACTCAAAAAAGACAGTAGGTGCTAGCTCGAATGTGTACGCTGTATTGATTTGGTTGGCAAAGACGGTATACGAAATCGAATCAAACCCGTATTCGCCAAGCTCAGTGTCTACATCGAGATCCTGCAAAGAAACCTTAAGCAGATCTGACACCATCTGCTTAAGGGAAATCTGAAGTTCGCTCTGCTGATCCTTGTTCTTCACGTCCGAATGGATCACGTCCGCTTTGCTGTGGTTCCCTTTTATTGGTTTAGACATTGGCGCTGTCAATAATTTTTGCTTGATTTTATACCGATTACCTTCCACAACGAAGACCTGGGTTTTCCCTGACATATAAGCATCATATAATGCCTGGATGCCGGAATGGGTTTGCATCGGAACTAAACCCAGATTCTGCATCATAAGCTTCTCCGTCTCCATATCAACCTGCATTCCCCCATCTTTCCAAAGAGGCCAATTCACAGAGAGCGATGCCCCTGTCCGCAGTGACTTCTGGGTCAGCTCGTTCCTGTAGCCCATGTAAGCGTCCATGAACGCATTGGCTGTGGCGTAGTCCGCCTGGCCAGGGTTGCCCAAGCTTCCTGAGATGGATGAGAAAGTAAAGAAGAAATCAAGCGGCAGCTCTCTGCTCGCTTCGTCCAGGTACACCAAACCGGATACCTTGGGGGCCATCACATCTACCAGTTCTCCCCTGGTTTTCTTAATGATGATATTGTCCTGTAGGATTCCTGCGCCGTGGATAATGCCGTCCAGATGGCCGTACTCTGCCACGATCTCCCCGATCAACCGCTGAACGGCTTCAGAATCGGTTGCATCCAGCTGCTTATACGCTACATGCAATTGCATACCTCGAAGCCTATCCACCTGCTGCTCCTGTTCTTCCCGCAAGGCGCCGCGTCCTGTGAGGATTACGGTTGCCTGTGAAACTTTCTCGCCGATTTCTTTCGCGAACAGCAGGCCTAGTCTGCCTGCTCCTCCAGTAATGAGATAGACCCCCCGGTCTTTCCACGGCACGCTCGTATCTTTCACCAGCTTTTGATCCATTTCCTGCCATTCGGTTCCGTACCGTTTACCGTCCGTATATCGAATATGCTTGACGCTTGGATGCCTAGCGTTTTCCTTCAATATTCCCGGCATATCCGCATTGTGAGGGTCTCCAGAGATTTCTATGAACTGTCCGCTCAGTTTCGAGTATTCCAGTCCAGCCGTCTTCAGTAGTCCGGTTAGGCCTGAGTAAATCTGTTCCTCTCCCTGATGGCAAACCACCGTTTGAATCAACAGATTCCCCTCAAGCTTGGACAGCAGTATGGACTTGATATGCTCAAACATCTCTCCAGCATACGCTTCAAACCGCATGGATGGCGTCCCAATCTGTGAATCTAGACAAAAAACCTCGGCACCTGGTAGATGGGATATGATGCGTTCCCTCGCCACAGCTGCTGTGTCGCAAAGGAAAATAAGATGCTTCTCATATTCGTAAATGGGTTGATCGGAAGCTGCCGGACGTTCCACCCAGATCGGTTCAAGCAGCAAACGTTCGATCTTAGACGAAGAATCCGCCACCGCCTGAACCCCGCCTTCCAGCACCCTAGCCGTAAAGCCTTTGATCTTAACGCGCAGCGCTCCCAATTCATCGCACAGATCAACATCAACACGTTGAACTGGGTCGCCCGCCTTATTCCCTGGGCTGAATCGGGCATACGCCCACATTTCGGAAGTGCATGGACCATACACTTCCAACTCCTCCAACGCAAAGGGCAGCAGCAGCTTATGCCCGGCTCCCCCACGCATGATGCAGATCGTAGCGGTCTGAAGGGCCGCATCCAGCATGCTGGGGTGTAGCACATAGGAATCCCGCGTTTTGACGACCGCAGCAGGAATAACGAGCTTCGACAGTACCTCCCTCTCCCCTGCATACAAGCTCTGAATCCCCTGAAAACCCGCACCAAAAGAGATCCCCAGACGTCGTGCATCCTCGTAAAAATCGGTGGAAGACAGTTCTCCGACTTTGCAGCGTCTTAATAATTCTTGTAAATCCCAGGTTATTGGCTCCGATAAATCCATCCATTCCGCTGTGCCCTGACCATGCACTAATTCGGAATCGTCATCAGCCGAAAGACTATAGATTTCGTAGCCAATTCTCCCATCCGCTTCTGGGAACAAGCCTATATGCACCTCGGCAGGCGTACCGTCCGAGACAATCGGTTGAATCCAAACGACATGCTTCAATCGGATTCCCGTCTGCTTATGCTGGCTCCTTCCTTGCGAGAGTTGGATGGCCGTGCGAGCCATTTCCAGATATGCTACCCCAGGCAGAACCGGATTTCCACGCACTACGTGATCGGCCAAGAAGAACTCCTTCCCCGTAAAGGTAGAGCTGAACCGCTGTTCCAACATGTCTGATGTGTTTAGATGCAGCAAAGGATGGAGATAACTGACTTGTCCTTTTTCCTCCGCTGATGCCACCACCTCAGCCGTAACACGTTTCCCGTTAGATCGAGGAATCTGAAGGCGTTCTTGGGCAAAAGGATACGTCGGCGCACTCATCCGGTGGGGGCTCGTCCCCCGGTACAGCAGCGTCCAGTCCACGCTCATTCCCTGGCACCACGCCTCAGCCAGTTTGCTGAGTCTGCCGCCGGTAATCCAGGCGCGGACAAGCTTCTTGCTGTCTTCATCGTTCTCCAGCAGCGCCTCTGTTTCTTGCTTTCGTTCTCCGGTATACAGGCCCAGGCTCCGCTTGCTGCCATGCCCCTGCAAATAATTCTCCAACTGGCTCTTCAGCTCCGCTGCATCCGCTGCGACAAACGCCACCCGGCTGTCCATCGCTTCTCGGCCCACTTGGAACGTGTAGGCCAGGTCCGCCAGACTGTCGTTCTCCAGATTACCTTCATTCATGAACTCCAGCAGCGACTCGGCATAGGCCCTTAGCCGCTCCTGATTTTTGGCCGACACGGGAAATAGATACGGGCCGCTGCCCGGCTCCTCCTGAGCCGCTCTCCGGTACTGTTCGAAGATCGCATGCGTATTGGTTCCTCCGAGTCCAAAGGAGCTTAGTGCTGCCCGGTACGGTTCTTCCTTCGCTTCCAGCCGTTTCCGGCTCTCCACCACATAGAACGGCGAGCTTTCCAAATCCATATTCGGGTTCGGTTCCTTGTAGTTGATCGTCGGCGCCAGTTCGCCATGATACAGGCTCATGGCCACTTTGATGCACCCGGCCATTCCGGCCGCTGTGTCCAAATGCCCGATGTTGGTCTTCACCGAGCCGATTCCGCAGTACTGCTTCCGCTGCGTATGCTCCCGGTACACCGCGCTTAGGGCCGACAGCTCGATCGGATCGCCCAGCTTCGTCCCGGTTCCATGCGCCTCGACGTACGAGATGCTCTCCGGGTCAATCCCCGTCGTCTCCAACACTTTGCGGATCACGTCCGCCTGACCTTTAACGCTCGGCGCATAGAAGCCGACCTTATCCCCTCCGTCGTTATTCAGCCCGATGCCGCGTATCAGGGCGTAAATGTGGTCGCCGTCCGCGACCGCATCGGCGGCTTTTTTGAGCAGCAGCACCGCAGCGCCTTCTCCTCCAATCATGCCGTCCGCCGAGGCATCAAACGCCTTGACGTGTCCGTCGCTGGAGAAGTTGAGGCCGGCTTGATGCACATAACCGACACCCGTTCCGGTGTGCAGCGTCGCGCCACCGACGAGGGCATACTTCGACTCGCCGGACTGCAAGCTCTGATACGCCGAATACAGACCAACTAGTGAGGACGAGCAGTTCGCATGCACAAAGTAACTCGGGCCTTTCAGACCCAGCTTGTGAGAAATCATCGTGGGGATCGTGCCGCTCTGCGCCAGCACCCAAGACACATAGCCGTCCGGACTTTCCAGACTCTCCGTCCACTCTTCGGGAAGCAGGGAGCGGTATCCATTGTTGCTGCCCGTCATAAATACGCTCGTGTGCGGAATCTCGCTAGCCACGTATCCGGCATCCTCGACCGCCTTCCAGGCATGCAGCAGCAGTAGCCTTAACTGCGGGTCCATAAACCCGGCGTCCTTCGGCGAAAGGTTAAAGAAACCCGGATCAAAACGGTCTTTGCCTGCAATGGTGGACTGAACCGGCACGTAGGCCGCGTTCTCCGCCAGCTCCTCCGGTACACCCAGAGCGCGAATCTCTTCTTTGGTAAAAAATTTCAGGCTCTCCTGACCGGAGAGCAAATTGTTCCAGAACTCCAAGTGATTCCCTGCCCCCGGAAATTCGCAGGAAATGCCGATAATCGCCAGGCTATCCCGGCAGGCTTCCGGCAGCTCTGCCACAAATTCCGCGTCAAGCTCACCTCGCGTCCCGCGGGTTTGGTCTTCTTTGCCCCCAATTTCCAGCCCTTCATCCCTCGCCATATCCAGCGCCGCTATGCCATCATGCTGCTGGGCGGCGATATAGCTTGCGATCGCTTGGATGGTCGGGTATTCGAACAGATCCATCGCGGTGAACTCGCACGCCAGCTCTTTTCGAATGCGCTCAGCCACCGTAACCGCAAGAAGCGAGTCTCCGCCGACATCGAAAAAGCCGTCACGATTGCCCATGCCACCAACCTGCAGCACGTCTTCCCAGATCGCCAGAACCGCCTGTTCCAGTCGGGATTCCGGCATGCTTTGGGTATGCGCCCGCTGCACGGTCACTGGTCGGTCCGCCAGCTCCTTGCGATCGATCTTCCCGCTCGGTGTGAGCGGCATCCGGTCTACACGGATGACATGTGCAGGCACCATATAGTCGGGTAAGCCTATCTTCAGGTGGCTCTGCAGCTCGCGTGCTTGCGGAGTGGTCTTATCCTCGCGGGCGGTATAGTACGCGACAAGCGTCTTGTGCTCGCCGGCCTGTTTGACGACCGCGACCGCGTCCTCGATACCCTTATGCTCGCTAAGCCGGGTTTCGATAGCTCCGAGTTCGATACGGAAGCCGCGCAGCTTGACTTGATTGTCGATCCGTCCCAGGTATTCGATCTGTCCGTCCGGCAGCCACCGCGATAGATCGCCGGTCCGGTACAGCCTCGTACCCGGCTGAAACGGGTTATCGACGAACTTCTCCGCGGTCAGCGCCGGCTGATTGTAGTAGCCTCTGGCCAGCCCGTCGCCTGCAATGCACAGCTCGCCGGGGATGCCGATCGGCACCAGCCGCAGTTGCTTGTCGACGATATATACTTGCGTATTCGCGATCGGTCTCCCGATTGATACAGGCTCTTCCGATTGGATGTGATGAACCGTAGACCAAATTGTCGTTTCAGTCGGTCCAAACATGTTCCATGCTTCCGTACCCGAGCTTATAAAATACTGTTTCAGCTTGGATGGCAGCGCTTCGCCTCCACATAGAACTTTGACCCGCTCTTCGTTCTTCCAACCGGATTGAAACAGCATCGACCATGTAGCCGGCGTAGCTTGCATGATGGTCGGCCGAACCGCTTGAATTTCTTTCTTAAGCTTTTCCGCATCTTTGCTTACGTCCGATTTGCAGAGATAACATTGAGCGCCCATCAGCAGGGGCAAAAACAATTCCAAACCGGCGATATCAAAGCAATAAGTGGTCACAGCAAGCAACCGGTCCTCGGCCCGCAGCCCAGGCTTTTTAGACATTGAAGACAGAAAATTGACGAGCGCTCTGTGCGAAATCATGACACCTTTCGGCTTTCCAGTACTTCCAGAAGTATAGAGCACGTAGGCTAAATGTTCTGGCCTCAAATTTTGTTTGAGGGTCCGACCTTCCGCCACTTGTATAGATTCCTTCCAGTCTTGGTCTAATGAAATCACTTTCTCTACCTTTTCGAATAACTGTCTCCGTTTGTTTCGAAGTTCAGATTGTGTCAGCAGAACGGACGCTTTGCTGTCTTCGAGCATATAGGCAAGCCTTTCCTCAGGATAATCAGGATCCAGGGGAACATAAGCAGCGCCAGCCTTCAGAATTCCAAGCAAACCTATAATCATGTCCAACGAACGGTCTACGCAAATGGCCACTGTACTGTCAGGGACAATGCCTTGCGCTTGCAAATAAATGGCCAATAGCGTGCTTCTCTCGTTCAGCTCCTGATACGTGAGTGATACGTTATCGCAAATTGCCGCAATCGCGTCTGGTGTCCTTCCTGCTTGCTGCTCGAACAATACAGGTAGGCTTGCATCCGGATAATCGGTTTGGGTAGCATTCCATTCGTGTAGAACGGTATTTTCATCTTTTTCCGAGAGCATTGAGATTTGTTCTAAAGCAAGAGCAGAGTTGCGAATCAGCGATTCCATAAGGCTCATGTATGAGTCGCCTAACTTCTCAACAGTCGAAGCTTCGAATGCATCTGCATCGTACTTGATATTTAGTGTCATCCGATCATCCTCATCCCACAGCTCGAAGATCAGTTCATATTCGCCTTCCTGATGAAGGCCATCTACGAACTCAATGGAAGAGTCCGGTGCATATTCATGGATCAACTGCTTATAGCTGGTCGATTGTTGGAAATTTTGCGAGTAAAAGGCCGTTTGGAATAGCTGTGATCCTCCCGGGAACGACTTGTTTCTGTTCTGTACCATTCGCGGCAGCGGATACACGGCATGGTCCAGCCCATCTAGCAGAGTGTATTGCAGGTTCTGGATGAATTCTTCGAAAGTTGCCTGATCCCGAATCTTTTCTCTGATCGGAAGCATATTCAGAAAGTTCCCGATCATGGACTCAAAACGTTCTTCGGGCCGCGTCATGACCGGCATACCGACAATCATTTCCTCTTGGCCTGCATACCGATTCAATAGAATCATATAGCCGGCGAGGAGAACGGTCGTCATGCTTATTGAATGGTGCGAAGCAAAGGTCTTGATCGAGTTTTTGAGTTCCGCTGGAATCAGCTTGCTGCAGGTATGCCCGTTTCTGCTCAGTCTAGAAGTCTTTGGGCGATCTGCCGGCAATTGCAGGTTAGGCAGGGTCCCGGATAACTGCTGTAACCAGTAGTTACGGTGTTTCTCGCCTTCCTCGCCGGACAGCATACTTTGCTCCCACGCCACGTAATCATCGTAGTTTTCTGTTGCATGTTGAGCTGTCGGTATCTGACCCTGCTCAAGCTGCTTGTATCCGTCCAACAAGCTATGCATTAAAGTCATGGAAGAAACGCCGTCAAATACAAGATGATGGATCACAACGAGCAAATAATGCTCTTCTTCAGATCGCGAGAACAAAAAAATGTTCAGCAAAGGATGGCCTTCAGCTGTAAAAGGTTTTTTGGCCTTTTCTCTGAGATGAGCAACGATTTTGCTCTCCTTCAGCATCGAGATATCCTCCATTGTTATAGACAATGGCCCAGAAGGCTGGATCGTTCTGCAAGGAACTCCATCTACTTCTACAATGACACTTGTCAAGATCGGATGCTGCTCCAATACATACTTCAAAGCCAGTTTTAATTTCTCAATATCCACCTTGAAAGCAAACCGAAGGCCTAGAGGTATGTGGTAAACGCAAGATTCAGGATCCATTTTTTGCAAGGTCCATAATCCTTTTTGAACCTCGGAAAGCTGTCCCCTTGCCGTCCTTTTATCTCCGCTCTCCCTGCTGGATATGCCAATCCCGCCGGCATCCGGGGACCCAGCGTACTGTTCTGCCGTCTTTATGAATACAAGCTCCGCCAAAGATTCAAACGTCGGATGTTTATATAGTTCCCTAGCCGTCATTTTAATCTGGAAACTCTTTTCAATAAGACGGATAAGTTTCATCATCTTAATGGAATTCACGCCAAGGCTCAGGATATTTGTACCCGACTCCGCCCTATCCCTATTTACCCCCAGCTCCTTCTCAAAACAGAGTACCAGCTCTTTCCAGATGAGCTCCCGAGTCCACTCTTCCCCTACTACTAAACGGCTGCCTGTCTGTTCTGCCGTCCGCGACATCCTTTCCAGACTCTCCTGCAACCCGGAAAACTCCCCGTTTTCAAAGGCTTTTCTTAGCTGAGGACGTTGAATTTTACCAATCGGCGTTTTGGGAATGCTATCGCGCTCCAATGGCAGCACATACTCTGGCACAATGCCAACCGTTTTGGCAACATGAGAACGAATCGCTTGAAGAAGCTGCGTCATTTGGATTTCATCCAACGAACGGGACGGAACGAAGAAAATTGCTAGTTGATCCGTGGTATCTTCCAGTGTGCGTATCGCGCAAGCGGCCGTGTAGGAAGTCTCAATATCCGCAAGCTCTTCAACAGCCGACTCAATCGCGTAACTGTAATAGTTCACACCATTAATAATAATGGCATCTTTAGTCCGGCCTGTTAGGGTTAGACGTCCTTCGCGCATAAAGCCAAGATCTCCCGTCTCGAACCAGCCATCCGCCGTAAATGCACTTTGACTTAACTCAGGCTGCCGATAATAGCCGCTTGTAATCGACATGCCCTTAACTTGCAGACGACCGATGGAACCTTCGGGCATCAATTGATGTTGATCATCCACAATCCGAATGGATAAACCTGGAATCGGCAAGCCGGTCTCCACGAAATCGTCTTCGTCCCGAGTGGTGCTCCTCATAAACCGATTTGAAAAAATAACGCCAGAGGATGTTTCGGACATCCCCCAAGCTGGACGGATGGCATTTGAAGGCAGTCCGTGGGGCTCCAGCAATGTCAAAAAGGCACGCACTACCTTAGCCACTGCGGCTTCTCCACCATTAAACATAAAGCGCATGGAGGAAAGGTCCCATTTTTGGCTGCTAATTTCTTGCGAATAATCGTTGACCAATCCAAAAGCAAAATTTGGCGCCCATGTGACTGAAGCCCGGTAACGGTCGATCCCGTCCAACCAGCTCAGTGGATCAACCAAAATACTTTGACCTGTTACGTTGATCTCTTGACACCCCAAATATACATCGCGTAAATGCATCATAAAAATTCCGCCGACGTGATCGAACGGCATCCAGTTGAAGGTTACATCCTGATCTGTGAATCCATACATCTGGATCATACCCTTAACCATGCTTAGTATATTGCTGTGACTAAGCATGACCGCTTTGGGGGCGCCAGTACTACCAGAGGTTAAGACCAATATTGCCAGGTCCTCTGGCAAAGCTTGATGCCAGTGGTCCGTCTTTTCAAATTCCAAAAGCTCTTCGATAACTAGCAACCGAATCTGCGATAGTCCCATCATGTCGGCCCAGTTCTGTAATTCAGGCAGCCTCTCTCGGTTAGTCAGGATCGGCGGGTGATTAAGAGTAGTCCAAGCATCTTTCAGTTTTTGGGCCGCGCTATCCACCTCTGCATAAGTTGGAGCAACAGCCAATGGAGAAGGTACACAACCGGCCAATGCGCATCCCCAGAACGCGGGGATGAATTGCTCGTTGTGCGGAAGCTGCATCAGCAGCACATCCTGCGGCTGCAGACCTGAATGCCGGAGCCCCTCTGCGACACTTCTGGCGTCGTTCCAGAGATCCCCGTACGACTGATGCAGTTCGGAGCCATCCTCAAGCAGATAAACAATTCCCCGACTCTCTCCATACTTTCGGGCAGTACTTTCCAAGGTCTCAGCAAGCGTGGCGGGCTGATTTCCGTCGGTTATTAGCTTCTCTCCATGAGATATTGAGATGCGGGCATGAACGTCTGTGGGTTCAATGGATAACTGATCATTTCTCATAAGCTACCTCCATTTACTCCGCTATGTAATCGGGTTAGGAACCGTATAATTCAGATATTCTTTTTTTGACATCTTCGTGATGGAATGTCTTTTCGTGCATCTCTAACTCTTGTTGTATGGTCTTGGAAAGCTGCTCGCGAAGCGGGGCGACAAGATGTTCCTTTAACGTCATTAATGAGTGTCTTGGCTTCTCGGTTAGCTGCCGGGCTAATTCCAAAGCATGCGGCAAAACCTGATTACGAGGAACAACCGGATAGGGTATTCCACGTTTTTCTAGTTCGGCCCCGCGGTAATTCCCCGCATTCATAAGTAATTCCTGAGCGAGTGCAAAGCCTAATTTCTGCGGAACAATATAAGTCGCTCCCATGCCGGGTGTAAATCCATATTTCATGAAGTTCGTGGTGTAGAGGCTCTCCCGGCTTAATATAACAAAATCCGCAAATAGTCCCATCACGAAGCCTCCTCCAATTCCGTGCCCCTGCATAGCGGCGATCACGGGAATGGGACAGTCCAAAGCCAGAGAGTACAAATTATCGTCCGTGAATTTTATCGAACCTTGTTGAATTCCGAGCAGCCCTTCCTGCGTTCCACCGGTTGAAAAATAACTGTCATACCCAGTTAGAATCACAGTTTTGTAACGGGGATGGGCGCGAATCAACTCAAAAGATTGATTTAACCCATGAATCAACTCCTTGGAAAATGCATTTCTATGCGTTCTATCCTGCATCTTCACTTGAACGATATCAGGCTCTATTTCAAGCATCTCAACTACAGAAACCATCATCGGGCCTCCTCTAGACGTCTTTCTTTCATCGTCTACTGCCTAATCATCCTCCCACGGAAATTTTCCCGTGTTGACGTAACGAATAATTCCCTCTTGATTGCGGGATAATGAGAACATCATCTTGTTCGCATTCAGGGCCTGTACCTTTGCAGTTTGCAGGCCATCGTCCAGACTTGCGACATAACTTTTATACGAGGTAATTCCCGCCTTGGATAACCGCCTAAGACGCAGTAGATGTTTACGCAGCAACCCATCGCTCTGTGCTTCGTATGCATCCACCAGCCCCCATGCTGCGGCCTGCGAGGCAGTTATCTGCTGAGTGGTTAACGTCAAATAATGGGCTCTCTGGAATCCGACTCGGCGTATGAGAAAAGGGAGCACACAAGCCGGATAAAGCCCGAACAGCATCTCAGACAAGCTGAACTGCGCCGTTTCATCCGCAATAACGATATCGCTGGCTGCGACAAATCCAACCCCTCCGGCATTCACTTTCCCACGAACATGAGCGACAGACACATAAGGCCCCAATGCCAGCTTCAGCCAAATTGTATATAGCGGTTCCGGGTCGTGAACATCGTTCGGATGACTGCTCCATTTCTCTTGCAACTCTTGAAAATCTGCTCCGAAACAGAACACTTCAGGCAACCCCTCTAATACGACGACGTTAGCCGTTTCTTCACAGATCGTCAAAATATGCAAACATTCTTGAACGAACCGGTCATTAATCGTATTATTGGCCTCAGGTCGATGAAACCTAATGAAACAAATCGGCCCCTGATAACGAACTTGCAGAGTTTGATAATCCATCAAATCCATACGTATTTACGATGAAACTCAGAAATTTCGTTCAGATACAATCTCCCGCCGAAAGCATTTGTGATCCCCGGAATCCACTCATGATCCAGCTTCAAGTTGCGGGTCCCAAACCGAACTGTCCGGTTTCCCTTGAATATAGCTTCGTACTCGTCCAGGGACAAGCGATAGCGTTCGTCCAATCCTCGCTGCAGCCCAAACCTCCTCTGATGTTCCAAACCTTGTGGCATAACCACGCCGCTGAAAAACTCGGAGCAACAGCCTGATCCGTAAGAGAAACACCCAATGCGCTTCGGAGAATCAACCCGAACGTTATCGATCGTACTAGCCAGTGACAGCAGTAACGTCGCCCCCATGATATTTCCTACTCGTTGACAGTAGATCATGCCTGGCTTTACGCGCTCGTTAAAATCGGCTTCAATGTCATCGTTCTTAGCTTTTGCTATCTTGCGCATCATTGTGCGATGAGCTCCCTTTACCATTCCCCCAAAAGGAGTATGAAAGGCTAGATAGTGGAACGTGCTTCTATAATCAGCTTCGGGAACCCGACGTTTGTATTCCAGATAAGTTTGCTCACAGCAGTCCAGATAGGACATCAAGCTCAGATCCGCATCCCCAGCTTCACTGTCCGGAACCGGCCGGCAGGTATCCATAACTTCATAGCCGTAATAGCCGTTAGCCCCTACGTCCGCTTGAAGTACAAGCGGATTCTCGCCAACCAATACGGCTACAGCGCCAGCCCCGGCGCTAGGTTCGGAATAGGACCAATCCTCGCTTAGAGCGTCACCCCCTTCTGCTGCCAAGAACCGCGAGATATCGCTGGCAATAACCAGCGCCTTCGCACCAGGGGAGGCTTGTGACAGAATAAAATTAAGGGCCATCTGATACCCAGCTGTTCCCGAATAGCAGGCTTGTTTGATCTCAAACAAACGACAGTTCCGAGAAAGACCCAGATAATGATGAATATAGGTACTTAGAGATTTTCCGAAGTCGATGCCCGATTCGGTGCAGGTGATTAGCAGCTCGATCCGGTTCTTTTCTACTTCGGTTAAGGAATCGACAATTGGTTTTGCCGCATTAACGCCGAATGTAACCGGATCTTCATATGGCAACGCCACGGCCTTCTCCTTCATCAACAAATTCTCGAATCGGGTCGTATCCAGACTGCGGTGTTTCACCAATTGCATGACATCCAAGTAAGCCGTACCGCCAAAAATATTAATCGCTTCTATTCCGGCAGAAACCATCTCGAACCTTCCTTCCTATACACATTCAAATGTTTTGCAAACAAATGGCTGTATTCATGCCGCCAAAACCAAAACTCAAACTTAAAGCATTGGTTATTCCGAAAGGGATGGATTGATCCCCAACCCAGTTCAGACCAGGATCCAAGGGATTCTCCAAATTTTTAGAAGGATGCAGGCGGGACTCCCGCATTTGCAACAAGGTTGTGACGATCTCAACCGCACCTGCCGCAGTGAGGCCGTGGCCAGTAATGGATTTAGTCGTATTCAACTTGACATGTGAAAGCCCGCAATCGCGAATCGCCCTGAGTTCCGTCTCATCTCCAATCGGGGAACCCGAACCATGGGGATTCAGATAATCAACCTCTGTTGCTGAAAGTCCGGCTTGCTGGAGTACGTTCTGAATGATATGAACTTCTCCAGCCAGAGAAGGATTTGGATTTCTATTGGCATCCATCTTCAGAGCACAACCCGTAACGGCAGCATAGGGCTTGACTTGGCGGCATTTAACCGTCGCTGCTCGCTCAATGACCAAAGCTGCGCACGATTCACCATAGATGAAACCGTCTCGATTTTGGTCAAACGGCCGGCAGGCAAGCTCGGGATGATCTGCATAACGATCGGTTCCCATTGCCCCGAGCGCTCTTAACGCCTGTAACTCAAGGTAAGAAAGATCCATCATAGCCCCCAAAGCAATACAAATATCCACCTGACCAGACAGCACCGCTTGTGTCGCTTGAATGACGGCTAACTGACCACTTGCCGAAGCTCCCCCCACCGTGTAAGCCAAACCTTGAATTCCGAATTGCTCCGTACACAGCCCGCAAAGATCGCTGTCCATAAATGACAAGCCATAAGAAGGGGGAACAAATTCAGCACGTTCGTGGTACGTTTCGAAGATTTGCGCCATCTCCCTCTGCTGAACATTGGACCCTCCAATAATGAGTCCAATGCGGCTAGGATCGGCTAAATCCAATTTGGCGTCCACCCAAGCCTCGTGCAAAGTAACCAGAGATACCTGACCAGATAAAGATGCCTTACGGAATAGCTTGCTTGAAATCGCATCAGATGCCGATATCGCAGAAATTTCAGAGCCAATAAACCGGCTTTCCTTTTGCCTTCCTGGACGCTGCAAGAAATGAAAGGCCGAGTGGCCCGACATCAGCGCCGACCAATACGCGTTTTTTCCTTGGCCGATGGACGCTGTCACGCCTACTCCTGACACCAGGATATCAGGCCGATTGAAGTTTCCCATGCAGCACCTCGACAAGTTCGCCCAAATTGCTGACCCCGGCCAATTCCACGCGAGGAATACGAAGTGACAGTTCTTCGAGCATCAAGTTTATGATTTCAGCACGATCTACCGAATCCGCCCCCAAGTCCGAGAGTGTGTCCTCAGATTGAAAAGAATACTCATCCATTTCAGGAAGAACTTCACGGATATTATGGATCAGCACTTCAACAATTTTTTCCTTGTTCATACATGCTTCCTCCTTTAATTACATTGTTTTTTTCCTTAGAGTGCGTATTCAAAAAGGCCGGTTTCAGCACCGAAGCTTATGCTTAAGTTTTTTAAACAGGAGTAAGGATTTTACCTTCAGCAGGGAGAAGTAGCGAGGCGAATTTACGATTGATGAGCTCTGCCGTAGAGGTCATCAGCCTCTCTCCAATCTCGTCCACATGCCGGTTTCTCCAGTTCTCCAACTCGGTTCCTTTCACCCATTGGTTGAAAGCGCCCAAAGCCGGGCCGCAATGGATCTGATAATCTACCGTAGATTCTGCACTGCCGCTTAAGGCCAGACGCGAACTATATCCAAAATACCACTTAAAGATCATAGCCATTTTGTGTTTGGGATTTTGCTCGGCCTTATCGATCTCATTCGGATAATGAACTTTCAATTCGTCATAGATCTGTTCAAAGCTGCGTTTAAAATATTTACTCTGAATCTGCTCTGAAGTAGACGAATCGATATCACCCAGCGAATTATACCGCCGATAAATTTCGTACAGTTTATTGGCACGGGCTGGGAAAAATACTCCTTTTCTCAACACCTGCACTTTGCTGCCCATCTCAAACATGTCTCCGGCAGGTGCGTAATCTGTATCCTGTACATTCATCTGTTGCAGCAAATCTTTCACCTTATCGCTGGTTCCCGCCTCTACTGTGCATTGATTGATAGAACCTGTGAGAATAAAGTCGGCCCCCAGCATAAACGCAGCCAATGCCGCCTCTGGTGTTCCGATTCCGCCGGCCGCCCCGATCCGCACTTTTTTCTCATAGCGGTACTTCGCCATCATATCGTCACGCAGCCGTAGCATGGCCGGCATCAACGTATAAGCAACACCGCTGTCCGTGTGGCCAGCCGAATCTGCCTCTACGCAGATGTCATCTGCCATCGGCAGCTCCCTGGCCAACTCGGCTTCTTGCCGAGTGATCAAATGTTCCTCAACAAGTGCTTGGAGAATAAGATCCGGGGCAGGGCTTAAGAAAGCTTCCGCCACCTCCGGTCGTGAAACTTTGGCAATGATTTTGTTCCTGGCTATCACTTCTCCACTTGCATCCCGAAACAAGCTTTTTGCACGAAAACGCACCAATGAAGAGGGCACATTCAAAAACGCTGCAGCCTCCAAATGCTGAACATTCATTTGGAGTAAAAGCTCGATCAGACTATTATCACGTTCTGGATTTTTCCAGTTATGTACCAGATTAACCCCGTAAGCCTGTCCAGGGGAAACTTGGCTTTGAATGTACAAGATGTTCTCTTCCACCTGCTGCATACTCATCCCGCCAGTTCCCAGGAAGCCCATCAAGCCAGACTTCGCCAGTTTCACGACCATTTCTTGTGAGGCGATTCCTCGGTACATGCCCCCCGCCAGATATGCATACTTCAGGTTATAATCTTTCTTAAATTCGGAACTCCCTAAAGATGGGGCGGTTACCGTCGGGTATACGAACTTTGCGTCCCCGGCCGTCTGAGAAGATGCAGTGGATACTGATTCAAGAGTAGTCTCCACTTCCTCATGAGAGTCGGCCTCTTGCATAATCTTATGAACCATTCCGGTTAGTACTCGGCCCGGTCCTATCTCTTCAAACTGCATTTCGCCTTGCTTGAAGAGATACCGTACACTATCCATCCATCGTACGGGGCTGCTGATCTGTTTTGCCAAAGTTGCCCTCAGCTTTTCGTTTTCATAGGGTCTTGCCTCAACGTTAGAAATGACTGGAATAGATAAAGGATGGAAATGAAAAGATGCCAAATACCGCTCAAATTCCTTTTGGACTTCGCTCATATAACGCGAATGAAAAGCGCCGCTGACCTTAAGGAGAGCGGCCATCTTAACGCCAGCAGCGGCTTCGAAGATAGATATGGCTTTTTCGATTTCTGCGCTTCTGCCAGAGATGACAATTTGGGATGGGGTGTTGTGATTGGCAACGTCGATGCCGTCAAGTCCGTTTGCCTCCAACATCTTTGCCACCTGCTCTTTCCGAAGACCTACGACAGCAGCCATACCTCCTCCTGTCACAAGCGCCATCAGCTCGCCTCTCTTTTTCACCAAGCGCAACCCTGTCTCAAAATCAAAAACTCCAGCGGCAAACAGTGCATTGTATTCACCAAGGCTGTGTCCGGCAACGAAGTCTGGCTTTTTGCCGGTTTCCCGAATTTGATTCAAATAGGTAAAAGCATTTACAACAAATAAGGCAGGTTGTGTAAATTGCGTTTGGTTTAATTGGGAATGGGGATCTTCGGTACATAACTGTTTGATCGAATAGCCCAGCACATCGTCTGCCATTGCGGTGAAATCCCTAAAGGTATCAAAGAGATTACTTCCCATTCCTTTAAACTGAGAACCTTGACCAGGAAATATATACGTTAGCATAAAGCGGATCACCTCCGACTCTTATGTTTTATGTATGGAATAAGTTTTGAATTGTATGTAAGTTTTTAAGTTCCTGATTAAACGGGGTGCAGATTGAAAAACAGCGCTGTCCGAACTTCTCCTTATCCTGTTGCTTGATAAAATTAGCGAGCGTCCCTGAGGGTCCCACATCTATATAATTGCATTCGTACAGATTCTCCAAATAGCGAATAGCCTCTTGAAAGCGAATGGGTCTGCTGACAACTTCCCAGAAAAACCGATCATTGACTTCCTGTGCCAAGCCTCCCTGCAGACTGGAGATAATTGGGATTACAGGTTTACGGTATGACTTATCTTGCGCGAAGCTGAGAAAATCCTCTTTCGCAGCTTCGATTTGTGAAGAGTGAAAAGCGTAAGAAACCGCCAGCCGTTGATGAAGGATCTGCTTTTCTTTAAGAAAATGGATAATCCGGTCCAACTGCTCGTCTCCGCCTGAAATTACAAAATGCGAACTGTAATTTATGGAAGCCAACTCACAATTTTCATATAACTGAGGAGTTTCGTAATAGAAATCGGGACGGTTCAAGATAGCGATCATACCGCCTTTGGCACATCGTTGTTCTATCACCAAGGCTTGACTGGCGACACACTCGGCTATATCTTCCACGGATAGAACGCCGCTGCCGCCGCACTAGAGAACTCACCCAAACTCGTCCCGAGAACGTAATCTGGTTTGATCCCTTGTTCCAGCAAAACCTGATACAGCGCATATTCAACCATAAAAATTGCGGAGTGGGTGTATAACAATCGATCGAATGGATCTTGTACCCCCTTCTGCGGATGATAGATTTCGTTCGCGACGGATATCCCCGTGTAGGGAGCCATTAAAGCATCCAACCTCAGCATCCATTTGTGGAATGTGGGATGATGCTTCCAAAGCTCCTTCCCCATGTGGTAGTATTGAGAACCTTGTCCAGAAAACAGGAAAACAATCGGTTTGCCCATACTTCACCTCATTCTATAAGTGCATGTTCAAAATGATCGTTTTTCTGCAGCGAGAAGCTTGGATGAAGCTAGGGACAGAGAAGCGGAGATACACGTTTCGTAGAAAACGGCTTCGAAAGCTTCTAGTTGGTTACGTGAGCACCTGAAATGGTTCCGTATAAAACATACTTCGTAAGCATCGCTTGGGCCCGGCTGAATTCAAGATTCGATGACGAAACGGCCTCCTGATTCACAACATGATCACAAGCGGGCTTTTTGAAAAACCACTATAAGCCTGCCATTTCCCGATCTATTCTTATTTTTACAAACATGCCAGTCAAGACGCGCCCTGGTCCGATTTCCTCAAAAACCGTTTCCCCTTGTTCAAATAAATAGTTAATACTATCCGACCATTTGACGGCTAAGCTGATTTGATCAGATAAACTCTGAGCGATCCGTTCATGTTGGTATGGTTTGGCATTGACGTTTGAGATTACTGGAATGGATAATGGCTGAAATGTATACGACTGGAGGAACAATTTAAATGCTTCCCCGACTTCCCGCATATAGCGGGAATGAAAAGCTCCGCTAACATTTAGGAGGACGAATTTTTGAACCGAGTCGTTGGTTTCGAATATCGGCTGGGCCTTCTCGATATCTTCTTTACGGCCGGTGATCACGATCTGAGTGTCCGTGTTATAATTGGCAACATCTACGGAGGACAGTTGGTTTCTCTCCAATACCTCCTCCACTTGCTCTGCTTTTAATCCGATAACGGCTGCCATTGCCCCCCCGCTTACAGCACTCATGAGTTCCCCTCTTTTTTGCACCAGCTCTAGCCCCATCTTGAAATCGAAGGCTCCGGCGGCAAAAAGAGCGTTATATTCACCTAGACTATGCCCTGCAACAAAATCCGGCTTCCTTCCCGTTTCTGTTATTTTACTCAAATAGGATAAAGCATTCACAACATACAAGGCTGGCTGAGTATACTGTGTCTTGCTTAAATAGGCATAAGGATCATCCAGACATAGCCTCTTAATCGAGTATCCCAGTACATCATCCGCTTGATCAGTCAGATCCGGAAATTCATCGAAAAGAGAACGTCCCATACCTTTGAGCTGAGAACCTTGTCCTGGAAATAAATAAGTGCTCATCTGTTATCAAATCACCACCTATATTATTTACTAATATGGTTTATTGAGAGATTATTTACATTTTTAACCACTATATGACAATCATAGCTTAGTGCTCTAATGACTGTCAATATTACCCTTTTTTACATATCAGAGATTCAATTAAAGAGAATCAGGACACTCCATGCCTAGCATTTTGTAAAAGCGGCACTCAGTTTAGTAGTGAAGATCGGTTCCCTTATAGTTCCATTTATGGTAAAATGGGCGAAGTATTAGTTAATAACACTTCTTTAAAAATTCGGAGAACACCGCCATGCTTGAGAGCACTAACCATTTTTCCACTAATTTAACAATAAAGTATCACAAGGAATTCCATCCCATCTCAATGCATGTTTGTAAGATTGCTTATAGCGAACTAGCCGACAAATTGGATGCTTATCTGCACCTGGATGAAATCGATTATTTGAAAACTTTGAAATACGAGCCAAGGATAAAAAGCTATCTTCTGGGGAGATATGCCGCCAAAAAAGCTATCGCTTCCCTATTGGACGATAACGATTTAACCAAAATTCATGTAAAAAATGGAGTGTTCAACCAACCGGTAATTCTTCACGATTCACCGAAACGCATTCAGGTCAGCCTAACGCACTGCAATGATATAGCCGCCGCCATCGCTTTTCCTGAAATAATGATCTTGGGCATCGATATTGAGAAAATCAATAGCAGTTTGACCAGAACGGTTGAAGCCGAGTTAACATCTTCCGAAAAGATAATCGCCACTCGTCTCTCTTGTTCCTACGAAAGCTTCAGCACCATCATTTGGACTTTAAAAGAATCCCTTTCTAAAGCAATCAAAACGGGTTTAGCAGTTCCTTTACAACTTTTGGAGGTTAAAGATATAGAGGATAAGGACGGGTGTTGGGTCAGCTCGTTTACGAATTTCTCCCAATATTCCGCCATTTCGTTTGTAGTGGAGGGTTACGCATATTCCCTAACATACCCGAAATATGTGGAGATTGAAATGAACATCAACCTAATCAAACAAGGGATTGGCAAGATCATGCTTATTATATAGGATTGGATGGGGTTTCATGACTAGTGGTTATAAGGTGCACGTCGTTAGAACCATATCTCAGTGGGGCAACTATTGCTATATTGTTGAGGATCTATTCAGCAAAAGCGCTTTTATAGTTGATCCTGCTTGGGAGCTGGATCAAATTTGCAATAAACTCGCGGAATTGCAGGTAACTTTGACAGCTATTTTGTTAACGCATTCTCACTACGATCATGTTAATCTCGTTTATCCATTAGTCGAAAGATTTAACGCCACGGTGTACATGGCTGCTAAAGAGCGGGATTATTATCACTTTAGCTGCCCTCGTCTCATTGGATTAAACGATAATGATACGATTCAGATTGGTAACACGAAAATAACCTGCCTGCTAACCCCCGGACATACGGCAGGAGGAATGTGTTATCTGTTGGAAGAGAGCCTGTTTAGCGGAGATACCGTTTTTATGGAAGGCTGCGGAATATGCAATCAGGAAGGCGGCTCAGCTGACGACATGTTCATCAGCTTCCAGAGAATGAAATCTGTGATACCGCCTCATGTACGAGTTTACCCAGGTCATTCCTTTGGGAAAGCCCCCGGCCAAACCATGGAGTACCTCTTAAACACAAATATCTATTTTTTGATCGATAGTAGAGACCATTTTGTCAATTTCAGAATGAGAAAAAACCAAGCCTTCAGCCCTACAATTTTTTAAAATTCTAATTAGCAACACGGTGTTTCCAGACTCAGCTCGTTCACGTAAAAATGTTCGAATAAAGCAAATTCCTACTGGATCAAGTCAGTTACGGGTTCATCTAAATCTATATTTTTGGATCACCAAGTAGTGCCGCTGCCATTCCAAGTCTTCTCCCCATCCCTCGAGAAGCTTAGGTTGGTGCTCCTGAACTTCATTCAGCTTCAATAATTGTAGAACTAGCGTACTTATTTAACTTTCAATATAACTTTTCCCTTGGCCCTACCTGTCTCTGAATAATTCAAGGCCTCTTGAGCCTCCTCAAAAGAATAGATTCGATCAATAATTGGCTTAATTTTTCCTGATTCAATGAGTTCCGTGATGATTGCTAGCTGTTCACCGCTGGCTTTCATAAACAGAAAATGGTACTTCGCATGGTATTGTTTCTCTAATTTCGTTATGTTACGCGTTGCCAATCGAAATAAATTGGTTTTAATAAATCCAGATCCATAGGCTTGTCCAAATCGAGCGTTTGGCAAACCTGAGATCGTAACCACTTGTCCCCCAGGTTTAACGATTTTAAATGCTTTTTCAAGCGTCTTCCCTCCAATTGTATCGTATACCCCATCATAGCCCTGCAGTATCTCATCAAACTGTTCGTGCTTATAATCAATGATCTGATCAGCTCCAAGTGATTTGACAAGGTCATTCCCCGCTTGGCTTGTTGTCGTGGCAACGTATACTCCCATAGCTTTGGCCAGTTGTATTGCAAACGTTCCTATGCCACCGGCCCCCGCCTGAATTAACACTTTCTGACCGCGAGTTAATTGTAAAATATCATGTAAAGCTTGGTAGGAGGTCAATCCTACTAAAGGAATCGAGGCAGCTTCCTCGAAGGATATATTAGTTGGTTTAAATGCGACGTCATCTTCATCGATAGCCAAATATTCCGCAAACGTGCCAATCCTGTGCTTACTCGCCCGACCATATACTTCATCCCCGACCTTAAATTTCTTGACCCCTTTGCCGACTTGTGTCACGATCCCAGAGAAATCATTGCCCATGATGAGTGGCATATCGTATTTAAGGAGCATACGCAATTTGCCATCTCTAATTTTAAAATCAACAGGATTAATGCTTGCAGCCACAATTTCGACTAAAATATCCTTCTCTAAAACCGAAGGCATTGGCATCTCCGCCAGTTCAAGTGGACCACGTCCATATTTTCGAATGATCATAGCTTTCATGTACATACTCCTCATCGTTAATTTATTTCAAAATGCCCCGAACCACATTCATCTTATTGTCATTGTAAGGCGTTAGTCTCTTGTTTCCTCACCTTTCCTTCTTCCCAAGCTTCTGTCATATATTCTTCAATATGTTCAGTCAAACTTTTCAACAACCGAATTGTGCTTTTTGTTGGATCTAAAAAGTAATAATTCATTGTCCCTTGACGATTAACATTTACGACTTTCGCATTTTTGAGGATCTTAATATGATGAGACACCGCGGGTCGGGAAAGATGTGTTTTCTCCGTAATTTCTCCGACACGCATTCCTCGACAACCAGCGCTGATTAACGTAATAATGATGGATTGTCGTGTAGTATCTCCAATGGCCATTAATACTTCTTGACATTCTTCGAATTGCTCGGCTAATCGTTCAAGATTTACAGTGGTTTGCATAGACTTATCTCCTTGGTTTAAACGTTTAATCCTTTAAGTGGACAAATCATAACACATTTATATTTTTCAAAAGTGCATTGAGAAAGTAAATCGAGACGAATAAAAGAGGGTTCAGCTCTGTTATGAATATACAATCCCGTTCCCAAGACACTTTTGCAGTACTATATTTTGTTGTTTTACGAGCGAAAAAGGAATTGTGGCTTGTGTAGCATGGTTTCATAATGGATATAGAAAGCATTACCGAATCTCAGCGCAAAAATAACTAAACTACTCAGCATTAAATCTCTTTGCTGCAAGATCTTATGTTTGTTCTTCTGTTTTGTTGTCATTACTGTCGACATTGTGTACCCACCTTATCTCATCATAAGAGGATTAAACGACGTCGTATCCATGGGTTTTCAATCGCCTCTTTAATAGTCTTGATGGTGACAACATTCTCCTCGTACGATATATCCACCGTGTAGACTGAAAGATTCACTTTACCGACTGCGGACAGCTCATACCTTCAATTTGTAATGGTTTTGTTAAGTTATGGTCATTCGCTTCTTAATGGATTTAATTTGGTGATAGTTTCTTACATTCCGTCCTCGACAGCTGCTTCGTTCAGCAGAGTCTTTCGCTGTATTCCCGGACCTGATCTTCAATTCTCCAATTCGAATATCCCCTACTGCATATTAAGTTAATTTTACATTACCCCCGTACCCTATATAAACAATAATATAAAAAGCAGCATTTCTGCTGCTTGAAATCGGCCCGTTCTTTGTTTACTTTCTCAATCATGCCTTTAATTTCCCTCACAAGTACGGTATAGCTTTCCGCCATGCGTTGCACGGTTTCCCCTTGAAACACATCCGTTGCATATTCCAATTGAAGCTCTCGATTTCAGCTTCCAGCTCCACTGCTTCCAAAGTCAGATCGAACTTGCTTGTCCAAGTCTCAAACTGGATTTCGCCAAATGCGAGTTGATCTGCTTCCATCCGCTCTGTCCATATTTTGCAAGACAAACATAGCCTCAAACAAAGAATTATGGCTTCTATCGCTATGTTTATGCCGAGAATACATCGCCATCGGGCCTGTACTCCCTTGTGATGTATTCTTAATTGTCCGAACTCAACAGGGAGTTAATGCTTCGCTTCAAAATTGTGAGGGCAGTATGAAAATTGAGCGTTCGCTCGTATTTGTCTCTATCAAAATTTTCCCCACCCGAATATTGGCTTCAAAGACTTGCGAAGGTAATATGCCAATACAGTCGTAGTGTCCATGAGTTGCGCTTATTCTGAATGTATTGATCATTGATAATATAGGTTCGAGTCGAAGTAGGGCTCTTTAAACCAAACTTTTCCCACATTGCCGGATCATTTGAACCTTCAAGCCTTACAAGCATATTTGCCGACTCACGATTTATTTTTGCCGATATTTGCTCGTATGCATGAGTAATTTGCGTATGAAATTCGTCGATCGGATTGCGACTAGCAAGACTCTCCAAATGAATGCCTTCACGAAGATAAGAAACATATGCAAGATGGTCAGCCCAGAACTCGTCGATATAAAAAAGCCGCACCCGCTGCTCCGAAGCTCATCGGCTTCTCGCCTTTCAAAATTCTGAGCCGCTCCTCATATAGAATTCGCCTTTGATCCTCCACCATATCCGAATAACAGTTCAATTCCTGGCGGATATCGAAGTTTTGGCCCATAATAACTCGCTGAATTTGCGCGATTTTGCTGCGGAGTACTGAATCTTCGAGAGCCTCATCCTGTCTAAGATTGTGGATCGCTTTATTGATGCCGAACCGAAGCATCAACTCGTCCTCCAAGCTTACGAAAAATACAGAAGATCCCGGGTCGCCTTGGCGACCAGAACGCCCGCGCAGCTGGTCGTCGATCCGCATGCTTTCATTCACATGCGTACCAATTACGTATAAACCGCCCAGCTTGGCGACGACTTCTGCTTGCTTAGGATTGCCGCCACCGAGCCGAATGTCGACGCCTCGTCCCGCCATATTCGTAGACACTGTCACGGCGCTGATTTCTCCCGCTTTCGCGATGATCTCGGCTTCTTTTGCGTCGTTTTTCGCATTTAGAACATGGCAAGGTACATTGACAACCGCTAGCGCCTCCGCCAGCATGTTAGACTCTTTGACGCTTGACGTACCAATGAGAATCGGACGTCCGCTCGTATGGACGGATGAGATTTCTTCTACAAGTGCCTTGAGCTTGGCTTCTTTATGGGTATAAATCCTGTGCGGATGGTCAATCCGTATGTTTGGGCGGTGCGGTGGAATTTGCACGACCTGCAGCACATAAATTTCTTCGAAATCCATTGCAGAAGTTTGAGCGGTAGCCGTCATTCCGCAAATCTTTGGATATAGGCTAATGAAATGTTGAAGGGTGATCGTACCAAGAATTCTCCCGCCAGCTAAGAGCTGAAGCCCTTCTTTGGCTGCAAGCGCAGCTTGCAGCCCGTCCGGCAAATTCCTGTTCTCCGCTACACGGCCTGTATATTCATCGATCAGCTCGATATTACCGTCCCGAACGATATAATCGACGTCTTTTTTCAATAACAATTCAGCATGCAGCGCGCAATTTAACGACATGAGTAAATGACTATTATGGTTTTCGTACAAATTGCCGCATCCCAGCAGCGATTCGGCTTTAGCAGAGCCCGCTTCATTCAAGTAAACGTTCCGCTGGAACTCGTCGAAGTCGTAATGCTCTACTTGCTGTAGCTGCCGAGCTACGTCTGCGAAACAAATGCCGTCATTTCCGTTATTGCCGTCGTTGCCGAAAGAGGCTGATTCACTAGCGATGACTAGCGGCACCCGCGCTTCGTCGAGAAGAAGTGAATCCGCTTCGTCAACGATGACGAAGTGGAAAGGACGATGTACAGTATCGGCTTCATCTAGAGCGATCGTGTCGCGCAAATAATCGAATCCCGCTTCTTTAACCGTAACATAGGTTATATCCTTGGCGTACGCTTCCTGTTTCTCGAACAGGCTCATGCCCGTTTGAACCGAGTTTACCGTTAACCCGAGGAAACGATAGATTGGGCCCATCCACTCCGCATCTCGATTTGCCAAATAATCGTTAAAAGTCAACACATGAACGCCTTTGCCGGTCAGCGCATTTAGATAAGCAGGCATAACAGCAGAGAGCGTTTTTCCTTCACCAGTATGCTGCTCGATCAAAAATCTCTCATGCAGAGCGATGGCAGCCATGATCTGGACATCGTAAGGCTGTAATCCGAGCTTTCTCTTCGCTGCCTCACAGACTAACGCATAAGCATCGACAAGCAACTCATCCAAAGGCGTGCCCGATTTTGCTTCTTTTTGCAACCGGAGGGATTCCGCTTGAAGCTGCCCATCGTCCCATGCTTCCAAATTCCGTTTCCTGATAAGTTCCGCTTTTTCCTGATAGACTTTCAGCTTATTCTGAGTATCGCGGTCTTTTAATTTTTGCATCAACTTGACGGCTATATTCATTGGATCTAATCCCTCCTCGGTATAAATAAGCTGTACTATCTTACTCGTCCTTTTAACGCCGTTGATGCAAAATAACAGACACAATCGTTAATACACCCGTCATAACAAAATAATACGGAATAACAGAACCACGGCATCTTTTCCTGTATGTAATTACAATCTATAGCTTTTTTCGTCCATGTAATAATCTCTCTTACTATGTTTAAATTAACGGTATAATAATTTTCCTCTATAAGGATATTTATAACAATTATAATATAAGGATACTTTTTTGTCAGTTTCTATTAAATAATAACAAGTTTAGGGCCATCCCGAAAAGATGGCCCTTTTGTTTGATCTCGCTTAGTTTAACTATCGTTCGCCGTTAGTTTAGTCAAAGGATGCTACGAAAAAATTAAAGATTTCGTTTCTCATACTCAAAAGGTTCTTCACACGAATATATTTCATGGAAAAATCCAAAATAGAGGATATCTTCTTCGATGCATTTTATACGATACGACAGCTCCTCATCACACTCCGGCTCTTCGCCGTTGTTTCGCATTACCTCAAACGCATCTATAATATTCTCCAATAAGTTTGCTTGAATAAACAAGGGCAATGTGTTCAACATCGTATGATCGAGCCTGGTTTCAGATCTGTATCCCGCGAGGACTGTTTCAAAATAATCCTCCATAAACTGTTTGCGTTTACCGACGTCTGGTTCAGACTGTATCCAGTCCATTCCGTTTCCCCAGAACTTTCCCGCAATTATAATAGTATTCAGAAATAGGAACTCCAGCCCGATACCGATAATGATTTTCCACAAGCAGTTTTCCTCTAGCCTTATCAAACAGGCAGACAAAAAAGTAAATTATTGTGATTTATCTCTTCGAGCAGATTCCCCTTTTGGGAACTGACTACATTCGAGACACTACCGCCATGCTCGAATAAATACCTGACATACTCAAGCTCACCTAGAAAATCTTCCCGGCTTCTGTCATTTAAGAAGGCGATTCTGAGTATTTTTGCATCGGCACCCTCTTTCTCACAGCTGTAAACGACATTACGCCCTCCGTCATGTGCCGGAATCTGCTTAATTTTATAGCCTTCTAATCCATACAATTCGGATACTAATGGAAGTAAATATGCATTACTGATTTGAACAACCTCGTTATGATTTATAATATCTCCTCCAGTCAAAATTTTTGAAACGACTTTCATACTGAAATTACTATAGAAGAAACCGAAAAATGAAAAATCATCTTGCACTTAATTGATAACCACCTTGTTTAACATTGATATCTCACTGCTGTAAGCAAATTTTACCTAAAAATGCCATTCGATTCTAGGGAAACTTTTAATATAATAACATTCAAGGTTGGTCTACCCCCCGAAAGAGGTGATAAATTGAAAAAAGGTAACCGATGACAAGTCGGCTACCTTCAAATATCATTATTGAATTATCGTTCATAGTTAGTGTAATAATGACGCACATTCTTTCTTTTTGTTCAAATGGTTTTATGCTACCGTGGTGATGATGGGCTCATTCTTTGTAATAATTATAGTATGTTCATGTTGTGCCACAAAGCTATTGTCGGGTACACATAAAGTCCATCCATCCCTTTGTTCAACGGCATAACCTGCACCTGTAGATAAAAAGGGCTCGATTGTAATTACCATGCCCTCTTTCAATACTCGTTTATCGTGCTTGTTATATACAGGTAGAATCTCAGTTGGAGCCTCGTGTAGAGATTTTCCAATACCGTGGCTACACAGATTCTTTATTATATTATAGCCGCCTTTTTTAGCCTCTATTTCAATAATCCTTCCGATTTCGTTCAATTTTACTCCATGCTTAAGTGAAGAGATTACTTTCATCATTGTATTATGTGTGTATTGACACAGATGCATTATTGATGACTCGTATGGAGGTATCGGAAAAGAATGTCCCGCATCCGCATAATAGCCCCCTAGTTCTGCAGATACATCGATGTTTATTAAATCGCCCGGTTGAATGACTCGATTTCCCGGTATTCCGTGAGCAACTTCGTGGTTAACACTAATACATGTGTTGCCAGGGAAATTGTAAACTTTCTTAGGTGCCGGCACAGCCCCATGGCTTTTTAACAACTGCCCACCAATATCATCCAGTTCCTTTGTCGTAATTCCTACACGTGTGTGACGTTTCATTTCACTAATCGTCAATGCAACAATTCTTCCAATTTCCTTCAGACCATCAATATCGTTTTGTGATCCGGTTGTCATGATAACCCCTCCATTTTCTATATGTAACACACAAATTTAAATTTAGTTTAACACAAATAGAATATTCAATTGCTGTGCAGTCTCTTCATCTGGTTTTCACGATTTAAAATTAAAAATAATCAGAAAAATAAGGGGCCTGCTGTTCAATAGCATCTTCTAATAAATCTAGTGTTTCTGGGTTACACTTGATGCGACCAATCTTGTGCAAATAATCAGGACGCTTATAGCCTAGCAACATTGTCGTCATGGTCTGAATACTTATGCTATCTTCACAACGATGATGATCACTTCGAATCACTCTACCGCATCCGTTCGGTTCAATTTGTAATGTGAATATTCCTTGATTCCAAGACAGCAGTGGGTCTTGCAAGGTAAATGTCCATTCTCTTTGTATGGTTGAAGGTTTAAACGGATATTTTGAAATAAATTGCTCAATGTCCACGATCCGTGCCATAAAGTAAGGGGAAATGGTTTCCTTAATATCAGCATCTTCCAGCAAAAATGCAAGCTGTTCATCTGTATGAATATTGCCAACCACTTTGGATATCATTGAAAAATGCGCACTAATAAAATTCCAAAGTCCACTTCTTGCCTCTTCATGAACAAAGATCATGTCTTTGACGTGAAATACTTCTTCTTCGATCCAATATAAAATGTAACCATCGGGCTGACCATCTTCACCATAATAAACGGCTGCCGTTAAATCATCTGAATCCCACCGCCAATACTCGCTCCATGCGAGTTCTTTCCGTAACATGGCTCCATGTGTTTGCATGGAGAAGCGTTCATAAGCCATCTTCACATCATTGCTTTCAGGATCTACACGTGCCACATCACCAGGAACGGGTTTGCTTTTGGGTAATTGATAATCTTGAACTTCGAACACGATTTTATCCGAAATAATCTCCCACCCTTTACGGCGATAATACGGTATGGAATATGGATACAAGTAAGAAATGGATTGTTTTTTTTCACGCATATTGGTGAGTGCTTGCAGCAGCAGTTTATTCATTAAGCCTTGACCAGAATATTCAGGGAAAGTACCCACACCTGTAACCCCGCCCATAGCATACGTTTGGTTAAATATCCGTACCTCAAATGGATATGTTGATACTTGAGAAATCAGTTTTTCTCCATCGAACCATCCAATTACATCTGCTTGTTGTAAGACAGGTGACTTTTCATTAAGAATTTCGTTTTCTTTCTAACCATATTTGTGAAGATCATTATTAGTGACTTGAAATACATAACGTAAAAGCTGACTATATTGTTCTAAATGTGATAAATCTACTTTCTGCATTTTTAAATTTTTCTTACGATGCATGTGATTATGCTCCCTTATTTTTAAATAATATTATTTGCGAACAGATTGAGAATAATTCTAGCAGTGAAAATAACGAGGTAGCCATGATGTAACTCTTTATTATTCATGGGGCCCCACCCTAATATGTTACAATCCTTAATTCGCTCTCGCGGGGAAAAGGGTTCAGAAAGAGAATAAACTTTTTTGACGTCACCTTAATAAAATAAGCAGGCTGCGATAGCCTGCTCAACAATATGTATTATTCGACTATCGTGTCGCTTTAGCTTAATGGTAATTTAACTCTTAATGTGCCTAGTCTTACTTTCTACCTTATTGTTTATCTCCATATCGTGTTCCCTTCTATTAAATTTCTCACTCCAATTATACAAGACAGTTACCGCACTTTCCTGCCCGTTAGCTTGACAGTGGTTCCGTTCTCGAAAATTAACGGTTCGTTTAGGTTTAGTTTTATTTTGTGTCATTAGACATCTATCACTTCTCTTATATAGGTATTCACGGCAGCATACCTTATCTTCTTATTTTTTTTGGCAAAAAATGGTCACAGGCTCGTATCTTGGTTCAAGGCCATCATGGAGACTCGTTCTACTTTTCGGCATATGCTAAACAAAAAAAGAGGGGGTTCACTGAAGAATGAAATATAAAAGTAGCACCATCAAGAATAAATGGAAGAAAACCCAATGGTTGCTTAAAGATACCTATTTTCAAAAATACGTACCGCACACATTACCGTTTAATCAAAAAAATCTGTCCGCTATGCTGAATGACTATACCAGTGTCTTCTTTAAGCCAACCGATGGATCAGGCGGAAAAAACATTATCCGTATACGCAAAATAGACAGCGGCTATCAAAGCCAGCTGAATACAACTAAAACGTCATACTCTACCACTGCTCAATTGTACCGTGATCTGAATCGCTTTGCTGGGAGCAGATCTTATCTGTTGCAAAAAGGAATTCAATTAGCCAAAAGCAATGCTAAGCCATTCGATATCCGGGTTATGGTCCAGAAAACCAGACAGGGAGATTGGGTCAGCACAGCCCTGTTCACCAAAGTCGGCAACCCTAACAAAGTAGCTACCAATTATAATCAAGGCGGCACCATAGGAACATTCAGCAAGACGATGCACGGTGCCAATTTTAGTTCTACCTTCACCTCACAGCTGGAACTGGAACTCAAAAGACTTGGCGTTGCCGTTGGTAAAAACTTTGACCGTCATTACAAAGGATTTCATGAACTCGGCTTGGATGTGGCTGTCGATTCAAAGGGTAAACCTTGGATTCTTGAAGTGAACACGCGTCCGCAAATATACCCCCTCAAAGCATCCATAGATAAGAGCTTATATAATAAAATTCTGTCTTATGGGAAGCATTATGGACGATTTAAATAACCAAAAATCTAAGAAAAAGAACTCCCACAACGCCTGCGGGCGCTCTTCTTTTATTCAGGTATTCTATCTAATGCTCCTGTGATGGTTTATTTACCCTAACTGACGTTTAAAAGCTTTACTGGCGAAGAAGTAAGCGAGGACCATGATGCCGACACACCAGGCAAGCGCGATCCAGATATCGTTGCCAACAGATCCTTCATACAAGAGGGCACGAATCGCATTCACGATTGACGTTACGGGCTGGTTCTCAGCGAAAGCACGGACAATTTTAGGCATAGTTTCAGTGGGGACAAAGGCCGAACTAATAAACGGCAGGAAAATCAGTGGGTAAGAGTACGCTGTCGCCCCTTCCATCGAGCTAGCTGTTAATCCGGGAATGACAGCCAGCCATGTCAGCGCCAGCGTAAACAGCCCAAGTATCCCCGCTACCGCGAGCCAATCTAGGATGTCTGCGCTGGAACGGAAGCCCATCAAGAGAGCAACGAGAATAACCACCAAGAGAGTAAGCGCATTGGAAACAAGGGAGGTCAACACGTGAGCCCACAATATCGACGAGCGCTTGATGGGCATGGTAATGAAACGCGACATCAGACCGCTCTTTACATCTGTAAACAGCCGCACGGAAGTGTAAGCGACGCCGGATGCGATAGCCATCAGCAAGATTCCCGGCAATAAATAATTGACATAGCTGTCCGTTCCTGTCTCTATGGCACCGCCAAATACGTAGACAAACAGCAGCAACATCATAATCGGCGTAATCGCCACCGTAATAATCGTATCTGGCTGCGCATGATGTTGCGCATTAAACGCCCTAGTAATATCCCTGTTTTGCTTTTCATTTACATCGCCTCCTTTTTGCCGATGATCGCGAGGAAAATTTCCTCTAAAGTGGGCTGCTTCTCAATGTATTCCACTTTCGCTGGCGGGAACATTTCTTTGAGTTCGGTGAGGGTACCGGTCGTGATGATTTTTCCGCCATGCAGGATGGCGATACGGTCCGCCAGTTGTTCGGCTTCCTCCAGATACTGGGTTGTCAGAAAAATGGTCGTTCCGCTGCCGGCAAGCTCCTTGACGGTATCCCAGACTTCAATCCGGGCTTCGGGGTCAAGCCCTGTCGTCGGTTCGTCGAGAAAAATAACTGCTGGCGTCCCGATCAGGCTCATGGCGATGTCAATCCGACGCTTCATACCACCGGAATATTTGTCTGCTCGGCGGTTGGCCGCATCTGTCAGACTAAATTTTGCAAGCAGATTGTCGGCGACTTGAGAGGGATTGGAAACTCCCCGTAGCTTAGCGATCATTATCAGATTTTCCCGCCCGGTGAGCATACCATCTAAAGCAGCGAATTGACCTGTCAGGCTGATGCTCTGGCGAACATGATCCGGTTGACGCTTCACGTCAAAGCCGCAAATACTAACTTCGCCGCCATCGGGCTTCATCAGCGTCGATAGAATGTTGACCGTCGTCGTCTTACCCGCACCATTTGAGCCGAGCAGGGCGAATATTTCGCCACGACGCACCTCAAAATCCACTCCCTTTAATACCCCCTTGTCCTTAAAGGATTTTTTTAATCCTTTTACAGAAATCGCTGCATTTCTCATCCTTTTTTCCTCCTTATAAAATGGGAAGTATGGCCAAAAGCTCCAGAAATTAATTACGGTCGATTACCTTGCGGAGCTAGATTACATATTAATCCTGTACTAAGTCTTACTGATATTAAGTATTACTTAGTACTGGATTAAAAATAAAACTGAATAGCGAACGCGGCAATTCACACTAGTAACCAGCTAATCAGTCGATATGATCTATTGAATTTATTTTTTAAATCGGTTCAAAATACTCTGATTCAAATCTTCACGATACTTGACGACATAGGTTTTTGCGTTTGCGACTAATTCGTCGGCGAAGTACGCCACGTCGTCCCCGGTGATTTCCAGCACTTGTCTGCCTTCCGCCGCACCGGCTTCGAACAATTCTATTAATTCATATTGAAGGTGCAGCATATCCATCCCATTGCCGCTCGCAAAATTCCACATGTAGTTTTGAATTTTTTTAAATACGAACTCGTAGTCCTCTGGCAGGGCTTCAACCCGTGCCATCATCATTTTGTACTCTTTTTTATCACCAATCATTTTTTTGAACATTTCCATCATGTTATTGTTCCTCCTTCTTTTATAAAGCTTGATTTCAAGACGTTGATTTTCGATGATACAAAATCCCATTTTTCCCAAAAGCATTTAAGTTCCTGACGACCATCCTCATTTAGTGAGTAAAATTTGCGGGGCGGCCCCATATCTGACGGTTTCTTTTCGATGTTCACCAGTTTTTTCTTTTCTAATCGCACGAGAATAGTGTAGACAGTCCCTTCCACGACTTCGGTAAAGCCTAGATCGTTCAATCGTCGGGTAATCTCGTATCCATAGGTTTCATGACGGCTGATGATTTCCAGTACACAGCCTTCCAGCGATCCCTTCAGCATTTCAGTTAAATTTTCCATGTTTAGCGCCTCCTTTATTTCGTCCCTCCTCTAATTAGTCTGACTTATATTCAGTACAACATAATACCAAGGGGAATTTTTACTCAATCGCTTTGGGATATCAAGCTCTATTAAGTAATACTTATTACAGGTACATCGTAACACTGAGTAGTGGTGGGTGTCAACTATTTCTAAAAATTTATTTCAACCTCACTAAACTTCTCTAATCGGCCAAGTTAATCAATTACCGATCCTCTTCATCCTTATTCCTCAAAAGTTTTACACCGACTTAAATTTGCATGTTGTATGAGATAGATGTTCTTACATAAAAAAAGAAAAGCCTGATATATCAAGCTTTTCTTTTTAAAATAATTATAATGCCTTCTGGAACCAATGTCGGGCGATCTGATTTAATTTAATGTATTGTATCCATTACGGTTGTACGGCAAACTCTAACCATTCGATGACAGCGGCTGCGCTCCGTATCGCTCCAGCACCCGGTAAATCGCATCCGTACCGAACCCGATCGCTTCTACAGGAATGCGTTCATCTGCCGCATGAATCAGTTTTGTAAACTGCATGTCCTTGGGAAGCGGCATTGGCAGGAAGCCGTAGGTTTGGATGCCGAGTCTTGCAAACAATCTTCCGTCTGTTCCTCCGGGCAGCAGCATCGGCACCGGAACGGCCTCCCTATCCGCTTCTTTCAGTACATCGGACAGTAACCCGAATAGCCCCATGTCGGGAGATGCGGTGCATGGGTCATGGCGCAGCACTTCCAACCTGATCGAATCATTAATTGCGAATCGGCGCAGCTCGTCCATAAATTCCTTCGGAGTGACACCCGGCAGTGTGCGCCCGTCCAGCTCGACCGTAATTTCGCTTGGATGAACGTTGATTTTCTCTCCGCCGCGAACGACGGTCGCGCTGACCGTATTACGCAGAAGCGGGGCGAACATCCCGCCCTTATTTCCCAACAGCTTCAGAATGAGGCCGCCCAGACGTGGATGCAAGAGCCCCCTCAGCAGCAGTGCAGGCAGCAGCGGCAGCGCAGCGGACATGCCTTCAATCATCAACCGGGCCGCAGGTGTTGAACGTAACGGCAGCTTATTCCTGCTAAGCGATTGAAGTATGTTACCCAATTGCGCCATACAGTCGGCTCCCGGCTTGTCCATGGAACCGTGGCCTCCGTCTCCTCGAATCGTCGCTTTGAGCCAACATAGCTGCTTTTCCGCCACCATAATTGGATAAAAGGTTTTCCCTAGCGCATGAAACGTGAAGCCGCCGAATTCGCCGAGCGCATACTTTACGCCCGCAAAATAATCGGCATGCCGCTCTACCAGGAAGGAAGCCCCGTACTCGCCCCCTGCTTCCTCGTCGCTGACAATCGCCAGAATGAGATCGCCGTGCAGCGGTAGCTTGCTGACATGCGCGCGGATGAAAGCCGATACGAGCATCGCCACGCCGCCTTTCATATCAAGCGCTCCCCGCCCCCAGACGAATCCTTCCTCAATGTCGCCTCCAAATGGGTCGCGGCTCCAGTCCTGCATGTCGACGCCAACGACGTCGACATGCCCATATAGCAGTAGCGGTGGTACCTCCCCGCTGCCCTTTATTCGGGCCAGCAGATTAGGCCGGGCCGGGTCAAGCGCACAGATCCGCGTTTCAATGCCCGCATCCTCAAGCAGTTGTCGAATATACATGATGCATGCGGCTTCCTCTCCCGGTGGATTTGTTGTATCAAACCGGATCAATGCCTGCAAAATCTCCACGGGAGATGGTAGCTCAGCATAACGCTTCACTCTTTCCTGTTCCAACTCGTCATTGGCAAGCTGGATACCCATGAGCCCACTCCTTCCTATAATAGACTGCCCGCGTATGGTCGGTCGGCGTGAGAAACACCTGGCAAGCTGCGCATGCCGAACTCATCTTGCAGTCTTGTAAGCCGCCGCTCCTGCTCTTCGGGGGACGTGCCTTTGGTAAGAAACACTGATTCCAGCATCGCCAGCGCTTGCCGAACATGCACCTCCGCCACTTCCTCTTCCGTCTCCCGCAGTCGGTCGACTAGCTGCTGCACGCTGCGATAAGGCGAAACGACGCCTTGTTCATATTCGGCCGCGTTCCAGTTACGGTTGCGGACGCAAGTGGCGATAGCCAGACAACGATTAAGCAGTTCAATCGAATAAGCGTCCGTTTGTCGGCTTGCTGCACCCAGATACGCCTCATCCTCTTTGTCGTCAAAAGCGAATACGCGTATTCCGTAGGGTTGACCTAGCCTCTTCAATACATTGCCCGGACCCAGTTCCACGGCAGAGGCAACTCCCATGCTCTTCTGAAATGCAAGAACAGCCTGCCAATTGACGGGGTCCGTCAATCCCCTTGCCAGCATACCCATGATCTCAGACGTATTTCCGTAAGGCAGACCCGTCAAGGAGGAAACTACGGGAAATTCCATTTCTCCAAACGAGACGCGGCTCAGCACTTCAGAAAATTGCGCCGCCGCTGGCGCCATCAACGGGCTGTGGAACGGCGCGCTTACCTGCAGCGAAATGACCTCTGCACCATGTGCGGACAGTTTTTCCGACGCTTCATCGACAGCCTCTTTGTGGCCCGAAATCACCGTTTGTCGCTCAGAATTGATATTTGATACTACAACCATACGGCTTCCGTCCGCGCAGCCTGCGCTGGTTTCCAAGCATACTTTGGCGACAACATCATAACTCGGCCCGTTCACGGCGGTCATTGCGCCAATACCCGTAGCGGCGGCAGCTTGCATCAATTCACCGCGGCGTCGTACTAGCTTGAGTGCATCCGTGAACGTTAAGGCCCCCGCGCAGGTTAAAGCGGTAATCTCGCCTAGGCTGTGGCCAGCAGCCATAGCAGGTAGGTATCCCCATTCCTGGCTATAGACGCGGTACATTGCCACGCCAAGCGTAAGAATGGCGGGTTGGGCATTGTCCGTCCGCGTCAGCTCCGTCATTGGTCCCTCAAACATCAGGCTGTCAAGGCGCATGCCAAGTACGTCGTTCGCTTCCTCCACTGTCCTTTTGACAACAGCATGCCGCACACTTAGTGCTTTTCCCATTCCGACGCGCTGAGAGCCCTGACCGGGCAACCATATCGCATGTTTGTTCAGCATCTTTCATCACGCTCCTCAGGGTTAGATCGGGGCAGGTGCCTCGGTCAGCATTTTGTTTATCACCGCTACAACATCGCGTTCCTGCTCATGAAGGAAAAAATGTCCTCCTTCAAACAGCATCAGCTCACTGCCTTCTGTCGCATAACGCTCCCATTCACTGAGAGGACCTTTGACGCAGACGTCATCCTTGCCGCTCATGATGAAGAGCCGGAGCGGCAGAGGTGTCCGCATCCGATGCTCGTATTCGCCGACAAGCTTGAAGTCGGCTCTTAGGATCGGCATAAACATATTCAGCAGCTCCCGATGCTGAAACAGCTCGTCCGGCATGCCACCGAACCGTTTAATCTCCTCTAGAAACTCGTGATCCGGAAGCATATGAGTCCGGAGAGCCTCCTTCAGCTCGCAATGTGGCGCCCCCCTGCCCGAGAGGAAGACTGCCGTAGGCAGTGGGCATCCTTCTTCCCGCAGCGCATGCAGCAACTCATACCCAAGTAAGCTACCCATGCTGTGGCCGAATAAAGCATATGAATCGGAGACAAGCGCCGTCTCCAGCACCAGTGGCAGCAAATCCCTTACGGCGTCCGCCACGTCCTCATAAAACGGCTCGCCCATACGGCTTCCTCTGCCAGCCAATTCGGCCGGCACCAGACGTACGCTAGGATGCAGCCGGTTCGTCCAGCGCTTGTACACTTGTGCGGAGCTCCTGCATATGGCAAACAAATTAAAGATATCGTCATAACGCCCGCCTCCCGGGTAACATGTTGACGGATGTGGCTTCTACGCGCCAGCGACAAGCGTGGTCCAAAACGCTTTTTCCTTCGCAAACAAACCCTCTGCGAGCGCCAGTTCTCTGCCGCGTTCGAAGTCTCCCGTCACAAAGCGATCCTTTATCAGATCCCAACCGTCCTTCACTGCGCCAAGCTGAGCGGACAACGTCTCATGCAGCGCTTCTCCGATTAACTTCTTCTCCCGCATGGAGCGGAGCAGCGACATGTTGGCGATATGCCGGTTGCAAATGATGTTGACGCCGACAAGGCCATAGGTTAAGTGAGCTTGCCTTCTCTCAGGGTCGGAATCTACATTCCACATGCCCTCTATTGAGAACTCACCAAGCTCCCTTGCCAGCCGCTCAGCATTTTCCACCACTTCAGCAAGCTTCAACTCATAAGGTTGAACCTTTTCGTGCAGATTGTATACGTAGAAGGCTGGGCCCAAATAGTCCGGATTCACATTGTATTCCGAGTTACTGTAAGCCTTGAGCAGCCTTTCCTCTGAAACCTCATGCTCCTCGTAACCCGCAAGCGTATCGTCAATAACGTAGAAGACGCCCCGTTCCTTGTCGTATCCGTTTAACAGCGAATAATGATACCAGTGGAACTTTTTCCAGGCCATGCTGCCCGGTAGCCAGTCATACAAATCGACGTTTACGCTCAAGTTGCGTCCACCCTTAAGCATCGCTCTGATTTCCTCCAGCATCGTCTCCCTACTGCGGAAATGACCAGGCTCGATATAGCGGATCACCTGCGACAGTGGGAATCTGGCCGGATCGTCCATATAATACAGTGTGTCTATTGTCGGATAGCGGAAGTCCTTGTCCGTTGCGGCCTCCCAAGGGTAGTAACGGTAAATGTTCAAATACGCCGCATCCTTATAGCTGGGCTCCTCCGACACCGCAATGGAAAACGCCTGATTCAGCATACAGTTCATCCAAAACTCGTTAAAAGGTTTCCTTTCAATTGACAGCTTCATTGTTCGCCGCCTCCTTAGGTTTAGAATGTCGGTTCAAGTAAGCTTGGTTCCCGCAAGTACAGCACTGATTTTTTTGCTTGCTCCGTCTTCGACTAACGCGCACATGATCGCCGTATAATCATCAGCCAGTTCCCGAGCCGTTTCTTCACGGAAAAGACTTGTCGCATATTCCAGTGAAAAGCCGATTCTGCCGTCCCGCTCCGCCGCTTCTAGCGTCAAATCGAATTTGCTGACGCCTGGATCGAACTCTTTGGGGTCAAATTCAGTGCCACCCGAACGGTAAGCGACGCGATCGATATTTTGCAAAATAAACATCGTATCGAACAGCGGATTACGGCTGCGATCCTGTTCGATCCCGAGTTTTTGCACCAAATCCTCGAACGGATAATCCTGATGCTCCAGTGCCCGTAATACATCCTCATGCAGCTCGGACAAATAATCGCCAACGGTGCGGTACGATTCTGGGAAGCTGCGAATGACGACCGTATTGACGAACATCCCGATCAGCCTTCCAGCTCTGCATGATTGCGGCCAGCTACAGGCGTACCGATAATGATATCCTCATTTCCGCTCCATTTGCTCAGCAGCATTGAATAAGCCCCGAGCAGAACCGTATACAACGTCGTGCCGCGTTCTCGCGCAAACGCCTTGATCTTGAGCGTCAGCTCCTCATCCAGTCTGAAGTTGATCAGACCGCCCTCGAAGTTTTGAAGTTCCTGCCTAGGCATGGCCGTCTTGAGTTCAAGCTTCGGCAGCTCCCCTTCGAACGCCTCCAGCCAGTAGCGCTCATGCCCCATATAGGCCTCGCTCCCGATTCGTTCTTCTTGCCATACCGTGTAATCCCGGTACTGTATATCCAGCTCCGGTAGCTCTCCTCCTCCGTACAGAGTGGTCAGTTCCTGCAGCAGGACGCTGACAGAGACGCCGTCGGTAATAATATGATGAAAGTCCAGCAACAGCAGGTTGCGCTCTTCGCCAAGCGAAATCAATCCGGCCCGGAACAGCGGGAGATTGCCGAGATCAAACGGACGGATAAAGCGCTCCATCAGCGCGCTGATGCCGCCGAATAATCCTTCGTCTCCGCCTTCCGCGAGCAGCTTGCTTGCCGCCATTCTAAGTCTAGCGTTTCGCTCCAACGTAAATACCGGCTCAGCATGTACACGCTGGCGGAACTCGTCTTCCTCGTGATGGAATGTTGTTCTGAGCGATTCATGGCGGCGTATCATTACAAGGAATGCTTCCTCCAGCCGTTCCACATCGAGCTTGCCAAGCATATGAACGGCGAACGGTACATGGTACATCGTTGCTTCGTCCGAGATCAGCCCCATCATAAATTGGCGTCGCTGCGCCCTCGACATCGGGTAATGCTCACGCTCCGGCTGCTTTGGAATGCGCGCGGCTGCCACGGTTCCGCTAGTGTCAAGATGAGCCGCTAAACCTTCAAGTGTAGGATTCATAAAAATATCGCGCAGCGGCATTTGGATGCCAAAACGTTCTGCAATGCGGCTGACCATGCCCGCGGCCTTTAGGGAATGTCCGCCCAGCTCGAAAAAGCTGTCCTTGGCGCTGATCGCATCTGTACCGAGCAGTTCCTTCCAAATCTCCGCCAGTTTGCGCTCGGTATCCGTCGACAGTGCTACAAGCTCTCGTTTGCCTGCCTCGGAAGGTCCCGGCTTCGGCAACGCCCTTCTGTCGATTTTGCCCGTTGGCGTAAGTGGAACCTCATTCAGAACGACCATGAAGGCAGGAACCATATAAGATGGCAGCTTGTCCCCGAGATATCCTCGCAACTGCGTGATCGAGCGACCTTCCGAATCGTCATCCGCGGACGCGGCGTTCTGCATGACGACATATGCACAAAGCGCATATTCCTCGTCCTCTTCCTGAAACGCGGTGACGACCGTTTCCTTCACCTGTTCATGGCGAAGTAGTAACTGTTCAATTTCACCGATTTCAATCCGATGCCCCCTGATTTTCACCTGGAAATCGCGGCGTCCCGCATAGACAAACTCCCCATTTTCAAGCCTGCGTCCAAGGTCGCCCGTGCGATACATGCGTTCGCCCGGCGCATAAGGATTCGGCACAAAAGCGACATCCCATTCGGGATGACTGAGATACCCACGCCCGACGCCAGGCCCGCCGATGCAAATTTCGCCTGTCACGCCTGTCGGTTGCAGCTTCAGTCCTTCATCAAGCACCATCATGATGGAACCTTCAATTGGCGTGCCGATCGAAATGTCCTCTCCTTCGGTTACTTCTCGGGTTGAGGTCCATACCGTCGTCTCCGTCGGACCGTACAAATTAAATAATCTGGCTCCGGTAGAGGCGCGCAGCCTGTGTAGCACATCGACCGTCAGCGGCTCCGCCCCGATCATCAATATGCGCAGTTTTTGCAAGCCATCTGTTTCCCCGCGCTGATTCATCCACCATTTGAACCTCGACGGTGTAATCTGCAACACATCGACGCTGTGCGCATCGATCAGGCCTTGCAGCAAGGCTGCATCGCCCCGTTCTTCTTCGCTCGCGAGTACAATCCGCATACCCAGCGTGAGCGGAAGCAGATTTTCAACGACAAAAATATCAAAGGAGACCGATGCCATCGCCAGGATGCTCTGGCCCTTTTCAAACGGAATCCGATCTCGGAAGCCGGTGACGAAATGCGCCAGCCCCCTGTGCTCGATCATCACGCCTTTGGGACGACCGGTCGAGCCCGACGTATACAGTACATACGCCAAATGGTCCGGCTTATGGACACACTCTGGATTGCCTCTGTCTGCCGCATACAGCTCCGGATCGTCTAGATACCACTCGGCAACGGCTCTCTTTACGACTCCTGCATATGCTTTTTCCGTCAGCAAAAATGCGTCGCCGCAATCTTCAAGCATCCAGTTGATTCTCTCTTTCGGATAAGCGGGATCGATAGCGACATAGGCGCCTCCGGCTTTCAGAACTCCCAAAATGGCGACAAGCAGTAGCGGGTTACGGGAGGCCATCAGCGCGACTATGCGCTCGGGCCCAACGCCTTTCGCACGCAAGGAATGAGCAAGCCGATTCGCGCGTTCGTTCAGCTCGGCGTAAGTCACCGTCTCCGCGCCGAATTGAATCGCCGCCGCATCCGGCGTGCGCGCCGCCTGACGCTCCACTTCCTGCACAAACCCCGTCCATTCCACCGTTGCTTGCGCGTAAGTCACCGCCAGGTCTCCTTGCTGGTTCGTCATGCCTTTCTCAGCTCGAATATCCATCCTACCCTTACTCCCCTCTCTACTCGCGGCCTGTACCGGCATTCCTCTTCCGGTCAATCGAGCCAGCAATTCCCCCCGCTCGCTTTCACTCATCAGCTCAAGCTCGCCAACCGTGCGATCCTGCGATCTGCACATTTCCCGCACAAGTACGGTATAGCTTTCCGCCATGCGGCACGCGGTTTCCTCATGAAACAAATCTGTTGCGTATTCGAGCTGAAGCTCGATTTCCTCTTCCCGCTCCACTGCTTCCAGAGTCAGGTCGAACTTACTTGTTCCCGCCTCGAACGGCATTTCCTGAAAGACAATGCCGCCAGCTTCCATTACCGCCCGGTCCATATTTTGTAAGACAAACATTGCGTCAAACAAAGGATTGCGGCTTCTGTCGCTATCTGCCTTCAGCCCTTCAACCAGCTCCTCGAAAGGGTACGTCTGGCGCGAAAGCGCCTCTACGACATGGTTATGCAGCTCCGCCATATAGACACGTACCGTCTTGTCTCTTTCCGGCTTTGTCCGCAGCGCTAGTGTGTTGACGAACATGCCGATCATACTATGTGTATCGGCATGTTCCCTGCCGGCGGCGGGAGTGCCCACAATCACTTCGGCCTGCCCGCTGTATTTGGCCAGCATCGCGGCAAAAGCGCCAAGCAGCACCGTATACAGCGTCGTCTTCGCTTCCCGCGCCAGCTTTCGTGCCTCCGCCGTTGTTCGCGCGTCTAAACGGAACAAATGACGGCGGCCTTTATAGCTCGGCAGAGAAGGCCGCGGACAATCCGTCGGCAGCTCCAGCACAGCAAGCTTGCCCTCGAAGATTTCCTTCCAGTATCGCTCATGCCCCGCATAAGCGGCATTTGCAAATCCGGCTTCCTGCCACACCGCATAATCACTGTATTGCACACGCAAATTCGGCAGTGCTTGTCCTCCATACAGCTGTGATAGTTCATTCACCAGCAAGCTGGAGGATACCCCGTCCGTAATAATATGATGAACATCCAGCAGCAGTATATGATCTTCCTCATTCAGCCGCAGCAGCCCCGCCCGCAGAAGAGGTAGCTTGTCCAGATGGAACGGGCGCTGGAATAATTCCATCAGCCTCGTAATCTCGGCGCTGTTCGGCTTCGTTCCCCGCAGCGCTGCGTCTCTGCTCCATACTGCAGGGTCCAGCTCTTCTAACTTGAACGCATATGGCGGATGAACTATTTGCCTGAAATCGTCATTTGTCATATGGAATGTCGTCCGCAAGCTTTCGTGGCGGTCGATTAGTGCAGTAAACGAATCTTCCAGCCGCGCAGCATCCAGTCTACCCTGTAAGCGGAGCGCGAACGGCACATGATACATGGTGGCGTCTTCGGCCAGCATCTGCATCATATATTGGCGGCGCTGGGCACGCGACATCGGATACCACTCGCGGTGCTCCGCCTTCGGGATGGGCACGGACGCAGCAGTGGTTCCGTCCTGCTCCTTCAGCCAGGCGGACATTTCCGCAATGGAGGTAAGCTCAAATATCAGGCTGAGCGGAACCAAAGCACCCGTCTCCTGCTGCAGCTTGCCCGCCAGCACGGCAGCCTTCAATGAGTGGCCGCCAAGCTCAAAAAAGTCGTCGTGAATGCCGAATGGCCCAGTCGTATCACCCAGCACTTCCTTCCAAATAGCGGCGACACGCTCTTCCATCCCATCTCGAGGTAACTCCAGCTCTCCCCGTTCCCGAAGCCCGAACTCCGGCTCCGGCAATGATCGCCGGTCCACTTTTCCGTTCGGCGTCAGCGGTATCGCGTCAATCGCCGCGATATAGGCGGGAATCATCGCTTCTGGCAGCTTGTCTTTCAGCTTTCTTCGCCATTCCCGGGAAGATAGCTTGTCCGAAGCGACCACATATGCACACAACTCCTTGTCGCCGTTTGCCTGCTCGCGAACGACCACAATCGCATCCTCCACTTCGGTAAGGGAGATCAATTGCGAGCGAACCTCATTCATTTCAATCCGAACGCCTCTGATTTTCACCTGTTGGTCAGCCCGTTCCACATACATCGCGTTGCCATCCGGCAGCCACTTTGCGATATCGCCGGTGCGATACATGAAGCGGCCCTCACGGTACGGATGTGGTAAAAAGCGCTCAGCTGTCATATCCGGCTTGTTCACATAACCATTTGCAAGACCGCTGCCAGCAATATACAGCTCCCCGGAGGCACCAATAGGGGCAAGCTGGCCGCCATAGCCGAATATATAAATTTCTACATTGTGCATTGGCCCCCCAATCGGCACATAGCCGCCGCGATAAGCGCCGGGCTTGTATTCGTACATATTGGAGCAAACCGTCGCCTCCGTCGGACCGTAGCCGTTAATAATCCGAATCTCGGGATTAAGCTTCGTATACAGCTCCAGCGTTTCGTCATTAATCGGCTCTACCCCTACGAGCATTTTGTCCAGCGGAATTACGGAATCCGATTGTTCCAACAGCCGCGCAACCTCATTCAGCAGAGACGGTGGCAAATAAGCGAATGTAATTTGCTCTTCCATAATCACTTCCGCAATTCGGCGCGGATCAAGCAATTTCGGCTCCGGGTAAAGCACTGTGCAGGCCCCGAACATAAGCGGCATAAACAGCTCTGCTACGCTAACGTCAAACGAAATATTAGTCAGGCTGAGGCATCTGTCTCCCTCCCCGTATTGCCCTTCGAAAAACGCCCTAAGCGAATGCCCGAAATTGTAAAAGCTGCGGTGCGGCACAATGACGCCCTTCGGCTGACCCGTAGAACCGGAGGTATAGATGACATACATGGGATCGGCAGCGTCCTGCGGCCATGCGATGGTTGCATCTTCTCCGCCGGAGAACAGCGTTTCATCAGCTATGTCTAACACTTGCAAGGAGCCCGACAAGACGGCCGTAGCTTCAGTATGCGCCCCGTCCACAAATACCAGCTCCGCACCGCTATCCTCCAGCATATAGAGGATACGCTCATCGGGATAATGCGGATCTACAGGCATATAAGCGCCTCCGGCTTTCATAACGGCGAGCATTGCGGTCAGCATGGGGATAGAGCGCTCCGCCATGATGCCCACTACGCTGCCGCGTCCCGCACCTTTGGCGCGCAAGGTTCGCGCCAGCGCATCGGTGCGTCTATCCAGCTCCCCATAGGTCAAGAAATTACCGTCACAAGATACCGCCGGGAGGCCCGGTACGGCCGCCGCCTGTTCCTTGAAGCATTCATGCAGACAGCGCGGCAGCGCAAAGTCCGCTTCGCGTCTCCCCAGCGCCAGCATGTGCAGGCGTTCCTCCTCCGTCAGCATCTCCGCTTCGCCAAGCGTGGCTCCCGGACGGAGCGTCACGCTGCGAAGCAGCTGAACATAATGCCGCATGAACTGCTCGGCTGTCGAGCGGCGGAATAAATCGGCATTATATTCCACGACAAGCCGTAATTCCGCATCATTCTCCACAGCCTGAATCATCAAATCGTATTTGGCCGTACCATGCTCAAAGCGCTTGTGACGATACGATAATCCCGCAGCCGAAGCGTTTGGAATACCTAGGTTTTGCATAATGAACATCGTGTCAAACAGCGGGCTCCGGCTGGCGTCCCTTCTGTCCATCCATTGCGCAATTTCCTCGAATGGATAATCGGCGTGAGCATAAGCTCCCGTCGCCATCTCCTTCACTTCGGTCAAAAAGACTCTGAACGGCTTATCCGCGCTCGGAAAAGCACGCAGCGCCAGCGTGCCGGTGAACATGCCCGCGATTGCTTCCAGCTCGCGTCTGTTCCGTCCCGCTATTGGCGTTCCGACGACAATGTCCTCTGCCCCCGTATAATGGGCGAGAAAAGTGTAATACGCCGATAGCAGCACCATAAAAGGAGTCGCGCCAGATTCGGCAGCGAGGCTGCGCACAGCCGCCGTCAAACCTGCCTCGACGTACACGTCGAACGTTTCGCCGCGACCTCCTTTGACGGGCGGACGCGGGGCATCGGTCGGAAGCGAAAGCGTCGGCCAGTCTCTCTGGCATTGCTCGCGCCAATACTGTTCAGCGTTTGCGGAGAGCGGCCTGCTCTCTTGCCAAACCGCATAATCCTTGTATTGCAGTGGTAGCGGAGGCAACGAACCTCCCTGATATAAAGTCATTAGGTCGGTCAAAAGAATGCCCGCGGACATGCCGTCGGATGCAATATGATGCATATCAAGAAAAAGCACATGGCGCTCCGGCTCCAGCGTCAGCAAGGCTGCGCGTAGCAGGGGAGCTGAATCGAGCTTGAACGGCTGGAACAAACTTTGCAGCACGCCATCAGCTTCCGTTTCATCGACCTTTATGCGTATCAGGCGGAAAGGAATGGCATCATGAATACGCTGCCTGATCTCTCCATCAATGACATGGAAGGTGGTGCGAAGCGTCTCGTGACGCTCAACGATGTCTTGAAGGACGGCCTCCAGCCGGTCTGCATCAATAGCGCCGTCTAAATGCAACAATTCGGGTAAATTGTAACTGCGATCATCCGGCGTCGCCTGCTGTTGCAAATACATACGTTTCTGCGGCGATGAAATCGGATAATGCTCTTGCGGGGGCGCCTGTGGAATCGGTTCCAGCGTATAGCTGTACAAAGAGTCAGATGCTTCCTGACTGGTCGACTGCCCAATATGCACGCAAGACTCTTCAGTTCCATTACTACTTGCGGCCACTACTTGCACTTCATGACTACCGTTCACCTTGTGTACATCGTTCCCAACGTCCGCCCCTTGCCCTTCGTTCTCATCTTTCGTTCTTTGTGCTGTCGCTACGCCACTCTCCCTGAGTCGCCGCTCGATCAGCGCTGTGAACGAAGGCAGATCCGCATTCCCCAGCAAATCTGTTGCCTGAATGCGGACTCCTGCAAGCTCGCTGAGACGGTTTACAATTTTGAGCGCAATAATGGAATCTCCGCCCAGCTCATAAAACCCTGCAACCGCAGGCAGTTCGTCATAACCGAGTAGCTCTCCCCAGACATCTGCGACATGCTGCTCCCATTCCAGTCCGGAGCGCTCCCCGGTTAACACAACGCCGCGGCGCTGACTCTTCATCGGGCCGCTCCGATCCAGCACGGCTTGCCATCTGGAAAAAGTTTCATTCATTTCTTGCTCAAGCTCTTCGGGAATATCTCCGCCGAACGAATAACCAGTCCAGGTCGTAAATGGCGTATGAAGCGCCGCTCCGGAGTGCGCCTCCTCCACCCAACAATGATGAGAATCGAACGGATACGTAGGAAGCGGCAGCCGAAGGCGGCGTTGTCCTAGGTAGATCGCCTTCCAATCGATCTCGTATCCGTCTACGTAACGTTGGCCCAGCTCCAGCGCTTCCATTTCCCGTTCATTGGGAACATCTTGCGGCCGCATACTCCCGTGCGAAGCCGAATCGCTCGTCCCGAAGCGGACATTCGGCAGAGCAAGTCCGGTAAGGCCGCTTTCGGCTACTACATGCAGGGTCTGGTCAAGCTCTTCCCAGCTACTTACAGCAATCGCCAGGCGATACCGATGGGCTCCCCGGCCGATGGCCAATGTGTAGCAAAGGTCGGCAAGGCTAGGCCTCTCATCGTCGCGATGCTGCAGAACCCAGTCCCGTGTCAGCAGCACGAGCCGTTCCAGCGCAGTCATGCTGTGTGCAGACAAGCAGAATAGCTCTGTTTTATCCGAATGACCCGATGTTGTACCGTTAGGAGCCTCCTCCAGCACAACATGGCAATTGGTGCCACTCATGCCGAATGCGCTTACTCCGCATCTTCTTACTTCGCCGTCCGTCTCCCATGGCGTCAATTCGTCATTAACATAAACGGGTGAATCCACAAACGAAATGTTGCGGTTTGGCGAGCGGTAATGGAGCGTTGGCGGAAGCTGCTTGTGAACAAGCGACAGGATCGACTTGAGCAGCCCTGCAATGCCGGCGGCATGATCGAGATGGCCGATATTTGTTTTTAGCGAGCCGATGGCGCAAAATTGCCGTTTATCGGTATATCTCCGGAAGGCGCGAGTCAGCCCGTCGATTTCGATCGGGTCACCCAGTGAGGTTCCCGTACCGTGCGCCTCCATATAAGTGACCGTCTCAGGATCAATGTCCGCATCCTGCCAAGCGCGTGCAATGACGTCCTCCTGCGCGAGGGCGTTCGGGGCGGTAATGCCGACTGAGCTGCCGTCCTGATTCATTGCGCTACCTTTGATGACGGCATAAATATGGTCGCCGTCCTCTTGTGCGCGAGACAGCGGCTTCAGCAGCAGCGCAATCACGCCATCGCCGATGCCCGTTCCGTCCGCCGAATCATCGAATGTTCTCGCGCGATTGTCGCTTGACTCGATGCCAAGGCGTATGCCAGTATCCAGCGGCAGCACGTTAATTTTGACGCTACCGGCAATCGCCGCTTCGCATTCGCCGCTGCGAATCGATTGGCATGCCAGATGGACCGCTACCAGAGAGGAGGAGCAAGCGGTATCTACGCTGATCGCTGGTCCGCGTAAATTAAGCAAATACGAAATCCGGCTCGGTATCATAGAGCTCAGATTGCCGGGTGCAGCCATGGACAAGGCGTCTGGATCCAGCGCTTCGATGACACGCTTATAATCATGCAGAGCGTCCCCGTTATAGCCGATAAAAACGCCGGTCCGCGAACCATGCAACGCATCTCCACCGTATCCCCCATTTTCAAGTGCGCCCCAGGCCGTCTGCAGGAATAGTCGCTGCGCAGGACTCATCAGCGAAGCTTCTTTTGGAGAAAACCGGAAAAAAGAATAGTCAAAACCTGAAATATCTTCAATATACGCCCCATCAAAAAAGGAAACGGAGCCGTATTGCGCCTCCATGCGGCGCAAATACGGCTTCAATTCCTCCTTACGGGAATCCGGAAACCCACCTACTAGGTCATTGCCACTCCGCAGAAGCTCCCAGAAGGCTTCGTGCGATTCCGCGCGCGGCAGCTTGGCGGATATCCCGACAATCGCAATATCCTTGAGGGAAACATTGGAGACGGAGCCCCCGCTTCGTCCCTTCCGTCCGGATGTATCTTTTTTGGTATCCAACAAATTTAGTTGAAACATTGTGCCTTCCCTCCTAGCTAGTAATGGAATAGCTGACGGTTTGTTCTTTTTCCACCCTTCCGCCGCTCCCGCGCAGCAGCAATACATGCACCGCGATGCCGAGTCCGCTGATCAGAGCTAATAATCCAAGCATGCCGGAATGCCAATCGCCCGTCCATTGCAGAACGACATACAAGGTGCCTGTGCTGCACACATGGGCCGCAAGCGATCCCCAAAGCGAACGGGAGCCGGCGCGAACTGCGCCGTATACGATCGCGCCCATCGCCGCAAATGTGCCAACCGTCACATTCATAAATACCATGCCGAACAATACGGCCTGAATCAGAACCGTCCACAAAACTGAAAGACGTAGACTTAGCGTATGAAACAGCATTCCTCTAAACAGCCATTCCTCCAGCAAAGACCCTAGTAGCAAGTTGCCGAGTACAAAAATGATTAGGCTGCCGCCGGCGACAAAAGCGACCAGATCCGAAATGGCCGGAAAGGTTGCTTTTATCCACGGAAGACGAGTAAACGTGGCGATAAACAAGCCGAGCCAGACGCCTGTCCCTGCGGACAGCAGCAACGATCTACGGCGAGTATAAACAAATCCCAAATCTTTCAGCGTAATTTTTTGCCAGCGCATCAGCGGAATATAGACGGCAAGTACGATGATATTGGATACAATCAGCACAATGCCGGAATTGCCCTCGATCCAGTTTTTTAGCCCGGGATTACCGACCCAGTTGTAGAGTGCTTGATTGACAAGCATCACGATCGCCGCATAAATGACCAAATATAAGACGGCATTTCCCGCTACTCGCAATCCCTTCACGCAGACGTCACCGCCTCAGAAGACAGCGGCGCGGAAATCGAAGAACGATGCTTGACCGCAAGGAATATACCAACTGCAATCATGACGGCAGCCACAGCCATCCATGCAGACATAACGGTAATGTCCGTCGTCCCCGGCCCGTAATGCCATAGCAGGTACTGGCTGCCCTGACAGGCGACTTGGGCGGCAATCGGCGCCAGATGGATTTAAACCAGACATACAAGAGTGCAAAAATAACAGCGCCGAGAAAACCGTACAAAGACAGCGGAATATCTCCGAGGAAGAACAAAGCCCCGTACAATACGCCCTGAATCACAATTGCGATCCAAACTGGGAAGACGCGTCTAAATTCATTCATCAAAATGCCTCTGAACAACGTTTCCTTGTAAATATTTCCAAGTATTAAGAAAACTAGAAATACATACCATTCCGCGCGGTTCAGGTAATCAAACAATTCACGGAATTTGTACTTGTCCGATGCAATGGCTGGAAGCCGGGAGAAAGCGACCGTAAACAGGCCGGCTCCAAGCCCGATCCATAAAGTAATCGCCACCGATTTGCCGCCCATCACGCGGAACTTAGCAGCCTTAAACAGATTTTCTTTGAATAATAACCTCCAGGCCAGCAGCATGAGCGGCAAACCCACCATATCGTTCAAAATAATGACGGTTACCGTGTTCTGTTCAAACCATGTGCTTCTCGGATATACATAATTGAAAAATAACTTCTGCGCAGTAAGAAACCATGCAAAATACAGTACTATAACAACAGCCACGCGTGCCAGCATCATTCCCCACACCTTCATACGTTCAGCCCCCCTTTTGTTGTATCAAGCGGCGCGTCAGCTGTCAGCGCTTGACCTTCGCGTGCGGCGATGCCGCTGGAAGTCCGCCAGACATAGACGGAACCCCCAATCAACGCAACCAGACAGAGCGATGTAATGATATAAAGTGAAACATCGCCGAACTTGTTAAACCATTCGTAGAACCCGATGTATTTAAATAGAAAGATGGTGCCCATGGCCGTGTTCTGTACCAGAATAGGCGCCCACAGCGACCCGGTGCGTAAATACAGCGATCCGTAAATCATACCCGAACCAATGCTGATGACCGAAAGCGCCGCGCTCGGCTGGAAGTAGGCGTAAGCTGCAGCTTGCAGCAATAAGGCAATATATACTGGCATAACCCTGCGAAGCTCTCTGAAAATAAGGCCTCTGAACAATATTTCTTCAAATGCCGGGCCGATCAGACCGGCGCCCAAAATGACGTACCCTATCGAATCCCCCCTAATCGTATCGTCGACAAGCGCGGGAATGGACGGAAATTGCCGCGCAATGTGGTCAATGACGATAAGGCCAATACTGAACAAGCTTCCGGCAAGACCTAGGCCAATCATCAAGAAGGCGCGCGAGACGCTTAGCCGTTTGAAGCCTGACGCGCGGAACAGATTTTTGTCCTCTTGAGGCCATATCCGCCCTTTGATAAGAAAGATGAGCATGTATACAAGTGTAATCAGCGTAAATAGAACGGCCATAAACATGGCAGGATTGCGATCCAGAAACTTGGCGAAGGACAGCGTCACTTCATAATTGTAAGTAGAGCGAAGCAGATAGAGCAGCGCATAAAAGACCCCGAGATAAAGCGCGATATTCCCTATCACGGAAAACACTTTTTTCACAGAAAAGCCCCTTTCTTCCTTCTGTCAGATGTATTCTCAGGGTCAGGGCACCCCAGCTTGGACATGTTATGCACCCGAGATGGCGCTATCGGCTGCGGCGCGATATTGCTCGACCACGCTCGACAGCAACTCCAGATAAGCAGATGCCCAATTCAAAATCGATTCCTTGCCGAGGTGCCGGGCGTCGTAAATCCATACCCCGCCAAGCTCTGGCGCTTCCGCCCCGCTTGGTACGGCAGAGCCATTCAGATACAGCAATATATCGAATCGTTCTAATAGCTCTTCCCGCTCTTTGAACCCGTGCTGTGCTGCCCCTGCAAACAACGGGAACAAGGCAAATCCGCGTTCGCCTTGCGGCTGCTTTCTGATTTGCCGCGCGGAATAACATTCTCCCGCGCTCGTTCGCTTGGTAGCATGCATCAGCAGTGTATCGAAATCGCGCACCTCCGCAAAGTCGATTTCCTTAGGGGCAATTAGTCCATTGTCTGTAATTGCCGGAAGCGTAAGCCGGTTGATGCTGGACTCGCCGTGCCAGAAGTAAAAATATACAGCATAAGCCGCGGCCTCAACGGTCACCGAGTAGGATGACGCAAGTTCCACAAGCCCTTCCGCAACCACCCTGTCCAGCTGGAACTGAACGCTGCCGAAACGCTCCGCGGCATAGCCGTTACTGACGCAGTCGTCTGCCAGAGGTAGACCGCTCCAGCTCCAGCTCGCGAGCTCGCGATTTCGCGACTCTAGATAAGCCGCAAGCGATGCGATCGTCGGATAAGTGAACAAATCCGTTACGCCGAGAGCACCGGGATACAACTCTTCCAACTGTTGATGCGCCCGCACCAGCAGTAGCGATTCTCCCCCAACATCGAAGAAACGATGATGGATGCCGAAGTCATCCCTTTGCAGGATTTCGCGCCATACGGCGGTAATTGCCAGTTCAATATCACTTGCTGCTTCGATAAACGGAGTGTCTCTATCCAACGCAAACTCCGGCTCCGGTAGTGCCTTTCGGTCGATTTTACCATTTGGAGACAGGGGCATGGCTGGCAGTTCCACCACGACCTGCGGAACCATATAATCCGGCAGGCACAGCGCTGCAAAATCCTGCAGTTCCTGATGGTCCGCAGGTTCGGAGCAAACGATGTACGCGCATAAATATTCGCTTCCACTTGCGGCGTCCCGTTTCATGACCACTGCTTCCGAAACCGCTGGGTGACCGAGCAGCACATGCTCGATTTCCCCGCATTCGATGCGCTGGCCCCTTATTTTTACTTGATGGTCGATGCGACCCAAATATTCAATTGTTCCGTCAGCTAGCCATCTGGCAAGGTCTCCTGTCCGATACATCAAACTGCCCGCCGCAAATGGATTATCAACGAACTTTTCTTCCGTCAAATCGGGCCGACTTATATACCCCCGGGCTAGGCCCGCACCGGATATGCATAGTTCCCCGGCAATGCCGATAGGTTGGAGCTGTTTCGCTTCGCTCACGATATAAAGCGAGATGTTATCGATCGGCTGACCAATTGGAACATGATTCGAAATATTGTTGATCGAAAAATCGCCGTCAGAGCAGTTGTAATAGGAAACGTCAACCGTCGCTTCGGTCGGGCCGTATAAGTTCACAAGCTTGACATCAAATGGAACTCCAATCCGCTCGCGGAACCGCCTAACCTGATCCGCAGTCAGCGCTTCACCGCTGGCGAACACATATTTTAGGCTCTCCAGCCTAGCCTCACCGCGTAGCAAGCCCGGATGCTCTAAGAACAGGTGTAACATGGACGGCACAAAATGCATTGTTGTTACGCTATGCCGCGCTATCGTGTCCATCATAAGTGCTGGATCCTTTTCGCCGCCTGGAGGCAGCAGGACCAGTTTGGCTCCAGCAAAGCTCGACCAGAAGAGTTCCCAGACCGATACGTCGAAGGTAATCGGCGTTTTCTGCATAATGACTCCGTTTGCGTCCAGTCCGTACTGTTTCTGCATCCAGCCGATTCGGTTGACGACGGAATGATGCTCGATCATGACCCCTTTCGGCTGTCCTGTTGATCCAGAAGTATACAGCACATAAGCAAGCGAACGTGAGTTATGCAGCTTCTCTATAGGGAAGTCGTCCCACTCCTGCTTCAGCGCCTCATCAACGTCCATAAATTGTAGAAACGTTTCCAGTCCTTCCGGGGGTTTGCCTTTCGTCAAGACAAGCTTAGCTTCGGCATTGTCCAACATGTAGCGGATTCTCTCCAGCGGTAAGTCCGGTGCAACAGGCACGTAAGCTCCGCCCGCCTTCAGCACACCAAAGATTGCAATGATCATCTCCAGGCTGCGATTCATCACGACAGCCACGCATTCCTCGAGATTGACTCCTTGCTTTCTGAGCGCCTGCGCCAGTCGGTTCGACCTTCGGTTCAATTCCGCATACGTCAATTCTCCGTCCTCAGCCACAACCGCAACAGCCTGCGGCGTTTCCTCCGCTCGTCTTTCGAGGTAAATCTCTACCGTATCCCCGCTTGCATATGGTGCGGCCGTGCGATTAAACGCTTCGCACTGCTTCACCGTTGCCAAGGCATCGAGTAGCCCAATTTCTCCAAGCGCCCGCTCAGGTTCGTCCAGTACAATGCAGACAATACGGAAATACCATTCCGCCATTCTGCGTATACTGTCTTCTTTAAACAGCGCTGTCGCATATTCGATCGTCAAGGCAGCGCCTTTTATGCCCTGATCTGCAATCTCAAACGTTAAGTCTAGCTTTGATACGCGATTGTCCGGCACTTGCGCCTCGAATTGTAAGTCGTCCATTGCTTGTACGGCTTTCATATGCTGCATGACAAACATCGTGTCAAACAGTGGATTGCGGCTAAGATCGCGCGGCACATCCAGCATCGTCACCATATGCTCAAACGGGAGCAACCCGTTGTTTAGCGCCGTAAGCACAGTTTCTTTGATCTGCTCAACGAACGCTCTGAACGGCAGTTCGCCGAATGGCCTGCTGCGGATCGGCAGCGTATTGACAAACATGCCGACCAGAGACTCGGTTGCGGGATGGAAGCGGCCGGCAACCGGCGTGCCGACAATGAGATCGTTTTGCCCCGTCATTAGATGCAGTAACGTATGGTAGGCGGCAAGCCAGATATGAAATGGCGTAACGCCCCATTGCTCCGCTGCCGCCGAGATTCCCTCGGCAAGCTCCGCCGGAATCGGCATTGCAAGCTTGGCGCCTTCGAAGCTTTGTTCAGGCGGACGCTGATAATCGGTCGGCAGTTGCAGTACAGGAAGCGTATCCGCTAGCCGTAACGCCCAATATTGTTCTTGCTGCTCTCTCGCCTCAGATGCCAGCCACTCCTGCTGCCAAACGGCGGCATCCTTATAGTGAATCGGCAACGGCTGCAGAGAGCTGCCACGATACAATTGTTCGAAATCGCCCGCCAGCACATTCATGGACACGCCATCAGCGACGATATGGTGAATGTCAAGCAGCAGCGTATGCTGATTTTCGCCGTCTGTCGCGAGAAATGCCCGAATTAATGGAGCCTTTCTCAAATCGAAAGGGCGGACAACCGTGCGAGCAAATGTATTCAAATCCGCCGCATCGTTCCAGGCATGCACGGCGAGTTTAAACGAAACCATCTCATGGACATGTTGTACAGGCTTGCCCTCTGCCCAGTCAAAGCTGGTACGCAGCGGTTCATGACGGTCAATCAATCCTTGAATCGCTTCGAGAAGCCTGTCCTGATCAAGCTTGCCCGTTAATTTCAGAGCGAGTGGAAGATTATAGGCCGTGCTATCCTGATAAAGCTGCTGCAGCACAAAGATTCTGTTCTGCGCGAGCGACAATGGGTAGAACGGCCGGGTTTCCGCCCGGGTAATAACCACGGCCCCCTTGGGGGCCGCGTTGTCGATGCGACCCGCCATTTCCCATAGAAGGGGAGCTTCGAACACATCCTTCATCGTAAACGCCGCTCCATAACGATGCTCGATCAACCTGCAAGATGCGCGGCGCGTAAGGAATGGCCACCCAATTGAAAGAAATGGGCTTCTCTCCCGATCGCCCCTGGGTCGTCTGACCCGCTTGCAGACAGACCGAGCACCTCCATCCAAAGCTCGGCCAGCCGGTGCTCCGTCGACGTAACCAACGCCTCGCCGAAAGTTGCCGTTTCAGCTAAATGGGGCTGCGGCAGGTTGTTACGGTCGACTTTGCCACTTGAACTTAGAGGAAACGCTTGCATAGCAACAAAATACGAAGGAATCATGTACTCAGGTAGCAGTTCCTTAAGTGCGACCCGAAGGCTCACTTCCTCCGGCACCTCTCCATCATCTGTCACAAGATGTGTACAAAGCGCCATCTCTCCCGCATGGTCCGTCACAACCGTCACCACAGCATCGCGAACCTTTGGTTGCAAGAGCAGCGCGTGCTCGATCTCACCGCATTCAATGCGAAGACCGCGCAGCTTGACCTGATGGTCAAAGCGTCCCAAATATTCAATATTGCCGTCCGGTAGCCAGCGTGCGCGATCGCCGGTACGGTACATCCTCTCTCCTGCGGCAAATGGATTCGGGACAAAGCTTTGCTCCGTCAAATCCGGCCTGTTGTGATATCCACGAGCAAGACCAGTACCCGCGATGCACAGCTCTCCGGAGACGCCAATCGGCTGCGGTCTCATCCGCTCGTCTACAATGTAGAGCCGGATGTTATGGATTGGCTTTCCGATCGGAATCGTACCTGCATTAATTTTCGGGCAATCGTAATAGCTGACATCGACCGTCGCTTCTGTCGGACCATACAGATTAATGATCCGGCAGTGGCTGCCGGCGCGCTCAATCAGGTTGTAAAAACCTGCGACATGTGTGGGCTTGAGCGCTTCGCCGCTAGCAAATAAGTATCGCAGCGAACAAAGCTCGCCGCCTCTGCCGCTTTCCGCCACATATGGCAAAAAGACACCAAGCATGGACGGCACAAAATGCATAACCGTAATCGATTGCTCCTCAATCGCGCGCAACATGACCGATGGCTCTTTCTCCCCGCCGGGCTCCAGCAAATAAAGCGAAGCGCCCGCAAAGCCCCACCAGAACAGCTCCCATACGGAAACGTCAAACGTAATCGGTGTTTTTTGCAAAATAACGTCTCGCTCATTCAGCGGATAAGCCGTCTGCATCCAGTTAAGTCGGTTGATCGCCGCGCGGTGCTCCACCATAACGCCCTTGGGTTTCCCGGTGGATCCTGACGTATAAATGACATATGCCAAATGCTCGGGGCCCGCTTGAGACAATAGTTCCTTTACTTCTTCGCCTTTCGTCAGCTCCGATGCGGTCGCCGCAAGCGCATCCAAATCAAGCGTTTCTCCCTGGAAGGCCGGGAGCGTATGAATCCACTTTGCCCCCGCGAGTAGCAGTTTGGCCTCACTATCCTCCAAAATGCCGCGGATCCGCTCGGGTGGATGCTCTGGATCGATTGGTAAATAAGCCCCTCCCGCCTTGAGCACCGCCATGATCGCAATCATCATGGACAACGAGCGCTGTGCGGCAATCGGAACAATCGTTTCGACAGCAACTCCCTTGTCTCTTAACACAGCAGCCATGCGTTCGGCGCGGTCATTCAGCTCCCCGTATGTTAGTGTGCCTTCGGCCGACCGCACCGCCGTCCTTTCCGGCCATCGCTGAGCGGACTCGGTGAACCATCCATGAATCGTCTTTTCCGCAGGGTACGAATGTCCCGTATCATTCCAGGCCGTAACGGCGGCATCTTCAGCAGGAGTTATCATGATGACATCGCCACAGATCAGATCTTGGCTAGCGGCCGTTTGCTCCAAAATGTAAAGCAAACGATTCGCCATCCGCTCCATCGTGGCTTTGTAGAACAATCCTGTATTATACTCCAGCTCCGCCCTTAAACCGCCTTCTCCATCGCTGTACAGATCGAGTTTGAAGTCCAGTTTGGATGTTCCGTTACTGACATGCAAAGGCTCGATGCTCCAGCCGTCCCCGTGAGCCGCCAGCTTCTCGTCTTCAAACTGGTTGTGAACGATCAACATCGTATCGAACAGCGGGTTGCGGGACGGGTCTTGCGGACTCCGGGTCGCTTCCATCATGTGCTCGAAGCTGACATCACCATGCTCATATGCGCCAAGCAAATGCATGTGGGTCTCACCGATAAAGGTTAAGATCGGTAGCTCATCCGCCACCTGCATCCGAATCGGCAGAAACTGGTTGAACATGCCGATCATCCGGGCCGTGTCTGGATGCGTCCGGCCTGCCGCCAAAGAACCAATTGTAAATTCTGACTGATGAGTCGATCCCTTGAGCAACAGCGCATAAGCCGCAAAAAGCAAGCTATTCATGCTCGCTCCGGCGCTTGCAGCGGTCTTTTTCAGCCCTGTGGCGAGCGAAGCCGGAACGTAGAAGGTATACGTATCGCCCACAAATGTCTGATGGTCGCCGCGCGGCCGATCAAGTGGCATATCAAGCGGCGCAAATGGTTTTGCAAGCTGCTCTGTCCAATACGTCCGGCTTGCTCTAGCCCGATCCGAGCCGGACTGTCGCTCCTGCCAAACTGCATAATCCTTGTAATGTAGAGCCAGAGGCGCAAGTTCCACGCCGTCGATTAAAGCGGTCAACTCCTCCAAGAGCAGCCTGACGGATATGCCGTCCGCCGCGATGTGGTGGATGTTGAGCAGCAGATAGGCATCCGCTCCTTCCGATATGGGCCGGCAATAACATGCGGCGAGCAGTGGCGCTGCGGCAAGCTTGAGCGGCTTGAAAAACGCGCTCAAGCATTCCGAAAGCGTCGTCTCCGCGAGATCCGCCGTTTGCAGAACAAAGGCGGCCGATTCATGCACAATCTGGGTCGGAATGCCCTCGGACCAATGATATGAGGTTCGCAGCGGCTCATGTCGTTCAATTAATTTCCGAAGCGCTGGCCCGATTCTTGTCTCATTGACAGCACCTGACAATTTAAGCGCAAGGGGAATATGGTAGGTTAGTCCGATATCAGCCATGCTTTCCGCTAAAAACATGCGCCGCTGCGGCGGGCTGAGCGGATAGGATGCAGCTTTTTGCGCTTCCACAACAGGTTCGTACGCTTCCTTGGTAGCCATGTCGATCCAGGCCGCCTGCTCTCTGACCGTCGGCAGCTTAAAAATCTCCTGAAGCGGCATGCGCACCCGGCAATGCTTGTAGATTGCCGAGGTCAATGCGGCCGCCTTCAGGGAATGGCCGCCATGCTCAAAGAAGTGGTCAAGCGCACCAACCTGCCCTACATGAAGCACTTCTTGCCACAAACCTGCAACAATAATCTCTGTATCTGTGACAGGCACTTCATATGAGACCGTGCGCTCCGGGGCAGGCAGACGTTTTTTGTCCACCTTGCCACTCCCGTTCAGCGGCAGCTTCTCCAAATGTACAAACGCGGAGGGAATCATAAAGGCCGGCAGCTTGCCTGTCAGTTGACTCCGAACGTTTGCCTGCCCGTCGGTTTGCTCAATAACGATATAAGCGCATAAATAGGGCGCGCCGTCATTCTCAATGAGCGCCACAAACGCTTCCTTGACGCCCGCGCAATCCAGCAGCCTGCTTTCGATTTCACCCAATTCTATCCGGTAACCTCGCAGCTTGACTTGGCTGTCGATTCGGTCTAAAAACTCCAAATTTCCGTCAGGCAAACGGCGCACTAGGTCGCCGGTTCGGTACACGGTTTCGCCTTCCCGGAACGGATGCTGCCGGAACTTCGAATGGGTCTGCTCTGGCAAATTCACATAGCCGGATGCAACACCATCGCCTGCAATCCACAGCTCTCCCGGCACCCAGTCCGGCTGTAATTGGCTCTGCTCATTCAGCACCAGCGCTTCCGAGCCCGCGATCGGTACTCCGATCGGCACCGTGGTCGTTCCTTGTTCATCCCATGTATCCGTGACCCTATAGCAGGTAGCGAACACCGTCGTTTCTGTAGGACCGTATACATGCATTAGTACGCCAGGTCCAAGCGCGCGGAGCGCTTTGCGGATATGCGGAACGGAAGCGCGCTCTCCGCCAAATAAAATATGGCGCAGGCATCGCAGCGACTCCATCCCATGATCGACCAGCGTATTAAACAGTGCCGTCGTCACAAAGAATAGGGTAATGCCTCTCTCCTCAATCAGCTCGGTCAGGCGCATAACGTCCGCAACCTCTTCCTCGCCGACCAGCGTCAGCCTCGCGCCGTTCAAAAGCGCTCCGTACAAATCGAACGTTGAACCGTCAAAGGCGTAGTTGGAAAGTTGCAACAGCGCATCGTTTTTAGAAATGCTTACATAATCGGTATCAACGGCAATCCGGGACACATTGCGATGCGAGGTCATAATTCCTTTCGGCTTGCCCGTTGAGCCAGATGTATACATGATATAAGCGAGATCGTTCGCTGAGCCGTCAATGTCCAAATCATGGCCAGACTCGTCATCCCATCTCGTATCGAGACCATCAATGTCGACGACATCTATGCTGTCTAGGGCAATCCGGGCGCCCATCTCCATCGTAGCTTCCGCAGCCACGATCGTCCGAGCTTCCGTATCCTGCAGCATAAACAAAATCCGCTCTTCGGGATATTGCGGGTCGATTGTCACATAGACGGCTCCCGTTTTCAGCACAGCCAATATCGCCGTTATCATATCGAGCGAGCGTCGCAACAGAAGCGCCACCTTCGCCCCGGGCCCGACGCCGCGACGCGCAAGCACGCGCGCGAACCGGTTAGCACGTTCGTTCAGGTCGCTATAGGTATAAGCCAACTCGCCCATTTCTACGGCAATCTGCTGCGGTGTCTCTACCGCTTGCCGTTCAAACAACCTGTGCAGCGACAGTTCCTGTGTCGGCGTAGCGAATGAACGGCCAAACTGAAGCAACCGTTCCCGTTCTTCTGCATCGACGGGATCAAGCTCGCCAAGAATGACATGTGGCTTTGCCGCGACTGCTCTGGCCAGCGCTAGATAATGCCTGGTCAATTGCGCGGCGGCCCGCTCATCGTACAAATCCAGCGCATACTCCAGCGTAAATGCGATACTAACACCGTTATCTGCGCACTCCCAAGTCAGGTCGAACTTGGCTGAGCCGCTGTCCATCGCTTGGGGCGTATAAACTATATCCTTGCTCTGCCATTCGGGCAGTTCCATATTTTGAAGCGTAAACACTGTATCGAACAGTGGATTACGTCCGTATTCCAGTTTCACATTCGCAAGTTCTGCTATTTCTTCATAAGGCACATCTCCGTTACCAATAGCCGCCAGCGTCTCCCCATTGACCTGCTTCACCCATTGATCGAAGCTCAGACTGTTTTGCCCGTGCAGACGTATCGGAACCATGTTGACGAACATCCCGACTAGGTTTTGCAGCTCCGGCCGCACACGTCTCGCGGTTGCCGTGCCAACAATGATTTCGGATTCGCCCGTATATTTCGCAATCAGCACATAATAAATCGAAAGCAGAACGGTGTATAACGTTACGCCCTCGCGTCTAGCCAGCGCTCGCAACGATTCGGCAAGCTCTTGATCTAGCTCGAAGCGTTCAATTGCCCCGCGATAGCTTGGCGTCTGCGGTCTTGGACGGGGTGACGGAAGCGCCGTAGACGGCACGCCATCCCGAAAGATTTCCCGCCAATAAAGCTTCTGACGCTCCAGCCAGCCGCTATTTCGGTCAGCTTTCTCCCAAATAGCCACATCCCCGCCATGAATGGACAACGGCTCGGGAGCGTTCCCCTCGTAAAAACTCGTAAGATCGGACATCAAAATACCCATCGACGTTCCGTCCGTAATGATATGATGCATATCCAGCAGTAGCATGCTTGACTCGTTCATGCGCACAAGTTCCATGCGTAGCAATGGCGCTTGCCCCAGACGAAACGGCTGGAGAAAGCTACGTTGCCGAAGCGCCAATGTAGTCATCGACCAGCCGCTTCCGTCAACGACGACCAGCGGCGGCTCGATCCCCTTTTCGATGCGCTGCATCACATTGTTTTCTTCCATAAAAAAGGACGTCCGCAGCGCCGGATGCCGCTCTATCAGCGCCTGCCACGCCGCGCGGAATCGTTCGATATCAATCGGGCCATTCACCTGAACCGCAAACGGAAGATGGTAATTGAGCAGCCCTGGATTCAGCTCTTCCAAAAAGAACAGCCGCTTTTGCGCCGAGGTAGCCGGATAAACCGTTTGCTCCTCTGCTTTGGTCACCCGCGGAGGAGCGGCGGCAGCTCCCTCTCCCTCCTGCGCCTTTTGCTCCAGTAAAGCGGTCAGCGAACTGACCGTATCGTGCAAAAATAACTCGGTAAGCGTAAGCTCGACGCCAAACGTCTCTTGCAGCCTTGCAGCAGCATAAGCAGCCTTGAGCGAATTGCCTCCTTGCTCAAGAAATCCTTCCTTGCGGCCTATATAATCCTTTTTCAACACCTCGCGCCAAATAGAAATAATCCGTTGCTCCGTCTCTGTTGCCGGCTCCAAGTCGATATCACCGCTCAAGGCATTGTTACCTTCCGCATTACAACGCTTAAGCGTGGCGGCCGTTTCTAGTTCCGACAGCTCGGCAAGCGTTTCGACAAACTCGCCTTCGCGCAGCGCTTCCGCCAATATATAGCGTTGAATTTTGCCGGAAGTCGTTTTCGGAATTCGCCGTAAGGGGACTACAAAAGCAACGTCCAGACCGGCCGATCCGTTCAGCAGCTTTTTTACCTCGCTCATCAGCGGTATAAATCCGCTAGTCTTGCCGCGATACTGAATAAAAACAGCGATCGCATCCCGTTTGGTCGTCGCATCCTGAACGGCGGCAATCGCCGTTTTCCCGATCTCGGCCCCTTTTAGGCCGCTGATCAACGCCTCTAGGTCATGCGGATACACATTTTGGCCGTTGACGAAAATGACGTCCTTCATGCGGCCCGTCACATATAAACGCCCTTCCAGCAAGAAACCCAAATCTCCCGTATTCAGCCAACCGTCCGAGGAAATTATCTCCTTGTTTACATCTGGCCGCTTATAGTATCCGCTTGTAACGTTGCGGCCTCTAATATGAATCAAGCCTACGCTACCTGCTGCCGAAGGGTTTTCTGCTTCGTCGCAAATGCGCACTTCGCAATCTTGTACAGGTAAGCCCAGCTCGACAATCTCGATTGCGGTATGATCCCCGTGCGCGGCTATTTGGACAGGCTGTCCGATAGCGAGCGATTGGCGCTCAAGCTTAACGGTATTCAAATGATCTTCTGTTCCTGGAAACGTTACTGCCAGACTCGCTTCCGCAAGGCCATATACCGGAAAAATGCAGTTCCCTTTCAACCCGTAAGGTTTCATCGCCTCCAGAAAATGGCGGCAATGGGCGGCCGATATTGGTTCGGCCCCGTTAAAAATCAGCCTGACGCAAGACAAATCCCATGCCATCGCTCCTTCCGGCTTCCAGTGCTGCAGAAAATGCACATAACCGAAATTCGGCGAAGAGAGACATGTCACCCGGTGCTTATGTGTAAGTTCCAGCCATTTCATCGGATGAAGCACAAACGTCGAGGTGGGCAAGTGTAACTGATTCATGCCGCAAAGTAGCGGCGAAAGATGAAAGCCGATGAGTCCCATATCATGCGTCAGCGGCAGCCAACTTAGTGAAGAATCCTGCTCCGTCGACTGCGCCCCATGAATAATGGCGCGCATGTTCGACAGCAGATTGCCATGCGTCAAAACGACACCCTTCGGGTCTCCTGTTGAACCCGATGTAAACTGGATGAATGCGGTGTCCGTCTCGGCTGCGTCATACGGCTGAACCTCGAGACATCCAGCATCCTCTGCCGCCGAAAGCATCTTCGCAATCGGCACACTGCCGGACTCGAGATGGGCCAGCGCCTCCGCCTCTCCGTGCTTCAAAGCGTAGTCTTGAATTCCAGGCCAAAGCTCTTCATCGCAGAGCAATCTTGGCGCTGTCAACTGCTTGCATACCTGGATCAGCTTTTTTCGTCCTTCGTCCGTGCGCGCCGCCGTCACAGGTACGGGGATAATGCCACCGAGAACGCAAGCCCAGAACAGAAGGATAAACCGTTCGTTATTTTCCGTCTGCATGACGGCAAAGTCGCCAGGACCAAGCCCCTGTTCACGCAATAAATGGAGAGTCTTTCCGGCCAATGTAAATAATTGGCCGTATGATAAGTAGCGCTCCTGCGCGCTTTCACAAAATAAAATTCCCGCATCTTTTTCCTTGCGTGCCAGCAATACGCCGGCCAAATTACGGATGGTTCTCATAATCGGCAGCCCTCCGCTCTGTCTTTTATCACACCGTTGTGGAATGTAGTTCTTGATAATCCTCAGTTACGATGCGATTATGCTCGTCCATAATAACGACATGCGGACGATACGTTCGGGCTACCGAGTCCTCCATCATCGCGTAAGAAATAATAATGACGCGGTCACCTGGCTGCACCAGTCTGGCAGCGGCGCCGTTCAAGCAAACCATACCAGAGGCTCTGGGACCACTTATGACATAGGTCTCCAGTCTAGCTCCGTTATTGATATTGACAACTTGTACTTTTTCATTCTCTAGGATGTTCGATGCATCCAAAATATCCTGATCAATGGTTATGCTTCCTACGTAATTCAAATTAGCCTCTGTTACGACAGCCCGGTGAATTTTCGACTTATGCATCTCTCTAAACATGAATACACTCTCCTTGTGGAGTAGTTTTTGGAAAAACAAAAACTCAGCTAACATGTACTACCTAACTTATTTTCCAAATATCCTATTTTAAGGAACATTCAGAGTGTCGACAAACCTACAATGTTTCTCTGTCTTAACGATAAAATAACAAAATGTAGCAATAATCCTTTTAAAATAACAAATTATGCGTAAAAACGGATCAATCTGGCTGTGCGTTTGGAAGTAAGTTCATGCTTCGGTGTGGTAATCAATGTTCGTGTGTAGAAAACAAGCTGAATGGGTAAAGGTAAATTCTTGCGATTATGAGGGGGCAGGTTGATGGGCAAAATCATGATTTTTGTGTTGAATTTTGTTGAATGGACAAGCTCATGATATTGAAAAGGTCATGCAGTTAGGCTGGTTTATGCTAATGTGCGGGCTCCAGTTGTTAAAAAAATTGGACAGTAAAATGAAAATAATACGTGGCTTGTACATCACAGCGGCTCATCATAGAGACAGTTCAGTGCTACGAAGGGATAAAACAAAATAGTGTAATCAGGTGTAGCGTTAATGAATTAAAGTAATACAGCAAAATAAAGTGCTTTTCGTATAACCTACCCTTATAGTAGTGCTAAACCTGTACTTGCGATAGGGAGACAATCTTACACTATAGGGATAAATTCTTACACTTTTTTAAGCAGTCTCACCATAAATTAAGCGCCTTACGCAAAAAAATATTCCCACTCTTGCTTGAAAACAACAGCTTGACAAACAGAAATAAATTAAAGATTGTTGCTTTGTGACGAAGGGATTTGCGACAATAGTGGAGCGCTTTTTTGCGATCGTAACGGTTCAAATAGCTGAGCGTATAATATTTGCTTGCGATACCGATGTCGATGTAATATAGCTGTTTCGCTTTTTTTCTAATAGAATCGGACTGTGCGACTAAATCCCGGATGTGCTCTCGTACTTTGATAGATTTGAAGCTAAGTCCCTCGATTTTTGTATATATTTCCTCGTTGAGATGAATCGTATCGGGATCAAGCTGCCAGCGGTCGCAGAAGAAGTAGAGACTATCGGGAGACTCCTTGTAGACGGAATGGGGTTTCGTCTGTAGCGCAATTCTGTATTTGTCAAAAAAGCGGAGCAAATAGGTCGTATCTTCCCCCAGATAAAAATGCTCATTGATTAAGCCTACTTCATCCAGTAGCTTCCGGCGGAATACCATCGTATTCAGTTGAAAAAAATTGCGTGTATGCGACAAAAATGTTTCGAGCAATCCTTTTTCAAATATAATTGTTTTTCCGTTATTCCATGTTTCAAATGTTGTTCGCATCGATTGTAACAAATTCTGCTCAACCTTATTATCAAAGTTGTAGGAAGTAATATCCCCGTGCCTTTCCGCCCATAGCGCAAAGCTGATATCCGATTTTGTTTGCATGAGCGTCTTCATGCTGTCAGCTAAATGGCAAGGATACCATTCGTCATCGGAATCTAGAAACGCCAAATATTCACCTTTTGCTGCTAGCATCCCTGTGTTTCTCGCGCCACCCGGTCCTTTTTCCCGATCATTGTAAACATATCGGATTCGCGCATCTGTGCGCGTCCACTCGCGAATCACGTTTTCCGTATGATCCGTACTTCGGTCATCAACGACGATTAGTTCCCAGTTCACGTAAGACTGGTGCAAGATGGATTCGATCGCGCCGGAAATGATCTGCGCCCGATTATACGTTGGCATTACAATACTTATCAATTGCTCCATACGCATCACTCCAATCATTATAAAATTTATGCTTCAAATCATCGTCAGTGTAAATGTGAAAGCGGCTAGCCGTCAAGCTTAAAAAGTGTACGCGTTTTAGGCAAGTCCTGCTTACGACTAAAAAACCTGATACCAATATAGGTTTGCCAGCTTGCTCGCAACCTTCCGTATAAGAAAAACCCTCCGCTTTACGGCGAGCACAACAGTTCACATGAATTCCATTCTCGGTAGAAATAATTCCCTACAGTCTATATAGATTGAAATTGCATTCCGTGCTCCTAGTTGTTTCTTTCAAAAGATATAGAACATTCATAATGTTGGAATACTTATTTGTCAGTTTCTATTGAAAATAGAACGACATAAAGACGCTTCCCACTCCATTGTTAAATGATCTGGGAAGCGTCTGTCTATGCTATGACATTAAATGAGGTCAGACTTTTTAAGCAATCGCTGTATGATCATTGCCACTTCAGCTCTAGTAATATATGCTTTCGGTGCAAGCTCTGTATTGCTTCGTCCAGTGAAAATACCGGATAAAACACTTTCAGCTATACTGTCCCTAGCCCATTCTGATCCAGTAGATATATCTGAGTAAGGATGCAAGTTGGTATCCGTATACTGGTTTGGAAGCATAGCTTTTAGGTTCGTGATTTTCATCGCTTTTGCGATTATTACCATAGCTTCCTCACGCGTAATTTGGTCATGAGGACCAAAAGTGCCATCGGCATATCCCTTGATAAGATTATAGGAATAGGCCGTTTTAATTGCATTACTAAACCAATCGTACTCCTTCACATCGGAGAATGGAACTGATCCGCTCTCCAGTTTCAAGCCTAAGCCGCGCACAATAATTGTTGCGAATTCTGCTCGTGTGATGTTACGGTTTGGACTAAATTGACCTTCACCAGTACCTTCAATAACCATACGTGATCCCATGTCATTTACAGCATCCTTGGACCAGTGGTTTGCCACATCAGTAAACTCTAATGGATGCCAAACAACCGTGTACGTGCTGTTTGTTAAGCTGTTGATCACCGCATAGTATTTGCCTTCGATGTTTGTAACTTTCGTAGGCACATGTCGTATCCTACCATCTGATTCGACAACAATTCCGGTTGTAATTTTATGGGGATCTATGTTGTCAGGAATTGAAATCGTACGTTTGACATAGGCATTAAACTTATCGACCTGAATATTTGTTCCTCCATACGTTCCTGTTACTATGAAGTTAACTGGAGGAGCAACAATGGTGAAATTTCCTTTAATTGTTGCATTGTTAATGATTTTTAACATTTCCGGCAGCGGCTTAGCTATTTCAACCTTCACTTTAATATCTCGAAGAGCGATAGTTTGGCCGACTTTTTCAGATACAGAGTCAATATTAATTTGCTTCGCTGGAATAGTATAGGTTGCCCATGCTGTCTTAATCTCTAGAACAGCTTGATTGCTCTCCATATTCTTGACCATTTCACCATTTAGCTCGGCAACCAATACATCCGTCTCTAATTGAAACGGAATGGTTACTATGGATCCTAGTCCTTCCGATTGCAGCTTCTCTTCAATTTTCTTCTGATTTACTTTAATTGTCCAAACTTTTTGGTTATTAACTATTTCAGACGATGCTGTTCCAGCTTTTTCTACCTTGCCATTCACGAGAACGTCTACTCCTGTATTCACTACCGGTTGTTGTGGAATAGGCGCTACTGGGGTAGGCGCTGGGGTAGGTATAGGTAATGGTGACGGTGTTGATGTCGGTGTGTTAGGCACTACTGCATTCGATACCTCTGATGGTAAACTATTTCCTGCTTCATTGATAGCGCTGACCGTAAACGTGTAGCTTGTTCCATTGGTCAGACCTGTTATGATAATTGGGCTTTCTTTTCCAGTCACGTGGATTGAACCCGTAGAATCCATCACTATATATCCGGTTATCGGGCTTCCTCCATCATCTTGGGAAGCGTCAAAAACAACGGTAGCTGAACCATCTCCTGCTTGAGCCGAAACACGGGTTGGAGCGCTTGGCACTGCTTTTGGCGTAGCACTTGCTTCACTAGAAAATATACTTTCGCCGTAGGAATTCCCGGCTATTACTTTAAAGAAATATTCCGTGCCGTTTATAAGCTCCTGTACGCGATATACCGCTGAGTTTACTGTAGCAATCGGTTCGTTATTATACGAGCCTGAAGCATCCTTCATGTAAATTTTGTAAAAATCGGCTCCAGTAACAGCATTCCAAAATAACTCGACAAAGTGATTACCTCCGAATGCGGTAAGATTCTCAGGTGCACTCGGGATAACGGGTGTCTCAATTGGATTTATGATTTGTGTTGTCGTAAACGTTACATCTGTCATATTTGCCGCTGTCACTTTTACCGTCACTACGTAGGTTCCTGGTTGCAGCCCGTCGTTTGCTTTAATCGTAAAGTCAGTCATTGGATTATGTTCATCCAAAGTATTGTTTGCTGACTGCGTGATAACGAAGTTTTTCGCATTCGCACCAATGAGCTCGACTGATAATTGATTAAGTACGCCTGAACCGGTTCGTATAACTGTAATACTTTTCACTTCTGGCGATGTATAACCCTCTTGTAAAGGGTTCAGTGTCTGATTCTCTATTGGAGCAATTGTATAAGTTAGATCAGATGAAGGCTCTGTATCCGTCATTAATGAAATGATATTTGAGGTACCTTCATTCATTCCACCTAACACAACAAGACGGAAATCATATTCAGTATCTGGTCTTAGTCCGATTACGGTCGTGTTATCTGCTGTAGGTAGAATCGTTCCAGTGGATGCTAGCGTCCAGTTGTTTATTCCTTTAGGTGATTGTTCGATTCTAATTGTAGTAGCACTTATGGCTGGGCTCCAACTGAAATTTGCAGTCGTGCTCGTCTTTCCAGTGCTGTTAAAGTCACCGATCGGAATAATTATTGGCGGAGCTGCACTAGTTGTTACACTTTCAACATTGGACGTTCCTGCATGGCTACCGCCTGTGACCACAAGACGGAAGTCATACTCCGTTGCTGGACTTAGTCCTGTGACGATCGCGCTGGTTGCGTTGGTAGCAATCGGAGCTGTTGTTGACGTTACCCAAGTGTCTGCTCCTTTTGGAGACTGTTGGATACTCATTTCAGTAGCCCCATTCACTGAACTCCAACTAAAGCTCGCGGTATCGCTTGTTTTTCCTGTGCTCGCAAAGTCAGCAACGGGAAGTGTATTAGTTGTCACACTTTCAACATTGGACGTTCCTGCATGGCTACCGCCTGTGACCACAAGACGGAAGTCATACTCTGTTGCTGGACTTATTCCTGTGACGATCGCGCTGGTCGCGTTGGTAGCAATCGGAGCTGTTGTTGATGTTACCCAAGTGTCTGCTCCTTTTGGAGACTGTTGGATAGTCATTCCAGTAGCACCATTCACTAAACTCCAGCTAAAACTCGCGGTATCGCTCGTTTTACCTGTGCTCGCAAAGTCCGTAACCGGAACTGAGTTTGTCTCAACACTTACCACATTAGACGTTCCTGCATTACTACCGCCTGTGACCACAAGACGGAAGTCATATTCCGTTGCTGGACTTAGTCCTGTGACGATTGCGCTGGTCGCGTTGGTAGCAATCGGAGCTGTTGTTGATGTTACCCAAGTGTCAGTTCCTTTTGGAGACTGTTGAATAATTATTCCAGTAGCGCCATTTACCAAACTCCAACTAAAACTCGCGGTATCGCTCGTTTTTCCTGTGTTCGCAAAGTCCGTAACCGGAACTGTAGTTGTCTTCACGCTTACCACATTGGATGTTCCTGCATGGCTACCGCCTGTGACGCTAAGTCGGAAATCATACTCCGTTGCTGGGCTTAGTCCTGT
>NZ_BAVZ01000004.1 GCF_000576305.1 Paenibacillus pini JCM 16418 | reverse complement strand
CCCCTGTAAGGGCATCTTTTTTATTAGTCAAAAATAACACTACTCCGTGGTCGTATAAACATCATTCCGATTTATAGATTTCACGCATGACATGACGCAATTCAGGGACAATAATCTTTTCCATTGCTAATCTAACTGCTCCGGTTGAGCCAGGGATGGAAAAAACAGCCGTGCTATTAACAGTTCCGGCGATAGCTCTGCTTAATATCGCCGCTGCACCGATATCTTCGGTATAGCTTAAATATCGAAATATTTCTCCGAACCCGGGTAGCGTTTTATCTAATAGAGATGAAACTGCCTCATACGTAGTGTCTCTAGGTGAAATACCTGTTCCTCCTGTGAGAATAATAGCTTCCACTTCGGTAGTTCCAGAAGCCTCATGAATAAGCTCACGTATTCCTTCATAATCGTCCTGAACAATTACATATTTAACGACGTTAAAGCCTCCTGCTTCAAGTATGGTTTGAATTAGGGAGCCTCCTGCGTCCGTTTCTTGGGTACGTGTATCGGACACGGTAATAATCATGCAATTTACAGTAGATGGTCCTTGACTGCGGTGTTCGTCTACTGATTTCATCATACATATCATCCTCCTATAACCATAAGCAATGTTAATTATTCTAGCATAGTACATTCGTGCATAGCATTCAAACTGCAACCATTTTAAAAGCAAATAAATGAATACAGACATTGTTGCAGCGTTCACGCTGCTGTAGTAAACTTTGCTAACCAATACAATATGTAATTGAAAGCAACTGGAGGCACTAACATGAAGCAAATAACACCCATTTATATTTTGTCGGGATTTTTGGGAAGTGGAAAGACAACGCTGCTGCAAAAGCTTATTGATTTCTGGCAAGAACAAGACCTATTGCCTGCTGTGATCATGAACGAGATTGGTGATGTGAACTTGGATGTTCTGCTAGTGAAGGAGCAGGTACCAATGACGGAGATGCTTAGTGGCTGCATTTGCTGTACAAGCCGTGGAGACCTTAGCTCTGAAATTGCGAATCTCATTCATAAGGATTCACCAGACGTGATTGTCGTTGAAGCAACCGGCGTTGCAAATCCGCTGGAGATCCTAGACGGGGTAACGGAAGCCGCGCTTTATCTCAAGATCGATTTAAAAGGGCTGATTACTGTTGTCGATTCAGAACATCTTCTGCAGCTATACCGTGAGCAGGGAGGGAAAACCTATCGACTAATGCAGGAGCAAATTCGTTGTGCATCCGTTCTGCTTCTGAACAAGATCGACAGGGTCCGTGCAGAGGAAGTAGATACCTTGAATACGATTGTAGCGAGCTGGAATAGCTATGCGCCGGTGATCCCGTCAGTGAAATGTGATGTGGACATCTTATCTATGTTAGGTAACATGCGCGCTGAGCTACCAGTGGCAGGCTCTTCGTTATCACAATCAGAGCATCTTCATGCTTCACATGATCATGTGATGGTGTACACGCATTATTTTAACGAGGCCGTAGATAGTGAGGCATTCGAAGAACTCATAGCCAACCTTCCGCGAGAAGTTTACCGTGCCAAGGGGATTCTGACTTTTAGCGATACCAATAGTCGATTCTTATTCCAATATGCTTTCCGTGAACCGGACTTTTTGAAGATTAATCCACAGGGTGATGTGCCAGATGTTGCTGTATTTATTGGGGAACATTTTTCCCGTTCATCCCTTGCAGATGCTTTAAGAGCACTCGAGAATAGTAAAACATAGGTCTAAAGGTTTAGATAGATACCTTTTTATTCCTCGTTTCTAGGTCTTCCTTTATGGTTAATAGAAGAACAGAGAGTTATTCGAAACCCATTAATGTGGAGGTTAATACAATGAACCAAGATCAGCAATATCAGGAATGTATAGAAGCCAGTTTAGACTGCATGAATGCTTGCAATATTTGTTATGTTTCCAGCTTAAAAGAATATGATTTAGCAATGTTACGTGAATGTATTCGTTTAAATCGTGAGTGTGCGGATATTTGTGATTTGGCAGCTCAATCCATGCAGCGGAATAGCCCTTTCCTGAAGGAAATTTGTGAGCTATGTATTCTGGCTTGTGATGCTTGTGCCGCTGAATGTGGTAAGCATGAACATGATCACTGTAAAGCTTGTGCCGAAGCATGCCGCAAATGTGCAGACACTTGCCGCCAAATGTTAGTGGTTGCTTAATATAGAGCAGCACTGACTACATAAGAAATATACAAAACCGCTATATAGTTAGCGGTTTTTTTGTGTTGTAAGGTTATGAACTTACATAAAATAGTTTGTTAAATTGTGGGTTTGAGTTGTCGAATATTAGGGTATTTATCTGTGTTTGGGAGATACCATTAGCTAGAGACTTTATAGTATAGAAAGGGGAAACATTATGAATTCTACAGAATCTAAGAAATCATCTACATTTGTACCTTACATACCTGCTTCTAGATCATTACCTGAGCTTACTCTTCTATCCGTTATTTTGGGAATTATTCTTGCCGTTGTATTCGCAGCAGCTAATGCCTACTTGGGACTAAAAATAGGTTTAACCGTTAGTGCGTCCATTCCCGCTGCGGTTATCTCATTAGGAGTTCTGCGCGGGGTTTTCAAACGTAAATCGATTCTCGAAAATAATATTGTTCAGACGATGACAACTGCTGGAGAAGCCGTCGCTGCAGGAGCGATATTCACCTTACCAGCACTGTATATGTGGAAACAAGTTCCTGGTATGGGGACAGTCACATTTATTGTACTAGTGGGTGGTTTTCTAGGTGTAGCCATGATGGTTCCCCTGCGACGCCTGCTTATTGTAAATGAACATGAAACATTACCTTACCCAGAAGGCACGGCTTGTGCAGAAGTGCTTAAATCTGGTGAAACGGGCGGTAAGAACGCCAAAATGGTCGTCTACGGATTTTTAGCTGGTGGCTTAGTTAAGGCTATGGGGGATGGCTTTAAATGGTTCAAAACAGAAATAGAGACAGGGATATACCGATTCAAAAATGCTGTTATTGGATTGGATGCATATCCTGCATTACTCGGGGTAGGATACATTATTGGTCCTCGAATCTCTGGTCAAATGCTGGCGGGTGGCATACTGACCTGGATCGTGCTGATCCCTATGATCGGATTCTTCGGTAGTGGAAATCCGACTGCACTTATTCCGGCGGACATGCTATATCTAAGCTTGATGCTTGGGGGATTTGGGAAGGATATATCCGCTATATAGGTGCCGGAGCCGTAGCAGCGGGTGGTTTAATTACGCTAGTCAAAACGATACCGATGCTTTTCAGTTCATTAGCAGCAACACTCGCAAGTATGCGGAAAAATCAGAGTCAAAAGCTGGAACTGGATAGAACGCAACGTGATATTCCTGCATTTTGGGTAACTGTAATGATTGCATTGATCATTATCATCATTGCTTTTGCGCCTTTAACAGATGTAGGCATCATTGGAGCTATCGCTATAACGGTCTTCGGATTTCTGTTTGTAACCGTTGCATCCAGAATTGTTGGTCTTGTGGGGAGTTCGTCTTCTCCTGTTTCTGGAATGACAATTGCCACGTTATTAATCGTTACGGTCATTTTTCGTTTAACGGGATTGACAGGGATGACTGGAATGATTGCCTCGCTTACAGTCGGAGCTATAGTGTGTGTAGCGTTAGCCGTAGCAGGTGATATTTCACAGGATCTCAAAACAGGATATCTCGTGGGAGGCACGCCTTGGAAGCAGCAAGTTGCGATGATGATTGGGGTACTGGTCTCAGGACTAGTCATTGGGTTCATATTATCTGTACTTAACGAGAGTTACGGACTGGGCTCACAAGAGTTACCCGCACCTAAAGCTGTACTTATGAAATTAATTGTTGAAGGAATTATGTCGAATAATCTGCCTTGGGATTTAATATTTATTGGAGCGGCATCGGCCGTTGTCTTTGAATTTCTGGGACTTAATTCTTTAACGGTTGCGGTAGGTATTTACTTACCTATTCACGTTAGTACACCTATTATGATCGGTGGTATAGTACGCTGGTTTGTAGAATGGCGTTCACGCAAAAATCCTGATTTGCTAAAAGCAAGGGTTGAGACAGGTACTCTCGTAGCTTCCGGATTAATTGCTGGCGAATCGCTTATCGGAGTCATCATTGCCATACTGATCTGGCTGAATGTACCCATTCCAGGAAATGTATTCATTACAAACAATTGGTTACCGCTAGTTATCTTCTTGTTAGTTGTGATCATGCTTACATGGATTACTTTGAAACAGAAGACAGTGCCAGCAGCATCCTCGAGAAGGGAGGTGTAGACTTATGTTTGGAAACAATCGTAAGCCTAAGCAGAAAGAAGAATTGTACAACCTTCTGGAGATGAAGCCTGTACTTAAAGAGCATATCGGATTGAAAAAGGATGAGGAGCGGGTTACATTACTGCTGCCTAGACGCAGCTGGCTTGAAAAACAATCCGTAAAATTTCTACGCCAGCCTGCCGTTGTCCAAGTACATTTGGATCCCCTAGGAAGTGAATTTATAGATTCTTGCAATGGTCAACTAACTGTACGTGATATTGCCGATCGTATATATAATAAATATGGAGAAGAGGCCGAACCGCTTCTTCCTCGGATTACGAAATTCATAGAAATACTTGAGATAAACGATTGGTTGACATGGTCACCTCATGATAATTCTGGTAAGTATCAACCAACTCAGGCTTCGAATGGAATATAAATTTTCAGCCAAATAGGTTGCTTTCTCATACTTACACCTATATAATGTTGGAAAATCAATCGTCTTTGATCGGGAGAGTAATGAGGTTTACGTGTATTGAATAGAGAGTCGGATTAGGTGAAAGCCGGCATACACTAACTACATGAAGCGCACCCGGGAGATGGTCTTTCCAACAGCATTCGTTTTATGAATGGTTCAGTAGATAGACCCGGCTAACCTTCGTTATGGGTAATGAAGTGAAATGCAATGGTATATACCTAGCATTTACTTAGAGTGGTACCGCGGGAATATAGCTCTCGTCTCTATTTAGAGACGAGGGCTTTTTTGTCTTTTTTATTCGTTATACATAAAGAGGGGATGAGTCCAGATGTTAATCCAAGCTTCAATCCAAGCACTTCAGTCACATGTTCCACTAAACGAGCAGCAGATCGAGGATTTGCTAGAAATACCTCCAAACGCAAATATGGGCGATATTGCTTTTCCATGCTTTCAATTGTCTAAAATGTTAAAGAAATCACCTGTTCAAATCGCGCAGGAGCTGGCGAAGCAGGTTACGAGCAGTGAAATACAAGCTGAAGCTGCGGGACCTTATGTGAATTTGCGTTTCAATCGGTATTATTTTTCTGAGCAAATACTCGAGGAACTTTCGACGAAGGGGTGGTCTGTGCCCAATTTGGGTCAAGGCGACCGAGTTGTTATTGATATGTCCTCACCGAACATAGCTAAGCCATTTGGGATTGGACATTTACGCTCGACCATTATTGGAGCGGCTCTGTATAAAATGTATCAATTGACTGGATATGAAGTGATAAGCGTCAATCATATCGGGGATTGGGGTACACAATTCGGTAAACAAATTACAGCGTTTAAACGTTGGGGGGATGAAAAGGCGCTTCAAGATGATCCGATTGCGGAATCTCTCAAACTGTATGTTCGTTTCCACGAAGAAGCTGAGCAGGACGCTTCGCTTGATCCGGAAGCGCGTGATTGGTTTCGTAAGCTTGAAGCTGGTGATGAAGAAGCTGTGCGCCTATGGACTTATTTTGTCCAAGTGAGTATGGAGGAATTTAACCGCATGTACGAGCGACTTAACATTCAATTTGACTACACACTAGGTGAGAGCTTCTATAATGATAAGATGGGAGCCGTAGTTGAATCCTTACAAAATAAAGGTTTACTTGAAGAAAGCGATGGTGCACTTGTCGTACGATTAGACGAACAAGGGATGCCACCTTGTCTCATCCTGAAAAAGGATGGAACAACTATTTATCCAACACGTGACTTGGCGACAGCGTTCTACCGTCATGATGTCATGAAGGCAGATCGCATATTATATGTTGTTGGCAAAGAACAAACGCTCCATTTTGAACAAGTCTTTGCCGTATTAAAAAAAATGGAAGCTGCATGGGTGGAGAAGTGTACTCATGTGGGTTTCGGACTCATGAAGTTTGAAGGGAAGAAAATGTCTACCCGGCGTGGTAAGATTGTCGTTCTTGAGGATGTACTAGATGAAGCGGCAGCACGTGCATTACAAACAATCGAGGATAAAAATACGGAACTTGAAAATAAACAAGAGGTAGCTGAAGCAATTGGACTCGGAGCGATTATATTCGGTGATCTTAAAAACAATCGAACAAACGAAGTAGACTTTTCACTTGAAGAAGCTTTGAATTTCGATGGAGAGACAGGACCTTATGTGCAATATACCTACGCTCGTACCCAAAGCATTCTTAGCAAGCATGCAGCTTCGGGTTACCAAGAGGATATCAAGCAATGTGAGCAAGAGGAATCTGAACTATTGGGGGACAGTGGATGGGAATTACTCAAGATATTAACCCGTTATGCTGAACAATTAGTTCGTGGAGTCCAAAAAAATGAGCCATCTGTACTTGCTAGATATGTGGTGGAAGTGGCACAAGCATTTAATAAATACTATAATAAAGAGAGAATTTTAACGGAAAATATGAAGCTTAGAGAAGCTAGACTTGCCCTTACCCAGTTGACGGGAGAGATCTTGTCTACAATACTGCATATTCTTGGCCTACAGACTCCAGAGCGCATGTAAACATTTTAACTTCAGGTTCAGGAGATTGCTTAAGCTTCTTATTGCTATATTCCATAATGAAGGGAAGAAGCAAAGAGCGACTGCGCTACTATGTATTGTTATTATCATATCGATTGCTTTCAAGACTTTGTTAGACAAGCTACCGGATCAACTAGTAGGGGTGCAATGGATCGTATCACCGGCATTCCATACAATGAATATGATGCTGAATGCCGATCATCTTCCAAGAAGTGATGTCTGGTTCTCAATTCTTTGTACGTTGATTTACGCGATGGTTCTTGGGTGCATCTATCTATATTTTGTCAGACAAAAGGATGCTCGGAACTAAAGGTATTTATATTATATAGGGAAAGTAAAAGTTCACATGACAGGAGTAAACCCATGATGCAGACGAATACACCAGGAAGTGAACAATCAAGAGAACTATTTGCCTACTTTGGCCTTGCTGTATATTATTCACAAGCCTTGGAGCAGCAGCTTGCTAATTTACTTTTGCTCATTAAGCTTTCTCAGGGTAAGGTACCCCTAGGCGAAGATGTTACTGAACATTATCAGCGTAAACTAAGCAATTCATTAGGACAACTAGTACAAGAAATCAAGCATTATTTCCCTTTTACAGAAGAAGAAACCCTCCAGCTTAAGGAAGTATGGAAGCAGCGCAACTATATTGTACATGATTATTTTAAAGAACGAATTCAAGAAACATTTAGTCCCGAAGGTAGGGCGGCGATGATTCATGAACTTTCAACGTTTCGTGATCAGGCTCAGGCTCTTGAACAAAAGCTTCAAAGACATGCTCATGAATTGTATGAAAAACTAGAATTAGATGAACGACATTCGAAGGATGTTAATCTGCATAATGAAGCATAATACTATAGATTAGAATGGATATATTTGAAACATTTATATCATGTTACCCGTCAGGATGGGTGGAGGTGATAGCTCATGAATTTTAAAGGAAAACTAGCTGTGATATTGATGATGATTGGTTCACTCCTGGCTGGATCGTATGTATTCGCATTATCGGACACTCACAACGAGGAGCCCGATAAGAATAAAAAAACGATGAAAATAGAAGGTGCTCAAATAAAGATCAATGCCACGAAATTACAAGCGAAGCCGCAAGAAGAAATTATTATCCAGATGGAAAAAGTAACGGATCAGATTAATAAAGTGAAACTGATACGTGAAAATATGCCGAATCCAGGTTATGGAATTGTTATGGACCGCATTGAGTTTACATCGACTAAGAAGGCCATTGCATATTATCATCTGGTGAGTCCTGATCCTAAGATGATGTACCCACAAGTGATATCCACAGCTAAAACATTTTTCTATATGGATAGCAGCATCGAAGTTAATGCTAAAGAAACGGTCTTACCTCCTCTACTAAAACTTCCTGACACAAATCGCAAATAAGTAGTATAAAATTAATGAACTCCTCCTATCTTCTACATGCAGGAAGATAGGAGGAGTATTTATGATGATAATCAAAGATCATAAACAGTGTAAAAGTATCATTTTTAGTTGTTGAGGCAAATAGTAATCTCCTATTGCAACCGTTTACAATAAAGCAAGGGAGGGAAGAAAATGACACAGCTCGCAACTAATAAAACAATCAAACATGTAAAGAAAAAGCGAGGAGTCTTCCAGCGGTTAATTAAACAGTGGGATATTCAGCTTATGGTCATTCCGGCACTACTATTAATATTTGTGTTTTCGTATGTGCCAATGTATGGGTTATTAATCGCTTTTCAGGACTACAACATTTTTACAGGTTTTCTGGACAGTCCTTGGGTAGGATTTAAGCATTTTTCAATGTTTTTTCATTCACCTGAATTTTGGACGGTTATCAACAACACCATTATTATCAGTTTATTGAAATTCTGTATTGGGTTTCCGGCTCCAATTATTCTCGCGCTTATGCTGAATGAAGTTAAGAACCTCTTCTTTAAAAGAATTATTCAGACAGTCAGCTATCTTCCACACTTTCTATCATGGGTTATTGTAGCAGGTTTTGCGATGTCAATCCTGTCCACAGATAACGGAAGCTTGAATATATTGCTGCAGAAACTACATTTAATCACAGAACCTATCGGTTTCTTAGGTAAGGCTGAATATTTCTGGAGCATCATTGTTACGTCTACCGTATGGAAAGAGATTGGTTTTGGATCTATAGTCTATTTAGCAGCGATCGCTGGTGTCGATCCAAGTTTATATGAGGCAGCAGAAATGGATGGAGCAGGTAGAATTAAGAAGATATTCTTGATCACTATACCCTCAATATTACCAGTCATTTCAATCTTTATGATTCTGGCTATTGGTAATTTGCTGAGTGCTGGTTTTGAAGACATATTGCTATTGGGTACAAATCCGGTATTAACACAAGTTTCAAGCGTTATTGATACATATGTATATCGGGTCGGTATTAACAATCAGCGATTCTCTTATGCTGCAGCAGTTGGACTATTTAAAGCCGTGATTAGTGTAGGGCTCCTAACCTTCGCTAACATGTTTGCTAGAAGGTCTGGTAACAGTCTGTGGTAAGAGCTTTGAACATGCATATTAATCAGCAGAGGTTAGAGGAGGTCAAGATATTGTGAAAAGAGAAAGTTTAGGAGACAAGGTCTTTAGCACCGCTATATATATATTCCTTCTATTACTAGGATTTACTACATTCTATCCATTTTGGAATGCACTAGTCATTTCTTTTAATGACGGAATGGATACTGCCTTAGGCGGAATTACATTCTGGCCACGTACATGGTCACTAGAGAATTATTCAATTGTTTTTCAAGACAGTCGCATCATTAATGCGTTTATGATTAGTGTACTAAGAACCATTATTGGTACGATATTATCCATTTTATGTACATCTATTTTTGCTTACGGTATGACTAAGCGAGAATTAATTGGTCGCAACTTCTATATGGTTATGTGTGTAGTAACATTGTATTTTGGAGGCGGTTTAATTCCAACATTCCTCGTCATTCGTGGATTAGGATTAATGGATTCCTTCTGGGTTTTCATCATACCGAGTCTGGTGAGTGTATGGAATATGATTATATTTCGAACTTTTTTTATGGGTCTTCCAGGTGGCTTGGAAGAAGCGGCGAAAATTGATGGATGTGGGAATTGGTCAACATTTTTCCGTATCATTCTACCGCTATCTGGTCCAGTAATAGCTACATTAAGTTTATTTACTGCTATTGCCCATTGGAATGAGTGGTTCCTGCCAACAATCTACATCACAAACGAAAAGTTGTTACCGATCCAGTCTATGTTGCAACAAATTTTGTCAACCAACATTAGCTCCCAACAATTAAGCCAATTAGATTCGGCAGCACAGGCAAGGTTGAATAGTTCCAAGAGCTTTACTACAAAATCTTTGTCTATGGCTACGATGATGGTAGCAACGCTGCCGATCATTATGGTATATCCATTCGTACAAAAGTACTTTGTTAAGGGTGTTTTAGTAGGTTCGATTAAAGAATAGGTTTTAGAGCATTAGCTTTAAACATAAATTGAAATTGGGGAAAAGGGGTTATTTAGAATGAAAAATTGGAGAAGATCGTTGATCGTATCACTGGTTTTCCTGTGTGCGACGTCAACAGCGCTAACGGGTTGTGGAAGTGGCGATACAAAGACAACAGATGCACCAAAAGTGGTAGATAAGGAAAATGGCAAAGATCCTGCAAAAGGTACTGAAGGCGAAGCATTTGTACTTGGTAGTGAACCGCTTGAATTTACTTTATATGGTAACTATGATTGGTATACCATGCCTAAAGGTGGGACGAAGGAAGTAAAGCCATTCAAGATTCAAAGAAAGTTACCATTAATGCTATCAATTCAGGTGGTAGTCAAAAGCAAAAAATGAATACCATGATTGCTTCTAAAGAATTACCTGATGTGATTTGGGGCGACCGTGGCGCTGATGTAGAACGTCTCAGAGCTGCTGGAATGTTGGTACCACTTGATGATTATTTAGATAAATATCCTAACCTTAAGAAATGGGCAGGAGACTCCACGCTAAACATGCTTCGCTCTAGCGATGGTAAGCTATATCAAATTCCGAACTGGTATACATCACAACCAGCAGGTAACGCAGGTTATCTATTAAATAAGAAGATTTATGAAGAATTGGGTAAACCTAAGCTTGAAACTACTGACGATTTCTACAATTACTTAAAGAGTGTAAAAGCTAAATATCCAAATATCATTCCATTTGATCCAGATTTAGCAAAAGATGGTCAAGGACTTGACGTGCTTTATGGAGCTTTTGGAGAGAACCATCCACAGTCTTATTTGAGTGAAAGAGCAGTACCTAATGGTGATAAATTAACATCTATTTTCTTAGATCCAGTGTTCCGTGAATCCACACAATTCGCTTCTAAATTATTCCGTGAGAAGCTGATGGCACAAGATGCATTCACGCAAACAACAGATCAACTTAAAGAAAAAGCTAATAATGGGCGCTTTGCTGTTGCAGCAGGTTCAAGTCCAACTGAATACGGAAGTAAGGGCGATGCAGAGCTGAAGAAGAAAGATCCAACGGCTGGTTATGAAATGATTTGGCCAATTCACAAAGAAGGTTTGGATAAGAACAAAATTTACGCAGGTGTTTACAATCAGTTAGGTTGGAATGTCTCTGTAATTACAAAGTCCGCTAAAGATCCTGAGAAAATCTTTGCTTTCATGGATTGGTTAACTGGACCTGAAGGAAGCCGTGCAATCATGTGGGGACCTGAGGGCGTTCTCTGGAAAGGCTTAGACGAGGAAGGATACCCTAAATTTACAAGTACCTACTCAGACGATCATGAAAGAACTTCTAAAATGATGGATCCAATGGTTAACCTGCAATTTGACGGAAATACGGCTTACATTGACAAAGCTAAGATGAAGTTTGAATCACAACTTCCTGCTGAGAAACAAAACTGGGAAACACGTTACCAATCTTCTATCACATGGAAAACCGTATACAATGCTACAGAGTTTGTTAATTTAAGACCAGCACCAGAATCAGAAGAGGGAATTATTGCTCAAAATGTAGAAACAATCTATCTTGAAGCAAGAGCTAAAGCAGTATATGCGAAGAGTGATGAAGAAGTATTAAGTATTCTTGATAAGGCTGATCAGGATGCTAAAGCTGTAGGTTACGACAAGCTTCTAGAGTATAAAACGAAAAAATGGCAAGAAAACTTAGTGAAAATCGGAAGTAAATAATAATAATATGTTACTCTAGTAATACACTTAATAAACGCTCGCCGTCCCTTGGGACGGCGTATGCGTTTTTCTTGACTCTTTAATTTACTTGATCTGGAGATGATTTCATGTATAAAGTTCTGATTGTAGACGATGAAATCCTTGATCTGGAAGGTATGCGTACGTTTATACCTTGGACTGAACTGGGGCTTGAAGTAGTAGGAGCAGTCAATAATGGATTTGACGCGATAGGTTTTATAGAAAGCCAACATATTGATATTTTAGTTACAGACGTGCATATGCCAGGTATGTCTGGGCTTGAACTTGCGAAGAAATCATTAGAACTCTCAAATCACATTAAGATTGTTTTTGTAAGTGGGTATCAGGATTTCAATTATGTGAAACAGGCAATTTCTTTGAATGCCTACAGCTATGTACTTAAACCTATGGATGATAACGAATTAATCGGTGTACTCATTAAGATAAAGGGTGAACTTGATGATGAGAAAATCCGCTATAATACAGAGGAAGCCTATCGACAAATTGCCAAAAACGAATATATGCTTCAGCTTTTAGAAGGTGTTATCAATGATGATACGATAGATATTCTACTTCATAACTATGGTTTGAACCAAATTGCTTGGCCAGCAAAAGCAGCTGTGCTAGAGATTGATGATTTAAGCTGGAAGCTTGAAAAATTGGATGAGCATGTGAAACAGGAATGGTTTAATCATTTCTATGAATCTGTGGTGACCGTGTTTAAGCAAATAGAAATTCGTCATATGTGTCGAACGTCTAAACAACGCATTTTTTTATTAGCGGAAAGTAGAATCCAAGTCGATGATTTAAAATCGCTCATCTCAGAAATACATACAATGCATCCTTTTACTGTAACGATTGGGTTAGGACATGAAGCCAATGATTTATATGAGTTGCGACATTCCTATGGGAAGGCACTTACTGCGTTAGAATATAAATTAATTCTTGGTAAGGGCAAAGTGATAGAACAAAATGCATTAGAGTATTCGGATGCTGAAGACATTATCAATACGGACATTCCTCTGGAACCTCTTTTTAACGCTATTCTCAATTATCAGTTGGTAACAATAAGCGATGAGATAGATCGGTTGTTTATATCGGCAGCGAACCTACGTTCCAAGTTTAAAATACAATTTTTTGTAATGCATGTACTAATGCGTCTAGATAGTTATTTAAAATCAATTAATGAAAATTTAGTAGCCGCTATACAAATGGACACGAATAAGCCAGATATTGTGCTACAATATGAAACAATCAATGATATTCGTTCATGGTTACGATATCGCTTATTTGCTGCGGCAGAAATTATCCAAAGCAAGAAGCAGAAGAAGAGTGCGAAGCTTGTAGATGAAATGATACGTTATGTGAAAGATCAGTTGCATGATAATGTGACACTGAAGGAAGTAGCAGATTACTTGTCATTCTCTCCTAACTATTTGGGTTCTCTTTTCAAAGAGGTCACAGGAACTAATTTTAGTGAATATGTTATTGCTTTACGCATGGAAAAAGCGGGTGAACTGCTTAAAGATCCTCGGATTAAAATTTATGAAGTAGCTGATCGAGTGGGATATAGGTATATGCCTTATTTTAGTCGTCAGTTCAAAGAAGTGTTTGGGATGACGCCCGGCGAGTTCAGGAGAAAAATTTAAGTATGATTAGAAGAAGAAAGAATGATTCTGTAAAATCTAAATTTTTACCTTTTGGTATGAAATTATTTATTTCTTATTTGATTCTGATTATTATACCTATATTTATTTTTGGTTATATTGCTAACACAATTTTAGTGGATTCATATCGTAAGCAAATGAATAATAATTTAGCCGGAACCTTGCAGCAAATTCAAGATAATATCATGTACAAGCTTGAAGATACTCAGCGTATTACTGATCTGCTATATTTCGATGAAAAACTACCTATTCAGCTGCAAAGTTACGAGGAAGGCTGGGTTAACTACCAGATAACTAAAGATTATCTCCTACCTAAATTTAGGCAGGTTCTAGATTCAACTAATCGAGAGACTTGGCTCACGGTGTTTTTGGTAGATGAGAAATTTCCTGAAATATACAATGTGTTCAATAATGTAGATCCTTTGAAGATCAAAGGTAGGTTCTTTGATGTTAGATATGTACGTAGTATTGAGAATAAGCAATGGTATAGGAACTTTCCTGAAGAAGATTATAGTAAAACCATGCAATGGAGACAGATTGAAGATGATGCTGAATATGGTAGAATATCACTTCTTCGTAGACTGGTAGATACCAAGAAACCCACGAATTTGAAAACGGTAGGTTTTATGCGCGTCAGTGTTTATCTATCTGATATTTTTCAAAGTGTAGATTACAATAAGATGGGCACGGGAAGTGTCCTCTTAATCACAGGCGCAGATAATCGGGTTCTGTATGCTTCAGGTAAAAATTCACCAATGTACGGTTCAAATTGGGACAAAATCAATGTGAAAGACCACGCCGTTATTAGTAAACAGTTACAAACGGAAGAGTGGAAGCTCTCGGCATTAGTCCCGAATACAATTATTGAGCGTGAGACTCGTAAAATTAATATTCTTACACTGGTGATTTGTTTTATGAGTTTTATCGTTATTTCAATTGTGGCATTTGGGGTATCACGATTCTTTTCGACACGGGTATCTAAAGTAGTATCTGTACTGAGATTATTTCAACAAGGAGATTTTCATAAACGAGTCCACTATCGTGGTAAGGATGAGTTTTCAATGATTGCTACCTCTCTCAATAAGCTAGGGGAACAGACCGAGCATTTAATTGAGGAAGTGTACGTCACTAAATTAAAGAAGAAAGAAGCAGAATTGGAAATACTGCAGGCGCAGATCAATCCGCATTTTCTCTATAATACGTTGTCCTCCATTAGCCGATTAGCGAAGTTTGGTGAGGTTGATAAACAACATCAGATGGTCATGAATTTAGCGAAGTTTTATAGACTTTCTTTGAATGAAGGTCAATCCATTATTTCCATCTATAAGGAACTGGAACAAGTTCAGGCCTACATTGATATCCAGCAAGTTAAGTATGGAGATCGTATGAATGTACAATTCGATGTTGATTCAGATATCGTCAGCTTTATGACGGTTAAACTTATATTGCAGCCATTTATAGAGAATGTCCTCGAGCATGCTTGGTGTGGTGATCGAATTCATATCCGTGTAACGGGAAGAATGACTGAGGATTGTATTATATTCCAAGTCATGGACGACGGAAATGGCATGTCCAGTGATATGGTGAATATTCTCTCGGATCCCCATATGGAAGCGAACAGAGGGTATGGTACTCGTAATGTAAACGATCGTTTGCAGCTTCATTATGGTAAGGATTATGGTGTTACCCTCCACAGTCTTTTGGGGATAGGTACGACGGTCACCATCCGTATTCCGAAGCATCGTCGCCAGACACCGAAGTCCCGTGAGATGAAATAATGATAACTAACGATTACGATAGATGGTGTATTGAAGCAGTCCATTGAAGGTCAACTTCTCCATAGAAATTTGATAATAACTGATTTTCATGAATTGGTGTATAAAAATAACCCACTATCGTATACGATAGTGGGTTATTTTTATTTTTAGCTTTTACTATAACGAATTGGTATTAGATTATGCTAGTGTTGGAGATGCCATAGAGACAGAGGGAACTGTTTCTGATTCAGCAGAGGTGGTTGTTCCGACCTGTAGCTGATACATTTGATAGTATCGGCCTTGATGTTGCATAAGCTCATCATGATTGCCGCGTTCAACAATTTCGCCTCGATGTAGAACAAGGATCTGGTCAGCATTACGAATTGTAGACAGCCGGTGAGCGATAATAAACGTCGTACGCCCCTTCTTAAGCACCTCTAACGCAGATTGAATCATGCTCTCGGTTTCGGTATCAATATTGGCGGTAGCTTCATCGAGAATAAGAATGGCTGGGTCGAAAGCGAGCGCCCTAGCGAAGGATATCAGCTGACGCTGGCCTGCAGACAGCGTACTTCCTTTCTCAACTACAGGCTCATCAAAGCCCTGTGGGAGATGGGCAAGGATACGGTCTGCCCCGACATCTTGCAGTGCTTTGTCGACTTGTTCACGAGTGATTTTGTCATCGCCCAAGCTGACGTTAGAAGCAATGGTACCTGTGAACAAATATGGATCTTGCAAAACGATACCCATGTGATGGCGTATCCATTGTTTAGGTAGATCTTTTACATCTTGCCCATCAATACGAATTTGACCTTTCTGTGGATCGTAGAACCTGAACAGTAGGTTGATGATGGAGCTTTTACCTGAACCAGTATGACCTACCAGTGCCACGGTTTGCCCCTGTTCTGCTTCAAAATTAATGTTCTTCAGAACATAGTCTTTATTGTAAGCGAAGGATACGTCCTTAAACTGAACATTACCTTTATAACGTGGCATTTCCCCATCCGTAACAGCTTCACCTTCCTCATCCATTAGCGTGAAGACACGACCTGCTGAGACCATAGATGAATCAAGCGCAGCAAGCTGGTTGACCATGCCTGTAATCGGTTGGAATAAACGCCCAAGAACATCTACGAATGCGTACAGTACACCAATGGATACTGCGGCGCCACCCATCAGTGTACCGAAACCGAAATAGGTGAGAATGACTGCAAAAGAGAAGCTACGCAATACATTGACAAGGTTATGTGTAGTGAAGGCATTCAGATTTAACATTTTGTTCTGATGTTTTAAATAATCTTCATTTAACGATTCAAATTCTTCGTTCGTTTGCTTCTGACGACGGAAGACACGAATGATAGACATACCTTGAATGGATTCATTAATAATGGCATTAATTTCGCTCAGACGCGAACGGATAATCGTGTTATAGCGTGTCGCAAATTTGCGGTAGAGAATAATCCAGACAATAAGTAAAGGAACGACAAACAGACAGACCAGCCCGAGTCGTAAATCGAGCATGAATAATGCGATATACACGCCGATGATATAGATGAATCCTGAACTAAAGTTGGAGAGAACGGCAACGAATAAATCTTTTACCGCTTCGGTATCATTCGTTATACGTGAAACTACCTTACCTGCGGGTAATGTATCAAAGAAATATACAGGCAGGCGCTGAATATGGGAATACACATCAGTACGTAGCTTTTGAATGACTTTGTTTGCTGATGATTGAAGCCAGTAGGTTTTGCCGAACTCTGTAAATATACTGATGATCAGGAATATACAGTATAGTCCAACTAGCTTGAGAATACCTGGAATCTCTAGTTTATAAAAAGAGTACAATTCATTTGCTGACAACTTCGTAGCAGGATAGGTCTCCTGCTTATCACCATGTTTAATCGTAAATTGACCATCTGCAAACTTACGGTCACCATTCGGATTCACCACAGCTTCTGGGATAAAAATAAAGCTTCTTCCCGTTTGCAGAATACGAACTTCTTGACCCTTTGACTCATTGGCTTCAAAACGATCTCCTCGTTTGTACAAATGACCTTGGTAAGAAACCGCATTGCTGGCTTGCGTCGTTTCAAAATAGGGCTTCTCAATACCAAGCATATGATCATCAATCATGTTCTTAGCGATAAAAGGTCCAGCGAGCTCAGCAGCTACGCCGATTGAAAGTGCGATAAACGCAGCAATAAAGATACCTTTAGCTGTAAGGGCATATTGAAACAGCCGTTTAGCTGTTTTTGGATTAGGATTAGGAGTCATTGGATGACACCTCCTCAGTGGACAAATTATTTTCAACTTGCTGGCGTTCAAATTGCTCACGGTACCATCCGCCTTTGGCAAGCAGTTCAGTGTGGGTACCTTCCTCTGTAATGCTTCCATCCTCAAGTACAATGATCCAATCCGCATGCTCGATGGCAGAGAGACGGTGTGTGGAAATCAGCGTTGTTTTATCTGCGCGCTGCTCACGAATATTCTCAATGATCCTTGCCTCTGTGCGGGCATCTACTGCGGATAGGGCATCATCAAGTACTAGAATTTCTGGTTCTGAAATGAATGCTCTAGCTAACGACACGCGCTGCTTCTGACCTCCAGAAAGGGATACACCTTTCTCACCTACAAGCGTATCAAGTCCGTCAGACAGTGTGTGCAGATCATTATCAAATGCGGCTGTTGCTATAGCATCCATAATGATTTCGTCGTCGGCGTTATTTTTACCGAATTGGATATTCTCACGAACGGATTTCGAGAACAGGATCTGTTCCTGTGGAACGTACCCGATCCAGCTATGCAGTTGATCCTTAGCGATGAGTTCGATAGGAACATTCGAAAGCATGATCTCCCCAGTTCCAGTGGGATATTCGTGTAAAAGTTGCTTGAGTAGCGTAGATTTACCGCTGCCTGTTCGGCCTACGACTCCAAGAGTCTGGCTCGATGTAGCTTAAGGTTAACCTGTTTTAAATTGTCTATTGTTGAAGTGGGATAGCGGAATGTAACATTATGCATTTCAATCGTCTCGGGCTGACTGACATGTGAGGGATGAGGTACATCCTGAACATCAGGTATAACAGACAATATTTCATTGACACGGTCAAGGGAGGCGTTTCCTCGCTGCATAACATTAATCAACTCACCAATGGCAAACATAGGCCAAATCATCATCCCTAGGTACATGTTAAACGATACGAGATCCCCTAGAGTGATTTGATTCTTAAAGACCAAATAGACGCCAAAGGCAAGACCAATGATATAACTTAGACCGACACAAAGCCTTATGGTTGGCTCAAAAAGAGCATCTAGCTTGGCAACATGCATATTTTTGCGATACACATCATCTGTGATTTGTTGAAACCGCTTCTCATCGGATCTCTCTTGTACATATGCGCGGATAACCCGGACGCCTGCTACCGATTCAAGAACCTGATCATTCATATCGCCAAATGCATCTTGAGCCGCCGTGTAACGTTCATGAATAACTTTGCCATATATTTTCATCGCGAGTGCAATAAATGGCAATGGTAGAATAGCGGCGAGAGTCAGCTTCCAGCTAATTAGAAAACCCATAGCCAGCAGAACGACGCTCAAATAGGCAGTGGAGTCCGTCATAACTAGCATGCCGAATCCAGCAGTGTTAGCTACTGCCCGCAAATCGTTAGTTGCCCTTGCCATCAGATCGCCTGTACGGTTGCGTTCAAAGAAAGGAGGGGTCATTCTAAGAAGGTGATTCATGTAGCGAGAACGTAAAATTCGTTCTACCAAATTTGCTCCTCCAAACAATTTATGCATCCATATGTAGGTGAAGATATAAATCACGATTAACGTCACTACAATTAATACAATATACTTTGTAAGAGATTCCCATGTTATGGAGCCACGGACGATCTCATCAATGGCATTACCAAGCAGCCTTGGAGGAAACAACTCTCCCACTCCACATAGGATCAGCATGATCAAGCCAATGAGGTAACGCTTTTTTTCTTGACGGAAAAACCATCCTAGATTTTTTAGTACGGAAAACAAATCTTTCACTTCCTCTCAAGTCTTATGTATCGCCGGCTAAACGAAGTTACATCACTGAACATAAAAAAGGCATATCATCCGATCACGGATGATATGCCTAAAATTCCTCATATACTATGCGTACGGTTCGTAGTAAGCAACCGCCGCGCAGGATGGTAAAATTCAATGGGTGTAAGAACATAAAACGGTTACTTGCAATCTCCGTTCCAAGGTTCCACCAGCAGGGTTGCTCCAATATTCAATTGTTGTGCGCGATGATAATGAAATTGATTATCCAACATATTGAACATGTTACTCACCCTTTCGTTAGGTATTAGATAAATTTGGATCTCGTATGGTGAAAATATTATCACCGCTATTGCAATTGTGTCAATTTATATTTTTAGTAAATGTCAAATAAGTGGTATGATGTACATTATACAGAATGGAAAGTACTCACGAAGAAGGAGTGTGGAACTCATGAATATACGGATTAGTAAGGATGCTGCAAGGTGGTACATTAAAGAGTTGGGACTACAAGAAGGCTCCTTTTTACGTTTTTTTCCACGATATAGTTCAGGGGGAGGACTGCACCCGGGTTTTTCACTAGGCATATCGGAAGAACCAGCGGAGCGGCCTTTTCTTCAAGAGAATGTGGAGGGCGTTAACTTTTATATGGAGGAACAGGATGTCTGGTATTTAAGGGAGTATGATTTGGTTGTGAATTATTTGCAGACCTATGATGACATTGATTATGTCTACGAACCGGAGCAGTTGAATAGCTCTGCGGAAGTTAAATAAAATAACAGTAGAACGTAATTGTGAAAGGAGTGGCACGTTTGGAACGAGATTACCGCCAGTATATACGGAAGGTATCAAGGATAACCGTTCTGACGGCCATCCTTGTATTAAATGAGGCAGGGGAAGTACTGTTACAACAGCGACCTGGTGGTGACATCTGGGGGCTTCCGATGGGAAAGCTAAATCCAAGTGAATCTCTAGAGGAAGCGGCTCGCCGGGAGTTATGGGAGGAAACGGCGCTTACTGCTAAAGATATTCGTCTAATGCACATGTTCTCTGGACCGAATTTTAAGAGAGTGCATGAGAATGGGGACGAAGAGTTCATGGTTATTGCACTGTATGAAGCCAAAGGTTTACATAGTGAACTTGCCCCTAAAGCACATGCTAACGGGGCACTGCGCTTCTATGTTACTGATCAGTTACCCGATTTCGCGCCTTTGTCAGAGCTTTTAATGAAAGAGATCTGTGATATACTACCTAAGTTATAATATTTGAAGTTTTTTGGGATTATTTGATGATTCTTTTGCATGAAAAGCAAAAAACTCCTTTTCCAGAAGAAAAGGAGTTTTTGACTGCTTCGGTTTCCTTTACTATAGAGGCTGGGTGCATGTCTCAGCTTCTAAAGCAAATTGGAAATCATCAATATCGAACACTTGAACAGGTATACCTTGTTCTATAATTCTTTGTATTAGCTCGGTTTGATCTGTTAAGATTGGCACTTGTTCGCGTTTGGAGACAAGCAATAGCTCAGTCTCAATTGGGTCGAATTTCTCACCGTATGGAGCAGTGTCCAGAGCATTAACAACCGTTATTCGAACTTGCTCCCCGATTAGAATAAAGGGGCTCTTGGCCCAAGGCATATGAAGGGCTTTTTGAATTTTTTTCTTATTCAGCGGTTGATCAAAATAAGAGACTAAATCCTTGATTTTCTGTTTTACGTAAAGGTCCTCCTCAGCATCTCCCATTAGAGGTTCTATGCTCTCTTGAAGCTCATAGAGCTCCAAAATGCTAGTGTAGGGTATCATATATTCAACAGGTAAAGGCGTTAGGGTCATTTCACCATAGATCGCCAACATCACCGCTTCTGTAACAAAGGGTCTAGACATAGAATTAAACCTCCTGAAACCAATGAACAACCATAGGTATCTGTATTATATTTCATAAAAATGTTGTGTCCCTATGCGTTGTTAGATTCTTATAACTTACAGATATATAAGCATTGAAGGGATGAAAAGTCAATAATATGAATACTTTAATTGTCCAAGCATCCGGTTTCTTGACATAAGATTGTTATGGTCACATCATAATAAAGGCGTCAGCCAGAGCTTCGGACAACGTAGAAGGGGGAAGTGCAGTTCATTGAGCAACTGGAAAGCCTATTATCAATTTGTTAAGCCTTACACCAAATGGATCGTACTTACGTTATTAATTGGAATGATTAAATTTGGCATTCCGCTAACATTACCGATGATTCTAAAATATGTAGTTGACGACTTACTCATGAATCCAAAGCTTACGGTAGCTGAGCAGGTCTCGAAGTTATTTGTTATTTTGGGCGGGGCACTGGTGTTATTTATTATTGTTAGAGGCCCAGTGGAATACTACCGTCAGTATTTTTCACAGCTAATTACTAGTCGAATTTTGTTTGATATGCGCAACAAACTGTATAGCCATTTACAGCGGCTTTCATTGCGTTATTACCAGAACACCAAGACGGGCGAAGCATCTCACGTTTTATTAACGACGTGGAACAAACGAAGAATATCGTTGAAGTGGGTATGATGAACATTTGGCTAGATATGTTTACATTACTTTTTGTATTAATTGTTATGTTCTTTTTAAATCCAGTCCTTACTTTGGTATCCATCGCCATTTTACCGTTCTATGGAATCGCAGTAAGTATGTTATACAAAAGACTTAAGAAGCTTACGAAAGATCGTTCACAAGCATTGGCAGGTATACAGGCTTACTTGCATGAGCGCATCCAAGGTATCTCGGTTATACGGAGCTTCACTTTAGAGAAGTTTGATCATCATAAATTCAAAGGTATTAATCAGAATTTTCTGAACAAGGCACTTGCTCAGACACGCTGGAATGCATTAACTTTTTCCATTATCAATACACTGACAGATATCGCTCCGATCCTAGTGATCGGTTATGGCGGATATCGAGTTATACAGCATGATCTTACATTGGGTACGTTCGTTGCTTTCTTTGGCTATTTGGACAGACTATATGCTCCATTGAGAAGGTTGATTAATTCATCTCAAGTTTTAACACAAGCTTCAGCATCATGGGAACGAGTATTGGAGCTGATGGAAGAGCCCTATGATATTGTTGATGCGCCGGATGCTAAGCAGCTTGGAACTTCTGCGCGTCAAATTGCTTTTAATAAAGTGTGGTTTAAATATAATGACAAGAGTGATTGGGTATTGAAGGATATTGATTTGCAAATAGAGCAGGGGCAAACCGTGGCTTTCGTCGGGATGAGTGGCGGTGGTAAATCTAGTTTAATATCTCTAATTCCAAGATTTTATGATATCCAACAAGGTAGCGTTACCGTCAACGGCACAGACGTGCGTAATTTAACGATGAAGAGTCTACGTGAGTCGATTGGAATGGTATTACAAGATAATTTCCTTTTCAGTGGTTCTGTACGTGAGAATATTTTGGTCGGTAATACTGATGCGAGTACCGAATCCATTGAAGCAGCAGCTATGTCTGCAAATGCCCATGATTTCATCATGAATCTTCCCGAAGGTTATGAAACGGAAGTAGGGGAACGGGGGGTCAAGCTCTCGGGTGGACAAAAGCAGAGACTTGCCATTGCTCGTGTGTTTCTAAAAAATCCGGATATTCTAGTTCTTGACGAAGCGACATCCGCGCTCGATCTTGAATCAGAGCATTTAATTCAGCAGGCACTGCAAAAGCTTGCCGCGAACCGTACAACACTGATTGTAGCTCATCGTTTATCGACCATAACTCATGCCGATCTCATCGTAGTCATGGAACATGGAATGATTACTGAACAGGGAACGCATAATGAGCTAATGAACTTAGATGGAAGTTATGCACGTCTATATAATGTGCAGCATTTAGAAGCATAATTACAATCAAAGAACCGTTTACGAAGTAACATCTGTTACTTCGTAAACGGTTCTTTTGATTTAGGATTGTATGTTTATGATTTTCCGATTAAAAGGGATAAAATCCCTGCAGCGATAAGAGGACCAACGGGCACACCTCGAAAGAATGCTACACCGAGCACCGTACCGATTAACAGTCCAGCAACGATGGTTGGCTGTGAAGTCATCAGTGAAGCACCGCGTCCTCCTAAGAACGCCACTAACATACCTATTGCAATAGCCAATAAAGATTTCCAGCTGAGAAAAGACTCGCCGATAAGGTTTAAACTGATCTTGCCACTGGCAAGGGGTGTCATGACACCGACGGTCAGAATAATGATCCCAATGGTCAAACCGTATTTTTCAAGCCACGGAAATACATTCTGCAGATGTAACACTCGTAGCAGCAGTAAAATAATCATCGCTACTGTTATAGGCGTGTTATTGCTGAAGATACCTAGACCAGCTAGACCAAGCAGAATTAGAGCAGTGAAATCCACAGGGTTCAACCCTTTCCTTCGTAATAATCTACGCCTTAATGCTTAGCCCGAGTTGACATAATATGTTCTGCTATATGCACGCCATGTTTACGTCCACTTTCAATAAACACTTCATTTGCATTACGCCCTGAAGCAATAACACCCGCAACATACAGACCTGGAACTTGGCTCTCCATGGTTTCTGGATTGTACAGAGGTTTCTCCATGTCTCCGTCAAGCTCAACCCCGCAAGAAGCGAGTAGGTGTCGATCAGGACGGAACCCGGTTAATGCGAGTACGAAATCATTATCGATTTCTGTAACCGTTCCATCGAGACCTTGAATCGTAAGAGACAACTGGCTGATTTCTTTTACCATGGATTGTGTATGGAGCTTAATTTTACCTTTTTGCACCATCGCTTCAAAAGCTGGGCGGACCCAAGGCTTTATATTCTCAGACACGGTTTCACCACGATAAATCATGTCAATTTGTGCGCCGACGCGAATAAGTTCCATAGATGCATCTACCGCAGAGTTACTGCCGCCGATAATTGCTACTCTCATCCCTGTGTATGGATGTGCCTCTCGGAAATAGTGGGTGACTTTATCCAGATCTTCACCAGGAATGCCTATATAGTTAGGATGATCGAAGTATCCAGTTGAGATGACAACATGGCGTGCTTCATAGCGTTGCTTCGTGCCGCTGCGATCACGGGTATGAACAATGAAAGTATGATCTGGCAGGCGTTCTACAGAAACGGCCTCTTCATATTGCGAAATGGATAGATTATAGTGCTCAGCAACCTTTCTGTAATACGAAAGAGCTTCATAGCGGAAAGGTTTATCGTTGGGTGTTGGAAACGGAATGTCTCCGATTTCAAGAAGTTCTGCCGTGCTGAAAAATTGCATATGCGTGGGATACAAAAATATGGAATGCACTAGACAATGCTTTTCAATAATACGTGTAGTTAAACCACGACGACCACATTCTATAGCTGCGGACAGTCCGCAAGGTCCAGCTCCGATAATAATAACGTCTTGCATGTTATATTTCCTCCTTCTGACAATGAGACCATTCATTTAAATTAACCCGTATATACCTTTCTTATCCTATCGTAATTTGGCCTTGAAAACCAGCAAGGGGGCAGGAAATGAGCAGTTTCAAATGCTTCATAACATGATGAAAACGGTTACGGATTGACAAACATATTATATAACCATAAAATTAGATAAATATCTAATTAGATATAATTCAAAATTCTGAAATGAGGTGAAGAGAATTTTATGATGCAATTAGATAAAATCGTGAATTATCACAAGGCATTAGCTGATCCAACAAGAATGCGGATATTGTTGTTGTTATCTGAAGGTGAGATGAATGGACAGGCTTTGGCAGAGAAATTAAATTTGTCACAGCCTACCGTGACACATCATGCTGCGAAGCTTAGGGAAGCGGCTTTGATCACGGAGAGACGTGATAAGAATGTGGTTTATTTTGCGCAAAATCCGTATTTTATTAAACAGCACGCTGAGGCATCACTACAATTTATAACGAAGATGGGGGAAGATGTCATGACAGCCGAACCTGTAAATGAAACGTTAAAAACATCTGTATTGCGTAATTTTTTTGCCAAAGATGGCCGGTTGCGTCAGATTCCTGCTCAATATAAGAAGAAGCTGATTGCTTTACAGCATATGGTCGAAGAACTTGAGCCTGGACGTCAATATACGGAAAGAGATTTAAATGAGTTTATTAAGCAATATCATGAGGATTTCGCTACGATTCGTAGAGAATTTATTATGCACCATTTTATGTACAGAGAGAATGATATTTATGAACTCAATCCGCGTGAGCAATGGACAAAGTGGGAACAAGTAAAATAAGAGACTTGACAAAAATGTTATTAGCCATATATGATGTCAGCATATGAATGGAAAGGAGATGATAGCATGATGAAATCAATAAGATTGTACAACCAATTTATGCTATCGGTCTCCTTTCAACGGATTGTTGTATAACGGTTAGTTCTGGCACAGACGTGATTATGTGATGTACATACGTCTTTCATTGTCAGTTAGAATTTGTTATACATATGAATGTTTATTGTACATTCTTAACCGCGGAGACCTTTGGGTTCCGCGGTTTTTTTATGGCGAGAATAGATGTGTAGCACATCTATACGGACATGAAGGCCACGGAATAAACCGTCGGTCTTTTTTATGTTTTTTTAAAATTAGATTTTCAGGAGGAACATATTTGAATATACAAAATTATGGTTGGAATAGCAGGTTGGAGGAACAGTGGTCGAATGTAGATCACACCGATCATGTCCCGGGACGGATTATCGCTGATTTCGGTCAAAAAGTTCGTATGATCACCGCTTCAGGAGAAATCTGGGGAGCGTGTTCTGGTAGATTGCGTAGTGAACTTATCAATAGGGGAACAGGATTAGCTGTAGGAGACTGGATACAGGTTCAATTGTTACCCAATGAAGATAAGGGAATTATTCATGGTGTGCTACCACGCCAAACCTGTATCAGTCGTCAATCTGCTGGCGTTAGCACGGTTGAAGAACAAATTATCGCGGCTAATGTAGATATTCTGTTTCTTGTTAGTGCACTAAATGATGATTATAATGTACGCCGAATGGAGCGGTATTTGATTATGGCTTGGAACAGTGGCGTATCGCCAGTGATACTGCTTAGTAAGTCTGATTTATGCGAAAATGTTAAATTGAAAGTAGCTGAAATGGAGCTGGCAGCACCCGGCGTTCCAGTTCATGCTGTAAGTGCTTCTAATGACTTAGGTAAATCATTACTAGATGCTTATATCAAACCTGGTGTAACTCTGGCACTGGTAGGCTCGTCAGGGTGTGGTAAGTCTACTATCGTAAATTGGCTGTCGGGTTCAAATATTCAGCACACGCAAGGAGTTCGTGAAGATGATAGCCGAGGAAGGCACACCACTACGCATAGAGAGCTATTCCTTTTACCGCAAGGAGGCGTAATGGTGGATACACCAGGTATGCGTGAGCTTAGGCTGTACGAGGACGAAGGTGGACTTGCACTCGCTTTTGCAGATATTGAATGTATAGGAAAGCGTTGCCGTTTCGCGGATTGTAAGCATGAAGGGGAGGTTGGATGCGCAATAGAAGAGTCCATTCGTACTGGTGAATTAGATCAGAAGCGTGTTCTGAATTATCGTAAAACACAGAAGGAACTTGCTTTCCAAGCTCGAAAAGAGGCAAGAAGTCATGCGAGAGTGACAGGCTCTAAATCCAAAGAGCGCGAACGTAGTCAGGTTAGAAATAAGTGGAAAAAGGATATCGAAATCGATTAGTTCAAGCTCAAACTTTTTAAATAATTCGTGGCTTATCCTTCCGTGCTAATTATTGATTGAGAAAAATATACGAGGGTAATAATAAATACAGGAAATATGTTCCTGTAAATCCGTTGGTTTAAGGGAGAGGATGAGGAATGTCCATTGATCGTTTTATTCTCAAAAAACTGGACGCCTGCCCTGAAGAACACACACGAGCCAATCTACTGCAATTGTTTAAAATCCGCATCAAGAAGGCTGAACGGGCAGAAACGTCACAAGTAAGGACACATATAATATAGAGTATATGCACCAAAGATTAAGAGGTCTTCATTGAAGACCTCTGTTTGTATACAATGATTATATTTCAAAAAAAATCCCTCTTAATAGAGGGACAATGCTAACGTATCATATTCACTTTTACTGTGTAAAATCGCTTCTGAACCTTCAATTTCAATACTGATTAACGAGTTCAAGCATTTTTGAATGGCTCTTTTACCAGTTTGAATTTTATTGTCTAAGGTGCCGCTTAGCAGCTTCAATATTTTCTGTACAGGCTGTTTACTATCAGTAGTGAAATATACAGGTACCAATTTGTTCTGAAAACTGATTAACATTCTCATAGAAATCACCTCTTCGTGTTATTCCATACCTGTATTCTAACCCCCATTTATTAAAAATACCTTAAAGAAAGCTTATAAATAGTTAAATTGAGAAAATATTTTCATAGTATTCAACTTTATTATTTCATGAAAAATAGAATAGATTCATAGGACTCAATATAAAAATATTTTTGGATATTGCATTATATATGTAAAATTATTGAAAAATAATAGTCAATTTATCCTATAAAACTACAGTTTACTACATGATCATCTAGTCAAATTGTCACAAATTGACATAAAAATGCAAGAGTGATACATTATCATAGGTAAGTTTTTATGGAGAGGATGCTACTAATGATACTTACTGTCGTTAAAAATCGTTATGAACGAGAATGGTTTGATATTGAAGTACCTGATGATTATCCGATTATCCAGCTTAAAAACCTGCTTGGCATGAGAATTTATGGTGAACCGTCTAAGGATGGATTACAATATATATTAGAAGGAAAATTTCCGGAAGGTCAGTGGTTTACGATTATTGATGCTCAGAACGTTGCAAAAGCCGGACTGAGAGAAGGAAGCTCCATCCGAATTCAGCGTGCTTATTCTACTACTGAGGAAGAGGCACCTATCTATGGTAGACGAAGCCTGTTTCAGAATGATTTCAATGGGGTTAACGAACATTTAAACTCGGAAATACCGGAATAAGTGATGACTTGATCATTTTTAACCGGACAGTTAAAGAGGGGCTGACGTTTCGTGAATGTTCTGTATCAACGCTCACCGCGAATAAAACCGATGATTAGAGAAGAAGAAATGGAGATTCTAAGGCCTCCAAATGAGCCCAATAAGCCTTCATTTTCTCTTATATCCATTGTACTACCAGTGACGATGACTCTATTTAGTATAGGCTTCTATATTTATATGAATCTCACAGGGAAAATGGGGAATGGCAATTATATGATGTTTCAAATGGTGTCTGTTATGATGATGCTAACCTCATACACCATCCCTTTTTTTGTATACTTGGGTAACAAGAAGAAGTACAAGCAACAGCTTGCTGAGCGAGTGCGTATGTACAATGCAGAACTGGAAAAACATAAAGAAGAACTTATAGCAGGGCAGAAGGAGCAGGTGGATGTGTTGTATGACATTCATGGAGATCCTGATGTCTGCTTTCACATTGTCAAGAATCGCATGAGTTCGCTCTGGGAAAGGTCTCCAGAAGACAAAGACTTTCTACAGACAAGAGTGGGTATAGGTAGTCTACCGTTCTACGTGAAAGTTAAGTCTCCCCGTGCTGATGGATACGTAAAGGACCCATTAATAGAGTCTGCTCAGAATCTAGCAGAACAGTTTAAGACTGTACAGGGTTCATCGATCACACTTCCACTTTTTCAAGCGAAGGTGATTGGGATGGTTGGGGACCGAGAAGCTGTAATGAACGCATTACGGGTTACTCTCATACAAATTGCTGTTCGACATTCTCCAGACGAAGTAAGCTAGCCTCTTTTTATGACGAAAAGGATGCAGAAGATTGGGACTGGATGAGATGGTTGCCACATACTTGGATGAGCAGCGTAGTCAACGATTTATGGCTGACCGTCGTAGCAGTGCTCATCAATTAGCGGACGAATTATTCCAACAGCTTAATAGACGGAAAAATTCGCGTAAAGAACGACAGAGGAAAGGGCCTGAGATTCCTATATATGTCGTTGTTTTAGCGAGTAGTCAATTAGTTGAGGAAGAGCCGGTGCTTCCGTTACTTCTAGAGGATGCAGAGATGGTGGACACATGCACCATTGTCATTTCAGACCGCAAGGAGACGCTTCCTATGCAATGTCAGCTCATCGTCGAGGTGGGACAAGGAAAAGGCAGCTACACGTTGAAGCAGGAGGATGGGTCTTTTGAGCAACAACACTTTAATGCGGACATCCTATCCCTTGATAAAGTGGATTCTTTAGCTCGCTATATGGCTCCAATAAGGCTAAAGCGTTCATCGGCTTCGGATATCCCTGCAATATTGCCTCTATTTGAAATGATGAATATTGATAGTATCGATGCCTTCGATGTCAAGCAGCGTTGGAATCGAAATAGATTTCCAGACAGTTTGCCAGTACCTATTGGGGTAAGAGCGGGTGGAAAGAAAGTAAACCTGAACCTGCATGATAAAATAGAGAGACGTGGTCATGGGCCGCATGGTTTAATTGCAGGTACAACGGGTTCTGGTAAAAGTGAAGTTATACAATCTATTGTAGCTTCTCTTGCAGCGGAATTTCATCCGAATGATCTAGCATTTATGTTGATAGATTACAAGGGTGGAGGGATGTCTAACACCTTTGTTAATTTACCTCATGTAGTAGGTACAATTACGAATTTGAGTAGTAGTTTGATGGACCGTGCACAAATCTCACTGAAGGCAGAGCTTGTACGTCGCCAGAAAATACTTAATGATGCCGGCAATCTTCAGCATATTGATGAGTACTATAAGCTTCTGAAGCATCAGAATGGACAGCCTCTTCCTCATTTGGTTATCATTATTGATGAGTTTGCTCAGCTTAAGAAAGATCAGCCTGAATTTATGGATGAATTAATTAGTATTGCAGCAATCGGACGGACATTAGGTGTGCATTTGATTCTAGCAACGCAGAAACCTGCTGGTGTGGTAGATGATAAAATATGGAGTAATTCTAGATTTCGTATTTGCTTACGTGTCCAGGATGAAGGTGATAGCCGTGATATGTTGAAAATCCCTAACGCTGCTTGGATTAACAAGCCAGGTCGGGGATATTTCCAAGTCGGCAGTGATGAGATATTCGAAGAGATGCAGTTTGCATGGAGCGGGGCTCCATATGTGGAACAAAATGATTCTCCTGGGCGTCTAGTTGTAGCTGAAATCGGCCTAAATGGTAAGCGTGAGAGTGTACTTACCGGTAGCCTATCGGCTCCTGGCGTGCAATCTGAACAATCGCCAAAGCAGCTACAAGTTTTTATAAATAAATTAGCTCAAGCGGCCCAAGAAGAACAAATAGAGCGATTGCAAGGCCCTTGGCTACCTCCTCTACCTGATCGTCTGGATTTAGATCAAATTATGAAAGATGAATTTGGTTCAGATCTTATTCAGGAAGTAGAGGGAGTCGCAGGTATCATTGATGATCTACCTGCTCAAAGTCAGCGAAAATTACGCGTATCTCTTCAAGGGCATTGGGCTGTATACGGCATGCCTGGTCTTGGTAAGACGACGTTTATCCAAACGCTGCTGATGTCCCTTGCACGCAAGTATTCTCCAGATGATTGGAATGGATACATCATAGATATGGGGCGAATGATGCGTGATTTCGCAGGGCTCCCACATGTGGGTGCAGTGATGATGTCAGAAGAGGAAGATCGGATCAAGAGGTTATTTCGTTTTCTGATAAAGAATGCAGCTCAGCGCAAAGAATTTATTGCCGAAGCTGGAGTGAAGACCGTTGCAGCATATCGACGCTCACACCCGGAATCATTACCACAAATCCTAATTGTAATTGATGGTTATTTGAATTTTCGAAATACATATCCTGATGAGAATGAGATGCTGGAATATTTACTTAGAGAAGGCGGAAGCCTCGGCTTGACCTTCGTTATTACATCGAATCGCATTTCGGATATTTATGAGAAAGTACGTAGTAATATTGCTCATGCGGTTACTTTTGAACTGGCAGATGCAGGTGACTATTATTATGCAGTAGGAAGGCCTTCCCGTAATCCAGGACAGTTGCCTCCAGGTCGTGGCCTCGTTAAAGGGGCAATACCTCCACTCGAATTCCAGTGTGCTCTTCCTGCGGCAGGTGACGATGAGGTTCGCCGTTCACAGGAGTTGAGAAACCAAATTTCTACTCTAAGTAAACAGTGGACAGGCGACAAAGTTCCGAAGATTGAAATGCTTCCTGATAAAATTCAACTTCGACAATTACTCCCTGCCGCTGGGGAATTCATAGCACGAACAGAACATACTCCGTTTAGTGTACCTGTGGGATTAATGAGTGATGATCTAGATCTTTTTCATGTGGATTTGCAAGAAGGACCACATTTCATCGTAGGAAGCCCAATGGAAGGGGGTAAAACATCCTTTCTGTTGACCTGGATGCTTTCCTTAGCTTATTATATTTCTCCTGCCCAGCTCCAAATGTATACGGTAGATACACGTTATGGAGGCCGTGGAATTGGACAATTAGAAGGGTTACCTCATGTACAAGCTCATGCTGGACGTGAAGAAGAACTCGCCATGCTTATCCAATGTTTATATGATCAGGTTAAGCAACGAAGTAATATGAGCGGAGGACCTTCTTTGGTGCTAATTATTGATGATGCAGATGCATTATCCAAACAGCTTCATGACTTTACAGTAAAAGAACAATTAAGTGCCATTGTCAGACAGGGACGTGATCGAAATGTCCATGTTATTCTGTCAGGCGTACCGGCAGACTTTCCAGGGTTCGGTGTAGAATGGTTTAATGATGTTAAATCATGCCAAAGCGGATTTCTATTTGGGACTTTGGACCCTAATGATTTATCGTTCTTTCGGATTCCTTTTACAGAGTCCAACAATGCCCCAGGAAGCTTGAAAATTTTGCCTCCGGGTCAGGGGTACTATATTAAACGGAAATATGCCAGGGTTAAAGCTGCAATTCCGTTTGATGACTATTGGAACAGCCATCGCTGGATAACAGAAATACGCGACCGATGGCATGTTGTCGTTTGAGGGGAGGTGGCTCATAATGTTGACGATTCATGCTTCCAAACAGGACACCATTACTCTTGATAATAAAGAGTTCTTTTTTCTAGCTGGGATTCTCGGCTCAGATCGGCTTTTAGGTGTCGAGGATCCATTTCTAGGATATCTTTCAGAGGATATTGCTGAAGAATGGGAAACCGTCAGAGCATCTTTAATTAACAAGGGATACTTGATTCAGGAAGAGAACGAAATCGAACTAGCTATGCCACCTAAAGTATTCTCCAGAGTGGCCATTGCAGGTTTGGCTAAACGCTCTTGCTGGTTAAAGTATAGTCAAGGTAATGAACAATTCGAAGGTTACTTTCATGTAACGAATGAACGGGTAGTCCAAGTGTGCAGAAGTGATGATGAAAATTTGATTTATAGATTAGATGAACTTGGTGATGTTGAAGAAGCCTGTAGTCGTTTAGTTGAAGAAATGAACTTCAAGAACTATTCACCTGCGGAGGTGCCTGCACTACTGTTGTCCAAGAAGAAATTTGGTGAATTGTTTAGCCAATCACCAGAAATGAATATTGATACCTTAAGTGACGAGTTAGCGGCAGTTACGAATGATCCTGAAGGATCGGTTGCGCTTGCCCGATGTATGAAATACCGTTCTACTGAAGGTGAATTACGTTTATCAACATGGAATGGAAGCGGATGGGAAACTCAGAATGCTGCTTTTATTGTTAATGATTCAATGAACTGGCTTGTCCGGATGAGTATGAGCGGAGAACAAGATTGGCTGACTGCGAGCCCGGCTAGCAAGAAACAATTTCAAGAGATGCTGCTTCTATGGTTGAAGCAGACTGCAGAATCAGATGGAAGGTGATGATCTGTGCGTATTTCTGTTGAACCGGAATCACTTCGGGCTTTAAGTCGTCAATTAGAGCAAAGTAGTGAGCAAATCCGTCAAATAACAGCCACGCTGAACCAAGCACTTGGTTCTTTGATATGGGAAGCATCCATACGCCAGTCCGTAATGAATGAATGGCAGGTAGCTAATCGTCAAAGTGAACTGATTACAAATTTACTTGCTGAGATGAGTAGAAATATTCAAAATAAAGCTGAGCAATTTCATTCAGCGGATATGCAGAATAATTCTATTCTGAAAGAGGCGCCTATATTTGTTTCTCCTTTGGCGATGTTCAAATTGCCCGGAAATCAGAGTAATGGACCTATACTTCCCGGATATGAATCAACGAATGTAATGTCGAATCCTCTATCAGCGGTAAATGCTGTGGGTTCACAACACAATGACGATGGAGTGAGTGTAGGTTGGGGTTATCAAGGTCCTACAGCCGCAGGATGGGCGAGTATCGGTTATGGTTCCTTAATGCTTGGTGCGATGGCCAAAAGTGGATTTAATGTGAATATGAAAAATAACGGGTCTGTTGCCACAATTAAAGGGGCACGTTCTTCATTTGCATTAAAAGAAGGAATAAACGGAACAAGATATACGTTAAACAATGCGGCTAAGAATCCACAGGTGTGGAAATTTATAGATCCCAAAATAGCTGCTAAAGAGGCTTTTTCCGTTAAAGGTATCGGAGGTAAACTCGGCTATGCAGGATTAATACTGGATACGGGTGTATCTGGATACCAAGATTACCAACAAGGTGGGGCAACCCGAGCAGCAGCTAGTGTAGTGGTAAACGGTGGGATTGGGTTAGGAACACTGGCTGGCAGTGCTGCAATCGGTGCGGCAGTAGGTTCAGCAGTACCTGTAGCTGGCACAATTGTTGGAGCAGGCGTTGGTCTTGTAGCTGGCGTTGTAATTTCTGCAGTAACAGATATTGAAATCAACGGAAAATCTTTAAAAACATATGCTGTTGATGGTGTGGATACAGCGATTGATAGTACGGTAGATGGAATAAAGTCTGTTGCTGAGGGCGCTGAGCATCTCGCTGAAGATACAATAGAAACCGTTTCAGATTCGATCAAAGCCGTATCACATGGGGCGAGCCAGGTTGCAAATGAAGTGCAACAGAAACTGGGCAATCTCAGCAAGCTGTTCGTTTAGAAGGAGAGCTGACTATGAATGGCCTCAATACACAATCAAAGAGAGATTCATTACTAGAAGAGGCGGTTTATCCGCTTAGGTTGATTAGGTCACAAACGGTGAGTTTGCTTATTTTGCCTAATTTACTGCTGCTTGTGATGGCTTTTGCAGATCCGTATGTTGAATTATGGGCTTGGATGTTGTTAGTTCCTTTGGTAATCATGGATATTATGGGAGTTATAATCATTCTTTTCCCTGCCCGTATGCAGATATTTCATCTACTATTTCTGGGCGCCTTAGGAGTGTTAGCATCATCTGCATTTCTAGCGGCAGCAAATAAACTAGCTTATGCAACACTAGGTGTAACCTCGGACTGGTTTATGATAGCCACTGTTTTAGGTTATATTGTTGTATTCGTTTGTCTTTATATGATTCATAGAACACTTCAACGTATAGGGAAATATCATCAAAGCGATGTAGATTTGAATATGGGGACAGAAGAACCTGAGCCAACTAAATTAAAAAAAGCACGATCTTACATCCTTGTTGGATCGGGTGCTGGAATTTTGTTGGGAAGTGTACTGATAAAATGGGTTGGTGGATATAGTATTAAAGTTGTTTTGATCATCGTGTTTCTCCTGTTACTATCTTTGTGCTATATGTTAATTACAAGTAATCTCTCTAAATATATGGAATTAAAAAGGAACATGCATAATGTTAAATGAGAGGGTGGTTAAAGCAATGGAGACGCGGAAAGAAACCGATGCGCTACTTCCTTTGGGATCGGTAGTTCTGCTTAAGGGCGCTCATAAAAAACTTATGATCTATGGCAGAAAACAAATTCAGATTGAAAGCAATAGGCTATTTGATTACATAGGCGTAGTTTATCCTGAGGGATATATTGATCCAAATTATTCTTTTTTGTTTAATCAAGATGATGTCGAAAAAGTAGAATATATTGGTTATATTAATGACGAAGAAGATCGATTTCAAAAGGTACTGGAAAATGTTTCACATCCCAAATAAGAGGGTACAAGGAATCATGACCAGGATATATGAAAATCTTGGAAAATCATAGAGAGTATAAAGTCGAAGATTGACATGCTTAACTATGAAAACTATCGAATAATCAAGGAGGCGACGAATGATGGCAGGACGCATTTTAATTACCCCAGAACAGGTCGATCAAGTAGCTAACCAGTTCAAGCAAAGTGGGGAGCAAAGTCAACAAATCGTTTCAACGTTGACACAAGCTATTCATGGTATGGAAGGGCAATGGGAAGGTATGACGAAACAACGTTTCTTCCAGGAATTTCAAGATGCCAACAAACAAATGCAATCTTTTGTGCAAATTCTTAATAGTATCAGTCAAGAACTGACTGCAATTGCAACGAAATTCCGTTCTGTGGACGAAACTCGCTAGAATTTGCTGAATGATAAATTTCACATAAGCTTGAGAACCGGGTGTGGTAAGCTCCCGGTTTTCTTGCAGTCCTATGTAGTCAAATCTAATAAAACATATGTATACATAACGGATTGCCAGGCTTATCGCGAGAGGCTGACAATCGATTTAATATAAGAAAGAGGGATGGTTATGTCTTTTCAGCCGAATCCGGGCGATGAATTATTCATTAACGGAGCGGCCTACACTGTAGGACAGCATCCGGCTGCACCCGGCTTGGCCTACGCACAAGCAGGCAGGCAAGGAATCGTATACCAATTGATACCATCAGACGGAGACATCAATGGTGCAAAGGCACTGAAAGTATTTTTCCCTAAATTCCGGCTACCTGCATGGTTTATCAATCCGAAAATATGCATAATTTTGGTAGAAGTCCGGGTTTGCAGGTCTGTAGTCGAGACGTGCTCACTCCCGAAAGAAACGGAGAGTTGATCGCGGAAAATCCTGATTTGCTATACTCTGTCTTGATGCCATGGATATATGGATTAACCTGGTTTGATGTGATTACAGATCAGCGTCAGCTTCAGCTGAGCGAGAGTCTAACCTTAGCGCAAGCATTGTCTGGCATTGGATCAGGGATGGAACAAAGAGGGCTTGCTCACTGCGATCTTTCGGCACCCAATGTGATGATCCCGTTTTTTTCTGAAGTGGAATTACCCGACCAGACTGCTGCTGTTGAATTGGTAGACGTTGAGCAGATGTACAGCTCTAAGATGGATCGACCTGACGTACTTCTTGCGGGTTCCCCGGGATACGCGTCGCATCGAACGGTGCAGAGTGGACTTTGGAGTGCCTATGCAGATCGTTTTGCTGGTGCAGTAATTATAGGGGAAATGCTGGCATGGTGCGATCCGTTGATTGTGGAGAAAGCTTGGGGCGAGAGCTACTTTGACCAAGTAGAAATGCAGACACCGTGCGAACGATATGTGATCTTGAAGAAATCCATAGAACGGAACTGGGGCAGCCGAGTAACGGAATTATTTACACGGGCATGGGAAAGTCAGGACTTAAGTAGTTGTCCTACATTCGGAGAGTGGCTGGTTGTTCTGAATTCTATTGAATTACCAACAGAGGTAGTACCTGAGAAGGATGAAGAATCGAGTTCAGATCATGGAACTACAACATCAGATGATGAGGCAGTGATTCCTTACGCAGGTCTAAGTGAAGCGGAAAGAAATAGCCTTCTCCTCGGCTCCGATGCTGGAACTCATGCAAACGCAGACGGGAAAGTCATTACCCGATTATTTAATCAAGCCCGTGGGCTAGAGCAGTCAGGAAATTTGAAGGGTGCTTTGGAGGTATATCGCTCTGCACATCATTTTGTCGGCAGTGGCTCTCCTATGCAAGTTGAATTAGAAGCAGCTATTCAGGGTTTGGAAGATCAACTATATCCTAAAGTTGAACAAGATAATTCCCGGGATAAGGTTCCTTTTTACCGTTCGAAAAAGTGGCTTTTAATTGCTTCTGTAGTTATTTTACTACTTGGAGGATCGGGAATTGCTGCAAATCAGGTACGAGTCGAACGTGAACAAACAAGGCAGCAGGAAGCAGCGCAGCAGGAAGCAGCGGCGGCCGAAGCGAATTCTGCCCGTATTCATGCAGATCAATTAAAAGCGGAAGCAGCGAAACAGGCTGAAGCCAAGCGATTGCAGCAAGAAGAGACAGACCGTAAGAAAAAAGCGTTAGAACAAGAACGGTTGCGTGTGCAGCAGGCAGAGCGAAATAAGTTAAAAACTCAATATGAGAAGCAGGCACAGTACGAGTCTTATCTGGCTCAGAAAAAGAAAATGGAGAAGAAGGAAGCATTGCGCAAGCAACAATTACAGGTGCAGTACGAAAAGCAGGCTCAATATGAGGCGTATCTTGCAAAGCAAAAGGAGCTGGCCTTAAAGAAAGAGGCAGAGCGTAAAAAGGCTGCTGAGAAAGCTGCTGAGAAAGCTGCTGAGAGAGCCGCAGAAAGAGCTAGAGCTTTAAATAAGAAACGTTCTAATCAAGTTGTACAGCTCATTGCATATTATAATCAGGCATATAATGCTCAACAGGGCGGTAATAATGCCAAAGCGAAACAATATGCATTGCAATTTGTAAGATTATATGAAAGCGATTCTAGTTATTTTGCATCTGTTGGTAGAGTTAGCTCACGTGCAAATGGTGTGTATAAGCTACTCGCAAATAGTTCTTATAAACTACCGGACACCTAGAATTTAGAAACTGTTCATAAGGGGGCATATGCTAGATGAATTACACCATTCAGGCTTCTCAGCGTACACCAGCTTTAATTATATATTTAATTGATATCAGCGCCTCGATGAATATGCTGATGGATAATAAAAGGCGGATTGATATTGTATATGAGGCTCTATCGCTAGCGATTCGTCAGATGGTGTTTCGTTCAACGAAAGGAAGTCGCCTTACACCAAGATATAGGATTGCAATTCTTGCTTACAGTGATGATGTTTACGACTTATTAAATGGTATTAAGGGTATTGATGAAATTGCTGCAGTGGGTTCATTGCCAGATTTGACGCCTAAAAGGTTCTCAGATGCAGCCAAAGCTTTTTTACAGGCTGAACGAATTTTACAGTCTGAGCTACCTCATATTCAAGATTGTCCAGCTCCATTGGTGTGTCATATGACAGATGGCGTGGCAACAGGTGATGATCCAGAACCTATTGCTAAACGTATAATGAATATGAGTGTACCCGACGGGAATGTACTTGTGGAGAATATATTTATATCGGATCACATGTTAAACGCCCCTATACCTCAGCCTCGGCGCTGGAAGGGTGTGCTTCCAGAGACAGAACTTGTGGATGAGCATGCAGTTAAATTGCGCAATATGTCTTCGCAGCTTCCCGAAAGTTATCGTGAAATGCTGGTAGAAGCAGATTACCTTCTTGAACCGGGTGCATTGATGATGCTTCCAGGTAGCTGTGCGGAACTTGTCTCCATCGGATTTCAAATGTCGGCGGCAACGCCAGTGAGAGCGTAGGTGCATGTAGTGAATATGAGAACAGAATTGACCAATACGGCTGAACAGTTCACCTTCATCAGTTCGCAGGCAACTGAACAGCACGTAACCTCTTATACAGGGGATTTCATATGTCGATATGCTTACGGGAGAGCCATGGATACTTTGATTCAGGGTGAGAATGGACAAGATTTTGTAGGTGTACATATTCAGGGCAATGTATGCAATTTTGTATTATGTGATGGTGTGAGTATGAGTTATCAAGGTGATTTCGCCGCAAGGTATCTAGGTAACACACTTCTAGACTGGCTTAAGCGGACTTCTGATTGGTCTTCAGCGGGATTTGGAAGCTACATGAAGCAGATTACATCAGAGGCTACAGAGCAGCTTCAACAGTTAACTCCTTCTGGTGATGTATCACCTCTTCTAAGGGAAGTGCTTGAAGACAAGCAACGGTTAGGAAGTCAAACCATGTACATTTGTGGCCGTATTGAATTACCGACACGCAAAAAACAAGGAAGAATTTGGATGGCCTGGCAAGGGGATTCTCGTCTTAGGTACTGGAAGGATGAGACTGAAATCAGCCAATATTTCCGTGGAACGATGCTAACTAAGGAGCGTTGGTCAACACGAAGTGGCCCGGTTGGAGGATTGCCACATGTATATCAGAGCCGACTTGAGTATGGTGAGCCAATGCGGTTGCAGTTATATACGGATGGATTAGATGATTTGGATCCAATGCGTCAATGGCTACCAGATGAGCAGATTCAGCTACTACTTAATGCACCGCACACGGGTGGACTATGTGATGATGCAGCCTTCTTAGAATTAAAGTGGTAGTTTGCCGGAATAGAAGCGAATATAAAATAAAAGAGAAATATTTGATAATTACTTCGTTTGGTGATTTAGTTTTCTTGATTTTTGGGTAATCTTGAGACAATGAGATATCTAATGAGAAAATCAAGAGGAGCGATCATATAATGAGCCAGGAACAGATGAATAGACAGCGATTTGAAGGGAAGACCGTCATTGTAACCGGAGCGGGATCAGGAATAGGAAAAGCAGCAGCCATTAAAATGGCTTCAGAGGGTGCAAACGTAGCATTATTTGATCTATTGAATGATCGCACTTCGGAGACGGAGGCGGAAATTAATGCAATACGTCCAGGAGCTGCTAGAGCATTTGATGTAGATACTTCGGATGCAGCTCGTGTGGAAAAGGGTGTACTTGAGACGGTAGAATTATTCGGTTCCTTAGATGTAGTGTTTGCTAATGCGGGTATTAATGGCGTTGTTGCTCCTATTGAAGAATTAACGCTTGAGGATTGGCAGCAAACGATGGATGTTAATCTTAATGGCACGTTCTTAACGGTTAAATACGCTATTCCACACTTGAAAAAGCAGGGTGGAAGCATTATTATAACAAGCTCTATTAATGGAAATCGAAGATTTTCGAGCTTTGGTATGACAGCATATAGTACAACTAAAGCAGGACAAGTTGGGTTTGCTAAAATGGCCGCACTAGAGCTAGCCAAATACAAAATTAGGGTTAATGTCATATGTCCGGGAGCTATAGCAACGAATATTGATCAAAGTACTCATAAAAAAGATGAGTTGAAAGAAATCGTTATTCCTGTTGAATTTCCGGAGGGAAGTCAGCCGCTGGCAGAAGGTCCGGGTACTACAGAGAATGTTGCTGATCTCGTAGCCTTCTTGGGCTCGGCAGAATCCTGCCATATTACGGGTGCGCAAATCATTATTGATGGTGCTGAATCGCTGTTGTGTTAATATTGCATTCTAATGTGAAGCCGTTCATGGAACGGCTTTTTTTGTTATGTTAAACTTATATTTAGGAGAAATTGAGAGTCTATAAGGGAGGTTACCCGATATGGGGATTATGGACTGGCTTGCCGAACAAAAAATAAAAGACGCCATGGAGCAAGGTGAATTCAACCATTTACCGGGTCAAGGAAAGCCTCTATATATAGAGGATTTGTCTCATATACCACCTGAATTACGCGTACCTTATAAAATTATGAAAAATGCAGGACTTATTCCAGATGAACTTGCATTGCAGGGTGATTGCCTCAGGTTAGAGAACTTAATTAATCTATGCATGCATGCTGATGAGAAGGAAGATTTACAGACTAAATTGAATGAAAAGCGATTGCGCTTACAGCGATTGGCTGAAGAACGTGGATGGAAAGACAATACAGCTTTTCGAGAGTATGAACAACACATCACAAATTTCGGTAAATCGACTAAATAAAAATGACCAGTTATTAATGAAAGCGGTGGACATACTCAAGATGACCAGTTTACCTATTCTTAAGGTATTACCGGAAGTTATTCAAACTTTACAAAAGAGAACTGCGGCGGTTTTAATTGCAGAGCCTGGAGCGGGTAAAACAACGCAAGTACCACTAGCCTTCCTAAATGAAAGCTGGCTGGAACATAAGAAAATTATTATGCTGGAACCACGCCGGCTGGCAGTACGTTCGGCTGCTCAATTTATGGCTTCTTCATTAGGAGAGAAGGTTGGGGAAACCGTAGGGTATCGTGTTCATATGGATACAAAAATTAGCCGACACACGCGCATAGAAGTCGTGACTGAAGGAATCCTCACCCGGATGTTGCAGAGTGACCCGGAGCTTGCAGAAGTGGGTTTAATTATATTTGACGAATTTCATGAACGAAATCTTCATGCAGATTTAGGATTAGCCTTGGCTCTAGAATCACAATCCGTTCTGCGTGAAGATATGAGAATTCTAATAATGTCGGCCACCTTAGATGCTGAACCGGTAGCGGCGCTGCTTCAAAATGCTCCTATCATCCAATGCCCCGGCAGGCAATTTCCAGTCGAAACTGTATATGTTCCACGTCATTCAGACGTTCCGCTTGAAAAGGCTACTGCTGCTGTCATTCGGCAAGGACTGACCGAATTTCCAGGAGACATGCTCGTATTTCTCCCAGGGGTAAGAGAGATTCGGCAAGTGCGCCAGGAAATAGAGAGGGGCGGTATTCCGCAAGGATGTGTTTTGCGGGAGTTGTATGGACAACTTCCACAGTCTAGACAAGACGAAGCCATACGTCCCGATCCAGCAGGGAATCGTAAAATCATACTGTCTACATCTATTGCAGAAAGCAGTCTTACCATTGACGGTGTACAAATTGTAGTAGATAGCGGTTTAATGCGTACTCAAGTGTTTTCAGCGCGTACAGGGATGCCTTATTTAACAACGGTCCCTGTATCCAAAGCATCTGCTGATCAGCGGAAAGGACGAGCTGGTCGGACTACAAAAGGAGCTGCCTACCGGCTGTGGAGCCGGACAGAGCATGACTTTTTGAGAGATCGGAATACGCCTGAAATCATTCAAACTGATTTGGCTCCGCTTGCGCTTGAGCTCGCTACATGGGGAGTAAAGGATCCTCAGCAACTAAAGTGGCTCGATTGTCCACCGGATGCAGCTTACACGCGCGCAAATGGGCTTTTGCATGAATTAGGTGCTCTCGATAGGGGTGGAGCGATTACAATAGAGGGTAAAAAGATGGCTTCGATTGGTATGCATCCCCGATTAGCACGCATGGTGCTCCAAGGAATGGCTATGGGGAGGAGTCAACTGGCATGCATGCTGGCAGTTCTCATTCAAGAACGTGATCCATTTCATAAAGGAACACCGGGTCGAGATGTGGATATTGAGACACGTATGCTGCAGTGGATCAATTGGTTGAGAAACGATGCTGATATCAATCAAGCCTTACTAGCAGATGAGTCCCAGTTACGTCGTATGCTTCGGGAGAGCCGGCATATGGAGAAGTCACTCGGTATTCAACCTGATAGCGAAATGGATGTGAAGCAGTGTGGGCTGCTTCTATCTTACGCATATCCAGACCGAATTGGACAGGGGCGTGGCAATGGTAAGTTTCTACTTACAAGTGGAAGACGTGTTGAGTTATTACAGCTACAGCAACTCAGTCGGAGCTCCTTTATCGTAGCAGCGGTTGTGGATGATCGCGGTGCGGAGGGAAGAGTGCTGCTCGCAGCTGAACTTACGGAAGCACAGCTGTATGCCGCCCATGTTAAGGATATGGAAGAAGTCATGCAAGTAAGCTGGGACAGAGACCTACAAGGTGTTAAAGCGCGCAAACAGTTTAAACTTGGGGGAATTATTCTGAAAGATTCTCCCTATCCTAATCCTCCAGCAGAAGCCGTGTCGACTGCTTTACTTGAGGGGATTACTGTGGAAGGTCTACAGCTCCTGCCATGGTCGAAATCATCCATTCAGTTAAGACAGCGATTACAATATATGCATGTACTGAATTCAGAGTGGCCCGATGTATCGGATGAGGCTCTCCTTGCTACGCTGGGTGACTGGTTACTGCCCTATATTTCGGGGATGAGAACCAAGAATGATTTACAGAGACTACGAATGATAGATGTACTAGAGAATCGATTGAGCTGGGAGCAGCGCAAACAGTTAGATCGAGAAGTGCCAACACATCTGAGTGTACCAAGTGGTTCCAAAATTCCGATTGACTACAGCAGCCCCGAGCATCCTGCGCTAGCGGTACGATTGCAGGAAATGTTTGGACTTTTGGATACGCCTTGTATTGGTAATGGTAAAATTCCTATTACACTCCATCTTCTATCTCCGGCACAGAGACCCGTACAGGTAACGTCGGATCTGGCAAGTTTCTGGCGAACAGGTTATTTTGAAGTTAGAAAAGACCTCAAGGGTCGATATCCTAAGCATTATTGGCCAGACCAACCGTTAGAAGCTGTACCAACACGCAGAACGCGACCTCAATAAATTTATTTTCCAGGACAACATGTATTTATGTGAAAGTTGGTTTGCTTCATTCTTCCGGTGGGTAATACTTGATTATAAAATACAGCGTAGGAGGAATGGGAAATGGAAAAGAAAATTGTAGGTGTGTTTGAGACGGAAGCGGAAGCATCACGTGCCATTACAGGATTACAACGGAGTGGGTTCAGATCAGATCAAATTTCGGTTATTACGAAAGATCGCGACGATTTAGAAACACTTACGGAGGAAACGGGTACAAAAGCACCTGAAGGTGTTGCAACAGGAGTTGCAACTGGAGGTGTATTGGGCGGAGTTACCGGATTACTGGCAGGTATCGGCGCATTGGCGATTCCAGGCATAGGACCTATTCTTGCTGCTGGACCAATAGCGGCTACATTAGCTGGAATTGCCGTAGGTGCAGGTGCTGGCGGTATGGTAGGTGGTCTAATTGGTCTGGGTATTCCTGAGGAAGATGCGAAAGAATATGAAGGCTTTGTTAATAAAGGTAAAATATTGGTTATTGCTGAAGCTTCTGAGCGTGACACAGATATTTATGATATCTTCCGTGAGAACCGCTCATTAAATGCTGAACGTTATAATTCAGATTTGGGCTTGATCTCGAACGAGACCGCAACAATTAATGGCCGTAATACTGATCGCATTAAACGCGATCTATAATCATATTTAGATATTACTTATTTATCCGCTTCTACAATTAGAAGCCGGATTTTATTCTGTTTTAAGGTAGTCATGATTAGATCATTCGAGAAGCTTTGTAAGCTTGCTTCAAATCATAAACCCACTGCTGCTCTGAATTGTCTGACAGCCAATCTTTAAGGTGACTGTAATCTAATAATCTTTGTTGCTGCTTGATTGAAACTTGCATCTGTTGTTCAAAGAGTTCTCTTAATTCAGGATTCACGGTAGTACTCAAACAATGAGTCAATAGCTGAATTCGTATAGAGCAATCCTGCAGGAGGTCAGCGGTTATATATTGGTCATTAAATGCTTTGAGTCCGGTTAGACTTTCCACAATGGGATTCATAGCTTATTCCTCCCGAGAATGTGATCGCATGCCCGCGTTGGCGAAATCGAGCAGTGTTTTGTGTATGTTAGAATTCAGTTTTAATTCATCTTTAAGAAGCGGGTCAGATACGAGCTCTGTAAACGTTTCGGATTTGATAATACTTAAGGTATCATGCCGGATTAGCAATTGTATTGAAGGACAGTCTGGAAGTTGAATGGGTAATGGTTTACTATAATGGATATCACTCATTAAATTTTGAATCTCCAATCTTTTTGGCATATTATGGCTATTTACTCGAATTTATACTTAGGAATATCCGTGTAGAGTACGAGCTAACCCCGTCTTGTGGTGAATAGGACTCAAGGTTTATACAGTTATGTATGGTTACAATTATTTATGTTTGACTGAAACAGGAGAGAGAATTACCTATGTCTAGAAAACCTAGAATTATGGAAATTGAATTACTGCGTGGAATGGCTTTTCTGGCCGTTGCTTTGCAGCATGCCATTGCGCACTTTGCTGGCTTAAATGGGGTAACCCAGACTGACGGAGTATGGATGACCCTTCTTCTGATGGCAGCTAAGTTTGCAGTGCCTGTATTTATTTTTATTACTGGGATGGTATTGTTCTACAATTACGATGGTAAGATAAATTATTTAACGTTCATACGAAAAAGATGTAGTGATATTCTAATCCCCTACATATTGTGGTCTGCTGTTTACTTCACTGTGCGAGCTTACTCGCAGCCAGCATCGGTTGAGCAGGCATGGAAATGGGTTACGATGGTATTTACAGGCAAGAACAGCTCTCACTTATGGTATATTGTGATGATTTTTCAGTTCTATCTTGTGTTTCCAATCATTCGATATTTCATTAATCGGACGTTGAAGCATGTGTCATCAGCAATGCGTAGAATGGTGCTACTGATCATAGGGCTAATGTATCTCATTCTTGTGAACAATCTTGGAGCTATTGGTAATGTGATGTCACAGCTCCATATTCCCATAATCACGCCTTGGTTTACGACCTATGCTGACCGAAATTTCATCTATTTCTCAATATATTTTATCTTGGGTGCTGCTGCCGGACTATTCCCAGAACTGTGGAAGAGCTGGGTGAAGCGCGGGAAACCTGTATACATGACTGTTTTCGTGATCCTGTTCGGGTACTTCGTGTATCAAGTGATTGAAAGTTTTCAGACTTCCGCAGGCTTCAAGATCAATTTTAATTCAGTATCCTTACTGCGCCCACTTATGGCTATTTTCTTGGTAAGTTCAATCTTCGTGGTTTATTTATTGGCGGAACTAGTGGCCGTCCATGGTCGACCAGGATTGATACGGATGATGAATTTTCTCGGAAAATATTCTTTCGGCGCCTATTTGATTCATCTACTTATGCTTAGAGTTAGCTATCGTATGGATAACATGTGGTTTATTTCTTTAAATATTACATTACGGATGATGATTTCGTTCCTCATCTGTTGTCTGCTATCTTATGGATTGACAATGATTTTATCTATGCTGCCTTTCGGGAAGTGGACGGTTGGTATATCTTCTCAAAGTAAGTTAGATCAAACGAAAACAAGAAATGAGCTGAAGAGGGATGAGAAAAGCAATTAAAGTTTTAGCCATTTCGGGAAGTCTTCGTCAAAAGTCTTCGAATACAGCTTTAATGAACGCTATTATTGCATTGGAACCAGAGTATATGGAATTTACGATCTTTGGTGGACTAGGAGATCTTCCGCATTTCAATCCTGATATGCTCTGGACTGGATCGTATCTACGGGTGAATTTGTGAATAAACCTACAGCTGTCATAACGGCTTCACCATCGCCTATGGGCGGCGATAAGGCGTATGATTCCATACTCCTTACGCTGCGAATGATTAATGCGGTGATAGTAGAAGAGGGAACGATGAAGATTCCACATATCAGTTTGAAGTTGAATCAACAGGGTGTCATTACGGATGCTAAGACGAAGCAAGAGCTGCAATCATTAATGGATGCTTTTGAGCATCAGATACGCAAATCATAAGATAAAAGAATTTGGATACTCATTGAAATCAAGGGGCTGCCGACAAACGGTGGCCTTTTTTATGTGCAACGTAAAGGTCATAATATGTGATTATTACACTATATGAAAAATTCACATCAATAAGATCAACTCACTGAACTTTGTTTATACTTAACTATTTCCTCAAATAACCGCGTATCTATTTATTTCTTTTCTAGTACAAATGGACAAATCCATGAAAATTACATGTTATGCAATTTGGTAAATAGTAGTTTATAATAGGTTTAATAAGGTTAATGGAAAAATAGGGATATGAGGAGGGATCACATGGCCTTCATGATTGCACAACGCGCTTTTATCAAAGCTTATATGATTACAATGGTGGAACAACATCGCGGCTACGGATATCAAATGCTGGAGGAACTCCGTACTCAGTTTAAAAGCCATGGGTATGCACCTCCACAAAGTGAAATATATCGAGCACTTCACGAATTAGTGCAGGAGGGTGTATTTTACCGAACAAAACAGCTTAAGGGTAACGATCCCCGTGTCGATTTCCAGGAAATTGTCCTATATCATTTCACAGCAGACGGACAAGAAAAAGCTAAATTATATAAAAAACAGGTCAAAAATGATTTGGATCGCTGTCTGGGTATTTTGAATAAGGCGGTTAATGATAATTACTAATCCCTATTAGGTTACAGGAAGGGGAGGGATCAGAATGCGCAAGAAGCTGAGATGGGGAATTCTAAGTACAGCAAGTATTGCCTTAAGTGCCTTCCTGCCAGGAATGGCAGATTCAACCCGTGGCGTTGTTGTAGCTATTGCCAGCAGAAGTATGGATAATGCCAATAAAGTTGCGTCGGAATTTGATATTCCTCGCGCTTACGGAAGCTATGAGGAACTCTTATCTGATCCTGATGTGGATGCTATATATATTCCTTTACCTAATCATTTGCATAAGGAATGGACGCTCAAGGCGGCTGAGGCAGGCAAACATGTATTGTGTGAGAAGCCAGCTGCGCTTCATGCAAAAGATGCTGCAGATATGGTAGAAGGCTGTAAAAAGGCGGGGGTTATTTTTGCCGAAGCCTTTATGTACCGACACCATCCTAAGCATTTGCGATTGATGGAGATTATACAGAGTGGTGAGCTGGGTACGATTCAGTCGATTCACGGTCATTTTACGTACAATCAGCTGGAAGGAACTACGGACAATGTTCGATATCAGAAACAAATGGGTGGTGGAGCAATCTATGATGTAGGTTGTTACCCAATATCTGCAGCCCGGATGATATTGGAGCAGGAGCCAGTTGCCGTTACTGTTCAAGCCCGCTTTTCACCTGATTATGATATCGATGTTACCGCTTCTGGTTTAGTTGAATTCCCAAATGATGTGGGACTAACCTTTGATTGTGGTATGGAGACTGCACCACGTTGTTCTCTTGAAGTAGTGGGCACAGAGTAGAATTGAGATGCCGCTAGCTTTCGGCTGGAAACATGATAAAGAAGATCCTCAGCTCATCGTACACACCGCTGCTGGGCAACGTGCAGAGAGGCTTGGAGTTATTAGTTCGTTTGGTTTGGAAGCAGATGCATTTGCAGCAGCAGTTTTGGATGGCGAGGACTTGCTGTACCCTTCTGAAGACGCTGTTCTTAACATGAAGGTCATTGATGCATGCCTTCAATCTGCCAGAACGTCTAGTCGAATTGAAATCATTTAATTAATAAATTAGATTGCAATCACAAACAACCCCGAATTCCATGGAAGATGGAATTCGGGGTTGTTTTGATGAATCGTATATTTTACATACCTTCGTTGTAATCTTTAACATCTCGTTTAGCTGCCATAGCAGGTGAATTAGAGGTTCCGTACTCTTCTACAGATTCCCAAGCATCTGCGTCATCGAAACGTCCTTCTCGCTCTTGGCGACCTTCACCTGCACCGGAAGGGGGTGGAGTCATGACTTGTTCTTCCACAGGACGATCGTCGCTGATATTCTTCTCAGGCGTATCATCTATGCAATAAGGAGTATAGGGTAGAGCTTGTAGACGTTCAAACGGAATATCTTTCCCACAAACTTCACATACTCCATATTCGCCCTTGTCGATCTTCGACAGAGCAGCATTGACTTGTTCCAATTCACTGCTTAGTTTTTCATCCACGGCAAGATCACGTCCGCGCTCAAAAGTTTCGGTTCCCATATCGGCAGGATGGTTATCATAAGATGATAATTCTCCGGTTGAATCTGTAAGTGATTCAGAAAGGTCGCCTTGATCCTCTTCTTCTACGGAGAAATGACGTTCCAAATCTTTCTTTTCCTCATGCAATGTATGTTCGAGCTCTTTCAGTTGAGCACTATTTAAATGACTCATCTTATTAAGACTTCCTTTCGTTATAGAAATTGGTGTACTATGATTTACCCTAAAGAGGGCTTGGACAATCACATTCAATTCGAGGTATTCTTAAAGTAAGGTTTATGATGTATTAAAGATTCCCATTTCTGATGTCAATTTAGGATGCAGATTGAAGCGAGCAGCTAGTTTTATTTGGAACATCCTCCAAAATAGTGGTGAATGGTTTTCATCTTCACCAAGGATGTGATATAAAAAATAGAGGGATAATCCGTGTTCATGCGGATGGTCATGTGAAGTGCAACAGATTTGGAGGTATTCGGAATGGATGAACATATGCAACGCCGGTTGGAGAAACAGAAGAAATTGTTCAAACAGCTTGGCATTCAGCTGGATGCTCTTTCAATTCATGAAAAGGTATTTAGTAATAAGCTGAGGGGTTATGACCCAGAAGAAGTAGATGCGTATCTGGATGAAGTCATCAGCGATTATGAACGTTTCTATGCAACAATTTCAGACCTAATGGATAAATGGCAGGAGCAGCAAATTACGCTCCGAGAGCTTAAAACAGGAGCTCGCGCAGAACCGGAACGCCCATCGATTGATCCGAAACAGATAGAGGAGATTGTCCTGAAAATGGAGTACAATCTCAGACAACTGAAGACTAAAATCAGGCCAGAGCCGGATTTCTATATCGATTAATTCATTACATAGGTTTAAAATATCTAGACTCCCGTAAGGAGGCAAATATATCCATTTGCTTTCCGTTACTGGGAGTTTGTTTTCGTTACATAATATGAAAGGGAAATTCCATTAGGCTTTCGAAAAAGTGTTATATTATGGAATATCATTTGATGTTGTTTATGCGTTTAAACGTTTGTGATTCTCATGAGCAAGAGTTAGTAAAGCTACATAAATAGGCTGAAGATTAAATTTTTTACCAAATTCAAATTTATATTAAGACGTCTGAATGTTATTCGTTTTGTAATAAGGAGAAGTCATATAGTGTATCGTTAGTTCACTATCATCAAAACCAGTACCTGCTGTTTCCATAGTTACCTCATATATAGAATCAAGATGAATGGATGCAACACGAGTCTTCTTACCTGTTATTCCTTGATGGTCAATAAATATGAGTCGGTCTTCCGTTACGAGAAATGTATCTCGTACTAAACGGAATCCCATCTGGATTTTCTCATCTCGCATGAGATAGATGCCATAGAGATTAGATAACTCTTGTACAGATACTTCCGAATAATTGCCGAACAAACCGCTTAATAAATTAGCCAACGGTAACCCTCCCTTAATTTGAAAATAGTAAACAAAAGATGATACAATTCGACTACATTATCTATATTATTTTTGACGCTCATACCATTCTATGATGGCAATAAAATAAACATGTGGATTCGACAAAAGATATCTGCCTAGGGAGTAGTGAAACCACTTGATTAATCAACCATTGATTACTGAAATCAACGACATTATGGAGCTGTACGCATCATGTAGTAAGCATCTAGAGAGAAAAGGGGTAGTTCAATGGAATGAACACTACCCTAACACGAAGATTGTAACAGAGGACATCAAACAAGGTACGATATTTGCTTATCGTGGTGAATCACATATAACAGGGATTATCACATTAGACGAAGATTTACCCGAAGAATTTGAGTCCATTACTTGGGCAGATTCGAAAGCAGAGAAGGTGCTTGTTATTCATCGTTTGGCTGTAGATCCTCAGTTACAAGGAAAAGGCATAGCAGCTAAACTAATAGATTTTGCGGAATCTTATGCCAAAGAGCATCAATATTCTAGTATTCGTTTGGATTGTTTTAGCCAGAATCAGAGGGCTTATCACTTCTATGAGAAGATGAACTTTGTACATCGTGGGCTGGTTGTGTTCCCACATAGTAGTGTGCCATTTCACTGTTTTGAAAAGCTAATCGATTTAGACTGAGACATATGAGGAAAAGGCCCTTACGTTGTCAATGGACAGAACAAGGACCTTCTTTTTAATAACCTTATTCTTTTGAAGGTAAGCTGCTTGAGAATCCCCCCCAGAAGGAACTGAAATGGGTTACTCCTGAAGAAGTGATGCAAATGCCGATGCAGCCTTGGTTTGAAAGAAGATTTTCTTCGTTTTCGAAGAAGGTTTGAAAAGTCTGGACATCGAATTAGTGAGGAAGAAGAGGACTTGTTCAAAGCAAAAATTCGCAATTTTTTGATTGAATCAGATATTAGATGATATCAAACTCGCAGACTTGCTGGATTCAACAATAGAATGTACCGTTTCTCTGCAACGTGGAGCAAGATTCTTTAATTTTATATGTATACAGGTTGGGTGCAAAGCACTCAGGTAAAAGGAGATATTGAGATGAATCTAAATTACATAACGTTACCTTCCTTCTGGGGAAGCGAGGTGAGGCATCGCCATATATCAAATGGTTCGACTTCCTTAGTCGTTTTTTTTCCAGGTCAGAACTATTCCTGTGACTTGCCGCTATTGTATTATGCAAAACAGAGTGCCTTAGAACATCAGAATGACGTATTATTACTTGAGTATGGTTATCAAAGTGCTAGGACAGAGCTGGATTTTCATTATTTAGATACGATTGTAGAGGAATGTCTTTTAGGTATACGTCAGATTAGTGAATCCTACCAAACGGTTCATTTTGTCAGCAAAAGCTTAGGTACAATTATAGCAGGCAGAGTGGAGGAATCTTGGAAAGCAGAGGGGATTACCATTCGTCAATTATTTCTTACACCTGTTGATAAATCAGTTCCGTATCTGTTGCAGTCATCAGGTATGGCGATTTATGGGACAAATGATCCGATGATTTCAGAGGAAAGTATTGATATCATGCATGGCGCTGCAAAGTTAAAAGTACATGCAGTACCAGAAGGTACACATGCTTTGGAAGTAAGTTCTGTTCATCATTCGTTGAAGATCCTTGCAGAACTTGTTGAGTTGTATGATGAATTCTTTAACAAGTAATAGCAGTGGTTTTTAATTCAAAAAAGCAGATTAAATCTTGAAGATTTGATCTGCTTTTTGGCAACTATACTCCCCTAAGTTTCGTTTGTTATAAGAGGGGGGAGAAGATGCTTAAGGAATTCATGTTGAGTGTATCCATTTTAGCACTATTAACCTCATGTAGTTCGGACACGCTGAGCGAAGCAAAGAATAACATCAATGCTGTGGCAGTGAATGAACAGAATGTAACTCTCCAAGTTAGCAAAATTGAGAATAAAAACTACACCTTGTATAAGAAAATTAAAGATCTTGAAACGGTAAACACGATCTTGAATGTTCTACAACAGGTGCCATGGAAAAACGCAAAAGTATCCATGTCTCACATGCCTGACTATAAAATAGTTGCGATTACCTCAAATCCTCAGGTTTCATATATACAAGAGACCTATGATTTATGGATTTCTCCTAAGCAAGATTTAATTGAGGTTATTATAGAAGGGAAATCCAAATATGGAAAGCTCTCAAAAGAAGATAGCACCTTGTTATTAAAGATTTTGGAAACACAATGATCTAGGATTAGTAGACTATTGATACGCCGCTTAGTGAGCCGCTCTTCTGAGGGGCGCTTTTTTGTGTTCGATAACTAGCTATAAATGATGACATTCAAGAATATTTAAAAATAAAAATAATTTGTCTACCTAAAGTGCTTGAAGAAGTTAAAAAATGAGAATAGAATAAGTAGCAGATCAATTAAATTACAATTAATGGATAAAATGAGTTGATTGTGAAGTTTAAACCGATTCATAGAGTTTATTTATGTAAGCGCATTATTTGTAAATTATATAAGTAAGGAATTACATATAAGCTTGTATATATGAAAGGAGGTGAGGGCGGTAGATTCGGTTCAACAAGCAGCTTGAAGCAAACGTTCAAATCGATGATGGGCGTGCGGTTCAAGTATTTGAAGCCGAAAGAAGGATGAATGATGCACGTATTGAACATTGGAAAAAAGATGTCGGTTGTCTTATTAAGCGTTCTTTTTCTTTTCTCTTCTTGGACGATGACAATGGGATGGACGGGAACAGCAAAGGCAGATGCTGCAAATTCGTCCTACAAGGTCGTAGGTTATTTTACAAACTGGGGCATTTATGATCCGAATTATCAGGTCGAGAACATTGATGCCACGAAGCTAACCCATATCAATTATTCCTTTGCCGACCTTTGCTGGAACGGTAAGCATGGCAATCCATCAACAGATCCGGGCAATCCGAACCGAAATACATGGAATTGTACGGATAAGGGAGTTCCAACTCAAACTGGAACGGTACCAAATGGTGCGATTGTTCTCGGCGATCCTTGGGCAGATGTGAACAACAATGATGGTGTTCCGCTCGAATGGGAGGATTGTGAGAAAGGAAAATGCGGCAATTTGTATAAACTAAAAGCATTAAAACAGACCAATCCAAATCTCAAGACGCTCTTATCTGTGGGAGGGTGGACATGGTCTAACCGATTCTCAGATGTAGCAGCGGATCCTGTAACACGTACAAATTTTGCGAATTCAGCAGTAAATGTGCTTAGAGCTTATGGCATGGATGGTATTGATATTGACTGGGAATATCCAGTTAGTGAAGGTCTACCGGACAACAGTCGGCGTCCAGAGGACAAGCATAATTTCACGTTACTATTGCAAGAAACACGTAATAAGCTCGCAGCAGCTGGGGCGCAGGATGGCAAATCCTATTTGCTTACCATCGCTGGACGTGCGAACCAGTCTTATACAACCACAACAGAAATGTCTAGTATTTCTCAAATACTGGATTGGATCAACATTATGACATACGACTTTCATGGAGACTGGGAAAAGACAACGAATCATAATGCCTCGCTGTACTCCGATCCTAACGATCCGGACACAGTTAATAAATTCAGTACAGATTATGCAGTGAATGCTTATATCAATGCAGGGGTACCTGCATCTAAGATCGTCCTTGGTGTTCCATTCTATGGACGCGGCTGGAAGAACTGTGCTCCGGGACCAAATGGGGATGGACAGTACCAAGTTTGCACACCTGATTTTAACGGTAGCTATATTCCAAATGGTACATGGGATACCTTTGAAACAGGGGCTGGCGGAATGTTCGATTATGGCGATCTTGCTGCAAATTATGTGAACAAGAATGGATTCGTACGTTATTGGAACTCGGTAGCAAGGTACCTTACTTGTACAATCCTACATCTAAAACTTTTATCAGCTATGAAGATCCTCAATCACTTACTGGCAAGACTACGTACATTAAAAACCGCACACTTGGGGGAGCAATGGTCTGGGAGCTTAGTGAAGATTGCCGGACAAGCCCGAAATATACGTGCACAGGTAATAAACTGCTTAATCAACTTGCCTCCGAATTAAATGTGACTTCTTCTCCATCAGATACTCAAGCACCAACCACTCCTGCTAATCTGATCTCACCGTCGCAAACTAGCAATTCGATTAATCTAAAATGGGATGCATCACAAGATAATGTTGGTGTTACAGGTTATGACATTTATCAAGGAACGACACTTCTTACCCGGACAACAGGTACAACTTATACCGTCACAGGATTAACACCACAAACCGCTTATACCTTTATAGTTAAAGCTGCCGATGCAGCTGGAAATGTATCCAACGCTAGTACACCTCTCACGATATCTACTCTATCCCCAACAGCAGATACTCAAGCACCAACCGCTCCTAAGAATACAGCCGCATCCGCCATAACCGACACGAGTGTAACTCTAAACTGGACAGCAGCAACAGACAATGTGGGTGTTACTGGATATCAAATTTTCCAGGGTAGCACGAATATTGCCTCTACTCCGTCAACGACATATACCGTTACAGGACTCACACAAAATACTTCGTATACGTTCAAAATTAAAGCGTTAGATGCAGCAGGTAACAGTTCTCCGTTTAGTAATACGGTTACTATCAAAACGCTTGCTGTAAATGATACACAAGCACCGACTGCTCCTGCGAATCTCACTTCCTCTACGAAAACCGATACAACTGTTGTTCTACAGTGGAGTGCTGCAACAGATAATATCGGCGTTACAGCATATGACATCTATCAAGGTACGACTTTAGTAGGTTCAGTAGGAGGCACTACTTTAACTTACACCGTTACAGGACTAACCGCTTCCAGTCCGTATACCTTCACCGTGAAAGCGAAAGATGCATCGGGGAATGTATCTGCAGCAAGCAATGCTGTTACGGTAACAACGAATGCTACAGGTACGGTAACAGCACCTGCATGGGCACCCAATACAGCGTATGCCCTGAACGCGGAAGTGACTTATGGTGGAGTTGTCTACAAATGTCGTACGGCTCATACGTCTTTGAACGGGTGGGAACCGCCTAACGTTCCAGCGTTATGGCTCAAAAAATAATGTGCATATGATTCCATTTGGGTCTCATAAGATGATGGAGTTGATTGCGTTAAAAATGACAAATTAAATTTTTGGAGGTGAGTTTCAGCATTTATTTTACATGTAGTCAAAAAATTTGAGTTATGAAAGAGAGGAAGAGCAATGCGCATAAACCGGATGATGAAGGCGGTTATATTTACGTTGTTAGGGTTGCTAATTTCTTTCGCTCCATTCTTTCAAGGCAACGGGACGTCGAGTACAGCAAGTGCAGCGGCAACAACAGCAGCAATTGCAGGGAACGGAAACTACAAGGTTGTTGGCTATTTTCCTTCATGGGGAATCTACGGCCGAAATTATAACGTGTCCAACATTGACGTAACGAAAGTAACTCACATTAACTATGCCTTTGCAGATATTTGCTGGAATGGTATACATGGCAATCCATCCACGGATTCAGGGAATCCTAATAAAGTAACATGGCCTTGTACAACAGCCGGAATCCCTTTACAATCAGGAACCGTACCAAACGGTGCTTTAGTACTTGGTGACCCTGATGCGGATGCACTCCGACCAACACCAGGCGGACCTACAACCGGCTGCTGGGCAGATGCAGCCTGCGGGAACTTTGGTGCATTACGTAATTTAAAAGCTCAAAATCCACAGCTGAAGACAATATTGTCAGTTGGTGGCTGGACGTGGTCTAATCGGTTCTCTGACACCGCAGCTACGGATGTGACACGTAAGGTGTTTGCGAAGTCCACCGTCGATGCACTTCGAGCATATGGATTTGATGGAGTTGATTTGGACTGGGAGTATCCAAATGTTGAGGCTATTCCTGGTAATAGCTATAGTCCAGCAGATAAGCAAAATTACACGCTGCTGTTACAGGAAGTACGTAACCAGCTAGATGCAGCGGGTGCGCAGGATGGCAAACATTATATTCTTACGATTGCTTCAGGCGCAAGTCAGAGATTCGTAGACAATACGGAGCTCGCTAAGATCGCTCAAATACTTGACTGGATCAATATTATGACGTATGACTTCCACGGTGGTTCTTTTGAAGATACAACAAGCCATAACACTGGACTTTATGCGGATGCTAAAGATCCATATCTCGCTAATAATTTTACGGTGGATGGTGCGATTCAGGCTTATCAAAAGGCCGGAGTACCGATGAATAAGCTTGTTCTCGGACTCGAATTTATGGCTCGAAGCTGGAAGAACTGTCCTCCAGGTCCGAATGGAGATGGGCAGTTCCAAACTTGTGCAGCCGATGCCAGCTCGACGTATAAATGGTCACCTGTTGGTACATGGGACGATGCTAAATCGGGCAATACAGGTGTATTTGATTATGGCGATATTGCTGCAAATTATGTTGGTAAGAATGGATACACAAGGTATTGGAACAGCACAGCTAAGGTTCCATATTTGTATAACCCGACAACTAAAATTTTCATTTCCTATGATGATGTCGAATCAATCGGTTATAAAACAGATTATATTAAGAACAAATATTTAGGGGGTGCGATGTTCTGGGAGTTCAGCTCGGATTGCCGTGTAAGTCCGAAATTTAGCTGCACTGGTCCGAAGCTCCTCGACAAAGTCGTAAACGATCTGAATACGGGTACACCTCCGACAGATACGATAGCTCCAACAGCACCAACGAATTTGACTTCACCGAGTCATACCGATAAAAAGGTTACACTCAGTTGGAATCCTTCTACTGATAATGTCGGAATCAACTCATATGAGATCTATCAAGGAAGCACGCTTGTTAAATCGGTGAATGGTGCAACAACGACAGCTCTCGTTAGTGGCTTCACGGGAAATAATACGTATACGTTTACAGTGAAGGCAAAAGATCCAGCGGGTAATCTGTCTGCGGCAAGCAATGCCATTACCGTAGTCACTTCACCGCCAATTGTAGATAACCAGCCGCCTAGCGTTCCGGGTAATTTGGTCTCAACAGCCAAAACAAAAACATCCGTTACATTAAGCTGGGATGCATCCACAGATAACGATGATGTATCTGTTTATGACATTTACCAGAATGGTGCGTTGGTTAAATCAACGGCGAATTTAACGGATACGGTATCTAGTTTAACTGCGGGTACAACGTATACGTTCTATGTAAAAGCCAAAGATTTGTCAGGAAATGCTTCTGCGGCAAGCACAAGCATTACGGTGACTACCCAGGCAGATCCTAATTATCCTGTCTGGCAGCCCAGCACTGCCTATGCAGTGGGAACATACGTTACTTACAACGGCAAACTTTACAAATGTACGTATGCCCATACTTCATTAGTAGGTTGGGAGCCATCAGCATCACCAACATTGTGGCAGCTTCAAGCCGCTCCACCACAAGATACGCAAGCACCAACAGCTCCGACTAATTTGGCCGTGTCTGCTCAGACGGCAAACTCTGCAACGCTTACCTGGACTGCAGCATCGGATAACCTAGGCGTTACCGGTTACGATGTTTACCAAGGCAATGCTCTGGTAGGGAATGTTACAGGCACAAGCTATACCGCTACTGGACTTACTGGAGGAGCGGCTTACAGCTTTACAGTTAAAGCTAAAGACGCAGCAGGTAATGTGTCCGCAGCGAGTAACGTAGCAAATGTGACGTTAGCTGCAGCGGATACGACGGTACCAACGATTCCGGGAAATGTCGCTGTGTCTGCTAAGACTGCAACAACTGCAACATTGACCTGGTCAGCATCCACAGATAATGTTGGTGTGACAGGTTATGATGTGTATAAAGGAAATACGCTGGTTACATCCGTAAGTGGTTCCACATTAACCGCAACGGTCAGCGGTTTAACGCCAAGTACAGCTTATACCTTTACGGTTAAAGCTAAGGATGCGGCAGGAAATGTATCCGCTGCCAGTAACGCGGCAACGATTACAACGGATGCTCCATCGACGGATACGACACCTCCATCTGCACCTGCTGGATTAGCAGCTGCAAGCAAAACGCAAACAAGTGTAACGTTAGCTTGGTCTGCGTCTACAGATAATGTCGCTGTGACGGGTTATGATGTTTACAATGGAACGAATTTGGTGACTTCTGTGAGCGGTAGCACGTTAACTACAGTCGTGAATGGGCTGACGGCAAATACTGCCTATTCGTTCACTGTTGTTGCCAAAGATGCTGCAGGAAATGCTTCGGTCGCTAGCAATGCGCTGAGCGTAACAACCGATTCACCGGCACCTGTAGCACCTGCGTGGGTTGCGAATAAAGCTTACGTAAAGGGTGATTTGGTTACCTACTCCGGTAAAGTATATAAATGTGCGCAACCGCATACGTCGCTTGCAGGATGGGAGCCTACGAATGTTCCGGCTCTCTGGACCGTACAGCCATAGTTTAAGATAGTAACTCTGTTAAAGCACCGGTATACGTCTAGCGTATGCCGGTGCTTTATTGGATTTGTATAGCACTTATCCATGTCTTCTTTAGACAGATTGAATGAGTTATACTGGGTGAGAGTAGCGTAGGCCCAACATACAATTAAATTTAACATTGCATACATAAATGTGGAGGTATATGCGTGGAGAATCTCTTGCAAAGGGAACATGAAATAATTAAAGTGTGCTTATTAGCTGGACAAATTATGTTACAAAGTGGGGCAGAAACTTATCGGGTTGAAGATACAATGGTGAGGATTGCAGCATCTTTTGGTGCTTTGCACACGCATAGTTATATGACACCTACAGGAATTATCTTCTCCATGGAGGATCCTCAGCCGATCACAAGGTTAATCCGAATTTCGGACCGTACGACTAATTTATATAAAATAGAACAGGTCAACATGGTCTCACGTAGCATTAGTACAGGTAAACTTAGTATAGCTGAGGCGAAAGCAGCACTTGAAGAAATTGAGAAGCATGATACGATTTATCCCCTCTGGCTGAAAGTGATGATGGCAGCGATTGCTAGCGGCTGCTTCCTGATTATGTTTAAGGGCATTTGGGCAGATTTCATACCCGCAATGATTGCAGGTGGAGTCGGTTTCTACAGTTCGGTATTTCTGCATCGTGTGGTCCCTGTGAAATTCTTCTCGGAATTTACAGGTGCGCTGATGATCGGCTTATGCTCGATTTTAATGGTAATCTACGGGTTTGGTGGGAATTTGGATATTATCATTATTAGTTCGGTCATGCCGTTAGTACCTGGGTTACTGATAACAAATGCAATTCGTGATCTCATGGCAGGTCATCTCGTATCGGGCTTGTCTAAAGGTGCAGAAGCATTTATTACTTCATTTGCGATTGGGGCAGGGATTGCGTTCATGCTGTCATTTTATTAGAAGGGGCGACTCGAATTTGTACATACAACAAATAGTTACTAGCTTTGTGGCCTCAGCTGCATTCGGAATGATCTTTAACGCCCCGAGGAAAGCGCTTCTGCAATGTGGATTTGCTGGAATGGTAGGCTGGATACTTTATATCTGGTTACAGGAAATGCAGGTGGTACGAATAACGGCTACCGTTGTTGCGGCATTTATTGTAACGATGGTAAGTCATATCTTCGCTAAAAAATATCGCACACCGATCATTGTCTTCAGCGTATCGGGTATCATTCCACTTGTTCCTGGGGGATTAGCTTATGATGCTATGCGTAAGGCTGTCCAAAACCAATACGATCAAGCTGTTCAATTGGGTGCGGAGGCATTTATGATTTCAGGAGCGATCGCGCTAGGCCTATTACTTGCTGAAGTGACGAATCAGATTACACGTAAAATAGCACGGCCAAGAAAACCTGAAAAAGAGCAGTAATATAGTTAGATCATACGAAGTTAAAATCTAACATGAAACATCTTGCCTTATCGGAGGTAGGCGTTTTTGCGAAGAAGTGAGGTATATCATATGAGCAAAAACTTTGTGGTTGTCTTGGCACCGGATTCTTTTAAAGAAAGCATGACGGCTAAACAGGTTTGCGAAGCCATGGAACGTGGCATTCATCTCATTGATCCGGATGTAACATGTGTTCATGTGCCTATGGCAGATGGAGGGGAAGGCACGATGCAATCCCTTGTGGATGCAACGGGTGGACGAGTGTATTTCTTGAAAGTCAAAGGACCTCTCGGAACGGAAGTTGAGGCTTCATACGGTATAACTGGAGATGGCGAAACTGGAATTCTTGAGATGGCATCGGCTAGCGGGATTGAGCTGGTACCTGCTAATCTGAGGAATCCGCTGCTAACGACGACTTATGGTACAGGTCAGCTCATTAAAGGTTGCCTTGATCATGGGGTGAAGAAGTTATTCATTGGGATCGGAGGCAGCGCTACGAATGATGGCGGTGCTGGAGTTGTTCAGGCACTTGGCGGTAAGTTATTGGATAAGCATGGTGAAGAGCTAGGTTTCGGTGGAGGAGAACTGGATCGGCTAGCGAGTATCGATTTGACTGATTTGGATAAACGGCTTCAAACCGTGAAGGTAGAGGTAGCTTGTGATGTGACAAATCCGCTATTTGGCGAGAAGGGAGCATCTTTCGTATTCGGACCACAGAAAGGTGCAACGCCAAGCATGGTCGAATGTCTGGACAGCAATCTTCGTCACTATGCCTCGATTATTAAATCTCAATTCAATCAGGATATCGCGGAAATGCCTGGGGCAGGCGCTGCAGGTGGTTTAGGTGCAGGGCTGATGGTATTTATGAATGGTGTGCTCAAGAAAGGCATCGATTTAGTCATCGAATATACTGGACTAGAAGACAAGATAGAATATGCTGATATGGTATGGACGGGAGAAGGAAGCATTGATTTCCAGACTCAATATGGTAAAACCCCGCTAGGAGTAGCCAAGATTGCGAAGAAATATAACAAGCCCGTTGTCGTTCTAGCAGGAAGAATCGATGGTCAAATGGAAAGGCTGTATGATCAAGGTATCGACTCGATCTTTAGTATTCTACCAGGTGCTTGTACATTGGAGGAAGCGTTAGCCAAAGGCGAGGAAAACATGGAAAGAACAGCCGAGAATGTCATGAGACTTATAAAATCGGTCAGAGTATAGTGAAGTTATAATGGAATGATTTCCATATAAAAAGAGACTCTTCCAGATTGTTGGAGAGTCTCTTTTTGTATAATTAAAACGGTAATCAATTAATTATTTGATGCCGATCCGCATACGGTAGCTAAACAGGATTTGTAGTGTCCGCCCTTGAAAATGATCTGAAACTTGATCGCAGAAACGCTGAATATCCGCATCTAGCACACCTGTACCCATTTTCAATACGGTTTGGACACCACCCTGACTTATCGCAAGTCCGCTATATCGCTGTGCATCGCAATCTTCAACATTGTGGAATACGATTTCCTTCGTAAAGCGGAATTCTCCGCTTTGCCTAAGATTAGTCAGATGCTGCCCTTTGTCGTTCTTAACAGCATGCTCTTCTGAATCGGCTACTTCTGCAATAATATTGTCGGCTTTGTTCGTAAGCTCCATATATGCCTGTTCAAGTTCCCAATTTAGTGTGGGAGGCCAGTCACAATCATATGCAGCGAATATTCCATCAGGACGTAATATCCGTGATACTTCTTTCAGCGTGCTAACAGGCTCCATCCAGTGAAAGGATTGAGAACAGGTTACGATGTCAGCAGAGGCTGATTCCAGATCCAATTGATTCGAATAACCAGAGATGAAAGATACGTTGCTCCGAGTTGTATCATCAAACAGCTTGCGCTCCGCTTTTCCACGCATATCATCATTAGGCTCGACACCGATAATCTGATCAGCATGATCTTTCCAAATCATCGTGGACAGGCCTGTTCCACAGCCTATATCCACTACAAGCGAAGGGGTTCGTCCCAAGTATCCTGTCAGTATGTCGATAATAAGCGCTGGGGCTTCAGGACGATAGCGGTCATAGGTATCTTCGAAGCCGGAGAAGCGTTCCACATTGCTTAAACGATTGCCATCGGGGACATGATTCATACGCTAGCCCGCTGTTCAAATCGCTTAACGATTTCAACAATGACTGCAACAGACTTCAACATATGATCGACGGACACGAACTCGAATTTACCGTGGAAATTTTCTCCCCCTGTAAAAATATTCGGCGTAGGAAGTCCCATGTAAGACAGCTGTGAACCGTCGGTTCCACCGCGAATCGGTTTCATAATGGGTTTAATGCCTAGACTTTCCATAGCTTCATAAGCAATGTCTACAATTTCTTTAACGGGCTCTATTTTCTCCCGCATGTTGTAGTACTGGTCTCTGATCTCAATCTCTAATCGTTCATGACCATATTTTGCTCGAAGTTCTTCGACTATTCTAGTCATATTGGCTTTCTTAGCATTAAATTCTTCTTTATCAAAATCACGGATAATATAATACATCTTCGTAAGCTCGGTATCTCCATTCAGAGATAGCAGGTGATAGAAGCCTTCATATCCATCCGTCAGTTCAGGTGCTTGCTCGGCAGGAAGCATGGAACCCAGCTCCATTGCGATTTTAATCGCGTTAACCATCTTACCTTTCGCTGTACCCGGATGCACATTGGTCCCTTTAATCGTTATCTTAGCACTAGCAGCATTAAAGCTTTCGTATTCTAGCTCTCCTAGTGGGCCGCCATCAATGGTATAGGCATACTTAGCGCCAAAAGCTGCGACATCAAATTTGTCTGGGCCTCTGCCAATTTCCTCGTCGGGGGTAAATGCCACTCTAATTTTACCATGCTTCATTTCTGGATGGGCCAGAAGATATACCATCGCAGTCATAATTTCAGCGATACCGGCTTTATTATCTGCGCCTAGCAATGTAGTACCATCCGTGGTAATTAGAGTCTGTCCCTTATACCCACTGAGTTCAGGAAACTTATCAACAGAAAGAACAACCTTAAGCTGTTCATTTAGAACGATATCTTTCCCATCATAATCTTCAACGACCTGTGGGTTGACGCCTGCCCCGGTAAAATCGGTAGCGGTATCTAAATGAGCTAGAAACCCAATTGTCGGCACGTCTTTATCCGTATTCGAAGGCAAGGTAGCCATGACGTATCCGTTCTGATCCATGGTCACTTCCTGCATGCCAATCGCATTTAGTTCTTCAACAAGCATATGAGCTAGTGTCAGTTGACCAGGTGTGGTTGGACAAGTTTCACTTTCCTCATTAGACTGTGTTTCTACTTGTGCATAGGAGATAAACCGTTCAATAATCTCTTGCTTCATCTATTTCAGCTCCCTGTTGTTAGGTTTATTTATGCTTATAATATCATGGACCAGGAACAAATTCACAATTTGAATCATTCAATCTATCTATTGACTCTAACGTTACGTTATTCCTTATAGTGAATGTGAAAGGAGGAAAACAATCATCATGATGGTTAAAGAAGTTGCGAAAATTGCAGGAATAAGTGTCCGGACACTCCATCACTATGATGATATTGGACTTCTTCGTCCTGAGAAAATAACGGCTGCGGGGTATCGAATATACTCAGACGATGATCTTTCCAAGCTACAGCAAATTTTATTTTTTCGAGAGCTTGCTTTTCCATTAAAGGAGATCAAACAGATTCTAAGTAGTCTTTCGTACGATCAATGGGAAGTGATGGAGCTTCACCGTAATATGCTTCTTGCGAAGCGGGCGAGGATGGATCAAATGATTGAAACATTGGAGAAAACGATGAGAAGCTACAAAGGAGAGATTGAGATGAATAATGAGGAGAAGTTTGTAGGATTTGATTTTAACAACAATGGATATGAAAAGGAGGCTCGTGAACGGTGGGGGAATCAAGCAGTTGATGAATGGAATGCCAGCAAAAACACGAAATCAGAGGACGGGCAGACAGAACTGTCAGAAAGTATGAACGTAATCTATCGGAAGCTGGCCTCACTGCGTCATGAATCACCGTCATCTGAAGCTTCACAAGCAGTAATCAAAGAATGGTTTGTTTTTCTGAATCGAATTGGCAACTATTCAGTGGAGTCTTTTAAGGGACTGGGTCAAATATACGTGGAGGATGAACGGTTTACACGCAATATTGACAAGTTTGGGGAAGGGCTGTCCATCTATATGAGAGATGCTATGGAAGTGTTTGTAGACTCGGCAGTTAAATGATATATGTCATAATTGAATTTAATAATGTTAATTATCTATTAACCTTCAAATAATATGTACCGAACATACCTCCCTTAAAATATATAGTGCATAGAATGACAAATGTATATGAAAAGGGAGATGTTAGTTACATTGAACAGGAGAGGCAAGATAAGTCGTAGTGTTTCGATTCTAATGTTGAGCAGCATGATGCTGAGCGCCGTGACACCCGTAGGTTTTGCTGCAGGAACAAATGTCACGGAGCTCAATATTACACCTGTAGAAGATGGGTTAGAAACCCAGAATGAAACACCATCCCCGTCAAAGAAACCACAAGTAAATAATGTAGAACAGATGCAAATCCGTCATATTCCATTGAATAGGGTACCAGAACATCAGGATTTTACGGTTAATGCTATGATTAGCGGTGTCAATCAACCCTGGACGGGTCTTCTTAAGTATTCTATGGATGGTCACGAAGAAAAAACGATTCCATTCGTACCACAAGTTCAAGGAAATCAGTCCGATAACTACATCGCTACCATTCCGGGTGATGAGATGACGGGAAAGGAAATAAGCTATACGATTGAGGCGTTGGACGAGCAGTCCAAGCTGATACAGTCTGCTACATATACAGTAGGTATCGAAGCTAATCAAGCTATTCTGGAAAAAGCAATCATAGGGCCAGCTCCGAAGCTACTTATTACAGAGATGGTTCCAGACACAACCAATGTTCCTAGTAAGACAACGGATGCATATGAATTCGTTGAAGTCTATAACAATACCGATCAAGATTTGAATTTTAAGGATTTCTCATTCTTTTATAACAATAAAGATACTTGGACACCCGTTATAGATAAAGACATGATGATACCTGCCCATCAATCGGTTGTATTCTGGATTATGAACGGCGACAACAATCTAATCACGAGCGATGACTTTAACAAGAACTACCCTGGGTCTAAACTTGTGGAAGGACAGAACCTATTCCGCATGAATGGTGGAGGAGGAATGGCAAATGGTAGCCCAAGAAATCTAACGATTAAAGACAAGACGGGAAATACCATTGTATCTGCAGACTATGTGGCAGCTCAGGTTAAGGCGAATCAGGGAATATTCTTCAAGCATCCAGCCGCAGGTAACACAGCGATGGTGGCCATGAGTAATTCAGGGTTGTCGCCTGCGACACCAGGCGTGACTGATCCAGAGCAGCTAATTCCTGTCGTGGTCGATCCAGGTAATAAGACGGAAATTACACATTCACCTGCTATTTCAGTAGAGGTTAAGGACCTAGATATTACAGCACATGTGGTGAATCCCGGCACGAAACCTGATGGAACCAAGAATCCCGTAACGTTATTGTACAAAACGCCTTCACAGCTCAGATATACGATGGCAACGATGGTTGATACAAAAAATACAGGAGATTATACAGCTACGATTCCTGCGGCTGCTCTTGCTGAATCCACTATCCATTACCGTATTCAAGTGCAAGGCACCGAGGAAACGTATTCTACCCAAGTCAATGTACCTGTATTTAATGCAGCGACAGCGCCAGTGCTGCTAGTGACGGAAGTTGTTCCGAATACAACCAATGTAGCGGCTACCTCTTCAGATGCCTACGAATATATTGAGGTATACAATAATACGGATCAACCGATTCATTTTAAAAACTACAAGCTATATTATCGTTATCCTGACAAAGGAGCTTCAGCAGATGTCGAATGGCCTACTACGAAGGATAATTTTATAATTCCTGCTAAGCAAACTGTTGTTTTATGGATTAAGAACAGTGTGAACGCATCCTATACAACGAATGATTTCAACACATTCTACAAAACTAATTTAGTAGAGGACCAAACTTTATTTACGATTCAAAGTGATGGGATGGCGAATTCCGGTAGACGGGCGCTTGTGATTAAAACAAACACAGGTAAAGAAATATCCTCAGCCTATTACGATGCAGATACCTATATGAGGGAGGGACAAATGACGAGACCAAAGAAGACAAAGCTATTGTTTACGCTTATCCGGTAAATGGAAGCTCGGTTATGCTTAAGGCAAGCTCAGGTACGCAAACGCCAACTCCAGGCACGGTTACTAACTCGCAAGTGCCAACTGAACCTGTGCAAGTGGAGCTGGATGATGTACCCCCAACCATTACAGATATCACGGCAGTTAAGGAAATAGATCAGTTCAAAAGTCTAGAATTGAAGGCAGATGCTAAGGATGACCGTGCAGTTAGATCGGTTGAGGTCTATGTCCGTTCTGATAAACAAGCGGATTATGTAAAGCATAATCTTTCAGAAGACTTCAATGATACGATGTATCACTATAAAATTTCTTCTGCAGACTTAATTGGGCGCAAATACATTGAATACTATTTTGTAGTATCGGATGGAATGAACGAGACAACATCTGAGGTTGTGAAGATAGCCATAACAGGTGGACCGGATCGATCCCCTCTTAGGCTCAATGTGAAAGATAATGAGATTTTAAAAGGAACCAACACCATTAAAGCTTCTGCTCAGAGTGTAGGCATGGATGCATTGAAGTTAAGTATTGATGGTAAACAGCTTGCCGATGTAGAAACCTTCTCTGAGCTTGAAAATGATGCATATTTCGTATTCGATGCGACGAATGTGGATTACTATTTTAAAAATGCCGTTACGATGGGACCGCCAGCTGATGAAGATAAAACAATTCTTTATACGTTTATGGATCCTATTACGTCATACACTACATTATCTTTCCCAATTCGTGCAGATCGTCTCAAGACCGGAAATGATAATGTGATTTATATCCGTGCTGGATCCAAGACTTCACCTTTCGATAAGCGTCCAGAAGAAAATAAGGATGATTTCGAAATTAAAAATGTGAGATTGCTGCTTGCAGATGGTACCGAAATCTGGGACCAAGCCTATGCAGAACGTGAGAAGCAGATCAAAATGGGTGACTCTGCTGGTAAAGCTGAATCCATCGGTTTCCGATTTGACCTTAAAGCAGAGCATGTAGGCTCCAAAGCTTATTCATGGGATACTAAAACTGCTACAGATGGACCCCATCAGATAACCGTAACCAGTGCAGATAAAGAGTTTACTTCTAAAGTGATTGTGGATAATACAGCCCCTTCAATTAAGCCGACCATCGAGAATGGTAAGGAATATCGTGGAGCGATTACGCTAGATGCAATCATTAAAGATACGTATGCAGGGTTAGATAAAGTTGAAGTTAAATTAGATGATAAGACAATTGTATTTCCATATACAACATCATCCGGTCAAATGACTGGAGGAGCGCACAAGCTTTACATCAAAGCGACAGATAAAGTAGGAAATACGTCAGAGGCACATGTGAATTTTAACGTTCCTGATGAGAATCCACTTCAACCACAGCTCATTAGTCCAACACAAGGACAAAAGGATGTTGGCAGTAACGCAAAGCTTACAGTGAAGGTTCAGGATCCAACCAATGACCTCATGAACGTATTATTTTATAAAGGATATAAATATGATGGTAATCGTGCGGAAGGCTTCACGGGTTACAAAAGTGCATCGGTAACAGAGCCTCCGAAGGAAATGGTTCCAGCAGGTGAGGAGGTATTAACTCCTGAGGATTATAAGAAGATTAGTGCTGTAGATGGAGACTATCTTGTTAATGAATCTGTGGAGAAATTCCCCTACCAGCGTTTCGAAGTCAAATTAGATCCATCGGTTAAAGCAACAGATCAAGTTGAGATTAACTGGAAGGGTAAATCATTAGAAGGCCGTAAGGTGAGCTTGTATGCTTGGAGTCCTTCTTTACAAAAGTGGAACCAGCTTGATCATGTCATTGCGGGCATAACTGATTTTGAATTACATGCAGTCGTGAAGTCAGGTGACTATGCGTCCGGGCAGATGATTCAGGTCATGGTACAAGATGAAATTGCTGCGCAAGCGGCTTCATCTGGTTCCAAACCGACCCCAGAAACCGATGACCCATATGATTTCTCTTTCGTATGGATGTCTGATACGCAGTATTACTCTCAGAGTTATCCGAAGATTTATCAAGAAATTGTAAACTGGATCGTGGCCCAAAAAGAAAAGATGAACATCAAATATGTAATCCATACAGGTGATGTCGTGGATAAATCATATCAGGAGTACCAATGGCTTGAAGCGACAAGGATATGAAGGTGCTTGAAGATGCTGAAATTCCATATGGAGTACTCGCAGGTAACCATGACGTAGGTCATCAGGATAATGACTATACCAAGTTCCAGCAATATTTCGGCGAAGATCGTTTTAAGAACAATTCCACATTTGCTGGTTCATATGATAACAATCGTGGACACTATGATTTGGTATCCTCGAACGGAAATGATTTTATTATCGTCTATATGGGATGGGGACTTGGGGATACAGAAATCGACTGGATGAATGAGGTTGTTGCCAAATATCCAGAGCGTAAAGCGATCTTAGCGTTACATGAATATATGCTCGTATCGAATAACCGGGCACCGATTGCAGATAAAATATTTGAAAAGGTAGTGAAACCAAATAAAAATGTCATTGCAGCGTTGTCGGGTCATTATCATGATGCGCAGCTCAAAGTAGACGAGCTAGACGATAACGGTGACGGAGCACCCGATCGTAAAGTATTCCAAATGCTTGCAGACTACCAAGGTGCTCCTGAGGGTGGACTTGGATATATTCGTCTGATGCAGTTCGACATGAAGAACAATAAAATTCATATGAAGACATACTCACCTTATTTGGATGACTACAACTTCTATGATCCACAAGCTCAACCAGGTAAAGACGAATTCACGTTAGATCTTGATCTAGCGCCGAAGACGAAGCAAGTCGCAACCGATTATATTGGAGTAAACGTGTATACAGATCAATTAATCGGATCAAATACGAAGGTTCAGAGTGGAACTCAAACGACTGTGAACTGGACAAATCTAATTCCAAACACGTACCAGCAGTGGTATACCAAAGCAGAAGATCAGAATAGTGGTAGTACCAAGTCAGACATTTGGGGCTTCTATACTGGTGCTACGGGCGACGGAGGACATCCAGAAGTACCTGGCGGTGGAGGTAATACAGGTGGAGGAAGTGGAAACGGTGGTGGAAGTGGTAGTGGTGGTTCAACGAATTCAGGAAACCAAGGAACCGGAACAACTACATCATCAGTGAAACCAGTACCGCCCGCCACAACAGCACCGGTTCAAGGGGAAATCATTCTTACCCCATCGGCCGATGGGCGTTATCAAGCAGATTTGGCTGCCTTAGATCAGGCAATTACAGAAACTACAAATGGTAAAATTATTATTCGATTAGATTATAAAAATACTTCAGGTACTGCTTCTGTCATTCAGCTACCAGCTGCAAGTATTCAAAAAGCGAAGAACAACAATGTGTCGATCATTATCGTTGCACCGGATGTAACATTGACGCTGTCCGCGGCTTCATTGCCCGATCAACTTCAAGATTCAGATTATATTGTGCTTCGGATGGATACGACGATGAATGCATCGATGCAAAATGCCATCAATCAGACCATTGCTAATCATAGAGAGTATACCTTGTCTGGGCTTGTCTACACGCTAAGTATGGTGAAGGTCAAAGGCAAAACTGAGACGGAAATCCATGATTTCAAAGGGCCAATAACGGTAGAAAGATCTTTACCTACTGTCATGAAAAATTCCAAGAATATTGATTATGCAGGCGTATATTCCTTGAATGGGTCGAAACCTGAATATATGGGTGGAACGTTTATTGGAGATACGGTAACGTTTACGACAAATCATTTCTCATCCTTTGCGGTACTTGAATATCATAAGCAGTTTGCGGATGTTACTGGAAGCTGGGCTGAAGAGTACATTAGCAAGCTTACAGCGAAGCATATTATTCAAGGAATGGATGATAATCATTTTGGTCCGAAGTTAAATGTGACAAGAGCTGATTTTGTAACGTTAGCAGTGCGAGCATTGGAACCAGATCAGCAGGCTATGGGAGATTCATTCTCTGATGTGCCAGCGAATGCATATTATGCTGATGCAATTGCCAAAGCTTCTAAGCTTGGATGGATTCAAGGAAACGGAGGGGAATTCCGTCCTAAGGATACCATCAGTCGTGAAGAAGCTTCCGTGATCCTGATCAAAATGGCTGATGATCTGAGGAAATCAAGCGGCGCGACTTCATCCCAAGCCGTATTCAAAGATATGAATCAAGTATCTATATGGGCTAAGGAAGCTGTATCTAAAGCAAATACACTTGGACTTATCCATGGTAAAGGAAATAACGTATTTGATCCAAAAGGAAGCGTAACACGTGAAGAGGTTGCGAAAATGATGTATGTGCTACTGCATAAATAAAAAAGTTCTATAAGTTGAATGGGAGTCTGGTGGGATTAACTCACCAGACTTTTTATTTTGGAAAATTTAAGATCTTAAGGTGAAATTAATGGTAAAATTTATAGTATTAGCGTGTTGATATAATAAAGGAGTGGGATTTGCATGATTAGAGTTATCATGGGCTGGATTTTTATCTTTGTAGCAATCTTTGTGTTTGTATTGCGCTATGTAATTGCTGCTATGATCATGTCGGGCGCACAAGGATGGAACAGTGTGATATATGATGACATTCTCAGCTACACGGGTAAACCTTTATTCATAAGTACTATCGTATTCCTGATTATAGGCATTATTTTAGTGTGTAAGGAATGGATTTATAATCAATTTATCGATATAAATCACAAATGGAATGAGTACGAGTCAGAAGCAAACTTAAATTCAGACCTAAGTGAAGAATCTAAAACTAAGCCTGAATAACTTGGTGCCAGATGCCTTTCCAGTTCTTTTTTACAATACGTTCTTTGTAAATTTTCATTCTCTCATCGGAACGCTCGAAGTAGGGTGAAGGTCTAATCACCATATGGAGTACGTCCTCTATGTCACATGGGGCTGCCAAGATCACTTGGTTTGCAGCATCTAATGTAAGTCCAAGTGCAGTTGCAGTCTCTGGGAATTTGGAAATCGCGTCTACTGAGGATAAGTAAGGCGGAATTTGATTGACGAGATGCATTCTGGCTTCATTTTTAACAGACCAAGGGATGTGAGGGTTAATCTCTCTTAGTTTTTGCTCTAGCTGCTTCTCCACTTGTTCATCGATATGATGTGGATCGTAATAAATGACATCTACATCGGGTAAGGGGGTTCTCTCTTCAAAATGATGTAATACATCCCACAGTTTAGAGCGTACGAAGCCTGCACATACCCACCAGTCTGGCAGATTTAAGGTTTGGGCTGCATAGAGGATATCCATCATCCATTGATCTTCGCGTACGAGCTGGATAATATCTTCCTGATTGTTGATATTCAAGATCATCTCTCCCCTTGTTTATTATAGAATTGAAAAGAAGACATTCATTAGTTTAACATATCTGATCCCGACCGGTATGCGGTACATCGTAACTAGACTAAAGATAATTACTACTGTCCTTAGTGGACGCAGCATAAGCTAGAGACAATATAGAAGGAGTTATGACACAAATGGAATCATTATTTGTATACAATTGGCAAGTTAGAGACGAGTGGTTTAAAGTATGTGGCGAGCTAAGTGAACAGCAGTTGAGACAGGAACGAATTGGAGGCGTAGGATCGATTCTGAATACTTTTTTTCATATCGTGGATGTGGAATCCAGCTGGATTAGAGAGATCGAAGGATTGGAAGATCTAGAGCCATCTCTCGAAGCTCATATGACATTAGATGATGTAAAGGCATTATCGGATCAATATCGAGTAACGCTCAAAGAAATTCTACTCCAGTCAACAGCAAAGAATGAAGATCGCATCGTCAAAGTATCATGGCAAGAGGAATCTTATTCCTATGGTGAAGTGCTGCGGCATGTCATTGCCCATGAGATTCATCACATCGGACAGCTATCTGTGTGGGCAAAAGAGATAGGGATTGAGCGGGTATCTGCGAACTTTATCGGGCGTGGTTTGTCTTGCTAAATTGTTAGTATGTATTTAATTTCCAGTGCACTATTCTTGACTTTTAACCGAAATTTCGATTTCATCAAGTAGAGGGAATAGACTTCATGTCTATAATACATACAAATCAGGTGAATATCATGAGAATAGCCCTACTGGATTCAGGACTGGGCGGTCTTACCGTACTTGCGGAGGCTGTGAGTCAGCTTCCAACAGAAGATTATTTATTTTTTGCAGACACTTTACATGTGCCTTATGGAACCAAAACGAAAGAGCAGGTGCAGCAATATGTGCGCCAATCTGTAGATCAGATCATGGAGCAAGATATAAAGGCGCTAGTTATTGCTTGTAATACGGCAACGAGCGCGGTCGCTGCTCAGCTACGAAGTGAAGTGGACATTCCGATTATCGGGATGGAACCTGCGGTAAAGCCTGCTGTAGAAATGAATCGGGATACAGGTAAAAGAGTACTAGTCGCTGCGACCCCATTAACCTTACGTCAGTCTAAATATACGGAGCTTGTGTCACGTGTGGATGTTCATGATCATAGCATTGTGGATTCTTTACCGCTACCGGAACTCGTAACTTATTGTGAGGAGCTTCAATTTGATCTGGATGTGATGAGTGATTATTTCGATAAGAAGTTTAAGCCTTATGATCTAAATGATTATGGTACGTTGGTGCTTGGGTGCACACATTTTCCATTTTATAAAAATATGCTGAGACAATTATTGCCCCAGCATATTGAAATTATTGATGGTAGTGCAGGCACTGTTAGGCGACTAACTTCTATTTTAGAATTAAATACTATCGCCAGCCATAGCGGTCATGCCGATATACAATTTATGTGCTCAGGTCATGAACCTGAATACGTTGATAAAATGATTAAGGCTTATCAATGGTATACTGCTCAACTAGAGCAGCAATAGATGAATGAATGTGGTTATCCTTATAAGCACCGCCATGATAACAAATAACGGTCTCGATATCGTAGTGGGTGAACTTCTGGATGGATTGCATGGCCAAAGTCATATCGAGCGTCTGGTCCGGACTAGGGCCAGCAAGCTGACCTTCGACTACACGCATAGCATCCCCAGCGATAAGCGTTTTACTAGCTTTATGATATAAGCTAGTATGTCCTGGCGTGTGACCAGGGCTCTCAATAACGATGAGTCCGCCCCCAAGGGGAAGTTCTTCTCTATCATTCATAATAGTATTTACAGGTGCCTTAGGCGGATGCTCTAAGGTGGAGATAAAAGCATCACGCCATGCTGCTGGGATACTTTCGGATAGCATGGCTTTTGCTTGTTCTATGGATTCTGGCGTGATTTTGAGTAGCATGTTATCGCCCTCGATGTAAGGCTTCTCGATAGCATTTGCGATGACCTCTATGGAATGAGGATGCTGCTTCAGCATGGCAGGTAATCCACCAATGTGGTCCAGATCCTGATGTGTAATAATAATATGGGTAAGTTGATCGAATGGAATTTCTAGCCGCTGGAATGCCTCAATAAACAATGGCAGCTGACTGGATATCCTGTATCAATGAGGATCGTATGATCGGAATCGCGAATGAGGGTAGGGTGAATCGTATCCATGCGTCCCATAATGGAAGCGGAAATGTCTAACATTGAAATCGAGTATGTCTGATCAGAATTCATATCAAACCTCCGTAGTATCGTATTCTCCTGTTCAGTCGCGACTTGAATTGGATGACCCTAATTGTATACATAAAATATGTAAATGTCAAAAATATTTAATTATATCACAAATTATTTATTATGTCAATAATTATTTTGGGAGTATCATATTATCGCAGTTGAAAGAGGGGAAATGTGATGTGCGAAACTATTGAAATTGCCGTGCGTTTAAGAGAAGATGGGGAGCTTGAGAAAGCGCGAACGTTACTTCTAGCATTTGGGGAACAGCAACCTGAGAATGCCTATGTGCAATATCAAACTGCATGGGCACATGATGCGCTTGGATTGGAATGGGAAGCCGTACCTTTTTACGAAAGGGCAATCCAGCTCGGTTTGGACTCGGAAGACCTTGCGGGTGCAATGCTGGGACTTGGAAGCACCTACCGTGTCATAGGCCAATACATACAATCTAAACAAATATTGGAACGAGCGATTTTAACGTTCCCAGAGAGGCAAGAGTTTAAGGTGTTCCTAGCCATGGCGTTACATAATCTTGGTGAACATGCAGAGGCAATGAACCTACTGTTAAAATCATTAGCGGATACATCTTCTGATGTGGGTATTCGCAGATACGAGAAGGCAATACACTTCTATGCGGATAAACTAGAGCAGACATGGTAATTAACCATATCTGCTTCGCAGTTGCTGATATGGATCGTTCAATTATCTTTTACCGAGATGTATTTGGTGCGAATATATTAGTGAAGGGCCGAAAATTGGCCTATTTCGATTTAGATGGATTATGGGTTGCACTCAATCAGGTGGATGATGGACAAGTAAATGAACGTGTGTATCCATCGTCGAATACACATATCGCATTTACTGTGGCGACCGAGGAGTTTGGAGAAAAAGTAAACAGACTGTTAGGTGTAAGGGTTCTGCCAGGTCGGGAGCGGGATGAAAGAGACAAGTTATCGGTATATTTTCTGGACCCCGATGGACATCAGTTTGAATTTCATACAGGATCACTTCAGGACAGGCTGGATTATTATCGGTCAGCTAAAGAGCATATGCATTTTTTTGAAACACCGGAGTGTTAAACACAAGAGCGATTGAGTTTGACTATCCGCAATAATACATAGTGGTACATAAGTGGTTATCAAGAGTAGGAGGATATACGATGACAGTAATGGGTTTTGTAAGACATGGGATCACAGAATGGAATATTGAGAATCGTGCACAGGGACAAACAGATATACCGTTGAATGAGACAGGTAAAGCACAAGCAAGAGCTTTGGCAGCCAGGCTTCAGAACGAAGAGTGGGACATGATTTATTCAAGTGATTTATCACGTGCTAGGGAAACGGCGGAAATGATTGCGGCTGCTACGGGTCTGGAGATTCATTTGGACGAGCGTCTACGTGAAATCCATTGCGGACTGATTGAAGGTACGACGGAAGAAGATCGGATGCGTAAATGGGGAGAAGAATGGGACACTTTTGAGTTAGGGATTGAGAGTGACGAAGCATTAATACGGCGCGGCGTTTCCGTCGTGAATGACATATGTGACCAGCATCCGCATGAGCGAATTCTGATTGTAAGTCATGGTGCATGGATTGGCAAGCTTCTGCCCGTTCTCATTCCTCATACCGATACAAGAGAGCATCTTCATAACACATCCATCACTAGGATCAGCAAAGGGGAAGCCCGCTGGGAATGTGAATTGTATAACTGTGCGAAGCATTTGGAAGAAGCCAGATGATAGAATGCGAATTTTATTAAAAAAACCGGATGAGAAATTCTCATCCGGTTTTTTTGATCATACATGCTATTATTCAGGTTTCACAAGGATTTTAACCTGGTTCTTTTCTTTCAGAAGTGTTTCAAAGCCTTCATCAAGCACATCTTGAAGCTTTATGTGTTTAGTTACTAGCTTATCTGCAGGGAAATACCCTTTGTCCATCAGGCTGATTACGGCTGGGAATACATCACGGTAACCGATGATACCTTTTATGGTACGTTCCATCATAACGACTTGGTTCGGATGGATAGGTGCTTCTTTCTCGAAGATACTGACAATCATCAGCTCTCCGCCCATTTTAGTTGAATTCAGCGCTTGAGTTAGCACAGGAGGGACACCTGTTACTTCATAAGCTACGTCTACGCCACCATTTGTGCGTTTTTTAATTTCTTGTACAGCATCGAATTCCTTAGGATCAATCACAATAGCTCCTAGTTCGGCTGCTTTTGCTTTTCTTTCAGGAGAAAGTTCGACGGCATAAATTTCGGATGCGCCGGAAGCTTTCAGAGCTTCAATAACAAGTAACCCAATAGGGCCTGTACCAAATACAGCAGCTTTATCGCCGACCTTCAGTTTGCTTGAACGAACAGCATGCAAAGCAACAGCAGAGGGTTCTACAAGAGCACCTTGTTCATAGGATACGGATTCAGGGATTTTATGGACCATAACTTCTTCAGCAGCAACAAATGAGGAGAATCCGCCTCCGCCACCTGCAAGACCCAAGAAGCCCATTTTATCACAAAGATTATATTTACCTTGCTTACATGCTTCACATGTACCACAAGCATATATAGGCTCAACAACAACGCGGTCGCCGGCTTTCACTTTCGTTACACCTTCACCAACTTCAACAACTTGGCCAGAGAATTCATGACCCATAACAACAGGAGCCTGTTCACCAGTTAGTGGATGAGGAGCTTCGTTCGGAATGAAAATAGGTCCAGATGTATATTCGTGTAAATCACTACCACAAATTCCGCACCATTCAACCTTGATTTTCACTTTACCTTTAAGGGCTGCTGGCTCTTCAATTGTGTCTAAACGCAAATCTTTTTGTCCATGCCATCTTAGTGCTTTCATATCGTCATCTCCATAAATATAGTAGAGTTATGATGAAATTTCCCATCACATAACGGAAACGTTTCCACACCCAATATCTCACATGATAGAGTGAGTTGTCAATGAATCTTAAAACTTTTTTATAATTAACTAGTGATGTTTTTTGCGGAATATGCGTGCTTAGTCCTAGTTACGGTGGCAAAAATTACATACTGGTCATAATAATGATATAATAAGGATACAGCATATATATTTATATAAAAAGAGGAAACGATTCCATTATAGAAGGGGAATTTTAGATTGGCTAATAAATCAAAGGTAACGATCGAGGATGTAGCTCAAAAAGTTGGTGTTGGCATTGCAACTGTATCTAGAGCGATTAATAATTCTGGCAGTATAAGCCCTCACACGAAAGCTCGAATTCTAGAGGCCATTGAAGAATTAGGATTTATTCCGAACTTATCGGCACAAAGCCTTAAAATAAGACATACGAATCAAATTGCCTTAGCCGTACCGGATATAAGGAATGCTTTTGTTCCCGAAATCGCATGGTCTGTTGAACAGGCTGCGAAGCAATATGGTTATCGTGTGATGCTGATTAATACGTCAGGTAACGCACAAACGGAGCTTGAGATTATGCGTGATGTGAAGAAGCTGCACGTAGATGGTCTCGTGATTTTACCATTAGCATATCCCAACACTTTGGTTGATCTCATTAACAAATCTACGGTTCCTATTTCCATGATTAATTATGGTAAAAAACTACCCGCTGAGGTGAAGGCGGATATTGTGAGTCTTTCCCATCAAGAGGGAAGGCTTGCGATGGAACATCTCATCAGTATCGGTAGGACGAGGATTGCTTATGCCGGAGCCCCGAAAGACATTATTGAGGAAAGATACAATGCCTATGTTCAATGCTTGAGTCATGTGGATGTTTCTCTAGTCTATTTTGGCGAGGACTTCTCATTACAGACGGGTTCCAAAGCAGCGGATTATTTCTATAGTCTCAAAAATATGCCGGATGCTGTATATGCAGGCAATGATATGGTTGCGATAGGTATTATTAACCGGTTCAAGGAACTTGGTATTCGTGTACCTGAGGACGTGGCTGTGGTCGGTATTGATAATAATATTTGGACGACAATTACGACACCGAAGGTCAGTTCGGTCTCGATTATGGGTGTTGAAGTGGCCAGACTGGCTACGGAATTGTTGTTAAAAAGAATTCGTGAGCAGACGCAAGGTGAATTTGAACGATTCCAATTCGAGCCGAGGCTTATTGTCAGAGAATCAAGTGTTTCCATTACGAGAGGGTCATCATATTCGGGGTAAGCCACAATAAGCCTCCCTATACAGAGAGGCCACTGAAAAATTTCAGTTACTAAGGCAATACATTTAAGGAGTAAGTTTCACTACAGGAAATATTTGGACTTCCGGCCGCTGTTGTCTCCAGATTTCTTGAATTGTACCGCTGTTCGCGGATGAAATCCGGAAACAAAGGCGGTCGCTATCGCTCCTACAGTTCCAAATTTTCCCTTCGCTATGCTCCTCTAATGTTTTTTTAGTTGTAGCGAATTAGCTATGTTGCAACTGCTGCGTTTTAATTTCAGGTAGAGCCGCTATTGCAGCGGAATTCAAGAAGTTCCATGGCTTGTTGTAATGAGGCTGGAAGAAGAAATCGACAAAGGCCAGCTCATCGACAGTCATATTATTCTGAATACATACAGACAAGGTGTTCATCGCTTGGGTTAAGTCAACTTTAGACATGATTTGTGCGCCTAGGAGACGTCGGCTTTCTTTGTCAAATACAACCTTCAAGGTAACTGTTTCGGCTGTAGGCATAAACTCTGGTCGGTAGGCTTCCTGAATTGTAACCGTGTCAACATTCAGGTTCTCGTCCGCACTTGCACCTTCGGTAAGCCCGGTGGAGGCAAGATTCAGCTCATATATTTTTAGACCAGAAGTTCCTTGTGTGCCTAAATATTTCGTTGTGTTTCCCATCAGATTGCGTGCAACCAGCATGCCCATACGAACTGCATTAGTGGCAAGGGGAATGTAAGCTGCTTTACCCGTTGGGTTATAACGAACAGCACAGCTATCGCCAGCGGCAAAGACATCCTTCTGGCTTGTTTGCATATAAGAATCTACAATAATTGCCCCATTTGGAAGCATATCTACTTGACCGCGTAGCAGCTCCGTATTCGGACGAAATCCAATACAAAGGATAACTAAATCCGTTTGGATTTCGCCTTTACTTGTAATGACCTTGCTTACCATGCCGTCTTGGCCGTCAAAAGATTGAACCGTCTGTCCCAATGCTAATTCAATGCCTTTGCTACGGAAGAACTCCTCGATCTGGCTGCTGAATTCTGCATCGAGATAACGATTTAATATTCTATCTTCACTGTCGATCAGTGTTACTTGTTTACCGCTCTGCTGAAATGCTTCCACCAGCTCCACCCCAATGTAGCCAGCACCGACAACGGTGATATGATGAGCATGCTGTGCTTTTTCAATAATGGTGTTGGAGTGATCGTAGTTTTTGCAAAGAAGGATGTTACCAAGATCCATACCGTCAAGTTTCGGAATAATTGGCCATGAGCCAGTAGTGACAATGAGTTTATCAAATGAATCATGGAAAACTTCTCCGCTAGCTAAATTACGAATTTGCAGCGTTTTGGCGTGAGTGTCTACGGACATCACTTCATGACGCATATGGGTCGTAACCCCTAAATCAGCAAGCTGCTGAGGAGAGGAGTAAAAAAGTCCGTCAGGATCCTTCACAACCCCACCTACATAAAGGGCAATACCACAAGATAAAAAGGAGATATTATCGTTACGCTCGTAAACTGTAATTTCTGCTTCTGGGTAAAGCTTGGCAGCATTGACCACTGCTGCAGTTCCTGCGTGAGTACATCCGATGACGGCAATTTTCATTAGTAATTCCTCCTTAAGGATGTGTTCTTAGTATGGTTTGTATGAATGGAATGTATTTAGAATTTGTTATTGTGATTTATTTCACACTCTCAATATACTGTGATTTATTTCACAATACAATAGATATATGTAGATGTTCATACATTGTTCATAATTTCACATACTGTGTGTGCATTATTTCTTTGACATTTGCAATTTAAAGAATGCCATGAAATTTCTACTTGAAGGAAGGAGAGAAGTCGAATCTTAAGAACTGAGGTGAAAGATGTAAGAGGGGGAATTCCGTTTAAAAAGAAGAAAGGGAAGTTTGTTCTCTTTCTTCTTCTTTAATTTGCGTGACCTTACCTTACCAACCTAAGGGGTTGTTTCCTTATAACGAACTGATACTAGCGATTCCGTTACTGAATTGAATCGGATTGTGACGAATACGGCAGATGGGCGGCCTTCTTTTGTCATCAGAAGTTTGAAAGTTTCTTCAGCTTGTGTGGAGGATATTGTTGTGCGTCCAACATGTAAATAGTCCGTAATTGGAGCTTGGTATTTATGTTGTGCTTCTTTCATTGCGATTCTGCCCCACTTTGCATATGAAGGCTGGGACGAAGCTAACGATACATTGGCAAACATCAATGACAAGGATAGCATTAGACTTAAAACGATTGGAATCATGAAGCGATTTGTAGGCATGAGAAGCCTCCTTTATCACACATATTTCTGTTAATATTTGAAGTGAAGCTTAAAATTATACATAAGGGGACAACACACAACGATGAATCAAAAGAAAAAAGTCTTGAAATTAGAAGCTCCTAAACTATTTCCAAGTGAACAATCCAATTAACATTAATGGATATTGAAATTAAGATTGTGTGATTGAGAAGCAAAATGCCGATAAAGTTACCATTGGTAAAATCTTGTTTAAGAATGTAACGTTCATAGAAACAATAACAGGTGATTAATGTACAGATATTATTTTTGAGAAATGTGATCTATCTAACGTGGATTTTATATCGATCAGCCCAATTTTCAGGTGCGTTTCTAGATGCAAATGATTTAAGTTATTGTAAATTTAACCGACTAGGAGTAGAGGAAATAAGATGTAAATTTAGATGGATTATATTAAAATGATGGGAAACTAACGCTAGAAAAGGATTCTCAGAAGGGTGAGAGCTTAATTATTTCGCGAATAATTCATTTGGGGAGTATTTTGGGAAGTACGTGAATAAGACGTTATCTGAAAGGGCACAAAGACAAGAAAGGATGAAAATATGAAAATTCAAGATATACCAATAGAGATAATTGAACAAGTTGGGGATATAAAGAAAATTATTTTTCCTCGACAAGGTCATACTTCAGTCGTTGCTATATTAGATACATCCTATAAAAAGTACATACTTAAGAAAACAGAAAACGAGCTATACAATGAGTGGTTGTCAGAAGAATACAAAGCACTTCGATATCTTTACCATACGGAACTGCCAGTTCCGAAACCATATTCATATTATGTAGAGAATAAATCTAGATGGCTTTTAATGGATCATATTGAGGGAATAAGTTTAAGAGAATATCTATCTAAAGAGCCCAATTCAAAAGATAAAGAAAAAGTAATTTCTAACTTTGGACTTAGTTTGAAGAAAATACATGAATGTATTTGCCCCATTGAATTATTAAATGATGAAGAACCTTGGTTAGATGCAATGCTTATTAAAGCAGAATATAATCTTACTCACTTTGATGTAGACGGAACAGAAGAACGACTAATACGGTTGAAAGAATTAAGGCCAAAACCAGTAGAAAACACTTTGATTCATGGAGATTTTACAATAGATAATGTATTAGTTAAAGAAAGTAATGTAGTCGGAGTTATTGATTGGTCAGGGGCTGCATATGGAGATCCCAGATATGATGTAGCGTTAGCAATCAGACCCAAATATAATGCTTTTGATAATGAAAGAGATAAAGAAATATTCTTGAACGCATATGGAAAGCTAAGAATAACTGATGAAGAGTATAACTACTTCGAAGACGGGATATATAACTTCTTTTAGTATCGCTTCGAAGCGTGCCCCATCAGATAACAATATGTTCACGCTTCGGGCCATCTGGCCCTCGGTCCGGCAGAAGAAGTTGGCAGAGAAGTCAAATCAGCCGGACACATCCATATCCCTAAGATAAGAGCTATCTAAGGGATATGGATTGTCGTGAACACGGGAACGTTAACTGAAATCACCGATATAGGTAAAACCTTGGAAAGAATATATAAGTACTGGTAAATCTACAAATTAAAAGACAAAGAGATAGATAGTCGCGAGTGAATCCGAAGAAATGGGTAACCCCCTTCGGCGCCGCGGCTATTTTTCACAAAAAATCACTGAATAATTATAAAAGATGGTAGGAGAATAAGGCAAGATAAATGGAAGAGCCAGATCAATAGAGATGGGTTATAATACCATCTAAGGACTTTATTAAAGACTGTGTTAAGTACGATATGAAGAGCAATTTTAGTATATCAAAGAGGTCGGAGACAACAGTTAACAGAACATTCCTGTTTCGTAGCTGACGCTCCTCAGTCGCCATTTGATGGTTTTCGTAGAAGTAGATTCAGGCGACACATTCAAAACGGCTAAGTCTGACGACCCGGTGCTACGCACCTTAAGCCGCTTGAACGTCAGGAATGCGGAAACGTTATGTGCAATTAATGCAGATCAAATAAGGAGTATTAAAGGAATGAAAGAACTAGAGAAAATAGAAAAACTTAGGACATTTATTAACCTTTATATTGATAAATTCGAAGATGAAGGTTCTGAAGGGAGTGATTTTAAGATTCCAGAATTTGATTTATACGCTAGAGATTATTTAGGGTTTGCAGAAAACCAAATTAAGATTGGAACAACAGAAGCAAGAATTAATTGTATTTCAAATCTAAAGAGGGCAGTGGATTGTCAAATTGATACTTTTTTATTTTCGCTTTCAATATATGAAGTATTTAAGAAAAGAAACCTGAAATTTGAAAGAAAGCTTGAGCTCGTTGAGGCAATAGGTGTTTTCAACTCTAATTCTCTTGCTAAACTAAATAAAATTAGAAATAAAATGGAGCATGAATATACAATACCTGACATAAACGAAATAGATTTATACTTCGATTTAGTGTCGGCATTTGTATCAAATTTAGAATCAGTAATTACAGTTCTTACATGGGATGAGATGAATTTTAATGTTTATAATGAAGAAGGAGAATTTGAACTATTTTTTAATTTGAAGTTAGAACGAGGGGCAGAACAGAAAATAGTTGCAAAGTGGATTGGAAAAAGAGAATTAAACGAAATAATCGAAGTAAGTTTCAATGAGTATAAGTGTTATGGATTTTATTTGCGCTGTCTTTATTTACTTAATATAAGGAATGTCTTTGCAAGTAATAAATATGTGAAAGATGAAATAACGAAATCATACAATAAATTATGCAACCCAATATGAGTATTCCAAGATGGCAGTAACTGCACATAACATAGTATCTACGCTGCGGGGGTAAGCCCCCTTGATCTGCCCGAGGCATTTCGATGAAGTTAGATCAGGCAGATAACCCTGCAAGGCTAAGTCCTGCGGACCCAGTCGCTACGCTCTTTTAAGCCTTTCGGGTTCGTAGATACAGTAACGTTATACGAAATTAATGCGAAGATAATCAGATCTCAATTTAAAGGAGCATCACCAATGAAATCAATTAAACTGATGTTGTTCGGCGTATCCTTAATTTTAGTTTGTATATACATCCAAGGAGAACCTGGTATCCAATTTTACGGTAATGAGTTTTTTATTGGGCTATTAGGCTTTATTTTCATATTTATAGGTTTTTTTATGAAGAATGATAGAGATTAAATAAATATAATTTTTAGGCATTCATGAGATCATATGTTGTTTTGGAGCTAACGTTACTTAGAATCATTAACTAAGATACATATAATTACTCTGAATAACATTAACCAAATTCCATCAGTGAAAACTGAAAGATTATTACAAAAAACATTAGGAGATTGATTTAGTAGAGTCAATGATGGCATTAACATCGTATAACAAGGTTTTCCCGCTGCGGGGCATTCGCCCCTTGGTTGTCAGGTGTCTAATCATGGAAGTAGGTTCAGACAACACACGAACCTGCCTAAGATAAGAGCTATCTAAGGCCGGGTCGCGTCGCAGATGCCAAACGTTATAGGAAATAAGCGCAAAAACCCAATAGAAAACCCATATATTAGGAGGGACTGAAGGTGCAGCTACTTACCCAAGATAATTATGAATCGGCGATTACCTTTTTAAAAACAAAGGCTAGGAAACTCGAGAAATCAATTTTCGAATATGAGTTTGAATCCCAATCCTTTTCTGCAGTACTTGATGAATTAAGGAGATTTCAAAATCAAGATGGTGGATTTGGCAATGCTCTTGATCCCGATTTGAGATGCAAAGAATCCTCCACATTAGCAACAGTAAGAGCGTTAGAAATTTTACATCTGAATAACGAATCTATTGATTTGATAAAGGGAGCATTAAATTATTTAGAAGGGACATTTGATAAGGAAATATTTGGTTGGGATATTATACCTAAGGAGGCTGAGCAATCACCAAGGGCGGTTTGGTGGAATTACGGTGCTTTTAGGGAGAATTGGGGTAATCCTAATGCCGATGTTATTGGTTTCTTTATGGATTATAAGAATGATTACACTTTAAACAATCTTAATGATCTAATCGATTTTGCAATGAAAAATCTACTGCACAAATGTGACTTGACAGAAATGCACGAGTTATTTTGTTATCTGCATTTAGCCGAAAGGCTGGATGACGATCGGATATCAATAATAGCAAGGAAGTTATATTTGTTTATGGATAATTGTGTGAGTATCAATACAGAAGAAAGAAGCGGATATGGAGCGACACCCCTTCAGGTAGTAGATTCACCAAGCTCTCCATATTACAGTAAATATGGAGAACTAATCCCAATTGAACTTGATAACCTTATCGACCAGCAATCTGAAGATGGCTCATGGGAACCTAATTGGTCGTGGTATCAGTTTGAAGAAGAATGGTTAACCGCAAAAGAAGAGTGGAAGGGTATTTTAACACTTAATGCCCTTAGAATTTTGCGGAATTTTAATCGAACAGAGAATTGAGGGTATTTCGAAGAAGGTGCTGACATCCTATAACTATGCATTCACGCGGCGGTTCTTGCAGCCCTGGGTCGTCAGAGGGATTTCGAGGGAGCGAATTCAGGCGATAACCCTGCGAACCTAACCCCTCACGGCCGCCCCCGTTGGGGGCTTAAGGTTCTCGGATTCGTGAATGCGGGAACGTTATCTGAAACTCCCGCAAAGATCTAATAAAACATAAAAATCCAAGAGAAGGATTGATTAATATGAATCCCTTTATTGTAAAACAGGCAACCATAGAAGATCTTGAAGAGGTAATATCCTTATTTAATGAGTATAGAATCTTTTATAAGCAAGAGTCTGACCTTGAAGGAGCAAGGTGTTTTTTGTTTGATCGTTTTGAACATAGAGAATCTGTTATATTTCTAGTCAAAGAAAGTGAATCGAATAAACCAGTTGGTTTTACACAACTATATCCCTTGTTTTCTTCGGTTTCAATGAAGAGATCTTGGATTTTGAATGATTTATATGTAGTAGATGAATATAGAAGTCGTGGTATTGCTCAATTGCTATTAGATTCAGCAAAAATATACGCAAAACAAACAAAAGCAAAAGGTTTAGGTTTATCAACGTCAAATGATAATGATAGAGCTCAAAAATATACGAACGAAATGGATATAAAAAAGATAACGAATTTTTGCATTACTATTTAAGTCTATAACCTTTGAAATAAAGGGGTCAGGAAAGAAAATAATGAACAAAGTCAATGATATTGCAGAGCTCAATAATATTAAGAAAATTGAATTAGATTATTAGTCTATCAATGATATAGGTAAGAATTTCTACGAGAAGTTGAAAGATATGAGCTATCTAAGACTGGAGCGTTTTCTGAATACTCAAACGTTAGGTAAAATAATATGCAGATAAGGATGAGAGAATGAATCCTAATATACTTAATGAATTTGAACGTGCAATAAAAAAAAGTGAAGATCAAAAGCTGTCTAATTATGAGTGAAGATAGATTGTTTTTTCAATATTATAAAAATAGGAAAGTTGAAATGAATCCGCAAAAAATCAATTCGTGTACTAAAAGTATTTTATCAATACTTATTGGCATTGCACTTGATAAAGGATATATAAAAAGTATTTCTGAACCAGTTAGTAGTTTTTTTCCGGAATTAATTAATAAACTAGCAGATACTAGAAAACAATACATCACAATTGAAGATTTGCTTACTATGTCGGCGGGTTTTGACTGGCCAGAATTTGGCGAATGGAACTTTTTCGCCCCTATGGTATTTAGTTCAGACATCGTGAAATATGTGTTTGAGAGAGACCTTCAAGATAGTCGAGGAGTAAAAATGAATTATAATTCTGGTTGTTCCCACGTGTTAACAGCAATTTTGCAGAAGACAACAGGGATGAAAGCTATTGAGTTTGCAAACATTCATCTGTTCAAACCTTTAGAAATTACGAATACAAATTGGTTCGAAGACAATAAAGGTATTAACCGTGGTGCTGATGGCTTGACTATGAGCACGGTTGATATGTTAAAGATAGGGACTTTGATTTTACAGGAGGGTAACTGGAAAAACAGTCGTATTGTTTCTTCAGCGTGGTTGAAGAAATCTACACAACCTTATTACCTAACTTATGAATCTACTGGCTATTATGCTTATCATTGGTGGGTAAGAAACCTAAATATGAAAACAGAAGAAATCAATAGGACAGAAATGATTTTTGCATTGGGATTTGGTGGACAATATATTTGTATAATACCTAGATTAAAGATGGTAATAGCAATAACTAGTGAGATATACGAGGACTCGTTGAAACCATTAAGAATAATTGAAGAATTCCTTATTAATGTATAGAAGGGGATTATATGAAAGTGGGGAAACCCAAATTGTACGTTATGCATTAGATTCATCAAAAACATCGAAAAGACTTGAAGATTTGATAAATGAAGTTCACGATTTAAGAACTGAAATAAAAATACAAAATAACGAAAAACAAGGTGACAACAAATATATAATTGACGAGAAAGTATAAACGCATATTTAAGAACCCCAACTTCATATTACAAAATATTTCATGAGATGTTTTGGATGGTCTAGAAAGCAGTTTGTTTAAAGGAGATTATAATGAATACGAAGCACCGCAAAGTGATTTTGGTCATAATCCTATGTTATACCGTGTTGATTCTTTATTATATGTTTGTAGCTTTTGGGAGAACAGAAAACGTAGGGACAGGTTTCAATTTTCAACTTTTACCAAGTGATTTTTTTAGGCTGCCGAGTCTATCGGATCTTCAACATCCTACTCTGATGGATGCTTGGGTTTTTGGAAACATCGCAGCCTTTATTCCTTACGGTATCTTGATCCCGTTGTTGTATCGAACAGGTTTCTTACGATTTATGATCTTATTCATTCTGTGTATCCTTGTAGTTGAGACTGTTCAGGCGTGCTCTATGCTTGGCAGCTTCGATATGAATGACGTAATTCAAAACTCTTTAGGTGCAGCAGTCGGATTCGGGGCATTTAGATTCGGATTTCGTACGAAAAAAGTCTGGAGAAACATAGCTACTACGGGCATCTCCGCCATTATCCTGTTGGCCTTCATTTGGGGAATCTTCGGGATCGCCGACAAAGCGTTCACAAAAGAGCTTGGCCCCTTCGTTGCGTTAAACGAACTAAAAAACAGCGGTATAAGTTCATCGACAGGAACAAAGCGAGACAGCTTTCAAATTGGTGGACAAAACGTAGAGCCCCAATATAATGCATATAGCACCGAAGGTGAAAATACGGTGACGTACACATATACGCTAGGCAAAAAGGAACTTTATCTCTACTTAAATTTTGGGATTCCCAATAAAGAGCATGCTTATGGGAGTCTTCGTATCTCAGCCGATGGCCAGGAGTATCTGTCTGCGTCTTCTAAAGATCCAAGCGATGAACCGGGGATGTCCTCAATTTATCTTCAGGGAGCCAATGAGCTCGTGATCACCTTGGAGGGGGATGAAAGAATATGGGACATTGGAATTAGAGAGATGAGGCATACCTGGAAATGGTAAAGAAGACTATTATAGGTGACTAAACTAAAGGAACAACCCTATATTACAATGCGAGGGAGGGATTTCGTGGAAAAGGTATCAGATGAAGTTAAATTGGAATCTATAAAATCCTTTCAATCGACAATAAGTAAATCAGAAAATGGATTGGCTCAGATGATTCAAAAAGGTGCTAGTACTACATTAATTAAAAAACGACTCAATGCTCTTAAGATAGGTTTAGCCATGCTTGAAAACACTTGGAATCAAAAACCTCAAATGTATAACCAGAAAGATATCGCAGAAGCTCGAAGTATTTTAGATGGACTATTCCCATCAATGGAAAAGGCTTACGTAAAGTTAAAGGAAGGGAGTCCGCAAAGAACCCTTTTAGAACGAAGAATTAAAGCTATAGAATTAGCGGTTCAAGCTATCGACGATTTTACAAAAAATTAACTTGTGAATAGTTGTTTTTTTGCTTGGAATAACAACAGACAAAATTGAGTAAGAAAATCTGGTTATCAGACCAAAGAAGCATTACATGCTTTTATTAATAAGTACTTAGAAATACGATCTTAGGAATTATAATAGTGAAATGTTTTGAGTATGTCTGACGACCCCTTTCATATGGTCACTTAAGCTGCTTGAACGTTAGGAATGCCAAACGTTAGATGAAACCCCAGAAGTAAAAAATAAAGGAGTTTAATATGGAAATTAGTTATTCTGAAGTCATTCCTTCAGTGGATGAGTATACACTATTAATTGAAAGCACAGGATGGCAAGGAATTCTTCCAAAAGGAGAGCAAAAATTAAATGAGTCTATCTCAAACAGTTGGTATTCTATCAGTGCAATTGATCAAGGCAAAACAATTGGATTTGGTCGCATACTTTCTGATGGTGTTTTACATGCATTAGTATGTGATTTAATCGTATTACCACTTTACCAAGGAAAAGGTATTGGATCGGTTATTTTGAAAGAGCTGTTGAGAAAGTGCAATGAGAAAGATATTTTAATGATTCAACTTTTCGCTGCTAAGGACAAGTATGCTTTTTATAAAAATTATGGGTTTGAAGAGCGGCCTTCAGATGCTCCAGGGATGAGATGGATTAATAGGAACATATTTTAAGGGTAACTTCAGAGCGGCATTGGCTAACATCATATTCATGCATCGTATTCTGACGGTATTCGGTCCGCGAGAAGTGATTGGCAGAGAAGAGGTATCCTTAAAGCATGTATAAAATCTCTAAAGACAAAGGAGTAAAAAGATTGTTTGAGAAAAAAAGACATATTCGAATAGATGCAGAGGGATGGGCGGAAGATTTAGAAGATGCTCATGTAGATGTTGTCGTAACATTTCCCGATTCAACAAGATGGATTTCAAATTTCTATACTATTAAATGTATTGAATCTATGAAAAAAGATTATTTACTGAAAGGACATTGTTTGAATGGCGCATATTGGTGCGCTTCTTCTCCAATAATTATTGTAGATAATATAAGTCGTGACAGAATTGAGCAAGTAATTGACGAATTAATTGTAAATGAAGGATTTAGGGACCTATTTGATTACTTTGGAGCAGTTCAGGAAGAAGATATTTTACGATCGGGGTACCCTGAAAACTTTTTTGATAAAAACTCTAAAATAGATCCTGCATTTGTTACCTATCATGCAAGTCAGTTAGTACAAATGTTAGATCAATCAAGTGAAGAAGTTAGAGAAACATTATTGAAGGGCATATTAGGATATTTCAATGAAGCAAAGGACTTCGGATAACACGATATTTGCACTGCGGTCCATTCGGCCCTTGATCTTCCAGATGTATTTGAGGAAGTAGATTTTGGCAGACAGATTCATTCCCCTAAGATCAGAGCTATCTAAGGGGAATGGACATCGCGAATATATAAACGTTATCCGAAATCTCAGCATTATGAAAAAATATTGTTGAAAGGGGAGGCTTCGATGATAAGAGGAATTAGTTTTGAAATTCCTAATCAATACGGAAGATTTCTTGGAGATATACTAAAACCCTTTGACACGGAGGAATATAGTTGGCGAGTCGGTGGAGAAGAATCTTACTTAATAGTTAACGGTACGTTAGGTGAACCTCTCTTTCCAGAAGAAATAGAGTGTATGGAGGGAAAAACATTAAAGAGTATTTTGGAAGAAAATGATTACTATTTGATTTTTCAAGATCTGAGGAATTTTTTATTAGTGATTGTCAACTTGTACTTTTGGTTGTTGATAGTGCTTACGTAACAATTTATTGCAAGAATAATGAGATAGTTGAATTATTTTACTTAAATGCGAAATATCAAGGATATATCAATATTGAATACATAACTGAAGAAAATGACATGAGAACACGTTTATCTGTGTGGTAAAGAGACAAGACAGAGAGATTGCAAGTAATTCAGGATGGCAGAGAATTCGGCTAACATATTCCAGCTTCGCCGCATAAGCCGCTTGGCCGCCAAGAGGAATTTCGGTGAAGTTTAATTCAGGCTATACATTCAATCAGCTTAATATTAATATTATGAAAAAAATGGATAGTTCGGAGCAGGCATTAGTTAAAGCAAGAGCTAAAGCTTTCGACTTTTTGCTATTTTTGGGATAGTACTTAGTTTATATGCTTTATTAAGAGAAATGTCGAAAAGCCTTAGATGGTATATTTTGTTGCCCACAGTTTTTTGTTGACACAAACTATTAGGGTAACGAATAAGTCATGTGATCAATGTTGTTTCATGAAATAAGGCTGCTCTCAAAGGAGAACAGCCTTATCTTCTATGAATTACAGCAATCCAGCGGATTTTATACTTGCTTTGCTGAGCATAAGAGATCCATTTACTTTAGTGAAGTAGATAACGTTTCCTCCAAAAACAGAAGCGCTACTTCTTTCTTCATTTTCTTGTAAATCTAATGCATTTAGAGATAGTGCGACTTGATCTTTACCTTGAATGACGTTATTATTCGCTCTGCTCGACCGAACTAGCAACGTGAGCTTCTCGGTTTCATATATTCTCCTTCAGTTAAAAAGATAAATTATTATTCGTTTCATTCATCTACAATAAATAAGGAATCCGTTTTATCGGATCCCTTCTAAGATCTATGACTATCATTTGTGGTTGCTTTTATATTACATGTTATAAACATCCTCATTTACTCCGGTTACACATTGTTAATCGTAATGTAACCCGTACCTCCACCTAAAGCTGAGATTGCATCAATTAGTTTTTTCTGATTGGAGTTTTCAAGACGTATACATCCCAGTGTGGGTCTAAGAGGATACCATGGTAGACTTGTATCGGTCGTGAGATTCCCACCGTGAATAAGAATTTCATCTCTACCAGCAGTCTCCGCAATTTTAGCATTGCCACTAATAGCTGGATTAAGCCATACACGTTTATGGGGTCCATAGGAAGATTCAGGTGTGTTTGCTGCTATAACCGTTGTCTCGTATTCCCCAGTTGGAATATCAGCGTATTTCTTCTTCCACTGCGTATGATCGTTGCCATTCTCAGTCGCGTTGGAACCGCGGCCAAGTGCATCAACTGGTCCAAACACGAGAACTCCAGAGGAATTATACATTTTCATAATCCCTTTTTTATCGCGGTTTGTTGGGAAGCTGACCCCGATATGATAATTGTAATCCATTGCAACAACCTCCTTTGATTTGGTATGGTTTAATGAAGGGGACGGCACCGGAGATTCCCTCTCTATCGGGCCTCCATACTATTAAAGTGAAGTTGATTCCAATAAAAACAACCAAATATTATAATGCACATAACATTAAAACTATATAGAAACGTACTTTACAACACACCTAATTAGGGGTTATTTTTTTATCTAAAATAAGAACACTTGTTCTATTTTAGGTTGTTTTTATGACCCGAACTTTACTTTATTAGTAAGAATGTAAAAATACAGGGGTGAAAAAATGGGGCTTTCAGAAGAACAAAACAGAAGATTTCAAGATTATATTCGTAGCCATAAAACCATCATTTCGGATCGTATTGCTCAGGAGTTCTTTCAAATCGAAGAAAACATTATTCTCTTATTAAAAGCACTTGATGGAGATCAAGATGGTCAAAAAGCACTAGAAGAAAAATTCCGTAAATATTTCTTTCGAATACGCTTTTCAAAGTTTCTCGCATCAACCATTAAATACACAGCAATAGGTTATATGAGACTAAACCAAAAAAACGATAAGAGGTTTCAACTCATTTTTGACATACCGTTTAACCAAAATAGCGATGATAATGCCCAAGCAACTTTCGGAGAAATGGTGCTAAGCATTCATAACTCACCTACTTCCTACCCTATCATCTCAAACCCTACTCAATTTCAGTCTACCTTTTTGAATGAAGAATTATCGAATGCCTTTTCAAAACTTTCGAATAAGCAACAATTGATTGCTACCCTCGGATATGCACTATGTTATAAAGATCATGAAATTGCCCGCATACTCGGTGTCTCGCAGCAATCCATTTCTAAAACGAGAAACCTAGCATTAGAAAAAATGAGAATTTCTCTTCTAGAGAGGAAGGGAAAACATGAAAAATGAATTATATGATTTGGTACTTCGTGCCCAAAATGGTGATAACGATGCTTTACAAGAAATATTAACTATCATTTCACCAAAAATACGCTTTGCTCGCACTCAAATCAAACCTGATCGCCAAGATGATCTTGAGCAAAACATTTTAGAGACACTAATTAGAAAAATAATGACTTATGATTTAAATCAAACACCGGATTTCTCAGCATTTTGCCGTCAGAAAAGTAAAAATGTGAAATAATATGCGAGGGGAATTTATCTGCCATAAAATGTAAAAATATATTCGGAAAACAACAACATTTATCTAATATTTTTAATAAATATAACGAAAATAAAAAAATGACTAAGTTGTTGAAGAATTTAGGCAAACTACAACTTTTGGAATTTTTTAGAATATTCATTTATTATTGTATAATAGGAGGAAATATTATGAAGATAAAGAAGACAATAATGCTTGTATTCTTAATTACTTTGTTGCTAACTGCTTGTACAAATGATTCAATGAAAAACTCGCAAAATAATAAAGTTGATCATGGAATTGAAGTAGAAAAGAAGAATGACGGGAAAGTCTCAATTAATATTTCTAAATACAAAAATGATGAATTTCTTAAACAACCTTTACAGGTTCTACAAAAAAACTTGCATGCGATTGTTGATAAGGATCAAGAAGAATTTATGAAAGGGTTTGTAAATGAGGAGCAATCAAAACCATTTTTGTATTTATTAGGTGATGATTATGATTATATTTTTAGTGGTGAATTAATAATTGATAAGCAACAAATCGATTTAGGTAAATTATTAATAATGGTTCACTATGTAAACGTTAAAGATAATCATGAAAGTAATATAGGCTATAATTTTGTGAAGGAACAAGATGGGGAATGGGTTATATATATGATTGATTAAATGTTGGATTTTATAAAAACGATAGCATCCAATAATAACGGAGGTAATATGAATAGTCTTTATATACATTTAGTTGGTCTTTTCATGCTTTTCTTAACTGTTGTCATATTCATCATTTTTTGTGTCAAATTATCTGGTTTTTTTATACAAAGGAAACGATTTCCGAAAAAACTTTTAATTGCTTCCCTGGCAGGAGTGATTGTGATTTCTGCACTATTTTTATATCAACAATACTTTTTTACATTTAATAAACTTGAGGGTGAATTGTATAAGGGACCTTTGAATTCTCCCAATGGAAAATATACAGCTAATGCTTATTATATGACATATGGTGGTGCCGCTGGTGGTGTCAATCTATGGGTAGAAATCACTTACAATAATGAGAATGATAAGAAGAAGACAATTTATTATAGTGAGGCAAAAAGTAACTTTTCTATGGAGTGGAAGAATGAGGATACTCTAAATATCGTGAATGTAGAACCTAAGTATCCAAACTCAAATGGAAGTATTGAATTGGAAGTTGCTAAAGAGATTTATGACGAAAATGGATTAGCATGTAAAAGCTTGTTAATGAAGGATACGTATGAAACTTGTTATCAGAACTAAAGTATTTTGTTGTTAACGATAGTCAAGAGATATACTTATTAAGAGTCCACGTGAAAAAGTTGAATGGAAGAATTTCAGACAAAGAATAGAGTATCCACCTAATAAAAAAACTAGCTAAGGGAAATTGACATCAGGAATACGATAACGTTAGCAGAAATTAATGTAACTTAATATAAGTGAGAGTGAATCGGACAATGCATACCATATTTAAAAATCTAACAAAGAATATTGAGTTTTCAAGTGATTTGAAGAGCAATATTCACCTGTTCTTAACAACTAATAAATGTCCACAAACAGCAGATCATTGTATTGACGTTGGTTCGGAAGCAAGGAGAATTGCATTAATGTTTGAAGCTAATCATGAAGCAGCTGAAATTGCAGGCTGGTTACATGATATTAGTGCTGTATTTCCAAGTGCTGAGCGTATAGAAGTCTCAAGACAATTGCAAATCGAAGTTTTGCCCGAAGAAGAACTATTTCCAATGATCATTCATCAAAAGATATCAAAGGTGATGGCCGGAGAGATTTTTGGAATTACAGATCAAGAAATATTAGAGGCCGTTGGCTGTCATACGACATTAAGGGCAAATGCCACCTTACTTGATCAAGTATTATTTGTTGCAGATAAGATTGCATGGGATCAGTCAGGTGAACCTCCTTATATTAAGGAATTGAATAGAGAATTAAAGAAATCCTTAACCCATGGGGCATTTGCATATATAAATTACTTATGGGAACGGAAAGAAACGTTGAAGGTTATTCATCCCTGGTTGAAAGAAGCTTATGGAGAGCTTAGAAATAAAGTCCATTATTAATTTTTTAGAAGAGTAATCGGAGGAAATTAATGTTAACTGTGGATCAAGATTCTGACTGGACAAATAGTGGTGATGCATTAGTTGCGTTAGATGACGATAAGACGAAAGGAAGGACAGACATGGAATTACTAGTGGGTACAACAATAATAGAATTAATTTATGGAGATATCACTAAAACCAATGTGGATTGTATAGTAAATGCAGCAAACACGAGTTTACTTGGTGGTGGAGGCGTAGATGGTGCTATACATCGTGCTGGCGGTATTGAGATATTAGAAGAATGTAAGGAAATTAGAGCTCGGCAAGGTGGTTGTTCTGTCGGTGAAGCAGTAATTACTACAGCGGGTAAATTAAATGCCAAATACGTAATTCATACAGTGGGACCTGTGTGGAATAAAGGAATCAATAATGAGGAAGATAAATTGGAGAAGTGTTATAAAAACTCCTTAGATATTGCTGTAAAACACAATGTTAAAAGTATAGCTTTTCCGAACATTAGTACTGGAATATATAGATTTCCAAAGTTAAAAGCTGCTCAAATAGCGTTCAGTTCAGTCCAATCATTTATTGAAGATGAGAAGTTTATGGATAGAATTCAGTTCGTTTGCTTTGATGAAGAAAATTATCAAATATATTTAAAGATCTTTAAAGAGAAATTGTAAGTAACTTTAGAACGTCAGAAATGTGTAGTCCACAAGAACTTTAACTGAAATACATGTAATAAAACTCATTCATTTCATACACAAAGAATATAACTTAGTTGGATTATTTGCTTTATTCACCGCGTAAAATTGCCCCTTCTGGGATTTTCTGCTATAATTTTTTTCGAATAATATATGATTGGGGGTTATTTTGATGGCAATTCTGAATTGCTCGTTAGCTAGGGTCCTCATGCAAAGCCTAATCTAGGGCGATACTTTGCGTGGGGTGCGATAGGATAGTCGATCGCCCAAACTTAATTTTATCGTTTCTAATAACGGGCTTTGCACCTTATGATTTTTTATAAAAAATAAGGGGCTGAAGAGCTATGAGTACACCATTTATTAGAAACCATCAATATAACGTTATTAAGAAACAAACGGATTTTCTTTTGAAAACACTGCGAACTGTCGCGGATCGAAAAGTCTTGGAGACTGTAAGATATCGTGCTGCAACGAACATCATTGAAGCAATACCTTCTCTGACCATAGAACAGCAGCAGATGCTGGAACAGATATCGACCTTCGAGACAGCATTTGATTTCCAGAGATATCTTAGCTCATTAGAACCATTCCTAGAGCCATATCCGACGATCACGGTAAAAGAGATTCAAAAGCTATTTCCTAAGAATAAGAAACTGAAAATACCTGATCTTCAATCTATTGACTTTAGATATGTAACCTATCTGAGCTGGGTAGATATTGCTACGAACAGGTTATTCATTGTATATCCGTTTGAAGGACAGTTTATCGGCATCGAGGGAAGAATCACCCCGACGAACAAGAAGGGTTATTGCCTTTTTTGTAATAGACATCAAGAGCTTGCCTTCTTCTTGGTTAAGACCAAGCATGCGAACGCTTCACCGGATGATTATTCTGCGGTTGGTCAATACGTATGTATGGATAACCATAAATGTAATCAAAGTATCACCGAAACAGGATTACTTGAGAAGTTTATTTTAACTGTCCGTAAATAACGCCATAATTATAAATAGCTGCCCTTGAGGCAGCCTATTTATATGTTTCATTTAGAAATGGTTAAGAGACAAGTATCTATCGATTTATCTTAAAGATAACAGATAATGAATGGAGGGGCATCCTATGAGAATCGATTATGCTGTTGAATCAGATTACCCATATATCGTCGAAAATGATAAGCACCTCATAGAAACATTAATAAGACAAAAGATCAATAATCATGAGATATTCATTCTTCGAGATCGAAATCAAGAAATAGGTTGGATGAGGTATGGATACTTCTGGGATCATATCCCCTTCATGAATATGATTTGGATTGATGAAGAGCATCGAGGACAGGGATTTGGTGAAAAAGTGATAACTTATTGGGAAGAAATAATGAAACAAAAAGGATTTCAAAGGGTAATGACTTCTACATTATCTAGTGAAGAAGCTCAACATTTTTATCGAAAACTTGGGTATCGAGATGCAGGATGTTTATTGTTAGAAAAAGAGCCATTGGAAATCATCATGACAAAACATCTTTAAAAGAATCACGACGACTAGGTCTTTTTCAGGAATGAAGCAAATGACATGACCACCATCACCTAGTGATAGGTATGCAAAAATTTCTCCCTCTTCGAGTAACCACCATAGATAACCGTATGAATCGGGGTTCATCGCTGTTGACTACATCAATCCATGTCTTATGGATGATTTGATTAAGTTAACAACAAGGATAAAACGATAATAAAGGAGACTATGATGAGAAAAAATAAATTTACTTCCATGTTCATCATTATCATATGTTTGTTCATTCTCAGTGGCTGTAGTCATTACAAATGGAAGGGACAAAGTTCTCATTGGAGCTCCTCTTTAACCTATACTAGTGAAAATAAGCAAATGAATTTTAGAATTAAATATATTGGTAATGAAAAAAATATTAGTAAATTCTCTTATGTATTTTCAGGCAACAAAATATCAGCATCTGGAAGTGTAGATAAACAGACGACACCTTTCGCGGTCAATTTTATTGGGATTAGTGAAGGTTATGAACATGAAGGAGATAAGGTGAAATTAATTGTTAAATGGAATGGAATGGAAGAAGAGATCGAATTAAATAGATAGTTTATGCTGGGAACTATAGAACTATAATTAAACCGACTTTTCGTTTAACTAAAGGGATATTCAAGCCAGAAATTAAAGAGTGTAATTCATATGAAACGAACGATATTTCAAGCGATCCTATTTTTAGAAGTACTCATCAGTTGATTTCTTGAGCAAACGGTAACGTTCGGATATATTGGTAGTCCATTTGTGTGTTAGAAAATATTTCCTGAAAATGATGGACTGCGATTCAGCGAGTAGCTTTTGAAGCTCAAGGGGGGACTGCTTTGTCTGCTAATATTCACAGTCAGTTTGCCGTAACCGTGCTGGACGTAATGAAAACTCAGTATAAGAAGCGGATTCTATTTGATTACGTCCAATCATGCTACACCGTTTCGTATATTCAAAAAGGAGAGGTATTGACGACATCTCCAGAGGGAGAATTTGTAGCTTCTGCCGGGGACGTGATGATTCACCGTCCTAACGAGCCTTTTAATGTCATCTCCAAATCGGATGGCGTACATTATTTGTTTAATATTAACGCTAAGGTAAGAGATGAGGAGGACTTCTTTAAATTAATTCCTCTAGGTAAGGTGATTCAGATTCGGGATCGAAAGGAGTATGAGAGGAAGTTTGACGAATTGAGGAGTCTGTGGTTGCAGGAGGAAGATGATTTCAGAAATGTTCAAATCGGTTCATTGGTATTTTTTCTACTATATGAAATTGTGGAGAGCACCAAGCTAGGTGGGCGCCGCTCTTTACGAGATCCCGCTATCACAGACCGTTTTAACGACGTACTGCAATATATGGAGGATCGGCTTGATCAGGAGATTACTCGAGAGGAGCTAGCCAAGCGCTATCATATGAATCCAGTCTATTTTAGTAGGGCATTCAAGGAAATATATAAACTGACACCAATGCAAATGCTTCGTAAATTGCGGCTACAGCATGCTAAACAAATGTTGGAGAGCACGGATTATACATTAGAGCATATCTCCCATAGATTTGGTTATTATGACGCTTCGCACTTCAGCAAGGTATTCCTTAGCGTATACGGCAAGGGTCCGGCTGCATACCGGAAAAGTATCAAATTTACAAAAACAAGCATCGCTTCTCCATAGCTAAACCATCCATATTCATTTACTCTGAATATCATAAGCAGATCATTCTGACCTGCCCGCTTGTTGTTTCGTATCCATTTCGATCAAAAAGAAAGGCAGTGAATAACTTATGAGAATCTTGTATTTGGATTTGGATTCGCTTCGGCCTGATCATCTGGGATGCTATGGCTATCATCGGAATACGTCCCCGAATATTGATGCTATTGCCAGAGAAGGTGTCACCTTCACCAATTACTATTGTTCAGATGCCCCATGTTTACCATCTCGTTCCGCATTAATGTCGGGCCGATTCGGTATTCACACTGGCATCGTTGGACATGGCGGCACCGCTGCTGATATGCGCAAAGAAGGGGCGACTCGGGAATTCAATGACCGCCTGGGCATGGAGAGCCTTGCCGCCATATTAAGGCAAGCGGCCATGAAGACCGCCTCGATCAGCACGTTCTCTGAACGACACTCCGCTTGGACATTCAATGCTGGTTTTCAGGAGATTTTTAATATTGGTGGTAAAGGTCATGAGACTGCGGAGCAGGTGCTTCCGGTGGCGCTTAAATGGCTTGAGGATAACGGAGAATCGGAGGATTGGTTCCTGCACCTTAATTTCTGGGATCCACATACACCTTATCGTACACCCGAAAGCTACGGGAATCCGTTCGAGAAGGATACTTTACCGGCATGGATCACAGAGGATGTGTTCGACCTTCATCGGACAAAGAAGGGTCAGCATAGCATTGAAGACATGAATGCACTGGCTAAATCGCATTACCACCAGCATAACAGGCATAATCAAGCTATAGAGAATCATGATGATTTGCGAGTTATTTTTGATAACTATGATGCTGCCGTCTACTATTTGGATGAGCATCTCGGGCATGTATTTGCTAAGCTGACTGAGCTTGGCATCATGGAAGATACGACTATCATCATCAGCGCAGATCACGGAGAGAACCTCGGTGAGCTGGGGATTTATTCTGAACATGGTACGGCAGATGAGGCAACCTGCCACATTCCGATGATTATCCGGTGGCCGGGCGGTAAGGAAGGAATCGTGGATGACGGGCTGCATTATCATATTGATTTGGGGCCGACACTAGCCGATCTTTTGAATTTGAAAGGGGCTCCATCATGGGATGGTGCAAGCTATGCTGATACTATCCTAGAAGGACACTCCGTTGGGCGTGAGTATCTTGTAATCTCGCAATGTGCACATGTGTGTCAGCGTAGCGTCCGATTTGAGAATTGGTTGTATATACGTACCTATCATGATGGGTACCATGGATTTCCAAAAGAAATGTTGTTTGATCTGAAGCAAGATCCCTACGAACAACATAATCTTGCCGAAGAACGTAAAGATATTTGTAAGGATGCCGTGTATCTGTTAAATGAATGGCATGACAGCATGATGGGCTCAATGGACTATGATATTGATCCATTATGGACGGTACTTAAAGAGGGTGGACCCTATCATGCCAAGGAGTATCTGAACTTATCCACACAGGAAGCGTAGTGTTGTCCTCCTTGGTTATGTTATGAACTAAAGTGCAGACGAGAGTTGAAATGGAGGTTGTCCCTGTGTGGGTAATCTCCCAGTTTATAACCTGGCTGACTTTGCAAATACGAGTATTCGCTTCGTTGCTTTTCCATATCAACTTGATAAAGCTGGGTTGACGCGTCAACTAATTGGCCTGTCAAATCGTGAATTCGTGTTGTAGATCGAAGGGTGCCAAAAAAGTAAAGCGGTAATTCTCCAATAATGTGAGAGTTACCGCTTTGTTATCTTTTGACGTGTTGTTCAACGAAGAAGGACTGTCTTTATAGAAGAAATATTCTATTTATGGGACAGCCCTACTCCTGTCTCTTAGATAAAAATGAGTCCAGTGTTGCTTGCATTATTACCAGCTACATCGGCGCTCTGGTAAAGGATCTTGATCCTGAATCATTCGATGAACGAGCAGTTCCATCATTTCAAGACGGATTACTCTATAATCTGGATCTTCAAAATGATTGTGGTTTTCTTGCGGATCCTCTTTCAGATCATATAACTCACCGTAGGTCTCTCCAGTGAAGACAACTAGTTTATAACGAGAAGTACGCAAACACTTCGCATTGATGCCTCGATCATGAGCTATATAAGCGGTAATGGCAGAATTGCGCACATGGGACTGCCTTCCCGCAAGCACATCCATTTGTGACACGCCTTGAATTCCGTAGGCGCTATTCAGTCCTGCGGCTTCGAGTAGTGTGGGAACAATATCAACATGTTCCATAAGTGCAGAGACGCGTTGTCCGGGAGCCATCCCAGGAACGCGAACGATCATTGGAATACGCGTTAAACCTTCATAAAACCAGGGTCCCTTGTACATTAGTCCATGGTCACCAAGAAGCTCTCCGTGGTCGCTAGTGAACAGGATGATTAAATCGTCGTACATTTCTTTTTGTTGCCAAGCTTTGATAATGCGTCCGATCTGCTCATCAATGAAGGTAATCATCGCATAATAATTTCGAGTTATTCGTTTTAAATGCTCCTCATTATGGGAATGTTCCTCTCCTCCGCCCGGCCAATAGCCCCCTTGTCCCTGACGCAGCAGATGCTCTGGACGAAGATGCACGTCACCTGCCTCCCTGATTGGCGATGGAATATCAGTGTCTGCGTACATTTCTGCATAAGCTTGTGGAGGGTCGAAAGGATGATGGGGATCGACGAAGCTGGACCAAAGGAATAGCGGTTGGTCTGTCTTGTGAGAAAGGACAGCATCGATGCTCCGTTCAGCAATCCAGTATGTTTGATGCAGCTCCGGAGGAATTTCGCTCTCCCATACATCGCTTTGAGCATCGGAGGCTCTAAAACGGTCCTTGCTAAATCGCTCCGCCGCGATAGGGTCGCGTTCCCTTAGCCACTCTATGTATTCTCCGATGCAGTTGTCTTCAGTAATATGATGTTCATCGAATCCATAATACGTGCCATCGGTAGACCTTCCGCGATCTCGGTAAGCAGGCTCCTCATACTCTTGTGAAAAATCCCCCTTCATCTGAGGACGGAAATGCATCTTTCCTATACCTATGGTTTTGTAATCTGCTTTCTTTAAATGATCGCATAAGGTGATTTCATCTTCATTTAGTGCGGTTCCGATGTTCCAAGCGCCATGTACATGTGGGTATCTTCCGGTAAAAATGGAGGCACGGGAGGGCGTGCAAATAGGACTGGCGCAATAAGCTCCAGTGAAAAGTGTTCCTTGTGCAGCAAGCTTGTCAAGCTCAGGCGTTAGGACGGCAGAGTTTTCAATACCAAGTGCATCCGCACGCATTTGATCTGTAGTAATTAACCAAATATGAGTTCTCTTTGACATCCTATATAACCTCCTTGTGATTATAATGTACCGTATCACAGAATCCTTTATCAACCCATAGATTCCCTTTTATTTGTGACATAGGTGAATTAAAGGGAAGTAATAGAGAATGTAAAATTGATAAAATAGATTCAAAAGTAGATCGAACTTCATTTCCATAAGAAAGTAACCCGACATTTTATTAGGAAAATTTACCGGTGTGAGCCACTTTGACAGGTTAATTTATTTTACTGTAAAGTAAGATGAATTATATATGGATGGAGCAATGAATGGAATGATTGCAGGAGAAGAAGAAAAAGTGCAACGGAATTATTGGCAATATTTATCTAAAATGAAGGGAACAGGGAGAAGTCCATTACAAATCAATGTAAAGGATTCGATCACAGGACTTTTCGGAGGGTTCTTGACGATCTCTGTCTTGGCATTACTTACGAGTATGACTGCTTCCGAATGGTTAATGGCACCATTTGGTGCGAGTTGTGTTCTTGCCTTTGGTGTTTGGAATGCACCGTTATCTCAGCCAAGAAATATTATAGGTGGTCATATGATTTCGTCTTTCATTGGCTTAGTTATATACCATGTATTAGGATCTGAACCTTGGGCAATTGGCTTAGCAGTCGGCTTAGCCATCGCATTGATGATGATATCCAAAACAACCCATCCACCAGCAGGGGCTGATCCAATCATTATCATGCTGGGTGGTTACGGTTGGAGGTATTTGTTTACACCTGTATTCATTGGATCCATACTGATTGTATTGTTTGCACTTTTAATTAATAATTTGCGTAACGATCGTAATTATCCGACTTTTTGGCTGTAAACAGGGACGATAGAATGAAAGTAAGCTATACATGGTGTAAAATAGCTTACGGAACGCATTAATTTAGGGAACTATATTGGAGGCATATAAATGAGTCAACGCTATCGTATTACAAGAGCATTTCAGGAAAATAGTGACTTGCCACAAACGATATCTTTGGAAGAATGTAAACAGTATTTCACGTCTCAGCCTGATTTTACCTATACATCCGTTTTTGAGGTGACTGGTTCTACAAGCATGTCCATTCAGGGAGATTTTTTCATGTGGAGTTTTAAAGATACGAAAATTCCATTCAGATATTATCAAGGAGATGTATATGTATCGGGTACGAATGAAGCAGTAATTCCTAGAATGCTTGAGGTAGCGGGAGAATTGCGTGCGGATGTGACAGAAGGTTAATTTTATCAATACGTGACAAAAAGTGCATTGTAATCGTTAGATACGTTAAAAGGGTTTGCAATATTGCAGCTCTTTTTTTTTGTTATAATATAAGTGCAATTTAACATGCAGAGTTAGGTTACATAGATATACATTGCAAAGATAGAACTTCCGAGTCCTTATCTTTTCTCGACTATTGGTGAGCTACTTGAAGTAGAGAAATGTTTAAGTTAGCATATTAATGAACACTGAATATTAACAAGTGACAATAGGAGATGTATACCTGATGAAGCAAAACAAATATGACGACGCAAATTTCTTTTCAGCATATAAGCAAATGCCACGTTCCATCAAAGGACTTGAAGGTGCGGGAGAATGGCATGAATTTAGAACCTTATTACCTGATCTGCGAGATACAACGATACTGGATTTAGGATGTGGATTCGGGTGGCATTGTCGATATGCTCGTGAGCAGCAGGCAAGTTCAGTAGTGGGTGTGGATATTTCTGAGAAAATGCTCCAGACGGCGCGTGATCAAACTGATGATCCTGCAATTACATATATCCATATGCCAATTGAAGATATCGATTTCCCGGCTTCACAATTTGATGTGGTGTTGAGTTCATTGGCTTTTCATTACATCGAATCTTTTGAAGCAGTTTGTAAAAAGGTATATGATTGCTTGAAGCCGGGAGGAACATTCATTTTCTCTGTCGAGCATCCTATATTTACATCTCGAAACGAACAAGACTGGTCCTATGATGGTGAGGGTAATCGCCTACATTGGCCAGTAGATCAGTACCAAACAGAGGGGATTCGAGAAACTACATTCTTAACGGAGAATGTGATTAAGTATCATCGAACGATCTCGACCTATTTCAATGATTTAATTGGAGCTGGCTTTGCAATTCAAGCTGTTAATGAACCCGTGCCTTCTGAAGAAATGATGAAGGATGATCAATGGATGCAAGACGAGACTCGGAGACCGATGTTCTTGATAATTTCGGCAGTGAAATAATATATTTAACTGGAGGCAGCTGAGAGATTGGCTGTCTTTTTTTTGTATTCCATCATTTGGAAAACATCTATAGTTTAGCTATAATAAAATATTATAGTATAAGTTGAAAGGGGTAAAAATTGATGGGCTGGAGTGAACTTCGTATGATACCTAACGAGTATAACGATGAATTTCGGGCAATCGATGAGGGGATTTTGAACCTTATGAGGCAGCGAATGGATTTATCAAAAGGCAAAAGATATTTTCCAGAACAAGAAATCATACAAGAAATGGCTACAACGTTTGATATGAAAATTTCAAAAATTAATTGGCTTATGCACAGTCTTAACGATCGTTACCGTCCTGAGTTTCCTGATGAAGCAGTGTCTATCATGAAAAGAGCGGTTCTTGAAGGCTTTGAATACAATATAACCCATGCAATGCAGCATGAACATGGAAGTGTTGTGCATATTGATATTAATAGTCTTAATAGTGAGAATATCAGAGGATATCTTCGGACAGAGCTACTCTTAGACATTCAAGGCGATAAAGAGTATAGTGCTCGCAGAAATGGCTCCAGTGGAGGCGGTGGCAAGACGCATTTGACTTTCATAGTCAGTCCTACTTTGTCTGATGACATGACAGGTTTTACTCTTTCATTGATTCCTTATGCGGAGCCAATAGAGAGTTTTCAAGAGGAAATCATCATTTTAGATAAGGAAGTCCTTTTTGAATAGGTAGGAGGAAAACCATGTTCACGTTATCCGATTTTCAGGATGAGATCGAGCAGCAAATATTTCATAATCGAAATAAGAGCTTCTTTTATGAAACGAACGGACATCTTGTACTAACTCCTTCTGATGAAACGATGGAAATGTTAAGAAAAAGAGCTCCTGAGCTTTCAGATTTCATCAAATCTGTTAAATTAGATGGCACTTATAAACAGTTAATTAAGGATGTTTCTGTTAAAACAGTTAAGTCATTTATTGAGGCGAATCAGTATCTGAATTTTAGTCAAGATGATCAGAAGAAGCTACATGAAATGTATCGTGATTTATTTGATCAAGTCTATGATATTGCTAATCAACTAGAGATCTCGACAGAAGAACTTGAGCTATTATTTGCTGCTCATTATCAGAATTTGCAGAGCTATCTAGTTAAATCTAACGGCACCGCAATATTTGAAAAATATAAAGAGAGATCCGATCTGTTGGATATCAAATGTGCTGAATACACTCCTGAATTCCAAATGTCCTTATTAGAACTAGATTTTGACACAATTGTGCAACCCGTACTAGATATAGGATGCGGTTCACAAGCTAGCATGGTTCACTTCCTCAGAGAGAATGAAATAGATGCATGTGGAATGGATCGAAATGTAAATGATACTGATTTTTTAATTCAGGTAAATTGGCTTGATTATACGTTCACACCGGATACGTGGGGCACTATTGTTTCTCATATGGCATTCTCTAATCATTTCATGCATCATCATATGAAAGAGGATGGTAATTTTGAGAATTATGCTTTGAAATACATGGAAATCTTAAAAGCTTTAAAAGTAGGTGGAGCCTTTATTTATTCGCCGGGTCTCAACTTCATAGAAGAGCCTTTATCAAACAATCATGCTTATGATGTAGAAACGAATGAGCTTTTTACTAAAGTAATTCGAATACGGTGAAGTAGGGAAGTAAATCTTTAAACATTAGACCAGTGCGTTGGTCGAGTAAGCAAGGGTGGTATCTTTGTATTGGTATCACCTATCGCAGCATTGAGCTGAAATTGGGTGAGAAAGATACTATCTGTGAGGTCCGCACCGCTGATATTAGTATCTCTAAAATCAGCCCCAATGAGGTCCGTAGCTCTTAGATCTGCACCTCTAAGATCCGCAGCAATGAGATAAGCCCCTCTCAAATTGGCGCCTCTTAGGTCAGCACCTCGGAGTTTAGCGCCGAAGAGGTCAGCACCACGTTCGAATGTTTTTCGTTGTCCTGGACGGCTCTTTAGCTTAAGAAGGGCTTCTGCCCGAACAAATTCACTTGTCTTTAGCAGTAGCGAATTTACATGTCCTCGATGCGCATCCACATCCAGCAGTAAGAGCGCTTCGGGGCTAAGGAAAGTAAGGCGTTCTGTTTCATTGAACATGGAGCGAAGCTCATCGTGAATTGAACTTGCTGGCTGTACAGTGAGTGCTTCGTTTATATACCAGAGTAATTCATGGAGTTGTCGCATGATGGGAAATACTTCGAACATTTGCTTCGCGGATCTTGGAGATTCTAGCCAGTCTTCTCCACCGTAGGTGATCTGGGCAACCTTTTGCCCAGCGCCAAAGCAGTCATACACCGTGCAACCTCGGAATCCTTGCTCCCTGAGTGAAGTGTGAATACCGCAACGGAAATCAGATTGTAAATTGCGGCAGGGTTGTCCGGCGTCTTTATCCATTGCGAAGTCCACCGAGGCTGCGAAGGGCAGTGCAGCACAGCATAAGCCGAAGCAATTCTCACAGTCTGCACGTAGACTAAGGTGACTCATATCAAATGGAGATTTTGAACTTTTATTTATATCAGGCAAAGTAATGGCTCCCTTAGTGTCATATTCTTACAGAATATGACTGCTTATTTATTCTGTCAATCGTGGATTAGATGAAAAATATCGTACATTAAAGGTGCACATGTAACACTCAAAAATAAGGCTAGAGAATCAGATATTTTCTGATCTCTAGCCTTTTCTTATTCATGTTGAGACTACCCATTGGCTCGATGCTCGGAACATCGGATCGAATGGTACGGAAATACGCACCGGAAGCGGGTAGGGATCTTTGATCGTCTGCAAAAGAGTCTTAGCCGCAATAACACCAATCTCGAACGTTGGAATATGGATCGTGGATAAAGGAGGGATCGTATACTGTGAAGGTTCATTATCATCGAATCCTATAATCGCAAAATCCTGCGGAATGCGGTAACCCTTCTCAGAGATTGCACGCATAGCAGCCATCGCCATGATGTCACTTGCCGCAAAAACTGCTGTGGGCAAAGCAGAAGCATTCGCATCTAAATAGGCTAGCATGCCTTCATATGCTTGGTTTGGTTCCCAATTGGCATCCATAACAAGTGCCGGATCAAACATGATTTCAGCTCTTTGTAGTGCCAGCTTGTAACCTCTGAAACGCTTCTCTCTTTCAAAATGTCCGGACAAGCCCGTGCCGCCGATAAACAGAATTTTGCGATGTCCCTGCTCAATGAGATGAGTTACAGCAGATTCGGCTGCGTTGAGCCGGTCGTACGATATATTGGATATACTCTGGTCTGAGACGTCGATTCCTACAAGAGTAGGGACATGCTTTTTAATAAAACTATAGCTCTTTGCGTCAATTCCTTCGATTAGAATGATGCCTGCGACTTTATTCGCTTGCACGGCCTGTTTCAGTAGTTCAGGCTTTTTGAGATCTTGCTGCGTATAGGTATAAGCCATTGTATAGCCGTGCTTAGCGAGTTCTTGGTCAATGCCATCTAAAATAACGGAAAAGTACGGATGATAGTGACGGTTTTGCAGTGTGGACACGATACAACCGACACTTCTTAATGTGTCTGGTTGCTCCACGACCTTATTTTTATGTTTATATCCAAGCTTGGTTGCCGTATCCCAAATTCGTTGTTTCGTATCCGTGTTCACGGAACGGTTGGCTTCGTTAGCCAGAACCCGAGACACAGTGGAGACAGAGACGCCAACAACATCAGCAATATCTTTAAGTGTGGGCATTTGTATAACCGCCTTTTAACCAAATGTGTAAATGTTGCCGCAAATCTTAGGTCTAATGTTAATGCATTGGGTCCAAGAGGTCAATTGCAAATTTTGCGCATATATAAAATAAATATTGCAATATTTGCGGCAAAAATATAAAAAAATAAGGTTGACATTGCAAATTTATGGACATACAATTTTGCTATAAAAAGCATTTTAAAGGGATAAGAGTAATCTTACAAAAAGGGGACATCCACATGACAAAAATATCGATTATAGGTGCGGGAAGTGCTTTCACGAATGAAATTGTCATAGATATTTTGAATATCACTGATTTGAATGAAGGTGTAATCGCCCTTGTTGATTTGGATGAGAAGAGACTTGGAATTGCACGCAAACTCGTGCAAAAGCTTATAGGAGAAACCGGCAAGAAGTGGCGCGTTATTGCATCGACTAACCGCAGGGAAGTGATTAGCGATTCTCAATTTGTCATTAATCAAATTGAGGTTGGCGGTCTTGCCAACGTGAAATATGAATTTGAAATCCCTTTGAAATACGGAGTAAACCAATGTATTGGAGATACACTAGGTCCTGGCGGATTGTTCAAAACGCTTCGTACACTCCCGAGTTGGATTGAAATTGTCAGAGATATCGAAGATTTGGCTCCGAATGCTACGATCTTAAACTATACGAACCCAATGTCAGTGGTAACCTTGCTTACTTCTCGCATTACGGATCTTCCTGTAGTGGGTTTATGTCATTCTATTCAGCATTCTTCCCGTCAACTAGCTGAATATGCGAACGTTCCTTATGAAGAGTTGAAGTGGAGAGCAGGTGGTATCAACCACATGTCATGGTTCACTGAGCTTTCCCACAACGGTAAAGATCTATATCCAATATTGAAGGAGAACATTAAAGACCCTGAATTCCTGAAGAAAGATCCTGTTCGTTTCGATGCCATGAAATATCTTGGTGCATTTGTATCGGAATCCAGCGGACATTTCTCTGAATACATCCCATACTACCGGAAAAGACAAGATCTAATTGATCAGCATTGTAATAGTGGTTATAACGGAGCAACTGGGTTTTATGCCAACAACTGGCCAAGATGGAGACAAGAAAATGATGAGAAAATTCTAAAACAAATTTCTGGTGAAGTTCCGATAAATATGCAAAGAGGTATGGAATACGCGCCAATCATTATCGAATCCATGGTTAAAAATGAAACTCGGGTTATTCATGGAAATGTACCTAACCATGGTTTAATTGGCAATTTGCCTAAGAATGGCGTTGTTGAAGTTGCTTGTCTAGTAAATCAAAATGGTATCACTCCAACACCGTTTGGTAATCTTCCAGAGCACTTGGCTGCTTTATGTCGTAGCAACATGTCGTTCTTCGAACTCGTGGTTTCTTCTGTACTGGAGAACGACAAAGAGAAGGCGATGCATGCTCTGATGATAGATCCATTGACTTCTGCTGTATGTTCACTAGCTGAGATTAAAGATATGTTCGATGAACTGTTCGAAGCAGAACGCGAATATATTCCTAACATGAAATAAGGGAGGTATGATGCTGTGCGCGTTGTCGTTATTGGTGAACTCAATGTGGATGTAATTCTATCTGGTGGGGATCTTATGCCCGAGTGGAATCGAGAGAAATTGATTGACTCTTTTGACATTGTTCTCGGATCATCATCGGCAATTACCGCATGCGCTTTGGCAAGTATCGGAGCGAAGGTGGAATTTGTCAGTATTGTTGGTGATGATGATTTCGGTAGATTATGTATCCGCGAATTGAAACGAATGAACGTGAACACCGACGAAATCAAGCTGGACACGCAGCTTAAGACAGGCGTAACCTTGTCGTTCTCTACGCCAAATGATCGCGGACTTCTTACATATATGGGAACGATTCCTCTACTACGTCCGGAAGCTTTACCGATGGAGAAGCTGATCGCAGCAGATCATGTTCATTTTGGTTCCTTCTATTTACAGGAGGGTATGCGGGATCATTGGGAAACATTGTTTGAGCAGCTCCGTGAACAAGGGGTCAGTACGTCTTTTGATACAGGTTGGGATGTGCATGGCCTGTGGTATCGGGAGAAGATTGATAGATTAATGGCTCACACGGATCTTTTTATCCCAAGCGAGGAAGAAATTACTCATATTTACGGAGTGGAGTTGCTTAATGAGGTTAAAGCGTTATTGCCTGAGAAATTTAATATTCTTGCCGTGAAATGCGGAAGCCTTGGGGCTGCATTATACGCTCCAGGGAAAGAGCCGAAGCATGTTCATTCTTTTAAAGTAACTCCAGTGGACACAACGGGTGCTGGTGATGCTTTTAATGCAGGATTGATCTATGCTTATCTATCCGGTTTGCGGGATGAGGATATGATCAAGTTCGCCAATGCATGTGGAGCGATTTCTACTCAAGGTGTAGGGGGGACAGGGTCGCTACCCACAATGGAATCGATCCAAGCTTTGATGGAAAAGGGACAGAATTAGGTTCTTCTTAACGATTGAACCGAACTTTAGTAGAAATAAGCAAGTTTCACAGCACATGTTCTGATGTCGTTGTGCTATGTATTCATGCAGGTTATACTTCAATTATGATAGCGTCTTCATTCTTTCATTTAAACAAAATCAGAAATGACCAAGGCGCGAATAAAGTTAATGTTTTATTAGTCAGAAGCGATTCTAGTAAAAATGAACATACTCGGATGCTTCAATAAATTTAAAGATTGGATGTAATGATGCGATGATTACGACAGTGACACTTAATGCGGCTATTGATAAAACCTACTATTTAACAAGTCTACCTAAAGGTCATGTATCACGGATGGATCGTCTTCATGCGGCTCCAGGTGGTAAGGGAATTAATGTGGCTAAAGTCGTGTCTCAACTGGGTATGGCTGTAACGGCCACAGGTTTCGTAGGGGGTATGAATGGGGAATGGATTAAGCAGCAGCTTAGTGCGATGGGGGTTTCTCATGATTTCGTCGTTGTCGAAGGTGAATCTCGTTTGTGTCTGAATATGTTAGATGCAGAAGATCAATCTTCGACTGAAATTTTGGAGCCAGGACCTTCGGTAGAGGCTGAATCACTTGAACTCATGAAGCTAAAGATTATGGAGCTTGCGGCCAAATCAGAAGTTGTATGCTTCAGTGGAAGTCTTCCCGTTGGCGTACCGAAGGATTATTATGTGTCCTTAATTGAGATTGCCAAACAGGCTGGTGCTTATGTCATTTTGGATACGAGTGGAGAGGCACTTCGGCTTGGTCTTGAAGCTAAACCGAATATGATTAAGCCTAATGAAGAAGAAGTCGCTGCTCTGCTTGGAATTGAAGTGCAGGATGAATCTGCACTGCGTGCTGCGATGCTAAAGCTGGAGCAGAAGTATGAGATGGACCGCCTCATTGTGTCCTTAGGTGGTGCGGGTTCGCTAACCTTGTATCAAGGTCGGTTTTACCGAGCGACTTGCCCTCCGGTTCAAGTTATAAATACAGTTGGATGTGGCGACTCTTTCGTCGCTGGTACTGCATTAGCTATTGCTCAACAACTTGAAGTTCAAGAGTGCCTGCGAATATCCGCATCTGCTGGAACTGCGAATGCAATGACAGAGCAGGCTGGTAGTATTAATATCGATGCTTATGAACAGCTTCGACAAGAAGTAAAGGTTACTCAAGACTGAGCGGGAGTTCTTTTCGTTTGCGATATGAAATATTGGGTCATCATTAGGGCCGAATGCCTAGCATCTGGCCCTTTTATGATGTCATTGCGCAGGATTTCCATAGCCCTATGCTGAACAGTATCTAGAAGCAAATATGAAAGAGAAGGTGAAGGTAGTGACACAAGCGATTATATTTGATTTTGACGGATTGATGGTAGATACGGAGACCCCCGCTTATCATGCTTTCTGCCAAGTTTATGCCGAATACGGCCAAGAGCTGCCCTTGCTAACTTATGCCAAGTGCGTGGAACATCTTTTGATGTATTTAATCCATATACACATTTAGTTGAGTTACTAGATCATAAGGTGGAAACTGAGCTCATTCGAACTAAAGTGGATGTGATCTTCAAGGAAATGCTTCAAGCTGCAACACCAAGACCCGGAGTTGAGCAGTATTTAAAATCAGCCACAGCGATGAATTTGAAAATCGGACTTGCATCGAGTTCATTTTATGAATGGATCGAGCCTTATTTAATCAAATTTGACCTACGTCATTACTTTGATGCAATCTGTACTGCTGATGTAGTTAGTGAGGTTAAGCCGAATCCAGAACTATATTTGCTTTGTGCGGAAAAGCTAGGGGTCGATCCTGCTGATGCGATCGCATTTGAAGATTCGATAAACGGCTCTAAGGCTGCTTTTGCAGCAGGTATGCCTTGCGTAATTGTTCCTAACGAAATGACGAAGCACTATACATTTCTGGAGTATAGCTTAATGATTCCTAGCATGACTGATATGGCGCTTGCGGATGTTATAACTAGCATTTCGAGGTAATCGAGAATGAAAATGTATAAACTTTAAATATCTCTAGCATATCAGCGTGAAAAGGTTTTGAAAAAAGAAAGGTTTTCGCTTTCTACCAATTGACGTAGATGAGAACCGCATATATGATAGGAAATAATAAACAGTTCCTGCTGCGGGGCTCTCTTTTTTTATACATATACTTTAGCGCAGTTGAACGGAAAAGTGTTGATAAGGTAACACGACATTGCGATATGAACTTAGAAGAAGCTGAATTTAGAGAGGGGTAATTTTTTTGAAAAAGAAAATGTTGTTATCTGTTGTAATGTCTGCGTTACTCGTGACTGCAGCAGGCTGTGGTAATGCAAAAGATACATCGGGTTCAGGTGGAACAAGCGATAAAGGCGGCGATACAGAGAAGAAATCGTATAAAATCGCCATTTCACAAATCGTGGAGCATCCATCGCTCGATGCCATTCGAGAAGGATTTCTTGCAGCACTTAAAGATGCTGGAATATCAGAAGCGGATAACAATCTTAGAGTAGACACGAACAACGCTCAAGGCGATCAGGCCAACAACATATCCATTGCTCAGAAGATGGCTGCAGATAATAATGATCTTATTTTAGCTATAGCGACTCCATCTGCTCAAGCTATCGTTAAACAAGAAAAAGAAACCCCTATCCTGTTTGCAGGTGTAACCGATCCGCTAAATGCAAAACTGGTATCAAATTTGGAAAAACCCGGTGGTAACGTATCAGGGGTTGCGGATATGAACCCGAAGGCCGTTACTGATTTAATGGGTTTCATTGCTGAGAATTTTCCAAATGTGAAGAAGCTGGGTCTCGTCCTGAATACAGGTGAATCCAATGCTGTATTGATGGCGAGTAAGGCTGAAGAAGCATTAAAACCACATGGTATCACGCTTGTAAAAGCGGCCGTTACAAATACTTCTGAAATTAAGCAAGCTACAGAATCTCTTGTCGGTCGAGTAGACGCATTGTATATCACGCTTGATAACATAGTAGTTAGTGGAGCGGATACGATTATACAAGTTGCTAATGCTAAACATATTCCATTCTTCTCGAGTGACCGTGATACGGTGGAGAAGGGAGCTTTTGCAACAGTCGGATTTAAATATTATGATCACGGTTATCAGGCAGGTAAAATGGCAGTAGAAGTTCTTAAAGATGGTAAAAATCTTGGTGATATGGAAGTGAAAATGCAGGAGAAGCTGGATCTGATTCTTAATCTGAAGGCTGCGAAAGCCCAAGGTATTACAGTTACGGATGCTATGAAAGAAAAGGTTCAAGATAAAGACAACGACATTATTGAATAAGCCATACATTCGGGAGTGGCCGAGATCCTTCGACCACTCTTTTCATTATTGAAGGGGGTTACATCGTGCTTGAATCATTATACGGAGCAATACAGCAGGGTCTGCTCTATTCTTTAATGGCCCTCGGAGTCTATATTACGTATCGAATTCTTGATTTCCCAGATCTGACGGTTGATGGTAGCTTCGCGACAGGAGGAGCTATTTCAGCCATCATGATTTCCCATGGCTATAATCCATGGATCGTTAGCTTAACTGCTTTTGGCGGAGGACTCGCAGCAGGATTATGTACAGGACTCCTGCATACTAAAGGGAAAATTAATGGACTATTGTCTGGAATCCTGATGATGATCGCTTTGTATTCAATTAACATGCGTATATTGATGGGGAGGCCCAACATTGCCTTAATGGATGAGAATACGATATTCACTTCCGTTCATCCGATGGTTATCATGCCCATTGTCGTAATCGTGGTACTGTTACTTATGAACTTGTTTATGCGTACAGATGTGGGATTAGCTTTGAGAGCTACCGGTGATAACGCACGAATGATTCGCAGCTTCGGTGCAAATACCGATAACACAAAGATTATTGGTGTGAGTTTGTCCAACGGCTTGGTTGCTTTATCGGGTGCGTTAATTGCTCAACAGACTGGATTCGCCGATATTTCAATGGGAATCGGAATGATCGTAGTCGGTCTGGCTTCCGTAATCATTGGAGAAGCCATATTCGGGGCTCGGAATGTCATTCATACGACCATATCCGTAGTGCTTGGAGCAATTGTCTATCGGATGGTCGTAGCCGTCGCACTTCGAGTGGAGTGGTTGGATACGTCTGATCTAAAGATTATTACCGCTTTAATCGTTATTATTGCTCTTGTGCTGCCATCTGTAGGGCGCTCAGTGAAGCAAAAGAAGCTGGCAAAGAAACGTTCAGAGGAATTATCCAATAACATCCATAAGCATGCTGTCGGAGGTGATTTCTGATGCTTGAAATTCAGCATGTTACCAAATTGTTTAATCCAGGTACTGCAGATGAAAAAATAGCACTGAATCATATTAACCTTAAGCTAAATCCAGGTGATTTCGTAACGGTTATTGGCAGTAATGGCGCAGGTAAATCAACGCTAATGAATTTAATTTCCGGCGTTATGAAGCCCGATGCAGGTGGAGTAAGTATTAATGGTGAGGTTATCAGTCATCTGCCTGAATTCCGTCGTAGTCGCTGGGTAGGTCGCGTATTCCAAGATCCAATGGCTGGAACTGCTCCAAACATGACGATTGAGGAGAATCTTGCCATGGCTTATGCCAGAGGTAAGACCCGCGGTCTAAAATTTAGTATCAAGCAAAGTAGACGTGTGATGTTTCGTGAACAGCTTCAACGCTTAGGCATAGGACTAGAAGATCGTTTACGTGCGAAAGTTGGTACGTTATCAGGAGGGGAGCGTCAAGCGTTAAGCCTCCTGATGGCGACGTTTACACAGCCACAAATTCTACTGTTGGACGAACATACTGCAGCACTTGATCCAGCAAGAGCTGAATTAATAACCCGTCTGACTGAAAATATTGTGAGAGATTTGAAACTGACGACCCTTATGGTAACACATAATATGGATCAAGCCATACGACTTGGTAACCGATTAATTATGATGGATCAAGGTCGAATCGTTCTTGATATTGATGAGGAGCGTAAGCAGAATCTGACTGTAGAACGACTACTCTTCGAATTCGAACAGATTAGTGGTCACAAACTTGCGGATGACCGAATTGTGCTAGGTTAATAAGGAACGAACCGAATAGATAATTCACTGTAGCTAGACCCAATAACCTTTCCCTATGAATAGGGGAAGGTTATTTATGTATAAAGGGGCTCCCACTTCATATTTTAATGGTATAATAGTTAGTAGTTTCAAATCCATTTTTTTCTAAATAGACCTTATTATTTAATGATTGGAGGTTTCGCGCATCATCGATTCTAAACAAACTGTTTTCAAAGAAATGCTGAAACAATTAGATTTAACTGCGATTGTTTATAACTCAACGGTTTGGTGGTCTAATTAATCAGAAATTAAATAAACTCTTCGAAGTACTAAATAATCAGTTTGAGCATTGCTTGAATACGATTCCTTGGAAAGTTCAAGATTTCTCAGTTACTACATATGAGTAGCAGCGACGGAATATACATAAACAAATTGAGCAGTATGGTTATTTTGACACAAGTTGTCACAGATTTATGATTATCTCGGAATGATCGGCTGCTTATAAGTAATCTACTTTATATAACAGTTGAAATAAATAGTTACTAGACTTAAAATGTTTCAATGAGCCTTTTATTATATAGTTAATAACTTTGTTTCGATAGAGAGAAATTAGTAGGACGGAGGGTGTCGTTTTGCCGGGGAAATTGAAATTAAATATACGCTCGAAAATCACACTCGGATACATACTCATCCTGGTATGTGTCGGTGTATTTCTTCTGGTTGTCTCAAGCCGAGTGGCTTCTTTACAGAAAGAAACAGATTTCTTAAGTAAACATGATATTGAAGTGCATGATTTAGCCCATAATGTGGAGAAATACTTGCTGGATATGGAGACAGGTCAGCGAGGTTATGTCATTACGGGGGATCCAAGTTATCTTGAGCCCTATAATAATGGTAGTACGCAGTGGGAAGTGGATTACAACAAACTGTATAATCTGATTTCTGACAATCCGGATCAGCAGAAGAATCTTAACAATATTAAAATGAATATTATGAAGTGGATTGATATCGCAGGTAAGCCATCGATCGATATGAAGAAGAATAAGCGAGAAGATGAAGTACTTAACTTTTTCAAGAATGATCTTGGTAAGCCTGAAATGGATGCGATGCGCAATAAGTTCACTTCTTTTCTAAATACGGAGAAGACACTAACGAATGAACGAATTGCTAATCTAGCATCAAGTAATGAACGTTTAATTATAACAATCTATATTCTCTGGGCCATCGTTGCACTAGTATCAATTGCCGTCGCGATTGTGATCTCAAGAAATATCGTAACAACGATTAAGGATGTAACAGGCACGATCAAAGATATCGCTGCTGGCGGTAATCTAAATCGACGAATTCAGATACGAACTCGAGATGAGATTGCAGACTTAGGTCGTGGAATGAATGAACTTCTGGAAGTAATGGAGCAGCAAAGCGAGATGAAAGATCAAATTGCTGAAGTTTCCACACTTGTGCAGAACGAATCTAATCTTAAGTCTCTCAGTGAGGTCTTCGTAAACAAATCGGCATTCCTTCTCAATGTTCCGTATAGTGTGCTGTACACGGTAAAAGATAATGAATTGGTTAAAATGGCCTCTTATGCAGGGGATAAAGATAACAATGCTGGTAAGTCTGTTATTGCATGGGGTGAAGGACTTGTAGGTCAAAGCGCAGCAGATCAGAAGATAATTGCGCTCGAACAAGTACCTGCTCAGTATGTCCAAATATCGTCAGGGCTAGGTAGTACGCCACCATCGTATATTTTAGTTGCGCCAATCATATTTGAAGGTCTAACACTGGCAGTACTTGAAATTGCAGCTCTTCAGAAGTTAAGTGACCATCATATGGAAATGCTTAAACAAATGCTAGATAACACTGGTGTGACCATGCATAGCGTAATAAATCGAATGGAAATCCAGCGTCTGTATATGGAATCACAATCAATGAATGAAGAACTACAGGCTCAGTCAGAAGAGTTACAAGTACAGACAGAGGAACTGCAAGTTCAATCTGAAGAACTGCATATGCAAACAGATGAATTAATGACCTTGAACGATAAGCTTGAGGTTCAGAAGAATAGTGCTGAGTCAGCGGCTGCGGAGATGGAGAAATATGCCGAACAGGTCAAGACGAGTTCGAATTATAAATCTGAATTTCTGGCAAATATGTCGCATGAGCTTCGAACACCGCTTAACAGCATGCTGATCCTCTCGCAAATATTATCGGAGAACAAGAGCGGCAACTTGCTGGAAGAAGAGGTTAAATATGCGTCAGTTATTCATTCATCAGGGACTGATTTGTTACATTTGATCAACGACATCTTAGATTTGTCTAAGGTGGAGGCGGGCAAAGTTCAATTGGAAATTGCGCCTGTTAATATGACGGAGCTACCCGATGTCTTGTATCGTTTGTTTGAAAAGACTGCGGAATCCAAATCACTTCATTTCACTATCGACATTGCTCCGAATGTATCGGACATTATTTACAGTGATGAACTTAGACTACATCAAATTCTAAGGAATTTATTATCCAATGCCTTTAAGTTTACAGAGCGTGGACACGTCAATTTAAGCGTATATATACAGGACTCCGTAATTACATCTATAGAACCTACTTCAAACCAAACACTTGTCTTTGCAGTACAAGATACAGGAGTAGGTATTCCAGAGCATCAACAGGAGTTAATCTTTGAAGCATTTAAACAGGCTGATGGAGCGACTGCACGTAAGTTTGGTGGTACAGGACTTGGATTGTCGATTTCACTTCAGTTTGCCCAGTTACTTGGTGGGGATTTGGTCGTTGAGAGTCAGGAAGGCGAAGGAAGTACGTTCAGACTCCAGATACCATATCAGGTAGAGCATATTGATGAGTCGCCTCTCATGATGACCCTGCCGGAGGTATCCAAGGTAGCTTCTTTAGACACGGAGCCTCTAACTAGAAGTGCATGGAGCTCGGACCCAACGGTCTATCAACAAGAAGAAGGTCAGTATATTATGGAAGAGTCTAAATTATTTGACGGAAAGAAAGTCTTGGTCGTCGATGATGATATCCGTAATGTATACGCTCTTGCCAATGCCTTGGAGAAATACAATATGAAAGTGTTAACAGCGCAAAATGGTTACGAGTGTTTGGATATGTTGCAGGCTGAGCAAGATATCGATATTGTTCTTATGGATATCATGATGCCCGAAATGGATGGTTATCAGACCATGCGTAACATTCGTACGACACTCGAATTAAATGATCTGCCTATATTGGCGCTTACCGCGAAAGCGATGAAGGAAGACAAAGATAAATGTCTGGCCGCTGGAGCTTCGGATTATTTGAGTAAACCTTTAAATATTAGTGAAGTTATATCACGTATGAAAATATGGTTAACGAAGGTTGAAGTTAGCTAATCGTAGCCAAATTGAACAATAACGGTATAGTAAGAACGATTGTTCCTAACCTTTTAAAAGGATAGGGCAATCGTTCTTTTTATATGAAAAATGTCGCTACGACAGCATATTTTTTGACCTTTTAGTCAAGTGTAACTATACTAATGTTAGAAGCATGTGAAGGAGTTTTTTCGAAATGGATGAGCGTGAACTACTAGTATTGGGATTATTAATGGCTCAGAGCCAGCATGGATATCAAATTAATGATTTTATTGAACGAAATTTAGGGCAAGTTTCCGATATGAAAAAAGCAACGGCTTACTCGATTTTGAAGCGTTTAGATAAAGCAGGTTATGTGGATGTCAGTGTAGAGCAGGAAGCAATCGGCCGCCAAGACAAATGTATTCCATTACGGGTACGGGACAAGAAAAATTCTTTGAGCTACTTCGTAACTCGTTAGTACATGTTGAGAATGTGACCCCTACTGGCGATATTGGACTTATGTTTATCGATCATCTCCCCAAGGAAGTTGTCTGTGACCTATTAGAGATGAAACTGAAGAAGATACAAGTCATGTTACACACCTATTCTCTTATACCAGATCATGGTAAGGGAAGTGGTGTGAATTTATCCTTTCGGCACCGGATTGCACTGCTTAAGTGTGATCATGATTGGTTGGAACAGACCATTCTAGAATTACGTAATCAATAAGATGAATATGAATGTTAGTTAAGCCGCGCTGTGCGCGGCTTTTTTGTTTTTTAAAGAATAAATTGTATATTTTCCCTTTAAGAAACCAGACTAAAGATGCTGGAGAGGAGGAGACATGTATGAAGGTAGATGAAAAGGAAGCAGGAGAACTCTCCTTGTCGTACATATTGAAGGAATTTGATCGCTGCGCAGATTTGATTCATCGTAATTTCCCTGTGATCCAGGCGGATATAGTCTACTTCTATTATCTAATTAATCAAGATGAATTCGAGCGAGACGTCGTCACTCCCTTTACTAATATTCAGGCAGAAGATGAACTGGAAGCAATACTCCAAAGCTCTCTTTACGTTCGGTTAGAGGACAGCAAAACGATGGTAAATGGCGTTCTCGAAGGCGGAGTAGCTATCTTTTGCCAAACGGGTTCTTATTTAATTAATCTGTATGGTCCGGAAACTAGAGCAATCCAGCAATCTGAAACTGAGACCGTAATTATTGGGCCACATGATGCATTTACAGAGTCCGCTTCAACTAATTTGTCGCTTCTAAGACGCAAACTTAAAAGCTCCCATCTGAAGGTCGTGAAGTTGACTGTAGGTGAGGTTGGCAAGACAGATGTATATGTTCTCTACATCGATGGCATTGTCAATATGGATTATGTGGATCAGATGATCGATAGGATTAAGAGCATAGAAATTGATGTGATTATTGATACGAATATGTTAGTGCAGCATATTGATGATTTCCCAAATTCAATTTTCCCGCTTTTCTTAACGACAGAAAGACCAGACCTTGCCGTGTCAAAACTGGCTGCGGGCAGAATTATTACGGTTATGGATGAAAGCCCGTCTGTAATCTCATCGCCCACTTCATTTTTCGAATTTTTCATTTCGCCTGATGATTATTATCAGCGCTGGATTATAGGTACTGCGACAAGGCTTTTGAGGTATATTGCATTTGTGGTGACGATCTCCTTCACAGCTATTTATGTTTCGGTTCTGACGTACCATTATGAGATGATTCCAGAGAATCTAATATATACTTTGATCGAATCACGGAGTAGAGTACCGTTTCCTCCTGTGTTTGAAGCTCTCCTTATGGAGGTGACAATTGAGCTATTGCGAGAAGCGGGAGCCAGACTCCCCACTAAGATCGGCCAAACCATTGGAATCGTTGGTGGGATCGTTATTGGTCAGGCTGCTGTACAGGCAGGGCTGACAAGTAACATTTTAATTATTTCCGTAGCATTGTCAGCCATAGCTTCCTTCGTTATTCCGAGTTATGTAATGAGCGCGTCGATTCGGTTTGCTCGCTTTTTCCTCATTATTCTTGCAGGCATTTGGGGTAACTTTGGTCTAATGATGGGTATTGCTGTGATTGTCATTCACCTGTCGAAACTTACAAGTCTTGGGACATCTTACGTTACGTCCATAGCACCAATGTATCCTGGAGACTGGAGAGATATATTTGTTAGAGGCCCTTTTTGGATGCTTAAGAAGAGACCCTCTCAATCGAGCTCCCCTAATCCGATACGTAATAAAATGAAAAAATAAAGGGTGTCTTCATTAATGAAAGAACGATTGTACCCAAGGCATATAGCAATCATGCTTCACATGGCTCAAACGGGCGTGATTGCATTTAGTCTAGCAAGGCTGGCAGCGAATTATTACGGCACCAATGGATGGATTTCCATATTGATTCTGGGTGCAGTTGCGACATTTAATATCTTTCTGATATCAATCGTTAATCGCATGGGGGAAGGACAGTCCATATTTACCATTCTTGAACGTTCAATACCTCGGTGGATATTGATGCCGATGTATGTTCTGATGATGGCCTTTTTAGCCATGCTTGGCTCTGTAATAGGTAAATTCTACATTTTTTTGTTTCAGCTTATTGCATTCCCAACCGCTTCTTCGCTTATTCTAAATATAGCCTTTGATGTACTCATATTTTTGCTGCTTATTAAAGGCATATACAATATAGGAAAGGCAGCTACAATTTTCTTCTGCCTACTTATTTGGATGATATGGCTTTTATTTGTATTCTCAGGTGATTTCGAATTTGTTCGCTTAACTCCTTTTTTGTTTAAGGGTGGTGAGCATATGCTTGTCGGTTCTGTTCACATGTATTCAGCTTTTGTAGGCTATGAGTTATCCTTGTTTCTAATTCCCTATGTAGATCGGCGAAAGAAATGGATGAAATCAGTGTATATAGCCAATGCCATGACAGTAACTATTTATGTTACTTACGTATTGCTCAGTTTCGGTTTTTTTAGCTAGATCAATTGAAACATACGATGTTTCCTGCGCTAAACATGTTAGCTTATGTTCAGCTTCCCATTATCGAAAGATTAGAAAATTTGTTATTTAGTTTTTTTCTTTTCCCATCGATCATTACATGCACGCTCTACATGTGGTCTGCAAGAGAATCTTTATTACAGATTATACCAAGAGCGAATTCGAGACTACTTGCCGTATTGATTATTTTCGCTTCGTTTATGATTTCTACGATCCCCGACACATTTATGAAAATAGGAGATTGGCTAACGTTTATGACTTATTGTCAAATTATTTTTGCTTTTGGACTGCCTCTTTTGTTGATCATTTTACTAATATTCCAGAAATCGAAGGGAGGTAAATCCCTTGTGTAATATAGTAAAAGGTTGTTTATTTACACTAATCTTAATTATTGTTTGTAGCGGTTGTGCAAAGAATCAACGAGTATTAGAGAAATTGGGTATGGATCATACCATTGGCTATGATCAATTACAAGGTAAACTGCTTGTTACGGCAACTCTACCCAATCCCAAAAGTATAAACGAAGGTAACGATGAAATATTGACGAGTACAGCTAAAACAAGTAAGGAAGCTAAAATTAACATTGCTAGAGAGTCAAGTCGTAGCATTGTGACAGGTCAGTTGAGGAATACGATGTACAGTGAGGAAATAGCCCGTAGTGGACTTAAAGACTTGATTCAGAATCTAGCTAGGGATCCGTCCATTTCACCACGTGTTAAAATAACTTTAGTAGCAGGTTCTGTACATGATTTATTAACTAGCAGTTATCCGGGTCATCCGGAGACAAGCCAATATGTGGATCATATGCTGAATAAAAACTTGAAGAATCAGAATATACCGTTAGTTAACCTGCATCAATTCACTAGGGATTTACTTGATGATGGTATTGATCCTGTGGCCCCTATTATTAAGAAAGCAGGAGACAATGTGATCATCGATGGAATTGCATTGTTCAAGGATGATAAATATATTGTACGATTAGATCCCAAATATAATTTAATTTTTGCAATGACACGAGGTAATTTCAAGCAAGGAGAGTTATTTGTTGAGCTACAAGAGGATCAGAAAACTAGCTCAGTGATGCTCGGTACCTTAAGCAGCAGACATAAATTTCATGTTCATCAGGATAACAAAGGTTCTTGGATGGTGGATCTCCATCTTTACCTTAAAGGCTCTATTCAAGAATACACGGGCACACAAATTCTTACGAACAACATCGATATCGAACAATTGGCGAAACAGATTAGTCATTCCATTCAAGCATCGGTTAACAGAATGGTCAGTACGATGCAGACAAATGGCGTAGACAGTATAGGTATTGGTAAACATATTCGAAATCATATGAATTATAAGGAGTGGAATGCTCTAAAATGGAGTGAAGTATATCCTAAAGTTAAGTTGAATTGTATCGTGCATACCAAGATTAAGGAATACGGACAAATTCAACAACTTCCAGACACAAGTAAATAAAGCATCTATGATGGAACCTAGGTAAAGGTATCCTAACATAGGTGCTTTATTATTTTGTGTAGATGTCTAATTCATGACATGATTCAATCTAGTCGGAGTGGAACCCATATCATGAATCCTAATGGATCAATTGGCTTTCTTTTGCTTCTTAACGAGTCCGGCAGACAAACGGTTAATGGGTTTTTTTAGAGCGAGTCCCACCAATAATGTGACTACAACAAAAATGCACATCATGAGTAGATCACTTGTTACAATATCAGGAATGGTTCCACCAACCGCTTCACGCATCATGCTGATGCCATAGGTGAAGGGCAGGAACGGGTGGATGGCTTGAAAGAAGGCCGGTGTGGTCTGAATTGGAAATGTTCCACCTGAGCCTGCAAGCTGTAAGACAAGCAGCACAATAGCGAGAGCTTTACCGACATTCCCAAATACAGAAACGAGAGTATACACCATAAGCATAAATACAGCACTGTTGACTAGACCCAATAGAATAAATAAGCCCTTATTTACTACATAAGCTTTGAGAATAAAAATATCACCTGATGTAACCAATGCAGACTGAAGAAGGGCTAGTGTCAAAAAGGTGAGGAATCGTCCGAAATAAACTTGGTAACTTCGGTACGTATGGTCTTCCGTATGAACCTCTGTAGTTATAAGGGAAACCAATAACGTCGCACCTACCCATAGAGAAAGGGTGGAGAAAAAGGGCGACATAGCCGAACCGTAATTTGGTATGGGATAGAGCTGATTCTCCTTCAAAATTACGGGTTCTGCGAAAAATTGGCTCTCTAGCTCAAAGTTATTTTTGAGAAGATCAATCACTTCTTGTAGACTACCTTCGGATTGAAATTCGCGCATTCGTTTGGCTAATGCTGTGATTTTAGCCTCTACTTCGAGTAGTTCTTTTTTGATTTCATTTACACCCTTGCTGCCAACGGTAAGTCCTTTAGAGGCATCACTTAATACTTTTTTTACATCTGGTAGGCTTTGTACAGCATGATTTAGTACGGTTTGAGCTTTCTTAGCCGTTTGCTCAGCTTTTTGAATGCCGCTTATAATCGCAGGCTGAATTTCTCCATCATACCGGTTTAAGATATCAGTAAGAATGTCCGAAGCTTCACCTGAAACTTGGTTAAGTTTGTCGATAAGATCTTGGGCAGGCTGCTCGCCATTCTTAATCGCAACATTGATATTGTTTACAAGAGATAGCTGCTGAGTGAGCTTGTCTCTAAATTGTTTTAGTTTCGTAGGTACGAAGCCAATGCGGTCCCCGGTTATTTTGTTTAGGCGTTCAAACCACGGAATTAAGGTCTCTTGTACTTTGATGCCTTGGGTTATACGTTTGGATACATGGTCTAGCGTACTAGTAACGACGTCAGGGTTTATATTTGAATCTTGGAGCACAGCGGTGAGCTGCTGCCCGGCGTTTGCCGTTTGCTGAAGTAATAACAAGTCCTGTTTTACTTTAGGGCTGATGTCTTGCGCAGTCGTGGATGCTTTAGAGAGAAACGTATCCAAATCGCTCGCAAAACCTTTACCGTTGTTGGCAATATCGGTAATTAAAGGTAAGTTTTTCTGAACTTTGTCTACAAGCTGATCTGTTTTGTGAATATCCTCCAAAGCAACATTTACGGCATGATTTAGCTCGGGAAAATTCTTTTCTAATTTGAAAACAAGCGTTTTGACCTTTTCGATTGTGGGAAGCTGATTTTGCAGCTCAATGCCCAAATCATTGAATATTTTAAAGATGGTACCGTTCGCAGTTTTGATAAAATTTTTGCTGACTTCCGAAATAATGCCACTTGCTCCGGAAGAAGTGATTTTCGGCGAGACAGCGTTAATCTTTTCATTTACATAGTATAAAATTTCCGCTTTACTGGGATTGTCCGAGAGTGCGGTAGCAATGGTGGCAGAGAAATTAGCTGGTATCACAATGGTTGCGTAATAATCCCCATGCTTTACTCCATTCATGGCCTTTTCTTTATTTACAAATTGCCAACCAAGCTTTTCATTATCTTTCAGAGAACTAATGATTTCTTTGCCCAGATTAAGTGGTGTTCCTCGAAGTGTAGTACCTTTATCTTCATTCGCGACGGCAATAGCTATGCCGCTTGTGTTGCCATACGGATCCCAAGAGGCCTTAATATTAAACCAGGCATACAAGGAAGGCAAAGCAACGAGACCAAGTATGATGATTAAGGCGGCCCAATTTGTTGTTATGTTTTTAATGTCCCGTGCAAATATGGTCGCAATATGCTTCATTCTCAACTCGCCTACCTTACCTTAGAACATTATTTTTGATTAGTATTGCATAGGAATCGTGGTGCCATACGCAAGATGGGAAACCAAGTGTAATCTTACCACTTCATTCGTTGACGCAGAGAAGTTAAATGTGCGACATGATGCTTACCGTGCCAAGCATATAAACCCAAATGTATGTCGAGACGTGTGTCACCATTTACCGGATGACGGTAAGAACGATTCCACTGCTCTTCCTTCAGTTGTTCTAAAAGGTAAACATAACGAAGATGTAACGCTTCAAGTAGTGTTAAGGAGATCTCGATCTCTGGTTCGGATCCATCTGGTAGCATGGCCCATAAAGCTTCTTCATAGGGCTTAATTAAAGGACTATCCTCCGTTAAGGCTAGCTTGAGGCGGATAAAGCTGTTCATATGACTATCAGCCACGTGGTGAACGACCTGACGCATCGACCAGCCTTCTGGTCGATAAGGAGTATCAAGTTGGGCTTGGCTCAGGTTCATGACTGCTAGTGATAATTGTTTGGGTAATGCACGCATCTCTTCAATCCATATTCTGCGTATTTCAAGAGTCACTACTGCAGGGGAATCGAATTGCCCTATAGGATATTTTAATGATTCGATCATTCGGACCCATCTCCCTTATGTTATATTTGTTAACAACCATTTGTGGTCATGTAAACAATCATTCTATACATAAGAGCATTGTTCCTTTAAAGCATCTATTCGGAAAGAAGATAAGATGAAGTGGAAGCTTTATTTTGTTACAATAAATTAGCTTATGATGTTACGTTTCTATAATATATTGCTGTATTGTGGAGAGGAAGATTGTGATGGATTTGGAACAACAACTATATCAGGCAGTCATTGATTTAATAGAAGTGAGATATCCACTTGGATGGGGAGGGGCAGCCGCGGTCGCTCTTGAGGATGGTACAATTTTGACAAGCGTAGCTCCTGAAGTATTCAATGATTCCGTGAATTTGTGCATGGAGACAGGATCAATTTTAGGAGGAATTGACGTTTAAGGCATTGCATGAAGTACAGCCTTATCATTGGTCTAAAGCATATAACTCCGAACGACAAAAATAACGTACTTAAGGTTGTGAAGTGATGAATCAGGAGCAAGTCATCATGGCTGCAAAGGACTATGTAAAAGCAGAGCTAGAGAATGAACCATCGGGTCATGACTGGTGGCATATTTACCGCGTGTCTTTACTTGCGATCAAGTTAGCTAGATCGGAAGGGGCAGATGAGTTTGTCTGCGAACTTGCAGCGCTTCTGCATGATTTAGCAGATGAAAAGTTAGTAGAATCAAAGAATGTCGCTCTGGGTGGTATTTCAGAATGGCTTACATCACACAAAGTCGATTCACCTACGATTGAGCACATTATTGAAATTATTTCGACCATGTCCTACGCAGGGGCGGGGGTGCACAGATGACTACCCTCGAAGGACGCGTGGTACAAGACGCAGACCGTTTAGATGCTATAGGAGCCATCGGCATTGCCAGAACCTTTGCCTATGCGGGAGCCAAGGGGAATCTAATTTATAATCCAGATAAGCCTGCTAGGATGGATATGACTCCCGAGCAATATCGCAACGAACCAGGGACGGCAATTAATCATTTTGATGAAAAGCTTCTGAAGCTTAACAATCTACTCAATACGGAAAGTGCTCGTATGATCGGGGAGAAGAGACATTCCTTTATGGAGCAGTTTCTTACAGAATTCTATGCGGAATGGAATGTTCAATAAACGCTAGTTGATTACAATTAAACAGTATTAATGGACTTGTGAAGCATCATGGGGAATATGCCGACCCGCAAGCTCAGATACGGTGACAAAGCGAAAACCCCTCTTTTGAAGCTCAGGCAATATTTGCTTGAGTGCTTCGATCGTTTGCGATTTACCCTCTACATGGTCATGCATCAGGACGATATCCCCACTACGAGCATTATTCAGCACTTTGTTTACTATTTTATGAACGCCGGGGCGATTCCAATCCCAAGTGTCCTGATGCCAAGACCACATTACGACCAAATAGCCGTCTTTTCTGCATGTATCAATCATACGATCACTATAGAATCCGCCTGGTGGACGGAATAAATATGATTTCTGTCCCGTAACTTTAATTATCGATTGTTGCGTTTTTTCCATTTCATTACGAATACTAGCAACAGAGCTATTTCTAGTGAAATAGGCATGCGTATATGTATGATTCGCCAGCTCATGCCCCTCTGCCACTTGACGTCTAGCAACTTCAGGATGCTCATCGACTTGCTTGCCAACGACAAAGAATGTGGATTTGGCATTGTATTTTTTTAATAAGTCTAAAATTTGAGGTGTATCGACTGGATCGGGTCCATCATCGAAGGTAAGTGCGATCATATTCTTTTGCGAAGGATATTCCCATGTAACATCGCCAGTTTTCTCATAGTATTCCCGGCCCTTCTGGGTTTTGGGTGATCCAGTGGACTCCACATGTCCAGGTGTGAAACAGATGAATACTGTGAATGAAGCCGTCCATAATACTAGTTTGCGCAGCCGTTTATGCATAGTGCCCTCCCGTGTGTAAAGAACAATTAAGGTCCGAAGATAAAGTCCGTTTTGTAGTATGTGAAATTGTGGCTATTAGCATACATCGATCATTCATTTGTCGAATCAAGAAAGCGTGAATCGCTCAGCTCATGCTACAATATACGATAGGAATTATTTACGGAATTTAACTCATGAATTTCAGGAGGAAGCAATGTCATATAAACAAATAAAGTGGATGATTATCATTCTGCCCACGCTAGCGGTAGGGTTATGGGAATATATGCGACATACGTTCTTGATGCCTTATATTTCAATGGATGCTGGTAATATCTTATCTCCAATTTTTGTATTTTTAATCAGTATTACGTTACTCAGCCGCTTATTTCGGTTACTTGAACATGTGCAGGAAGAATTAAATAAGGAACGAGCCGAGAAGGCTTCCGTTCAGGCAAGAGATCTTATCGCACGCGAGCTGCACGATGGAATCGCACAATCCTTATTTTTATTGTCTGTCAAAATTGACAAGGCCGAATCTGGGAAGTCCAGTCTTTCAGAACAGGAGCGTTTTCGGGATATTCGCAAAACGGTACATGAAGTGAACCGATATGTGCGTCAATCCATCGCAAATTTACGCTTTCCATCTGCAATTCATGAGCCTGTTTATGAAGATACCATGAAGTCTAGAATTGAACATACGGCTAAAGAGACGCTGGTATCCCCTAGAATCGAGTGGTCCATTCCAGACACAGTGCTGAGTACCAAGGAGAAAGTGGAGCTGCTTGCATGTATTCGTGAAGCTCTAATGAATATTCATAAACATGCTCAAGCTACGCAAGTAGCTGTAAGTGGGCAAGGTGAAGGTCAATCTTGGCAGGTTCACATTGATGATAATGGCAAAGGAATAACCCAGAATCCTTTCGATTTGAGTGATCGTTATGGACTACGCATAATGAAAGAACGGGCAGAAGAATTACAATGGGGTATAAAAATCATAGCATTGGAACGTGGAAGTCGGATCGAAATTAATAAGGAGGCTGATTCTCTGTGAATTCATTCAGAGTGCTAGTAACAGATGATTCAGCTCATGCGAGAGAAGCGGTGTCTGAAATACTGGCTGCCGATCAGACATTCGAAATTGTTGGCATGGCACAGAGTGGTGAGGAGGCACTGAAGCTCACGGATAGTCTTATGCCAGACTTAATTCTGATGGACATTCAAATGCAAGGGATGGGGGGACTTGAAGCAACAAGGCAGATTAAGCTGCGATACCCCTATGTCAAAATCGTAATGATGACTGTCTCCGATGATGCTTCTTATTTATTTGAGGCTCTGAAACAGGGAGCTCAGGGATATTTGCTTAAAAATTTATCATCATCAACATGGATTGAATATTTACGCGCAATGATGAGTGATGAAGCCGCGCTGAGCCGAGAGTTAGCTACTCGAATACTACAGGAATTCCCTTTATCTCTTCCGAGCAGAGAACAGCATGAGACGCTGACGACACGCGAACGTGAAATTTTAAGCTGGGTTTCATCAGGTCTTACGAATAAAGAGATTGGAAGCCAGCTCCATATATCCGATCAGACAGTTAAGAATCACTTGAAGAATATTTTACAGAAGCTTCATCTGGAGAACCGAGTTCAATTGACCCGATATGCAATGGAAAAGGGACTTGCGAGCCGTAAGCAAGGTTTGTTTAATAGGCGGAAAGAATAAAAAATACTGTTTACAGACGGAGAGCGATTGCTCCCGTCTTTTTTACGTTGCTACACAAATGCATAAAATTGGATTATTGATTTGAATTTGGGAATCATAACAAGTATCAAACAACAAGGTGGGGACTTCCGTGACTGGCACATCTAATTCTCAAAAACGATCTAAGAAAATGCAGCAGAAGGATCAGCCCTACTTCGGATCTTTTGAGAATGAGCAGATGGATTGTGATATCAAGAAGAATTTGAAAAAACTGAAAGAGGACCTTGGTAACAGCAACGATCTAGTTACTCGAGAGATCGTATCTGGAACTCCAAACTTAACGGTAGCTTTTGTTTATATAGACGGATTGACAGATACAACCTCTGTATCAGAATTTACGATTCAAACCGTAATGGATGAAATTGGAAAAATACCTTCGAAGGAAGAATTACACGGAGAGTATATCTTAAATGTACTCAAGGAAAAATCGTTCACGATTGGTGAACTTAATGTTCTCACCGATTGGAAAATGGTGTATCAGCATCTGATATCAGGGGATACGATTGTATTCATCGATGGCTGTGCAGAAGGAATTGCTGCAGGTACCAAAGGTGGGGAACGCCGATCGGTGTCAGAGCCAACAGCGCAGACGGTTATACGAGGGCCACGGGAAGGGTTTACTGAGTCCATTCGAACCAACACCGCTCTGTTACGGAGAAAAATTAAAAGTCCATATCTATGGCTCGAAGAAACTCAGATCGGAAGAGTTACGCAAACCGATGTAGGTATCATGTACATTCATGGGATCGTTGAAGAAGAAATTGTACAAGAAGTAAGAGAACGTCTGGGCTCCATCGATATCGATGGAATTCTGGAATCGGGATACATCGAGGAGCTTATAGAAACGACGCATGTTACCTTATTTCCAACGATTTATAATAGCGAACGACCAGACGTCATTGCAGCAAATTTACTGGAGGGACGGGTTGCTATACTCGTTGATGGTACTCCATTTGTACTCCTTGTTCCAACAACATTTAATATGTTCTTTCAATCGGCGGAAGATTACTATCAGCGATTCGATGTTGGCAGTTTAATTCGAGTTTTACGGTACATTTCTTTTGTTATTGGGCTGCTGTTACCATCCTTTTACGTCGCAATTATTAATTTCCATCAAGAAATGATTCCCACATCATGGTTACTCAAACTAGCTGTTCAAAGAGAAGGGGTTCCATTTCCTGCGGTTGTGGAAACGTTCATTATGGAACTTATATTTGAGGTATTGCGAGAAGCGGGTGTACGTATGCCTAGAACCGTAGGAAGTACAATTTCAATTGTAGGAGGACTAGTTCTTGGTGAGGCTGCGGTAGAGGCTGGAATTGTATCTGCTGCGGCAGTTATCGTCGTTTCCCTGACTGCCATTGCAAGTTTCGTATCTCCTACGTACAACATGGGAATTGCGGCAAGAATGTTGCGATTTATTCTGTTAATTTTTGCATCGATATTGGGCATGTATGGAATATCTATTTTTTTATTATTATTAGTGCTCCACCTATGCAGTTTAAAATCAATAAAAGTACCGTATATGGCTCCATATGCTCCCTTAGTTACGAGTGATATGAAAGACTCTTTTTTTCGGTTCCCGTTTAGCAAAATGAAGAAACGCCCTAAATTAATAAATCAGAAAAATCCAGTTCGATTTCGTTCTGACGGTCAACCCGAGAATTATAGTGCAAAACAGACAAAGGAGAAACCTTGATATGATTCGAGGCATTAGTCCCGTTATCGTTTCAATCATCTTAATTCTAGTTCTATGTGGCTGCTGGGATGTGAAATATTTGGATCAATTAACGGTTGTTATGGCCATCGGCATGGACGAAGATCCGGATAAACCTGGACATGTTGTAGTAACTCTACAAGTTGTTGTTCCGAGTCAGGTCTCAGACAGTCAAAATGGAGGTGGGGCTGGAAGTATCCCAGTTACAACGTATACAGGTAAAGGAAAAACGTTAATTGATACTGTAAGGTCCATGAACTCACAGACGTCTAGAAGATTGTTCTTTTCACATAATCAAGTGCTGATTATTGGAGAGAAGTTAGCGAGGAAAGGGATTGGAACCATGTTTGATCTAATAGATCGAGACACAGAAATACGTACGGATTTCGAAATACTAGTTGCTAAGAATGGCACTGCTGCAGATATCCTCACAACACTTACGACGATGGAGAAAATTCCAGTGAAGCAAATGTATGAAATGGTACGAACATACAATAAAATGCAGGGTGTCACGTATCCCGTTAAAGCGTTGGATTTCATTCGATCTCTTGATAGTGATAAACAGCAGCCCGCAGCGGGAAGCATTGAACTGATTGGCGATGCTGAGGAGGCTCAGAAAAAAGACAATATCGAACAGATTAAACCTGCCAACTATTTGAAACTTGGTGGTATGGCTATTTTTAAAGATGGAAAGCTTGTAGGCTTTCTAAATGAACAAGACTCGTTAGGGCTGACGATTATAAAGAAAAAAATGAATAGATCCCAAATTGATATACCTTTGGATGGCGAGGATGTGGTATCTCTGGGGGTGCTCCGTAGTAAGACGAAAGTAAAAGCCAATATATACAGAAATAAGCCGGTTGTAGTCATTGAAATTGAAGAAAAGGCCCATATATTTGAGGTAAAGAGCTCGAAAGTAAGAGTACAGGATACTCAAACCATTGCTTGGCTTGAGAAAAAAGCAGAAAAACAGCTTGAAGATCAAGTTGCGGAAAGCGCGCACACTTTACAAAGACGGTTGAATAGTGATGTTATGGGTTATGGTGGCTATATCTATCAAGCCAGTCCTAAGTATTGGAGAGAGCATAGTAAGGAATGGAGCAACATATATCCAGAAATCAATACTGTCGTAAAGGCCAAGGTTGATATTCTAGCAACAGGTATCCGAAACCAATCTTACCTTAATAAAACGAGAAACAAAAATAGATAGATGGGGTGGCAAGATTGTATATTTGGATTGGGATCATTATTGCAGCAGTTATTACAGGTATTTTAGAGTGGAAAAGTTTGCTCCAGCAGGGGAAAACGAAAGATCTTGTTGTAGCATTAAGTATTTTGACGCTGGGCACAACTCTGTATCTTTTCCTTCTTTTTGAAGTTCCTATGCCAACCTTAAGCCAGTTATTGAGTAAAGGAATAGAACCGCTATATAAACCTGTAGCACGTTGGATCATGGAGGATATTGATAATGGATAAAGAAAGCAGTATTTCATCCGTTCAGTTTGCTGTGCTGATGTATATGTTCTCTGTGGGTACTGCTGCATTAATTCAACCCCATCTCATGGTTCTTCTCGCTGGACAGGATGCTTGGTTCACCTTAGTTATTGCCATGATCATTCAATTGGCACTGGCTTCACTATATATGAGTTTGGCTTACAGATTTCCTAATGAGACAATCATTGAGTACAGTCGAAAAATCGTAGGACCCTATCTCGGAACCATCGTAAGTTGTATCTATTTGCTTTATTATTTAATGCTAGGTGGGTATATTATTCGAGTTGTTAGCGATTTCATTGGTTCGGTAATTCTAATTCAAACGCCTTTGGATGCACTAAGTTTAACATTTCTTATTCCTGCACTTTATGGCGTTTTTCTGGGTCTAGGAGTCATTGGGAAAGCAGCGCAAATTTTACTACCCGTCGCATTAGGAGTATTTATTCTAACGGCACTACTGCTCATTCCGAAAGCGCAATTTAGTAATCTGCTACCTGTTTTTCCGAACGGCATTATGCCTTCGATTAAGGGGACTTATCCAGTATTAGGATTTCCCCTAATGGAATCTGCAATTGCTCTTATGCTTTTTAAGTTTGTAAAAGATAAAAAAAAGACTAAAAAATTATTTTACATAGGAATTGTTGCTTCCCCATTGACCAGTTTATTAATAACGGCATATACCATTATGGTACTCGGTGTGGATATGACTGCACGCGCCCCTTACGTTGTCTATGATATGGCTAAAGAAATACATGTTGAGCGGATATTAGAGCGAATGGAAGCCATTGTAGGCATTATTTGGATGAGTACAACCTTTGTTAAAATGAGTCTATGCTTGTATGTCTGTACCTTGGCCACAGTTCAAATATTTAAAGTAACCTCTTATCGATATTTATTGATTCCTTTAGTTTTTCTATTGCTCCCGCTGTCTTTATGGGTAGCTAATAATACGACAGAAGTCGAAGAGTTTAATCGGGATGTCTATACGATTTACACACTTCTACCTGGACTATTTATTCCTGTACTTCTGTTGGTCATTGCAAGAATAAGGGGGATGCGTGGAATCTCTGAACAGAAGCAAAATCAAAATGAATGAGATATTTACTATTGACGTATGCTTAAGGTTGTTTTATTATAGGCACATAAACGAATAACCTTTGTGGCGTGTTACCTTTAAATTGGGCATGAGCCAAGAATCGACTTCCTGAATGGAGTCTATTCTTGGCTTTTTTTGTTGACATATTTTGAAGGAAGGAGTTGCATACGCTCGTGAATTCAGTTTATGGTGTACCGCATTCCAAATGGAATAGATATGATTAGTCAATTTGAAATCGCTTACAGTGCAACGCTCTAACATAGTTAATCCATTGCTGGACATAATTGAGAAAGAGCTAAAAATTTACGTACGAAACAAACAACAATGAGGAGGAACAACAATGTTCTCAAAATGGAAATCAAAGAAAAATCAACCCATCGAAATTCTATCCCCGGTTACTGGTGAAGCAGTCTCTTTAGAAAAGGTACCTGATGAAGCATTTGCAGGTGGACATATGGGTAAAGGGATTGCCATTGAACCAACGGAAGGTAAATTAATTGCTCCGTTCGACGGAACCGTTGCACATGTCATCAAATCGAACCATGCAGTGATTATTGAGGATTCGAATGGCCTACAGTTTTTGTTCCATATCGGAATTAACACGGTAGGACTCAAAGGTGTTGGATTTACCAGTCACATTGCTACGGGTGATCAGGTGAAAGCGGGTCAAACCCTAATCGAGTTCGATATTGAAGCGATCAAGCAGCTGGATATCCAGTAATTACGCCGATCATCATTACGAACAGTGAAGATAAGGTAGAAAGTTTGGATACGACATTCGGTCCGGTAACTGCCGGCAGTAATAGCATCATGTCATTGGTTCTTAAAGGGTAGTTGAAGCTTGAACATTATATTTTAAAGGGGATGAACAACTATGTTAGCTTTTCTTCAGAAGATCGGGAAGTCATTAATGCTTCCCGTCGCAACACTGCCTGCTGCATCCATCTTGATGCGTTTTGGCCAAATTGATTACATTAAAGATTTCCATTTGGGCAATCAAGTTGGTTGGTTCCTGAACCACTACATCGCACCTTTTCTTAACGCAGGCGGAACGACCATTTTTGATAATCTGCCGATGATTTTTGCCGTTGGGGTAGCGATTGGTCTCACGGGTGATGCGGTTGCCGCATTATCCGCTGTAATCGGTTACCTTATTCTTAGTAAAGTACTCGTTGTGGTGCCAACTACCTTTACGACCATCATGGGTAAAGATGTTAAGCTCGATATGGGTGTGCTTGGGGGTATTATTGTTGGTTTGATTGCCGCTTATCTCTACAATCGATTCCACAAAATCAAACTTCCGGATTGGCTTGGTTTCTTTGCAGGTAAACGTTTTGTACCTATCATTACGTCCGTTACGATGGTTGTCGTCGGTATTATTCTTGGTCTAATTTGGGGTCCAGTACAAGACGTTCTAGACACATTTGGTAACTGGATTGTTGGGCTCGGAGGCTTTGGTGCTGCCGTCTATATGATTGCTAACCGTCTGTTGCTTCCATTTGGTCTTCATCACATTCTTAACTCCATCGTGTGGTTCCAAATTGGAGACTTTACGAATGCGGCTGGACAAGTTATCCACGGAGACTTGAACCGCTTCTTCCAAGGTGACAAATCTGCAGGTATGTTTATGAGTGGATTCTTCCCAGTGATGATGTTTGCACTTCCTGCTGCTGCACTCGCAATTATTCACACCGCTAAGAAAGAGAAACGCAAAGTAGTGGCTTCCATCTTCATCAGTGCTGGAGTCGCTTCATTCTTAACCGGTATTACGGAACCACTTGAATTCGCATTCATGTTTGTTGCTCCAGTATTGTATGGTATTCATGCCATTCTGGCTGGGGTATCCGGTTATATCATGTACGCTTTAGGTATTAAACTAGGATTTGGTTTCTCGGCAGGTTTAATCGATTACTTGTTAGGTTTCAAAATTTCTACTAAGCCGCTTCTCTTAATCCCTGTTGGATTAATCTTTGCAGTCGTTTACTACGCTTTGTTCCGATTCGTCATCGTTAAGTTCAACATGAAAACGCCAGGTCGTGAAGACGATGTTGAAACCGAAGGTGAAGTCGTTACTGAACCAGGGAACGCAAATGCTGGCTATTCGGCTAATGACAGCAAAGCTGCTAAAGTTCTAGCTAACATTGGTGGATCTGACAACATTGAAAGTATCGATGCTTGTATCACAAGACTTCGTTTAGTTGTTAAAGATGACAAAGTTGTGAATGACCAAGCTCTGAAACAACTGGGTGCATCTGGAGTCATGAGACTTGGAAAAGGTGCGGTTCAAATCGTATTTGGTCCACAGTCTGAAATTCTGAAGGATGAAATCAAAACAATTATGTAAGATGTAAATCTTTATGGTGTAGGAAAATAAAGTAAGCCCACTTGGACAACCATCCAAGTGGGCTTTTTTTTATTGTGATCCTTAACCAATAATGATTTTACCTTCTGGATAACTAAATAGTTCTTTCTCAATTTCAGTCTTTGAAAGAGCGTAGGCAAGAGTTAAGGGACCCATTCGACCTAAGAACATGAGACATATAATCCAAACCTTACCTAAGGGAGAAAGTTCAGTCGTTAAACCCATGGATATGCCTGTCGTACCGAACGCTGATGTTGATTCAAACAAGATTGTTAAGAAATCTTTATGCTCCGTCAGCGATAACAACATAGAGAAGATCACAATGAGAACTAAAGAGAGCATCGTTAGTGTGACAGCTTTATATACCACTTTCTTGGCAATACGTTTGCGGAACAATATTACATCTTCTTTTCCTCTAATCATTGCATAGACTGCCCCGACGAGTAGGACGAAAGTTGTGATTTTAATACCGCCACCAGTTGAGCCAGGTGCTGCTCCAATGAACATTAGAATAATCATGAAGAACTGAGTTGATTGTTGCAATGCCCCAATATCAACCGTATTCACGCCACCCGAACGAGTTGTGATGGATTGAAATAACGAAGCCCACACTTTACCTGTAGGACTCAGTGGCTTAAGCGTTTGTGGATTATTGTATTCCATTGCAAAGATAACTAACGTTCCGACGACAACTAACATGAGAGTAGCAGATAAAACCACTTTACTATGTAATGAAAATCGACGTTTTGTAGGGAATTCAATGACATCTGATAGAACAACAAAACCAATCCCGCCTAGAAAAATTAGACCCATCAGTACGATGTTCATGAAAGGATCATTTACATAGGAACTTAATCCACTAAACGGACCCTTAATCATACCGTACAAATCAAAACCGGCATTGTTAAACATCGAGATGCTGTGAAAAATACCAAAGTAGGAGGCTTGTCCCCAAGGCATTTCTCGTGAGAAACGCAGTGTGATCAGTATTGCTCCTACAACTTCAATCATGAGTGAATATAAGATAACCTTCTTGACAAGGCGAACGACACCGTCCATTGAACCGTGATTCAGAGCCTCCTGTAATATAAGACGCTCTCGGAGTGAGATTTTCTTATTTAATACGAGTGCGATCAGTGTAGCCATTGTCATAAAACCAATCCCACCAACCTGTACGAGCATAATCATTACGATTTGACCAAAGTGGGAGAAATCTGTTCCGGTATCCAATACAACGAGTCCAGTTACGCAAGTTGCTGAAGTGGCGGTAAAGAGAGCATTAAGAAATGAAATGGATTTACCCGTTGAAGATGCAATAGGCAGATACAATAGAAGAGTACCAATTGCAATAATAAACAGGAAACCGAATACTAAAATTTTAGCAGGTGTAATCCATTGTTTTAGCCATTTGTTTCGAAGAATAATCTCACCTTCTACATTTAATATTCCATTAACTACACATATTCTGAGGTTAATGCTTGAGCGGATGACCTGATAATAAGGTCTGATGGTAAAATAATTTTGCGTATGTCTGGTGTCGAATTGCCTTGGATGCGCTCTACGAGAAGCTGCATCCCCATCGCCCCGAATAAATAGGCGGGTTGTGAAGCGACGGTGAGAAAGGGATCAAGAGCCGAAGACAAATCTAGATCATCAAAACATACGACTGACATGTCTTCAGGCACACGTATTCCACGCTCACGGAGCGCACGGATGACTCCGACTGCAAGGAAGTTATTTGCTGCAAAAATAGCCGTAGGTGGGGAGGGGTTAGACAATAGCTGATTCAAATATTCCCCATCCTTATAGTCGCGATAGCTTTTCTGAATAATTAACTCATGATCCAGTTCAATCCCTTGCAGCTTTAGCGATTCAGCATAACCTTGATAGCGCAGTCTTGCAGTTGAAACTTCTAAAGATCCATTTACAAGGGCAATACGGCTATGACCAAGCTCAATCAAATAATCGACTAATTTCCGAGCGCCTTCTTTACTGTCACCCGCAACGATATCGGATTCAATACCAGGAACGGCCCGGTCAAGAATAACAAATGGTATTTTGTGAGCCATAAGCTTCTCCAGATTTTTCAAGGATTGATCACCCGCCGGGGCAAAAAGTACACCATCTACTCTTGTAGAGAGAACCATATCTACATAGTCTTGTTCCTTCAGATAGTCTTCATCACTGTTTCCAAAAAGAAGACGGTACCCTAGCCGTTTGGCTGTATCTTCTGCACCTCTTGCGAGGCTTGTATAGAAAGGGTTAGTAATATCTGTTATGAGCAATGAGAGTATCTTTGTTTGCTGTAAAACAAGACTGCGAGCATTGGAGTTAGGAATATAGTTGAGCTCTTCCATCACTTTTTTAACCCTTTTGCGCGTTTGCTCGCTTATTCTGCCTGTATTGTTAATGACCTTGGATACTGTCATTGCCGATACATTAGCATGTTGAGCTATATCATATATTGTAACCACTTCTAACCTCTTTTCATCTAAAATGCTCCATTTAGCTTTATAAATCAATATTAAAGAAAAAATGGATTGACAGCAACCCAAACGATTGTTATTTTAAAGTTATCGATAACCTACTGCTAACTATACTTGACTTTGAGATTTATTAAGCATCCATGTTACTTCTATACTTGCGAATAATTAGAATGCGATGTTATCGTTTATTATTTGAAAATGGAATGTAAACATGTTTTTTTTCGTTAATAGGGTTATCGGTAACCCTATTTAAATTTAAGGAGGATAAAACCATATGACGAATCAGGATATAAGATGTAATCAGGATTTTCCCAAGATCGGAATTCGCCCAACGATTGATGGTAGAAGAAAGGGTGTCAGAGAGTCGCTTGAGGATGTAACCATGAGTCTTGCGAAAGCGGTTGCAAACTTCTTAAGTAACGAGCTTCGTTACCCGAACGGGCAAGCTGTAGAATGTGTTATTGCGGATACTTGCATTGGTGGTGTTGCTGAAGCCGCTTCAGCGGCTGATAAGTTCGCCAAAGCTGGGGTGGGTGTATCGATAACGGTTACTCCTTGCTGGTGTTATGGTAGCGAAACGATGGATATGGATGCTTCGCTGCCTAAAGCCATCTGGGGTTTCAATGGTACGGAAAGACCCGGTGCAGTATATCTTGCAGCTGTATTGTCTGCCCATGCTCAGAAAGGTCTACCAGCTTTCGGAATCTATGGTCATGATGTACAGGATATGAATGATCCATCCATACCTCAGGATGTACAGGAGAAGCTGCTTCGTTTCGCTAAAGCGGGAATGGCTGCTGCACTTATGAAAGGCAAGTCTTATCTATCGATTGGTTCCGTTTCCATGGGTATCGCGGGTTCGATGATTGATCCAGATTTCTTCCAAGAATATCTTGGCATGCGTAATGAATACGTCGATATGTCCGAACTTACCCGTCGAATTGAAGAGGAAATTTATGATCCGGAAGAATTTAAGCTTGCAATGGCTTGGGTGAAAGAGAACTGTAAGGAAGGTTCAGACAATAACGCTGAATCGTTGCAGACTTCAAGAGAGCAGAAAGATAAAGATTGGGAGACGGTAGTCAAAATGACGCAAATTGTTCGTGATCTCATGGTTGGCAATCCGCGTCTCGGAGAGCTTGGATTTGGTGAAGAAGCGATGGGACACAATGCGATCGTTTCCGGTTTCCAAGGGCAACGTCAATGGACGGATCACTTTCCGAATGGTGACTTCTTGGAAGCAATGCTAAATTCATCCTTCGATTGGAATGGTATACGCGCTCCTTATCAGGTAGCAACGGAGAATGACAGCTTGAATGGTGTGACAATGTTGTTCGGGAATCTACTTACGAATACAGCGCAAATTTTCGCAGACGTTCGTACATACTGGAGTCCGGATGCTGTGAAACGTGTGACAGGACATGAGCTAAGTGGCGTTGCTGAGCATGGTCTATTGCATTTGATCAATTCGGGCTCTGCCACCTTGGATGGAACAGGTGAGCAGATGCAGGATGGTCAGCCAGTGATGAAGCCTTTCTGGGAGATTACACCTGAGGATGCAGATAACTGTTTGAAGGCCGTATCTTGGAGACCGGCAGCCGTGGAGTATTTCCGTGGAGGGGGATTCTCATCTTGCTTCCTGACGCGTGGTGGTATGCCAGTAACCATGTCCAGATTGAACTTAGTTAAGGGTCTTGGTCCAGTCTTGCAAATCGCAGAAGGCTACACTGTGGAATTACCAAAGGATGTGCATGATACGCTCGATCAGCGTACAGACTCCACTTGGCCTACAACCTGGTTTGCTCCAGTTCTAACAGGTAAGGGTGCATTCAAAGATGTGTATTCTGTTATGGATAACTGGGGAGCGAACATGGTGCCATCTGTTACGGACACATCGGCGCCGATTTGATTACACTGGCTTCGATTCTTCGCATTCCAGTTAGTATGCACAATGTAAAAGAAGAAGAGATTTTCCGTCCAAGAGCATGGGGATCTTTCGGAACGGCTGAACCAGAAAGTGCCGATTACCGTGCTTGCCAAACCTTTGGCCCACTGTACAAGTAACATCCAGAGTAGATGAGGTGATACGGTGAATACAACAGAAGCTTTAAACATGCTGGCGGTTGATTTCGGCGCTAGCAGCGGCCGTGCGATGTTAGGATCGTTTAATGGAGAGAAGCTGACGATTCAGGAAGTGCACCGTTTTGCTAATGAACCTGTGCAGCTTGGTGGAAATCTTCATTGGGATTTTCTCAGATTATTCCATGAACTGAAGACGGGAATTCACCTGTCTAAACTGAGGTCAGGCGTTTCCCCCGCTTCAATTGCCGTAGATACATGGGGCGTCGATTACGGTCTGGTTGATCGGAAAGGACGTTTAGTTGGCAACCCCTATCATTACCGGGATTCACGTACGGATTCTACGATGAACGAGGTTTTTGGTCTGATATCTGAGGATGAGCTTTATAAGCAAACTGGCATCCAGTCTTCACAAATCAATACGATTTTTCAACTATATACCGAAGATCGAATTCGCAGTTTTCAACATACTGATCAGCTCAAAATGTTATTTATGCCGGATTTATTCCATTATTATCTTTCGGGTGTAATGGCTAATGAATATACGATCGCAAGTACAAGTGGTCTGTTAAATCCCATAAATAGGAACTGGAATATTGAAATCATGGATACATTAAATATTCCTAGCACCTTATTTAGCGATATTGTTGCTCCTGGTACAAAGCTGGGAAGCCTCCGTAAGGCCATTGGCGATGAGCTTCATGTGGGAGCGATACCCATTGTAGCAGCATGCGGACATGATACGGCATCTGCCCTAGTATCGGTTCCTACAGATGTATCTCATTATGCTTTTATAAGTTCAGGTACATGGTCGATCATGGGAATGGAGCTAGATGAGCCCATTTTATCTGTAGACAGCCGGCAAAGCTTATTCAGCAACGAAGGTGGAGCAGAGCATAAGATTCGTCTTCTGAAGAACATTATGGGACTGTGGCTACTTCAGGAATGCCGACGGGCATGGGCGCTTGAAGGAACTACATTGAATTATGATGAGCTTACTCAAATGGCGCTATCTGCGCCTCAGAATGGTAGTTACATTGATGCTGATGACGTAGTCTTCTTACCTCCAGGAGGAATGCCGAAACGTATTCAAGAATATTGCAGAGCATCGGGGCAAATTGTCCCTGAATCGCGCGCTGAAATCGTCCGATGTATCGTCGAGAGTCTAGCATTCAAGTACAAGCAGACACTCACGGAGATGGAGAAGCTTTCTGGGAAACGTCTTGAGCATATTTATATGGTAGGCGGTGGAATACAGAATCGACTGCTCTGTCAATTGACCGCTAGTGTGACAGGCAAACCTGTTATTGCAGGACCTGTAGAAGCTACTGCTATCGGAAATATGATGATGCAGGCTAAAGCGCATGGTGAAGTGAAGGATTTAAGCGAGATTCGTGGAATTGTGAAGCAATCCTTCCCGCCAGAAATCTACCATCCAGAAGATACAGCGATGTGGGAAGAGCGTTATGAGCGTTATTTGAAGCTCTTCGTTCATCTTTCTTAATTTAAATTTAGGGAGTGGAGATCCATATGACACAATCATTGGAACAAAAAACTAGAGAAGAACTATCATTATACGCACGCAAAATCGTAGCAAAAGGGCTTGTTGTTGGACCTGGTGGCAACATCAGTGCTCGCGCTGATGATATCATGCTGCTCTCACCAAGCGGATTCGCCCTTGAGGATATTGAACCGCATCAATGGATTCGGGTGGAAATTGAATCGGGTAAAGTGTTGGATCAAGAAGTTCGTCCTTCTTCCGAAGTACTGATGCACTTGTATGCATACCGTGTGAATCCAGACATGCAAGCTATCGTTCACACGCATCCTGCATACTGTATTGCTCTGACACTCGTGAGTAAAGAGCTTCCGATGCTATTCCCTGACCAAGCTGCGCTGGTGGGTGAAGTTACGTTCGTTCCTTACGTGCTACCAACAACTGATTTATTGGCAGATGCTGTCGCTGCGAAAGCAGATAAATTCAATTCCATTTTGCTCGAAAACCATGGTCTCGTGACGACAGGCAAAAACCTGCGTGAAGCTTATTACCGTACCGAAGTTGTAGAGGAAAGCGCAAAAATTTATTTAGCTGCCAAAGCCGTCGGCACACCTAAAGTGTTAACTGACGAAGAATATAAAGAGATTCAATCGCTTGAGAGTGAAGCATATCGAGTGAAACTACTGCAGAAATTGCAATGAGTTAGGTAAGTTTAATTTTAAATAGTACACCCCTTAAGTAGATATTGGAATCCAAATTGGAAACTGATGATGCTTAGGGGGTGTTTTTTATTAGGAATTAAATATACATTTGTTTATGTTAAAATAAGGAATAAAATAAAGATTTTTTAGAAACAGAAAGAAGGAAAATTTTATGGAAGTTAGCTTAAAGGACATAGACGAAACGAACTGGATACAATGTATTTTTCTAACAACGGATACGGATAACAAACATTACCTTCAAGAGGAATTTGTAGCTTCAAATGCAGTTTCGATTGCGCAATCAAAGATCGAAAAAGGATGGATCACAAAAGCAATTTATAGCGACGATACAATGGTAGGTTTTACAATGTACGGATTTTCAAAGGAGGATCAGTGCTTTGAAATATGCCGAATTATGATTGACCATAAATTTCAGCGTAAAGGATATGGCCGTAAGGCTATAAATCTAGTTGTTCGTGAGATGAGCAAGATTAAGGAATGCACTGAAATATATATTTCGTTTGAACCTGAAAATCATTCTGCCAAAAAATTATATGATGAGGTTGGATTTATAAATACGGGGAAGATGTTAGACGACGAGATTCTTTATTGCTTGAAAATATAGGAGGGGTTCAATGTTTAATCCACTTCATAAAAGATTGTATTTTGGATTATTTATACCATTCGGAGTGATTTCAGTCATCTCTGTTTCTATTCTTCCTGATGATGAACGTTACCTTATTATTGGCATTCCATTATTATTTTGGATTATTTATTACATATGTATTTATTTCATTAATCGAAAACCTGAGAAATAAGTTTAAAAGGGTGAGCAAAATGGTGAGCAAAATGAAGAAATTATTTGTTATGATTTTGATCTTTATCATGCTAACAGGGTGTAACTCAAATGAATCAACTGGTGAAAAAGGGGAATTCATTGGAAATCCAACTGCTGAAAACGTTCTGGAAGGGAATCCAGAGGCCAATATTTTTATGTACAGTGATATTATTTATAGCGCAGGGGTGTCATGGGTAGATGAAATGAATCTTACAAAGGACAAGCAAATCACAGAAATTGCGCAGCAAAAAAGTAATGGTGAATATTTCGAAAATGGGACAGCTAATAAATTAACAGTAGGCACAAAGATATTTAGTGTGAAAGAACGAAGTGATATTTTGATAGCTGAGACAAAAGAGGGCGATATAAAGTACTTTAAATTAGTTGAAGGCTAAACCAATAAATCTAGATTAGGAGGTCTTAGCGTGCCTGATAAAATAAAGGGTCATGTAGAGGGTATGATGATACATATTCCTAAAGGAGAAATTCGTTTGCGAGACGATAGAATAAAACATACATGGAACGTAGAAATTAAACCCTTTCTGCTTTCGAAGTATCCTGTAACCCAGGAATTCTATTTTGCAGTCACCCAACAATCGCCTTCTTTTTGTAAAGGAGAACAACATCCGGTTGAAAATGTCTCATGGAACGATGCTGTATATTTTTGCAATCTGCTTTCTCGAGAATTGGAATTAAAAGAATATTATTCAATAAGTAGTGATGGTAAAGATGTCAGCTGCGATTTGGAAGCGAACGGTTATCGTCTCCCTACGGAAGCGGAGTGGCAATATGCATGTATTGCAGGTACTACACAAGTTAGATATGGGGAAATTGATGACATTGCATGGTATAAAGAAAATTCAGGAGACCAAACACATGAAGTAGGTAACAAAGAATCCAACGCATGGGGTCTATATGACATGTTGGGGAATGTTTGGGAGTGGTGCTGGGATGTATATGATGAAAAGGTATACGGCTCCTATCGTATATTTCGTGGAGGAGGTTGGTGCGATCCAGAGAGGGGTTGTCTTGCAACAAATCGTCGCCGTGGTCACCCAACGTTCAGCATAGATGACCTTGGATTCCGGATTGCTAAATCTTTATGAATTTAAAAAGGCGATAACGTCTGATAACAAAGTATTTACGCTAATTCATACTCATAAGTTATCAAAACTACCGCAATGTATTGGCAAAAAAATATGAAGCGAGATTTGGTGAGGTAGACTGGAATTACATTCATTCCATTATTGAAAATTTTTGAATTTCCCTTGTGTTTTGGGCGGATTATCATTTATATTAAGTGAAACTTTTAAATGAGGTGAATGGAATGGATCTCCGCTTTATTCGAAGTAACTAGTTCCCGGGCTGGATAAAACGCGTACCAGCTAACAAAGGGGGAAGTTTACCCTTTTCACCTACGGGAATAGGTACTTTTGATTAAGTGTTGAGGCACATGTATTGCACATTCTTTTCATTTGAAAGGTGGAAATTAGATATGAACCCATTTGATTATAAGAAATTTTACGATGAAGTCGGTCTATTAAACGGTTGGGATTTTAGTAAAGTAAAGGCTAGATCCGAAGGAGTAAAGTGGCAGTTTTATAATGAAGTAACCAAAAGATGCAGAAAGTCTGACAGGTTGCTGGATATTGGTACTGGCGGTGGGGAAACTTTATTATCCATTGCGCATGCTTGTTCACTGTTAGTTGGAATTGATCTCTCGTCAGGAATGATTCAAACCGCAAATCATAATTTGGACAATTCCAAAATAACAAATGTACGATTTATACAAATGGATGCTGAACAACTGGATTTTCCCAAAAATTCATTTAATATAGTATCTTGTAGACACTCGCCCTTCCATGCCAAAGAAGTAGCCAAAGTTTTAGTTAAAGATGGATGGTTTCTCACTCAACAAGTAAGCGAAAATGATAAGTGCAATATTGCGCAAGCTTTTGGAAGAGGACAGAATACCCATATAGATGGGACTTTAAAAAATAAATATATTGAGGAATTGAATGCAGCAGGTTTTGTTGATATTCAGTCCTTTGAATATGATGCCAAAGAATATTTTGAAACTTACGAAGACTTGGTATTCTTGCTTAAACTTACTCCGATTATTCCAAACTTCGGTAATTATAATGATGATTTTGAAATACTCCAAACATTTATAGACAATCATACAACTGAAAAAGGAATTGAAACCAATTCAAAACGATTTATGATTATTGCAAAAAAAGCATAGATGATGTTAGGATTTTGAGAGTTTTATACATGAAATGATGAGAACGAGGGGCTTTGCGTATTGGCGCGAACCTCTCGTTTTTTTAGTATCCAATAAAATAAAGCTTGATAAAATAAGGGTGCTGGATAAATAAATGTGAGTTGGAGAAATCCATCAGTGGAGATTTTTTTGTACATAATGAACTTTAGTAACCTCTGCGAGCTCTTATCTATGAAAAGGGGTGAGAACATGAATATAAGCCGTCTTGTCAAACAAGCCCAAAAAGGCAACAAGGAAGCTTTACTACAATTAATCATAGCCGATCAGGACGCTTATTATCGACTTGCCTACAGCTACATGAGAAATGAGCATGACGCGATGGATGCAATGGAAGACATGATTGTTACACTTTATGAAAAGCTGGATCAATTGCAAAAGGGCGAAGCCTTCTACAGCTGGAGTAAAACCATTCTAGTCAATCGTTGCAAAACCATGCTGCTCAAAAAGGAACGATTTGTTCCACTGGATGGCGAGCAAGAAGTATCACTTGATGCATTAATGGATGATAATCCATATCGGAATTCGGTGTCAGAAATGGATATGCAGGAGCTGCTCTCTCATCTGAATGCACGGCAGAGGGAAGCAATTGAGCTTCGCTATGTACATGATCTTCCGTATCAGACGATTGCGGACATGACGGGTGCACCGATTGGCACAATCAAATCTAGAATTTCGCAAGGCATACGGAGACTAAAAGCCAAGATCGGAGGTGATCGTTATGACAACGATCGAGGAGAGACTACAGGCGCATAAGCAAAATTTGAATAGTGTGCAGGCTCCGTCAGAACTTGAGAGCAGACTGCGAATTGCACTCGAACATGTGCCCACAAAGAAAAGAAAATTAAATAAAACGATGATATGGCTTGCATCTTCAGCTGCCGCGCTTCTTCTGATTGTAGGAACTTATCAATATCCCGCATTTGCTTATTACGGAGGTAGATTATTAAATCAAATGGAGCTAAATTCACTCAGCTTTGCTGAAATGGAGGAGCAGGGGTACGGTCAAACGATTAATAAAAGCAAAACACTACTCGATGGGTCTATCATAACAATTAACGGGGTTATTGCGGATGATAATGGATTGTCACTGTACTACACGATAGATCGTAAAACAGGCACTATTTATGATGAGAAAGGTTCATATCGTTATTTCCTGGATAAAATCCAAGGATTCTTAACGAATTCCAAGGCAAGAGGTGGAGGCGGCAGTTTTATTAGCAAAGACAAGACCCACTACGAGGGAGTGTATAAATTTGACCCGGTAAGTCCATTCTCTAGGACACTAACCGTAACATTCATCGAGTGGTTAGATAACGGGAAGCGAGCTACCTATCCGATTGAGTTCAAATATGAACCCAATAAAGCGATGAAAAGCATTATTAAGGAAGATATTTCAAAATTCGTTTCTGTCGATCAGGGGAAGGTCTACTACGATTCTATTACGGCATCACCAACTTCTACCATCGTGAAGGGTCATTATGAAATGGATAAAATGGATAACGATGGATTCCCGAGATTTCAAGGTGAAACAAAGCTTTATGTAAATGGATCAGAAGTGAAACCACGGGGATCGCGAGGTTACGCTGAAAATGAAAAATTGGGATTTGAACTTGAATTCGATGTGCTTCCAACAGACAAGATCGAGAAAATTGAACTTGTACTCGAAAATTTCCCTGGTTATCAGAGAGTAGAAGAACCGATTTCTCTAGCCTCACCATCAGACAAGTCCATCACAATCGGGAATGAAAAGATATGGATTCGAAGCGTCACAAAAACGGATACAGGCTATGATATCGTTATCGCCAGAAAACAATTTACATTCTTGAATAAGGAACATTTATCTGTTCAAGCTGGTGGTACAGTCGTTCCCGTATCATCCATTTCCTCAGCTCAGCCTTGGGATTTGAAGAATGGTAACATTCTTTGGGAGCAGACATATTCATTTTATACAATGGAGAAACCTGAAAGCCTACTTCTAGATGGATTTGACTATATTAAAACCCTTAATCATAAAATATCTATTCCTGTAGGCAGCAAAAAGTAAAATTTGTGCTTGCAATCATGGTTTAGTTTAATGGAGCACTTTCATTAGCTTGGAGCGGGATTTGTTCCTCTAATGGGTAGAGGGTATAATAGAAGCTATTGTGAAGGTGCCTTTAGGCATAATTTGAACGGTACTTGGAGGATGACATGACAATAAGACCCGCAGCAAGAGAAGATGCCCACACCGCAGCAAGATTGCTTTATGATGCACTGCATGATGTCGCGCATCAATTGACTGGTGAAGAGAGCGAGCAAGCAGTCGTTGAAGTATTAGAGCAATATTTTGCAGATGAGAAAGGTCGTCTTGGGCATCATCAGGCTATTGTAAAAGAAGTGGAAGGCGAAGTTGCAGGCGTTGTTGTCGCCTATGGTGGCGATGAAATTAATGTACTGGATCAGCCGATTCTGGAACGTCTTCGTGCACTAAAAAACGATCCCACCCTTCAGCTTGATAAAGAGTCGGATGAGGATGAATATTATATCGACACATTATCTGTATCACCGCAATTTGGTGGACGAGGTATTGGATCAGCTTTGATTAGTGCGGCGGAAGACAAAGCAAAAGAACTAAAATACAATAAAATTGCTATGGCCGTGATCACCGATAATGAAAGAGCCTATTCACTCTATCTATATTTAGGATACAAAGTGGATAAAGAGATCATGATTAATGGGCATGTGTACTATCACATGGTCAAGCAACTGTAGATTCGTCCATCATAATGATAAAGGTCCGGCTCAGGCGAGTCGGACCTTTTGTATGCTTCTTTATTTCTAATCCTCTTGCGTCAGTGCATATAGGATATGATCCTCCCACTGACTGTTAATGCGAAGATATTTGATGGCGAGTCCCTCGTTCCGGAAGCCCACCTTCTCAAGAACCCTCTTGGATGCGGTATTTCTAGGCATGACCCCAGCCTGAATACGATGTAAATTCAACTCCGTAAAAGCAAAGGTCACGACCATACGCACGGCTGCCGTCGTATATCCCTTACCGTTATGGGCTTGACCCATCAAGTAGCCCAAATTAACATTTTGAAAGGGCCCACGAGCTATTCCTGTTAAGGCGACTCTACCGATTAGTTCATTTGGTTCACTCAGAAACACGCCAAAAATATAGGATTGATCCGCTTCAGCTCCTCGGACACCTTGTTCAATATCGAGCTGTTGTCCTTCAAGGGTGAAATATTCGCTTGGCCTTGTCGGCTCAAAAGGCTTCAGAAATTCATGGTTTCTTAATCGTAGAGAAAGAAGCGACTCCGCATCGCCTAGCTCTAAAAGTCTTACATATATAGCTTCATTCTCATATCTCACTTTCTAGTTCTCCTTAAATTTCGTTTTATTCCATTATTTAGAGATCAACGCCTAAGCTTCTTTTTGATAGGATAGATAGAGTATCTATAAACTATTAAAAGTGAGGCATTCTCCTTGAAAAAACTGCATAAGCTTGTGGCAGTCATTATGACTTCGATGTTGACGATTGGAACAACGAGTCCAATATATGCTGCAACAACAAAATCTAGCCAACCTTTTGATGATATATCAAGTAGCTTTGCCCGTCAAAATATTATCGATTTAGCCAAAGAAGGTATAATTGATGGTACGGGGGATCGTAAGTTTGAACCGAAGAAGAATGTAACCCGCGCCGAATTTATAACGATGACCAGTCGATTGTTGAAATTACAGCCCGTCGACAGTGATATCGTGACGTTCAGTGATGTACCGCGGAGTGCTTGGTATTATGGTTGGGTGCAAGCTGGCATCCATCTCGGAATCGTTGAAGGAAAAGGTATGAATCAGTTTCAGCCCGATACGAGAATTACTCGTCAAGAGGCAGCGGTGCTGATCGTACGAGCTTTGAAAGAAGAGAGGGATTCTTCTGCCAATGTAGAGCTCCCATATCAGGACAGAATGAAAGTTGCCGACTGGGCAGTATCATCTGTTCAGGTAGCGCTTAAGCTTGGACTGATGAGGGGAGATCAGGGATCCTTTCGTCCAAATGATTACGTTACTAGAGAGGAAACAGCAGCCATTCTTGATCGAGTGTTTAAGGACAGTTACTGGTCTAAGGTTCTGAATACGACACCTGCATCCAATATTCAGCTCGGTTGGCAGAATGCGAGCACGACTGCCCAGTATATTGCGACAATTAAACAATCAACGATTAATACACTAGTGCCAAGATGGTTTTTCTTTGATAATAATAATGATAAACCTCTCGCTAACTACGTTGATTCTAGCCTGCTCACCTATGCGAAACAAAATAACAAAAAAATATGGGCAATGCTGGGTAACCGTTCGAATGCTGAGTGGACACATACAGCTTTAACGGATTTAGTTCGTAGAGATAACATCATTAAGCAGCTTACGGCTTATGTTAAAAGCTATGGACTTGCAGGTATTAATGTAGATTTTGAAAATGTGAGTCCCCAGGATCGCTTGCCCCTAACGTCCTTCGTAACGGAACTAACAAAAAGCTTGCACACGGTGGGTGGCGTAGTGTCAATCGACGTCTCACCTGATCTTGGAACGGATTGGACGGATGCTTTTGATTATGCAGCACTCGGTAAGGCAGCAGATTATGTTGTTCTGATGGGATATGATGAACATTGGGATGGAGATCCTATAGCGGGTTCTGTTTCTTCACTTCCTTGGGTTGAAAGAGCGACCAATAAGCTACTTACCTCGGTTTCTGCCAGCAAGACCATTCTGGCGTTACCTCTCTATACACGTGACTGGACGATTAGGACAAGTGGCGCCACTTCAGAGGAATTATCACTTGTTAAACAAGGACAGAGACTTCGGTCGGTGTGGTCCTCAAAGTCATGGGATTCGAATCTTGCCCAATATGTGGCGACCTATACACAAAACGGATTGCAGCACCGTATATGGATGGAAGAAGGACGCTCAATATCTAGTAAATATCTCATGGCTGCTGAGCATGGCATTGCTGGATTTGCTTATTGGTACATTGGAGCCGAAACGGCCGATATTTGGACAAGTATAAGGAATGTGAATCGATATTCCTCCTATTAATTAAATCATCTAACATTTGGATATGGGAAACAATCCGACCTTTAAGAGGTCGGATTTTTTATTGCCATCCTAAACGCTTTTTAAGAGAAGCGATTTGTGCAACGTGATGCTGACTATGCCAGGCATATCTTTGTGTTGCGTTATTAAGACTCATCGAACCGTGAGTAGGACTTGTAAATGTCTTTTGGAAACTTGAGGGTCCTAATGAACGAAGTAAGGCTGCAAACCGACAGTGAAGAGATTCTAGCAGAAAGAGTGAAGACTCTATAGGAATCTGATAATCGCTCAGTTCCGCCCACAAATGTTCTCGATAAGAATTTACTGTGGGATGATCCTCGGTTAGTGCTCTTTTGAAACGAATGTAGCATTCATATTATTATCTGCGAGATGATGTACTACTTGTTGTACAGTCCAACCCTTAGATCGATATGGGGTAAGGAGTTGCTCCGAATTTAGGTTTTGCACAGTTAGGCGAAGGATGGCTGGTATTTCCAAAATATCCTGAGTCCACCTATCACGATGAGTTTGAGTTGGATTTGGTATGGGCTCGAACTGTCCTATGGGATAACGAAATGGATCCAAGTATATTCCCCTTTCTAGGTTATTGTTTATCACATGTGTTTTCTAGAAGCATAGGGATAGTTCCTTTTCATAATTTATTCTAAATATATTAATTAATCCAAACCTTATATAAGGTGATTCTCGCAGCACTAGATCGATGCCATACCTCAACTTTTTCTGTCAATCGGCCTACTCATTAAGGGTGTTTCCGGGCTTGGATTATTAGCAGGAAAACAAATAGAGTGAAATATCGTCATTCTATTAAATTGTAGGCAAAATATCAGTACTAGCTTCATATACATAGAATACATTCGATTTAAGAAAGGAAATGAATAACGATGCTGAGCCGTAAAGCGATGATTGCTTATTGGATCATTTTAGCCATGAATGTGTTCCTGATGTTTCTTGTTCGTATGATGACCGATACTTATTCTGATGATCAAGACACTTCAAGTCACGTAAATACCGTGTGGATTACATATGGGCTGGGTTGGCCAATGTTAGCTATATTGATCTTCATGATATACGTAGCAGCTGTGCGTTATTTCGATTCTTTAGAAGATCGGGTATCAAAAATGTTATATCCTCAAGCCATTCCATCATTTGCTCTGGCAAGCATGCTTTTGGCGCTAGGATTGGAAATCTCGAAAGTTAGAAATGCTTATTATAGCACGCATAGTTTACCCGGTAATTCGGATTTAAGCATGCTCTACTATAACCCTTACATCTTATTATTTAGCGCTGCTTTTGCCGTCGCTGGAGGCTGGGCTACGGTCAAAAAAAGAAGTTTTTGACTTCTGATTGAGAATAAATGGTAACCTTTCGAATGGAGTTACACATTATACTAATTGATAGATTTTCCTAATGTGTAATCTTAAAGGAGGTTAATTCAGATGAATTTACTTACTAGATATAGATTTTTAACACTGGCAGTGATTGTACTTTCTGCAACGATGTTGTTGTCGGGATGCAACTCTGAAACCAAGCAAACGACACGAATAGAAACTAACAAAACGCATCATGTTTCTAGGTTACTTCAAACCGATCTGATTGCTGCTAACGGTAACGGAGCAGACACAGATCTCTCGATAACAGTCGGTCCACGAATAGTAATAAAACAAGAACTTGGCCGTATTAGCATACCGTATATGGATTTTGTGACTGAACAAACAGGTTGGGCTGTTAAATCAGGGGTGGACCATAAACTCACTTTGCTTCAAACCAAAGATGGTGGGAGTCATTGGGCTGAGAAGCAATTACCTGGATGGAGGGTACAGGGTCTAAAGTTCATTAGCCAGACGACCGGATGGGTGCTGGTGGACGACGATTGTAAAAGTAACAATAAAGGTACCGTCATTTGCGCTAAAGAAAAGTTGCTACATACCAAAGATGCAGGTAAAACGTGGATAACACAGTGGGAGAATGCTGCTTCAAATGTCTCGAATCAAGATTGGAATACGAAAACGATACAATTTCCGGATCAAAATCATGGCTTTGTATTCGTGCACAAGCAGATGTTATTAACCAATGATGGTGGGCAGCATTGGAAGAAGGTGAATTTTGATAACACGCAGTTTAAGCCTTCCCATATGAGTTTTCCGCAGAGTAACACGGGTTATGTGACAGGCGTAACGGAAGGTAGTCATCCTAAACTGCTAGTATTTAAGACAACAGATCGTGGAGTACACTGGAAAAAGCAGTTTGTCTTATCCGAATCGGGTGAAGTTTGGTCAAGCTTAGGAATTGATTTCTCCGATGTTAATACGGGCTGGCTACTAACTAACCAGGAAGGGATGCTAAGTGGTGACCTATATCTTACGACAGATGGAGGTAAGCATTGGAGCAAACAAAGCAAGCAGCGGACAGGACGTCCACGTCCTACATCACTTGATTTAATTGATGCAAATCGAGGCTTCATCTCACTCGATCCCGGTGCGGGTCCCATTGAAGGGGGTATTTGGTCAACAAATGACGGGGGAAAGAGTCTCAACAATATTGCCGAGAACAAGGGATGGGGTATACATGAGCTACAAGCTTTCAACAAAGATTCAATTTGGGCTGCGGGTAACGGTTTTAATTCGTCGGATTATTTAATGCATTCAGCAGATGGGGGTAAGACGTGGGGTCAATCTTATCCACCGCTGCATCCTGTTAACCATATCATCATGTCAGATAAGCTTCACGGGTATGGCATTGGCATTCAAAGCAGCCAGCAACAATTATTACAAACGAATGATGGAGGTAAGACTTGGTCTGCTTTGACATCGCTTAATGGATATTCGCAGCTTCATAATATATCGTTTATTGATCCGAATCATGGATGGATGATAGTGACCAAGCAAGGTCCGACTCATCACCTTACACAAAACTTAGTTACATCGGACGGAGGAAGGACGTGGACTCCAGTGTCTACGGATATGGATCAGGGAATGAGCTCAGGTTTTAACTCGATGTATTTGAACTTTTTAGACCACAACAATGGAGTATCGGCTGAATTTCAGGGATCAGGTTTACGTATCATTCAAACAAAGGATGGCGGAATCAGCTGGCAGGAGAGTTTTAAGGATCCTAAACTGACATCGATTCAAGGATTTACAATGCTCTCGCTTACTGAAGGTTGGTATACAACCTATGGAAGTGAGCGGAAGAAGGAGCAAATAAATATCTTTCATATGAAGGATGGTAAGCATTGGAATAAAGTGGGTTCCATACCTGGCTATGATTGGAATACAAAGGCACTCTCATTTCCTGATACGAAGCATGGATGGCTACTTCTTGCGAGATGGGTTGCTGGAGTAGATACTCTAGGCAGCGAGCAATATCGTTTACTTAGCACGAAAGATGGAGGTAAGACTTGGATAAGTCAGGATTTTACTGAATCTCTTTATTTAGAAAACAATGTACAGATGACTTTTACGGACGATATGAATGGTTTCTTGACCTCGCCTGCTTCCATGCTACAAACGGAGGATGGCGGGTTGATCTGGACCGTGCTACAATAACATGTTGTAAAATAACTTCATGTTAGGCATTTGGAAAGGAACATCCATGAGAAAATCTACAGCGCCTGTCCCGTTGGCCCTGCCTTTGATTATTGGCATTATCGCCATTTCATTTTCATCGATCTTTGTAAAATGGTCTGCTGCACCCGTCTCCATTCAAGGAATGTATCGCTTATTCTTTACTGTACTGCTTATGCTACCATTCATTCGGCGCCATTTGCCGGAGATCAAGTTGATTACGCTTAAACAGTGGCTGATGCTTGGTTCATCTGGTCTGTTCTTGGCTCTACATTTCTTGCTCTGGATGGGATCGCTTAAGCTCACAAGCGTATCCAGCTCGACTATTATTTTATCATTAGAACCGGTGTTTATTGTTCTTGGGGCATACTTGGTGTATAAAGAGCGAACGTCATCTTTCGCTATGTTGGGCATGGGGGTAGCTATGGTAGGAGCAGCTTTCATTGGTTGGGGAGATGTTGGGGTATCCCAAACGAATCTAATCGGTGATGTACTTTCCATTCTCGGTACGCTTGCCGTCGCCGTTCATATGTTGATTGGCAAAAAAATGGTTTCACAGCTTTCTTCCTTTGTATACAGTTTTGTCGTTTTTGCTTCAGCGGCATTTGTATTTGCGATCTATAATGCGGCCCGCGGTATATCCTTTACGGATTATCCAAATCGGGACTACGGAATCTTCCTATTGCTCGCAGTCATTCCAACTGTATTTGGACATTTGTTATTTAACTGGCTTATGCAGTATGTGTCGGTAACGACTATATCCATGAGTGTTCTCGGTGAACCGGTAGGAGCTAGTATTCTCGCTTTTCTACTGCTTGGTGAACAAATGAGCTGGTTTCAAATGATTGGCGGTATGCTAGCATCTTAGGATTGATTTTGTTTCTTAATGCAGGAAAGTGGAAGGGAAGGTCTAAACCTGAGCCTGAACCGAAGATGGAACCCGAAGTAGCTTAATCAATCAAGGTTTAATAAGAGTTAAAGAACGGCATCCTTAGCAGGGTGCCTTTTTTGTATTAATTTCATCATGTATTGAACAAAATAACGATATTCAAGGAGGTTTTGAAATGAAAGCTGTAACTTACCAAGGACATAAGAAGATTGAAGTGAAAGAAGTTAACAATGCAAAGTTAGAGAAGAAGGATGATGTGCTTGTCCGTATTACAACGACTGCGATTTGCGGCTCGGATCTTCATATTTATCACGGCCTTATTCCAGGGATGTATGATAATTATGTCATTGGTCATGAGCCGATGGGTATTGTAGAAGAGGTAGGCCCAGATGTAACCCATGTGAAAAAAGGTGACCGCGTCATCGTTCCCTTCAATATAGCCTGTGGAGAATGCTTTTTCTGCAAGAATCAAATGGAGAGTCAGTGTGATAATTCGAATGATGCTCGGGATACAGGGGGATATTTCGGCTATTCTAATACATACGGTGGCTACATGGGTGGACAAGCAGAGCTGCTGCGCGTGCCATATGGGAATTTTGTCCCTTTTAAAATACCAGAGGATGCGGAGCTTGAAGACGAACAAATCTTATTTCTATCCGATATTATGCCTACTGCCTACTGGGGTGTTGATAGTGCAGGTGTTAAGCCGGGAGATACGGTCATTATTCTGGGATGTGGACCCGTTGGACTACTCGCACAGAAGTTTGCTTGGCAAAAGGGAGCGAAGCGGGTCATTGCTGTAGATCATGTGGATTACCGACTAGAACATGCGAAGCGCACCAATCACGTGGAAATATTCAATTTTGAGAAAATCAAAGATTTTGAGCTGCATATGTTAGAGATTACGCGCGGAGGGGCAGATGTCGTTATCGATTGTGTGGGGCTTGACGCTAAACGCACAGCAGTCGAAACAGTCGAAACGACATTGAAGCTGCAAGGTGGTTCTCTTGGAGCATTTGAATTTGCTTCTAAGATTGTCCGAAAATTCGGAACGATTCAACTCGTGGGTGTGTATGGGCTGACCTACAATATGTTTCCGTTAGGACACTTATTTGAACGTAATATTCAGCTCAAGATGGGTCAAGCACCTGTAATTCACTATATTCCAGAGCTGTACCAACAGATTAAGTCAGGTAAGATCGATGCTACAGATATTATTACACATCGTCTTAGTATCAATGATGCAGAGCATGCGTACAACATTTTTGACGACAAGAAAGACGATTGTATCAAAGTCGTGCTAAAACCTTAGCGCTAATCATTCACAACATGAATTAAATCTATGATAGCTGCAACCTTTGGAAGATTTTGGAGTCTAAAGGTTAGCGGCTTTTTTGCTTTGCATTATATTAAATCATAAAGAGATTGGATGAGGTGAATGATGAAGAAGTACAGATTTATGCTGATGTTGCTCATTTTTACTTTCTGTTTGTCATCACAACAAGTCATGGCTGCTAGTGCCAAGAAGAACAACTCGGTCATCATGCTGAACGGACAGCAGCTCAAGATGCCAGGAAACGTGCAGGTTCAAAATGTAAACAACAATATTATGGTTCCTATACGTGTTATTGTTGAAAATTTAGGTTTTGATACGAATTGGAACCAAAAGCAAGGAAAAGTGACGGTTAGTAAAGCGGATAGTACTGTAGAACTCACAATTGGCCGTAAGGTAGCTACCGTAAATGGTGCAGATAAGAAACTGAATATTGCTCCATTAATTCAGTCGAATACATCGCTTGTTCCACTTCGTTTTATAAGTGAAGAAATGGGATTAACGGTAGGCTGGGATAATAAGAATAAAATTGTATCGCTTGAGTCCTTGCCTGATGAGCCGATCATGGAGAACCCTCCGGTTATCGTAACTCCGTCCAAACCGACAGATTCAACCAACTCTGGCGAAGGAGAATTTGTACCTGGGCATACGAATTCGGGTGAAGGAACACCAATAACGCCTACGAAACCGATAAATGGTGCCGCAGTGAACTCGATAAGCTTCTACGATAATCGTCTAATGGTAGGTTATGAAGGTTCAACACAGCCGAATGTTGTAAAGATGACGAACCCCGATCGGATCGTGATGGAATTGCCGAATACACAATTCTCCAATTCGTTTAATGGGGGTCAATCTACAGGTGATATTCAGGTTGTGGGGAACTCAAACATCACATCCATTCACTATACAATGGTGTCTCAGCAGCCTCCAATGGTTCGGATTGAAATGCCATTTGGCAGTTCTGCTCCTTATTCTTTTTATGCACAAGGTTCATCTACATCTGGGCAGTTTGTTATTGATTTGAATGGACAGTCTCTAATTACAGATGGTAAGAAAATTGTCGTTATCGATGCAGGTCATGGGGGATATGCACCAGGTACGACAGGGTACTCCAAGAAGAAGGAGAAGGAGTTTAATCTAGCGGTGGCTTTAAAAGTAGGAAGACTTTTAGAACAAGAGAGTAAAATTAACATTATCATGACGCGCAGTGATGATACGGCGGTAGAGCTTACGGATCGCGGTAAGATTGCGAATAATTTAAATGCAGATGTCTTCGTATCTATTCATGGTAACTCAGCAGGTGTATCTACTACAGCGCACGGAACGGAATCATACTATTATAATGATCGTAGCAAAGCATTTACCGAATTAATGCATCGACATCTGCTTGCAGCTACGGGTTTTACAGATCGGAAAGTAAAATATAAGAGTTTACAAGTGCTACGAGATGCGACAATGCCTGCAACACTTTTAGAAATCGGATTCCTATCGAATCCTGCCGAGGAATCCACGATGTTAACAGAAGATTTCCAACAAAGGGTAGCGCAGTCGATTGTAGATGGTATTAAGGAATATTTGGGCGTCTAGTTCCTCCTTTCCCTTACTAAGCGTAATGTCACAGGAAAGTTATTGAAAAAAGCAGATGTGCTTGTTATGATAAAGTTATACATCGACTGTGTGTGACTGGCGGACATGGGTAACCATGAGGGAGCACATGGATATATAGCCGTACGCCTGGGCAAGAGGTAAGGGGATTAGGTTCCCCTTACCTCTTTATATTTTTTACAACTGAAAGGGATGAGAAGATGACAGCAGAAGCATTAATTTTAGATGGAAATGTAGTTGCAGCTGACATTAAGGAAAAGTTGTTGGAGAGAATACAAGGCCTAGCGGAACAAGCTATCGTTCCATGTTTGGCGACGATTTTAGTCGGTGAAGACCCATCATCTGCTACCTATGTTCGAATGAAGGGCAATGCATGTAAGCGACTAGGCATTGAGTCTATTCGTATTGATCTGCCTACAGAAACGACAACGGAACAATTAATCGAGACGATACACAAATTAAATGCCGATCCTAAAGTGCATGGAATTTTGCTGCAGCATCCCGTTCCGGAACAAATTGACGAAAGAGCGGCTTTTGAAGCCATAGCTATTGAGAAAGATGTAGATGGAGTAACAGCTCTAGGGTTCGCTCAGAATGCCTTTGGTTACGCCGATTTCCCTTCTTGTACACCAGCCGCTATCGTTGCTATTTTAGACTATTATAAGATTCCTGTTGAGGGTAAACATGCTGTTGTCATCGGGAGAAGTCCAATCCTAGGAAAGCCTGTATCGTTAATGTTGTTAAATAAAAATGCAACGGTAACGACATGTCATTCCAAAACAGAAAACCTTGAAGATGTGGTACGTCTAGGTGATATCATAGTGGCAGCGGTAGGTAAGCCCAAATTTATTCAGGGCGACTGGATTAAGCCAGGTGCGGTTGTATTAGATGCGGGTTATAACAAAGGTAACGTAGGAGATGTTGATTACGATCGATGTTTGGAAAAGGCCTCAGCCATAACTCCGGTCCCAGCCGGAGTCGGACCTGTAACGATAGCTACACTACTCAAACATACGGTTGATGCCGCTGAGAAGGTAGCTAAGCGTAAATCGATTGATTGATTTAAGTTAATATTACGTATTTGGCTTGAAGGATTAACCAGTCCAACACTTTGTTGCGGCTGGTTTTGTTGTTTACGAATTTCTTTTTAATTAATTCTATATTTAACATTTCTCCATTCATCACATACAATATAGGACGTTTCTGTTTGAATGTGGGGGAAGTTTAATATGAATATATTTGTTCTCGGGGCCGATCGTAACGGGGCACTAAATCAAACAACGAGGTCTATTCATGGCATATTTCCGCTCTGGAATGTTGTTCCGATCCAGTCCGGACAAATGGAGAAGCTGAATCTTGGCATCGCTGCCAGCGATTCAGCTTTTTGTATGACGATTCGAGCAGGTAGCATATTGCTACCTGCATTTCGTCTACATTGGGAACAGATGGAGCAAAAGTTGCAGGAAGGTCTTGGATGGATTCAATTCCTTCCTGCTGAGGAAGATAAAGAATATCTAGATACATTTCGCTCTGGTGAGATCGGACCCGTACTATGGAATATTTCACTGATGAGGTCAGCTCCTTTTCCGGGTAGTGAGTGGCTTCCCTTTGATACTTATGTGGAAGTATTCGCTATTAACCAGATGGGGCTGTATTGTAATGGCCTGAACATGTGGCTTGATAACGTTTGGAAGCCTGAGAAAAGCAAGCAGATCGGATGGAAACGGAAAGAAGCGGAGTGGAAGCTCGTTTCACCTTTGCTTAATTATCATAAACAAACGGATCAATGTACGACACCCTTAGTTTCCGTATTAATGGCTGTATACAACGACGAAAAGTATCTGAAATGGGCGGTGCACAGCATCACTTGTCAAACATTTAAAGATTGGGAACTTATCATTATAGATGATGGCTCGGACGTCATTGCAAAGAACCTCATGGCAGAGCTTGTATGTGGGGAACGTATTCGAGTTGTCAGGCAGGATAACAATCTAGGGAAAGCTCATGCGCTGAATATTGGCCTATCTCATGTGCGGGGCAAATGGGTTCTGGAACTCGATGCAGATGACTGGTTAACGCCGGAATGTATTGAGATATTACACAATGCTACAAAGTCAGCTTCCAACGAAGTCGCCTTCGTATATGGTAATTATTACGAATGGATGGAGCAAAGAGATGGTTCATTATCCTTGTCGAGTCCTCGCATATTTAATCCTTCCATGAGTGAGAGGGAGCTGTTGCAACGGGCAACACCACTTGCTCCACGTTTCTATCGCACCGAATCATTGCGGGATATAAGTGGTTGGTACGTATCAGACCCATCCAATGGACGATTATATGAAGACATGCTGCTTATTCTGAGATTAATGAATCATTTTGAAACTAAACATGTAAATAAATTGCTCTATCATCGGCGTGTTCGTTCGTCAAGTATAACTCGTAATTATAATCATCAGTATGAGCAATGGAGTGAGTGGGCACAACATTTCAATAAACTTAAATGACATTGTGTACACTACTTCACAAATTAGACAAAAAGGTGTATGCTTCTCCTATGTCAATGACAACAGCATTCATTACTTGAGGGAGAGGAAGATGAATATGGGCCGTTTAAATGGAAAAGTAGCAATTATTACAGGAGCAGCTAATGGCATGGGGGCAGCCGAAGCTAGACTTTTTGCGCAAGAGGGAGGTAAGGTTGTTGGTACAGACCTCAATATGGATAAGCTAAATGAATTGGTAAATGAAATTACAAGTAATGGTGGAGAAGCCATTGCCATTCAACATAATGTAGCTTCTGAAGATGACTGGAAGAGAGTAATCGAAGAAACACTCAAACGTTTCGGAAAAGTAGATGTTCTTGTGAACAATGCAGGAATTTCTTCCACCATGACCATTGCTAATTTAGAGATGGAGCAGTGGAATAAAGTTATGGATATTAATCTGAACGGTTGTATGCTAGGTATGAAATATGCGATCCCTGAAATGCAGAAGGTAGGCGCAGGTTCAGTCATCAATATTTCATCGATTGGTGGACTTGTAGGTATGGCTGGTTCAAGTGCATATACAGCTGCCAAAGGCGCTCTACGTTCGATTTCAAAAGCAGCTGCCGTTGAGTTTGCTAAGCAGCAAATTCGTGTGAATTCAGTACATCCGGGTATCATTGAAACGCCCATGACGGCTGAAAGCTTTAAAGAATCTACACCGTATTATAAGACATTTACGCAGCTTCCTTACTTCGGTAAGCCAGAAGATGTTGCTTATGGTGTATTGTTCCTTGCTTCTGATGAATCTCGCTTTATGACTGGATCAGAACTGGTTATCGATGGTGGATGGACCGCATTGTAAGCGTGTATGTAAAAAGAGCTTTCCCGTATCGTAAGCGGGAAAGCTCTTTTTGCATCTATGATATATATTGATCATTCGGCATGAAGTCCGGGCTGTATAATATAAGGCCCTTTAATGGATACATTCATGAGCTGTGCAGCCATATCCTGCTCTTTATATGGCATTTGATTCTCAATCCACCAAATGATCACTTCCAGAAATCCTGACTCGACATATTTGATAATCACATCTCGTTTTGCAGTAAGATTATGATCATTCGGCTCCGTGCGATTAATCCCTTGAGATACAAACTCATGGATCAGATTCATCATCCAGTAGAGAGGGCCGGAATACGATTCTTGACCAAAAGTGCCTGATATTGATCATAGTGTTCAGCAATATGGTGAAACAGTCGGATAAAGCTTGGATGAGCTTCACGACTCGTGAAATCAAAGTTTTCAAGCTCTTCTTGCGAGTACTCCATTGAATTATGTAATTCCTCAAGTAGCTCAGAAATACACTGGTGTACTAAGTCTTGTTTATCATTAAAATGCAAATAAAAAGTCGCACGTTTAATGGTCGCTCGATCTGCAATATCCTGCACCGTAATGTGTTCGAATTCCCGTTCTTCCATAAGCTCAAACATGGCTTTACGAAGCAGACGCTGTGTACGAACGACCCGTGGATCTGTCTTCTTCATTTGAGCAGCCATCATTATAGTCCTCCAAATTACGTATTCCTATCGTAATAACCATCATATAATGATTACTTGATCAGGGCAACGAATGAGAGGGGAAGAATGGATTATGTAGATTAGAATTTGAAAATATGTATCGTTTTTTGCAGTTGGAATACAGCTTGTCTCATGGCTTCCGTCTCATCTACGACAGCTTGAATGGACTGCATTTGATCATTCATGGACGAAGATACCTGTTCTGTGCCCGCGGAAGACTCCTCCGTAATGGCCGAAATATTCTGGATCGATCCAGAAATCTTCTGCGCACTTTCAAGCATGAGATCACTCTCATTCGAAAATTCAGTTATTTGTTCTGTTATGTATTGCACACTTTGCACGATATGAGCAAAAATTTGCTCTGCTTCACCGATCATCTCATTCTGCAAACGAACGACTTCTTCATTTAATTTAATGTTCTCAATGGCTTGCTGAACATCATACTCGATACTTTTCACGAGTCCAAACACTTCTTGTGTCGATGAAGTGGACTCTTCTGCAAGCTTTCGTACTTCTTGGGCTACGACGGCAAAGCCTCTACCGTGTTCACCGGCCCTTGCCGCTTCAATAGAAGCATTGAGCGAAAGTAAGTTGGTTTGTTCGGCAAGTTCGGAAATGGTTTTGGTAATTTTGCTGATACCCCGAGCGCTTTTAGAAAGAGTGTCGATTGTTTGGGCAACATTCTTTGTGGCAGCTACGTTCTTACGCATCCCTTCGGATTGCTTCTCGACGGATTGGCGACCTTTCTCAACGAGGTTTAGTGTTAATTCGGATTGTTTCTTCATTTCTTTGGTAGAGTTTGTGTAATTTCCTACTTTGTGTTCAATATCCTGAATCGACTGAGTCATTCCAGCAACATCATTAGAAATCTCGGTAGCGCCTACAGCCAATTCGGTAGCAGACATTGCAACGGATGACATGACGTTCTTAAGCTCATGATTCTTGTCGGCAATGCCGCGGCTTGATTCCATCACTTGTTTCGTGATACCGGATGCGTCATTTAGAATCTTTTTCAGCTTATCCACCATACTGTTGAAGGAACGACTAAGATCACCCATCGAACCCGTTTCATCTACCCGCCCTGTAAAATCACCTTTTGCAATGCTAGAGGTAACGTTTGCAATATCATCGAATGAAGATGTAAGCGCTCTCTCGATATAGCTAGCAAGAGGATGTGTAAGGAGAGCAAGTACAACTACCATCACAATACCAAGAATAATATTGCCGGTCACGATGAAAGCAACCAACATCGGTAGAGCAAATAATGCAGCAACTAAATAACATCCTGTGATTACTCTCTTGGATAGCGGAAGATTCTTAAACCACGACATAGGAAATAGGACCCCCTTAAAATGAACTAATTTTACCATATTATAGCATCAAATAAGAAAAATGGTCTATAATAGTATTGTAAAATATTATATATATCTACTTTTTATGATAAAATAGTTGTTTTTAAGACGGGTTTCGATCATTTAAAGGGGATGGGCCTAGATCTGTATCGTTTCACCGTGCAAATAACGCCTTGCACCAATTTGGCCATAGATGCTTGCGTCTCTATGATAGTTATTTTCTAGCAGCTCTCTGCTTACGATGTCGCCCCCAGAAGCAAATTGTGATAAATAAAGAAAGTCGGGATATATGACCTGATCCATTTGATAGGCAGATGTTGTACTTCCAGGTATCCGATGACGATTTAGCTCATAGATGATTTTTTCTGCAGACACAATACCAATCCCATGACCAAAATAGAGATCATTGTTGATCTTAACCGTGTTCTCGCCTTGCCATTCAATTTGTGATGGTCTTACATCGGGATTTTTGAAGTACATCACGTCTCCAGGAAAAGACTCTGTTACACCCGTCTTGTCAATCAAGCGTAGATCACTGTCATAATGCCAGTCATATAGTAATAAATCAGCGAAAAGCCTGTTAAATTCATTCTCTTTAATGCTATCTAGAACACCCTTGTATAAGACAATTACGACTCCTGTCGCGCATTCGAACCCATATAATCTTCCGTTCATAAAAATATCTCGAATTCCTTGGGCAGGTGTGACTCCTCTTCTCAGTTCAAATCCTCCGCGTTGATTTAATATCCACAGACGCTGATTACAGCGTGCATTTACAAACGTTGTGAATTCAGCACCACTAGCGTTCAAAGCTTTGGCTGCTTCTACAATAGCACTGCGCAGACGAAGTTCAAATTTCAGATGTTCCGGTGACTCATAATGGTAGGCTACAGTGCTATTGCTCTTATCTGAGTAGAGCTTTTTCCAGAAGTTAGGCCAAGGGGAGGGGTCCAATGTTGATTGCTGTTCTCCAATATAAATCACAATAATCACGCTCCTTATTTACGTTACCCACATATGGAAAGTAGCTCAAACTTAGTGCAATGGTATAGCCTATGTATTGGACAAACAAAGAAATGCTTCTGGATGTGCAAAATATCTCTAATTCCGCGCTGTGATTGTAAATAAATTTGCGTAACCTGGCTTTCTCATATAATATTTTTCATATACAAATTCATCATTGTGCACGGAAATGAGCTGTAAACAGACTGGAGAACTTATGAAAAAATTCAAAAAGTTTTATATTGAACTGACGAGTAAATGTAACTTAGCCTGTACGTTTTGTCCGCCGACGATTCGAGGTACAAATTATATTAAAGTGGAAGAGTTTTCGCATATTCTAGATGAGATTAAACCATTTACAGATTATATTTATTTTCATGTTAAAGGGGAGCCTTTGCTTCATCCCCATATTGATCAACTATTGGACCTCAGTCATGAGAAGGGATTCAAAGTTAACATTACTTCTAACGGAACGCTGCTTCATAAGGCGAAGCACAAACTTCTAAATAAACCTGCGCTGCGGCAGATGAATTTCTCGTTACATAGTTTCGATGGTCATGAAGGCTCCAAAGACAAGGATCTTTATATCGCGAAGGTGCTATCTTTTGTAAAAGAAGCGGTTTCTGAGTCGGGACTGATTGTCTCCTTGCGATTATGGAATCTAGATCAGGATAATACAACGAATCTGGAGCGCAGTCGTAATCGTGAAATGCTGGCTTATATTGAGGAAGAATTTAATCTGGATTACAAAATCGAAGAGAAGATTGTGCCCGGTAGCGGTATTAAGATTGCCGAACGCGTCTACATTAACATGGATTACGAGTTCAAATGGCCAGATCTGAAGGAAGAAGAAGATTTTGGTCCAGGCTTCTGCCACGGTCTTCGCAATCAAGCAGGCATTCTCTCGGATGGTACAGTAATTCCGTGTTGCCTCGACGGTGAGGGTGTGATTAATCTGGGCAATGTGCATAAGACATCTTTTGCAGAGATCATTGAAGGGGAACGGGCTACGAAGATGGTGGATGGATTCTCTCGACGTGAAGTGGTCGAAGAGCTATGCCGAAAGTGTGGATACCGTAAACGTTTCAATGTAGTGCCCAGTGGAGAAGAATCCGTAGTGGTGACTACCTAAGGAGGTTAACTCATAAATGAAACATTCATTCAAATTGAACGCGGATTGGAATGGAGGTCGCAATAGTGACGGTTTTATCGAAGCGGGACAGTTAAAGACGACCATTTCGATTCCAGAAGTAATGGGAGGCCCAGGCATAGGTACGAATCCAGATGAAATGTTGCTTGGGGCAGCAGCTACTTGTTATCTGATTACACTTGCAGCGATGCTTGAGCGAGCGAGTATTCCTGTTCAAGAATTGTCACTTGAATCCGATGCAATTGTGGATGTAACGAATAACATCTTCACGTATGAGTCGATTACACATATGCCGCGCATCATCCTAAAGCCTGAGGCGTCTGAGAAGGAATTAGAACTAGCAACTAAACTGGCGATCCAAGCAGAAAGTTCATGTATGATATCACGTGCGGTAGCAGGAAACGTGACTATGGATACAAAGCCTTCTGTGGAGTTTTTCTATGTTCCTGAATGAGTATATGCGTGAGAATGACCGTTTGGCCACTTGGAGCCAGGCGGTTTTTTTGTATAGTGGAACCATAAACCACATGAAGCATGAATTGCTATGGGAGTGGATCTTCCTTCGAATGAAACTTTATGTAAAGATAGAAAAGGGGGGATCAAGCGATGTTCACAGATTTTAAGATAGCTATGGATCGTCCATTGACGATTCAAGTCAAAGAATATATGAAGCAATGGATTACGAAGGGGAAGGGAAGAGTTGATCAGAAGCTGCCTTCAACGCGAGAATTAAGCGTTCTACTAGGAGTCAGCCGTAACACGCTTGTTAGGGTGTACACGGAGCTGGAGGAAGAAGGCTTTATTTACACCATTCACTCTAAAGGGAGTTTTGTTTCGCAAGTTGGGATTGCCTCTGTGCCTACATGGAAGATGAGCTGGAGTGAGCATTTGAATGAGAAGGCTATACAGGCATCGGAACTAGATTTAATGAAACATGACCTGCGTGGTGTAAAGGGTATGATTAATTTTGCAACGATTGCCCCAGATGAGAAGCTCTTTGATCTGAACAATGTGAAACGGGCATTTCTTGATCGTATGGCGATTGAAGGCGAAGTATTGCTGAATTATGGTTATGCGAAGGGATATAAACCATTGATTCAGTATTTGCACAATTATATGGAGACTAAAGGCGTGGATATGGACGGTAAGGATATCCTGATTACGAATGGGTTTACGGAAGCCTATGATATTCTTCTGTCTTCTTTACAAGTGAAAAGCCGAACAATTTTATGTGAAAATCCAACTCATCATACGGCGATTAAAATATCCAAGCTGCATGGTTTCGAAATTACAGGTATCCCCATGGAGCAGGATGGTATTCACCTAGAGTTATTAGAGAAGGCACTGAAAGAGCAACCATTTGGTCTTGCCTATCTTACACCGTCTTATCATAATCCCACAGGTATTGTGATGTCTGCTGAGAAACGAAGTGAAGTACTTCGTCTACTTGCTGAATATCAAGTGCCCCTCATCGAAGATGGTTTTAATGAAGAACTTCGTTATTCAGGATCGCATGTCGCACCACTTGCTGCATTCGGGGGTAGTGGAAATAGTATCATTTATCTCGGAAGCTTCTCCAAGATTCTATTTCCAGGCATTCGGATTGGCTGGATTGCAGCGGATCGTGAATTGATTGATTACTTGGTGAGTGTGAAAAGAGCTCGAAATATTCATACTTCCACGCTGGATCAAGCGGTATTATTTCAGTATTTCCATAATGGGAATTTCGAGAAGTATTTGAAACGAGCAAAGCATGAATATAAACGAAAGCATCAATTAGCGGTAGAATACTGCAAAACGTATATTCCCTTTAAGCGTATGACAGGATCTGGCGGACTTCACCTATTCATAGAGCTAGAAGATAACTGCTATGTACGTGACATTCTGCAGGATTGTTATGAGCAAGGTGTCGTATTTACGGCAGGAGATGTTTTCTACACCGATGGTGGAGGAGCGAATACGCTTCGACTTGGTTTTTCTAGAGTTGATGATGAGGAATTATTGAGGGGGATTCAGATTATTGGTGATGCGGTGAGGCGCCGAATGTAAGCTGCTAAGTATTGAAGTCTAAGATGAAGAATAATCATCAAGGGGGAAGCGAGATGAAGGTTGGCGTAATTATGGGAGGTTTGTCCAGTGAACGGGATGTATCGTTAATGACGGGGCAAGAAATGGTAACTCATCTGGATCATTCCAAATATGAAGTCGTGTCCATTGATATTCGTAATCGAGAGAATTGGATTTCTGAAGTGCGTGGACTTGATGTTGCTTTACTTGCACTACATGGTCAATATGGAGAAGATGGAACGGTGCAAGGTACGCTTGAGGCACTAGGTATTCCTTACACAGGCAGTGGAGTTCTATCCAGTAGTATTTGTATGAATAAGGATATGAGTAAAAGGTTGCTGCGGAGCGAAGGTATTCCTACACCTCGTTGGCAAATTCTCAGCAATATGAATGAGGTCTGTCTTCCTGATATCATGACGTTAGGATTGCCGCTTGTCGTGAAGCCTAACTGCGGAGGTTCCAGTATAGGTGTGGCTATTGTGCGTAAGGAAGAAGAGATCATGCCTGCCATTCGCAGTGCTTTTGAATTAGAGGAAGAGGTCATCATTGAGTCGTATATTGCAGGCCAAGAAATATCATGCAGCATATTGAACGGTCGGCTCTTACCCGTCATAGCTATTAATCCTGCAGCCGATTTCTTTGACTATACGTCTAAATATGTATCAGGCAGAGTGATGATCAAGTGATTGAGCTTGAACCTGAGCTTCAGGCTAAGGTGGAAAATGCAGCGTTAGCATCATATCGAGCACTAAAATGTAGTGTGTATGCAAGGGTGGATATCATGCTGAAGGATGGCGTTCCATATGTAATGGAGGTTAATACACTACCGGGTATGACTCCGACTAGCCTTTTGCCTTTAAGTGCTAGCGCGGCAGGTATTTCGTTCACGTCACTCCTTGATGAAATTATTGAGGGTTCTCTTCAGAAGAATTATATGCAGAAGAAGCTATCGTCTTTGCCTGACATTACGTGATTTCCGTGATTTGGGTATAGCTCCAGGTGGTTGCTTGCGAATCCAACGGATAAAAGAACGAATTTGGGTATCAGACTGTAGAGAATGAACGCTTGTCAATTCATTCTCCATAATTTGTTCGTTCGTATATAGATGATGGATATGCTTATGGCATGGAATACAAAGATCTGCTGTTGGAAGAAAAGTTCCCCCTTTTTCTTTAGGTGTCAAATGGTGCTTCGTTGTCTCAACCCCTTCACGGCCGCATAACTCACAAACTCCTAATGGTTGAATCACTGTAGCGACCTCCTCTAACAAGAGTTATAATTCACAGTCAAATGGATATATCCTAACGTAAGTAAAGCATATCGTTGGTCAGTTAGATTAGCGTTGATCTAACTGACTTTTTGCATTATGGGAATTTTGAATCATGTTTATACAAATCTGACTGGATATAGGACGGAAGTCATGCCAATAGTACGATTATTTTCAAAGCATTAGAATTCTTATTGACAGTTTATATCAATGATACAAGCTGTCCTGACTGAAGAGAACATTATTTCACCTCACCAGATTATCGATGGAATAGATTCAATTATAGTATAAAATGTATATAGGTAATAAAGCTGTTCATTGACTGGAGGATACAAATGGAGATTGTAATTCGGAAATTTAGCACATTCACGATTCCTGAACTGACTCGATTGTGGAACGAAGGATTTACAGGTTATTTCTTCAATATGGATATGAACGAGGATACATTTATACAACGTGCAGCTGATCTACAGTTATCTCTAGAATTATCGATTGCGGCATGTATAAATGGTAGACCTGTAGGTTTTGTAATGAATGGTGTGCGCATGATGAACGGACGACTCACGGGTTGGAACGGTGGCACAGGTATTATTCCTGAATATCGTAACAAGGGAATTGGTCGACAATTAATAGGTGCCTCGCAGCATATTTATAAGGAGCAAGGAGCTGTTACAGCTTTGCTGGAGGCCGTGCTGGAGAATGATCCAGCCATTGCATTGTATGAAAAATTGGGTTATAGCATCATTGATAGACTTACATATTACGAGCAGCAACAGTCACAAGTACTCTCTTTCTCGAAGCAGGTTAGCAAGAAGTACCATCTCACGCATGGGATATCTCATGATTTACAGTGCGTTGAATTTAAAGATGTCCAGGTTCCGTGGCGGTCACATTGGGCCAGTATAAAAGATGGAGAATCTTATATCGCGTGGGATGAGAAAGGGCGTGCTGTGGGATATGCACTCTACAAGCGTAGCTTTAATGAGCAAGGTGTGCATTACATGACGACGCTAAAACAGTGTATGGCAATCGCAGGAAACGAAGATGAAGAGGATATCATTCGATATTTATTATCAGAAGTTTATGGCTCTCCCGATCAAGTCCTGATACGCAAAACGGTTCATATGATGCATTCTCAACCGATACTTATCCGAAGTTTAGAGCAGATGGGCTTTGTTCCAAGCTCCAATTTGGTTCATATGAGATGTGATTTATAATTGAAATGATTCAGCATCTAGTGCATAACAGTCGATATCAATCGATTTCTTTGCGAGGGGATGGATGTTCGAGTGATGACAGAATTATTTTTTAAGGATAACTTTTTCAGCGCCGGGTATACACAGATTATGGATCGGCAGGAGCAAGCAGCAGGAAGTTTAGATTTGAAGAGTGCGTTCGGTTCTTCTCTCGATGTGTATAATGGGATTGGTGAATTGATCTGCAGTGGAAAGTTCCGTTTTTTCTCAAGAAAATGGGAGGTGTCAAACGGGAGCGGGAACGCGATCGGTGTACTGCGCGAGCGAATAAGCTTTTTAGCCAAAAAGTATGAATACGACGCGGGTGAACGTGGTGTATATGATATTACATCCCCTGCTTTTTCCAAAGAATATACCGTGTATGATCAGGGTGGACAAAGGGTAGCTTTGTTCGATCAAACGAGTAGCTGGTTGCAGTCAGGTGCCTTTCGTTTACAAAATCATTCAACTTTGTTGGATAGCTATGAGCTGATTGCTGTAGTCATGGGAGTTCATGCGATACGTAAACATCATCAAAATGGGGGTTCACCTGCTTCGTTATAAGACGTTAAAGGCATAAATAATGAAGCGGAATATTAAATTCATCCTTTAGTAGGAAGAGATCCCGGTAAATACTGTACTATAGATACTTGTGTTGTTCCCAGCCTCCTGTTATGATATGTGCGGATCATGGTTGTCTTCCCAGCGCGGACGCTTTGAAGAGTTGCAGTGTGCGATTTGATGAAATTGTAATCGTATACATATGGGGATTATGTCATGAACTAACAAAACTATCCGAGTTCAGAATACGAAGGATATGGGGGAATTCATCTTGGCTAATACAAGTATTATTATACGGGTTGAACTTAATCATGAAAAATTAACTTTTGGAGATGTTGCAGCTGCAATCAGTAAGTCTGGTGGGGATATTACTTCTATCGACGTAATCCGACCAGGAAAGGACTTCTCTATTCGAGACATCACGGTAGAAGTTGCGGATTCCTTAGAAAACACACTTGTAGATGCACTGAAAAAATTAGATGGTATTAAAGTAGTTAACGTTTCGGATCGAACTTTCCTTGTTCATCTAGGAGGCAAAATAACCATTCAGCCAACCTTACCGATTAAGAATCGTGACGATTTATCCCGTGTGTATACGCCGGGTGTGGCTAAGGTCTGCATGGCTATACATGAGAATCCAGAGAAAGCCTATTCACTTACAATTAAACGGAACACGGTAGCTGTTATTACCGATGGAACGGCTGTATTAGGTCTTGGTGATATTGGGGCTTACGCAGCGGCACCGGTAATGGAAGGAAAGGCTATGCTGTTTAAGCAGCTAGCGAATGTAGATGCTTTTCCGATTTGCTTGGATACTCAAGATACCGAGGAAATTATCCGTACGATCAAAGCTATTAGTCCAATCTTTGGTGGAATTAATTTAGAGGATATCAGCTCTCCACGTTGTTTTGAGATTGAAACACGTCTGGCACAGGAACTGGATATGCCAGTCTTCCATGATGATCAGCACGGAACGGCGGTTGTTGTCATAGCAGGAATACTGAATGCACTTAAGGTTGTGGATAAGCGTATCGAGGATATCCGTGTTGTCGTTAACGGTATCGGTGCAGCGGGTGTATCCATTTGTAAAATGCTACTTAGTGCTGGTGTTCAGCGTCTTGTTCCAGTCGATCGTGAAGGGGCGATTGTACGAGGAGGAACATATGATCAGCCAATGTGGCAATGGCTTGCGGATCAACCTCAAGTGGAGGAGCATGCTGGCTGCTTGACTGACGTTCTCCATGGAGCAGATGTATTTATCGGTGTATCCCGTGGAAACATCTTGAAAGGTGTGGATATACAGACAATGGCTGCTGATCCGATTGTATTCGCAATGGCCAATCCTCAACCGGAGATCACGCCAGAAGAAGCTATTCCACATTCTCGTGTATATGCGACTGGACGTAGCGATTATCCGAACCAGATTAACAATGTACTTGTATTTCCAGGATTGTTCCGAGGCGCACTAGATTGCAGAGCTCGTTCCATTAATGAGCCTATGAAACTAGCGGCAGCCCGTGCTATTGCTTCTGTGGTAACGAGTGCAGAACTGAATGAACTTTATATTATTCCGAGTATATTCAATGACAAAGTCGTGGATGAAGTTCGCAAAGCTGTTATTCAGACGGCCATTTTGACTGGTGTTGCTCGTAGAATACCACCTGAGTTCAGATAATCGGAATCTTCAATAGGTAATTCATATGCATAGGTAAAAAGGCTGCACCTCCGATCTGAAAGATCGGAGGTGCAGCCTTCTTGCTTACATTTACATACTCAATTTATTGTCATTTAGACCATTTCAGTGCTTCAGCAGGAATCGCTGGAACGATACCTTCCTCTGCGGCACGATTTAAGAGTGAGGTGATCGCGGCATATCCATCTTCGCCGAGACTAGCTGTAAATTCATTAACATATAGATTGATATGTTGATCTGCTACTTTGGGATCTAATTCTTGTGCATGTTGAAGAACATATTCTTGGGATGCGGCCGGATGAGCCCAAGCATATTCGACAGATTTGCGAGTGCAGTCTACGATTTGTTGTAAATCGAGGGTACGCTTAGCAATGATAGCCCCAAGCGGAATCGGCAGGCCTGTGTCATGCTCCCACCAATTTCCAAGATCCGTCAGAGTGATAGACCATATGAAGGATACGTGAAACGCGCTTCATGAATGACTAGCCCTGCATCTATTGAGCCGTCGCGAACGGCGGGCATAATTTGATCAAAGGGCATCACAACAATTTCTCCGATGCCTGCTGGGACATTTTGTGCAGCCCATAGTCTGAATAGCATATAAGCTGTCGAGCGTTCACTAGGCACGGCAACCCGCTGTCCACTGAGAATAGATGGATCTTGTGTGCCATTGCCTTGATTTGCAGTAAGGACTAATGGGCCACAGCCTCTACCAAGGCTCCGCCACAAGGAAGTAAAGCATACTCATCAAGTACCCATGGTAGTGCTGCATATGAGATTTTTAAAATATCGAGTTCATGTGAACTTGGATTAGCAGCCAAATTATTGGTGATATCAATATCAGCATAAGTTACATTCAGTTGAGGAGCCCCTGGAATTAGTCCATGCACCCAAGCATGAAAGACGAATGTGTCATTAGGACACGGGGAAAAAGCAATATTCATGATTCTAATACCTCCAATAGGATTGTGCTAGCGAGTTCAAGGGATGCTAAAGCATCGCCAATACGCCAAGCGGATCGGTCACGAGGACCGACTGCGTTAGAGATGGTGCGAATTTCAAGAACGGGAAGTCCATGAATACGTGCTGCTTCTGCTACGCCGTAGCCTTCCATAGCTTCAGCGCCTGCACCAGATACTCGAGCTTGCAGTATGGTAGCGCGTTCAGCTGAGCCTGTCGCGGTAGAGACGGACAGAATGGGCCGGCAACATACCGTTAATTCTGTCGCCGCCATCGCTGAAGTAAGCATCAGTGCAAGTTTATTATCAGTTTCAATGTTGGACGAGCCAAATCCAAGCTCGTCCACACTGCTGAATCCATCAGGTGTTTCTGCGCCAAGATCGGCAGCAATGATCCGTTCTGCGATAACAACGGAACCGATTGGAGCCACTTCTGAGAAACCGCCGGCGATTCCGGCACTAATCACAAGGCTATATTCAGACTGAGATAACGCAGCTGAGGTATGAGCCGCAGCCGACGCTGGGCCGACGCCAGCAAGCAGTACATCAAACCGATCCGAACCGCGTAGTCCGCGAAGTACGGCTGCTTGTTCAGCCTCCACAGCAGTCATGATTAGAACCCGGGTATGTTTTGTTTCAAGTTTGTGGATGGTTTCATCCGCTAATTTGATGTTCATAAGGATGTCCTCTCATACGTTTAGACTATAGTAAAATGCGCATTAATAATCTATATAACCATATCCTGATCATGGCGACGTGTAAAGAGTTGCATAAGAGGGGAGTTTAGCTAAAGTTCTTAAAGTTTAAAGAAAGAGGGTAGAGAACTCTTGAAAAACTAGAATGGATAACGGAAGCTAAGGAGGACGATGACATGCCACAAGAACAGGTTATTAAAGCAGCGATGCAACAATATATCGATCGATTTAACATGGACAATGCGGAACAGTTGCTTTCTATGTTCGCGGAGAATGCCACAGTAGAGGATCCCGTAGGAAAAACACCACTCTCTGGTAAAGCAGCTATTGAAGCATTTTATAGACAAGTGATGAATGGCAATACCCGAATCAAGTTAGACGGACCCATTCGGGGATCTCACGGTGATTCGGGTGCGATGTGCTTATCTATTGAGACAAAGACAGAGGAGAAGCATTTGCTCATCCACGTTATTGAGGTTATGACGTTTAATGAATTGGGTCAAATTGCGAGTATGAAGGCTTATTGGGGACCCTCTGATATGGAATAATACATTTATAACTAAGTTACACTAGTCCTACGAAGTTAACTATCAAAATGCAATTTATAAGTATTAGAGTGGTTTAGGTTAACTTTTATTTTAATATGATCAAGTTCACTTTGCTCAAGCAGTGGTTTGCCGCTGCTTTTTTTTTGTTTCCACAGAGCATAATGATGTCGGTATACATATTCTTCAAGTCCGAATAAGTCGATTCCTTTCGCTTTCGCATCTTCAAAATTTTTCGCGATTTCCTTTTTTAATGTCTCACTTGTTTTGCCAATTATGGTCTGTTCACTTATTGGATTATCCCAAGATGTGTCAACAATATTAGCTTGAGTTATAAGTTCGATGTTAAATTTCAACTGTTCTCCTTGTTGTCTAAGGGTTATTGCCGAATGAGGTTGGCTCAGATATAGTACTAAGGGTCTCTGACCCACATCATTAAGTTGAATAGGGTATTTATCCATACGTGAAAACTTAATCATGCGAGCTCCAGTGAGCTCACTTTCTTTAATCTTACCTTGATTTTTTCCTTGCTTAATAACATAGACACCAACGAATTCCATTAGGTTGGGATGTCCATCCGTTGTTACTGTCCAATGCTTATTATTGACATTCAGGTCTGGAAGTAACGTAACGGTAGCCGGTTCACGAACACTGTTGATTAACTTTTGTAAATGAATAGGTTCAACACCTGAATTCTGTTTAAAAACTTCAATAGGCTCGAATAATTGCATGACAAGTGGAGACTGATTAAGTGTTGTACTTGCTGAAAATATTTCTTCTAGAGACTGCTTCGTACCATACACCCATGGAGTGTAACGTAGTTCTCTAGCCCGCATGAGGCATCAACAATCTCTACCAGATGCTCCAGTGCCGAATCAGTTAACACAATGGCTTTGACATGAGTCCACATTGTATTATGCTGAGCCGTACGATACATATCATTAAAGGCCATAATCATATTATCTCCAGTCCCATGACCCACCCAACTTGTTGAATCATTCTTCTTACCTCCACCGGTATCGGAAGAGGATACCGCACTGAAATCAGTAAGTTGACCATAAACAACAAATTTATCTTTCACGTAATCTACGCCGAGTGCTGTAATAATGTTCATATCTTGAACTGCCTTCATATCCCAGCAACCCGTCAATAAACAGGAACATAGTAAGAAAACTATGAAATGCTTCATGTACTATTCCTCCTTACGTGTTGGATCTTGGGTTCGCAGAACATTTGGACGGTATCGAATATATTGAACAGGCCTCCGAAATAGTCCTTCCCAAAAATCTTGGCGGTTGAACGGGAGATGGGAGAAAAATAAGGCACTCCAAAAGATTCTAATCTTGAGAGATGAAGCACAATTGAGAATAATGCGATAAAAAATCCAAACATCCCCAGTAATGAAGACATCATTAGAACATAGAGTCTAACGATAGAAGTAGTCCCACTTAGCACTTGATTTACAAGCGCAAAGGTTGAAATTGTGGTCAGCGATACCATAACAATCATCGTTGGCGAGGTTATGCCAGCTCGTATGGCGGCATCTCCGATAATTAAACCTCCTACAACAGTAACGGTTTGTCCAACAGTCTTGGGCAAGCGTGCGCCTGCCTCATGAAATAATTCGAACAGGAATAGCATTAAGAATCCCTCTAAAGGAACTGAAAGTGGTAATCCCGTACGTGCATTCATAATAGTCGCTAGTAAAGGAATGGGAACTTGTTCAATATTGTAACAGGTTAACGCAACATAAAAGCCCGGCAGAAAGAGAGCAATCATAAGACCAACCATACGGATCATACGTTGTATGGAGACAATATGAAAGGGCATATTTGTATCTTCAGGTGATTTAAGAAGTGATGACATGGATATAGGAGCGATAATAGCCATAGGTGAACCATCTACCAGTACGGCGAAACGTCCACTGAGAACACATTCGGCCACAAAATCAGGACGCCCGATATAATCCGTGAGTGGGAAGATGCTTCTTAAATTTCCTTGAATAACATTCTCGATTTGAGAGGTTCCAATGATGGCATCACCATCATAATTGCTCAGACGTTTATGAATTTCAGCTACAATTTCAGGATTAATAATATCCTGGACATATAAAAGTGCGACTTGATTATGTCCCCGCTCGGACAGAACAAATGTTTCAACACATAAGGATTGTGTGCGTAACCGTTTACGGACCAAAGCTATGTTGGTACTAATAGACTCAGTAAACCCATCATGCGGACCTTTAATAGAAGATTCCGTTGTGGATTCTTCAGGGGAACGGTTGGGAATATTACTAACATTTATCGTATAAAAAACATGTAAGTCTTCAAAGAACATTATTAAATTTCCTACAAAAACTTGTGTATTAAGCTCTGTAAAAATTTGATGTGATTCCGATTCCATTTTATTTATAGGCATAGCTTGAGCAGACTCAATACTCTCAGTATCAGTAAACCCAGTTTCACCATACATTTTGTTTAATTTTGGGAGAACAAATTGGTTAATTTGAGCAGAATCGGTCATACCATCACAATAGATGAGCAGAATGGTTTGCTTATGCTCTTTAGGCCCCACTTCAATAGGATGCAGAACAACATCATTACATTTCTGATAATAATTTCTTAGAAAATTAGAGTTGATATCTCCCAAATCCATTTGATTGGCTTTTTGAGTATCGACCGATTCGATTTGTGGGCTGGTATTCATTCTTTCTGAACCTTCTTTCTAGATGCAATAAAAGCGAGTAAGAACAAGATTACAACGAAAGCTGTCATAAACACGAAAGATGCTGGGAAATACCATTTCTTAAGAAAATTAAGAAATATCATGTCGTTGGCTGGAAGCAGATTGGTGAAGAGAAAACCTAACGATATCGCAAAAAAAGTGAGGTTTTTACGTTGCTTACTCTTAATATTCCACTGATCGACCATTAAATACAAAGCAAGAGAAATTCGTATAAATGATCCAGATAGCCACTGATATATCGAGAAGAAATCAGTTTGAGAAATGTATCGACCTAAAGTAGCGATTCTCCATTCCTCATAAGCAGGGTAGCGCTGACGTTCTGCTTCCATGGGATCAAAAATAGTAATGGCACCAATTAAGGGACCCAACGTTAATCCGATTAAAAAGAAAGCTAACATATATAGCTGCCAAGCTTTGGCTGGTTTAGCTAGCTTAGATTGCATAAACAAGTAAGCTAAGATTTCAAAAGAACCAGCACAAGAGTAAATAACACCTTTCCATACCTTGCCCCACCCGTTCTCCAGAATCGGTAATAGCTGACTATAGTCTTTATATTGAACATTTACAGTCATGATAAAGAAACCCAATAAAACGACGAAAGGAAGAAGAATACCTGAAACGACCGCAATGGGTTTGAATCCAGAAATGACCGCAAATAGACACAGTCCGAGGAGAAATAAGCTTGTCATTAAAGTCGGAGTAGCTGCTAAGAACGTCACCCGAGCCCAATTGGTTGTATCAAAAAGAGTAAACAGACAGATCGCTGTAAAGAAAAAAGTCATGAGTATTCTGAATATTAGAATCGAGGCGTTACCAAAATTATTTTTAATCCAATCTTCAAGAGACTGCTCCTTCATCTGTCTTGAAATATAATAAATCATCGTCGTTACGATCATTAAAGGTATAATGGAGATCAATACAGAAATCCATGCATCTCTTTTAGCGGTTTGAAGAAGCACTGGAATAATGAAAACATGATTCATAATACCAATGGACAACAAAATGATCATGAATCCTTGAGATAAGTGTGGTTTGCCTGATTTCATTGTGAACACCTCTATTTATAGTTAAGCTGCTACAGTCATTATTGACGAGGTTGAGCTGATGGATACTTTTAACAATAGGAAACTTTAAATACGGCTCGCAAAATGGAACATGGCATCCTGCTTCGGGATATATTAGAATAGATAAGTCTGTATTACATTGGATTCGAAAGAGAGAACATAAAAATGACAAATAACTCAACAACTTTTGAAAAACTCTGCTTGCGGAATGAACCGCTTGCGAATCATTCTTCTTATGAAATTGGTGGAAATGCGAATTTTGTAGCCATGCCAGAAACGCCTGAAGAATTGCTCATACTTCTGCAAGGATGTAAGACTCATGGGCTGGACTATTTTTTCTTTGGAATGGGATCTAACCTGCTTTTTCCGGATAAACCGAAGAAGGATAGATTATATATCTCGCTCAAAAATTATGTTCATTGGGAGATGAAACCTGACAAATGGTTCATTGCCTCGGGTACTCCGATGTCGATGCTATCTGTCGCTGGGCTAACGTATAACTTACCAGGACTAGAATTTACGTATTTGCTCCCAGGTGGTCTGGGTGCAGGTATCTATATGAATGCAAAATACGGTCCTCATCAAATCAACGACATCATTGAGACGGTATATTATATCGATTTGTCGGACCCAACATTGAATATTCGTTCCATTCCAACGGCTGAGTGCCTGTACGGGTACAAACAGTCTATTTTTCAGCAGAACCCTTGGATCATTGTGGGCGCTGATATGGTCATGAAGCCAGTAGAACCCGTAGAAGGTGCTGATGATTTATTGAATCGCTGGAAGAAATGGGAAAGAGCTTCTTCATTACCATCCTTTTATGAGTTCATGAATATCGAAGCTGCTGCGCTTCATTCAAAAGGAATTATTATTCCTAGCTCCATGACGGAAATCGATAACTATCGAAGCGGCAAACGACACTTTGAATATCCTTCATGTGGATCTGTTTTCAAAAATAATTATGATTATGGAACGGCAGTAGGAGCGCTTGTTGATCGTTTGGATATGAAAAATATTGCTCATGGAGGGGCAATGATTTCGCCTTTTCACGGGAATATGATATTAAATCATGATCATGCAACGGCTGAAGATGTTAAATATTTAATGAATGTCATTATGGAAGCTGTTGATAAAAACTTCGGATTTGTTCCAGAACCTGAAGTGGTCGTTGTGGATTAAACTTAGGTGTAATGAAAAACCAGTCGTTGGTTAACGGCTGGTTTTTTTGTTACAAAGAAGGTACTAACTTTTATAAACCAAGTTAACAGGTAAACTTATATAAAATTAATTTTGATTAAAGTGTTGAAAAGTTGGGCAACAGGAGTTATACTAAAAAAGTAAGTAGATAAATTAAAGGAGGCAACTATACAAATGTCTAATAATTTTATGGAAGCAATTAAGAATAGACGTTCATACTACGGAATTAGCAAAGAACAGGTGATTTCTGATGAGCGTATTCAAGAAATCGTAAATGAAGCGGTGAAACATACACCATCAGCTTTTAACTCACAAAGTGCACGTCTTGTCGTTTTGTTGGGAGAGCAACATGATAAATTCTGGAACTTAACCGAAGATGTTCTTCGTGAAGTAGTTCCTGCTGAGCATTTTGCTCCAACTGCTGAGAAAATGGAATCATTCCGCAGCGGTTACGGTACCGTATTGTTCTTTGAAGATGCTGCAGTTATTGAAGGTCTTCAAGCTCAATTCCCAATCTATAAAGACAACTTCCCAGGATTCTCTGCACACTCTTCAGGTATGCATCAACTAGTGGTATGGACTGCTCTTGAGCTTGAAGGATTTGGCGCAAGCTTGCAGCATTACAACCCAATAATTGACCAAAGAGTAGCTAGTGAGTGGAATCTACCTGAAAGCTGGTCACTTGTTGCACAAATGCCTTTCGGTAAACCTACTTTTGAACCAGGCGAAAAAGAGTTCCAACCGCTTGAAGATCGCGTAAAAGTATTTAAATAATAGAAATACCTTTATACATTAAAAAACCTCCAAAATCACATTCATTGTGGCTTTGGAGGTTTTTCATATAATTTTAAAGAGGTGAGGTGTTTTGATCATGGACCATTATGGGTTGAATTTGCTTTTCTAGCATACCAGACATACTATTTATAAAATGATGAATGATCTTGAGCTCTTCCTCAGAATAAGCAGTACATAAGTTATCCATAGCCTTTTGTATCGGTTTATAAATTTCCTGTACTTCTGATTTTTGTTCGTAAGTGGGAACAATGATAACACGTCTGCGATCTGAAGGATCATGCTGACGCTTGACATACCCTGATAGCTCCAAACGATCGATAAGAGATGTAATGGTTCCTGTTGCGAGTCCCGTATATCTAGATAATTCACCAGCCGTAATAGGTCCTGTTTCCCTTAGAATATCCACCGTTTTCAAATCATTGTTATAAACCCCTAAGGCGTTAGCAATGTTCTGCTGATACAGGATAATTCGGGTGGAGAGCGAGCGTATTCCTGAATACATCTGTTCCATGGTCTCTATAGAATGAACGTGGTTTTGGCTTGACAATAAGGTAACCCCCCAGTTAAAATTTCATTACCTTGACGGTCGAGATATTTGGAGAATGAGACAATTAACTTTCCAGTATTTTAGCTGATTATAGACAAACTTGTAAAGGAGTTAACACATGGAATCATCCAGAAGTAATATTAAAATGGTGGTAGCGGGTCTTCTGCTCGCCATTTTTATGTCGGCAATAGACAATACGATTGTAGCGACGGCGATGGGAACGATCGTATCTGAGCTTGGTGGGTTAGACAAATTTGTCTGGGTTACCTCGGCTTACATGGTTACAACCATGGCGGGTATGCCGATCTTTGGTAAATTGTCTGATATGTATGGTAGGAAACGCTTTTTTATTTTTGGGCTTACCGTGTTTTTGTTAGGTTCAGCTTTATGTGGTTTTGCACAGACGATCGAACAGCTTAGCTTATATCGTGCTATTCAAGGTATTGGCGGGGGTGCATTGATGCCGATCGCGTTTACCATCATTTTCGATATCTTTCCGATGGAGAAGCGAGGTAAAATGACGGGGCTGCTAGGCGCTGTATTCGGAGCTGCGAGTGTAGTGGGTCCACTACTCGGAGCTTATATTACTGAATATGCTGGCTGGGAGTGGGTATTTTACATTAACGTTCCAATCGGAATTGTAGCATTTACATTTATTATGAAGTATTACAAGGAGTCCCCGTCTCATGCGAAGCAAAAGATAGACTGGTGGGGTGCAGCTACACTTGTCATTGCAGTCATTAGTTTAATGTTTGCACTTGAGCTCGGTGGCAAAACATATGCATGGTCCTCTGTACCGATTATATCGCTCTTCGTAAGCTTTGCTGTCTTCTTCATCGTCTTCTTCTTTGTTGAATTGAAAGCAAAGGAACCTATTCTTCCGTTCTTTCTATTTAGACGAAGATTATTTGCAACGTCGCAAATTTTGGCTTTTCTATACGGTGCGACGTTTATCATTATGACGGTGTATATTCCAATCTACGTGCAGGCGGTATATGGTGGTTCAGCTACAAATGCAGGCTTAATTCTAACACCAATGATGTTAGGTTCAGTTGTGGGTAGTTCGATCGGAGGTATTTTCTCAACCAAAACAAGTTATCGCAACTTGATGATACTTTCTGTGTTTTCATACCTAGTGGGCATGTATATGCTAAGTACGTTAACACCGGATACGGCTCGAATATTCTTAACCGTATTTATGGTGGTGGTTGGATTCGGAATGGGCTTCTCATTCTCACTTCTGCCAACCGCATCAACACATAACTTGGAGCCACGTTTCCGTGGTACTGCTAACTCGACGAATCAGTTTCTACGTTCGCTTGGTATGACGATGGGCATAACAATTTTCGGCACCATTCAGAACAATACATTTACGAGTAAACTAGCTGAGAATTTCAAAGGCATGAGTGGTGGCGATAACCCGATGTCTAATTTAGGAGATCCTAAACAAATCTTTCAGGCCGATGTGCGCTCGAAGATTCCACCCAACATTCTGGATAAAATCGTAGCAGCGATGTCAGGTTCGATTGCTCATGTCTTTGCAATTGCCTGTATACCGATTGTGATTGCAGTAGTTGTCGTATTTTTAATGGGAAATGCTAGAATTAAAATTGAGAAGAAACCTGTGGCTGAGCGTCAGTCCTAGGAAACTTGCTAATTGTATAAACTGCTGGCGGATGCCAGCGGTTTTTTAGTATGTGGAGCGAGGGGATTCAACGGTTCATTCTTATAGGAAACATCAGAATAATGACAATACAGCTTTGAAATAGTAAACTAAAAGGTAGAAAAGATCAGGCACAAATGCTCAAAATAGAAAATTTAGTGTCGAAAGAGGGTAAATAAGATGTCGGATCAGAATGTAGTACCGGAACCTATGAACGATCAAATACATAACGGAGAATTGTTAAATGCTTTAATGGCTTTGAAGAAAGGTGATTTTTCTTATCGAATGCCTATGATCACACGGGGATCGCAGGTAAAGTTGCGGATACATTTAATGAAATTATGGATATGCAGGAAAGTCTAATTACTGAAATCCAAACGGTAGCTAAAGTGGTAGGTAAAGAGGGGAAGCTAACTCGTAGATTTGTTCATAAAAACACAGGAGGTTCATGGGAAAAGGGAGTGGACTCCCTTAATGGCCTAGTCAGCGATTTAATTCAACCGACTAGTGAAATGGTCCGTGTTATTAACGCTGTAGCCCAAGGTGACCTTTCCCAGAATGTTGAACTTGAATTTGAGGGACGACCACTCACAGGTGAATTTAAAAAATCTGCTAATAATATTAATATGATGGTTACTCAATTAAGTACGTTTGCCTCCGAAGTGACTCGCGTGGCGAGAGAGGTAGGAACAGAAGGAATCTTAGGTGGTCAAGCAGATGTAAAAGGTGTTTCGGGTACATGGAAAGACTTAACTGAAAATGTGAATAACATGGCAACCAACCTGACGGATCAAGTTCGCAGTATTGCTACGGTTACAACAGCTGTGGCTAGAGGCGATTTGTCTAAACAAATTACAGTGAATGCAAGCGGTGAAATTTTAGAGCTGAAGAATACGATTAATACGATGGTGGAGCAATTATCAACATTTTCATCAGAAGTTACACGTATGGCCCGCGAAGTAGGAACAGAAGGTAAACTGGGTGGACAAGCTAATGTTAAAGGCGTATCTGGTACATGGAGAGATTTGACAGAGAGCGTAAATGACATGGCCTCCAACTTAACCAATCAAGTCCGTAATATTGCAGTGGTTACAACGGCAGTAGCGAACGGGGACTTGTCGAAGAAAATCACAGCTGATGTTCAGGGTGAAATCTTAGAGCTGAAGAATACGATCAACACGATGGTAGATCAGCTATCTATGTTCTCATCAGAAGTAACAAGAATGGCAAGAGATGTAGGAACCGAAGGTATTCTCGGTGGACAGGCTGAAGTAAGCGGTGTAGCAGGTACATGGAGAGATTTAACGGAAAGCGTTAACTATATGGCGAGTAACCTAACGAATCAGGTGCGTAATATTGCTGAAGTCACGACTGCCGTAGCAAGGGGTGACCTTTCAAAGACGATTACAGTTGATGCGAAGGGTGAAATCCTACAGCTGAAGAGTACGATCAATACGATGGTAGATCAGCTTAGTAACTTTGCCTCAGAAGTAACTCGTGTAGCTCGTGAGGTATCCACGGAAGGTAAATTGGGCGGTCAGGCTGATGTTAAAGATGTCTCAGGAACGTGGAAGGACTTAACGGACAGCGTTAACTTCATGGCTGGGACACTGACGGATCAGGTGCGTAATATTGCCGAAGTCACGACAGCAGTAGCTAAGGGTGACTTATCTAAGCATATTACCGTTAATGCCAAGGGTGAAATTCTGGAACTAAAGAATACCATCAATACGATGGTAGATCAGCTCAGTACGTTTGCGTCTGAGGTTACGCGAGTAGCACGGGAGGTTGGTACACTCGGCATGCTTGGCGGACAAGCTCAGGTTAAAGGTGTTGCAGGTACATGGCGTGATTTAACAGAAAGTGTTAACTATATGGCCTCGAACCTGACGAATCAAGTGCGTAACATTGCGGTTGTCACAACCGCAGTAGCGAACGGCGACTTATCCAAAAAGATTACAGCAGATGTGCAGGGTGAGATTCTTGAGCTGAAAATCACCATTAACACGATGGTGGATCAGCTCAGTACCTTCGCTTCTGAAGTCACCCGCGTAGCCAGAGAAGTAGGAACCGAAGGCAAACTTGGCGGACAGGCTCAGGTAAAAGGGGTAGGCGGAACGTGGAAAGATCTGACGGAGGGCGTTAATAACATGGCCCGTAACTTGACAGATCAGGTGCGTAACATTGCTGATGTTACTACAGCCGTAGCGAAAGGGAATTTATCGAAGAAGATTACAGTTGATGCCAAAGGTGAAATTCTAGAGCTAAAGAATACCATGAATACGATGGTAGATCAGCTCAGCACCTTCGCGTCTGAAGTTACACGTGTGGCTCGCGAGGTGGGTACCGAAGGTAAGCTTGGTGCACAAGCAGATGTAAAAGACGTATCGGGAACATGGAAAGACTTAACAGATACCGTCAACAATATGACTCGCAACTTGACCATACAGATGCGTAATATTGCCGGTGTTACCACAGCCGTTGCGAATGGGGATCTATCCAAGAAAATTACAGTTGATGTTAGCGGTGAACTTCTAGAACTGAAGAATACAGTCAATACCATGGTGGACCAGCTGAATTCATTTGCATCTGAAGTTACACGGGTTGCAAGTGAAGTAGGTACGGACGGTAAGCTTGGAGGCCAAGCGCAAGTTCGGGGTGTCGGAGGTATTTGGAAAGATCTGACCGATAACGTTAACATTATGGCGACGAACCTAACGGATCAAGTGCGGGGAATTGCGAAGGTCGTGACTTCTGTAGCGAACGGTAATTTGAATCAGAAGCTTACGGTAGAGGCCAAGGGTGAAATTGCCGCTCTGACGGATACAATCAATAACATGATTGAAACACTTGCTACATTTGCAGATCAGGTTACTACCGTATCCAGAGAAGTTGGTGCGGAAGGTAAGCTTGGCGGGCAAGCGAGTGTACCTGGAGCAGCAGGCACATGGCGCGACTTGACCGATAACGTTAACTATATGGCAAGTACACTGACGACGCAGGTGCGAGCGATTACGAACGTAGCTACAGCCGTTACGAAGGGTGATTTGTCACGTACCATTGATGTTGCAGCGGCAGGTGAAGTTGCCGCATTGAAAGATAATGTGAATGAGATGATTCGTAATCTCAAAGAGACGACACGGATCAATACAGAGCAGGACTGGCTTAAAACAAATCTAGCTAACTTCTCTCGCTTACTACAGGGTCAGCGAGATATGAATGCGATAAGCAAGATGATCCTGTCTGAGTTAGCTCCGCTCATTTCTATGCAACATGGTGTATTTTATATCAATGAACTCATTAACGGAGAGCCGATTTTGTCTTTATTTGCAAGTTATGCTTATCAGCAGCGTAAACATCTCTCTAATCAGTTCCGTGCTGGTGAAGGATTAGTAGGTCAATGTTTGGTTGAAAAGCAGCGGATTCTGCTTACGAACGTACCTAACGATTATGTGATGATATCTTCGGGACTCGGTGAAGCAACACCACTAAATATCGTTCTGATGCCGATTATTTTCGAGGAGCAGGTGCTTGGTGTACTCGAACTAGCGTCGTTCAGATCTTTCAGTGACATTGATGTTGCTTTCCTTGACCAATTAACAGAATCTATTGGAATTGTAATGAATACGATGCAGGCGAATCAACGGACGAAAGAACTGCTAACTCAATCACAGTCACTAACAGAAGAGCTGCAACATCAACAACTGGAGCTGCAGCATACGAATGATGAACTGGAAGATAAAGCGAAGATGTTGGTGATCCAAAAGGCAGAAGTAGAGAGCAAGAACAATGAGGTTGAGGTTGCGAAGCAGTTCCTAGAGGAGAAGGCTGAACAACTTGCACTGACCTCAAGATACAAATCTGAATTCTTAGCCAATATGTCGCATGAGCTGCGTACACCGCTAAATTCATTGCTATTATTAGCTGAACAGCTCGCTGAGAATCCGGATGAGAACTTATCGAACCATCAGGTGAAATTTGCTAAGACGATTCAAGATTCAGGGCTTGAGTTACTAAGTCTGATCAACGATATTCTAGATCTCTCCAAGATTGAATCGGGTACAGTTACGCCAGATTATAGTGAAGTGAACTTGCCAGAATTATTGGATGGTATGGATCGCTCCTTCCGTCATATGGTGGATATTAGCAAAATTGAATTTATGATCAAAACGGATTCCAATGTGCCAGAAACGATCGTAACGGATTTTAAACGTGTTCAACAAATTTTGAAAAACTTGCTTTCGAATGCTTTTAAATTTACGGAAGAGGGACAGGTTGTTCTTCATCTACGGACGGCAACTGAGGGTTGGAATGACAATAATGAAGTATTAAATCAAGCTAAAGCTGTGCTGTGCTTCTCAGTAAGCGATACAGGAATTGGCATACCAGAAGAGAAGCAGCAAATCATATTCGAGGCATTCCAGCAAGCTGATGGCAGTACGAACCGTGTATATGGGGGGACTGGACTCGGGCTTGCGATATCACGTGAAATCTCGAGCATGCTCAGTGGCGAATTAACCTTATACAGTGTGGCTGGAAAAGGCAGCATATTTAATTTGTATCTTCCGATTGATATCGATGTTCCAACGCCTATGATACATGCCAAATATGTACCGGAAGTTATTGATGTAACTCCGCCTGAGCAGAAACTAGTCTATACGCGAAAGACGGATGCAAAAATCAATGATGACCGTGATTGCATTGAACCTGGTGATCGTGTATTTCTGATTATTGAAGATGACATGAAGTTTAATGAAATTATGCTTGAAGCATTGCATAAGCGAAATATTAAGGCAGTCATCACCATGAAGGGCTCGAATGCGCTTGAGCTTGCACGTAAATATAAACCGGCAGCGATTACACTTGATTTGCGGCTAACGGATATGGATGGCTGGATGGTTATTGAACATTTGAAGAATGATATTCATATTCGCCACATTCCGGTTTGTGTCATTACGGTTGAGGAAGATGAAATTGAATTGATGCAAAAGGGCGTCTACGACTATATTTGTAAGCCTGTTACCAATGAAGAGATGGACAACACGCTAGATAAATTGAATCGATATGCAGATCAGACGGTTCATCATCTACTTATTGTTGTAAGTGACGATACGCGCCGTAAGGAATTCACGGAGTGGATCAATAATAAGGATGTTAATATTGTTGCCGTCGATACGGCACGTAAGGCGCTGAACCAGCTTAAGAGTAAGCATTATGATTGTGTGCTTGTGGATAATGATTTGAAGGATATGGGCGTTTTACATTTTGTACGTGAGATGCAAAAAACGTTGAAGAATAAATATGTTCCAGTCGTACTCAACCGTAGTGAGAAATGGAGTCTTGAGGAAGAGGACGAGCTTGAGGAGCTGAAAAAAACAGCAGTTCTTAAAGAAGTGCGGACAGCTGTGCAAATCATGGATGAAACAAGTCTCTTCCTTCATAGAAAAGCGGATAATCTTCCAGATGGGCCGCGCGAAACCATTATGAACTTGTATCAGTCGGATGAGATGATTAAGTTTAAGAAAGTACTTGTGGTGGATGACGACATTCGTAATATTTTCGCGCTGACGACCATTCTTGAGAGACATAACATGATGGTCATTCCAGCTGAGAATGGGCATGAGGCCATTCGTGTTCTGGAAGAAACTCCAGATATCGAAATTGTTTTAATGGATATTATGATGCCAGTTATGGACGGCTATGAAACGACAAGAGCTATTCGCCAGAAACCGGAGTTTCAGGAATTGCCAATTATTGCTTTGACTGCAAAAGCGATGAAAGGTGACCGGGAAGAATGTCTGGAAGCAGGTGCTTCGGACTACATTACCAAACCGGTAAACAGTGCTCACTTGCTATCTATGATTCGTAGCTGGCTAGGCGCAGCGGAATCAAGGTCTAGTGCAGAGCAGGCGGAGTTATCAGAATAAATATTCAAATTATGAAATATAGAATACTTATAAGCATGGAATAGATGAAAGGCTGGAGCCCAATGGATGGGCTCCAGCCTTTTTAAATGGATACGTTCATCCGGTAAAATTTAATGAATCCTAGTATTGCGTATATGGAGTAAATCCATGTTTTGTTAGGTTGTGGAATGGTTAGACTCTTAGTAGGCATCATAAATTTGGCAGAAGGAAGGTTTTATCCATGAGTGATCAATTACAGCATGTGATTGAGTGGTTTAATAAGCATATGAATCAACCTGTTCTCATCGAGAAGAAGGAACAGGATGATTTGGATACAACTCGTGTACAATTAGAAGAAATAGAATTTAAGGAGAGCTCTCCGGGGTTGGATGAATATACAGAAGGAAGAAAGTTATTCTTACATGGCCCGGGTAGTATTATAAATGAGATGGGGGAGAGCCCTCTTCCACAAAGTACATTCGAAATTCCTTTAGATGGATTGTCTCATGTTCAAACGGAGCAGAGTCGGATTGTACTTGAAACAGAGCGTGCGAAGTATACAATCAAGCTGGATATGTAACCTTTAGAATAGGGGATTGTTAAGCTCAAGAATGATGACTTAACAATCCCTTATATTAAAACTTTGTCATATGATCAAGAACGTGGTAAAGTAATGGAATGCATTATGACTATTTTAACAAAACGGTCATACGTACTTAACAACTCAAATATAATGGATAAGAGAGGGGAGGGACGGATCATACCACCAGTTGATCGAAAAAAACAGGTCTTAGAAGCGGCTACCCAGTCATTTTCCTTATTTGGATACAAAGCGACCACGATGGATCAGGTCGCGAAAATCGCTAATGTCGGCAAGGGTACGATATACACGTTCTTTGATACAAAGGAGCAGCTGTTTGATGAGATATTGCTGGATGTCATTTCGGAAATGAAGAAGATCATTGAGCGAGAAGTAGATCATCAGAAAGTATTTTTTGATAATTTATTTCGTGTGCTCGACTCACTTCTTGAATTCCGCAGTGAACATGAATTGCTGGTTAAGCTTTCACAGGAGGTCCGGGATTTTGGTACTCCCCAATCACAGGAAGCTATGACCCGGGTGGAGAGCGTTATTCTGAACTATTTGGATAAAGAAGTGAAGCACGCGATATTACATCAAGAAATTCGCGAATGCGATTCGGAGATTGTATCTTTTCTAATGTTCAAGATGTACATTGCTTTGACTTCCGAATGGAATAAAATCCATGAGCCTTTAAGTAAGCAACAAATTCAAGAGCATATTCGTTTGTTTTTGGAGGAAGGTTTAGCTGTTCAGTAAATATCATGAAATCATGATTTGGGTGTAAGAAATGCTCTAGAGCAGCGCCTTTGGAGCTTTTCTCTTCGTGCGTTTATGACCGGATTTGAGAAATAGTCAGACATATCATAAGAGGGGGATTACCGTTACATGAACGCCATTTCTGTGTTTTTCAAAGATCTGGCTCGGCCTTGAGAAACCCAAAGGTATTGATCCCTGTGATCGCCGTTATGTTTATTCCCATTTTGTACAGTGGTGTATACTTGGCAGCATTTTGGGATCCATACAGTCATTTGGATCAGTTGCCGGTTGCTGTGGTGAATAAGGATCATGGCGCCGAGTTGAAAGGGAAAGAACTTCATATTGGTTCTGATTTAGTGGATGAGCTGAAGAAGGGTAAGGATTTTGATTGGAAGTTTGTCAGTGAGCAAGAGGCGGCACAAGGAATTAAGGATAATCGCTATTATATGAAAATAACGATACCTGAAAACTTTTCTAGTCAAGCGACGACACTTCTGGATGATAAACCCGAGCCAGCCGATATTGTGTACGAACCGAATGGAGACTATAACTTCGTAGCCTCCCAAATCGGAAATACGGCAATTAAAGATATTAAAGCTAAAGTATCCGCTAAGGTAACAGAGTCTTATACGGAGAACTTGCTAGATAACTTTGAGGAGGTCTCTGATGGCCTTGCGGATGCAGGTGAAGGTGCTGGCAAGCTACACGATGGTACGGGTGAGCTAAATAATGGTGCGAACACACTCAAAGAGAATTTAGCGAAGCTTGCATCAGGTACAATTGAAGCTAAGGATGGCCTGGTACCGCTTAGTAAAGGTGCTGGAGACTTGAACACAGGTGCGGGACAATTGGAGAAGGGTACGAGTACCCTTGCAAGTGGTCTACAACAACTAAATGCAGCTCAAGGGCAGTTAACCGCTGGTGCTGTTCAGGCCGAGCAGGGTGGAACCCAGCTTCATAAAGGTTTACAAGATTCAGTAACGGGTACCCATAAGCTGAATACTGGTCTGAAGAGTTCTGAGCAGGGCAGTGCGAAACTTGAGGAAGGCCTGAAATCAGCCGAGCAAGGCAGTTCGGATCTTGCAACAGGATTGCAATCATCCTTAGACGGTACGAATAAAGTAGCGGCTGGAGCTAAGGGTGTAGCAGATGGGTTAGAGCAGCTAGCTAAAGCTGACCCAGAGCTTGCTTCTAATCCACAAGTACAGAAGCTGCTTGCAGCCAGTAAAGCTGTTGCTGACGGTAGCACACAGCTTGTACAAGGACAGGAAAAGCTGTCGCAAGGTGCGACTGCACTTCACGCAGGACAAAAGCAGCTCCTTAGCGGAGCAACACAGCTTCACACAGGACAGAAGCAGCTGCTTCAAGGAAGCGATCAATTGCTCCAAGGCCAACAGAAGCTTGAACAGGGCGCAGCGCAGTTGACTGCAGGTCAACACAAGCTAGTAAGTGGTCTACAGACTTTTGGTGGCAAGCTATCTGAAGCTGCTGGTGGAAGCCAAACCTTATTAGGCGGCGCAAAATCGCTTGTCAATGGTACATCGAAGCTACAAGGCGGTGTTAGTAAGCTTGCCGGTGGTTTGACTACGCTAGCAGATGGTTCGCAAAAGCTGAATGACGGCGCTGGAGATTTGAAGGAAGGTATTGTTAAATTGGATGATGGCTCTAAGGAGCTAGAAACCAAATTGAATGATGCTGCTTCCAAGACTTCAGAACTGAAGAAGACGGACGAACTGGTAAATATGTTTGCAAGTCCGGTGGAAACGAAAGAGAATACAGATCGTAAAGTTACAAATTACGGAACTGGATTAACTCCATACTTTATGTCATTAGGATTATTTGTAGGAGCACTTATTTCTACGCTCGTCATATCTGTGAATGGCACTACGGTTCCAGGCGCATCTGGATTTAGTCGCTTTGTGAGCCGATCATTATCTTTTGCAGGCATGAGCCTATTCCAATCCGTCGTGGCTGCTGCCATTATATTATATGGATTAGGACTGGAAGTAAAAAGTATACCGCTTTTCTTCTTGTTCTCCTTTATTACAAGCATAACCTTTATGTTTATTGTGCAGGCCATGGTCACATGGTTTGATATGCCAGGCCGATTCCTTATCATTATTCTACTTATCCTTCAATTGGCCACCAGTGCAGGTACATTCCCGCTGGAACTGATTCCAAACTGGCTGAAGCCATTGAATCCATGGTTACCTATGTCTCATAGTGTTACAGGATATAAAGCGATTATTTCCAGTGGGAATTTCGATGTTGTATGGAGACAGGCAGGTATTCTAGGGATAGATGCAGCTATTTTCCTACTATTTACGTTATGTTATTTCCTATTCAAAGGACGTAAAAAGTCATCTGATAACGAAAAGTCTGATTTGGCTGTTACCGTATCATAATGGACTGAAATACAAGAACGAAGGCCTGACCCCAATATTTGGGGTCGGGGCTTTTTTAATCAATTATCCCTATGGCATTTAAGAGTGAGGAAAGTTTGGGTATAATAAGAAGATCATTCAGGAATGAGGGAGAACCATGATTATTATCAAAACCAAAGATCAAATTCAGCGCATGAAAGAAGCAGGCGAGATTCTAGCCGCTTGTCACCGGGAAATCAAAAACTTGATTGCACCGGGAATTACAACTTTAGAGATCGATAGTTTTGCTGAGCAATTTATGCGTAAGAACGGAGCTACACCCGAGCAAAAGGGTTATAATGGCTTTCCTTATGCAACGTGTACTTCTCTTAATGATGTCATTTGCCACGGCTTTCCGGGTAAAACGGTATTGAAGAATGGTGATATTATCACCGTTGATATGGTCGTAAATTTAAACGGATGGCTTGCTGATTCTGCCTGGTCCTATGCTGTAGGCGAAATATCCCCGCAAGCTCAGCATCTGATGGATGTGACAAAGGAATCCTTGTACAAAGGTATCGAAAAAGCAGTTATCGGTAATCGCATTGGCGATATCTCGAATACCATACAAGTCTATGCGGAATCAGAGGGTTTGTCTGTCGTTCGTGAGTTCATTGGTCATGGGATCGGTGAGCAAATGCATGAAGCGCCACAAGTACCTCATTATGGTCCACCACATGTGGGTGCCCGTTTGAAAGAGGGAATGGTTATTACCATTGAACCGATGTTGAATACTGGTACCTACCGCAGCAAAATGGATAGCGATGGGTGGACTGCAAGAACAATGGATGGCGGATTGTCCGCACAGTACGAACATACGCTTGCGATCACAGCGGATGGACCTCTTATTTTGACGGCACAATAGTAAGAAATGATAAAGGCGAATTCCACTACATTCGGAGTGAGAATTCGCCTTTTTTATGTCTCCGGATTTCATCCGCGAACAGCGGTACAATTCAAGAAATCAGGAGACAACAGCGGCCGGCAGTCCAAATATTCCCCTTAGTGAAACTTGCTCCTTCAATGTATAGCCTCAAGTGAATTATGGATCTTAGGCATCAGTGAATTCTCTCCTTGTATTTCCCTGAATTGAGTATCTGAACATTTACGAGTATATCTTTTAGAGAATCCTCGTCTAATATAAAATCCTTATGTCGATGCAATTCATGCCATTTTATCGGATATTTTCGATATAATTTTTCATCTAACATAAATATATCGGATTGAATGGCAAGACCTTTTTTATAACTCATCATAATCTCATCTTGAATTACTTTTGCAGCCTGCTGCTCCATCTTTTGCTGAGGTGTATCACGAATAAGTTCATCCAAATAAGCTTCGGCAGTAAGCTTGATCTTGTATCGAACCCTATTTTTCTCAAAAATAGGAATGGATTGATAATGTGGCTTCACGATAATCAGAACCGCAGTAGGATCTTGACTGTCTGGAATGTTAATAGGAGAACGCTCAAGTTTGCGCTGGATCCACCTCGCGCCCTTTAAATCGTCTTCTGACAGCCAGCCTGTGAGCTTCTTCATATGATAAAAATAAGAACCATCAATTCGAAACATAGGCATCTCTTTTTTATCCTCATACCATTTGTTCCTCACAAGAGAAATGGATGGCAACATAACAGGTGAGCTAGTTTCATTCATTTGCGCATTAGCCTTGAATGCATATACAGGCAAAATAAATGAACGCTGAGAGTAGATTTGACTAGGTGAATCTAAAATGGTTTCTAATGGCGAGAGATTCAGTATAGATTTTTGCGTTAGAATATCAAGTAAAGGCTCCTTAGTTCCATAGATAAGGATGTTATAACGAACTTCACGGTAACGGTTAAGCATATCAAATGCTTCTGTTACGCCATGCTTAAGCATTCTCTCGGTACATATAACTGATTTCAAATGTCCCCAGAAAATTCTTCGCTGTGAAGTAGAATACATGGTCGTTAAAGATTCAGTGAACGTTTTCCCTTCTCCTTTACCCACCCATATGGGAACGGGTTTCCCCGATTCCCCACTTTCATTTTTAGCGATATTAGAGAAATTGAGCACCTGAACGTAACTCTTATATTTTCCATCGACAAAATCCAGACCAAGAGCTGTTACATAAGCCATACTTTGAATATCCTTTGCATTCCAACAGCCTGGTACTAACATTAATAAAGCAACGCAGGCAATCCATTGTATGCATTTTTTCATGGTTTATCATCCCCTTGATGATCGGAATCTATGGTGTCCAGAAATGATGGGCGGTTCTTCAACTTTGTCCACGGTAAGCGAAGAATAGAACGAATAAAATCTGGGGCCTTAAATGGTGAAATCGGTGATAAATAGGATATTCCGAATGTTCTAAGTCTTGAAATGTAAATAACAAGTACAATACATCCAAGAATGAGACCATACATCCCGAGAATAGCAGAGATTAGAAATAACGCGAAACGAAGAACACTCACTACAGAGCTAAGTGCCTGATTCACAAGGGTCGCCCCGGTTACAGCCGTAATCGCCCCAACAACGACCGAGGAGGGGGAAACAAGACCAGCACGTATAGAAGCATCACCAATGATCAAGCCCCCAATAACGGTGAGAGTCTGTCCAATGGAGCTAGGCAGTCGCACGCCTGCTTCTCGAAAAATCTCTAAGAGCAGTAGCAACAAGAAAAGTTCCATTTGCGCGGAGAAAGGAAGTCCTTGCCGAGCGGTAGCAATAGTGGCCATAAGCCGGTAAGGTATCTCATCCTGATGAAAAGCGGTTAAGGCAACCCAAAAGGCAGGGAGTACGATGGACAGAAAGAGACTGAGTCCACGGATCAAACGAACAGCGGATACATAAATGTAATTGAAATGGACATCTTCGGGTGATTTCATAAGCAAAGCCAAAGAACCTGGCCCGATTAATACCATTGGATTTCCGTCTACAATGATTACAAATCGGCCATTTAATAAACAGGCAACGACATAATCTGGCCTTCCAGTGGTATCAATGAGAGGAAACAGTGAGTATTTAGAATCAACAAGGAGTTCCTCTAACTGATTAACGGTGTAAAGACCATCGAGATCAATTTTTGATAACCGATTTCGAACCTCGTTAAGAATTTTTGGTGAAATAATATCACGGAAATATAATAGGCCTACTTTAGTTCTAGTCCTCCTGCCCATGATTTGTTCTTCAAAGCAAAGAGAATTACTACGAATCCGTTTTCTGATCAGAGCTACATTAGTAGAAATATCCTCAACGAAACCATCTTTTGGTCCCTTGATGGATATCTCTGTATTTGACTCATCGGGAGTGCGTAAGGGCATTTTGCTAATGCTCATCTCGTACAATTCGTTCGTTTGTGAGAAGAATATAATGATTCGACCATCAAATATAGTGTCTTCAATCAATTGAGAGTTTACATTCCCTACCATAGGTACTAAAGGTAACTTACTGTATAAATTCCCTTGATTCATGGTTAGAAAACCAGATTTCTGGAACATTTCATGGAGCTCCGGAAGAATAATCTTTGCAATCAGGGATGTATCCGTTAAGCCATCAGCATAAATAAGCATGATCTCAGAGGAGTGAGAATGATGATCCAAATTATACACTTTCATTTGAACATCAGCGCTTGCTGCAAATAATTGTTTGAACTTTTGTTGTGTCCAAATAGTATGACTCTCCGATTGTTGGTTTGAGTCTGAATTCGTAGAGTTCATGTGGTTTTCTCCTCCTTAGGCTTCTTCTTAGTGCTGAAAGAAATGCCAACCCATATCATGGTGGAGACAATTCCAGAGATAAGTGAGAAGGGGAAATAAAAATGGTATACCCATTGATAAAATCGCTCTTGGCTAATTGGAAGCATGGATAGAAGAATGTAACTGAATGTAATTGCTAAGATAAAACGTCTTCCCATTTCTCTAGTCTTAAAAGGCATAAGGTCCGCTAAGAGAAATAAGGCAATGCTGATACGCACCGTTGCCCCAGAAAGCCATTGATATACAGATAAAAAATCTACATGCTCAATATAATCCCCTATTTTTACGAGTCTCCATTGTTCATAAGGAGATTCTGTTTGTTTCGCGGCTTCGAGTGGTCCGAATTCCGTAATTCCTCCAATAATAGGACCTATAGTCATAAGACAGATGATTAATGCGAAGATTAATAAATGCCAGCTCTTCACTTGGGTTTTAATTCTGTGCTGCATTGTGATAATGATGAGTAATTCAATAAAACCACCTCCAGCGTAGATCATTCCAGTTAGTGGGGGCTGCATGCCATGTTCCAGAATAGGACGAAGTAAAGAGAAATCCTTCACTGGAGTATTCGCAACAGACACAAATATACCAAGAAGAACAACGATCGGTAATAGAATTCCGGAACTTATCGCGATCGAATTAATCCCGAGTTTGGCTGCGTAATAGCAAGCGAAGGCTATGGACGCAATCAAAACCAGTTTTGGAGTTGCTGGTAAATAATTGGTAATCGTCCAAGTAGCGGTATGCATAACTGTAAGTCCGCCGATTAAATAAAGCTGCAGGATTACTGGCGCAACGGCAATCCAAGAAATGATAGGATTACTTCGGGCAGCTAACCATGGTTGTAGCTTACTCTGTCCGGATTTTCTCATAAACCACACGAGTATTAGTACCCAAGGTACAAACAGCACCGTAGCAAATAAAACGGACAGCCATGCATCACGACCGGAGGCATCAAGTATCATAGGATTCAAGATTACGTGACTTGTAAGTCCGTTAGTCAGCATGAGAATTAAACAGACTTGAACGAAAGTAATTTTACTGGTGCTCATACCCTTTAATCACCTAATTTCACTGTTAAATGCTTAATTATTACCATATGGTGCCATAAATCACTTGATATTATGTAAAGAGATGGAAATAAGCAGCAATATTATAAAATTTCAACATATGAAAAATTCACAATAATAAAAATATATTCTGTCTAGATTCTTACTCTATACACCATCATTTCGAACTTTCTATATTTGTCACAACAGCAAATGATCGCACAACCAATACCTATTTAGATATAACAAAACAGGCAATACCAAAATTTAGGTATTGCCTGTTTGTATAAGATCTAATCTTTATGAAGTAAAGCTTCCCCAGCAATGCCTGGATTCGTCATTTGATAAGGATCCAGAATGATGTTGAGCTCTTCTTCTGATAGTACATTATAGAGTAAGCAGAGCTCACGAACCGATTTTCCCGTCGTGATCGCTTCACGGGCAATACGAGATACGACTTCATAGCCCAAATGAGGATTAAGTGCGGTAATAATACCTACGCTGTTTTCTACATATTCGCGGCAACGATCCTCGTTTACTTGAATACCTTCTATACAGTGTTCACGGAAAACACGGAAGCCCTGATTCATAATTTCCAAAGATTGAAGCAGGTTGTAGACAAGCACTGGCTCCATAACATTAAGTTCCAATTGACCGGCTTCAGATGCTAAACAAATAGTATGATCATTACCAATCACTTGGAATGCAATTTGGTTAATGACTTCACACATGACGGGATTCACTTTCCCTGGCATAATGGAGGATCCAGGCTGACGTGAAGGCAGAATTAATTCGCCCAATCCAGCACGAGGTCCCGAAGCCATTAATCGAATATCGTTCGCGACTTTGGACATGTTCATCATACAAATTTTTAGGGCAGCGGAAACTTCAGTATACGCATCCGTATTCTGAGTTGCATCGACAAGATGTTCTGCTGGCTCAACAGGAAAACCACTTAATTCAGCTAGAACTTCTGCGACATGCTTAATGTAGCGTAAGTCTGCATTAAGGCCCGTCCCGACAGCTGTAGCACCCATATTAATATGAAGTAAATTAGCTTTCGTTGCTCTAATACGTTTGATGTCCCGATCCAGTACACGAGCATAAGCCTGGAATTCTTGGCCTAAGCGAATTGGAACTGCATCTTGCAAATGCGTACGTCCCATTTTAATGACACCATCAAACTCTACTGCTTTATCAGTAAAGGCTTTATGCAGGTTTTCCATGGTAACTAGTAGCTTCTCTATCATAGACAGCGTAGCTAAATGCACAGCCGTTGGAAATGAATCATTTGTTGACTGTGCCATATTCACGTGATTGTTAGGGCTGATATCGGCGTAACTACCTCGTTCTTTGCCCATAATCTCTAAAGCCCGGTTGGCAATGACTTCATTTGTATTCATATTAATGGACGTACCTGCACCGCCTTGAATGGGATCCACGATGAATTGATCGATCCATTGGCCGTTGATAACTTCTTCTGCAGCCTGAACAATTGCATCGCCTTTGGCGGGTAGTAGCCTTTTGATTTCCATATTAGCGATGGCTGCGCCTTTCTTCACGATTGCCATAGCTCTGATTAATTCTGGATGAATGCGCTGACCTGTAATCGGAAAATTCTCCGCTGCGCGCATGGTTTGAATACCATAATAAGCTTCGGCTGGAACCTCTTTGGAGCCTAGAAAATCCTTTTCTAATCTCATGAAATCATACCTCCGACTGTTACGTACTGGAAAATAGGAGTCTATTGTAAACGCTATTACAATTAGACTCGCTACCATTATACGTCCTTGTTGATTCATTTAGCCAGCTAAATGTCATTGTGGTGAGTAGAAATTTGTCATATGTCCACACACAGAACACAGTTGCCTTTCAATAGTGGACGAGGGGGGAGAAAAGATTTGAGCCATATACCATAGAAAGAAGCTTACCCAAATGGGTAAGCCCTCATTGTTAAACTACATTAAATTGAATGTGGAACAGCTACGTCAGGATTGACGTCAGCATCATAATCCACACCTTCCGTTTCAAAACCAAATAACTGGAAGAATTCTTTGCGGAAACTTACAAGGTCAGTTAGTTCGTAGATGTTTTCTGTTGTAATTTGGTTCCAAATTTCTTGAACCTCTGCTTGTACATCTTCACGCAATTCCCAATCATCGATACGAATACGTCCTTGGTCATCAAGAGGAGTAACCCCTGATGCAGGATACAAGCGTTCCGAAAAGAGACGGTATGTCTGTTCAATGGTACCTTCATGCAGCCCTTTTTCCTTCATAACTTTGTATAGTGCGGACATGTAAAGGGGTACCACTGGAATCGCGGAGCTTGATTGGGTTACCAGACCCTTACTTACACATACATAAGCTCGTCCACCATGTGCAGCGAGTTTTTCATTCATTTGGAGTGCAGTCGACTCAAGATGATCTTTTGCCTGACCGATGGAACCTTCACGATAAATCGCTTGGGTAATTTCGGAACCAATATATGAATAGGCAATCGTTGTTACATCATTTGTAAGGACTTCTCCTTCACTAAGGGCATTCATCCATTGCTGCCAATCATCGCCGCCCATCACGGTTACGGTATCGCTTATTTCTTGCTGTGTTGCCGGCTCAAGAGTAACTTCGCTGACTTCACCTGTGTGAAAATTAACCGTTTTGTTCGTGTAAGAATGACCGATCGGTTTAAGAACGGAGTTGGAGAATTCCCCAGTCACAGGATTGGTTCTGCGAGCAGAAGCCACGCTGTAAATAACTAAATCCACCTTACCTAATTCTTTGCGAATGAGTTCAATTGTTTTGGTCTTCGTTTCTGTGGAGAATGCATCTCCTGTTACACTAAAGGACTTCAGTCCAGCTGCTTCGGCGGCCTTTTCAAATGCTGCTGAATTGTACCAGCCTGCCGATGCCGTACGTTTCTCTGATCCAGCGCTTGGACGATATACGCCAACCGTATTTGCATGGGCTCCAAAAGCAGCCGCGATGCGTGCAGATAGGCCATAGCCTGTCGATGCACCAATAACGAGTACATTGCGAGGCCCATGAATAGCAGGCTTAGCTTGTACATATTCAATTTGCTTCTGAACCTGAGCCGCGCAGCCGACCGGATGTGTGGTCGTACAAATGAAGCCACGTGTTCTTGGTTTAATAATCATGTATTTTATTACCTCACTTTACTTGTCTAATGCTGAATATGGATATGGATCCATCTAATCATACTATAATTTAAAATACATAAAAAGAATCTAAAAGTGAAGACGGTTATTAATGTTCTCAAATTCTTTGATTTGAAAAACAAACAAGCTAATCTCTGATGAATTCAGGGACCAGCTTGCAATGTAAATAATGGCATACTATTTTCTTTAGAGTAACAACATGATGACACAGATGAACGTGTACGATTTTTAAAGGACTGTGATTAACGTCTTCTGAATGTGCCGCCACGTGCGATAGCGAAGAAAATAAGCAACGCAACAATTGCGCCAAAAATAGCAGGAAAGATATGGAATCCGCCTATAACTGGGCCCCAAACACCAAGAATTTCGGTTCCTAACCATGCGCCGATAAAACCAGCAATAATGTTACCAATGACTCCGCCTGGAACGTCTCTTCCGATTAAATTACCACTTAACCATCCAATGACTCCGCCTACGATCAATACCCATAACAGATACATGCATTTGCTCCTTTCAGTGGAATTTCTCTATATTATGCTGGGACAGGTATTTAGATTCGCCCATTTTTGGGTAAAAATCCCTATTGGAGTTATTTCTGCAGTAAAAGGAGTGTGATTATGCTTGGAAGAAGATGAATTTTCTTTCAAAATCTCGTACATAGAGTTTTTCTTCTTGACTCAGATGCTTAGTGTCGATCAGATCGCGGGCTACAGTGATCCTTTTCGTGGTTATCTGATGGACGAGATAGAAGAGGAGTGGGAAGTAACGTTACCGATCCTTATTCGGAAAGGTTATCTAATACGTAATGATACGAAAGGAACATACGAGGTCGATGGTGCATTAGCTCTTTGTATTGAAGTATGTGGATCTAACTATGCCGTTCGTGCAACGAAACACATCGATGGGCTAGGGGATTACGAAGGGTTCCTATTTTTCACTCCTGAACTAGCCGTGGAATGGACAGATGATGGGCATGGCAATATGTTCATATGTCCTGTCGCTAATGCACCATTGTCTATTGATGTGCTATACGGATTATTTCCTTTGAATATGTCTAGTGAAAAAAAATGGATTATAGAACTGTCTCAAGTAACTTGGCGAGAATGGATTGTATACAGCTCCGAGCAAATGATGAACGCACTCCTAGAGGAAGGGTGTTTACCGGAGGCTGCTGAAGTTATTTGTCATTGTTTTCTTCATGCTGAGAGTTCGGGTTCCATGGAATATTGGACTCGTACAGGCTCCTATTGGAATCAAGAATCCTATCATTTTGTGAGAATAGGGGATCTGGCATATCTCGTATCTGATACGAATATGTCTTCGATTCGAATTCAAGCTTTTGAACCATCCATTGTCAAAGCTTCCCTCGAATGTTTTGCTGATTTGTTCAAGGTAGTTAAGGAAGGAGCTAGATCATGAGTCAAAGAATCAAAATTGAACCTGATCAATTGCAGCAAATTGGAACCCGCTTCTTAAACTGTAGTGAACAGAATTTGACCATGGCCCAAGAATTAAAGTCATTAATCGATGGGATGGGAGGAGAATGGGAAGGAAATTCCAAAGAAAGATTCTATGCATCCTATCAAGATGCACATCAGCAGCTTCAAAGTGTATCGACCTTACTAAAAGATGTTGGGGATGAATTAACGGCAATTGCCGAGAGATTCAGGGCAGCAGATACCAGTTCATAGAGGGGGTTTCATCCGGATGCGAATTCGCGCAGATGTTCAGGAGATGATGTCCATCGCTCGCAGTGTAAGAGCGGCTGGCGAAAGCTTGAGTATGACTAGCAGTCGAATTAGAGGCAATGTTCAAGGGCTAGCCTGGTCAGGACAAGCTCAGCAACATTTTGACGTGGAATATCAGAAAATGATGTCTCGTATGTCTCGTACCATCAGTCAAATGCAGCAGTTTTCCCAGCAATTAGAGCAGATGGCAGAAGCATTCCGACAAGCGGATGCACAAGTTGAAGCTAGATCCTGAGTCACATTGAGAAGACATTTGTATACCACAACATACATAGAGGGAGTGGGATTTCGGGGAGGGATGAACCTTGAGGATCGAGGGCAGGCATCCAGTCTAAGACATACAGGTAAGGAGCTCAGGCGAGCATCTGAAGAGGTACAGCGGCTGGAAAGTGGACTTATAAGAATGATGAATAGCTTCACACTAGAAAGCCGCGGACGAGCTGAAATAGACGGTGCATTTCGCGCCATGCAGCAGCAATTAAACGAGCTAAATCAAGAACTCGAGTCCCTTTCGCAATTTACAGAACGTAAAGCGGATCACTTCACCGAAGCCGATGGTAAAGGTACAGGCTTTGATGCGGGTAAGATTTGGTCTTTTACAAAGACGGCTGGAAGTATGGCGTTAGACTTTCTCCCGATCGTTGGTAATGCCAAAGGCATCATTGAAGCGATAAGTGGTCAGGATTTGATCACGGGAGAGAAGCTACAGGGATGGGAACGAGCATTAGCCGTGCTCGGACCAGCAGGCAAAGGTGTGCGTAACGGAGTCAAAATCATTAAGATGACAGATAAGGCGCTCGAAGCAACGGGAGCCATTACGCAGGTTACCAGACACAGCGACGAAGCTGTGGATGTAATCGCGGCAACGAAGAAGATTGAACATGCAGAAGAAGCAGGAATGGGCGCGCATCGTGCCGAATCCACAGCAGAGACCCTTAGTTCTGAGCAAAAAGCAGCGAGCGCAGCAGCAAAAGAAACCGATGAAGTAGCTACTGCCGCTGCTCCACTTATAGGGGGCGGATCTGCAAGCACCGTTGCTGCGGCCGCGATAATGAAGAATAAGGGTGGGGTGCTGGAGAAGGGGATTGAGGGGACGGGTGTTCATCGCCAAATTTCTTCAGGAGGATTGAGAAATGAAATAAAATTAACCAATGCACAAAGAAGCGAATTGGTTGATTATGCGAAAAAGCTAGGTTTTCCTGAAGAAAATATTGTATTTAGGGATAGTTGGAATACGGGAATGATGTATGACAGGTTGTATATAAATACCGACGTGTTACCTGCTAAATCTCCCGGAATCGGAACTTTAAATGCGAATAGTCGTGTCTCAGGTAAGGCAACCATAGCCCATGAAATTGTTGGGCATTATGACGCGTATGTAAATGGAAAAGCATTTAACCTTTACGATGTTGATCCTGCAACATATGCAAGAAACTTTGCTTTAGATGAAGCGCAGGCTAGTATTAGAGCTGCTAGATTTGCCCCAGATTTAACTTCAGCTGAAAGAATGACATTACTTAGGGATGCAATTACAAGATTGAAAAACGGTGGACTTCGTATTCGAGACGTTAAGGATGAGCTATATATCCAGAATAGATAGAAGGGAAGGTATTATATGGAAAAATTAATGGAAGTTGGAGATGTTTTTGAATCCAAAGAAAATGGAACTATTATAGTTGGAATTAACCCTGCTCTCGCTTCTTTAAATAAAATTGGTGATAACATTGTTCTTAGGACACCGGAAAACAAAGAGCTAGAATTGGAAGTTGTTTCAGTTCAAATTTCTAACTCACCAACTGATAAAAAAATGGTAGGCATATGTCTTGGTAAGTCTATTAAACCCATAGATATACCATTGGGGTCGATGGTATATCTGGTTTCATAGTCAAAGTTAACATACCCCTCCTTCAACCAATAACACATATTTACCATGTAATACCCGTATAAAGATTTCTCCATATCGTTTATACGCACATTTGATGTTTTAATTTTATAATTTAAATAACGCTATTTCGATACATCAAACAGGTTGATTATGGTGAAATACCACCATGATTGACCTGTTCTTTGTTAGCTTCGTTTTCTGCGGTTTATTTCTAAATTTAGCGAAACTAATAGGAGGGATTCAGGAACAAATTAATTTTATTAGCTGCAATTTTCAAATGTACTAGTAACTTTAAAATACCTTGTTGCAATTCTTTTCTATTTTTCAACAGGTTCGACCTTAATTTGATCTACAATATATTCCTTCTTTGCACGATCGAATTTATATGTGATGTTGAAATCACACACATAGGAGGGAGATATTCCTACGGATGCTCCGAGATATAAGTTGATGGTTTGGTTCTCCACTCCATAAATGACTACACCGCCGAAATAGAGCTCATCTTGTTTATGTTTTGGCGCGGGATCAAAATCATAATCGAAATGATATTCTTTTCCTTGCGTTTTAACTGAAATCGCTAATGTACCGTCACCATTCTTAGTCACCTTCGACTTTATCTGTTTGGCAACAATATCGTCATACCTTTGCACTTTAATCTCTGATAAATCCTCGGCTTGAATAACATGAATATCATAGATATCTAAGCCTGTCCCTCGACCCGTCTGGATGATAATAATGGCTTCTTTCTCACCATCACCCGTCAGATCAGTATAGAATACCTGAGGTTTAGTGCCAGTATTCGGCATGTTCCACTCCAATTTTTTTTGCTTTCCATTGATATGTAAGGATACCCTTTTTAGTCCAGCTTTCAACTCTTCAATCTTATAAAGTTTGACTTCTTTATTTGGTGAAGCAGCAATCAACTTTGAAGCATCCTCTTGATCGGGTTGCTTAGTATCCTGCTCATTGGAAGGTTGACCTGACGCCTTAGTAACATTTCCTGAATGATCTATCTCACATCCGGAAAGCAAGACAGTACATAACATCATGAATATACCCATTTCTTTTCTCAACTCTATGGTGCCCCTTTCATCTTGTCTAGCAGAAATTATATCAGAGCCAGTAGAAATATAATTTACATTATAAAAACAATATTTGATAATAAAGTTAAATAAATGTTAATATGTTGAATTTATTGCTATTCAACTGAATAAAGTTTTAACTTTTACTATAAATGACAAACTGGATACTACATGCTATGTTAGATGATCAAAGGGTTATTCGTTTATTCTTGTTGAAAAGAGGGTTCTTTTACATGTTTCAAGTCTTAATTATTGAAGATGATTATAAGATTTCTGCCATGCTGAAGGGTCACATGGAGAAGTATGGATATAAGGCTGCGACGGTTGATGACTTTGAGCGTGTAATGGAAAAGTTTCAGGAAATTCAGCCACATATCGTTCTCCTAGACGTGAATCTGCCGAAATTCGATGGATTTTACTGGTGCCGTCAGATTCGATCGATCTCGACCTGTCCCATTCTGTTTATTTCGGCGCGTGAAAGTGAGATGGATCAGGTTCTGGCGCTCGAGAATGGGGCTGATGATTATATCATCAAGCCTTTTCATTATGATGTCGTTATGGCTAAAATACGAAGTCATCTTCGTAGAGCTTATGGTTCATACTCAGCGAAAGCAGAGGAGCGAACCGTTGAAGCTGCGAGTTTAACACTCTACCCGGAGCGTTTGACGCTCACACGAGGTGATGTGTCGGTGGAGTTAACTCAGAAGGAATTACTTCTCATGGAAGCATTAATGAAAAAGGCCGATCGAGTCGTTAGTCGCAGTCGCCTACTGGACATGCTGTGGGAGGATCATCATTTTATAGACGATAATACACTTAATGTCTACATTACACGTATCCGTAAGAAGCTAAGAGAAATAGGGATGGAAGAACAGCTTGAAACGGTCAGAGGAGCGGGTTATATGCTGAAGTTAAATGGATTTGAAGCGACATGAGATTATTCTGGAAAGAGCATATACCGCTAATCATCATTTTTGGAATACAGATCATCCTTGTGGGTTCTCTAATCTGGCTTGCCTTAGATATGCATTCACTTGAGGTTCCTCTCTATAGTGCTGTTCTAATCGTTAGTATGTTAGCCATCTATCTCGTATATCGTTATGTAAGTCATATGAAGCTGTACCAAAGATTAAATGAACCGATGGCAAATATGGATCAATCTCTACTTGAATTAGGAGAAGCACCTCTAGCTGAAGCAACGACGCTACTGCTGCGCAGTCAATTTCAGCTATATAACAATAAGATGTATGAAACGCAGCAAAAGCTTGAATATCATACGGCTTTTATCAATCGTTGGGTCCATCAAATGAAAACGCCGATTTCTGTGATCCAGCTGACCCTCCAGGATTTAGATCTTGAAGATGAAGTTCAGGACCATATCCAAGAGGAAATGGATAGGCTCAAAAAGGGTCTCGAAATGGCTTTATATACATCTAGACTGGATCAGTTTCAGCATGATTTCAGAGTAGATCAGCTTTCTCTCCGTAAAGTAGTTGAAGCAGCTGTGGCTGATCATCGAATGTGGTTTATTCGCAAGCACGTGTATCCGGAACTCCGAGTGCAGGCTGATTTGACCGTATATAGTGATACAAAGTGGCTCCAATTTATGATTGGTCAAGTGATTACGAATGCCGTGAACTATTCCGCGGGTAAAGGGAAGCGGGTCATATTTACTTCATATCTGCAAGGACCTCATATCGTGCTCGATATTACGGATCAGGGTATTGGTATCGTTCCTGAAGATTTAGGAAGAGTATTTGAACCTTATTTTACTGGAAATCAAGGCAGGCAATATCATGAATCAACGGGGATGGGGCTTTATCTTGTACGTGAAGTGTGTAGGAAGCTTGGTCATAACGTAGAGATCAACTCGGTTCATGGAGAAGGAACATCCGTAAGATTTACATTTTATAAGTAATGGGGAGGCGCTGAGTATGATGGACTTGGCGTCTTTTGCATCTTTTTATATACGTTACACGAACATAACCTTACAAATGTTTAAGGTAAGCGTAAGGAGAATCCATAGTTACGAGGTAGGTAATGCTTTAAAGTAAAATTATAGTAAAACTAGCTTGAAAGGAGCTTTACCTCATGACTGAAATTTTAAAAGTAACGGGGCTGAGTAAGGTATATTCAGGGAAAGTGACAACCCGGGCGTTGACCGATATTCAGTTAACGATACACAAGGGAGAATTTGTAGGCGTTATGGGACCATCGGGGAGCGGAAAGACAACCCTTCTCAATATGGTCTCGACGATCGACACCCCGAGCTCTGGAGATGTACTGATCAACGGACATAATCCACATCTATTGAAGAAAAAGGACCTAGCTGCTTTTCGGCGTCGCGAGCTTGGGTTTGTATTTCAAGATTTTAATCTATTAGATACGTTGACTGTCGCGGAGAATATCGTATTGCCTCTTACACTGGATCGACAGAAGCTTAGCGATATCGAGCAGAAGCTGGCACAGGTCGCTGAGCGGCTGGGAATTACAGATATTTTGAATAAAAGAACGTATGAAATTTCAGGTGGACAGCGGCAACGTGCCGCCATTGCTAGAGCCATTATTCCGGGTCCTTCACTCCTGCTTGCAGATGAGCCAACAGGTGCCTTGATTCGAATTCTTCACGCATCGTTATGGAAACCTTAGAAAAATTGAACCAAACGGATGCAGCTACGATGATGTTAGTCACACATGATCCGCAAGCAGCGAGCTACTGTCATCGGGTGGTATTCATCAAAGATGGTGTGCTATCAGGAGAAATTCATAGGGGAGAGAGCAGACAAGCCTTTTTCCAGAAAATCATTGAAATGCTGTCTTTCTTAGGAGGTAATGCACATGAGCTTTCCTCAATTCGCGTTTAATAATGTGAAAAGAAATGCGCGAGCCTATTTTGCTTATTTCCTAAGCAGCAGTTTCATGGTGATGGTGTTCTTCACGTATGCACTTTTCATTTTCCATCCAGATATCAATAATACCGATCTTGGTTCGAACACTCGAATGGTGATGGAAATTATGGAATATATCATATATATTTTCTCATTCTTGTTTGTACTTTACTCGATCGGATCGTTTCTTAAGGCGCGAAATAAGGAATTCGGGATTCTAACGATTCTAGGTGCGACTCAGGGGCAAATGAGCGGGCTAGTCTTTGTGGAGAATATGATCATTGGAGCGGTTTCTATCGTAACGGGGATTGCATCCGGACTAGTTTTATCTAAACTTTTCTTGATGCTGAGTTCTGAGGTCATTGGAATTGATAATCTTGGTTTGTATTTTCCTGTAAAGGCACTGTTGCTTACGGTATCGGCATTTGCTGTATTATTTGTGGTCATCTCAGCATTTACGCTTATTCTCATTCGCCGTAACCGGGTTCTGGAATTGATTAAAGGAACGAGCAAACCCAAGACAGAGCCAAAGGCTTCTATTCTGATCTCAGTATTCGGCATTATCTTATTGGGAATAGGATATTACTATTTGAATAAAAAAATTGAGATAGCTGCATTAACAGGTATTGCAGGTACGTATTTCTTTTTTACACAGATTACAGTCGTAATGATGCGCCTACTTAAGCGTAGCCGAGCCTTAGTTTGGAGAGGAACCAATCTGATTTGGATCTCTGAAATGGCTTATAAAATGAAAGACAATGCCAGAATTCTATTCATGGTGACGGTGGTAACATCCATTTCATGTATGGCTGTTGCATTTGTACTGTCCGCAGATCAACGCAATAAAACGGAGTACTCGAGCAACCCCTACGCGATACAATATCATATTTATGATGAGCAAAGCATGGCAAAGGACTTGCAAGAAGTGGATAACATACTGAAGAAAAATAAAGTTCCCTATGAAACAATGAAAACCGAAGCTTACGTTTCTCCTATACAAGGAGCAGATAAGTCCTACGTTTATGTAATGAGTTTATCGAATTATAACATGCTGGCTCAAGCATTGAAGGTTCCTACCATGGCTCAACTGGCTAACCATCAATCTGTAGTAGTGGTTTCACCGATGTCGGAAGAACCTGTTTCTAATTGGTATAATCAAGATGTACTAAGATTAAAGAAGCCAGATGAGAAATTTGAAATAAAGCAAGTGCTTTATCCAGATCAGAATATTTCACCTATGGGTAATGATTTCACGCTGATCGTTAGTAATGACGAATATACAAAACTGAAGAAATCAATTTCAGAAGATGAGGCATCTCGAATCGAACATATGATTGTATATCATATTCCTGAGTGGAATCATAAGAAGGCATTAGATAAAGACGATCAGGAGTATCTGATTGGAACGGATCTTCATCAGCAGGCATTTGAGAAAATAAGCATGGTGAAATGATGAATTCTCTTACAACACGAAGTGGCAGATTCTCTGAAATGAAGCAGTCAACATCGATGATGAGCTTTGTTGGCATATTTATTACGGCTGTGCTTTCGATTTCTTCGGCCAGCTTTCTGTATTTCAAGCTCCATACGGAGCTTAGTCAGGATCAACAAATGTACCGGGCAATGTCCAAAATTGGACTTCGTGCTAAAGAGATGAGTCGGGCGGCAACGATTCAGATTGCATCACTCTTCTTCATTCCAATCGTTGTATCGACGATACAAACCCTTGTTGTTCTAAATGCAGTACGTAAACTTATTGGCTTAGGCGAGGTTAATTCATCCATCATGACGGCTTCGGCGGCATTTCTAGTTGTACAGATGATATATTTCATTCTGGTGCGGTCTCGTTACGTGCAGAAATTGAAGCGGGTTATGGTGTAAATAGAAATCATTAAGGCATGATCTTTGCTGACATCGGATACAACCGTATGTCAGCTTTTTTTTCGAAGACCTGTAATGAACAACGTTACAATTCCTGCCGTAATCTGTTGCTTAGAAGAGCCATAAACTTTTTGTTGATATAAGTATACATCTGGACTCAGGGCTGAAATGAGCGCAGTAGCTGTAAATTGGGTATCGATTGGAATGATTTCTTCGGCGTTTGATGCCTGATCGAGGAGCTTAACCACGATAGCATTCAGACTTTGGAAAATAGGATGTTCGAATTGAGTAAGCTGTCCTTTACCTACAAATTCAGATTTAATCAAATGTAGAAGATCGGCATGCTCATCTATGAAATCAATAACTTTTTCGATACAGCTTTCAAGCAGCTCTAGCGAAGAAGCGGATGAAGGTGATTTCAATACGTTAAACTCCAGCTCGGTTAAGAAGGACTCGGATCTATTGCCAAGTAAATCAGAACAGATGGCACCCTTATCGCTATAACGACGGTAAAGTGAGCCTTGACCGATACCAGCTTTTTGTGCAATTTGATACATATTTACGGCTTCGAGACCTGATTCCGTAAATAGTTGGCGTGCCGCTTCTAATATACGAATGGTATAGGGATCAACCTTTTTATTTTTGCGAGAAACGATCATCTTGTCTTCAGATTTGTGTTCCATCATCATTAATCTCCTTCTGTGTAGTGATCTCTTTATGTAAGGGTATAAGAATAATTTGACATATCGGACAATTGTCCGTAGACTAAAAAATGCCGATACGGACAATTGTCCGGTCAACTCATTATAGAGATAAACCTTGCTTGAGGTCAATTGCTCAAGTCCAGGTTAACATGGGAGGTTAGGGAGAATGGAACAAACGATAACGTCAGATGCCGACTTCAGATTAAAGAGTATTCTCGTTCCGCTACTCGCCATCATTGCAGGCGTATTTATGGTGGTATTGGATAGCACGGCAATGAATGTGGCTTTGACTACATTAGTTAAGGATTTCAATACAAATCTCACCACGTTACAGTGGGTTGTTACAGGGTACATGCTTGCTCAAGCATCAGTGATTCCGCTGTCAGGATGGCTATCCGATCGTTTCGGTGCAAAAACAGTATTTCTATCAGCTATCGTATTGTTCACAATAGGCTCGATACTATGTGCAACACCAAGTACAGCACCTTGGTTGATTGCATTCCGCGTTATTCAAGGTTTAGGAGGAGGCTGTGTACTACCTGTAGCGATGGCTTATGTCTACAAACTAAGTCCGATTAGTAAAGTAGGTGTTGTCATGGGGATCATGGGAATACCCGTGTTATTTGCTCCCGCCATTGGTCCCGTATTATCCGGCTGGCTAGTAGAATATCACTCATGGCGCTGGATTTTTCTCATTAATATTCCTGTGGGTATCATTTGTTTGCTTATTGGATTCAAAAAGTTACCTAAAGTTCAGAGAAGTCAGGTTCCAGGAATCGATAAGTATGGGATGATTCTAGGACCTCTTGCTTTCGCTGCACTATCTTATGCTGTGAGCCAAGGTGCAGAGGCTGGACCTCAGATAAGACGCTGATCGGTCTTGCAGTTGGGGTTATTGCACTTGTGGCTTTTATTATAGTTGAACTGAAATCGCGGACACCTCTGTTAGAACTGCGAGTGCTTGGATCTATTGATTTTAGCGCAGGAATCATCGTACAGTGGGTCGCCCAATTTGGTCTATATGGCGCACTATTTCTGTTACCACAATTTTTGCAGCAAGCGCGTGGGTTTGGTGCCTTCGATACGGGACTAACCCTGTTACCTCAAGCCATAGCATCTGGATTAATAATGCCTATTGCTGGCATCTTGTTTGATAAAATAGGCGTTCGTTGGCTGGTTGTTTGTGGACTAACGCTTGTCTCCGGAGCACTCTATCAGTACTCTCATGTGGACCTTACGACAGAGAGCAAAGATGTGATTCTGCCATTAATCATGTGCGGTGCGGGTATGGGGATGATGATGATGCCGATGAATACACATCTACTGAATAAAGCGCCTCGACATCTCGTTAACCGAGTCACGTCTCTGACCAATTCCATGCAACAGGTGATCACTTCACTAGCAGTTTCAACATTAGTGACCATTCTATCATCTAGAGCAACCGCTAGAGGTATTGAAATGAAGGAGGCAGCAGCAGCGTCGGGCGCTGCCGCGAATACATCTCCAGAGGCGTTGAAACAGGCGTCACAAATGGTGCTCACGAAGGGATTTGACGATACATTCCATATCATGATGTTCGTTGCCATCGGCGGTGCCTTGCTAGGATTGCTGCTCCGTAAGGGACGGAAGAGTGAACAAGAAAGTTCTTCGGCGAAAGTGCATTCGGAGATTATGCATGGCTAGTTGGCCATTGTTCTTCTGAATAAAATCATGGATTTCATATAATGGAAGAGAATATGTACATAAAGAAGGGGCAGGTCACCTCAATGACCTGCTCCTTCTTTATGTATTTTTCCAAGATTTTTTCTTGAATTGCAGTTCAGATTGCAGTGTTCAAATAAAAAAATGATTAAAGCTTTATTTAAGAATAGACTTTGTGATAAAATGAACTTACATTAAAGTTACCTTGTTATTATTCGTTACTAATTTACAAAAGATTACCTATAAGTGGGAGGTGTTCGTAATGACTAAAGATGGAATAGACGAATTATGCAGTAAAGTGGAGAAATGCTATCATATTTTCAGTAAAAAATGGATGGGTTTAATTATCCATACATTGATGGCGAATCCTCAAAGGTTCAGTGAAATTCACAGTCGTATCCCTGATTTAAGTAAGAGGATGCTCAATGAACGAATAAAAGAACTTGAGCATAACGGAATTATTGTACGAAACGTTATTACAAGCAGCCCCTTGAAAATAGAGTATTCTTTAACGGCGAAGGGGAATGAACTAGGATTTGCCTTACAACAAGTTGAATTATGGGCTGCAAAGTGGCTATAAAAGTTTAAAGAAAAAATCAGCATACCTTTTGGGCAGCTGATATTTTAACTAAATTAAGTTCAATTGAGTTAGTTCCAATGTCCTGCTTGTTCAAGTTTCTTCTTACCTTTGAACGCAGTGATAATTAAGAAGATGTTAACAACGAGCATTATTGCAACTGCATACAGGATTGATGTATAGCTACCTGTAATTTGGGCAATAAATCCGTAAGCTGGAAGAGCAATGATTCCTGCAACCGCGAGTCCGATGACAGCCGTTGAATAGATTTGCGGATATTCTTTATTACCAAACAATGCTGTCGTAAGTAGGGGGCCTAAAGTGCCGATCGATGCAACTACAAAACCGTAAATCGCGATTGCCAATGTAAACATTACTTTATTCTCAGGAATTGTAATGAGCATAAGGACAGGTACTAAACCAAGGATCATGGCGAAAATAGCTGTGGATTTAGCTCCAATTTTATCACTTAATACACCAAATGATAATGCGCCTAGGAGTATACCAATGGACCAACCACCCATTGCACTACCTGCGAAAGCGACATCATAACCTACGCCCATGGCAAACGGTGCTACATATTGGCCAAAGGCTCCTACAGAAGTAATGAAGAAGAAAAATACAAGCAGTGCATAAAATGCAGATGATTTTCTAGCAATAACGGCCGTAACGCCTTTTGATGCTTCTGGCTCAGATGCGGAAATATGTTCGCTTTCGCTTTTCACTTCGTTCATGCCAAGTGGCTGCAAACCTTTTTGCTGAGGAGCCATTCGAATCGTTGCAATGATGGTCGGAATAACGATGATCATAACTACTAAGCCTAGAAAAATATATGTGTATCTCCAGCCTTGGCTAGCGATAAGGTTACCTGCCATAGGTTGAAGGATGGCACCGAAGATACCACCGGAAGCAACCATGATTCCCATAGCTAAGCCATTGTGCTTTTTAAACCAATTGTTAATCAGTACAGGTCCTGCCATCTGACATACGAAGACCGAGCCCATGGACATTGGAATACAGAATAAGTACCAACCCCATACGGAATTCATCAGTCCGAACATGGCAAATGATCCTGCTTGTAGAATGACACCAATAATTAAAAGAATTCGGATATTAAACTTAGCCATCATCTTACCTGCAATCGGTAAGAAGATCATCGTAACAATGGCCGAAATACTGAAGTATAGAGACAAGCTGCCCATTCCGATGCCAAGGTCCTCAGTAACGGGGGTCAGAAACAATCCTCCAGCGGTCATCACACCACCTTTAGCAAGACCGACCATCAGAGCTATTCCTAGTAATACCCACCAAGCATAGTGGATTTTTTTCTTTTGTTGTTTCATGTAATATCCCTCATTTTTCTATTTAACATGTAAAAACGATATCTTGTTAGAAAATTTTAAAAAAATAATACGTATAGATGTTTTTTCTAATTTCAGCCAGAGAAAAAGGAGATTTCCTCAAAGAGAAAATCTCCTTTCGCAGTAACTTTTTAAGAATTAATTCCAATGTCCAGCTTCTTCAAGCTTCTTCTTGCCTTTGAAAGCAGAGGCGATAGCAATAACATTTAGAATCAACATTACACCAACTGCGTAAATGATTGAAGTATAGCTGCCTGTAAGCTGGTAAATAAATCCATATGCTGGCAAAGCAACGATACCTGCAATCGCTAATCCCATTACAGCCGTTGAATAAATTTGAGGGTATTCTTTATTGCCAAACAATGCTGTTGTCAGTAGAGGTCCTAGAGTAGCGATGGATGCAACGACAAATCCATAAATACCAATTGCGATTGAGAATATGCTCTTGTGATCACCGGCGGTTATTAGCATAACAACAGGTACTAATCCGAGAAGCATCGCAAAGATTGCTGTGTTTCTGGCACCGATTTTATCAGTCAAGAAGCCGAAAGTAAGTGATCCAATGAGTGATCCAATCATCCATCCGCCCATTGCAGTACCACCGAAAGCAATGTCATAGCCTAAGCTTACTGCGTATGGTGCCACATATTGTCCAAAGCTTCCGATAGAGGTAATGAGGAAGAAGAAGATAATCAAGAAATAGAAAGCTGATGATTTTCTTGCAATTGTTGCTGTAACACCTTTTGGTGCAGCATGATGTGAAGCTGTATTATCATCTTTTTTGACTTCGTCCATACCAAGTGGTTGTAAACCTTTTTGTTGTGGAGCCATTCTAATCGTTAAAATGACTGTTGGGATAACGATGATCATACCTAAAACACCAAGGAAGATATATGTGTATCTCCAGCCTTCGCTTGCAATAAGGTTACCAGCCATAGGTTGAAGGATGGCTCCAAATAAACCACCGGAAGCCGCCATAATTCCCATTGCTAAACCGTTGTGCTTTTTAAACCAGTTGTTAATCAATACAGGGCCAGCCATTTGACATACGAATACTGCACCAATAGACATTGGGATACATAACAAGTACCAACCCCATACAGAATTCATAAGACCAAACATTGCGAATGATCCAGCTTGTAGAATAGTTCCAGCGATAAGCACGACTCTAATATCATATTTAGCCATCAATTTACCTGCAATCGGCAGGAATAACATGGTTACAATCGAAGAAATACTGAAGTACAAGGACAAGCTACCCATCCCAATACCTAAATCTTTAGTAACTGATGTTAGAAACAAACCACCAGCTGAGTTAATTCCGCCTTTCATCATACCAACCATAAGGACAATACCTAGTAATAGCCACCATGCAAAGTGGATTTTTTTCTTGTTCTGACTCATGTTGTCTCCCCTATTTACCATAATTTGTGTGTGTAAACTTGTTTTTACGCATAATAACAGGAATGCCCAAGTTTATTAAAGGGCATCCCCGCTTCAATATGATTTTTAATGAAAGGAACTAACGTAACTTCGTAGCTCCACCATCAACCATAATGGTTTGACCAGAGATATAGCTTGAATCTTCACTTGCAAGGAATACAGCAACACGACCAATGTCACTTTCCAGTTCACCAAGTCTTCTTAATGGAATCCGAGAAAGCATACCTTGGTAATACTCTGGGTTCTCTTCAGCCCATTGAAGCATACCAGGAGAGCTAGCAATTGGAGCAATCAGGTTTACATTGATACCGAATGGACCAAATTCATTGGCTGCAACGCGGGTAACTGCGCGAATCGCTTCTTTTGCAGCAGCATAAGAAACTTGATTCACATCACCATTAAGTCCAGCGCTAGAAGCGAAGTTAATGATGTTTCCTTTAGTTTCCTTCAAATAAGGAAGTGCAGCTTGCATGAAGTAGAACGTAGGGTAGAATCCGGTATTAAACGATAAATCGAATTCTTTTTGAGTTGTTTCTTCAATAGATGACATTTTTGACGCGTGGGCATTATTAACGAGAATATCAATCTTACCCAGCTTGTCAGCTATTTGTTTAACAATACCAGCTAATTTATCGTGTTCTGCCAGGTTGGCTTGAATGAAGATGGATTCAGGTTGATATTCTTGCAATTTTTTAATCGTTTGATTCCCTGTTTCTTCGTTCAGGTCGATAATTGCAACTGTTGCGCCTTCTTTAACAAAAGCTGTTGCCATACCTTTACCAATACCACTAGCTCCGCCTGTGATAATAGCTACTTTTCCTTGAAGTTTATTCATGATGTATTCCCCTTTCTTGCTATGATTAAAAAGTTCCCAAAATGTTGTTTTGGTGAAACGCACATTGTATCCAGAAATTGGTGACTTTTTTGAACTGGGTTACTTTATATAACCATCCTAACTCTTTTATTTTTTTGTGTCAATAATGTGAATCGAAATAATTATATAAGGAGAAATAAGCTGTATTAGGAATAAAATGTATGATAGTATGGTTGAACATAAATGTTACGCTTAGATATTATAGGTTACCTACTTATCTTATCAGTATTTGTCAAGGGGAGGAATGTATTCAGGTATGAGTAAAGTAATTGAAACCGTGGCATTAACGAGAATGGAGAAAGGATATCAGATTTTAGGAAAACGTTGGTCGGGATTGATCATATATACATTAATGGCAGAGCCTAAGCGATTTAGTGAAATTCATGCACGTATACATGTTCTAAGCAAGCGGATGCTGAATGAAAGATTGAAAGAACTTGAAAGCTGCGGAATTGTAATACGAAACGTGATTGTAGATCGCCCTGTCCGAATTGAATATTCGTTAACCAGAATGGGAAGCGAATTAGCAACTGCTCTCAAACCAGTCGAAGAATGGTCTAATAAATGGCTATAATAATATACAAGAAACAAAGCAACTTGTCCCGTTCTAGACAGGTTGCTTTTTGTATTTCTTTTGATTTATGTGACTCTTAACTTAGTTAAATCTACTTCACGTATCTTAGCATATGGGGTGTAATACTACTAACTTTAAAATTTGTATAAAAAATGATGTTGTTTACGTATTAGAAAGGTTATACTGTAAACTGGAATTTTGTATTCATTTGCACGTCATCAGGAGGATTTTTTACATGGGAAATACGGATGGGGATTCACTACAGAAAAAACTTCGACCTAGACATATTAGCTTAATGGCAATGGGTGGAGTTATTGGAACTGGAATATTTAAAGGTAGTTCGGAGACCATTAGTCTTGCAGGACCTGGCGTTATTCTTTCTTATCTCTTTGCGGGGTTGTTACTCCTTGTTGTTATGGCTGCTATAGCTGAAATGGCTACCGTATATCCCAACAGGAACATGAAGGATTTTGTACATGAGGCTTTTGGCGAACGTGTATCGTTCATTATGGGATGGATGTATTGTTTTATGTGGCTGTCAGTATGTGTGATTGAGATCATTGCTGCCGGCAGTTTTCTACAGTATTGGCTTCCTGATGTTCCATTATGGGTGCTTAGTTTGGCAAGTGCGGCACTGATTATTTTAATTAATATGCTGAGCGTCGGCAGTTTTGGAGAAATTGAATTTTGGCTTGCTGGAATTAAAATTGCTATGATTCTGATTTTTATTATACTTGGAGCGTGCCTGATTTTTGGTATTATTCAGAGTCCGAACACGCCATATCTTCAAAATTACACATCACATGGCGGATTCCTTCCGAATGGATGGACCGCTATATTCTCGGCTTTACTCGTGGTAACTTTCTCTTACGGAGGATCGGAGCTGATCGGCTTAACCTTAACAGAGACGGAGAATGCGGAGAAGGTGCTACCTAAGATAGTACGGAGCTTTATGCTGCGGATTATATTGTTCTTCACGCTGCCTATTCTGGTTATTTGCGGATTAATTCCTTGGAATCAGCTAGGTGGAGAGAGTAGTCCTTTTGTGCAGGTACTATCATCTACTGGCCTTCAGGGTGCAGCACATATTATGAATTTCATTCTAGTGACAGCGGTATTATCAGCTGCTAATTCAGGAATTTATGGAGCCACACGTATGTTATATTCGATGGCTTCTGCTGGAGAAGCGCCCAAGGGCTTGGTGAAAATTTCTAAAAAAGGTATTCCCATTAATACATTGAAGTTATGTGCAGTCATTTTACTTGCGGGAGCTATGCTAGGCTTCTTTGCACAGGATCAATTATTCCGAATTCTCTTGCTGTGCCCGGATTTGTGGTTATTCTCGTATGGCTATGTATTTGTCTTTCACAACTGAAACTGCGGAGAAAGTATCCAATTAAGCCTAGCTTTAAGCTCTGGGGATTTCCATATGTCACTGGCATTACTGTGCTCTGTTTAACAATTATAGCCATCTTATTCCTATTCGATGAACAGAATCGAATCAGTATTGGGGCTTGTCTAAGCTTCCTCGTGATTCTTGTGATCTGGTCGTTTACTAAATTTCGAAAAAAACAGAGTTGATCTTAGGCAAGGGTCGGAACAAGAGGCAAAGTCACATATGTAAATTAGTACAAGGTCGCATTCTATGCGGCCTTGTTTGCTGATCATGAAATTCTTGGTCTGACCTTGAAAATTAAGGATATATGCTTTTATCTATGAATCAAGACAAGAACATATATCCTTTTTATACAACTTAGGTAGCTGTCTAGAAGTTAGGGGCGAGGCGAACAAGCTTATCTGGTGTGCCATCACCATTTTTATCGCCATTGTTGCTAGTCACGAAATAAAGTGAGCCATCGGGTGCTTCAACAATATCGCGGATGCGGCCGTATTTATTAACGTACAAGTAATTGAGGCTGTCGCTGTCAATCGTGGGTTTACCATTCTTTTGTCCAATAACCATGCGAATGATCTGTTTCCCTTTTAAATTGGCTACAAGCAGATTTCCTGCCCAAGGACCTTTCGTTACAAAAGTGATGCCAGAGGGTGCCCAAGTTGTACCATTCGCATAGATCAGTGGAGGCGTTATCCCCGTATGATCCTGATCTCCTCCCTCATAAGTCGGCCAACCATAATGGTTACCTGGCTGAATGAGATTGATTTCATCATGAGAGGACTCGCCATGCTCTGACTCCAACAGAAGATTAGTACCAGGTTGCCAAGCTAAACCTTGAGGATTGCGGTGCCCTCGGCTATAGATTGGTGATTTGGAGCCAAATGGATTATCGCTAGGGATCGAGCCGTCTAAATTCAAACGAAATATTTTCCCTCCAAGGAATGACAGAGTATCATCTTTATTGCCGTAGTTTCCATCACTGAAATATAATTTTTGGTCAGGTCCTATTTTCAGTCGGCCACCGTTGTGATATACCGCTCCTGGCAGATTAGTAATCAATACTTTATCAAGCGTAGCTTTGTTGTTATTCTCCTTAAGGCGAACCACTTGATTGGCTACTTTGTTGTCAGATGTTTTGTAGGAATGGTATACATAGATATAATGATTGGTGGCAAAATTGGGGTCGAGTGCGAGTCCTAACAAGCCACCTTCGCTTTTAGGCATGTAATAGAAAGGAGCGCCTAGAGTAATAACTGGTGATGATTTCAACTGGCCGTTCACAACAACTCGGACTCTACCACTGTTGCGTTCCGTGAAGAATATGCGACCATCGGGCGCAAAATCGATTGCCCATGGTGTTTCTAAATCGGTTGCTACAACCTCTGGAGTGTATGGATCAGAGGAGGCTGCATTGGTTTTTACGGAGAGTGCTTTGCTAGCAGCGGAGATATTTCCAGCTAAATCCCTTGCCTTAACAGTGAAACTGTACGTTGTGTTCGCAGAGAGGCCAGTTACATTATAGGAATTTGAAGCCGTAGTACCAACTATGGAGCCATTGGAATAGATGTCATATTCGTATACACTTACATTATCTGTCGATGCTGTCCAGCTCAGGGCGACGGATGAGGAAGTTTTACTAGAGCTTGTAAGACCTGTAGGGATTGACGGACTCTGCGTGTCAGCTTGTGTCGAGGTTTTGACTGAAAGAGGATTGCTTGCTTTGGAAATATTTCCTGCTGCATCTTTTGCTTTTACAGTAAATACATAGGTGGTATCTGCTGTTAAGCCAGTATAGGTATAAGTTGTGCCCGTAATATTGGCTTTTACTACAATATCATTTTTGTATAAGTCATATCCTGTTACACCCACATCATCTAAGGATGCAGTCCAAGATAAAGTAGCAGTAGTGCTTGTAACACTTGTCGCCTGCACGTTTGTTGGTTCAGTAGGTGGAAATACATCCCCGGTGGCGTTTATCTTGACTTGGTCAAAGGTCGCGGTGCTGAGCTTGGATACACTATGGCTAGAAACAGCTAATCCTACATACAAGGAAGCATTCATATTTATTGTTAAATTACCTAGATCGCCCCAGTTGAGACCGTTGTTAGAGACATATCCCTTAATCACATTGCCTTTGCGTTCTAAATTTACCCATGAAGGGCTTGTAGAAGCGATTTTTTCACTTAGTGAAGCACCGCCTGTTTCTGTACGATACTGAAATGTGTATCCATTGGAAGGGGTCAATAATAAATCGACATGCTTGGAGTCAGATTTGAGCGTTTCTCTAAACATAATTCCTGCCTTGGCAAAATCATGGCTGTTGGTCTGAGAAGAGATGAGTGCAATAATAGAGCCGTCTCCCGTCCAAGGCTGATACACATAATTGAATTGATCTGATTTATTCCAAATATCTGTGCCCGAGCCGCTAACTGAAAATTGATCCAACGTAGCATCATAAGAAGCGCTACCGGCAAGTGTTGGAGAGCCAATATTTTCTTGTTTCCATGGATTGGGTACTGCAGCTGCTGCAGCAAAGCTAAACGAAGGAAGACAAGTAAGTAATAAGCAAATACTGAGACCTAAAGCAACCCATTTATTTCGAGTAATCATTGATTCACTTCCTTTTTAAGATTTGGCAAAACGAGTAGAGTCCTCAATAATTAAAATTCATTTCCTCCTTCCTAAGTAAATTAAAGCGCTTATACTTTTATGCTTATATCAACATTAATATACATAAAATGGATAAAATTCAAATGATGTATGTTATATTTGAGTTGCTTATCTTCCTTGAATACCATTATGAATCATGATACGATACTGAATGAATGTTCAGTATATATTAAACGGTTATTTCATTAAATCGGAGTGGAATGTGTATGAACAAGAAGCGGTTACAAAGCGAGGATACGAAGAAAAGAGTTGCAGATGCAGCCCGAGGACTATTTGTTAAAAAAGGCTACAAGGCAACTTCAATTGAAGATATAGTGAGCGCAACAGGGAGCAGTAAAGGAAATATTTATTACCATTTTAAGAGTAAAGAAGGGCTGTTTCTCTATTTAATTGATGAGTGGGAGCAAGAATGGGAACAGCAATGGAAAGAGAAGGAGTCGCTCTATACAACTACGACTGATAAGATGTACGGCGTTGCTGAGCAGATGGTTCTTGAAGATCTCAATCATCCGTTGACCAAATCAGCAGATGAATTTTTTGATAACTCGGAAAAGCCTAGTGATGTGGAAGAACGAATTACAGAAATGGTAAAAAGTCATCTGACATTCTATCAGGCATTAATACAACAAGGTATGGATAGCGGTGAATTTAAGCACAATGATGTTGAGGGACTCTCCATTATTTTCGAGAGTTTAACGATGGGACTAAGCCAGATGTCTCGAAAGTTAAATCAGAAGGATGCTCTCGTGTTGTATCGTTTAGCGGTTAATGTGTTCCTGAATGGCATTACAAAAAATGCTACTTGATACTAGCAAATATAATAATACTATTTAAATTTCCAGCGTGTTTGCGGGGTTCTTATTCGATATTGATATTAATTTCACTTACATTTCAGCGTTCTATTTAAAAAGGTTGAACCCGTTACAAAGGGGCTCAACCTTTTTTTGTTTTTTCACTTCGAATGGTTACATGGATTGGGTTAAATTCCATTTACTTTCGAATAACATAAAATTGACATTCCTTACGGGAATGATAAGATACGTCACTGACACTGGACTGTGTAATAATCGTATTGTCGTTAAAGCGAATAATGATGGTGTTTGAATCAATGAGTCTTTCATCAGAGAAAACGCGAATATGAAGCTTTTTGTCTTCAGCCTCTTGGAAATCAGCTTCGGTAAGAAGCTCATGAGTAGTAGCCATGATTACAGAACCTCCTGATATATAATCGACAATAATAGAGCATATTTGGTTATTACGTTAAAGAATAAGCCCTAATAGGTAAAATGGCAATTCAAATGGGTAATACATCGGTTCATTATAATACAGAAAGGGAGCCAATTTCGTCTCCCTGAAAGTTGGTAGTTTTATCAGGCGATACATATCTAATAGAATAGAAAAGTAATTCAAAAGAACCCAAAAAAGACTGAACGGGGCATCTTACTAATTTCCCAGTTCAGTCGCAAAACTACGTATCCAAATCCCTCACAAATATTACTCTTTCCCAGTAGCTACCGGATTCTCACTGTACGAGATCCAATCACTCCAGCTTCCAGCATATAATTTAACATTGTCATAGCCAGCTTCACGAAGAGCAAGAATATTTGGGCAGGCGGTCACGCCTGAACCACAGTAGACAATAAGTTCCCGATCTTTCGGCATATCTGCAAAGTGCTCTTGGAGTTTAGCCGCAGACTTCCAGCGGCCATGCTCATCATGCACACCTTTCCAGAACTTATTTAGAGCACTGGGAATATGACCGGTTTTCTTATCAATCGGTTCTTCGAGTCCGGCATAACGACGCGGCTCCCGTGAATCGATCAGAACGACGTTAGAAGAATCATCGGCTCCGCTTATTACGTCTCGAATTGTCTCTACTCCGACGACCCACTCCGTTTTAACCTTTGCTGTGTATGTAGAGGGGACACGAATCGCCTGATCCTTACTCACAGGATATTTAGCTCCGGTCCATGCGGAGAACCCTTCGTCCATGACATATACATTCTCATGTCCAATGTATGTAAGAAGCCACCATAGTCTAGAGGCATTCGACCCACCCTGATCATCATAAGCAATAATACGCGTATCGTTATTCATGCCTAGTTTGCCAAGAAGAGCTGCTAAGCGTTCCACATCAGGAAGGGGGTGACGACCTCCATGTTCTGCAGCAGGGTCAGAAAGGTCCGCCTCCAAATCCAAATAAATGGCTCCGGGAATATGAGACTCTTCATATGCATCTCGCCCAGCAGTCGGTTGTCCAAGTATAAATCTGCAATCCACAATGGTTACGTCGGGCTCAAATATACGGGCAAGTACCCATGGTTTGGAAACTAATGTATTCATTCATTAACACCGCCTAGTATCAGAAATAAGGGATCATAACTTATTATACACAAGCTGGATGCTACGTCTCCGCAGATTTTTATACATGGCTATATTTTATTTGGATAGCTATTACTCTACGAAGCCATTTTGTTCTTAGCTTGTTCGCTTGACATCTAAATTCATACACTCTACTATTATACCCATGGGGGTATTATTTAATTCCTAACACATCAAGGAGGCGACAATATTTTGGCCATACCACAATGGAAAGAAGTATCCACTGAAGAAGTGGAAGCAATCATTAAGACGCAGCCTCGAGTTCAGCTTATTGATGTTAGAGAACTCGCTGAATATCGAGAAGAACATATTAAAGAAGTGACACTGATTCCTCTGAGTCAGCTAGAAGTGCGTCATGATGAAATCGATCGTAATCAAGAGACAATTGTGATTTGTCGAAGTGGTAACAGAAGCTCACAAGCTTGTGAGTTCCTTGCTTCCCATGGACATACCAAACTCAGTAATATGACAGGCGGAATGCTTGCATGGCAGGGTAATATTTCGAAATAAAGAAGATAAATCGATAAGAGAGGGTGTAGAAATTGAACATACAAGTTGACCACATTGTAGACGCAAAAGGATTAGCATGTCCTATGCCGATTGTACGTACCAAGAAGGCGATTGGAACCCTTGCAGCAGGACAAGTATTAGAATTACAAGCCACCGATAAGGGATCTTTAGCCGATATTAAAGCTTGGGCAAACTCCACAGGTCATCAGTACTTGGGAAGTGTCGAAGATGAAGAGAACAATGACAAACTGTATAAGCACTATATCCGTAAATCAGAGGATTTGGACGTGAAGGAAGAAGCCATATTTCCTCATACGATACAGAACTCAAAGCTTGAGCTACAACTGAATGATAGCACTCATTTAAATATAATTGATGTTCGTGAGCCAGCAGAATATGTTTTTGGGCATATTCCAGGTTCTAAATCAATCCCGCTAGCCGAACTTGAAGATCGTGTACAAGAGCTGGATAAAGAACAGGAACTATTTATTGTTTGTCGCACTGGACATCGCAGTAACACGGCAGCTAATCTACTGACTGAAAAAGGATTTATAAACATCAAGAATGTAGTTCCAGGCATGTCTGAATGGACTGGTACAGTGAATAAAAACGAATAAGCAGGTTATCAAAACATCAGCACTTATAAACTATTAAACAAAACTCAGGGGGAATTTATTATGGCAACAAAGGTAGCAATTATCGCAAGTAATGGTGGTCTTTTTGATGCATATAAGGTGTTTAACATTGCAACAGCGGCGGCAGCGAGTGATGCTGAGGTAGGCATTTTCTTCACTTTTGAAGGCTTGAATTTAATTCATAAACAAGGACATCAACAGCTTCCACTGCCCGAAGGTAAAGAACATTTTGCAGAAGGTTTCAAGGCAGCTAACGTTCCAGCCATTCCTGAATTGCTAGCGATGGCACAGGAGCTTGGCGTGAAGATTATTGCTTGCCAAATGACCATGGATGTCATGCACCTAAGTGCAGAGGATTTCATCGATGGAATTGAAGTCGGCGGAGCAGCGACGTTCATTGATTTTGCTAAAGACGCTAATATTTCATTATCGTTCTAAAAATAGGAGGGAAATCATGTTGAAGGAGACAACCGAACTGGGACTTGCAATCATGACGCCACATGAACTGGCACAGATCGTCATTCATGAGGAAGAACTGTTCATACTGGATGTTCGTAATGCAGATGATTTTGCCAATTGGAAGATCGAAGGACGTAACATTACCACTATTAACATACCTTATTTTGATCTATTAGATGGAGTAGAAAAGGCACTTGAGCAAATTCCAGATCATCAAAAGGTGCTCGTGGTTTGCGCAAAAGAAGGATCTTCTCAATTTGTTGCAGAGGAAATTGTTGCAGCAGGAAGGGGACATATATTCTATCTTCAAGGCGGTATGAAGAATTGGAGTGAGCATCTGGAACCTGTTAAGGTTGGTCAATTGCCAGATGGAGGAACTATTACGCAATTTGTCAGAATCGGCAAAGGATGCTTATCTTATATGCTCATCTCACGAAAAGAAGCTATTGTAGTTGATGCAGCGCGCATGATCGAACCATATCTTACGTATGCAGCAGATCATCAAGTTAAGATTAAGCATGTGCTAGACACTCATTTACATGCTGACCATATCTCAGGTGGCCGTGAACTCTGTGAGAAGACAGGGGCGTCATATTGGTTGCCTCCTAAGGATGCTGATGAAGTGACGTATGACTACAACAGACTGACTGATTCTGTTGACATTACTATAAATAACGGACAAGTAATTATACATCCCGTATATTCTCCAGGGCATACGATTGGCAGTACTTCATTCCTCGTTAATGATCAATATCTACTGACAGGTGATATTCTATTTACGGCATCGATTGGACGTCCAGACCTTGCGGGTCAAGCTGAGGATTGGGCCCGTGATCTGAGAAACACGCTTTATCATGTGTATCGAGACCTTACTCTAGACCTTACCGTTCTTCCAGCGCATTTTGGTCAAATGACGGAATTGGATCAGGAGGGTAAGGTATTAAGTACTCTTGGGCATCTATTTAGCGAGAATCCGGGATTACAGATCGCAGATGAAGCACGGTTTAGATCAGCAGTTACCGAGAATTTGCCTCCTCAGCCTAACGCATATCATGACATCCGCCAAACGAATATGGGACGTTTACTACCTGATTTAGAGCAGCAACGTGAGATGGAGATGGGTCCGAATCGCTGCGCAATCCACGATAAATAATTCATCGTACAACTGAACGTATTAACAATAAAAGCACCCCTGAGAACGGGGTGCTTACTTATGATCATGATTGGCGATATACAATTCGCACATGCAAATGGCTATATATCTCTTCACTATAATGTTCTTGAGGGCAAGATTTAACACAACGAGTAGGGTCATGGTGAACGATCAGTACTTCCTTGCAATCTGGACAACGATCTACAAACAAATTTCTAAGTTTGGCAAGCATCATTGTTGTTCACCTTCCTATTCCAATTGTTTTACTTGGTATTATTATAAATCTTTACTTCCAATTAGTATAGTGTTAATTTATATTTCTTATACTGGAATTCGACAGTCATCGGAGGTGAACATGAAATGGATGCAGCAGGTCATATCATCATGTTTTTTATAGGACTCATTGGATCGTTCTTCTCAGGGTTACTCGGTATCGGTGGAGCCATTATTAACTACCCATTATTATTGTATATTCCAGATTTATTTCATGCAGGAACCTTTACAGCAAAAGAGGTTTCTTCTATTAGTATGTTTCAGGTGTTCTTTGCATCTCTTGCGGGTATCATTGCTTTTCGTAAGCAAAGTAAGACAGAGAAGCCTCTTATGCATGTTGGATTAATTAAATACATGGGAATCAGCATTCTAATCGGAAGTTTAGCCGGAAGTATCAGTTCGAAATATTTGCCCAGTGAGGCTATCAATATAATTTATGGTACTTTGGCTGTCATTGCGGTGATCCTAATGATGATTCCGAACTCGGGAAGCCGAGAAGAGACATCGCTTGAGTCCATTCGATTCAATCCTTTGATGGCTTCAATTGCTGCGTTAATGGTTGGCGTTGTATCCGGTATTGTAGGGGCAGGAGGTTCCTTTATCCTCATTCCGATCATGCTGACGATTCTGAAAATCCCAACCCGAGTAACGGTTGCGTCTTCGCTTGCCATTGTTTTTATATCAGCAATCGGTGGTGTAGCTGGCAAACTTGTGGGCGGTGGAATTCCGCTTTGGCCAACATTATTTACAGTCATCGGAAGTGTTATTGGCGCTCCTGTAGGTACACGCGTCAGTCGACATATTAACGTGAAGGTTTTACGTATCGGACTTGCTGTTCTTATAGCGGCAACTGCCATTAAAATTTGGTGGGGGATCATTGCTTCTTAATTCCTTTTCCGATTTAACCATCCTCACATTGACTAAATAAGCTTCTTTCATATAAAATATTTGTATCTATTTCGTTCATGCGATAAAGAAAGGCGATGGAGTTCGCCATAACTGCCTTCGTGGCTAATGACTCCTACCGGGGAAGAGAATCTATCCACTGGTAGGGGTCTATTTTATATTATATTGTTGTTGAAATGGGGTACTGCACATATCATGAAATCAGCACAGCTATTATATTCAGCATTAATTCGCTCTTTCCTCAAATGGATCATATTAGGTTCAGTAGTAGGAATTTTTGCAGGCAGTGCCTCTGCGATCTTTCTTACCAGTCTTGAGTGGGTGACAGATGAGAGGCTATCCCATCCTTGGCTATTATATTTACTGCCTGTGGGCGGTGCGTTGATTAGTTATTTGTATTTGAAATTGGGAAAGAATAGTGCCAAAGGGAATAATTTAATTTTGGAACAAATTCATGAGGGTGGGAATGAAACGATACCTTTAAGGATGGCTCCGCTCGTGTTAATTGGAACGCTTGCTACTCATTTATTCGGTGGTTCAGCGGGCCGTGAAGGAACAGCTATTCAAATGGGAGGAAGTCTATCTGAAGTTTTTGGGAAATGGATTAAGGCTGATTCGGTGGATCGTAAAATTCTCCTTATGTGCGGAATTAGTGGGGGATTTGGCTCGGTATTCGGAACACCGCTTGCGGGTACGGTCTTTGGGCTCGAAGTTATTGCGATTGGCTTCATAAGTTATGAAGCGCTTATACCTTGTTTTACAGCGAGCTTTGTTGGCCATCTCGTAACCACTGAGTTATGGGGAGTCCAGCATATGAAGTATCCTGTGATCGATGCTCCTGCGTTAAGTGGGATGGTAGTGGTCAAGGTAGTTATCGCTGCGCTATTGTTTACACTTGTGAGCATCTTATTCAGTGAACTAACACATATGATGAAAAAGGGGTTTGCATTCGTATTCAGGAATCCTGTGCTGAAAAGTGCTGCTGGAGGTCTGATCATCATTAGTCTCGTTATGATCGTGGGATCACGGGATTACTTAGGTCTTGGACTGCCACTTCTTCACGATGCATTACATGATGACGTATCACCCTTTGTTTTTTTATGGAAGTTGTTATTCACTTCAGTAACACTAGGTAGCGGATTTCAAGGAGGAGAGGTTACTCCACTCTTTGTCATTGGTGCCACGATGGGAAATGCTCTAGCAGGATGGTTGCATCTAGCTGCACCTTTTCTAGCTGCGCTCGGATTAATTGCCGTATTTTGCGGAGCTACACATACACCCATTGCTTGTTTCATATTAGGCATCGAGTTATTTGGATCAAGTCCGGCGATTTACATGTTTATGGTTTGTGTGATTACATATGTGTTCTCAGGTTATAGTGGTATATATACATCTCAGTATATTGGGATTTCCAAAAGCCATCACTTCATAGTACCAGCAGATAGTACACTTGGAGAAATTCGGAGAAAGCATAAAAAAGATCTCCCATAACTAACGGAGTCATTAAGAGAGGAATGAACCTTCATTGAAGAGGCTATCACAACTATGCTGTGTAATCTTAGGGATTGTGACCATACTGTCAGGCTGTGGTGAAAATGCAGTGTCCCAAACACCGGAGCCTGCTACACCAAATAATGCGAACACCAATACGAATCATACGTCATCTACACCGCCTCCATCGGAACCCAATCCGAATCCTGTTCCTGATGATCCTGCCTTAGAGAAACTGAGTCAAATGACCGTTGAAGAGAAGATAGGCCAGTTAGTGCTCGTTGGTGTGGATGGACTTGAGGTCAACCCAAACACGACTACATTGATTCAAAAATATAAAGTAGGCGGCATTATTTTTTACAAGAGCAACATCAAGGATACAGAGCAGGCGCTCAAATTTATGAATGAAATTAAAAACATAAATCGGGAAAATCCTGTGCCACTATGGATGAGTGTAGATGAAGAAGGCGGGCGCGTATCTCGTATGCCGGAGGAGTTCTTTAAGCTACCTACAAGTCGGGCGATCGGTAAAGTGAACAATGAAGATCTATCCAAAGGCATTGGCGAGATTCTAGGCCGTGAACTTGCAGGCTTTGGTCTAAATATGGACTTTGCTCCTGTGCTTGATATCAATAGTAATCCCAGGAATCCGGTTATTGGTGACCGCTCTTTCGGAAACAATGCAGCATTAGTTAGTAAACTTGGTATGGCAACGATGGAAGGCTTACGTTCTCAAAATGTAGTTCCGGTCGTCAAACATTTTCCAGGACATGGTGATACTTCGGTGGATTCGCATCTAGGACTTCCCGTTGTGAATTATGATATTACAAGATTACGTAAGCTTGAGCTTGTTCCTTTTATTGATGCAATTAAGAAGAAAGCTGAAGTCGTGATGATCGCTCATCTACTTATGCCTAAACTTGATGCGAAGCAACCTGCGTCATTCTCAAAGGCGATTATTTCAGATTTACTGCGGGGGGAACTAGGTTTTCAAGGAGTTGTAATCTCAGATGATATGACAATGGGAGCCATTGAACAGAATTACAGCATTGAAACAGCTTCTGTACAGGCAATTCTAGCTGGGGGCAACATCGTACTCGTTGGGCATGAATTCGAGAAAGAGAAGAAAGCCATTCTTGCGCTACGCAAAGCAGTGAGTGATGGCACGCTTTCTGAAGATGTACTTAATAACAGGGTATATGCCATACTTAAACTTAAACAGGCTTATGGTATAAATAATGAGCTGGCTGCTGGACCTGACGTTACATCTATTAAGTCAGATACTCGTAATTTGTTAAAGAAATACGGATTAAATCATTAAAATAAAATGATCCTTTGTTTCATAGGCCACTGTGAGATATAGTTCTATTAGAATAGATGGTGTAGTCCGCAGACATAGTCTTGTGGGCTTTTTCTCTAGAAAAAGTAGGGGATGTTCCCAAAGCAAGTATTGATGGATATGCACAATGTAGCGGAGGGGACAAAGCGTTTCCGGACAAGCGGTAGCGCTCGCCTTTATGATCTAATTTCAACCATTAACTAAACATCTTCAAGAGATTAACTCACAAGAGCGATGGGAGGAATAATTTGTACCCGTAGTGCCCCACAACAGGAAAAGAAGCTATCACGCAAGATCCTAAATCTTTGAAGTGACCCCAAAAAATGAGGAGTTGTGGCTTTTGTTATCATTGAAATATCTGTTTACGAATGAAGACTTAGCAAAGATGGTTCTAAATAATTGGGAGTTCGATCCAGAATCTATCGAGATGTTTAAGTATTATCGAATTTCCGCCAATGCCATTTATCCGTTTCAAATCAAGGGGTATACCCATCTCTTACGATTTGCACCGACTTCAGAGAAGAGTAAAGAAAATATATTAGCAGAGCTTGATTTCATATCTTACCTACGAAAGGAAGGTTACGGGGTCTTAGAATCTGTAGCGTCCAGAGATCAAAGAGAACTACTTGAGTTACAAACACCTTGGGGTGAATACTATGCTTCAGTATTTAAACGTGTATCAGGGGTCCAGTTAAACCAGACCGATTTCAGTGATGATATTGTGTTTAACTATGGCAAGGCGTTAGGGAAATTACATCAGCTTTCAAGCGTATACATACCTTCGGAGAATATGAGATGGTCCTATCGAGATGTTCTAAGATGGATTCAGGATGTCTTGATTGATTTCCCAGAGGAAACAGCTGCTTTAAAGGAAGCTGGTCTACTCCAGGAATATTTTGCAGCGACGCCGATTACAGAACGTAATTTCGGTCTTATCCATTATGATTTTGAGTATGATAATGTCTTCTATGATAAAGAATCTTCATCTTGTAACGTCATTGATTTCGACGATGCGATGTATCATTGGTATGCGATGGATATTGAACAGGCATTGAATAGCTTAAAGGATTGCATGGAGCCCAATCTACTTGAAGATAAAAAGAAATGTTTTATGGACGGTTATCTTACAGAATACGATATTTCAGAGGAAGATGCAGCTATTGTTCCAGCATGCAGGCGATTTGCTAATGTATATGGATATACTCGTAAACTCAGATCCATGGCGGAAAAGTGGGACCATGAACCTGAATGGCTATTACAACTAAGAGAAAGACTGAAAGAAAGCTTGGAGGAAAATTCGTTAGAGTTCGGACGGCAGATTTAAATCTGGTGTAAAAGGATGTGCAGCTTTTTTGCGAGTAAACGCAGGCAGCCATGACCACTTCAATTCCGAAATGGTGACACCTAATAACACCAAGCCCGCCCCAATGTAACCTTGTAACGATAATGTTTCATGCATATATATGATTCCAATCAGTGCAGCTACTACGGGTTCAAGAGCAAAGATCAGTCCCGTATGAGTTGGAGTCGTATATTGCTGGGCGATCGCTTGAAGAATGAACCCAATTGCGCTGCATACAATACTAAGCACAAGAACGGATGTCCAGCCAGGCAATGTAACAGGTAAATGTGGCGTCTCGAAGATAATGGAGAAGATTAGGCCGAATACTCCTGCGAATCCAAGCTGGATGATACCAAGATTTAGTGAATCCGCTACTTTAGTAGAGCGGCCTGTCCATATAATATGTATAGCGAATAATAAAGCAGCTAGGATACACCATAAATCGCCAACATGAAGTGCAGAGCTTGATTTCAAGGTGAGAAATCCGATGCCAGTAAGAGCAAGAACCACACCACAAACCAGACGCTTGTCTGGTTTGTTTTTTAGAAATATTGCAGAAATGACAGGGACGAAGATCACGGTGAGACTCATCAAGAAACCAGCATTCGAAGTAGAGGTGCTTTTCAAACCAATCATGATCGAGGCAAATACACCAAATAGAAACAATCCAAGCAGAGCAGAATGCTTCACCGTTTGGCGATCAAGTGTCCGTAAGCGTTTGTGAAACACGATTGCTGATATAATGAAGGCTATTCCGAAACGGAGTGCGATCAGATTGAAAGGTTCGACGGAATCTAGACCCATTTTCATAAATAGATAAGAAGATCCCCAGAATAAGGTGATCATTAGGATAATTAAATCTGCTTTGTATTGTTTCATATGGATGTTTACCAGCCTTTTGCTATAATGATATGTATTTCTCTGCCATTACGCCTGAATCAGTATACGTGTAAAGTTAGAATAAGAAAATTGAATGTTTTTAATGATTAACATGAAATATATTAATGTAAAAGAGTGAAGCTAATGAGTCTGTATAAATATGAGGTATTCCACACGGTAATTGAATTAGGGAGCTTAACAAAAGCTGCTGAACAGCTGGGCCTGACCCAATCCGGCGTTAGTCATGCCATCCAGAGTCTGGAGACGGAATTAGGCTTCTCTCTCCTGACACGGAACCGAGCTGGTGTACGTTTGACGGATAACGGAGAGCATATTCTAAAATATATTCGGGACATCTTGCATATTCAGGAACAGATCAAACAAGAGGCAGCCGCCATCAACGGCTTGGAGCGGGGGACGGTTCGGATCGGAACATTTACCAGTATTTCTGTGCAATGGTTGCCAGGTATCATCAGTCAGTTTCTAGAAGATCATCCTCACATAGAAATTAAATTATTTGAGGGAGATTATCATGAAATTGAAGAATGGCTTCTGAATGGGGAAATTGATTTTGGCTTCGTTTCACTGCCTACCTTAGATTCATTCGATGTCATCCCACTAGAGAAGGACCGGATGTTATGCATTGTATCCCCAGAACATGGACTCCATGATCAAACTCAGGTTCAATATAGTCAAATCGTAGGTGAGCCTTTCATCATGCCTAAGGATGGCAGTGACTATGATGTGCGGCGGGTTCTGCGTAAAGGCAAAGTGAAACCAGATATTCGATTTCAGGCAGCAGATGATTATGCCATTGTTGCAATGGTTGAGCAGGGGCTGGGCATTAGTATTTTGCCAGAAATGATTTTGCAGGGTAGAACGAATCAGGTCATTGCACTTGAACTTGAGGATCATAGCTATCGTTCTTTAGGTATTGCCATTCATGCAACGAAGAATGTATCTCCAGCAACCCGTACAATCATTGAATGCACCAAGGAGTGGCTGAAGACGTGGAGGAAGGAATTAAGATAGACCTTGTCTCCCGCTACATGATATCCATATTTGTTCCGACCAACTGACTTCATAGGATGGGAGAATCGTTAGAATGAAAGAAGAAACTAAAGCCGGAAACTGGCGGCCATTTCTAAGGTTAATCCGTCAGACGAAGCCTTCTCGTGGTTTATTAGCTATTGCATTATCACTAGGCATTATCTCCACACTTGTGAGTCTAGTCGTTCCTCTACTCACAAAAAATTTGGTGGATGATTTCTCATTAAGCTCTTATTAAGCCGATTCAAGTCGTTATACTTATCGCTACATTTGTAGCTTCTGCGCTCTCTGGAGGCGTCTCCATTTATTTACTTAATCGGTTGGGACAAGATGTTGTAGCTAAACTCCGTGAGAGACTCTGGAAAAAGCTACTTGAACTTACGATTCCCTATTACGACAAGCATCGGACCGGAGATACTATTAGTCGAATGACCAATGATACGGCTATATTGAAGGGTCTCGTTTCTGAACATGTCACTGGTTTCATTAATGGTGTAATTTCAATGGTAGGTGCTATCATTATATTGTTATTGCTCGATTGGAAAATGACGTTGATTATGCTGGCGGCGATTCCTGTAACTGCTGCGGTTATCATCCCCTTGGGACGAACAATGCTCAAACTTTCGCGCAGTTTACAAGATGAAACTGCTGGATTTACAACGATTCTGAATCAGGTACTATCGGAAATTCGTTTGGTTAAAGCTTCAAATGCCGAAAGTCGAGAATTTGTTACGGGGCAACGTTCCATACAATCTTTGCTAAGATTAGGTATCAGGGAAGGAAAAATTCAAGCGTTTATTGGACCGATTATTTCGTTTGTAATGATGGGATTAATGGTACTCATTATTGGATATGGCGGTATGAGAGTGTCAACGGGTGCTTTATCTGCTGGAGATCTGGTTGCTTTTATTCTGTATCTGGTGCAGATTATTCTCCCGATGAATCAAATCACGATGTTTTTCACTCAAATGCAAAAAGCTGTAGGAGCTACAGAGCGGATTGTGAGTATCTTGAACGATGATCAAGAAAATGTCCATGAAGGGAAGACTCTAACGAACGCTGCTCAAACCATACGGTTGGAGCATGTTTATTTTGCATACACGGAGGGTGAAGAAGTACTCAAGGATGTTTCCTTTACTTTAGAATCTGGAAAAGTAACTGCTGTGGTCGGCCCAAGTGGGGGAGGGAAGACAACACTCTTTTCCATTATCGAAAGATTCTACATTCCTCAAAGCGGTAAGATGATGATTGGAACTGACAATGTTCAGGATTTTTCTCTTCAATCTTGGCGGAGTCAGATTGGCTACGTACCGCAGGAGAGTCCTATTATAGCTGGAACCATTCGGGATAACATCAGCTATGGTATGGATCGAGAGGTAAGTGATACAGAAATTGAGCATGCAGCATATATGGCTTATGCGGATATATTTATCAATGAATTGCCCGATGGATATGCAACAGAAGTCGGAGAGCGGGGAATGAAATTATCTGGCGGTCAACGTCAGCGAATTTCTATTGCACGCGCACTGCTTCGTAATCCGGGCATATTAATGTTAGATGAGGCTACTTCAAGTCTGGATAGCCAATCTGAAGTTTTTGTGCAAAAGGCATTACAGAATTTGATGAAGGGGCGTACGACACTGGTTATTGCACACCGATTATCGACGGTTGTCGACGCGGATCAAATTCTTTTTATAGAGAAAGGCAAGATAACTGGAGTTGGTACGCATCAGGAATTACTACGATCCCATACGCTGTATCAGGAATTTGCGAATCAACAGCTTCGTATCGCGGATCAGGAAGAAGATGTATCTGTTAGCGTAGATCTTTAATTGACAATAAGCTCCTAAAATTTTATAATACCCTTTGGGGTATCTAAATTAGATACAAAGTTAGTATAAGGGAGGACTCGTTATGATATGGCTGCTCATTGTATTCGTTGCTGTGGGCTGGGTTATATGGAGTAGTGTTCTGCCGGTACGAGGATTGGCATATGTAGATTCTAAACAAGCTGATCAGGTGGAGCTGAATGTATCAAAACTCACCACGTCGTATCAAATGTTGGACGTTCGGGATTCTGTTGATTATCAAAAATGTCATGTTCCAGACTCAGTTAATATATCGATAGGACGACTTCCTTACTTATCGAATAAGGAGCTGTCCGCAGATAAGCCAGTGCTTATATTAGCGGATAATCACCGTCAAAGTAAAAAAGCAGCTCGAATTCTTAAGAAATCCGGATTTGCGCATTTGTATGCACTGCGTGATTCCAAGGTTCCCTGCTTATCGTAAGTTGAATGTAAAACAACCTTGGACTCACTTGAGTTTAGGGTTGTTTTTATATTGTAAGCTGAAAATTAGTTTCCGAACAATGAAGACAGGCTATTCAAAATGAATATGTGGAGGTTAATACATATATGGAAGTTATACCGATCGGACCCTTTATGGTTAAATGGCAATTGCTGTCGATAATCATTACGGTACTTATAGGTTATGTTGTAACGAATATCTCGCTGAAACGTTCAGCTACCGTGTATCGAAAACTTCTTCTGGATGATCTTGCGACCACGCTATTATGTAGTATTCTAATCTGGAAATGTAGCGCTATCTTGTTTGAGTTCTCATCCATAATTCATGAGCCTAAGTTAGTGTTGTTCTATACGGGCGGAACGAATGGTTGGGTGCTCGCAGGGGTATATGCCTTTGTTATGCTTACTATGAAGACACGCAAGCTGGGACAAGATTGGTTATTCTATGTATCACCCGCAATAACTTGGTTTATTGCATCGAACGGTACGTATCACTTGCTGAAACTGCTTTTCCAAAATGGAGGAGTATATGCAGTAGGTAACTTTATACTGGCAGCTGTAATGATCTTTGTCCAATATAGGAACTCTAAGGAGCAGAGAGAGGCTCAAAGCGTGTATCAAGTACATAACGAGAATTGTTTGATAACGATACTGGGTTATTGTCTTGGCTTATTTGTCCTCTCTTTATTGAAACACGAACCGGACTCATTATGGATTGGGCTTACGCTAAGACAGTTGCTTCTAATGTTGGTGATCTGTCTTACGCTTACAGCTAAAATAATAGGCGAAAATAAGGGACATATTCATTGACAACTTTGAAGTAAAGTGAATATAATGAGCATATTAAGTTTATATATGAACATATGCTCATATTATATTTTTTTCTGAATCGGAGGCAGTTATATGGGAAAAGCAGCCGCAACAACAAAACGCGAGTTGCAACTGGATGGACTAGACTGCGCCAGCTGCGCACAGAAAATCGAGAATGGCGTAGGTAAGATGGAGGGAATCACTTCTTGCTCCGTAAATTTTGTGAACCAGAAGTTAACCTTTGAAATGACAGATAACGATAATGAAGAATTGATAATGCAGGTTAAGAAGAAGGTTAGAACTTTAGAGCCTCAAGTCAAAGTGATGGACATAAAAGACGCGAATCGAGCAAGCCAAGGTATAAATAATGTGTCTGTACATCATCAGCAAGACCATGCCGATATAGGCTCTCACAAGCATGCTCAGGATAAACCTGAAAATTCACATGAAAATCATGAAGGTCATAATCATGATGAAGAAGGCCATGGTCACACCCATGATCATGGAGCAGGAAGTACCAGAAGGATGTCGATTCGATTAGGCATTGGTGCTGTTTTAACTGCAATCGCAATGTTCACCTCACTTCCAAACTATTGGGAATTGGCTATTTTCTTAGTAGCTTATGTAATCATAGGTGGAGATATTGTTCTTCAAGCTGTAAAGAACATCGTTAAAGGACAGGTTTTTGATGAATATTTCCTGATGTCACTGGCTACGATTGGTGCCTTTGGTGTTGGACAATATCCTGAAGGCGTAGCCGTTATGCTCTTTTACCAAATTGGTGAGTTGTTCCAAGGTATAGCAGTCAATCGTTCTCGTAAATCCATTAGTTCAATGATGGATCTGCGTCCAGATTATGCTAACTTGAAAGTGGGTTCTAATACCAAGCGGGTTGCTCCAGAAGAAATAAAGATCGGGGACTATATTGTCGTAAAACCAGGTGAGAAGATTCCTTTGGATGGTAAAGTGACGGAAGGAAGCTCCATGGTTGATACCTCAGCCCTCACAGGCGAGTCTGTACCGAGGGAAATTGAAGCCGGTCAGGATGTACTCAGCGGCTTTATTAATAAGAATGGTGTACTCACGATTGAAGTTACTAAGGATTTCGGTGAATCAACGGTTTCAAAAATATTAGAATTGGTTCAGAATGCGAGCAGCAAAAAGGCTCCTACGGAAAATTTCATCACTAAATTTGCCCGTTATTATACGCCAGTTGTTGTTATCGTTGCATTATTACTTGCACTAGTACCCCCACTTATTATAAGCGGGGCTACGTTCTCGGATTGGATTTATCGTGCACTTATATTCCTTGTTATCTCTTGTCCATGTGCACTTGTCGTATCGATTCCGCTTGGATTCTTCGGTGGTATTGGGGCAGCTCCAAGGCTGGTATATTGATTAAGGGTAGCAACTATTTGGAAGCATTAAATGACGTTAAATACGTAGTCTTTGATAAGACGGGTACGTTGACGAAGGGTGCTTTTAAAGTAACAGACATTAAGCCTGCGCAGAGCGGCATAAGTAAAGATCAATTGCTGGAATATGCGGCTTTTGCTGAACTACATTCAACGCATCCCATTGCTGAATCTATCCGTACTGCATATGGCAAAGATATAAATGAGTCCGATATACAAGATTACAATGAGATATCAGGGCACGGTATTCAGGTAAAGGTGCAGGGCAAAGAAATCCTTGCGGGTAATACGAAGCTGATGAAGAAAGAAAATATTTCTTATGAAGAACCCAATGCCGTTGGTACGGTCGTTCACGTAAGTGTAAACAAAGAATATGCCGGTTATATTACCATTGCGGATGAAGTGAAGGATGATTCAGCGGAAGCGATCAGTTCATTGAAGAGCTTGGGAATGAAGATCGTTATGTTAACAGGTGATGCCAAGGCAGTCGGCGAATCTGTTGGTAAGCAGCTTGGAGTTGACGAAGTACATGCTGAACTTCTTCCGCAACATAAAGTGGAAGAGATTGAGAAGATCGACCAGCAGAAATTACGGAAAGAGAAAATTATATTTGTGGGTGACGGGATTAATGATACACCTGTGTTGGCACGAGCAGATGTAGGTGTCGCGATGGGTGGACTTGGATCTGACGCAGCCATAGAAGCCGCAGATATCGTAATTATGACCGACGAGCCTTCTAAAATATATACGGCAATTCACATTGCCAAACGTACTCGCAAAATCGTGTGGCAGAACATTATCTTTGCCCTTGCCGTTAAAGGAGTGTTTCTGTTACTTGGAGCATTCGGTATTGCGACGATGTGGGAAGCGGTATTTTCAGATGTCGGTGTTACGATTATCGCTGTCTTGAATGCAATGCGTGTATTGAAATTAAAATAAGATTACCATCCGCCGGGCATTATAAACGGCGGATTTTTTTCTTTTTTCTTAAAAGAAATTTCGATTAATAAATCATTTTTATCATATGTGTAAAAAATTGTTTTTTTCTTTTAGGAGTGAAAGGGGTATAATGAACTCATATAGAGTTCCGTTTCGACCTGTTCCCATTCCATTTATATAAGAAGTCGCCCTAGGATTCGTTATTCACTCTCTAATGAACTTTTGTTTTTTTATGTGAAAAACGTTACAATTATTATGATGCGCTCGTTATTTTTAATGGAATTCATGTGAACGTTAGGCAACGAAAAATAGACGGGCTTCTATTTCATTGCAAAGGAGGACGTTAGCTTATGTCAGAAATATCCACTCAATCCCAAGGTACAGCTGCACCACAAGCTGAGAAGCGGGAAACCCCAGATGTTCTTGATCAGTTGATGAAGCCAGAGGTACAGGAGTCCTTAACAATTCTGGTCGATAATCTTCCGAAATTGGCAGAAATGGTTACAGTAATGACTAAAGCATTTGATTTAGCTCAAAGCGTTTCCAAGGATCAGGTATTGATTGAAGATCTTAAGGGCGGAATGCAAGAATTTGTTAAACCGATCACAGAGAAAGCCAAAGGTGTTGCTGCAGCTGCTATTGAAGCAGGCGATCGTGCACAAGTGGACACAAGCTCAGTCGGTTTGTTTGGTATGCTCAAAATGCTTAAAGATCCGCAGGTTCAGAAGAGCCTTCGCTTCGTTCAAGCTTTCCTGGATATCCAAGCTAAGCGTCAATAATTCAAAACTAAAGGTAAGCTGAAACAAGAATGGAGGATAAGTATGTCAAAGCATATATTGATATTAGGTGGCGGCTACGGTGGTTTGCTGAGCGCATTGTCTTTGCGTGAACACTTGTCTGCTGAAGATGCTAAAGTTACGGTTGTTAACCGTTTTCCAACTCACCAAATTATTACAGAATTGCATCGCTTAGCTGTAGGTAACCTACATGAGAAAGCTGTTGCATTGCCACTTGATAAACTGTTACGTGGTAAAGATGTAGATTTGGTGATTTCATCCGTTGAATCAATTCTTCCAGATGAGAAACGTGTAGTTCTTTCAAGTGGTTCTTCCCTTAACTATGATGCACTCGTAGTAGCTTTGGGTAGTGAAACGGCATTCTTTGGAATTCCAGGTCTACAAGAGCACAGCTTCACGCTGAAATCTGTTAATGATGCTAATCGCATTCATGCACATATTGGTGCTCGCTTGGATGAGTATCTCAAAACGAAAAACAAAGCCGATGCAACATTTGTTGTAGGTGGCGGTGGATTGACAGGTATCGAGCTAGTTGGTGAATTAGCTGATATGTTGCCAGGTCTTTGCCGTGAAAAAGGTATTGATTTCAAAGAAATTTCAATTAACTGCGTAGAAGCAGCTCCATCTATTTTGATGGGATTTGCTCCTGAACTGATTGAGCGTGCTACAACAAGTTTGCAAAAACGTGGTGTAACATTCTTGACTGGCGTTGCAATTACAGAAATGCAAGGTTCAACGGTTTCCCTGAAAGACGGAAGCACGCTTGAAACAAGCACTCTGATTTGGACAGGTGGCGTACAAGGAAATTCTGTTGTTGCTAACTGTGGTATTGAAGTAAACCGCGGTCGTGCTACTGTAAACAGCTTCCTACAATCAACTTCACATCCTGAAGTATTTGTAGCTGGTGACAGTGCAGTCGTATTTGCTGCTGGAGCAGAACGTCCATTCCCACCTACTGCACAACTTGCTTGGCAAATGGGTGAAGTTATTGGATACAACTTGTCTGCTTTCTTCAAAAACGCTCCAATGGATACATTCTCTCTTGTAAACTCAGGTACACTGGGAAGCTTGGGAAGAAAAGATGCCATCGGTACAATTGGCGGAAGCCAAACCAAACTGAAAGGTCTGCCTGCATCTCTCATGAAAGAAGCAAGTAACATTCGTTACCTGTCTCACATTCATGGTTTGTTTGCTCTGGCATACTAATCATTACTGGTATATAAATATTGAAAAACCCGTTACCCTCACATCAGTGAAGATAACGGGTTTTTTTGTGTTGTGATTACAGTTATGTTTATAGGAAGGATCTATAAAACTTATAGAATTAATATATTTTACGAATAAGTCGAAAATGCATAAGATGAGAATAAGAAAGTTTTTAAACATTGGAGGTGGGATGGATGGATGGCCGTAATGAAGTAAGCAGCAAATTTGACGAAGTTGCATATGCCTATGATGCTCAGCGAAGAAAGCTTATCCCGTGTTTTAATGACTTTTATCAGACATCCGTTTCTCTTGCTGATACAAGTGTGAAGCGTCCTAATATATTAGATCTGGGCGCTGGGACAGGCTTATTCTCCTCACTCCTATTAGAGAAGTACCCTGAGGCAGAGATTACACTTATTGATCTGTCTTCAAAAATGTTGGAGGTTGCAGAATCGAGGCTGGCAAGATACTCTAATGTGAATTATGTATTGGATGATTACACAAATTACATAGCACTTGATAAGTATGATTTGATCGTTTCAGCACTTTCAATTCACCATTTGTCCGATTCTGATAAAATGAAATTATACAAAAACACGTTGTTAAACTTGAAGGCAAACGGTGTTTTCATTAATGCAGATCAAGTATTAGGCCATACTGAAGCAATTGATATGATGTATAGGGGAGACTGGAAGAGTAAAGTAGAAGCGAGTAGCTTATCTAGAGAAGAAAAAGATTCCGCTTATGAAAGAACAAAGATTGATCGAATGACTCCGTTACAAACACAATTGAACTGGCTACAGGACGTTGGATTTGATGATGTCGATTGTGTGTATAAGTACTATAATTTTGTTGTGATGTATGGGAAAAAACGAGAGGACAGCCACTAAGGCTGTCCTTTAATTACATTATTCATGCTTCGTATGTTGTAACGTTTGTAGAAAAATTTGTTCAATATGTGTATCGTCAAGTGAGTAATATACGGTTTTGCCATCCTTACGGCGTTTCACAATTCTTAAGTTGCGTAAATACCGTAATTGATGTGAAATGGCCGATTGTCCCATACTCAAAAGGGTTGTTAAATCATGTACACATAATTCCTGCTGCAGCAAGGCGTGAATTAATTTAACACGGGTAGGATCGCTGAAGGCTTTGAACCAATCTGCTACCTGTATGGCCGACTGATCATCGATCAAACGATCTTTGATTTTGCTCAATTCGCTATCGGTACCGAGGCAGGATGATTCACATTCTTCAGCCGAATTTATAGACTGTTCCATTAGTAATCACCTTTCTGTCAGGGCTTCGCAAAGACATGAAGACTGTTATCGATTATTATAACAAAATTAAGGCTTAAACGGAATCATTACTGTTAAGAAATTGCCATATGAGTAATTACTCATTTGAAAAATGCCATGTTATACTAACTACATCTGAGCATGGTAAAGGAGAGATCAATATTGCGTCAATCGACACGTTTGGCTGTTATCGGCTTGATGCTGACAAGCATTATGATAACAGGCTGTTCCACTAAGGAAGAAGCAGCGCATGAGGTGGAGACTCATAATGTACAGCAAACGGCTGCAAATGGAGATTTACAAGAAACTACATCTGGAGCGGACAAGCTACCAGGATTTTTGGATCAGCAACCTGAGATATTACAGACGGCTTACAGCACGGCTGCAAGTGTGAAAGATATACTGGTGAATATTCCTTGCTACTGTGGATGCGGAGAGAGTGCTGGCCATAACAGTAATTTGAATTGTTTCATTAAAGAAGTAAAGCCTGATGGCAGCATCGTTTGGGATGATCATGGAACTCGATGCGACGTATGTGTGAATACAACGATGACGACAGCAGAGCTTCATAAACAGGGGAAGAGCGTTAAAGAAATACGTGCGATCATCGATCAGACCTATGGCAATGGCCAATATGCGAAGCCAACGCCTACACCGGAACCTGTATAAAGTTTGATAATCAGGATCACATCCATTGGGCTTATAAGAACCTGGTTCAAGGATGGAAAGATTCAAGTCAGCGGATCTATCAACGCAATAAAAAGAAAAGAGCCTTACCGAAGCAGAAAGCTTTCAGTAAGGCTCTTTTTTAACTGTTGGGGAATATCGTTAATGCATTACTTCACCAGACCCCGTTGCTAATTCAGGAGCAGGCTTATGTTTAAATATAGGAACGAGAATCAAGGCCCCGAGCAACATGACAATTCCTGATACAACATATATCTCGACGAGAGGAAAGTTACCCTTTAATATCCCGGATAATGACATCATGATAACCATCATTCCCATAAACATGGGACTTAGAACACCATTGACACGACCTACATAGGATTGCTCTGTCCATTGAAGGATTAGAGTATTAATCCCAATTTGAATTGCTGGCATGGTTAACCCGTTGAGAAATTGAAGTCCAAGTGTGATTGGTATATTGGTTGAAATCCCCATACCGGCAATACATATCGCGCTTATGAGCATCCCGAGCGCCAATAGAATTTGCGGAGAGACCTTTTTAGCAATAACCATGATAGAAGCTCCGCCTACCAACATCGCAACACCATTAATCATTAATAGAAATTGTAAAAATTCTTTTGGCTGTCCGAGTCGTTCTGTAACTACGAAAAATCCGAGAGTTTGGATAATTCCGACAGAAAATCCAGCAATGGCAAATGCAGCTGCAAGTACTTTAAGTACGGGACTCCGCCATACATAGCGGAAACCATCAGCGAGCTCTTTGCGGAAATTCATCGTGTCTTTGTCATTCTGTTCAGTTTTAACTTCATCCGCAGGAAGGCGGAAAAGAATGAGGGCTGACAATAGGAATGCGACACCCATGACTCCAATTGAAATTTTAATACCGAATTGATGATAGGAGAATATGCCAAGTGTTGGTCCTAAAATCATAAAAATAGCCATCAGAGATTGAAACATTGCCATTCCTTGTTGAAGTTGATCTGGATGTACATGCTGCTTGAAGAGCTTCATGACAGAAGGTTGCGAAAATTGAGACAAGATGGCTGAGACAAACGTGGCTAAATAAATCGTTTCCCATGAGCCATAGAGAAGAGTAATAAGAACGACGAGTATGGACAGGGCAGATAGAAAGTCACACCATATCATCGTCCGCTTAGGTCTCCATCGATCAGCGAATGCGCCACCTATGAAAGAGAATACAAAGATTGGAGCAAATTCAACAACAGAAATGAGTGAGATCGATGTGGGATCATTATTTGTCTGATCCGTGACGAACATGAGAATCGCAAAGTTTCTGACCCATATTCCGATTTGCAGAAATATATTGGAAATGAGTATCGTTTGATAAAATCGATTCTTAAATAAATTGCCGCTTACGGGAGGTCCGTGTGTAGCTTTAGCATGTGACATGAATTACCACTCCAATATGTATAGTTTAATTATTATTCCTCCATATAACATAAATCACTGGGAACTATTTGGGAAGGGGAACAAATTATTTTATTTAAAAAATTAACAAATGCATCACAAAATTCCATTTTAAATTTCAATTTCATTAATAAATTAGTTGGGAAAACGATAGTCAGCGAAATAATTTTACATTTACGTGAACCTAATGATTCTGAAGTACATCTAATCTATGAAACGAAGAACTTAGGGTGGGGAGGCTTGAGGATGTGCTGTCAAAATAAACCTTGAACACAAACACCCTAAAGTGCGGAGTGCGGCACTCTAGGGTGTTTATGTTGCATCAATTCAATCAACGTTTAATTCCGAAGATTCAGAACTCTCCTCTGTAATCTTTTTGCGAAATTGACTCGGGGAGATGTTTTTATATTGCTTGAACTGTTGAATGAAGTAGCTTGAGTTGGAAAAACCAACTTCAAGCGCGATCTCGGTCATACTGGAATCGGTGGTTAACAGTAATTTTTCTGCCTCCGTAATTCGAATATAGTTCAGATAGTTTGTAAATGTCTTGCCCATGATCGCTTTAAATTTCCTTGAAAAGTAGCTGTAGCTTAGGTTACACATACGTGCAGCCGTTTCGGCAGTAATATCGTCCATGTAACGCTCATCAATGTACTCGAAGACCTGTTGCAGCATTTGGAAATCAATTTCTTTTAGTGAATGAGCTATATCCCAGTTGGGCTGCTGATCTTGTGATTTGCGTAAAAACCATAAAAATACTTTACAGATCAAGGTCCTTACAGCCAGTTCGAATCCATAATTCCGAGCAGTAAATTCATCATAAATTTCAGTAACTAGTGCAGGAATAGGTGTATCTATGATCTCTTGTTCCGTAAATACCCTTTGATTCGTTGATTTTGCCATCGTAAAGGGCAGTACGTATTTGGATTCAAATATGGTTCTTGAAGTCGAGTAGAGAATTTCAGGATCAAATTTAATGACTACATAAGACACTTTTTCGACACCCAATGAATAAATAGAATGTGTTTCGTGCGAATGAATCAGGATCAGATCTCCTTTACTGAGGATATGGGACTCTCCCCCAAGAAATACTTTTGCTTGTCCAGATAAGAAATACAGAATCTCAATATAGATATGCCAGTGAGGATGAACGACCCAGCGACTTCCCACACTCGATTGAATCATGCATTCGTATGGATAATGAATCGATCCCATGGGTGAACGGTTGGATTCAAAGTAAGCTTCCGTCATGCTAACACTCTCCGAATGACAAATATTTAATATTTTATAATAGCTTCATTGTATTACTTATCCTCTGTTTTTGGTAACTTTATTTGTAACAGGAAGGGAGTGAATGACATGGCGAATATTGCTTTACAGCTATATTCCATTAAGGAATTAACGAACATTGATTTTCTAGGAACTTTGCAAAAAGTAGCTAATATCGGATATGACGGTGTGGAATTTGCCGGATATTTCGGTACATCTGCTAGAGATTTACGTATTGCTTTAGCTCAATTTGGATTACAGGCTGCTGGAAGCCATATCGGAATTACTGAGCTCGAAGAGAAGCTCATGGAAACCATTAACTACTCCTTAGAGATTCAAAGTCCTTATATTATCTGTCCTGGTCTTCCCGAAGAGATGCGTGAAAGCGCTGACAGTTATAAGCGAACAGCAGAACGCTTCAACCGTATTGGTGAACGCTGCAAAGAGCATGGAATCCAGTTTGGTTACCATAACCATGATATTGAATTTCAACAATTTGATGGAGAATACGGACTTGATATCCTCATAGCTCATACTGACCCTGATCATTTGTTTGTGGAGCTAGATACATATTGGATAGAACATGCGGGTCTTCATTCGATCGATTTTATCCATAAATATAAGGAACGTTGTAGAGTGCTGCATATCAAAGATATGAAGAGCGAAGAGGATAAGCAGAACATTGAGATTGGTTCAGGTATGATGAACTTTCAAATGATTACGGATGCTGCCAAGAACTACAATGTGAGCTGGTATACGGTAGAACAAGAAGAATTTGTGCTCCCACAGTTACAAAGTATTGAGATGAGCCTGCAGTATTTAAGAGGAATTCTATAAATTAATAAGCCAAAGGGGAATGTTCATTATGACACAGAATGCAGAGAAAAAACTGAGAATTGGTATTATCGGCTGTGGAGGAATTGCGAATGGTAAACATATTCCTAACTTGATCGAACAGATCAACGTAGAATTGGTTGCTTTTTGTGACATAGTCGAAGAACGCGCAGTTGAGACAGCTAAGAAATTTGGGCTAGAAGGCATTCGAATCTATACGGATTATAAAGAGCTTTTGAAGGATACCACAATTGATGTCATCCATGTCTGCACACCCAATAAATCGCATTCCTTCATTACGATCGATGCGCTCGAAGCGGGTAAGCATGTTCTCTGTGAGAAACCAATGGCCAAGACGGCTGCTGAGGCAAGATCTATGCTCGAAGCTGCTAAACGCACCGGTAAGAAGCTATCGATTGGTTACGATAACCGATATCGTCCAGACTCTCTGTTACTCAAAAAAGTATGTGAAAGAGGAGATTTAGGCGAAATTTATTTTGCCAAAGCTCATGCTATTCGTAGACGTGCCGTGCCGACTTGGGGCGTATTCTTAAATGAGGAAGAGCAGGGCGGCGGGCCATTAATCGACATTGGAACGCATGCACTGGATCTCACCTTATGGTTGATGAATAATTACAAAGTGAAAAGCGTTAAAGGTAATGTATATCATAAGCTTGGTAGCAAAAAGGATGCGGCGAATGCCTTTGGTCCGTGGGACCCAGCATTGTTCACCGTGGAAGATTCGGCATTTGGTTTTATTACGATGGAAAATGGAGCAACGGTTACGCTTGAAGCAAGCTGGGCACTGAATACACTCGATGTAGGTGAAGCGCAAGCTACACTTTGCGGCACAGAGGGTGGAGCAGACATGAAGGATGGCCTACGAATTAACGGAGAAGAAATGGGTCATTTATATACTAAAAAACCTGAGTTAAATGCAGGCGGAGTTGCCTATTTTGCCGGAAAATCTGAAACTCAAGCAGGAAAAGAATGTAGATTGTGGATTGAGAGTATTATCAATGATACAGATCCTGTTGTTTTACCTGAGCAAGCACTCGTCGTAACTGAAATACTGGAAGCCATTTACCAATCTGCGAAAACAGGGAAAACGGTTTATTTTAATTGATCATCGTTGCTTGGAGAGGCTGAACGGCATCGTTAGTCTTAGGTCTGTTTTTGCAATTAGTTAATGGATAAGGTTAAATAGAATAATATCCATTATTTATCATTTTATATCCTTGCTTTTATTCGAGAGGAGAATAAGACATGAATTCAAACGATACAACAGAGACCGCTCTGTTTACGAAAGAATTTACAAAGGACCCCTTTCTCACGTATGCAAAGTTAAGGAAGACAGATCCCATTTATAGATGCCTCTTTCCTGATGGTCAATATGGGTGGATGATAACGAGGTATGAAGACGCTGTAGAAGCATTGAAAGATCTAAGATTTGTAAAGGACTACTACAAACTTAATGAAGATGAAATGGCACATCGAACTGCTTTTGACCAGAGTATGCTCTTCTCTGACCCGCCAGATCACAAACGATTACGAGGATTGGTGCAAAAATCCTTTTCAGTAAAAATGATAGAAGAAATGAGAACACGTATTCAAGAGATTACCGATGAGCTTTTAGATGAATGGAGTGGCAAAACAAGTGTAGATTTAATTAATGAATTTGCTTTTCCGCTTCCTATCATCGTGATTTGTGAAATGCTGGGTGTTCCGACCGAAGATCGAGATAAATTTCGAATTTGGTCCACATCTTTGATTGAAGGTCCAGATGGGGATTTTGCGGATGAGATAGATCAGCATATGGATGAATTTTTTCAATACTTGAGTCAAAGGTTTGAAATTGTAAGAAGAAGCCCGGGTGAGGATTTAATTAGCCAGCTTATTATTGCCGAGGAGGAAGGTGACAAATTAACGGAGCAGGAGTTATATGGAGTGGTGATGCTTCTAATTGTTGCAGGGCATGAAACGACTGTTAATCTTATTGGTAATACAATCCTTGCTTTATTGGAGCATCCTGAGCAGCTTCAGTTACTTATTCAAGAACCCGATCGCATTCATTCTGCAATTGAAGAATCACTCCGTTATAATGGTCCTGTTGAATTTAGTACATCAAGATGGGTAAGCGAAGATATAGAATTTAAAGGCAAAGCAATGAAAAAAGGTGAGTTAATTATTATTGCACTTAATTCCGCCGATCATGATGAGGAGAAATTTGATAATCCGGAGCAATTTGATATTACAAAAGAAAAAAGTCAGCATCTTGCTTTTGGAAAAGGTATTCATCTTTGCCTTGGAGCACCTCTTGCAAGGCTTGAAGGTGAAATTGCAATCAGCAGCCTTGTACAATGTTTCCCTAATATTAAGCTGCAAATGGATATGGATGAACTTGAATGGAGACCCGGCATGGTCGTAAGAGGAGTGAAGGAAATACCTCTTTTCTTATAAAAAAATATACTATGAAAAACGAAGAAGCAGCAATTCTCACTGGAGGATTGCTGCTTCTTCGTTTTCTTCTAAGCCCAGTTACCGTTACGGAAAACCGGCTCCATTGTTCCATCTTCTAGCTCACCGTCAATCTCCAGTTCAGCCGAACCAATCATAAAGTCGACATGCGTTAAACTAACGTTGGCTCCTTTGGCAAGCAGTTCCTCTTTACTCATCTTTGTACCGCCTTCGATGTTTACCGGATAGGCGCTACCGAGTGCAAAATGACAAGAAGCATTCTCGTCAATACCTGTGTTATAGAATACCCGGTTCAATCGGGAAATAGGGGAATCATGAGGTACTAATGCCATTTCTCCGAGATAGGAGGCGCCCTCATCCGTATCGAGAAGGGATGTTAAATGCTCACGACCCGATACGGCATCATACGCAGTCACTTTACCATCTTTAAAGGTAAGCTTAATGCCTTCAACCAACCGTCCATTTAGATTTAGTGGAAGTGTGCTTGTCACCGTACCGTTGACACCTGTACGAAGGGGCATCGTGTAGATTTCCTCTGTAGGCATGTTGGCTACAAAATACACGCCAGCTTCATTTTCAGCGCCACCACCGAGCCATACATGTTCTTTGGGCATTTCAACGTGGAGGTCGGTTCCCGGAGCACGGTAGTGCAGACTCTTGTAACGCTTGGCATTCATATGTTCTTGGCTTTTTTTCAAATGAGTAATATGTTCACGCCAAGCGGCCACAGGATCTTCACTTCCGACACGATTCATGAGGAATACGGCATCCCACATCGCTTGAACTCGCTCTTCTTCGGGTAGGTCAGCAAATACTTTATTCGCCCAATCCTGAGTAGGGGCTTTAATTAGCGACCAGCTAATTTTATTATTGCGGGTATAGTGGGAGTACTTCTCACGAGCAACCGCAGCTGCCTTCACAGCAGTTGATACCTTAAAGGAATCAATTCCGCGGAACAGTTCAGGATTCGGTACTTTAATATGTAAAATGGCTCCGCCACCCTCTGCAAGTTGTTCCATCATATCAGCCTGCCATTTGGGATAGTAGCCAAATGAATCATCAGCAGCTTGTTCATAACGGATGCGAGTAACCTGTTCATCTTCCCATTCCACTTGCACATATTTAGCACCAGCCTTATAAGCCTTCGAAACAATTAATCGAGTTAATTCTACAGTTTCCAAAGGTGCTTGAACCATCAGAACTTGACCGGGCTGCACGTTAACACCAACTTTAACAACCAAATCTGCGTATTTGTCTAACATTAGATTAAATTCATTCATGAGTATATTCCCTCCTAGATGTATATAAGCGTATTTAATTTTAACATAGGTAATGGAATAAACTCATTTTTAATAGACAAAAGAGCATTAAATCGCTTAAAGATATCAAAAATAAGGTAATAATCTAAATTCAAATCATTAAATGTTCAAGAAGTTATTAAATTAGCACTTGTTGTGGTTATATAATAACTAATATTAGTAACTTCTTAGAGACGATGGTGCGTATGAAAATTGAATTGGAAAACAAAATTATAAATTTTAATGTTCAATATGGAAATCGAAAAAAGCTTTCGATTCATATCGATGCAGTAGGCCTCATAACCGTCAAAGCTCCCAAGCATACTAGTGAAAATTTTATTTTAGATGCTGTAGAACTTCATGGAAAATGGATACTTGAGAAATTAAGAACGATTGCTGAGGCTAAAGCTATGGGAATTCCAAGGAAAAGAGAATATCAGGATAAAGGGAAATTTCTTCACCTTGGACAAGAGTATTTTCTTCATGAATTAATTGAGACTAACGGATTATATGAGGAAGAACTTAAACGGAATCTCAAGAAGTTCTACTTTGCAAGCTGTAAGAAGATTGTAGGAGAACGAATAAGTAAATATCAAAACCAATTGAAAGTAAAACCCAAAAGCATTGAAATTGTCGAGTCTGTAACCAAGTGGGGAAGTTGTAGTTCGGATAAGAAGCTCACCTTTAATTATAGACTTGCCATGGCTCCCATAGAAGTTATAGATTATGTGATCATCCATGAGCTATGTCATCTGACCCATATGAATCATGATCGATCATTCTGGAGAAGACTAGGCAGCATCATGCCTGATTATAAGGAAAAGGAACATTTCTTGGCAAGATATGGTCCTTCTATGACGTTTTAAATTGGAGTAAATCGTTTAAATAAATAAAGTATTTAATATCGCCTCCATTGTATGGAGGCTATTACCGTATAAAGCTAAAGTAATATGTAAAAGCTAAGTCACAATGTACCAACTGGATCTAAATTTAACATCAGGAGGAGACACAATGAAAATTAACAAGAGCAAAACTCAACGGCAACGTCACATGTATCTAGTACTTCTTACGTTAATGTGTATAAGTATTATATTCAGTGGTTGTACGAAGGCAGAATCGGAATCACCACAATCTAATACTTCCACAGAAACTCCGTCAACTTCAGAATCCAATACGAATGGCACAACATCTGAATCAGCGCCGCAACAAACGAGCCCAAATTCCGATACTTCTGATACTAAGGTATCAAATAAAGATGGGATTCCAGCAGGTGTTAAAATCGAAAAAGTGCTTAAAGATGAATCCATAAAAAATGATTATCATAAAAAGGTAGAGCTGCTAACGGATGGTGGGGAGCTTAAAACGATTACAGATCCTAACGGAAATATCAGCAGAAAGTATATTGAATATGAAGGAATTATTCTGAAAGCAAATGGTAACACGGTTGATGTCCAAGTCGAACATGGCGGAAAACAAACCATAACCATTCCTAAAGATGTGACAATTGAGGATAAAGATAAAGTTGGGCTTAAGCAAGGCATTGAGATTGAGTGGGAAGTGAATATGGATGGGCAGATTCAAAACGTAGAATTAGATGATTAGAATATTTTAGATGCCTTGATTTTAATGAAAACTTATTCTTAATAAACGAACCTTAGAGTTGAAGGGGTTCGTTTTTTTGTATTGATTAATGATGTTTCTTCAAGCTGTGGGATAATAGATGAAGTAGCTACGAAGATAAGGGGAATGGTAAGGATGGAGAGAGAGAAGATATTAGGGAATCTTAGAGCCGAGCTAGCCATGGGAAATCATATTATTGGTGTATCCACGGGAACGGGAATCACTGCAAAGTATGCTAAGCAGGGTGGAGCCGATTTCATATTAATGCTGAATTCCGGTAGATTTCGTCAAATGGGAAGGAGCTCACTCGCGGGTTTCTTGCCTTTTTGTAATAGTAATGACATGGTTATGGATTTTGCATCAAGAGAGATTATTCCATTGGTCAAGGATATCCCTATTATATTTGGACTGAATGCCAGCGATCCCACGAAGAATATGGATGACTACATCATTGAAATTAAAGATAGGGGCTTCTCTGGTATTAATAACTATCCGACGGTTGGTCTCATTGACGGGAAATTTAGCGAGGCGCTTGAAGATGAAGGGAATTCATATCTCCTTGAAGTAGAGGCCATAAGAATAGCTCATAACAGAGACATGTTCACCGTCGCATTTGTATTTAATGAAATCCAAGCTACGCAAATGATAGAGGCTGGTGCTGATGTCATATGTGTTCACTTAGGCTTAACCGAAGGCGGATTATTAGGAGCCAAGAAAGTATTCTCACTTGAAGCTGCTAAGATAAGAGCAGATAACATATTTAAAATCTGTAATGAATTAAAGCCTGGCATCGTGAAAATGATTTATGGTGGTCCTGTAAAAACACCGATTGATGTTCAATATATGTATAGTAACAACGAAGACTTAATGGGGTACATTGGAGGATCGTCTTTTGAGAGAATTCCTTCTGAAAAGTCTATCACGAATATTACCAAGGCATTCAAAGTAACGGGTAAGCTGGATGAAGATGACTTGATGGTTAAAATGTTAGATGGTGTTACGAAGCACTATGACTATGTTGAATTTGTGAAAGAATACATTGCGCAGAATTACATGAATGAGATTTCATTTTCAGATTTAGCCAAGGTGGCTCATGTATCTAGAAGTTACTTAAGCAGTCTGTTTAAAAAGAGCGTGGGCTGTAGCTTTCAAGAATACATTGTTCGATTCCGCATGGATCGGGCTATTGAAATATTAGACAGGGATAAGATTCAACTCTCCGAATTAGCCTATTTAGTTGGATACCAAGACTATGCACAGTTTAGCAAAATGTTTAAAAAAGTTAAGGGTTTTTCTCCAAAACAATATAAATCTAACATAAACACAAAAACATAAGACATTAAAGCGTTTTCATTCGAAAATCTACGCAGTATGATTGATTCATAGTTAATCTTACTTTGATATGTGTACATCTTAACCTAACAGGTAAGAGGAGGATTGGACAATGAAGACAATCGCGATCGCAGGAACTTTTGACACTAAAGGTGATGAGTATGGGTACGTTAAAGAATTAATCGAAAGCTTGGGATTAGGTACATTTACAATTCACACAGGTGTATTTGAATCGACATTTAAACCAGATGTATCAAACAGCGAAGTAGCAGAGGCCGCAGGCATGGACATTAAGGTACTCGCCGCTAAGAACGATAGAGCTTTAGCAACAGAGGTCTTATCCAAAGGCATGGAAAAACTTGTACCTGAATTATATAGACAGGGTAAATTTGATGGGATGATCTCTTTTGGTGGAACAGGAGGCACTTCGTTAGTCACACCGGGGATGAGGGCTTTGCCCATTGGCGTTCCTAAAGTCATGGTATCTACTGTAGCATCAGGAAATACGGCTCCCTATGTAGGCACTAGTGATATTGTGATGATGCCATCCGTTGTGGATGTTTCTGGGCTGAACTCGATTTCAACTCAAATTTTCACAAATGCGGTATTTGCCATTGCAGGTATGGTTACATTCGAAAATACGAAGGTAATCGATAAAAAGCCTTTGATCGCTGCCACGATGTTTGGAGTAACGACTCCATGTATCACAATAGCGAGAAAATATCTTGAAGCAAGAGGGTATGAAGTACTCGTATTCCACGCTACGGGTATTGGTGGGCAATCGATGGAAGCGCTTATAGAGGCCGGATTTATTGAAGGCGTTCTGGATCTTACGACAACAGAGTGGGCAGATGAGATTATTGGCGGTGTTCTGAATGCAGGTCCTCATCGATTAGAGGCCGCTGCTAAAAACCATATTCCACAGGTTGTATCTGTCGGTGCGCTGGATATGTGTAACTTTGGACCCTATGATACGATCCCAGAGAAATTTAAAGGTCATACATTCTATAAGCATAATCCGACGGTAACGCTCATGCGAACTACGGTCGAAGAGAACGAAGCGATTGGCAAGAAGCTCGTTGAAAAATTAAACTTAGCTAAAGAAAAAACCGTGCTGATGCTGCCACTTAAAGGGATATCTGGTATAGATGTTGAAGGTGAAGCCTTCTATGGGGTAGAGGAAGATGCAATGTTATTTGATACCTTGAGAAATGGCATAAACAGAAATGTTGTAGAAATCATTGAAATGGATTATGCCATTAATGATCTTGAATTTGCCGAAGCAGCAGCGCAGAAGCTAATCGACCTAATGAATACATGATGGAGGGAACTATATATGAATAAGAATAGTAGAGAAGAAATTGTTGCAAAGTTTAAGGAAGAAGTTAAAGGTGGAAAGATTCTTCTAGGCGTAGGAGCAGGTACAGGGATTACGGCCAAGAGCAGTGAAGCGGGCGGAGCAGATATGCTCATCGTTTACAATTCGGGAAGATATCGAATGGCGGGTCGTGGATCACTAGCAGGCCTATTATCTTATGGTGATGCCAATCAAATTGTGGTCGAAATGGGTTCTGAAGTATTACCCGTTGTTAAACATACACCCGTATTAGCAGGCGTATGTGGAACAGATCCTTTTCGAGTGATGGAGGTATACCTGAAGCAGTTGAAGGAACAGGGATTTAATGGAGTGCAGAATTTTCCCACTGTGGGCTTGATTGACGGCGTATTCAGACAAAATCTAGAAGAGACAGGCATGGGCTATAATTTAGAAGTGGAGATGATTAGAACAGCTCATGAATTAGACATGCTCACCACACCCTATGTTTTTGATGCTGAGCAGGCCAAAGCAATGGCTGAGGCAGGAGCAGATATCCTCGTAGCACATATGGGGTTAACGACAAAAGGTACAATTGGAGCTAAAACGGCACTCACATTAGATGATTGTGTGAAAAAAATTGAAGAGATTATTATCGCTGGTAAAAAAGTGAATCCAGATATTATGGTCATTTGTCATGGTGGACCGATTGCAGAGCCAGAAGATGCGAAATATGTAATTGAAAAAACCGAAGGAATTGATGGATTCTTTGGTGCATCTAGTATTGAGCGTTTCGCAGCGGAGAAGGGGATTACAGAGCAGACGGTTTCTTTTAAATCAATAACAAAATAAAGTGAATATGTAATGAGTAAAGTCGCTGACAAGAGTGTTGGCGGCTTTTTCATAGGTAACATTTGAGACATTAAACTTAGCGAATCCTTTACATTTCCGCTTATTTCCAACATACTAACTATAGAAGGAAGCCAGATGGTGCAGGCTTATCTTTCATCTAGAAAAGCAATTAAGGGAGAGTGATCCGGATGTTAAGTGAAAAACTACTTGTGAAGTTAAATGATCAAATGAATTATGAATTTTATTCTTCTCAGGTTTACTTGGCCATGGCTGCCTATTGTTCATCTGAAAGCTTTGATGGATTTGCTAATTTCTTCATCATGCAATCGGAAGAAGAGAAATTCCATGGAATGAAAATTTTTCACTTTATAAATACTTTGGGGAAACGCGCCATTGTAACGGGTATGGAAAATCCTCAGAATGAATACAGCTCGTTGCTTGATGCATTTGAACTTTCATTCGAACATGAGAAAACAGTAACAAAACGAATCTATGAGTTGTCCGATATCGCTTGGGATGAGCGTGAGCATGCGACGATTAACTTCCTCAAGTGGTTTATTGATGAGCAAGTGGAGGAAGAAGCAACCTTCGACAGTATCATTCAGAAGCTGCGTCGCATCGATAATGACAGCAATGCTTTTTATATGCTAGACTCCGAGCTGGCTAAACGCACATTTACGCCACCGGCAGACGAAGCCTAGAATGTGTGCAAAGAAGAAGCTGTATTCCCAAAAATGAGGGAAGGCAGCTTCTTTTTGTTTTGGATTGATGCACGCTGCTGCATACATATTGTAAATCACTCATTGTCTAATTTTTATCAGGATGGTAGTATACAGGGAAAATGTGGAGGGTTGATAAATATAAGAGTTGAAAGCCCTTAGAAATGCAGAATATCAAACAGAAGGTTTGTGCTCACATGATAAAGAAAAGTATTAAAAATAAAATCATTCTTTCCTTTTTACTAGTTTTGATTCTTCCAACAACAATCATCAGCATTACGTCTTATCGTATTTCGGTCAATATACTGGAAGAAAAATTAAGTGATTCCTTTAATTCAAATCTAAGCTTTATTGGGGATAATATCGAAAAAGAACTGGAAGAGTGGGAGCATATTTCTAAATTCATTAACGGAAATCCAGTGATTCGAAATGTGATGATGACTTCTTATGGTAATGACCTTGAATATTATTATGACATGAAGCGTGTTGATCAAGAACTTGAAACGTATTCCATTAATACGAATATTTTTGCCTATGTCTCATCTCTAGTAATCCTAGGCAATAATGGGAGAAATATTTTATATGGTGAGGATGCTAACAGTTTAGATCTCGAACGAATCAAAGAACAGCCGTGGTTCAAGGAAGTTAATAGCATGAACGGAAAAGTCATGTGGCTAGGCATTCATAAAAACATCGCCAATTATCGGGTACAAAATCAAAGTGTTGTTGCACTCGGACGAGCGATTAAAGGCGATAAGAACAATAAATTTATCGGTACGCTATATCTAACCTTCAAAGAATCCTATTTCACTGGACTGCTTAAGAACATTAAATTATCAGAAGGTGGGAGATTATACATTGTAGATAACTTGGACCACATTGTATTTGATTCCGAGAATAAATTAATGAATGAACCATTTCCGGGAATGGCAGAAATAAGGGAGCATCAAAATAACGATTATCTATTTACCAATGGCAATAAGGAGGGACAGCTTCTTCTAGCACAAGTTCCAATCAAAAACTATGACTGGCGTGTTATTGAAACAATCCCTTATTCTTCGCTTAAGAATGGTACCGATAAGATATTTAAGAACACTATAGGTATATTTCTAATTTCATTCATTATAACCTCCATCATATGGTTATTTGTATCCTCCCATATTGTAAGTCCCATACGTAAATTAACCGATTCGATGAAGAAGGTTCAGGAGGGAGACTTAACCGTAAGGGTTGATATTGAGCGTCCAGATGAGGTAGGAATTATGAATAAGCATTTTAATTTTATGATTAAGCGGATTCAGGAATTATTTCATTCTAATTTGGAGGAACAAGAAAAGAAGAAAAATGCGGAGTACAAAGCGCTTCAAGCGCAGATTAACCCACATTTTTTGTACAATACGCTGAATACGATTCGCTGGATGGCCATTATTCAAAAATCAGATAACATACGAGAGGTTGTCGAAGTACTCGGAAGATTATTGAAGAATACGATTAAGCATGATGGTCCCTTTGTAAGAGTGGAAGAGGAATTATCGAACTTGAAGGATTATGTTTACATTCAGAAGATTCGATATAACAACAACTTCGATGTGAAATATGATATTCAAGATGAGATATTAGCCATGCCATGCGTTAAATTCATTCTACAGCCTATAGTTGAAAATGCTATATTTCATGGTATAGAACCGAAAGAAGATCCTGGTGGGGAAATCCTTATCTCGATGAAGTACCTGAATAATCAACTTATGATTCGAATTCGAGATAATGGCGTCGGGATGTCAAATATCTTGCTGGAAGAACTGAATCATCGTATGATACTTGATGTACATAGTGGTGGTATCGGTATGATGAATGTGAAAGAACGATTAAAGTTGACGTATGGAGAAGAAAGCGCTTTTATTATTCGGAGCGAAAAAGATATTTTTACGGAGATTGAAATGATCATACCCGTTACTTTAACTAACATAGAGTTATATGAATAGAACGAGGTGATATAAGTAATGTACAAGGTAATGATCGTTGATGACGAAATGTTAGCTAGAGTAGGGATTAAGTCGTTGATTCGTTGGGAAGATAATGGATTTATCGTTGCTGGCGAAGCTGAGAATGGGAAAAAGGCTTATGAATGGCTAATCGAAAATCCAGTGGATATTGTCATCACAGATATAAAAATGCCTATCATGAACGGCATAGAATTAATCTGTAATGTTCGCGAGATACATCCTGAAATAAAGTTTATTGTTCTTAGTTCTTTCGATGATTATGAATATGTCAGAGAAGCTTTGAAGAATGGAGCAGAAGATTATTTCATTAAATTGCAGATGGAACCCGATAAACTCTTGGATCAATTAAAGAAGATTGCAGAGAAGCTGGATCATGAGAATGTCGAAAAGAAACAAACTTCGGAGAATAATCGAATAAGAAATAAAGAACTTGTATTACTACGAGAAAAGCTCTTAAAAGATTTAGCATATGGTTGGATTCATACTGAATCTGAATATTTACAAAGAACAAGAGAGGCGGAACTGGATCTGCCAACCGGTTTTAAGATTTCTCTTATGTTTCATACCGATGGAATGGAAGTCTATGAACGATATGGGGATGACGAAGTTCATCTATTGAATTATGCAATTCTTAACATTCTAAATGAAATATCATCTGAATATAAAAATTCCTTTCCCGTGTCTACACACCCTAAGGAATTTTTGGTTTTATATTTTGTCAATCCAAATCTCGACATCGAACAGACCTTGGAGCAGGCTTATCATTTGGCTGATACGATGAAGTTCGCGCTTAAAAAATATTTAAATTTTTCCGTTTCCATTGCTGTAAGCGAACCTGTCCAAACATTTCTTGATATCAAGCATAGTTACAAACAAGCAACTGAAGCTCTAAGCTTGCGATATGCATATTCTGATGGAAGCACGATTTCCTATAGAGATATCAAATCTCTTAACCGAACGTTGGAGTCGACAGAGATTACGAAAGAAATACGCAATCTGGAGCTATCTCTGAATCGATATGAGGATAATAATGTTATAAAAGTGATGGGGAATATACGGAGATTACTAGGGAATCTGAATGTTCATTCTTTAGATAGTTTAAAGGTTTATTGCGCGCCTATCGCATTTCTTCTAGCTTCAAGGTGGGGTGAGGATGCATCCGTATGGATGGACACACATTTGAAGCTTATGGATAAATGTAATACGAAGTCAGATATGATGAAGTGGCTTGAACGTCTCCAAGAGGCCTGGGTAGAAGGAACAGGTTCCTTATCGGATAATTCCAGACTTATTAATTCTGCCATGAGGTTCATCATACGTAATTATTCTAACAGTGTGACTCTTGAATCTGTAGCTGAGTTTCTACAACTCTCACCATCCTATTTAAGCAACTTGTTTAAAAAAGAGACGGGGCAAAACTTTATTGATTATCTGACTAACATCCGAATTGAACAGTCTAAAAAATTACTTCGAACGACAGAGCTGAAAATTTATGAAATAGGTCATATGGTTGGATATGAGAATGAGCATTATTTTAGTCGAGTATTTAAAAAAGTAGTGGGATGTTCTCCTTTTCACTATAAGACGGATACGAGGATATAGTCAAAACGCGGCAAGGATAAAAATCCGGCTGCGTTTTTTGATGTGCTCTTTTGACAAAGGAACTGCACTCAAGTTACAAATCGTAAATTTGTGCATCTTTTCATTAAAAAGTGTATCTCATTCTAAAATGCCAAATCACCATATAATAAGAACTTAAATAAAGATATCAGATCATTAAGATGTGCATGTAAGCGTAGGGAATTGATCTTTATAATTCAAAGGGAAGCAGTAGTTAAATGAGATGGAGGGGTCATAATGGGTCTAAAGAAAAAGAGACAAGCCTTTGTTGTAATGCTAGTCAGCATGATGTTAATGACGGCTTGTGGCAACACAGCCAGCACGCAATCAGATCAAAAGGAAGCACCTGATAAAGGCACAGAGAAAGAAAGAGTGGTAACGGTTTATGAAGATGCAAAACGAGCAGAAAGTGATGAAGTCAAAAAAGAACTCGCTGATTTCACGAAAGAAACAGGAATTAAAGTAGAACTAAACATCGTACCGGGTGATGGAGTCGAAGTCTATAAAAAGATTGATATTGATATGATTTCCGGTGAAAAAACGGATGTCATCCGTCTCTCCAATCCAATTCTAATTGATAAATATGGATCCAACGGATGGCTCTATCCGTTAGATGAACTGATGAAGAAGGAAAATTATGATTCTGCAAAAGTGTTTGGCAAATATCTACCTAAATTTGCAGATAACAAAACGTATGTATTACCGGATCAAGCAGGGAAATGGGCGGTCTATTACAACAAGAAAATTTTTGACGATGCTGGAGTAGCTTATCCTTCGGGTGACTGGACATGGGATGATTACATTGCAACAGCCAAAAAATTAACAAAAGCAGATAAAGGAATCTATGGTTCCTATATGTTAGATTACGATAATTACATGTACATGTTAGCAAGACAATATGATGTAAACGGTTATAAAGAGGATGGAACTTCTAATTATGATGATCCAGCCTTCAAGAAAGCATTACAGTTCTTTGGAGACCTTGGGAATGTTGAAAAAATCCAGCCTAGTTGGTTAGAATTCAAATCTAAAAAGCTCTCATGGGATGGATTTATGTCAGGTAATTATGGAATGCACTTTATCGGTACTTGGTATACCAATCAATTTAAGGATAAGAAGACTTATCCAAGAGATTGGAAAGTAGGAATAACACAAATTCCGGTTCCTGCTGACGGGAAAGGAAATAATAATTTTGGTATCGTAGCAGGTTATGGTGTTAATAAAAATGCTGCACATCCAGAAGAGGCTTATACCTATATTAAATGGATGGCTGAGAATAGTTATAAATATGGTGGAAACCTACCCGCTCGTGTTGATTTGAATGATGATGATATCAAACAGCTTTTCAAAAAGACTTCGGATGAACTTTCTGGTGAAATTACGGTAGAGGATTTGGATAAAGCACTTATTTCGAATGATCTTGGCTTTGTAGATGAGAAGATCACAGGCGCTGGTTCCACGGAATATAGCAATATTATTCTACAAGAATCGGAGCTGTATTTGGTTGGTCAAAAATCATTAGACGATACAGTTGCATCGATCAAAAAACGCGCTGATCAAGCCATTAAGGATGCAGGTGGCAAGTAGATTTCATTCTAGAGAAGGATTCCCAAGGTGAATAACCAAAGGAATCCTTCATCCATCGTAAGGAGCTATTCAAATGAAAAGTAATGGAAAAACAGATAGACCTAGTATCCTAGCAAGAGTGTTACAAATAGGATATCGTGAAAAAGGTGCCGCTTTTGTCTTCGTGATTCCTTTTATGATTGGATTTCTTATTTTTAATATCATTCCAATGGTATATTCCGTTGTGATAAGTCTCATGGATTATAACTCCTTTAAACCAATGAATATGATCAAGTTTATCGGTTTTGATAACTATACGCGGTTATTTCATGATCCGATTGCATTAAATGCTTTTGGTAAAAGCTTTCTGTATGCTTTGTTCTACGTACCGGGACTCATCATTCTCTCTTTTTTACTGGCCATTCTATTAAATCGCACATTTGCGCTGAGAGGCATTACCCGAACCTTCATTCTCATGCCTTATGTAGCTAATGTGGTGGCAGTATCCATTGTATGGTCTATCCTTTTGGATCCGTTTGGAGGACCAGTGAATCAGATTATTGCAAAATTCGGAATTGAACCTCCACTATGGTTGAGTGGTGTGAAAACAGCACTCCCAACAATTGCTGGGATTAATATATGGCAAAGTTTAGCTTTTCAAACTATCGTATTTCTAGCTGCGATACAGGGAGTCAATAAAGATCTTTACGAGGCGGCAGATATCGATGGTGCAAGTCGTTGGAAGAGACTGTGGTCCATCACACTTCCTGTTATATCGCCAACTACATTCTTCTTAGTGATTACTAGCATCATTAGTTCTTTCCAAAACTATGCTTCGGTTAGAATGTTAACCAACGGAGGCCCGGGTACTTCTTCACGAGTTATTTCCTTGAATATTTATGAAGAAGCATTCACCTTGAACCATTATAGCTATGCATCAGCGCAAGCGATGATCCTGTTTGCTATTGTACTTGTCATCACGATTATACAATGGAAAGGACAAAAACGATGGGTACATTATTAAGAAAAAGTGTGTTTAACATCATTATGCTTGTCATTGGTTTGCTCATGGTCATTCCTTTTATTTTTATGATATCGGCCTCATTGAAGGCACCTGCAGACGTTTTTGTTAATCCAATGCAGATTATACCAGAGCATATCTATACGTTGAATTATGAGACGATATTTCATCATAAATATTATTTCCATTGGTATTGGAACTCCATTAGTACTGTGGTCTTAACCGTTGTTTTTCGTGGCCTTCTCGTGACGATGGCTGCGTATGCTTTTGCAAGACTCACATTCCCTGGTAAAAATATTTTGTTCTTATTTCTCATCAGTGCCATGATGATTCCTTCGGATACCACCATCGTAGCCAAATTTATGTTGTACAAGTATTTGGGTCTTATCAATACGCACTGGGTTATCATTCTACCCGCAGCATTTGATGTGTTTTTTATATTTCTACTTCGGCAGTTTTTTATGGGGATTCCCAAAGATCTTACCGAATCGGCATTAATTGATGGGGCATCCCATTATGGTATTTATTTTAAAATCATACTTCCCCTAGCGGTGCCAGCATTAATCACAATGGGACTATTTACTTTCATCTGGACTTGGAATGATTTTATTAGCCCCTTCATCTTTATTAATGATATTAATAAGCAGCTTGTAACGGTTGGTTTGGAGTATTTCCAACTCGAGGCAGGCAAGAACTATGCACTTCAAATGGCTGGAGCTTGCTTGATCGTATTAGTTCCAATAACTATTTTTGCTGCGCTTCAGAAATATTTTGTACAAGGCATAGCAATGTCAGGAATCAAAGGTTGATTCTTCTGTCATTGACATTGCTCCGTTAAGGAGGATTTAGACTACGATGTTAACTGAAAAGCTGCCGAAAATTTGGTATGGCGGAGATTATAATCCTGAGCAATGGGATGAAGCGACGATGGAAGAAGATCTGCGAATGTTCAAGCTCGCAGGTATTGATGTCGTGACGATTAACGTGTTCTCGTGGGCACGATCGCAGCGTGATGAACATATGTTTGATTTTACTTGGCTGGACAAAATCATAAAGAGATTAGCTCAGGACAACATTCGGGTATGCCTAGCTACAAGCACGGGCGCACATCCCGCCTGGATGGCAAAAAAGTACCCCGATGTGCTTCGAGTAGACTATAACGGACGTAAACGAAAATTCGGTGGACGACATAACTCCTGTCCAAATAGCCCGACTTACCGCAAATATTCAGTCATGATGGCGGCAAAGCTTGCCGAACGTTATCAAGAGGAGCCGATGCTATCCGCTTGGCATATCTCTAATGAGTATGGTGGATACTGCTATTGCGACACATGTGAGCATCAATTTAGGGAGTGGCTGGAGCAGCGTTATGGAACGATTCAGAAGCTGAATACGGCTTGGAACACTTCCTTCTGGGGCCATACGTTCTATGAGTGGGATGAGATTGTCGTACCGAACGCACTTAGCAGGAGTGGGACGGAAACCGTACGAACTTTCAAGGGATTTCCTTGGACTACCGACGTTTTCAGTCGGATAGCCTGCTGGAATGCTATCGGTTAGAATATGAACAATTAAAGATAGTGACTCCGAATATACCGATTACAACGAACTTGATGGGTACTTATCCCGAGCTGGATTATTTTAAATGGGCGAAGTATATGGATATTGTTTCTTGGGATAACTATCCTTCTATGGACACGCCGCTCAGCTTTACTTCGATGAGTCATGATCTGATGCGTGGTTTAAAGAGCGGCCAGCCGTTTATGCTTATGGAGCAAACACCAAGCCAGCAGAACTGGCAAGCCTATAATGGGCTGAAGCGCCCGGGCGTAATGCGATTATGGAGTTATCAGGCCGTAGCTCATGGAGCAGATACCGTGATGTTCTTCCAGCTGAGACGTTCGATTGGTGCATGTGAGAAGTATCATGGTGCGGTTATCGAGCATGTAGGTCATGAACATACACGTGTCTTCCGCGAATGTGCGGAGCTAGGTAAGGAACTGCAGCTATTGGGTGATCAAGTTATGAATTCTCGTGCAAGAAATCGGGTAGCTATCATCTTCGATTGGGACAATCGCTGGGCGCTGGAGCTATCGAGCGGGCCAAGTGTGGCATTAAATTATGTAGATGAAGTGCATAAATATTACGATGCGCTGTATCAGCTCAATATCGGGACAGATATCGTCAGTGTGGACGAAGATTTAACAGCTTATGATGTCGTAATCGCACCTGTGATGTATATGGTGAAGCCAGGTTTTGCGAAGAGAATCGAGGAATTTGTAGGTAATGGAGGAACGTTTGTATCAACTTTCTTCAGCGGTATCGTGAATGAAAATGATTTGGTTACCCTTGGGGGATACCCAGGTGAACTGCGAAATGTACTCGGCATTTGGGCAGAAGAGATTGATGCCCTGTATCCTGGACAGTCTAACCATATTCGAATGACTGAGGAAGTTGGCAGTCTCCATGGAAGTTACTCATGCGGTATTCTATGTGACATCATCCATGCAGAACATGCTGAAGTACTTGCCGAATATGGCGATGATTTCTACAGAGGCACGCCTGTTCTAACAAGGAATCATTACGGACAGGGGAAGGCATATTATGTGGCTAGTAGCCCAGAACAAGCATTTCTACAAGGATTACTTGAGCAATTGTGTACAGAGCAGGGTATTCAACCACTGCTGCATACTCCTTCTGGTGTAGAGGTCTCTGAAAGGGTGAAGGGGGACAAGTCGTATTTGTTCATCCTAAATCATAATGAAGATGAAAGGTCGTTCGATATTGGAGCAACGCCGAATCGAGAGCTTCTAACGGGTCGGTTTATATCGAATGAAGTTCACTTGGCAGGACGTGACGTCTTGATTCTCGAACGTTCAAGTTTCGTATAAAGCTATAGTATTAGAGGGAAATGAGGGATCTGTGAGTTGCTTGTGATGATCAAGCGCGCAGGTCCCATTCTTCAAAGCCAAGAGTGTCCATTTTATTTTCCAAATTATGAAAGCGCTTAATTTATATGGGGTGATTCTTTGAATAAGAAAAAAATCTTAATATGTTCTACGTTCATTGTAATTCTATTTAGTTCGATCATTGTCATTAAGCATTCAAACACAGTCAAGGGCGAGAGCTCCGTGCAAACGGAGAATATTGTGGCTTATGTCAATGAAATCCCTGTGGAGAAAGAGGAGATCCACTTAATCATGCAGTTATCTGGACGATCCGTAACGGAGGGTACGAATAAGCAAGAATTCAATGATCCCAAAGCAATCGAACGTATCTTAGAGATAAAGACGGCTCAACAAGCCGCTAAACAAATGGGAGTTGTCCAAGATATTTCGTTCTCTCATTTTCTGAAAGAGTTGGATATTGAAAATAAGAGAAGAGCAGATGCGATAAAACAAAAGGAAGTCCTGTATGGTCCGAAACAGTACTCCAATTTAACGTATTATGATTACCGCTATTCGGTAATGATGAATAATCTTAAATCAGCTTGGTCCAAACAAGATTTGGACATGAGCGAGCAAAAGCTAGTGGATTATTTTAATCAGAATCGAGAAGTATTGGCAAAAAAGCATGATACGATTCGGATTTATAAAATAAGTCAACCGAAGAAAGATTCGGAGCAAGCTAAACAGAAATTAAACGAAATCAAGAATAAACTGAATGGGAAAGCTACCTTCTTGAATCTCTATCGACAGTTAGAAAGTAAACAAGGATTAACCGGAACGGATACGATTCAAGAGAGTAATTATCGAGAAATTTCCAAGTATCGTAGTGAATACTATCAGCTTGTTAATGAATTGCCGATAGGACAAATTAGTGAAGTTATTGAAGATCAGGAGAGTTATTCTATTGTATTGGTTACGCAGCGAGAGCCAGGAGCTATAAGACCTTTGCCGATGTCCGAGAGGAGGTGATGCAGCAGTATATCGATGATCATTTTAAGTTGTATCTCAAACAACAGATCGAGAACGCGCAGCTTAAGATACAACAATAATGAAAGATATATTATGTCAACCTAGTTCAAGTTTACAACATAATTGTAGGAGGATATTTAGATGATGATGAAGTTATTCAGGAGCGCTAGTTTAATGTTGTTTATATTCGTTACAGGAGCGGTATTCTTTGCAGTGTCGGCTTCTGCTGCAACATATTATGTTGACTCGACAGGTGGAAATGATTCCAATACGGGTACAGATACAAGCACGGCATGGAAATCCTTAAGCAAGGTTAACTCGACTACGTTCCAGCCCGGAGATCGACTTTTATTAAAACGTGGGGGGAACTGGACGGGAACGCTATGGCCGAAGGGTAGCGGAACTACTAGTTTACCCATTGTAATAGACAATTACGGATCTGGAAACGCACCGTTTATCAACGGAAACGGGAACGAGTCTACCGTGTATTTGTATAATCAGCAATATTGGGAAATTAATAATCTAGAAATTACAAATAATAACGGTGCAAGCTCAAGACGAAATGGTATATACGTCGTGAATGAAAATGGTGGAACACTTAATCACATTCAGATTATGGGAAACAATGTACATGATGTATCTGGTAACAATGTTAAGGATGGCAACGGAAGTTCAGGCATTAAGATCCGTACGATAGCTGGCTCGGTAAAATCAAATTACCAAGATATTCGAATTGACGGAAATACAGTGGGACCCCGAGTAGATCGTACAGGAATCGATATCAATTCAGATTACTGGTGTAGAACGGATAGCGGCTGTCCGGGTACGAATAATTGGTATCCAAGTACAAATGTTATCATTTCAAACAACTATGTTACGGACGTAGGAGGAGACGGAATTGTTCCTATGGCTACTCAAGGTGCGGTAGTTGAATATAATACAGTTAATGGATTTAATATGCGATCAGGCACTGTAAATGCAGGGATATGGGCTTGGAATGCCGACAATACGACAATTCAATATAACGAGGCTTTCAATGGGCATACCTCACAGGACGGTCAAGGATTCGATATCGACTATGGCCAAACGGGTACCGTAGTGCAATATAATTACAGCCATGATAATGACGGAGGTTTTATATTGATTTGCCAACCAGGCAATGCAAAGAATGATGGAGGCATCGTTCGTTATAACATCAGTCAGAATGATAAGTCAAGAGTGTTTCAACTGTCCGGTCCTACGACGAATACTCAGGTGTATAACAACACGATTTATCTCGCCCCTGGAAGTTCAACGAGTCCAATATATGTGAATAGCTGGGATGGGTATACGAAGTCGATTTCTTTAACAAATAATATATGGATGCTTCAAGGAGCTGGCAGTTGGCAGGGACTGTCTAACATAAGCAATCTTACGTTTAATTATAATACGATTTATGGAGTCCATACATCCGGAGAGCCTGCCGATCCGAATAAATTAACATCAAACCCATTGCTGGCTGATGCAGGCAGCGGAGGAATAGGAAGAAACACAGTTAATGGATATAAGTTAGTATCAGGATCTCCTGCGATCGGAACGGGGACAGTCATTTCAAATCATGGAGGCAAGGATTACTTTGGAAATGCGGTTTCCTCCACTTCAGTACCAAACCGTGGTGCCTATAATGGACCGGGGGTTAGTGGCCCAGCGAATTTAATGAGTAATGGTGGTTTTGAACAAGGAAATTTGACGCCTTGGTCGAATTGGAACACAGCCTCAGTCATTAGCGGGAACGCGAAGAGCGGGTCTTACGCTGTTCAGTTGTCGGGTGGACCGGGATCTGCTGAACAAATTGTCAATTTGGAGCCGAGTAGTACCTACACACTTACAGGTTATGCAAAAACGGCAGATAGCAGTCAGCCCGTTCGAATTGGTGTGAAGAATTATGGTGGTACAGAGCAATATTCGGCTATCTCGAGTAGCAGCTATGCTCAAGCAAGTATTACATTTACAACGGGATCAAGTAATTCAACTGCGACGATTTACGTTTATAAGCCTTCTGGAAGTGCTAAAGCTTACGGTGACGATTTTATGATCACCAAAAATTAATACTACGTATTCAGTCAAGATTGCACAGTGTAAAAAACGTAAAAAAGGACAGCATTCCATAAGAATGCTGTCCTTTTTTACGTTAATATGAACTATTGATTCACCACACGCTCTTTTTGCTTGTTGAAGGCGATGAATGTGGCGAATAGCAACAGAATAAAGCCTGTGAAAATAAATCCTTCAACGATATTGAAGGGTAACCATCCAAGTACAGAAGATCCGGCAACAACTCCTAATGAGAAGAAGGCGTAGAAGTAACCGTAAGCTTTACCGCGAAGCTCAGATGGGGTTGCTTTGATGAGCATCGTATTAATTGATGGGAACAGCAGGGCAAATCCAACCCCATACAGACCCAAGACAAAGTAAAGTACAAGTGACGTCGTCGATTGACTAATCAGTAGCTGAGCGAGTCCCATTAAACCAATGCCTAGGGCTAAAGTAGTTGATGGACGAACACGATCGAAAATCCGATTCGTAGGGAGTACGAATACCAGAACAGCTATAATTCCAAAAGCGCTCATTAAAGTACCGCTTAATCTTGAATCGTATCCTAGATTTTGTACATGCAATGGTAATAAATAAGCGATTACGCCTTGGGAGAACATTAAGAAAAAAGCACCGCAATAGCTTTAATCACGCCAGAATTGAAGATAGAGCCAGAAGCTTGTGTGACGGTGTCAGTCTTTTCTTTCTTAACTGGCTTATATTTACTAAGAAATATGGCTGACAATATTGCTAGTATAAAGCCCATGATCGCTACACAAGTAAAAACAAAGGGTACAGAGTTTCTGCTTGCCATGATCCCACTGAAGGATGGCCCAATAATGGCGGCTAGTCCCACGAAAGTACCGGTGAAAGCTACCTTTTTGCCTTGATGTTCATTTACCGTCGTATTCGCAGAGAATGTAAATGCAGCAGGGACAATTAAGCCTGCAACAAAACCATGTATGATTCGAACGACAATCAATAGGGTCGGGGAATCGACGAAATGATACAGTAATAAGGAAAAGCTTGTTAAGATTAATCCGAACATAAGAATTTTGAAGGGACCAACCTTATCTGTCAGAATACCTGAAAGAATATTGCCAAATGTATTGGTTAAAGAGTACAGACCGACGACAAAGCCCACTATAAATGAACTAGACCCAACGGAAGCAGCAAATGTGCTCATGACGGGTAATTGTGCAAATAAATCAATAAATGAAAAGAACACGATACTGTATACGATGAGTCCGTAATTAAAAGGCTTTACGCTATATTGAGCTTGAGCTTTCTTCAGCTTCCATTCCAGTATAAAGTTACCGATTGGAATAAAAGCGGCGATTACAGCGGCAGCAGACCAAAGCGGGCTCCATTGCACTCGAATAGCAGCATATAGTATAGCGAGTGCATATAAAATGAAAATACCACCATGAATACTTCCCATGATCTTAACAGCAACGTCTATACCCCCAATATATTTCAAAGGCATAGCAATACAGAGTAATACTAATAATGAAATACCATCTAAAAGACCTGTCATACGTAAAATGAAAATCGGATGTGCTCGCACTTGTTTTGCTCCTAGTGTATATTGAACTGCGTATTCTATTCTAACATTGGATTAGGCATTTTCCCATGTGTGACCATTAATTTTCTGTGAAAATATCAAATCTCTTCTGGAATCTAAGGGGGATATTGGTTCAATATGAATACATTCTAGAAGTGTTAAAATAGAAAAGAGAGGGTGTTTGTGCCCCCTCTTGTTCGTTATTAATATAAACATTTATTACTTCTGAAATGCCTTATCTTCCTGCTCGCGAAGTTCAATTCTCCGTATTTTACCTGAAGAAGTTTTCGGCAGATCTTGGACAAATTGTATCTTACGTGGATACTTATAAGGGGCTGTCCATTCCTTAACATGGGATTGCAGCTCCTTCACTAGCTCTGGGGAACCAGAAATCTCATCCTTCAGTACGATAAAAGCTTTAACTATATGACCGCGAATTTCATCTGGACTTGCTACAACAGCACATTCTTTAACGGAAGGGTGCTTCATGAGCGCATCTTCGACTTCAAATGGACCAATCGTGTAGCCAGAGCTAATGATAATGTCATCTCCACGACCTTCGAACCAAAAGTATCCGTCCTCATCTTTTCGAGCTCTGTCGCCGGTTATAAAGTAATTTCCATTTGAGCAATTTTCTTTACGATCAGGATCTTTGTAGTAGGTTTGGAACAATGCCGGCATGCTTAAATGTACAGCGATATCACCAACAACTCCTGTAGGAAGCGGATTTCCTTTCTCATCAATGACTTCAACGATACCTTCAGCAATTGCTTTACCCATCGAACCTGTTCGAACAGGAGTATCCTTGAAGGTTCCGATGAGAAGGGTGCTTTCCGTTTGTCCGTATCCGTCCCGGATCGTAATATCGAAATGCTTTTGGAAGGTTTTGATGACTTCCTGATTTAGAGGCTCCCCCGCAGAGACCGCGCAACGCAATTTAGATAAATCATAGTTGTCCAAACCTTCTGTCTTCGCCATTAAACGATATTCTGTAGGCGTGCAGCATAAAACTTGAATGCCTTGATCTTGCAGCAGTTGTAAATATAGAGCAGGTTTAAATGATCCATTATAGACAAATCCAGTTGCACCATTTCCAAGTACGGTTAAGAATGGACTCCAAATCCACTTTTGCCAACCAGGGGCAGCCGTTGCCCAAACCGTATCGGTTTCGCGAATATCGAACCAAAGGGATGAAGTAATACGCAAATGAGCATAAGCCCAGCCATGACTATGGACAACGGCTTTAGGATTACCCGTTGTTCCAGAGGTATAGGCAAGAATTGCAATATCATCTCTATGACTGTCAACCGTTGCGAACGTATCCGCCTGACCATTCATCAATGTTTCAAGATCAACCCATTCCGAGCCGACGTTGCCATCGCCCGAAACGGAAAGACGGAAATCTAACGAAGGCATATCTTCCTCAATCTTATCAACTTCATGAGTACCCTCGGAAAAAGCAATCACGGCTCTAGCTTCAGAATGACGAAGACGGTAGGACAAATCCTTAGCCCGTAGCATTTCAGAAGAAGGAATGATGGCAAGTCCTTGTTTTAAACAAGCCAGATAGATAACATAAGTAATAATGCTCCGTGGAACCATGACCAATACTCGATCTCCCTTGTGGAGACCAAGTCCAGCTAAACCTCCTGCCAATTGATTGGCTTGCTTACGAAGATTTTCGTAAGTAATCTCTGTGCAATTACCTTCATCGTTTAACCATTTAAGCGCAACCTTATCTCCAGGATGCTGTTCCATTTCGGAAGTAAGGTTGTAACGTTCAGGTGCGATCCATTGTTGATTATCCAAAACAAACATCTCCTATATCATTTATTGGGTATAGTCTTTTATCTTATTATAATGTTTTAATAATATAGATACATCACTATTGTAATACATACTTAGTCTTAGTATACAGGTTCTATGGAAGAGAAATCGATAGCTTAAGTGTTAAAAGGCACCTAAAATAAATTGAAAGAGGGGGATCATCTTTGTCACGGTGATTTTCACCCCGGTAATATATTTCTATTAAATGGAAAACAACGGCTAGAGAGGGGGAATGCCCGGGCGAATTGTGAGAGGTCTTCCAACTTCCGGATATAGTTAACTTGATTAAGTAATAAATATATGTAACAATTATCCACGGACAATTACGTCAAATCATACATATAGTAACGGACCGTGAGAGAGTGTGATCAACATGAACAACAACCTACAGACTTTTTTGAATTTAGCTGATGCCGTTATTATTACCGATGTTGAACACCGAATTCTTGCTGTGAATACATCCTATGAAACGATAACAGGATATACTTCGGAAGATATTATTGGCAAAAAGGCGGGTATACTACGTACGCCCTATACTCCTAAAGAGACTCACCAAGCTATGAAGGCCGCATTAAATGCTGGCTCTTCTTGGTCCGGAGTATTTACGAATCGGAAAAAGAATAAAGATTTATGGCACTCATCAATTACCATTACACCTTTTATTGTTGAAGAGACAGCGTATTTCGTCGGTGTGTTTCGAGAGCTGGAACAGTTAGAACGTGGGTTTTACTTGGATGATCAACGGATCGGTAGGATTCAGAAATCATTATTAAAAGTACTCGCTATTTCATGCGAAATACGAGATCCAAGCATTGAATCACATCTATCTAGAGTACAGAATTTAACGGAACAACTAGTGGTAAGACATAATGAGAGAAACCTGTTGAATTTATCAGTTAAAGCATTGTCTCTGATCGCACACTCCAGCATTTTGCATGACATTGGAAAATCAGCAATTCCCGAAGGCATTCTGTATAAACCAGGACCACTTGCCGATTATGAGCGGAAAATTATTGAGATGCACACATTAATCGGAGTCGATATTGTGATTAAAATCTATGCCGAATTAGATGATGAACTTTTTGAAAGCGAGCTTTCCACAGCAAAAAACATTATTCTTCATCACCATGAGAGATGGGATGGAACAGGCTATCCGCATCAATTACAAGGTATGGACATCCCGCTAGAAGCGCGAATTGTAAGTGTTGTGGATGTGTTCGATGCACTTACAACCAAGCGACCATATAAGGAAAAGTGGAGTATGGAGCTTGCGATTCAGTATATTACGGAGCAAAAAGGAAAGCATTTTGATGCCGACATCGTAGATTCATTTTTATCGCTATATGAAGATGGAATGATAACCATTGAATGAGAATAAGATTGCCACGAGCCTCCCATTTCGGGAGGTTTTTAATATGCGTTGATTATCCGTTATTGATGTTTGATCATCTATCCTAGATTTCTGAGTTCAAATTCTCGTCGATATCGCGCGGGGGTAACACCTACGAATTGTTTAAATACTGTGGAAAAGTGGCTCGAACTACAATAGCCAAGTGCGCTAGAAATCTCCGAAATATCCATATGGGTACTTTCTAAATACTCCTTCCCTAACTCCATTCGCACCCCCTGAAAATACCGATTAGGCGATGTTCCTACCTCCTTGTTGAAAATATAAAAAATGGTGCGTTTTGGAATATTTAAAAAAGTAGAAAGAGACTGCAAGGAGAAATTTTTCATATTATCTTTCATATATTCCAAACTTTTATTGATTACGGTTATATCAAATGATGGTTTGTTGTTATTCAGTTTATCGACAAGAATACAATAGAATAGGTAGAAATATGCAGAAGCTAGTTGCTGCTTATCGTTCTTTAAGTTAAGTAGAATTTGATCGCATAGTACAAAGAACTCCATTTTGAAAGGGGTATGGTATACATCGTTGGCTCTTAATAGAAAAGGCTCAGTTTTGAACTCAAACAGCCAAAAGTTCCATCTGTCGCCTGAGCATTTATATGACAAAGAATTGGAAGCGTTTGCAAAAATAAGGCTATTTGAATCTAATTGGAATTCTTGGCCATCCACCCGGATCGAACCTAATCCATCGAGTGTGTAGAGCAGTATATACTTATTACTTTCAATAATGCGATGATTGATGTCATAATCCGGCGTTGTGTATAATTTATAAACCGTTTTTACGCTTATTGGGTTGGTTTTAATCCAGTCGTTTACTGAGTAAAAATCGAAATACATGTGGCTTGACTCCCTTTAATAAAAAAATATAGGTCACTACGTTTCAACAATATAGCACACTCAAATTTAATGTGAAACTGAACTGCGTCCTCATTAGTTTGATGATTCATCGTTCGCGGAAAAGTGGTAGCGCTTTCAATAGGACATACCTGAAATCATATGTATTTGCGTTTTTTTATAATTTTTGCATTATTATTGATTTACATAACCCGTGAATGGAACTAACATAACTTAAGGAATACAAGATAAATGTAAAAGGAGGTTCTAAATCTTACACATTCTTCGATTTCATATTTGAATGGAGTGATATGATTGCCACAAAAAAATCAGTCCCCTCCTAAACGGAAATCTCCATTTTTTGCAGTATTGGGAATCATCCTTTCACTGGCAGCTATCTTTGTACTGGTTGGTTTGTTTACGACCTCAAAACAAGATAAGCAGCTTGGCGTAACAGAGCAAGTCCTTTCCTACGCCGGATATACTCGTGTGATTGATCAGCAAGAATATCAGTTTTATGAATATTTAGCGCAGCGGGAAATGGATGGTGTCAGTGACAGTAACCTATTAGCCGATAAAACGAAAGCATTAGCCCAAATCGTGAATGCTCAGTTTTATCTGGGGAATAAATTAGGATTAAGCGGACCGTACTCATTTGGTAGCATGCAGGAGCAAATGAAGCAAGAGAATGCTCGTCGGAAGATGGAGATTGAAAAGGGCCAAGTGATTTATGGACCGAAAACGTTTGATATATATCGTTATTATCAATATGTTTCGAGTAACCTAGAGGTCAAAATTATTGATTATTTAGCCACTAATGCAGATGAATCACTACACACAATGGCTCGGACATATTTCGAAGAGAACAAGAAAAAGTACGAACATATTGAGAAAATTGTTTATTCCTTAACCGAGAACGGAAAAACCGTAGAGAATACGATCGACTGGGGTCAATTAAATACGCTGGGAAAAGCGGATTCAGAGCTAGCGCAAATTTTAAAAAATGGGAGCATAGATCAGGAATTTTCTTATCGATTCGGCAACTCGAAGCGGAGCGGTAAAATTATTTCTGTAATCCATGTCAAAGCAGATTTTGAGCAGCAAAGAGCTTCAATTACAAGTGATTTCTTGTCAAACGGATACTATAAACAATTACTGAAAGAAGTAGCAAATAATAACCCCATAGAGTTCGCGGAGAAATGATAGGAGTTAACGGTCAAATCCTTCAATGAATCCATTACACAAGATATATGAATGTAGTGTTGCAATCGTTATTTGATTTTAGAAAGCGGTTGCATAAGGGGGGGAATATCCAAACTGTCGTATAAGATGTGCCATAGAATCAGTTTAGCCATTTTAAATAAGATCGAAAAGAGAGGTATGAACTTGATGAAAAATAAGAGTAGTTACAGATTATTCAAACGAAGTATGGCAATGTCTTTAGTTTTTGCACTCTTTGTTTCCTTGATTCCGCAAAACTTTATTATGGCTGCGCCTATCGTAACAATAGACGAAGTAAATTTGCTTAGTCACTCGACCTTTGAGGAAGCGGATGTACCTTTGTCGATAGCTCCTGCGGCTGATGAATCTGGCAATTGGTTTGCTTATCTTGATCCTATGAAGGTAAGTGGCACTGCTCATACCGGGAATTCCTCTGTAAAAATGTCCAATGCTAAGCAGTCTTTAGAGCAGGATGTAAGTGGCCTACAGGTAGGTTTAACCTATGAATACTCGATATGGGTAAAAGCGGATGATGTATCTAAAGGCTCCTTGAAGCTGGGTGTTAAAAATCATGGCAATGCGGAAGTTAATGTGAAAGCGACGAATAATGATTGGACACAGTATGCGATAGAGTTCACTAGCAGCAATGGTCGCGCTCGTTGCTATGCTTGGCTTGAGTCCAATACAGCGGGAAATAATTTTTATTTTGATGATGCAATGTTAACAGTCAAGAGTGATCTTAAGCAGGTGAGTGTTAAGAACGGAACGATAACGACGCTATTTAAAGATAGCTACAAAGGCACTCCAGCCGCGAGTGATTTTGTCGTTACGTACTCATCTTCACTTAATCCTCAAGTGATTTCTCCATTGATTATTACCACATCAAGTGTGAGTAATAACAATAAAACGTTTACCTTGAATTTTGATCCTTTGGCGGCACAGACCAAAGCGCAAGTCATAACCGTATACGTTGCTTATAAAGGGAATCAGCCAATAACCCTTGATTATCCGATCGCAGCTTCAGGAGATACAAGTGTAACAGCAAATATCAAAAAACTTACTGCTACGAACGGTACGCTCTCAGCTACGTTAAACCAGTCTCCATCTATTGCGCCTGTTGCATCGGATTTCTCCTTTGAATATCAAATTAATGGAGGAGAATTCAAAACGCTCAAAACGAGAGATTTTGCCTATAACAATACTACACTTGAAGCAAGCTTTAGCTTTGACCGTTTGCCTTCTACAACATCGCAGCAGACGATTACAGTTAAGGCTATCTATCAGGGGAACAGTTCTTTAGCTAGCTTTACAATTAGTGCAGCAGATGGTATGAGCTATTACGTGACAAACACGGGCTCTGATACGAATGATGGACTTACGCCAGGTACTGCCTTTAAAACGATTGATAAGCTGAACACCATTGAGTTTAAACCGGGTGACCATATTTACTTTAAAAAAGGTGAAGTATTTAAAGGGGCATTTAAGCCTAAGGGATCAGGTAATGAAGGTCATCCAATCGTTGTTGCCAGCTATGGAGAAGCAACAGCCAATAGACCTGTATTGGAGCCGAGTAGCACAAATTGGTCTGCTCCGCTGATGAGTGCTGAATTTAGCATGACCGCTACCGTTAATAATGTAATCTCTTTTTACAATCAGGCATATTGGGAAGTGCGTGATCTGGAGCTATCCGGACCAAACCATACACCGGATTCTGTCTATCGCAGAGGTATCAACATCACTGCCGAGGATGCAGGAGACCTGAATCACTTCTACTTCGACAATCTAGTTATCCATGGTTTTCATGGGCCGGACACGAACCAAGGGAAATCGTCTGGAGGAATTCTGATGGAGGTGCAGGCCAAGCCAAATACTCCTGCCTCCCAGCATATTCCTACATCCATTAACGATATTCGCATTACGAACAGTGAGCTTTATGATTTGGGACGTTCAGGCGTAAATTTTGTGTCGGTATGGGCGCGTAGAGCAGAGACTACGGATACCAAATGGGGTCCTTATCCAAGTAACCATGCACCTGGCAGAGCGGGTTATGCTTTTAAACCTTACAAAGATTTTTATTTTGCCAACAATCTAGTACATGATATTGATGGCGATGGCGTCATCGTGGATAACAATAAGGATGCTGTGGTAGAAAATAATCTGGTGTACCGCGCTGCAGCTACTGGTTCTTATGCAGTGGGTTTCTTTAACTGGAATTCCGACAATACGAAATTTCAGTACAATGAGGTATACGACACGAAACGTGCCGGGGATGGACAGGGAATTGAAATTGATGCACTGAACGATGGAACGCTAGTGCAGTATAATTATTTGCACGATAATGCGGGTGGTACATTTATGTGGTGCAACACATCTGGCCTGTATGGCTTTGATGGCATATACCGATACAATATAAGTCAGAATGACAATACCGAGCACGGCGTGCTTGACTGGCGCCCGGGTAGCTTTGGTGGCAAGGTGTACAATAATACTATCTACATGAAAGCGGATGGTTACAAGATTTTTGTATACGGTGATGGTGGTAACTCCGATGCTAAGTTCTATAATAATATTTTTTACTATCCAGGTGATAAGCCTTTCGTTGCTAATAAATTTAACGAACGTAATATCGATTGGAAAAACAATATTTTCTATAATTTTGCGAATACACCGTCGAATGACACAGGTGTGATTACCACTGATCCGATGTTGGTTGATCCTGGCAAGGGAGGTACAGGTGTAGGTCATCCTTTGGATGCCAACAGCTTGAAAGGTTACAAGTTGAAATCTGGCTCTCCTGCAATGAACGCAGGCATAACCATTGCGGACAATGGAGGCAAAGATTATTTTGGGAATCCAGTTATAGGTATTCCTGATATCGGTGCATATGATTCTGGCACGTTCTCTTTAAATATTGGATCTTCAGTCTATACAATTGATCAAGTACTCAAAAAGATTACAATTCTCGACAGCGAGCAGTTGACGGTCAGTGCACTTCTTTCCAATATTGTCTATGATAATGGAGTTAACGTGAAGGTATACCGTGGATCCAAAGAGATCGTTGGAAGTGAGGCAATGAATACAAATGATACTTTGAAGATCACGAAAGACGGTGAGGAAAAGGTCTATAGCATCTCGATCGTACACGATCCAGATTTGCTGGTGGTAAGCTCTAAGGTATATAGTGTTGACAATGCGGCGAAGTCTATTGCTGTGCCACAAGTGAAGACAACGAAGGTAGATGACTTGCTTGCTAATCTCAGTTATAAAAAGGGAGTTACAGTGAATGTGTTTCACGGAAATGCCGAAATTACCGGTACTCAATTCATCTCTCTAGGGGATATCGTTAAGCTTTCTAAGGGTGAGTATAAGGTAGCTTACCTGATTACATTGCCACACGACGCAGCTTCTACTGTTAGGGATATTCCGGTCGCGCAATATACCGCTAAAGCAGGTAGTGTGGAACCGAACGGGGGCACGAACGAAGGTCCTGCTAGTAATGTTCTGGATAACAATCCGAATTCGTTATGGCATTCTTTGTGGGCAGGAGATTCCCGCGAAAATTTATATATTACTTTAACTTTATCCGATAAGCCTTATTTGGTCGATGGCTTGCGCTATCTGCCGCGCACAGCTGGCGGAAGCAATGGCATTATTAAGAAATATAGAGTTCAGTACAGCACGAATGGTACAGACTTTATAAATGTGCCGGGTGGTACGGGTAGCTGGAGCGTGAGTGGCTGGCAGGACGTTCAATTTGCTCCTGTAAGTGCGAAAGCGATTCGTCTGTACGGGGTAGATACAACAAGCTTAGAAACAGGTAAGTTATTCGCCTCTGCTGCGGAAATTCGCTTAACTGGCATTGAAAAAACAGGCAATGACATCACGCCACCTGCAGCACCTACGGGTGTTAAGATTGATGATAAAAGTGTGATGCAGGACTCCGTAGTTGTGCGTTGGAACGCTCCTGCTGATGCGGATATTATCGGTTACAAAGTATATACAAATGACGGAAAGACTGAAGCTATCACCTATGCTAGCAGTCCAGAGGTTGTTTTCGCTAGAATTCAAGGGCTTATTTCGAGCACGGCGTATACAATAAGAATCTCTGCAATTGACAAGGCAGGGAATGAGTCTGCGAAGAGTGAAGCTTTAAAGTATTCCCATCAAGGATAGTTTACGATAATCATCTTAATGTAATGATGAACAAAATGGTGTTAAGATAATATTAACAAGAAGCCCTTATCCAGAAATTGGATAAGGGCTTCTTCATTCCGTTTAGTTTATCTGTCTAAAAGCAACGAATGCTATACCGTGCGAGAATGAACTTTTTTACCCTGTACCCAAACTTCACGAATATTCTCAGGACGAGCAAGATACAGGATTTTCTGGAATACATCATGTAAATTTTCATCAGCTTGATATATAGGTAGTTTCGCAGTAGCTACTGTCGTATCAATAATTTGTACATCCCAAACATAATTCGTTTCCAAGCGTCCGATCGGTAAGCTCAGGCTTTCACCGCCTCCAGCGGTTGCAAGATAGAATGCTTCGTTGATGGTGATGCGCGAATTTGGAACACCGCGATCTTCTGCCGGAAGAGCGGGGTTGACTCCGTCCTCGAGCATTCGGGAGGAGATCACAGCTTGTCTGATGTTATCAAAAAGACTTGGAGAGAAGCCTCCCGAAATGTCAGAGCCCAGTCCAATCTCGACGTTCTTGGCTTGTAAATGTGCAATAGGTATGACGCTATTGGCGAAATAGGCGTTGGAGACAGGACAATGGCACACCGCTGTACCCGTTCTCGCGAATAGATCCGCATCGTCATCATTGATGAAGTTGCAATGCGCCATTACGGACTTGTCACGTAATAGACCAAAATCATTGAGCGCAAACGCATCGTTCTTGTTGAAACGATCCTGTACATATCCATGTGCCCAATCACTTTCGCTGCAGTGTGACTGCACGTAAGTATCATACTTGGCAGCTAATTCGCCCAGACCTTGTAACGAAGCATCCGTGCAGCTTGGAATGAAGCGTGGTGTCACGACAGGGTAGACCCCTTGTTTAGTTGATTTAGCGAGTTCTTTGACCGCAATAATAAAATCTTCTGTATCGACTAATGCAGTTTGTGTATCGAGGTCACGATAGTATTCGGGGTTATTTTCAAGATGATCCATAACCACTTTCCCAACCAAACCACGTTGTCCTTGGTTTGCACAAATTTCAGCTAATAATATACTTGCTTCTTTATGAACCGTCGCAAAATATAGAGCTGTCGTAGTTCCATTCGCTAGTAATGTACTAACAACATCTTGGTAAACCTGTTGAGCAAAATCCAAATCTGAAAATTTAGATTCTAGCGGGAACGTATACGTATTCAACCAATCATAAAGTGGAATATCTAATGCTGTTCCAGATTGGGCCCATTGCGGGGCATGAACATGCAGATCGATAAACCCAGGCAAGAAATACTGGCCGTCGGCTAGACGATGGAAGTTCTCTTTGTCTTGATAAGCATCTAATAAAGTTTGATAGTCAGCGTCTTCTGGTGAAACGACTTGTTCAATCATACCGCTAGCATTGACGCAGAATAGATAATCTTTTAGAATGTGGACTTCTTTGGCGGATTTGGAAGTAAAAGCTGTTCCTTGAAAGATATGCGTATGTTTGTTCATTGAATGCACCCTATTGTTCGTATTTTTATTAAATTAACTCTAAATATTATAGGGTAATTACAACCTGAAGTCCATTTTCCTGTTCATCGATTATCAATCTTCTCGGGGTACAAATCATGATTCATCATACGATGCTCTGCCATTTGTTCGTATTTCGAATCTGGGCGACCGTAGTTGCAGTATGGGTCAATTGAAATTCCGCCGCGCGGAGTGAATTTACCCCATACCTCAATGTATCTTGGATTCATTAATTTGATAAGATCATTCATAATAATATTAATACAGTCCTCGTGAAAATCGCCATGGTTACGGAAGCTGAACAAATAAAGTTTAAGTGATTTACTTTCGACCATTTTGACATCAGGAATATAGCTGATATGAAGTGTTGCAAAGTCTGGCTGGCCTGTAATTGGGCACAGGCTCGTGAACTCTGGAAAGTTAAATTTGACGAAATAATCACGATACGCATGCTTGTTATCAAAGCTTTCCAGAACTTCTGGTGCATATTCAAATACATATTTGGTTCCCTGATTACCTAGTAACGTAAGATCTTCCATTTCATTCGACTGTCTTCCGGGCATGTATAACGTCCTCCTTGTGTTGGCTAAAAAGTATAATTAGACACCGCGTTTGTTTCCCCATACCAGTGTATGAAGCTGAGGTAGCACACGAACATTATTCAGCTCGGCAGAGTCAACGACTCTTTGGATCAGCTCCTCATATTGTTTGAGTAGATCCGAAGCATGAACCTGTATGTCCATCCGCTCAACATCGGGATTTCCTACTTGTAGAAACATAGCTGCGTCCGGATAGCGAGTATGGACTCTTTTGGCATACGCAAGATCTTCTTCGTTGAAGATGACGACTTTGAGACTAAACGTGTATCCAGATGGTCTGTTCACTAGGTTCGCTATGATGGAGTCTAATGTTACCCAATTCGTCTCCATTCCAGAGCTTGGAGGCTTCGGTGATATGGTGACTTCTTCAACGTCGCTTAACCAGTCCTGCCAGCGTGATCCCTGCGTTTCGACGGCCATGCGGATTCCGGATTCTTTTAAAAGAGAAACGAGTGAACTAAGCTGCGGCAGTAGTGCAGGATTCCCTCCAGATAGGGTTACATGGGAGAATCGATCCCCACCAATACGGCGTAGCTCCTGCCAAATTTCTTGTGCACGCATCTTACTGATGTCACCTGCTCCACTTCCATCCCAAGTAAAGGATGAATCACACCAAGAACAGCGATAATCGCAGCCCGCGGTGCGGACAAACATGGTTTTTTGACCAATGACCATACCTTCTCCTTGGACCGTTGGGCCGAATATTTCAAGCACGGGAATAGGGAGGGAGTCAGCGGCTTGTAAAGCATTACTCACCATGCATCCACTCCCGTCTAATCTCTGCATAGCTAGTGGGTGTCTCATATAGCCTTACGAATTCGGTACGTCCTTCATGAATGATTGGGCGGTATTCAGTAGAGTTAAGCGCTTCTTCCATTCGCTCGTACAGCCATACGACCATATTTTCAGCCGTTGTATTCATAAGCGGAAGAGTTTCATTTAAATATCTGTGATCGAGGAAGGTCTCGATATGATTCTTCCAAATTTGCTTGATGAGGCCAAAATCAGCAGTGATCCCGATGTCATTAGGTAATGCGCTTATACCAAAGACGACTTTATAAGTATGGCCGTGCAGATTCTTACATTTGCCTTCATAGGCATGGAGATGGTGAGCGGCGTCGAACGTAAATTCCTTGCTCACTAGCGCTCTCCGGTTATGGTAACGTAGGTCACTAATCTGTATTTCCTCTCCTAGCACCTGCAGATGTTCAACAATGCGATATTCTCCTGGCGTTCTACTCATAAATGGGATTCCTCCGAACGAGTAAGTAGGAACTTATCGAGTCCCGCTTTTCTTAAGAGACAAGCCGGACATTCACCGCAGCCATCGCCAATGATGCCATTGTAGCAGGTAAGCGTGCGCTCTCGAACGAATTCATAAGCGCTGAGTTTATGTGCCATCGCCCATGTCTCGGCTTTATCCAGCCACATGAGCGGGGTATGAATGACGAATTCATAGTCCATGGCTAAATTAAGCGTAACATTTAGAGATTTAACAAATACATCACGACAATCGGGGTACCCGCTGAAGTCGGTTTCGCATACACCTGTAATAAGATGCCTTGCACCAGACTGTTTACCAAGTACGGCCGCGAAGCTGAGGAACAGATGATTACGTCCTTCCACAAAAGTACTTGGCAATTCGCCATCCTCATGTGTGATGTCGATATCGCTTCGTGTTAACGCGTTGGGAGCAAGCTGATTAAGCAAACTCATGTCGAGGATGGTGTTCTTGACACCAAGCTCCTCCGCAATTTGCTGGGCGCATTCAATTTCGAGCTTATGGCGCTGACCATAGTCGAACGTAACGGTCTCAACCTCACTGAAATTTTGCAAAGCCCAAAATAGGCAGGTGGTGCTGTCTTGGCCGCCGCTGAAAACGACAACCGCTTTTTCATTTTTAAGCATAAAAAAAACCTCTCCATCTTCTAATTTTTCGCATAAACGAAAGGGTCGCTTATACCTTGGAAGAGTGAGAGTTCTTGAACTTACATCCGTAAAAAAACAAGCCCAGTTTTGAAGACAAAAATGGGCAGTCTTAGTTTTTTATAGAGGGAGTTCGCGAACCTCTTCCATACGTACATGTATGGACTTTCTTCTGTGCGCATGTGAGCGCGACCTCATTATAGCATAGATTAATGGGATTAATAAATTACACTCCATAATATTTTCAAAATATTGGTAAAATTCCGTTTGCATCATAGAATGATTAAAGTACGTTTTAGATTAAATGAAGAAGACATATAGACCCACTACGAAGAGTGAGTGAAGCGCTAGATCGTACGGAGGTAACAGCACAACAAGGGGCACATCTTTACAGATGTGCCCCTTGTTATGTCGCTTAAAAAGCGTTCGATGAATTACAAAAAAACATTTTTAGAGTAAAAATGAACCTGCAATTCCACTAATGATGCCCGTTGCAATGACCGATCCCACAACGAACAGTAGCACTTTGCTAGGAAAAGATTTAGCTACAATCAGAATCGAAGGGAGACTAACTGCAGGGAGCGTAACTAGCAAAGATGCTGCGGGTCCTGTTCCTATACCCAGCGTTAGAAAGGACTGAATAATAGGAATTTCAGCTGCCGTTGGAATGACGAACAATGTTCCTACAATGGCAAATACAATGATCGCTGCAATGCCGCCGCCAACCCATACAGGGAACATGGTGGATTGAAAAGCTCCAAGGAGCAATACTGCTATCAGATAAGCAGGAACAACACTGATAATCATGATCCATAGGCTCTTCATCCAGCGCTGCATGAATGTACCTTGCTCCTGAACTTCGATAGGTTCGTTCTCAGGATCCAGTGCGTCTGGAACTTCAGCAGTACCTGCAAAACGGTTCGCAAAATAGCTGACGCCAAAAGTGAGCGCGATGCCTAAGACTAAACGTAGAAGTGTGAATTTCCATGATAAGACGAACGCCATAAATATTAGCGTTGCTGGATTAAGGAGCGGGTTCCCTAACCAGAAGGCTAGAGCAGCGCCAACGGATACGTTTCGTTTACGTAAGCCACTTGCGACGGGTGCTGCACAGCATGTGCACATCATACCTGGAAGGGAAGCCACCCCGCCGATGAGTGTACTTTTGAAGTTAGCTTTTCCAAGTACTTTATATAACCATCTCACTGGAAGTAGAACTTGTACTAATGAACCTAGGAGTATTCCAAGAACGGCTGCTTTCCAGACGGACTTGAAGTAGGTTTGAGCATACGTTACTGCGGCATGCCAAGAAGGAGCAACTTGATCCATGCTTAATATAGATGAACCGATGGAATGCTTCGATGCAGCTGTAAAAGCCTTATGATAATACGGCCACCACTTTACATAGCTTAATCCCGCGATGGCAATGAGAACGAACAGTACAACAAACCATATCGTCTTCTTATTTCTAGGACGAGTATTTCCACTTAAAGCTGACATTAATTTTTTCCTCCATGCAGATTGAACGAAGTTCAATGCTAGTTAGTATGAGATGACAGGTTAATTATTATATCATAGTTCAAGCAGTTCCACGGAAAATGAAATAATTAGTATTAGGACATTTCCCTCCCTGAATACATTGATTAATGGTCCAACATTGAAGGGAGGTTGTCGGAAACTGAATATTTGCTTTCGCCGCTATGTTGTCATTACAATCGTATTTCTGATGTGCTGTTTGTCTTCTTTTGCAGGTACAGTGGATGCGAAAGAGACGGATAATGATCTAATCATTGTGAATAAAAAGACGAATAAACTAGCGTTCTTTCAGGACGGTATACTGGTAAAGGAATTCTCGGTTGCTACAGGCAAGACGCCGGGGCTAACGCCAGAAGGAACCTTTAAAATTGCGAACAAAATCAAGAACAGACCCTATTACAAGGATAAAATTCCAGGTGGAGACCCAAAAAATCCGCTTGGTGATCGTTGGATTGGACTCGATGTGAATGGCACGAGGGGCTCGACCTATGCAATCCATGGAAATAGTAACAAAAACTCCATCGGAAAGTATGTTAGTGCTGGATGCATACGAATGTATAATGATGATGTTCATTGGTTGTTCGCTAACGTGCAGTTGAATACAACAGCCATCATTACGACTTCTAAGCTTTCGATGAAGGAAATTGCTGCAAAACATGGTTATGTTCTAGGAACTCAAGAGTTCGACGGGAAAATCGTATTTAATAACCAAGCTGTTAAATTAGAAGAAAATATGATTATGATAAATTCTCATATTTATATTCCGCTGAGAGCATGCTTTGAACTATTAGGTGGAGAAGTTCTGTGGAATAACAAAAAAGCAACGGTCACTGTAAACATAGGGGATCGCACCATAACACATCATGCACTCTCAAAAAAGGCTACTATAAATGGAAAGATTGTTGATATGACAGCTTCTCAATATCGAGGTAATTCCTTGATGCTGCCGCTTCGAAATGTGGCTGAGCTGACTGGATATAAGGTGCAATGGAATAGTATTAATAATTCCGTGAATATTTCCTCTGCTAAATAGGAGAAGAGAGATCTTTTCTACATGAAAACCGCTTATAATGCGGTTTTTTTGTTATACATTGGCTGTTGAATATTGATTTAACTGAACAATAGAATTAAAGAGATTTATTCGAATGTAGAACTAATGATATCAATGTTTCTAGAGAAATAAATTAGTATAATGATACTTTTGAGCGATGTCATCGTTATTATAATTGGAGAGGGGGATTACGATGTCAAATGAACGGTTCTTAGCCATATATGATACATATTTTGATGATGTATATCGTTTTATTCTATTTAAGACAGGGAATCGATGGGATACAGACGATCTAGTTAGTGAAGTGTTCCGAAAAGTGTTTGAAAAATATAAATCTGTGAATTTAGAACAAAACACAAAGTCTTGGCTGATGACAATTGCTAGAAATACCGTAATTGATTATTATCGTAGACGCAAAGATCTGACCTATGGGCAGGATCCCGAGGTATTAGGATATATGCAAACAAATGAACTTCTTATTGACATGGAAATAAGAAATGAGTGCTTAAAACAATCTATGTTTTCACTTTCAGCCGATGAGAAGGAAATTATTAATTTGAAATATATGGGCGGGTTAAAATACAAGGAAATCAGTGAAATGCTCGGTAAAACGGAACAATGGTTAAAGACTAAAGCACACCGAATTAAACATAAAATGGAGAAATTCATTTTGATTTGTTTGGAGGGATAGCGATGGAGGATGTTCAGTTTGATGAAGAGATGGAACATTTCAAAAGAAGTCTTCCAATAAATGAAAAGCTAAAGCAAGAGCTAAGAAAATCTTTTTTTAGAAAACGGAGAAAGCCCCTCTTTCGTAGATCGATAACAGCAGCTGCCATTATTCTAATAGGTGTACTTGTTCTTACTCCGTGGTTATCTCAAGACAAAACAATTCCAAAGGTAGCGGCTGCTTCTTTACATATCTCCAATCAATTCTCCCTATCGGAGCAGCTTGGTGAAGAGAATAGTTCTGCACTCGCAGCGAGTGAAGGTAATCTCTATTTCGCGATACCAAACAAAGGTTTATATGTTTATGGTGAAGGAGAATTCAAAAAAATAGTAGCAGGTAATATTAGCTTTGTACGCGTATCTTTTGATCACACCCAGTTAGTTTATATCAGTGATGGCCATCTGTATTCATATGATCTGCAACTAAAAAAAAATCAACGACTGCTGACTGATGGACAAGTGACTAACAATCAAATTCAGTCGCCGACTTGGTCACCTGATGGTAAACGAATTGCTTTTGTTAAGACCGTGAATGATCGTCCAACGATTTGGGAACTGAATATTGCCAAGGGAACAGTGCAACAGATTACTGAAGGAGTAAGCCCTTCTTATATTGCAGGACAACAAGCAATGATTTATGAGAACAATGATCATATTATCTTAAAGGATTTGAAAAAGGGAACCAGTACCGTGCTTGATCTGGGTAAGTCCCCTTCCGTTTCAGCAGATGGGGCATACGTTGCTTACATTAAGAAACAAGGAAATCCCACTATTGAGGATGTTTGGATTGCGGATACTGACTTTAAGACCAAGCAACAGGTTACTGAGAATAAGCTATCTGATGCGTGGGATCAGCTAGGTAATATAATTGAAGGGAAACAGCAGGCACTAAATACATTTGAACAGCCACTGTGGAGTGATGATGATCGAAGCTTGTATGTCTATAAAATCTTTCACACCAATGAGGTATGGAAAGAAGTCATTCGCTATGATCTTAAAGAGGAACAGGCAACCCCAGAACAAATTGTAGCGGGTTTCATTCAAGCGCTGATATATCGTGATGAACAATATGCACACAGTTTCTTTAATTATGATCCAGGTTATTTGAAAGGAACAAATCCTCGTCAGGTGGGCTTTAAAATTACGAATAAGAGTCAGGATTCTAAAAATTCATATGTCGATGCAGAAACTTATTTATCGTATACCGGACAACCATATTATCAGATTATTAAGACCAGATATAAGCTCACAGCAGGAACGAAGGGTTATAAGATTTCGGGAATGGAAGAGAAGGAGAACATTGAAATAAATGGATCTGCGGACAAAGTAACTTTATCTGTAAATGGTAGCGAAAAGGTTCTGTTCAAATTTAATGATGATCCAAAGCAGGATAAATGGGAGAAACTAATATTGAATAATATTGCCTATCATGAATCTTCCCAAACGTTGTGGTTTACGGTGTGGCAGACAAATGACAAGGATGGGCAGACAAATGTGAGCAAAGGGCAGTTGTCAGTCATGAAATATGATATGAGGACCAAACAGTTCACCACGTTGGATTCCCAACTCGAATTTAGAGGTTCAGGAAAATTAATTATAGATAATGATCTTAAGTATATAGCTATTGAGGACTCAGGATATGATACAGAAAGTGTCGTTTATAATCTTGATACGAAAGAGAAAACGCTATTGTCTGATCAATTTAAGGGAGAGAAACCAAAGAGTGTGAACATTCGTTTTTGGGATCAAGGCAAGTTGACCTTTTATGCGAGATTGGATGGGCGTGACGTGTTCTTCAGATACTTACCTGAGCAAAATAAAATAGACACAGGCTTTAGTAAATAAAATTCTCATAAACAGTACAGCCCCCATAAGGGGCTGTTTCTGTCTTTAAGCAAAAAACTGTCAATATAAATATCTTGACAATACATTTGCTCTATAACGTATAATATATAGACCGATTGTTATAATCAAAGGAGGTGGTCGGCATGCCGGAAAAGCCCAAATCCCGCGAGTCTATATTAGATACAGCTTCTAAGCTATTCTTTATGCAAGGCTATCACGGAACGGGTTTGAATCAAATTATTAAGGAGAGTCATTGTCCTAAAGGTTCTTTATATTATTATTTTCCAGAGGGAAAAGAAGAGCTGGCTATGGAGTGCATTAATCGAACAAAGCACTTTGTTTCAGAGCGATGGAAAGAGCTTTTTATAGCGGTGAAAGACCCTTCCGAAGCGATACAAACGTTTATCGAATCCATGGCATCAGATGCAAAAGAATCGAATTTTGAGAGCTTCATGCCCTTTAGTTTTTGGATGGCGGTTGAAACATCTGCGATCAGTAATTTACTTAGGGAGACCTGCAAGTCAGTATTTAACGAGTGGCAAAGTATCATTTCTGAGCGATTACAACAAGAGGGAATAGATATTGATCGAGCTGATGAAACGGCAATGATTATTCTGTCGTCAATCGAAGGGTCATTAATTCATGCTCAAACGCTCAAAGATACGAAGCCCATATTAATGGCGTCCAAATATGTCACAATATTATTGAATAATGTCCTGGTAAAGAGGTAAGAAAACACAATAGACAGAGATAAAGATGGAGGATGTAAGAAGTGGAAGCAACTATGAATCAACCAAAAGATAGTCAACAAAAGAAATTTAGAGTCATTCCGATCATGGTGGCGCTGCTCATCAGTGGATTCATCGGTATGTTCAGTGAGACAGCATTGAATGTTGCGCTAAGCGACCTAATGCAGCTTCTCAATATAACACCGTCAACAGTACAATGGTTAACAACGGGATACTTGCTTACATTAGGTATTCTGGTTCCAATTTCAGGACTTCTTCTACAATGGTTCACAACTCGGCAGTTGTTCGTTACAGCGCTTAGTTTCTCCATTGTAGGTACACTCATCGCTGCACTGGCACCAAGCTTTGAAGTATTATTGCTTGCGCGTGTTGTCCAAGCGATCGGAACAGGTATTATGTTACCGCTTATGTTTAACACCATCTTAATTATTTTTCCTGCTGAAAAAAGAGGGGCAGCTATGGGTATTATTGGTCTCGTGATCATGGTTGCGCCTGCGATAGGACCAACGATTGCAGGTTTGCTCATTGAAAACTTGAGCTGGCACTGGATCTTCTGGTTGTCACTGCCATTCCTAGTTATTTCGCTTGTATCAGGTATTCTGTATATGCAGAATGTATCGAAGATTACGAAGCCGAAAATTGATATATTGTCGATACTGCTATCTTCACTTGGTTTCGGAGGAATTGTATTTGGTTTCTCAAGTGCTGGTGAAGGCGAAGGCGGATGGACGAGCACCAAAGTTATCGTATCGCTTATTATCGGTATCGTAGCGTTATTATCATTTGGAATTCGCCAACTGAAAATGAAACAGCCGATGATTAACATTCGTGCTTTCAAATATCCAATGTTCTCTGTCGGCGTGCTTATGGTCTTCATTTGTATGATGATCATTCTATCATCAATGTTGGTATTACCGATGTTCTTGATTAAAGGATTTGGGATGTCGGCTTTCTCAGCCGGACTACTTATGTTACCAGGTGGTATTATTAACGGTATCATGTCGCCAATTATGGGACGATTGTTCGATAAATACGGTCCGAAATGGCTTGTATTCCCTGGATTTCTAGTCGTTGCAGTAGCACTCTGGTTCTTTTCCGAAATTACGGTTACCTCAGCTTCTGCCCTTGTGATCGTTCTTCATACGTGCTTGATGATCGGGATATCCATGATTATGATGCCTGCACAGACCAATGGTTTGAATCAGCTACCACGTCATTTTTATCCAGACGGTACGGCTATTATGAATACTCTACAACAGGTAGCGGGTGCCATTGGTACGGCTCTTGCCGTAAGTATCATGACTGCTGGGCAAATGAAGTATGTGAAATCGACTCCAAATGCGAACATGGTGGACGCCCTTACAGCGGGTGTGCAGAACGCATTTATCTTCGGAATGATCGTCGCTATTATTGGTTTCGTTATTGCATTATTCATTAAGCGTGTGAATGTTAAAGATGTACATTAAGGTGAAGCTAAACTCATCCATTTAAAAATAAATATCTTTAAATAACCCGCGCATATAGCGCGGGTTATTTTTTTGAAATCAACATAATATGATCTGGGTACCGTCTACGTTGATCTCCTGCTTGGATCATGTTAATCATGTGAATGATCCCAATTACACTGTATTATCATTTTTTCATGTGATACATTAAGGACGACATCATGTCTTCATAATAATCACAAAGGTGGACTGAATATGATAAGAATCGGAATGATTAGTTATTGGCATGTCCATGCCTGGGATTACACGAAACAAGCACAAGAACATCCGGAAACGGAAATTGCTGCTGTCTGGGATGAAAATCCGACGCGAGGTAAAGAAGTTGCTGATAAACTTGGAATACCCTTTTACGATTCAATAGATGAAATGTTGCATGGTGACCTTATCGATGCTGTGATTGTGGCTTCGCCAACATCGATGCATAGACAGGTGATGTTGAAAGCCGCGCAAGCAGGAAAACATATTTTCACCGAGAAAGTTATTGCTGCTACGCTGAGTGAGGTCACTGATATCATACAGTCAATTGAACAGAATAACGTAAAATTAACGGTATCACTACCAAGATTAAATGATGGATATACACTATCGATTCAAAATATATTGAAAGAAGAATTACTTGGAGAAATTACGTATGTGCGTGTTCGCTTATCTCACAACGGAGCTACAAAGGGCTGGTTACCGGACCATTTTTATGGATTAGAAGAATGTTGTGGTGGAGCATTAATTGATCTTGGATGCCATCCGATGTATCTCACACGATTGTTCTTAGGGCAGGAACCCGTTGAAGTTAATGCACAATTTGGCTATATTACAGGTAAAGAAGTAGAAGACAACGCTGTAGCTATGCTTTCAACCTCATCTGGCGCAATCGGAGTGGTAGAGGCGGGTTTTGTCAATAACTTCTCACCATTTACAATCGAAATTCATGGTAAGGATGGAACGCTTCTATTCGGAACGCCTGATGATAAGTTGTTCATTCAAACAACTAGAAAAAAGGAATATGAGAATGATTGGTCAGAACTACCCTTACAAGATAATCGCGAGAGTGCTTTCGAGCAGTGGATTACTCATATTCAGCAGGATACTGTAGCAGAAGAGAACATTACATGTGCAATTGAGCTTTCTAAATTAATGGAGGCTTCGAATAAATCAGCGCAGGAACATCGAGCCGTACGTCTGGATGAATTAAATTCGTAATGAAAGAAGGACCTGAGCTATATGCTCGGGTCCTTTCTGTATTCATATCTTTGATATTCTACATCGCAGGTGCGGAAGAAGAATTGGAACCTTTGGAATCACGAGCGGTATGCTCCTTGATCAGATCTGCTGTGAGTTGACCAGAGAGTGTAACCATAGGTACACCACCACCTGGGTGCGTCGATCCTCCGACGAAATACAGATTATCGATCAAATCACTTTTACTAGGAATCTTGAAGCCACTATTTAACTTCCGATCCGTAACCACGCCATAAATGGAACCACCATTTGAGCCGTATAAGCGCTGCAAATCATCCGGAATAAATGTGTATTCAAATTCAATGTGTGAGCGCAAATCAGACAATCCCATCATTTCAAGTTTGGTAAGCACCTTATCGCGATACTTTTCTTTCAAGGGCTCCCAGCTCTCACCAGGTTTAAGTGGAGGAACATGTGTAAGTACGAATAGATTTTCTTTGCCTTCAGGCGCTTGAGTAGGATCAGATTTGCTGGATACACCTATGTATATCGTAGGATCGTCCGCAGGAATACCTTGTTCGAAAATTTGCTGGAACTCTTTTTCAGGATCACTTGAGAAGAAGAAATTGTGATGAAGGAGTTGTTCATATTGCTTGTCAACGCCAAGTAACAGAACAAGACCAGATACAGTCGGTGCATATTTAGTCAGTTTTTTAACGGTATCAGCAGAACCAGAATGTTCTTTAACCAAAGTCTGATATGCTGGAATTGCTTCAAGGTTAGATACAATTAAATCCGCATCAATAACGGTACCATCTTCAAGGGTAACTCCTGTTGCTACAGAGCCTTTTGTATTGATGCTAGCAACCGGTGCATTCGTTCGTACTTCTACACCTTGCTCAGCGAGCAGTTTTAACATCCCCTTAGCAATATTGTACATACCGCCTTCCACATAATAAATACCGAGTCCCATTTGTACATAAACCAATTGGGATAACACAGCAGGCGCAGCGTAAGGAGAAGAGCCGATATACATGATAAAGAAATCAAATAGCTGGCGTAAATGTTTATTTTGTATAAATCGGCTTGTGCTTTGGTGCATCGTACGGAATGGGTCCATAGCCATTAACTCTTTCATGCTGTGATGGGTACGCAGATCGCTAAGACCCGATAAACTCTTACTATAGAAGCTTTTTGCGTTGAGATCGTACATCTTCTGACAATATTGCAAGTAGCTTAGAAATTCTTGAGCGTCTTCTGGTGAAATATCTTGAAGTCCCTTCAGCATTTCAGGCAAATCTCCTGAGATATCTAGAGATACACCATTTTCAAAGAATGTTCTCCACTGCGGTTCTACGCGGGTCAGCGTCATATAATCCTCTAAACGGCGTCCTGCGCTTGAAAAAAGTTGTTCAAGCACCCAAGGCATAGTGAGAATGGAGGGACCCGTATCAAAGGAATAACCTTTCCCACTGCGAACATTCAGTTTGCCTCCAGCTCGTTCATTCTTTTCCAGAACAATGACTTCGTTTCCATCCGCAGCGAGACGTATAGCCGAAGATAGACCGCCTAGCCCTCCACCAATAACTACAATTTTCTTCTTCATAAGGTGCACGTCCTCTCAAAGGAATCTTGTACTCGTTTCTTATAATATATCTTTTTGTTTCAAAGCATATACACTACACTTACCTAATAACTGGTATTTTAAAACGTTTACGGTTAATATATAAGGAAATTATATGGAAAACAGAACGTTAGCTGGTGGGGTGTACGCATTGGATCATATCATGAGTTGTGCAAGGAAGGCTTTGCCTGCATGGAAAGCAATGCCTGTGAAAGCACGTCTACATTACCTCGGCAGACTCCGAATGCTGCTTATTCGAGACATGGACGAGTGGATAGAATTATTAAAAATTGAATGTGGCAAGACCCCAATGGACGCGTTGATGAGTGATATATATACCACTGTAGATGCGATTGCATATTATGAGAAACATGCTTCTCGTATACTGCGATCACGCAGAGTCCGGACTCCACTTGTCTTTATCGGATCGAAATCATATAGAACATATGAACCTTTTGGCGTTCTAAGTGTAATTGCGCCATGGAATTTCCCGCTACAATTAGCACTTATTCCTGTAATTAGTGGACTTGCAGCAGGGAATGTTGTGTTACTTAAACCTTCTGAGAAATTGCCACAAATCAATGCGAAGCTAATCAATACGTTGCAAGAAGCCGGATTCCCTAAGGGTGTCTGTAGCGTGATTCAGGGCGGAAGAGAAACCGTTGAACATCTTATTGAAATGAGACCTGATAAAATCTTCTTTACGGGCGGATCGGAAGCAGGAAGAAATGTGCTCCAGCGAGCAGCAGCACATTTCATTCCATGTGATATGGAGTTAAGTGGCAAGGATCCGATGATTGTATGTGATGATGCCTCGATTGAGAGAGCAGCCCGAGCAGCGGTTTGGGGTGCTTTTCTGCATAGTGGACAGGTCTGCGTGAGTGTAGAGAGAGTCTATGTTCATGCGAGTATCTATGACGAATTCGTGAGAAATGTTGTGATTCAAACGAATAGCTTGTCACAGAGTGCAGATGAATGGGCAGATGTGGGGGCCATGACTACAGAAGAAGGCTGGCACAGAGTTAAGGAACAGCTTGAGGATGCCGTATTGAAGGGTGCTAGTGTGCAGGCAGGAGGATTAACAGCTGATGCTATCATACCGATATTTCCGCCAACCGTACTAACTGGAGTTACGAATGACATGCAACTAATGAAGGAAGAAACATTTGGTCCACTTCTTCCGATCATGGCTTTTGAAACCGATGAGGAGGCAATTGCACTTGCCAATCAATCCGATTATGGGCTGAGTGCGAGCATTTTCACTTCCAATTTGAGTAGAGGCAGGTCTATAGCCAATAGGCTTGAGACGGGTAGCTGTGCGATCAACGATGTGGTGCGTCATATTAGCAATATGAATCTGCCTTTTGGTGGCGTTAAGCAAAGTGGCTTTGGCAGGACGCATGGTCCGGAGGGTTTGTTAGCTTTTTGTCAAAGTAAGGCAATTATGATGAAGAGTGGGCGGAAGCCGAAGCAAATCAATTGGTATCCTTATAAGCAAGATTCTTTTGAAAGTATTAAGAAAGGTTTACGCATGCTTTACGGTAGAGGAGTGAAGAAGGAGGACAATACATAATGGTCACTTTCATTTGGATTGTAGTCGGATGGATTAGTGGATGGTTCCTTCTGAGAGGAATGGTTCAGCTGGATAACCATTCATACAGCAGTACTACTTCACAACCCGATGCTGCCACATTACATTCTCAATTACAGAATGCATCTAAGAGTGATCTTCCCAACCTTTCTATTATTATTCCTGCTCGGAATGAAGAGAAGAACATAGCAAGGTTGCTCGCCTCGTTAGCAGAACAGACGCTAACACCGGTGGAAGTTATAGTCGCTAATGACGATTCACAGGACAATACTGGAGCAGTGGCCATGCGTATGGGCGCTAAAGTCGTAAAGCCTGGCGAACTACCTCGGGGTTGGCTAGGCAAAAGCTGGGCTTGCTGGAGCGGTGCACAAGCTGCACAGGGAGACATTCTCGTATTTCTGGATGCAGATACGTATCTAGAGCCAGAAGGTCTCTATAATATTGCGTTATCATGCTTACGTACGAAAGGTTTTATATCTGTTCAGCCCTACCATCAAATGAAGCGCTGGTATGAACAAATGTCAGCCTTTTTCAATGTGATCGTATTGGCAGGGGTGGGAAGAGGGACGAGGGCACAAAGTAACGAAAGATCAGAAGACCCGTATAGACATACAACGAAACCTACAATCTCAGGAGCTTTTGGCCCATGTATAGCTTGTAGCAAGCTAGATTACTTCCAAGTCGGGGGACATGAAGCGATTCGCGGCCGCATCCTTGAGAACTATGCGCTGGGGCTTGCTTTTTCGAAAGCGGGTTATGTAGTGAGAAATTATACGGGAGCAGATACAGTGAATTTTAGAATGTATCCAGATGGGTTCCGTAGTTTAATTGCAGGCTGGAGTAAGAGCTTCGCATCGGGGGCATCAACAACCTCTTGGATTCGTCTCATGCTGGTGATTCTATGGATTGCAGGAGCGGTTTCCTCTGTAACGCAATGGATCGGTATCATGTCTAATTTTGGTCCACCGACTCTTATTGCTGGGTCGGTACTATATGTACTATATGCTATTCAGTTATACTTACTGTTCTGTCGTTCGGGCAGCTTCCGTACATTAACAGCGCTTTTATTTCCTTTACCACTGCTTGTATTCATTGTCATTTTCGTGCAGTCTGCGATTCAGACGTTCTTTCGCCGTAAGGTACAATGGAAAGGAAGGTCGATCACAACGGGAAAGGAGTGAGGTCGATTGCAAATATGGATATTTACACCGTTATGGACGTTATTTATTGATATTGCTGCTTGGCTCTTCTTTCACCTTGGCGTGTCCTATCTATTCCTGCAAATGCCAGACCGTTGGTTTGACTCTAGCCGTCAGCGGTTGATTGATTCGGATAAAAGAGGTATGGAAGGACGGAAGTCTAGAGAAGAGAAGTTCTATGATCGATATCTGCATATTCGACTGTGGAAGGATAAACTGCCCGATGGAGGAGCGATGTTTGATGATGGATTTCCGAAGTCCAAGCTGGAAGAACATAAGCTGGCTTATTATCAAAAGTTCATTTTAGAAACCAGGCGAGGTGAATGGACACACTGGATATCCATGCTCCCCGCACCGCTGTTCTTTATGTGGAATGAAGAACTATATGGATGGATCATGATCTTGTACGCTGTCGTTGCTAACTTACCCTTTATTATCGTTCTACGTTACAATCGCTTGAGATTGCTACGCATAAGCAGGAGGAGACAAAAATGAACATTGTCTAAAAGCTTTATAGGAACCATGAGGAGTTACCACAACTTAGTTGGGAGTCGAGGTTCGGCATGAAGTATTGGAAGAATCCATTATTATTAATATCAGGAATCGGCATATCATATCTAGGTAACTGGATTTACTTAATAGCACTTAATATTTCGATCTTAGATTTAACCGGATCAGCAGTGGCAGTTGCCGGACTTTATATGATTAGACCTGTTGCTATGCTGATTACGAATATGTGGTCGGGCAGCATTATTGACCGGGTGAATAAGAGAAAACTCATGATCACGGTAGATGTGATAAGGGGCATACTGGTATGTATCGTACCGTTTATTTCTTCCTTATGGGCAATTTATTCGCTACTATTACTCATTAATATTGTGGGTGCTTTCTTTGGCCCTAGTTCCTCTGTGTACATAACTAAATTAGTTCCTGCTGAGAATAGAAAGCGTTTTAATTCAATCCTTAGTATGACAAGCTCTGGTGCATTTCTATTGGGACCAGCTATTGCAGGCGTTCTAATTATGATCGTAGGCACTGAGTTATGCATCATCATTAATGCAGCTACATTTATGGTGTGTGCATTATTTATCTATTTTCTCCCGAATGTGGATGATGCTCCTGCGACGTTAAGAGAACCTATAAAGTGGAAGACGCTTGTGAATGATTGGAAGGCAGTTCATGGATTTATGAGGTCAGCTAGGTTCTTTATCGTAGTGTATATATTGTTTCAAGGTGCAACTTTACTTGGTTTCGCTGTGGATTCGCAGGAGGTTACCTTTATTAAGCAGCACTTGGAATTAACAGATCGTGATTACGGCCTTATTGTGAGTATAACGGGTATAGGTTCTTTAGCCGGTGCTGCGGCTGCGGCTCTTATGTCTAAAAAAGTACATTTAAAGTTGTATGTGGGTGCAGGGATGTTATTAACTACTATTGGTATGTATTGTTCTATGCTTCTTTTAATTTTGTAACTGCAACTTTAGCGTTTGTATTTCTTGGCTTCTTTATGGCGTTTGCAAACACGGGCTATGCTACCTTCTTCCAGAACCATGTGCCTGTATCTATTATGGGAAGGTTCGGGAGCTTGTCTGATATGGTGCAGGGCATCATTCAGATCGGACTGACTTTGCTACTTGGTCTATCTACAGAGCTGTTTTCATTACAATTTGTATGTTTGGTGTTCTCTACAGTTTCAGTAATCCTCGCTGGAATTCTTTTCGTTACGATTATTATACCTTCCAAGTCTCATTACTTTGAAGAAACATCGAAGTCTATAGTCATTTCCAACTAATCTACCTCAAAATGTAAAACGGAGGGCATCCAAGATGTCCTCCATTGTACTTTCTATTGTTTATTTAAGTTCCCAGTTGGTCGCTTTAATCACTGCCGCATCTGCATTCTTGAGATCCGTTTCGCCAGCGGCCAATAGCGAACTCCATTGTTTTACTCGGTTTTTACCATTTGGAGCTTGGTTGTAGTCATTGGTGTCTACGATCAAAGTACGTTTAGCATAGAAATTCGTCATAAAAGTCTTCTCATTGGTGCTGCTTCCAGAACGGGACAGAACTCCTTCCAGACTACCAGAATCACCAGTAGCCCCTTGATTCAGTGCTGTGTCGACAAATGATCCAATGGTTAGAGCCGTAGTGAATCCGCGTTTCTGTGCTTGCTGTACACTATATTTAATGTACGTGTCATAGAATGTACGCCACATCGCTTCTCTCCAAGCTTCATTGTTTTGAAGAGCTTTGATCTTCTTCTTGATAACACTATCGCTATCACTGAGCTTGAGAATCGAACCGCTCATTTTACCCTTCAGACCCGCACGTGTTAATCCACCTGCAATGGAAGGGCTGCTAGCACCACTAGCAGCATCAAAAGCTTTAAATAAGTCTGGACCATCAGGCCCCGTATCATTCGAACCGCCTGTCGTTGCTCCAAAGATACCAATGGTGTATCCACGGTTATCTCCAATATCTTCTGCATAGCCATAGAAATCAGTCCATTTTAAAGAATCCTGCTCAGGTTTGTTCACGAGCTTCATAATATTATCCCATTGCTCACCATCGAGTTTTGTATTAGTCTTTAGGAATTGCAAGGTTGAAGCTGAAAAATTGGCATCATGATCGATAGCTGCAGCAGCTACGCTACTCAAAGAATTCTCATCTGTTACAGAAAACGATTGAATATTTGCTTCATTCGCATCGTTATATATTTCACTCGAATCTATATTTTCTTCTATAGGAGCAATATCCTCATCAGCATAAGCTTTTGTTTGAATAGGGCCAGAGAAGCTGGAGAATGAAGCTACCACGGTAAAGGAAAGTAAAATCATCAAGAACTTCACTCTATGATTAGCGGGTTTATTACTTGTCTTATACATATAATTCCTCCTAGAATAATGTGATATTTATTCATATATTTTAATTATTCTTAATATGAAAATTCTACGTATTCTAAATAAGATAAGCGCTTTAACTTTGTAATCAAATAAAACCAACATACATTACTTTAGAATTTCGGTAGTTATTGTCCTCCTCTCTTAAGCACATAGTTTAAGCGCTTATACTTTTAGGTTAAAAGAAATGTCGCATATAGAAAAAATGATTCTGCGTCGGAAGTAACACGGAATTCACTTTTAACCTCAGCAATTGCTCTCAACTTCTTGCGATTTAGGAAGAGTATACTGTAGAATATTTTGATTGTATTGAGCTTAAATAACTAAGTTAATACATATTTATATATTTAAAAATGAACATATTGGACTATTTGCTACGCTATTTTGGAGATCAATTTCAGAAGTGCTACAATAGAGAGGTATTTCAACATGAATTATTCGGAGGAGATTACTATGGTTAAATTTCAGGATATCATACCTTATATGGATAATGTTCGTCAACAATTGATGAACGTATTAGATTCTTTTGGACCCGAGGAGAAAGAGCTTCGCGAGAAACCAGAAGGATGGACTGTTACAGAGGTTGTTGAGCACATCAGCAAACTTGAAGGCATGATTCTCTATCAGTTGAAGAATGCTATGCTAACAGAATTTATTGGTCCTTCTGAACCACTGGATGAGAAAAAGACGGATGTAATGGATATTCTGAAAAGTAGTGGAATTATTGGACAGAAAATTGAAGCACCTGAGCAAGCGAGACCTTCAGGCACAATTTCGTATGAGGAAGCTATTCAGAAGTTAGAAGATATGCGTGCAGCAACAAAAGCATTCCTTCCGAAGCTAACCGAGCGTAATACGAATGAACTTCTATTTCCACATCCATTCGGATTTGAACTAAACGCGAACCAATGGGCACATTTTATTGCTATTCATGAATCTACTCATATCAGACAGCTACAACGAATTCGGGAAGCTAATCTATAATTTAAACGACAAGCGTTTTCTTTTTCTGGAAAAAGGCAACCCTAATAAGGAACCCTATACCAGCAACAGGAGGACGAAAAACTCAAATGAAAAAAATGGTCATGTCAGTCAGCCTTAGCCTAGGCTTTGTTCTATTAGGGGCTACCTGCGCTGCACCAGCAGTGAATGCGAGTTCGAAAGAATCACAAGTCACAGTGAAAATTATCAACACCAAGGGTGAAGAGGTCGGGACTGCTTTGTTAACGGGGCAGGATGATGCGGTTAAGCTACACATCGAGGCCAAGAATCTCCCGCCTGGTGTGCATGGTATCCACTTCCATGAAAATGGTAAATGTGATACACCGGACTTTAAATCTGCCGGGGCGCATTTAAATCCCAAGCATAAGGAGCATGGGTTTAACAATCCGAAAGGCTTTCATGCTGGTGATTTACTGAATATTGATGTGAAGCAGGACGGGACGGTTATTGCAGATCTAGAGAGCAAAACCGTTTCACTCACAAGAGGTGCTTCTAACTCGTTATTAAAGCCCGGGGGAACGTCAATCATTATCCATGAGAAAGCAGACGATTATGTAACAGACCCTTCAGGCAATTCGGGAAACCGAATTGGTTGCGCTCGGATCGAATAGTCTTCAATGATATGGATGTAATCTAAAAAAGCATTGCTGAAGGGAAAATACCCTTCAGCAATGCTTTTTTAATACCATGAGTATGAATTTTATTACAATATTCTATGACTGAAGATGAGCTTTTAGATATTCTAGCGCATTGTATAGCATAATCGCTGCTTCTTCCCGAGTAATATTGCGCTTAGGATTGAAGTTTTGTGCTCCGTCTAGTGAGTTGATCTTCCACAGCAGTGAACGCTGAATGCTGCCTTCATACATGGAGTTCATATCTCCGTTATCCGTTATTGGAGTCGGGGCTATTTTTACCATTGGCAAATTCCCTACTTTCTCAAGGCCCCCCATCAAGTAGTAAGTGAACTCTTCTTTGGTCATCGATTTGGAGGGATCCATATCTTTAGGGATATCTACCCCGTTATAGTGAGCATTAATGAATGCTTCTGCAAACCATGCCTTATCATTTACATTTGAGAATAGATCGCTGGCTCTTGGCGCTTTGTTGAAATCTATTGCAGCGAGACTTAACTGTAGACCACTAGCAATGAGTTGTACGCCTTGAGCGTTGCTTAATTTTGCTTGGGGTTGGAATTCAGTCGCAGTTACTCCCTTTACCAGATTACGGTCTTTAAGTGACATGATCTGGTCTTTAGCGACGCTTGAGCTAATATCCTTGAACTCTGAACCATTTGCAAAAATAGTGCTCCCCAAAGAGACAGAGAGAAGGCAAACGGCTGCCATTGCAGTAAGTGTTTGTTTAATTCGCATTGGATTCACCTCTATCCCATATTTAGCCACTAGGCTTATCTAATTAAACGAAAACTATCTGACTAATGTTGCAAGGGCAATGCGTATACATGAAATCATTTCTGCGCTCGTATACTTGGTACATGATTTACAATACGAGAGGACTGATATACATGTTTAAGTTGATTAATCAAAATATCGTTAAATTAGTAATTATGTCGCTTATGATATCACTCATCATGATTACTCCTAACACAGCAAAGGCAGCAACAACGGTCGTTCTGAGTCCAGCGGATGATTCCTACGTGCAACAGAGTAATGCTGCTTCTAACTATGGTGCTTCTACATCTCTTATTATTAAAAATGATCCTTCAAGCTCGCGCCACGCCTACATTAAATTTAATCTTTCGGGGATTTCGGGGGTTACGAGTGCTAAGTTAAGGTTATATGGGAGCGCTTCCTTTAATACAACACTTACAGCTTATGAAACGTCTGATAGCTGGACGCAATCCTCTATTACCTGGAACAATAAGCCTTCGCTTGGCAGCCCATCAGCGCATGTTTCTATGACAAATACAAGTACTTATTATGAGATAGATGTTACTTCTTACGTGAGCATGGAGGCTGTTGGAGATATGAACGTTTCCTTTGCACTGCAAGAGAGTGATGGGAAATACACAACTCTAAGCAGTAATGAGAACAGCTCGAATAAGCCACAACTTATCATTAGTAGTAGTGGTGTGGGTTCGGAAGGGGATAAGCAGGCCCCAACAATACCAACCAATTTGAATGGATCTGCTGCTTCTAGCAGTCTTATCGATCTGAGTTGGAATCCTTCATTAGACAATGTAGGTGTAACAAATTATGATGTGTATCGAAACGGCGTATTCGTTAAAAGTGTTCCAGGCACTTCTACGACGGATATCGGTTTAACAGCAACTACTGCTTATAGCTATTATGTTAAAGCAAGAGATGCTGCGGGTAATGTCTCATTACAAAGTAATTCGATTATGGTAACTACGAAAGCAAGTAACACACCACCGCCGCAAACAGGCTGTACGCAAGCACTGAATACAACCACGGCGATTCAAAATGCGATGAAAAATGCCATCCCCGGATCGATTATCTCCGTAGCTCCAGGTACGTATACGGGAGTTCAAACCACAAGCGGAGATCCCGGTGGCCAAGGCTTATTCTACTCAAATCAAAATGGAACTCTATCTAGTCCGATTATTCTGACAAGCTGCGATCCAGCAAATCCTGCCATCCTTAAGGGGAATAATGTCAACGATGGCTCCTACGGTATACATCTGACAGGAGACTATTGGCAAATCCGTTATGTTGAAGTAACGAATGCTCAAAAAGGAATTATGATTGATAATGGGAACAACAATCTAATTGATAACGTTAAAGTTCACAATATCGGGGATGAAGGTATACATTTTCGTGATGGAAGCTCCTATAATACGCTTCAATATTCTACGATATATGACACTGGTAAATATCAAGCTGGCTATGGAGAAGGGGCATACGTAGGGTCCGATTCAAGTTCAAACTACGAGCATGTAGTTAATGGTAACATGATCAGTCATACCTTATTTGATGGTGGAATTACAGCTGAACATATTGATATCAAAGAAGGGGCAAGTGGTACTATTGTAGAGTACTGCACGTTTAATGGTACGGGAATTAACGGAGAGAATAGCGCGGATAGCTTCATAGATGTTAAAGGAGTGAATACGATCATACGTTATAATCAGGGTTATCGGAATGGGAATGAGAAGATTGTAGATGCATTTCAAGTTCGAACACATGGAACTGCCTACGTGACGGGAACGAATAACTCGTTTGATCATAATACGGTGAACTTAGATAACTCAGCTGGGTATGTTGTCTTTTCAACAAGCGCAGCCACAGGAACAACAGCCCAGAATGATGTCCGCACTGGCGGTGGACGTCTGTATAGCAGTAATGTGAATTAGATAATTTGTGTATTATTTAGACAAATATAACTGTACGAAGATTGCCTTATATGTAAATAGACTGATGCTTGAATATAAGTTAGAGTTAGTATAATCTTTGAGTTACAGAATAAATATTATTGTTGCAGAAGGAGCCTACACTATATATGGCGATCAAGATTATCACTGACAGCGGTTCTGACCTGCCACAAGAGTACGTTGAGAAATTTGATATTTCCATTATTAAATTAGCTGTTCATTTCGAAAATGAGAAAGCCCATGAAGATATGGATACTGAGACCTTTTACGCTAAAATGAGAGAGTCCAAGGAATTACCGACGACTGCAAGTCCAAGTCCGATGCAGTTCTTAGAAAAGTTCAAGGAAGTAGAAGAAGGAACCGATATTTTGGTCATCAGTATGTCTTCTAATATTAGCAGTACGTATCAGACTGCGATGATTGCTAAAGAAATGTATGAAGACGAAGGCCACACGAATAAGATTGAGGTTATTGATTCCAAAACCTTTTCAGGTGGACTTTCATTAGTTGTAGCTATGGCTGCTAAATGGTCTGAGTCATGTTCATGCATTGTTGAACTTAAAGACAAAGTGAATCACTATATAAAGGGAGTTAGCGCCTTTTTCACACTGGATACGTTGGAGAACGTCATGAAGGGCGGACGACTAAGTCGTATATCAGGAACGGTTGCTTCGGTGATGAATATTAAGTTGCTTCTTAAAATTAGCGAAGAAGGAACCGTCGAAGTTATGGGGAAGACACGCGGCATTCAAAAGGCGATCACAAGTCTTTTGGCACGTCTCGAAGAGAAGCAGCATGATTATGAGAAGGCAGTCATTGCGATCGTCCACAGTAATTGTGAGAAGAGAGCTCTTGAGGTTAAGAATCGAATTCTTGAGAAACATCCATTTAAAGAAGTTTTATTCTCGAATATGGGACCATTATGGGAACTTATGCGGGCGAAGGTGGAATTGGATTGGCTTTTTAATCACGACTCCGATACCAGATATATCGAAGAAGAGAACCCGGGATAATCCCAGGTTCTCTTTTTTATGTCATGAAGAGGAAAATATAGTTTCTTTTATTTCATAAATAAGATATTCTGTATGTTAATTCTAAAGTGGGAATTATTAGGTGATATGGTATAAAAGAGATAGGAATACGTATGGAGAGGAAGTATCTAATATAGAATCGGAGGGGTATCTTAAATGATCGTTCGAAATAATGATAAAAAATTGGTGCATATGAACTATCAATTGTTTGTGCCCGATGAATATGAAGCCAACCAGAATATGGAATGGCCAATCATATTATTCCTTCACGGAAACAAGAAACGCGGAGATAACATACATTTACTAGACGATTATGGTCTTAACTGGACAGCTGAAAGAAAACAAGATTTTAAATTTATAGTCGTTACTCCGCAATGTCCTGAGTCATCATCTTGGCCATTTGAACGAGAAGCTGTTCTTACTCTATTAGATGAGATTATTTCTACATATAGAGTGGATCGTGAAAGAGTATATTTAGTTGGATTTAGTATGGGTGGAAATGGAGCTTGGGATCTCGCGGCTTTCGCACCCGAAAGATTTGCGGCAGTCGTTCCAATCTCTGGTTGGTTTGATACAGAAAAGGCTCTTCTCTTAAAAGATATACCTATTTGGGCATTTCATGGAGAAGATGATGATGTTGTTTCAATTCAGGGCTCCGAAGATATGGTTGCAGCATTAAAGGGGGTGGATGGTGATATTAAATTCACCTCATATCCAAATCTGAAACACTTTATAATGGATGAGACTTTTAGCAATCCAGATATCTATACTTGGATGTTGAGTCATAAAAGGCTATTCGTATAAACGAGAAGAATCAAAAGATGGAGGTGATCTTTTGAAACGCAATAACGAATCAAATGATCTAAATTTTGTTATACGATGGATGGAAACAAAAATTCTGACGGATACCGTAATGAATAGATTTATCATTTTGTTATCTGGTATAGCGATATCATTTGGAATCCATGAATCAAGATATTTTAATTCTCAAGGGTATTTAGTTAGTTTAGTTAGTTACCATAACTGGCTTATGGAATGGATTATGATTATTGTTATGGGTCTCTTTATTGGCATATTCACATATTTCATTAAGGGATTTATCATGTTTCTGGTTTTGAAAATATGTGGTGGAGATGTATCTTACAAATTAAGCAGAAGAATTTTACTATATTCTGGGTTACCCATATATATTGTGGCCATCTTTATAGAGAATATCAATATGCTTCTGTATGATATCTATTTTACAAATATAAAACTATCCATAACGTTAGAGTATTTGTGGTTAACTTTAATGATATGTTCATTCGTTCTATTCCTTTACTTATTATTCTATTTGTCTAGAAAACGATCCAATACGGGTTTGATTAGAAGTTTGATCTTCTTGATCATCATTCCATTTATTTTCAATGTGTTATACATATCTAAAGTGTTATACCTTGAAGAATGGACTAAGGTATACAAGGTGATACCTAGATTCTTTTAATGGTAAATGCAATAAATCGCATTATATGATCCAGGCTTAATCAAGTATTATGTATTCATAAGAAAAGAGGGTGGGAATGATATTGAATTATCGTCTAAGCCGAAGGACACTTCTCGGTTTCGTATTTATTATGATTGGAATACTGATGTTATTATTGAAATCAATGAGTCAGGAAAATGATCAGCGTCCTTTCTACATGAGTGGATATGGAGAGGTTTCTCCACAATTCCCTAATATGAATGCACCAGTAGAATTTAACTTAACATTAACGAACTCAAGTAACCATTCTTATAAAATAAAGGCGATCGAACCTATTTTCTCTAAAGAAGTAAAGGCTCTGTTGCACGATAAAAGTATTATGTTCTTGGAACAAAAAAGATTGAATAAAAATAGTGAGTTGGATTTTGTCGGTCAGTTCCAAATGGATACAAGTGATTATAGTGAGAAGGGGATTGAAAAGCTGCGACCGTTCATCAGCAATGTCAGGATTATATATGATAATGATAAAGAAATCATCCTCAATACATTGAACATATCGCGATGATAAGGGGGGATTCTGTGAGTAAAGGCGCATATTATTTGATTACGCTTAGTCTTGGACTGCTTTTGTTAGCAAATCATCATTTAGGATATTCAATTGGTGATAGCATCTTTAAGATGCTAGGGATACCTTCAAAGTTACAAAAGGGCAATACGGGCTTTCATATGCCTGTAATTATAGGTTGGATACTCATTATCACAGGTTTTATTGGAGCCAAAAATTATTATCGTCCCACATCCCCTCAAATTTTAAGTAGATTAGTTTTAGGTTGTATTGTCTTCTTACTCCTTTCTCCCTATGTATCGGAAGCTCATGTTCTTACTGAAATACAATGCAGCAGGTAGAAATTCAATGGATATTAGCAATAGCAGTTGTTACGTTAGAACAGAAGAGAATAAATTATTAGCTGATTGTTCATTTACCATCTATAACTATGGGGAATTGGATCAAATCATTATTAAACCGACTCTATCATATGAAATGCTGGGAAAAGAACAAATAGATTTTGGTGTAAATACACTTGCTTTGGAACCGCATAGAAAAATGAATATTAGAATTCCTTTCAAAGGAACACCGAAAGACGGAAGTTATTCTATGGGACCTGTCAAAGATGTGGAATATGACATTGAAGTCATTAAATGAAATATTAAATTTTTTTCTGGATTATAAACAAATTCACTTTAGAAATGAGGGCATTGATCATGGATAATATTATTAAATATTACAGTTCATTTGATGAGTGGGGAAGATTGGACCGAGAACCCATTGAATATATGATCAACCTTCATTTTATTAGAAAGTTTTTACCTGAACAAGGCCTAATTCTTGACAATGGTGCTGGACCTGGAAAATACGCAATCGAGCTCGCCAAGTCAGGTTATCACATCGTGTTAACTGATTTAACACCTAATCTAGTAGAGGTTGCAAAAGGTAAAGCTAAAGAATTAGAAGTGGAAGATCATTTTAAGGGGTTCCATGTAGCAGATGCCACTAATCTAAATATGTTAGAGGATGAGCAGTTTGATGGAGCATTAATGTTAGGGCCTTTATATCATTTGCAGTCAGAAGTGGAACGGATACAAGCACTTTCTGAATTACATAGAGTTACGAAAAAGGATGGAATCGTTTTTGTAGCTTTCATATCCAAAATACGTCATTTAACAACGTCTCTTCTATTCCCTGAATTGTGGAAACCTAATCATAACGTTGATGGTATTGAGAACTTTCTTGCTACCGGTCATTTCAATCATAGCGATGAGGGAAGATTTACTGGCGCGTACTACTTTGATATTGAAGATATTAAACCGTTTATGAAGGATCATGGTTTTGAGTGTATTAATGTTATAGCTTCCGGGAGCGTTGTAGGAGCTATGAAGCCTGAACAGTGGGATTACTGGCGAAGTAGAGGACAAGAGGAATATGATCATATCATGGAAATAGTGATGAAGGCTGCTGAGAACCCATATATTTTAGGCGCATCGTCTCATTTGTTGTTTATTGGAAGAAGGATTGAATTGGAACAGGGGAGTGAAGATTAGGAATGTTGAATCATAAAGATTATTCCAAATTAGATACAAATGAATTGAAAGAACATTATGAAGTCCTAAACGAAAAATATGATGGGTATCTAAGCCAGAATTTGAGTTTAGATATGTCTAGAGGAAAGCCTAGTGCTGAACAACTAGAACTTTCTAAGGAAATGCTCAATATTGTATCAACTCATGATGATTTACATGCAGAAGATGGATCAGATTGTCTTAACTATGGAGTTATTGATGGCATACCTGAAGCAAAGAGATTTTTTTCTAACATGCTTGGGGTGAGCACGAAGGAAATTATTATTGGTGGTAATTCAAGCCTTAATATGATGTTTGATGCTATATCCAGAGCAATGCTGCAGGGTGTGTATGGTGGAGCTGCTAATTGGGGGAAAGCCCCGATTAAGTTTATTTGTCCTACTCCTGGATATGACAGGCATTTTGCAATTTGTGAGTTCTTTAATATCGAGATGATCTTAGTTGATCTAACGCATGAGGGACCCGATATGGATACAGTTGAAGATCTTGTCCGTGCGGATGATTCTATCAAAGGGATTTGGTGTGTTCCTAAATATAGTAATCCAGAGGGCATCACGTATTCAGATCAGATCGTGGATAGACTTGCTAGTATGGATACGAAAGCAAAGGACTTTAGAATCTTTTGGGATGATGCCTATACAGTTCACCATTTAACGAATACCCCTGATCCATTGAAAAACATCCTCACAGCGTGTAAGGAAGCGGGCCATGCTGATCGCGTATTTATGTTCAGCTCCACATCGAAGATTACGTTCCCCGGAGCCGGAGTTGCAGTGTTAGCAGCTAGTGAAGATAACTTGAATTTCATCAGAAAACAGATTTCAATCCAGACGATTGGTCCCGATAAAATAAATCAGCTTCGACATGTTCGTTTTCTGCGGGATTTAGATCATTTGAAACTACATATGGAGAAGCATGCAGCAATCATAAAACCCAAATTTGACTTAGTATTAAATAAGTTTGAATCAGAGTTAGGTGGTAAAAACATTGCATTTTGGAATAAACCAAACGGCGGCTATTTTATCAGTCTTAATACATTAGATGGTTGTGCTCAAGCTGTAGTGAGTATGGCGGCAAAAGCTGGTGTCAAATTGACCAATGCAGGGGCAACGTTCCCATATGGACAGGATCCTAGGGATCGTAATATCCGAATTGCTCCTACTTATCCTTCTCTTACAGAGCTAGAGACAGCCATTGAAGTATTGTGTCTGTGTGTGCAGTTAGTCAGCATTAATAAGTTTCTAATTCAAGCTGTATAGTCGTTTCTACTCAATGGATAGGAAGACCAATATGAAAATGATTTTTCACTAAAGGCTAGCTCATAATAGTAGAATGAAACAGCTGTTTATAGAGGGAAGGTATCGAACATGTTCCCTAAAGGAACTGAATTGTACGAAATTCCGAATGTGCATATTGCAGACGCTATTGCCATTAAGTCGCCTGATGGACACTTTGTTAGAGCTAATTTTAGTTCGAAATATTCTGGTGCCAATAATCGTTCGCCAGCAGAAGAACCTACGAGTAATTTATCAGAAAGCGCAAATGATGAAAGGCTGCCATGGCTGTTAATTTCAATAACAGCCACCTTTATTTTAATTGTGGGAAGGTACTTGTTGCTGAGAATAAAACACAAATGACCGTAGTTAGTTATTACGGATCAGCTCAATTAGATTTATTGCTGCAGTAGATAGCGGTTCATTTTTCCGGGTACAAATAGCAATTATGTTACGCAAGTCTACTCCTTCTACATATACCCGAGATAAATCTCCTCGCGCTACGTATTCACGTACCACTAATGAAGAAACGAAATTTGCTCCATAGCCTGCAATAACTGCCGTAATCGCCTCATGTAATCCATTGAACTGCAAGGCGATTTTTGGGGCGGGTGCATTATAAGTTCGGCATAGGGCAAATAACCGTTCTCTTGTGGAGCTTCCTTCCTCTCGCATAACAAAAGGTTCTCTCATCATTTCATTAAGAGAAACATGTTGATTCGCATACCGATGACCCGGTGCTACGACGAACCATAATTCGTCTTGAAATAACTCCTCGGTTTGAATCGTATCGGGATATTCTTCTGGGAGACCCCCATAAATCGCCATATCAACGTCCATATTTAAAAGCTGATTCAGCTCCGCTAGAATTCGTTGTCGTGATGGTCATTTCGACATGTTCATATTGTTGTTTGAACTTAGCAAGCCAGGCCGGGATCAGAAAATGAGCAGGCAGATAAGTTGCTGCCATACGTATGTGACCAAAGGAGCCTTGGCCATAATCCAGGGCGAATTGCTCAATCTGCTGCTCGACCGCGAACAGCCTTTTTGCAAGTGTAGCTACCTTTACGCCTGCATCGGTTAGGGTAATTCCTCTTCCTTGGGGCATAAGCAGCGATAGAGATAATTCTTTTTCAAATTTCTTAATTTGTGCAGTAATAGCTGGTTGGCTAATATTTAATAGCTCAGATGCGCGTGTAACGCTTCCAGTTGACGCGATTACATAGAAGAGGCGTAGCGCGTGCAGATTCATAGAAAACACTCCTTTGACTCATACTTATATATTTAATATATGATTTGGAACTAAATATATATTATTCGTATCATTATAAACGAACTACAATAAAAGCAGAAGTTAAATAGGATCAAAGGAGTGATTGAAATGAAACAAACGTGGGAGAACGTAGATGAGTATATAACGGATCGTCTTTGCTCAAATGAGCAGATAATGGATGAGGTGCTGGTTGCTAACAGGAAGGCAGATTTACCCGAAATTGATGTTTCTCCGAACCAGGGTAAATTTCTACAACTGCTAGTTCAAATGAAAGGGGCAAAGCGGATACTAGAAATTGGAACTTTGGGCGCATATAGTACGATATGGATGGCAAGAGGTCTACCATCAGATGGTCGGATCATCACGCTTGAGCTTGATGGCTATCATGCGCAAGTAGCTCAGTCCAATATTGCTCATGCTGGTTTAGAGCATATGATTGAGGTGCGACGCGGGGACGCATTGGACCATCTAGCCAAAATGGAAGCGGAGCAGGAAGGAGCATTTGATCTGATTTTCATAGACGCAGATAAGCCAAATAACCCTAAGTATCTGACTTGGGCGCTGTATTTCTCCCATCCTGGAACCGTAATTATTGGCGATAATGTGGTGCGTGATGGTGAAATCGTCAATAAACATAGTACAGATCCACGGATACAAGGAGTAAGAACGTTCTATGACATACTTGCCGATAACCCCAGGATTACATCCACTGCGATACAGACGGTTGGCAGCAAAGGATATGACGGATTTATGATCGGTATTGTACAAGAATAAGTATAAAAGAGCCATAGAAACTGATTCTAAGGCTCTTTTACATTTGATTAGGACAGTTACTTGAACTTGAAATCGTTCCTCTTATTTAAAAAGTAAATTATTGCTTCTAAGCAACTCTTCATTTCGTTCGATAAGATCCTTGCGCTGAATTGCATTGTCTAATGAACGGTAAGGATCGGCAGGAGTGTTGAAGGTATAATTGACCAGTCGATCTATCGTTGTCGTTGCGACATGAATACGAGTATCGCTAGAAGCGTAATAAATTAAAACTTCTTGATGTTCATTCACTACTGCACCATTACAAAAGATCACATTCGAAACATCGCCAACTCGTTCATCATCGTACGGTGCTACGAAATGTCCACCTGGTTTGGCAATAACTTTCGTTGGATCTTCGAGACTCGTGGCGAAAGTATACAGAACGTAACGTAGACCAGCAGCAGTGTTTCTAACTCCGTGAGCAATATGAATCCAGCCCTTATCGGTCTTAATTGGGGCAGGCCCTTGACCGTTCTTGACTTCATAAATGGTATGGTATCTTCGTTCGTCTATGATTTCCTCATACTCAATCACTGGGTTTAAGATATCATCACATAGTCCGAAGGCAATTCCACCGCCAGAACCAGTAGAGATAAAACCATCTTGAGGACGAGTATAGAATGCATATTTGCCATTCACAAATTCGGGATGCAATACAACGTTACGCTGCTGCGGAGAATGGGTTTGGATATTCGGCAGACGTTCCCAGTTCTTCAGATCTTGTGTTCTAACAAGTCCTGCCTGAGCAACTGCACTGGAAGTATCGAAGAGAGCAGCTTCAGGATCTTTTCTCTCTGAGCAATAAATTCCATAGATCCATCCATCTTCATGCTGAACAAGCCGCATATCGTACATATTTGTTTCTTCCTGATCGATATCATCCCAAGTCAGCGGAGTGCTGATAAAGCGGAATTGATCAATACCATTATCACTTTCAGCTAAGGCAAAGATGGATTTGCGATCAAGTCCTTCCGTACGGATCACAAGATAATATTTATCATTAAAGTAGATTGCACCAGGATTGAGTGTTGCATTAATGCCTAATCTCTCCATGAAATAAGGATTCGAATCCGCATCTAGATCAAATCTCCAATGAATAGGAACATGATGCCGCGTTATGACCGGATACTTATAGCGATTGTAAACACCGTTGTAAAAAGTGGTGTTTATTTCATTTTTACGAGTAATTAATTTCTCCTGCTCCGCTAGAACCTCGGTGTACTTATTATGTATCATATGAATTCATCCTCTCCTTGATTTCCAAACAAAAGCGGCTGTGAAAAACTTAAAATATGTACGATCTTCATAACTAATCTCATAGGTAAGGATATGTATCTATAATAAATTAGTTATAATTTAAGTAAATGATTAATTTATAAAGTAATTCTAATGTTCTAGCATAGAATGTGTCAACCTATTAATATAGTTAAATAACAACTATTATCTAAATAAATGCGCTAAAATAATTAAAATAGTACCTAATTCTTTATTAAATTAATTAAATATAAGTTAATTATAATTAAATTTAACTTTGATAAAAACTAATAACACAGTGGATTATATTTTTAAAATTATAAAACAAAAAGCAGCTACTGATTTAGACCAGTAGCTGCTTTTTGTGAAAATCATAGAATATCATCTTTGTTAGGATGCAGCGTAAGTACTGAATCTCTGTAGATAATTTGACCCTGCACTAAAACTCTCCCGAAACGCTTACCAGGATGATTGATTTTCTCCATAATGGAATTAACAGATATCGTAGCCATTTGCACCATGTTTACTTCAACTGTAGTTAGTTGCGGAGAAGACAAAGTTGCATAAAAATCATTATCGAATCCGACAATAGAACAGTCCTGAGGTATGTTATAACCCTTAGCTTTTAGCTTATCCGACAGTTTATAGGCCACTCGGTCACAGTTACATACAAATGCAGAGGGGAGTGGACTTGGTAACTCGATATCTATATCCCGTCCTCGTTCATCGCGGTCATTAATAATCAGTTCCTGTTTCATCGGAATGTTATGTTCGAGCAATGATTTATAATAACCCAAGAAACGGTCTTGAATACTGCTAGTGGAATGAATATTTCCTATATAAGCAATATTCGTATGTCCGTTTTGAATTAAATAGTTAGTAATTTCATATGATCCATAGAAATTATCGGTAATCACCGAATCGATATCGGCATGCTCATCATAGAAATCAGTGAATATTTTAGGTAATTGCATGGTTTCAATCAGTTCAATATATTTCTTGCTAACTTGACCTAAGACAATAATACCATCTACTTTTTTTTCATTGTAGATTCTGGGAAGATACAGTTGTTCCTCATCATCATGATTCAGAATGTTGAGAATACCATAATAACCGTAGGTATCAAGAATGCGAGAAATATGCTGATAAATTCGTAGATAGAAGGATTGTGATATTTCCGTAAATCGTTCTGGTATGATGACGCCAATATTGTAAGATAAGCCTTCTTTCATTGATCTAGCTGGTGTATTGTAGCGGTAATTCATTTCTGTAGCTAATCTTTTAATTCTGGATTTCAACTCTTCACTTACGCCATCTTTGTCTCCAAGAGCTTTTGAAACAGTGACGATACTTACACCTAATTGGTTAGCAATATCCCTCATCGTTACATTGTTTTTCATCCGAACCCCACCTAATTCATTCCGGCTTGATGACCTGAAATTATCGTTTCTATAGTATACAAGTTAACCTCTATATAATAAAGGTAATAAAATATACTTTATGCCATAGTAAATCACCTCCTTGCAGGTTTTTCCTTATAAAGAAAGGCTCAATATTTGAGGCATTGTTAGTCTAAATGGGTAAACTATTTTTATACATATGATGTAGATAACATTTCAAAAAAAATTTGAGGAGTCGTGAATGAATGATCCGATTTGATAACGTGTCCAAAAAGTATCCCGACGGTACAAGCGCCGTACGCTCTCTAGACTTGGAAATCAAGGATGGAGAATTTTTCGTTATTATTGGACCCAGTGGTTGCGGGAAAACAACTACACTGAAAATGATCAATCGTTTAATTGATCTTTCAGATGGAACGGTTTGGATTAACGATAAGAAAATAAGCGAATATGACATCCACGAGTTACGCTGGAATCTAGGTTATGTACTACAGCAAATAGCTCTATTTCCCCATATGACGATTGGTGAGAATATCGCTATCGTTCCTGAATTACGTAAATGGAATCGGGAGAAGATTGCAAAACGTGTAGATGAGCTGCTGGATATGGTTGGTTTAGAACCAGAAAAATATCGAGATCGTAAACCTGGTGAATTATCAGGTGGTCAGCAACAGCGAGTAGGGGTAATACGGGCACTTGCTGCTGATCCGGGGATTATTTTGATGGATGAACCTTTTAGCGCTCTGGATCCTTTTAGTAGGGATAAATTGCAGGATGATGTACTCGATTTACAGCAGAGAATAAAGAAAACGATTGTTTTCGTAACCCATGATATTCATGAAGCGATGAAGCTTGGGGATCGAATCTGTGTCATGAAGGACGGACAAATTGTACAAGTAGGAACTCCAAGCGAAATTCTAAATAACCCAGTTAATGATTTTGTAAAAGATTTTGTGGGTGTTCAAAAGGATAAGCTTGATCAGAATCTTGATATAGATGAAATTATTAGTCCGCTTCGTGAAGAGGATATGAACTTGAAACTTATAAGTGCTGTTCCTGCATCGGCTTCTTTACAAGAAGTATTAAACTTATTATGTGATAAAGATCAGTTACCTGTTGAAAGAAATGGTGAGTTGGTTGGTACGATAAGTAGACAAAATGTAATACAGCATATGGCAGAACGTATGCAAGAAAGAGGTCAAAGAAATGGATAACTTAATAGAAGTATTTAAAGCAAGGCAAGGGCAACTGGTACTGCCTTACTGGAGCATATTCAAATATCCATTATAGCGCTCTTTTTTGCTGTATTAATATCTATACCCCTAGGTATTTATCTGACACGTAAGCCCAAAATTGCTGAGGTTATGATTGGAATTACAGCGGTTTTGCAGACGATCCCATCCTTAGCCTTACTAGGATTACTCATTCCCTTATTCGGAATCGGAAGGATTCCTGCCATTATTGCACTCGTAGTATATGCGTTGCTACCTATCTCCGAAATACATATACGGGTATTAAAGAAGTTAATCCTTCATTAATTGAAGCTTCGAAAGCAATGGGTATGAACAGCCGTAAAAGGCTAATGAAAGTTGAACTACCGCTTGCAATGCCGATTATTATGGCGGGTATTCGCACCGCAACGGTCTTGATTATTGGGACGGCCACGATGGCTGCGCTCATTGGAGCAGGTGGTCTTGGTGACATTATCTTGCTGGGAATTGACCGAAACGATACCTCGCTCATTATATTAGGTGCGATTCCAGCTGCGTTGCTGGCTATTCTATTTGATTTTATCTTAAGAAAATTAGAACATGTCTCTTATAAAAAAATGCTGATTTCAGCTAGTGTATTTGCTTTAGCCATTGTATTGATTGTGGCCATCCCGTTTGCATGAGAGGCGAAAAGAAAGATATTGTAATCGGTGGCAAATTAGGTTCGGAGCCTGAAATTCTGATACAAATGTATAAGCAACTTATAGAGAAAGACACAGATCTGCATGTTGAACTGAAATCCGGGCTTGGCGGAACATCTTTTGTATATAATGCATTAAAATCAGGTAGTATTGACATTTATCCAGAGTTCTCGGGTACTGCTATTGTTGAATTTCTCAAACAGAAGCCTGTAAGTACGGATAGCCGAGAAGTATATGAACAAGCAAGAAAAGGAATGTTAGAGAAACTAGATATGGAACTGCTTGCACCCATGCAGTATAACAACACCTATGCTTTAGCAATTCCTCAAAAATTGGCTGAGCAATATCAACTTAAGAATATTTCGGACTTAGCAAAAGTAAAGGATAAGATCAAAGCTGGTTTTACAAGAGAATTTACAGATCGGCAAGAGGATGGTTATCCTGGAATGAGCAAACGTTATAACATGCAATTCTCAAGCATCACGACTATGGAACCCAAACTGAGATATAACGCAGTGAAGGCTGGAGACATCAACTTAGTAGATGCTTATTCAACGGATAGTGAGTTGAAACAATACCAATTAACGGTATTAAATGACGATCAACATTTTTTCCCACCGTACCAAGGAGCTCCGTTGATGCGGAAGGAAACCGTTGAGAAATATCCTGAAATCAAGAAATCACTTGATAAACTAGAAGGTAAAATTACCGATGATGAAATGCGTGAAATGAATTTTAAAGTGGGCGTGGAAGGTGTTAATGCTGAAGAAGTTGCGCGGGAATTCTTAACTAAAGCTGGTTTGTTATAAGTTATCGTCATCAAGATCAGTAGCTATTCATATAGTCTACTTAGCTCATTTTTGAGTATTCGCCCCATTCCTAGCAATGAAGAGGGTGGTATGTCGAAATATTGATCTTCCTGCGATTACCCGAGAAATAAATTCATCCACCTCGTAAGCGCATCTAAGAAATAAGCACTTTATTTAGTTCTAACACTGCTGCATGTGAAAAAGGAACTGTCAGAGGACAGTTCCTTTTTTATTCATCTTGATTACTTGCGTCTAATCTTCAATCTCATTTTCTTCATCCGTTTTATTAAACCATAAAGGTTCATCATTTTCGACTTCACCATTATAATTAATAAAAATTTCTTCGCCAGCTTTAATATCCTTGAAAGCAAAAAAATCAACAGTATGATTATCGAAATTCAGTTCATAATCAGCATTAGGATCATAGGAGTGGTTAAACAACATGCCATACCCTAAGAGCATTGCTGTATGGTTAGCACCATATTCGAACATATAGTCAGCCAGTAATGTTTTTTCAATATGAACATGTTCTTCATTTGGATAAGGGATAACGGGTGCTTCATGGAAGAGGGTACCTTTTGCAATATCCTCTTTCGCAAACACACCTCTATTAAATTCACCATCGCTAATTGTTGAAGTCTTTATTTCAATCATGTTTAACACCTACTCATTCTTTTGTCTATGGAGCCGTCTTACTTACTTAAGAATAAAAGACTACGAAGTGATTGTCTAGGGCAATTAAATACAGCGATTTATGGATCTACTTTATGATTGGCAACGACAATTCTGTTTATTCCTCAAAACGCTTGATCATTTATAAATATAAAATTAAAATATAACTATTTACTTACAACCTGAATAAAGATAAAGATTGTTAGCGTTTGTGATTAAATAGATGTAGTGCAAAAAAAGGGAGGTTTACTATGAAACTATTAGTTATAGGTGCAAATGGAACGATCGGAAGTCATGTGGTTAATGAGATGAAGGATGAATATGAGATTATTCATGCAAGCAGATCGGCATCAGACATACAAGTAGATATCACCTCCCTGCAGAGTATTAAAGACATGTATAATAAAGTTGGTAAAATAGATGCCGTTGTTAGTGCAACAGGAGCTACGCATTTCGCGAATTTAACAGAAATGACTCCTGAATTAAATGACATTGGGTTACGCAGTAAACTCGCAGGTCAAATTAATTTAGTATTACTTGGACTCGATTATATTAACGATCTAGGCAGCATCACTCTCACCACGGGTATTCTAATGGATGATCCCATTGTCGGAGGTGCATCATCTGCAATGGCCAACGGCGGGATTAAAGCTTTTGTGAAATCAGCTGCACTTGAAATGCCTAGAGGTATTCGAATTAATAGTGTTAGTCCAAATTTACTCGAAGATTCTCAAGAAAAATACAAAGACTTTTTCATGGGTTTTGTCCCTGTGCCTGGGAAACGAGTAGGTATGGCTTACAGAAAAAGTATTCAAGGAGCCCAAACGGGTCAGAGTTACGAAGTTTATTGATTTATCGAATAATGTGTCTAAGTCGCCTCTCTATTTACAGGGAGGTTTCTTTACATGCAAGCTTTATTAATGTTATGAACTAATTCTAACTAAATCAACCTAATCTTCCGATAATAATAGATTAAGGGTATGGGGTTTAGGATAAAAGACATAGGATAAAAGACATAGGATAAAAGACATAAGAACTAAAGGACTGGGGTTATGAATTTTACTGGTTTATATTCGAAGAAGAGAATAGTATTTTTTATTGTTGTTTCATGTATAGTTCTAAGCTCTCTTATGAGCGTCAAATTGTTTATTTCGTATTATTCAATCGGCAAATCAGCGCAGACTGCACTTGCCAAACAGTATATGGAAATTGCTAAAGATATTGCAGATGGGTTAGATAAAGGTGTTTACCAGAAGTTTATTATATCGAAGCAGGATGATGAGAATCGCAAACAAACGAGACAATATCTTGACCAATATTACGATCGAATCAAGGCTTTATATGTATATATTCTAATGCTCGATAGTACGGATATATCTAAAGTTATGGTCGCATCCTATCCACAAGGCACACTGGATTTGACAATAGGTACGCCTTGTACAGTTCCTGCTGAGAAAGTAAAACGAGCTAAAAAGGGAGAAAGTTATTTTACTGAAACGATAAAAGATCATTCTACGGGCGCATATTTATCTGTCGGCGTACCATTCTACAATGAAGCCGGGAAGATTCTTGGTGTTGTTGGAATTGATATAGATGCTAAGAATGTAAAACAAGTACGTGATGAAGTTCTTAAAAAGAATATTTTCATCTTTGTCATTGATATTGTATTTACGATTGCTTTGTTAACTGTGGCGTTCATTTTAAACCGATGGTATAAGCTTCGTTTACAACAGGATTTGAAAGAATCAGAAAAAATGTATACATCAGAGCTGGGCAGAGTAATTGATGCCATTAAATCAAGCAGACATGATATGCTGAATCATCTTCAGGTGCTAAGTGGATTAATGGATATGCAGTTGCATAATAAAGCAAGAGATTATTTAAACCAGCTGACAATTGAATCTAAAATTGTGAATATGTCATTACGGATCAGGAATCCGATTCTGATGGTTTTATTCCAGAGCAAGTGGGAATTTGCCCAATCTAAAAGTATACAAATGTACTTCGACACTGATCAAAATGAGTATAGTAGAGTAGAGTCTATGGATTTGGCGAGAATTTTCTCTAATCTTCTAGATAACGCGATTGAAGCAACAGAAGATTACATGGGAGAACAGCCTAAACAAATTCGTGTCATATGTAAAACCATTGGAGATAAATATGTATTTGCAGTGGAGAACACGGCTCAACTTTCAGTTAAAGAACAGAAGAACTTATTTCAGAACGGATATACAACAAAAGAAAATAGTGATGAATTAAGAGGTAACGGTCTTATGATTATTAAAAGAACGGTTGAGCTATATAAAGGCAAAATTCACTTTCAATATGAAGAAGACAACGTTGTTATCCGGATTACAATCTAACTATATATGTTTGAATCCATCACGCCAAGACGGAAACATCGGTTGCCACTTATAGTCTTCTCGTGCCAGTCTATTCGAAGCACCTCGTTCACAAGCATTACGGCCTTCTTGAAGATCAGGCATTGGTGCACCAATGGCAGAAGCATATAGTGGGAGCCACACGACTCCTGGTGCTGGTTCATCATCGACAATATTAACAGGACCTGTAGGCCAATGAATCGCCTGAACGGTAGCCTGTGCTGCGTCATGGATATGAATGAATGAACTGATTCCGTCCGTGGCTGGAATTTCCTTGTTCATTACTTTTACAGCATTCCTTCCATTTCTCTCATACCAAGTTGCTGGTCCATAGAAAGCTCCATAGCGAAGAATAATGTGGTTAGGTATCTCAGCCACTGCTTCTTCTAAGGCTACAATACCATCAATAGTCGTTTTTCTGGGTAACGCAGCATGAATATCTAAAGAGACTTGTTCATTGGCAGGTTTATCTCCGGGCTCATATGCCCAGGAGATACTTTGTGCAATCATTTTTTTCACATTGACCGATTTAGAAGCCTCAACTAGGTTGCGTGTACCGACCATTCGTATTTCTGCATTATCTTCTAAATTGTAAGAGCCCAATGATGTCAGCTGATGAATGACCATATCAGGACGAGCAAGTTCAAGCACCGTTTGGACGGACGATTGATTAAGAGCATCCGCAACCGCTGGGACCGCACCTAAATCTGATATTAATTTCATATTGGATTTATGATGTGTCATGCCTACTACTTCATGACCTTCTTGTACTAGTTTAGGAATGAGTAAACGTCCAAGTACTCCAGTTGCACCTGCAATAAAAATTTTCATTAGGTTGTCTCCTTTAAGAAAATAATTATGTAGTTTTACATTCATAATAGGGTTATGTTGTAGTAAATAGGTAAATTTGCATAAGGGGGATGAAATGAACAAACCAATTATATTACACAATTCAGAAGAATATGAAGATCCTAATCAATATGATGTAGAGAATGATCGATATGTGGATGATATTCCTTTTCTAAGCAAATGGGCTTTACAAGCAAGTGGGTGTATTATTGATTTAGGATGTGGGACAGGTAGAGTAACCATTCCCTTAGCAACAGAAGGCTATCATATGATAGGTGTAGATATACATAGGGGAATGTTAGACCAAGCTGTAAAAAAGTCTATGGATCGAAATGTAGCTGTTGAATGGATCCAGCAAGATTGCTCCGAACTACAGTTAAATGTTACAAGTTCATTCATTTTTATGGTAGGAAATAGTTTTCAACATTTTCTTACGAATGAAGCTCAAAATAAATTATTACAATCTGTAAATAGACACTTGGAACATCAAGGAATATTTATTTTTAATACACGATTTCCTAGTATGGAGGAATTATTTCAACCGTCTTCTGAGGAATTCTGGAAAAGTTACGTTAACGGTTCTGATGGAGAAACTGTGGATATTTCAACGATCTGTAGCTATAATTCTCTAAACAACTTCAACACTACATTACCATAAGAAAATCTATAAATAAAGATGGCCAAGTCGTGAATGAAAAGCCAACGAACATTAGCTTAAGATACGTTTTCCCCAAAGAAATGGAACGTATGTTGAGTGAAAATGGATTTGAAATTTTGGATATTTTTGAAGACTGGAACGAAACACCCATTGCGAATAATAGCTATGGCATGGTTTATGTATGTCGGAAAATGAATGAAGATTCTTGACTAATCCCAGAATATTGAGTAAAGTATTGGAAATTATAAATAATGAATAGCTTTGACCAAGGCCAAAGAGTTCGATCATCGTTGTACAGAGAAGAAACCCATGGGCTGAAAGGTTTCTCATAGCGAGTGAACTATATCCTACCTTGTGAGCTGTAACGGCATATTACTTTACCGTTACCGGTATATACCGTTATCTGAATGAGGGCCGTAATGAATTTGCGGTCAAAATAGGGTGGTATCACGACACATTCGTCCCGGACGAATGTGTCTTTTTGTTTATTTTCAAGAAAATAGAGGGAGGTTTCATCATATGCGTCAAAACAAATTATTACTGACAACACTACGTGAGTCACCTGGTGATGCTGAAGCCATGAGTCATCAGTTGATGCTTAGAGCGGGGTTTATCCGTCAATTGGCAGCGGGCGTATATACTTATCTGCCTCTTGGAAGACGCGTGCTTAGGAAAGTTGAACAAATTGTGCGGGAAGAAATGGATCTTGCCCATGCCCAGGAGATCTTGATGCCAACGCTACAACCTACCGAGCTGTGGAAGGAATCCGGCAGATATGATGTGTACGGGCCAGAATTAATGCGTTTATATGATCGCCATGATCGGGAGTTTGCACTCGGACCAACGCATGAAGAAGTGATTACGACATTAGTACACAATGAGATTAATTCCTATCGAAAGTTACCTATAACTTTATATCAAATACAAACCAAATTTCGAGATGAACGACGTCCACGTTATGGGCTACTCCGCGGGAGAGAATTTCTCATGAAAGATGCTTATTCATTTGATGTCGATTGGAATGGACTCGATCAATCCTATTGGTCGATGTTTAAGGCATATCAACGTATATTTGCCCGCTGCGGAATAAACTTTCGCGCAGTCGAAGCGGACGCAGGTGCCATTGGTGGTGAAGGTGAAACACATGAATTCATGGCTCTTGCTGACATTGGTGAAGATACCATTGCTGCTTGTACAAGCTGCGACTATGCCGCTAATTTGGAAAAAGCCGAGGTAGGAATTAGAAGTGAAAAGAACGAGGAGAATATCAAATTAGACCAAATAGCGAAATTGTATACTCCAAACATCCGGACAATTGATGAACTTGTCGAGTCGTTACAGATTTTGCCCTCTGAAATTATGAAGACGGTCATGTTCATAGTGGACAATCAAGTCGTTGCTGTTGTGGTTAGGGGCGACCATGAGATTAATGAAATTAAAGTTCTAAACTACCTTGGTGCGAAGAATATAACAATTGCTAACTCGGAAGCATTAGAAGGAATTTCAAGTATAGCTGTTGGATTTATTGGACCTTACGGTTTAGACTTGCCTGTATTAGTTGATCATTCAGTAGTTCAAATGAATAGTGGAATAGCTGGAGCTAATGAATTCGATTACCACTACCAAAATCTCAATCCGCAGCGTGATATAAATTTAGAACATGTAGGAGATTTTCGTAATGTAACGGAGCAGGATTCCTGTCCTCGCTGTAGTGAAGGAATCATTAATTTGCATAGCGGTATTGAAATTGGGCATGTCTTCAAATTAGGAACGAAATATAGTGACAAGCTAGGTGCAAAGTTCCTCGATTCATCTGGAATAGCGCAGACGATGATTATGGGTTGTTATGGGATTGGAGTTTCACGCGTGCTTTCTGCTATTGTTGAGCAGAACCATGATGAGAATGGTATACATTGGCCACTATCTTTGGCACCATTTCATGTTCATCTCCTACCCATCTCTGTGAAAGATGATCTGCAAATCCAAGTTGCAAATGAATTATATGAACGTCTTATTAGTCATGGTATTGAAGTACTAATGGATGACCGTGATGAACGTGCAGGTGTGAAATTTAAAGACTCGGATCTCATTGGAATACCTTACAGAATTATCATTGGTAAGGATGCAGGGGAAGGGAATATAGAATTTGTTAACAGAAGAAGTCAGGCAAAAGAGATGATGCATATCCAAGATGTTGTGGAGCATGTCAGTGTTCTTTTGAAAAACAGTCATTAAATAAATGTTATTGACCGCCTCCAATCAGAAGGGATTTCCAAATGTCATGTCATACGGTTTGAAGATTATGAAATAGGAAATCTCTTCTGGGCAAAGAGCGGCTCGGAATATAAATGCGAACGCTCAAGCACTCATATTCGTTTCTTCACGACACTGACATTTAAGCATATAACATTGAGAAGTGAAGTTCATGTCCCTGTTGTTTTAAATAGTTATAGAGCTGTGAACGGTGATGGAACGTGTGCGTAACCACTTCAATTAGCCACTTAACTTGAACCATTCCGTGATCTGCGTAAAAAGCTTTAGTCGATTTATTCAAGAAATCATCTTCACTAAGTGAAACCATATATGTACGAAGTTTATCAAAATTCGATTCGAAACGTTGAGCCAATTCTTCGGGATGAGTGATAGAGCTAGCATCATTCTCTACGAGTTCAATCTCAGGTTGAGGTTGCTCCTGCATAATTGCTAAATCACTTGCAGGTATGGATACAAGATGATGCACTAATTGCAATAACGTACGCATATTGTCTTGAGGTTGATATTCCCATTCTTCTGGTTTGATGCTTCGTATCAGATTACAACTTGTCCGTACAGACAATTCCAATTCTTCCAATAGATGATTACGAATTTGCATGACACCGTTAACTGTTTCCATATCATACTCACCAACCATTCTTATTATTTTGAAGCTGATTTCATCATATCATATGTTTAGCAAAGGGAAGAGGGCGAAATCAATAATCTAATATGATATGTCCAGTTCCAAGATGCATTTCTATGAAACCTGCCATTTGGCGTGCTTGGAAACGAATGGGAATGTTTCTGCCTATCATAATCATATTCTGCACGTCTGTAAATCGGTCTCCTGGTAAGATGAAAGATAGGGTATAGGTATATACTTGTCTAAGCGTAGAATGGATAGCGTTGATAAGCGAATCATTCTCACCTCTTCCCATTAGATTGATGATAATAGAGCCTTGAGGGGTAAGCTTGTCGGCAGTTATTTTGAAAAATTCTTGGGAGATCAGATGTTGCGGAGTTCCTTTTGAGTTAAAGGCATCCAAAATAATATAATCATAAGTATCAGAATCCTCACCCTCTAGAATGTGACGGCCATCTCCGATCATTACATTATCCATGCTGTATCCAAAATATCGTCTACTTAAATCAACTACGTTGTGATCGACCTCAGCTATTTTAAAACGTTTCTCTGGAAAATGACTCGCTATTGTCCCAATTCCATGCCCAATAACAAATACATTTTCGAAAGAGGCGTCGTTACACTCCATCAGGTGAATCATGACTCTTGGATATTCAAAAACAATTCGATCAGGCTCATTGAGATCTAATGCACCCTGCAAAGCTGCATTTGAAAACTGCATCACACGAAAGTTACCTTTTTCTCCGTATAACTCGGAAATCTCAGAAACGGTGATTTCATGGTTATTACTAATTACTTTATATTCGGGTGGCAATATCATCGTCTCCTTAATTACATAGCTTATGACATTATATCATTAGGTAACCTATAAGCGATGAATGAGGCTGTACCCATACAAAGACACCTTCAAATTGTGCGAGTAATTTCACAACACTCACATGTTCAATTTAAAGGTGTCTTTATTTGACCCATGCTAGGAGGCCAGTAACGTTGCAATTATCTCAGCTTGCGACTTTATTTACATCGTCTATCCATTGAGCGCGTGACCACAGTCGCCGCAAAAACGATCTATTGGTGATACTGCGTGGCCGCATTGAGAGCAGTGAGCCGTTTTTTGAAATGAGGAGGCATCGGCTACAGGTTGGACGACGACCTTTTGGAACTGCTGTCCGCAGAAAGGACAATAGGTCGCGTCGGCAGGTAACATTTTACCGCATCCGCATTCTTTGAGGTTCTGTAGATTCTGAATTTTGCGCTGTAGATCCTCAATTTCTTTTTCAATATCGAGGATATTCTTCCGATGTTTCTGGATTTCCTCCTCAGGCAGAGGGGTACCTGGAATGGACATGGATACATGTACTAGACGGCCAATTTCTGTAAAGCTCTTTTCTATATCTTTCTCCTTAGAAGAAACTTGGAACTTTAAAGTCGTTGACTCAACCGTTTGATGCGCTTTTTTACCAGCGTCTGACACACCCTGTTTAAGCTTATCGAAAAAATTAGACATGACTTGGCTTCTCCTCCTTGATGCGGTATTTCTTCATCTTGATGGTTACTCATGTGGCCATATTCCGCTATGCGGACTTATATTATTGTATGATTATATTGATGTATTATAACTAATGGAAGACTGGAGCAACATATGGATGACTAATTACTCACATACAATAATTTGTCTAGAGAATGCTCTTTTCTTCGCGACACCACGGTCTTTAATGATGAATCCGGCCTCGACAATCATGTCGTCAATCGTTTCAATAGTAATGATGACAACTCTCTTTGCAAAACGGCGAGTATGCTGAAGTAGGGAGAGCTGCTCTTCCGGCGTCGTTGATGAGAATAAATTGTACGGCATGTCTATAATCGCTACATCATATGTCGCATGCACATCACCGATATCTCCTAAAACTAACTCCGTATCGTAACCGAAATGGGCTGTATTAGCGCGTGCACCTTGTATGATATGAGGATTGATGTCACGCCCTACCATGTTGATGTCCATGGAAAGGGCCTCAATAACTACAGTTCCAATTCCACAACAAGGGTCTATGGCGGAGATGCCTTCTGGTTTCGGTATTGCAATATTTACGGCCGCTCTAGCAAGTCGTGTACCTAGTGCTATGGAATAGTTACGTGGTTTCTTCATATGGTGTAACCAAATGGCCTCGTTCTTTAGATATTTTCCAAAATACCAACGCCCACCAAGGGGGATGATACCAAATGTTAGGTCAGGATGATTCACATCCGCTTCACCATCAATATGTAATCCAAGATCCCGCTCAATGCTGCGTCGGTCATCATATTCTATTTTATCAGAAGGATTTAAATCGTTAATTTTGTTGAAAATAACTTTGAACGTCGCACCATTTAATTGAATAGCCTCTACTTGCTCGAGGATTTGGGATAAATAATTACCTTCGTACATAACTTCTATTCGTTCTTTGATAAATGGGCTTCGGCTAGGAAGAACCTCTATCGAGCTTTTTAATATATTCGTTGTCGTGTCTACTCCAAAGAAAGAACGCATCTCTAAATGACACAGGGAGCTTTCATCGCCATTATATGCAAAGGTGTATATATACTCCGTTAAAGGGCTGTTTGTATTCAATCTTGTCTCATCCTCTATAGCAATTTTATTTGTGTGTGTCTCACAACCATATCTGTTAAAGCCTAGAAAAGCAAAAAAATGCGCTCAAGATGCCTATAAGATAATAAAATTAGTCTATTTGCTATAACGTGTAAAGCGGTACGAACGGTGAGAATTAACTAACGAGTCTAGTGGAACAGTTGATGATAAAGAGTCCATTCATAACAATGATACCCGTCTGATTTGCAATTTCGCATAATTGTAATTATAATAGTTACAGTATGATCAATATGAATCGATGGAGGACTAATCAAATGGAAGCTAAGTTTAACCCGCTTTTCGAATCATTTACTTTTCGTAGTGGTGTGCAGGTAGAGAACCGCGTTGCGATGGCACCTATGACGACATGGTCTTCAAATGTAGATGGTACAATCTCTGATGCTGAGATTGATTATTATAGCCGTAGATCTGGTGGAGTAGGCATGGTAATTACGGCATGCACGAATGTCTCTAGGAATGGCCAAGGATTTCACGGGCAATTCGCGGGGTATAACGATGAGATGATCCCTAGCTTGGCAAGAGTAGCAACCACGATTAAGGAAAAAGGGTCGAAAGCTGTGTTGCAAATTTTCCACGGTGGACGTCTTTGTCCTCCTGAACTTGTAGATGGTGATGTTGTCAGTGCAAGTGCGGTACCTACTGATGACGGTCAAGTAACTCCAAGGGCACTTTCGGATGAAGAAATTGTAACCATTATTCAGGAGTTCGGTGAGACTACACGGAGAGCCATTGAAGCTGGTTATGACGGAGTCGAAATACATGGGGCTAACAATTACTTGTTACAACAATTCTTCTCTGCACATACAAATCGTCGTGAAGATCGATGGGGAGGGAGCCTTGAGAATCGTTTAGCTTTCCCGTTAGCGGTGGTGGATGCTGTTAAAGAAGCAGTAGCTAAGTATGCTAAATCTCCTTTCTTAGTAGGTTACCGATTGTCTCCTGAAGAGCCAGAAGAAGCGGGTATCACGATGAAGGATACATTTGCATTGCTTAATGAATTAGTGGAAAAAGAACTTGACTATATTCACATTTCTCTTATGGACTTCTGGTCCGAGCCAAGACGTGGTGTAGAAGACAAGGGTCTTTCTCGTATGGAATGGATTAGGGACCTTGTCGGTAATCGTGTTCCAATTATGGGTGTTGGTTCAATTAAGACAGCAGAAGATGGCTTGAAAGCCGTACAGATGGGCATTCCATTTATTGCTCTAGGTAGAGAAATTATTGCTGAACCTGATTGGGTGGAGAAGATCGAATCAGGTAACGAAGAAGACATTGCGACGACTATAAGCCGGGATGCACAGGAACTACTTGTGGTTCCAGATCCATTATGGCAAGGCATTATGACTAGAACAGGATGGTTTCCAGTTGTATAACTGATCTAGGAAATTCTATATTTCAATTGGCTAACAATAAAATGCACCTTTTTGAATAAACAGCGGACATCTCATCATGTAACTGCTGAAATTCGAAAGGTGCATTTTCTTATAGCTACTACAAATGCTAAATATAATTGAGATTAAATACTTGGCATCACATTGCCGCCATTTACGGGAATATAAGCTCCGGTAATGAAGCTCGCCATGTCAGAGGCGAGAAAGGCAACTGCATTCGCGATATCTTGATCCGTTCCTCTGCGTTTCAAAGGAACGTTCCGCGAATAGGCTTCGTTCTCTTCACTATTATTCTCGCGATCACGCTCGCTGATCGTCCATCCAGGAGCCACCTGATTGACGGTGATCTGGTATTCGCCTATTTCCTTGGCGAGTACACGATAAATACCGTCCATTCCGCGTTTACCTGCAGTATAAGCGGATTGACCAGGGAAGTTCTGCATCGAGCATTCAGTATTGATGCCGATCATACGTCCTGAACGGCGCTCAATCATCGATGGAACAAAAGCTTTTGCCAAATGTACACTCTGCATAACACAAGACTCAAATTGGCTAGGATAGTCTTCTAATGGCTGATCTAAAATGCTAGTCCATTCGTACTGAATAACTGCATTCGCAACGACAATATCAACTTGGCCCATTTCCGCGATAACTTTTTCTTTCATGGTCACCACAGCTTGGTAATCAGTTATATCAGCCTGAACAGACATGCACGGTCTGCCTTGCGCTTGAATCTCATGGATAAGCTCAGAAGCTTTAGCTTCATTACCTCGGTAATGAACGATAATATTAGCGCCATACTCCGCAAGCGTGCGGGCCATAACCCGGCCAAGCTGGCCAGTCGCACCTGTGATGAGTGCAGTTTTTCCTGCCAGATCTATTCCAGTCATATTCAGTTGACTCCTCTCCCGAGTACAGAACTGTAGATTGCGATATAAATTATGCCCAGTTACCGTTTACAAAGACCGCTTCTTCTTTACCATCATGGGTGATACCCGTAATACTCATTTCAGGGGAACCCATCATAAAGTCCACATGCGTGATGCTTGCATTCATACCGTGTTTAGCAAGTTCTTCTTCGGACATCGTTTTACCACCATTCAAATTGAAGGCGTACGAGCTTCCGATCGCTAGGTGACATGATGCATTCTCATCAAACAACGTCGTATAATACAAAATGTTACTTTGTGAGATCGGAGAGTGGAAAGGAACCAACGCGACTTCACCTAGATAATGCGATCCTTCATCCATGCTAATTAAACGGGATAGTGTTTCTTCGCCTTCTTCAGCCGTGAATTTAACAATTCTTCCATTCTCAAACGTGAGGGTGAAACGATCAATGATATTACCGCCATAACTAAGTGGTTTGGTACTGCTCACGTAACCGTTGACTCCATCTTTATGAGGTGCAGTGAACACCTCTTCCGTCGGTATATTCGCTACAAACATAGTACCTTGTTCGTTGAGACTGCCTGCTTGGGCCCATAAATGACCTTCTGGAAGTTCAATCGTGAGGTCTGTGCCTGGCGCTACAAAATGAAGTTTATGATATTTCTTATGGTTTAATTGATCTGATTTCTTTTGCAAAATGTCGATATGTTCTGACCAAGCTTGAATAGGGTTCTCTTGGTCTGCACGAGTTGCATAGAAAATAGCATCCCATAGTTTGCTAACCTGCTCATCCTTAGGCGCATCAGGGAACACTTTGGCTGCCCAATCAGGTGAAGGGAAAGCAATACCCGTCCAGCTCATTTTATCCGCTTGTTGATATTTGCGGTATTTTGCCATTGCCTTACCGTATGTACGTTGATAGTTAGAGATGCGCTCATGATCCACACCTTTTAACAAATCTGGGTTAGAGGAAATGATCGTAATAAAAGCAGCACCTTTCTCAACGAGTTCAATCATTTCACCTGCATGCCATGTTGGCGCTTCAAGGAAAGACTCGTCAGGTGCAAGGTCGTATCGAATTCGGGTAACGTCTTCGTCAGTATAGTTAACCTTTACGAGTGGCGATCCGATCTCATAAGCTTTACGGACGATAAGACGAACGAGTGGTGCAGCATCAATGGTTGCGTTTACAACAAGCGTTTGACCTGGCTGCACGTTCGCACCAATTTTGACAGCTAGTTCTGCATAGTTATTCAATTTCTCTTCAAAAGTTAACATGAATTGAGGCCTCCAGTGTGTTTGGGCTGAGGAGTTTGGCATCCATCTCCTGATCTTGTGAGTAGTTAAGTTATATCCTTACTATTGTAAATCAACCGTGGGTCAAATAGAACCCTAGTGCTAATAAATTATTGTAAAAAAGAGCCTTCTCCATAATTGGAGAAGGCTCTTGCTATTTCTAGACTGTCAATATTGTATACGGATCTGATTAAATTGCCCAATTTCCTTTTTTAATTACAGGCTCTTCCTGTCCATCTGCGGTTACGCCGAAAATATCCATCTCGCCCGAACCAATCATGAAGTCCACATGTGTAACACTAGTGTTTAGACCATGTTCGGCCAATTGCTCTTGGTTCATGTCCTTACCACCTTCAAGGCAGAAGGCATAAGCGCTACCGATTGCTAAATGGTTGGAAGCATTCTCATCAAAGAGTGTATTGAAGTATAGGATGTTCGAATCAGAGATTGGTGATTGATGAGGTACCAATGCAACTTCACCAAGATAGTGTGAGCCTTCATCCATAGCCACAAGATGTTCAAGTGTTTCTTGACCTTCTTCAGCGGATACGTTCACAATCCGTCCATTCTCAAATGTAATGGAGAAACGATCGATAATATTACCACCATAGCTTAGAGGCTTGGTGCTGCTCACGGTACCATTAACACCTGTTTTTAAAGGAGCTGTAAATACTTCTTCTGTCGGCATGTTAGCTACGAAGCTATGCCCTTGCTCATTGTGGCTATCTCCAGCCGTCCATATATGTCCTTCTGGTAGTTCGATCGTTAAATCCGTACCCGGAGCTATGTAGTGCAGCTTCTTGTACTTTTTATCATTAAGCAATTTCGATTTAGAGCTTAATGTTTGAAGATGAGATTCCCAGGCTTCAACTGGATTGTCCTGATCGATACGTACAGTGTGGAAAATAGCATCCCACAGCTTATCAACTTGTTCAGATTCAGGAGCGTAAGGGAACACTTTAGCTGCCCATTCAGGTGAAGGAACAGCGACCAAACACCAGCTGAATTTATCTGCCTGTTGGTATGCACGGTATTTCGTCATCGCTTGACCACGTGTTTTCTGGTACGTTGCAATTCGTTGCTGGTCAATGCCTTTGAGTAAATCAGGATTCTCAGCAAGTACATGTAGAATCGCTGCACCTTTCTCTACAAGCTCCGTCATTTCTCCAGCAAACCAAGTAGGCGCTTCAGTGAACACTTCGTCGGCTGCACGTTCATAAAGAAGACGAGTAAGAGCTTCGTCATTCCAGTTAACTTTAACGAATTTAGCTCCAGCATCATAAGCCTTTGTGGCAATTAATCGCACAAATTCAGCAGATGCGATGGGTGCATTAATGACTAGGGTTTGATCTTTTTGAATATTTACGCCAACGCGAACCGCAAGATCGGCATATTTGTTTAATTGATTGTTGAAATCTGACATGTAGTTTCCCTCCACAGAATAATCTGACATCCTTACACCCATATTGTACTAAATTGTGAACCATAATGAAAACAAGCATGCTACGTTGGAAAGAGAACCCCGTATGGTATAATATATACATAAATATCATTACCAAAGGAGATTCAAACGATGGAAGTTCAGATCATAAGAGCTGATATGCACAAAGACGAGGAAAAGCATTACGTTGGACATACGATATTTAAGCTAGCTGACCATAAATCCGAGTATGAAATTACCTTCTTCAGTAAGAGAGGTAAAGATTGGGATTATAGCCTTAATTTCGCCGGTGAACCGGGCAACGAAGAAGAGTTTTTGAAAACCGACACCTTGGTTGAAGAAGACGATGATCTGTTTGATACGTTACTGGATGCGGCTTTAGATACAATGGAAGAGGAAGCTAAGGAAGAGTAGACAAGCTCAATATGGCTGTAGATGTATGACAAGGGGATGTATGTTATGAATTATGATGATAATGTCAAACGCCGGCTGAAGAGCTTGAAGGCCAAGTTCGTGGCGTTCTGAAGATGATGGAAGAAGACAAAGACTGCAAGGAAGTCGTAGCTCAGCTCTCTGCCGTACGTAGTGCGACAGACAAAGCGATGGCTTATATTGTAGCGATGAATTTAGAACATTGTATTCTTGAAGAGAAAGAGAAGGGCAATGACACGAGCTCTCTTGTACATGAAGCCGTTGAATTACTGATTAAGAGCCGTTAGTTGTTACTTATTCTACAGATAGAGATTGAAATAAAAGGGAGAGAGGAAACCGAATGGAAAATAAGAAGCCAACGGAATTAGCCCGAATTATTCGTGAGCGCAGATCTGTAAAGAAGGGTTATACAGACCAGTCGGTTCCTAAAGAGCTCGTTCTTGAATTGTTAAATGATGCGGTTTATGCACCAAACCATGGATTGCGTGAGCCTTGGCGGTTTATCTTTGTGCCTGCTGAGCTAAAGGAGTCATTTGTTGAAGAAATGGTCCAACATTATCCTGAGGATATGGCAGAGAATCGTCGTAACTATTTTAGTGAACCTACAGCTTTCCTCATTGTAATCATGCCAGAAGAAGAACGTCAGAAGCAACGTGATGAAGACTATGGTGCGGTTGGCTCCATGATTCAGAACTTTCAGCTTTTGGCTTGGGAACGAGGACTTGGTGTAGTCTGGAAGACGAATGTTCATATTTATGACAAGAGGCTTCATGAGCGCCTTGGCCTTACGGATCATGAGCGAATAGCTGGATATTTGCATTTGGGCTATTTTGATGAAGTACCAGAAGGCAAGCCAAGAATACCCGTCGAAGAGAAATTTACTATTTTTCAGCCGTGACTCCCGAGATTCGGGAGTTTTTTATAATTACTTTAGAGCACTGTTGAAGGCAGGAGGGTTTGGTCATAATGATAACAAGGGTAATAGAGTTATGAGCGTACATAGAGTTTAAGTTATTCACACATATCGGAGGTAAATCAGCATGAAATCTAAATCTAAACATCTTGCCACGTATTCACTGATCGTCATGGGAATTGGATTTATCGTTACCTTGTTCCTACCCCAAAACCTATGGGTTCGTTTATTACAGGGCGGATTTGAAGCGGGTCTTGTCGGTGGTTTCGCAGACTGGTTTGCAGTTACGGCATTGTTTCGCCATCCATTAGGTATTCCGATACCCCACACATCTTTGCTACTCGAGAACCGCAATAAAATTGTTAATTCGTTGATTTCTGCGATGGAGAGTGAATTGCTTAACAAAGAGAGTATCAGCCGTAAGCTTCGCCAAATGAAATTATTTCAGGCGCTATCTTCAGGTACTTTTAAATGGGTTCGCAAAAAAGAGGTCCGTCAGGTTACGCTTACTTCGATTGCCTCCGTTATTGAACAGGTTCCCGTTGAGAAGGCTGCGCCTTTTATCCAACAAGGCATTGTGCGTTATGTTCGAAATAAGGACGTAGCTCCCTTGTTAAACTGGGCGGCTGACGAAGTAGTAGAGAAGGGATACGATGAAAAGGCGTTAGATCAACTCGTGATTTATGGATCACAATGGGCAAGAAAACCTGAGACGGAGCTCATGCTAGGACAGCTGGTTCATGGCAAATTACAGCAGCTACAGTTTAGTGGAATGAAGGGCTTTGCCGTACAAGCATTTATCGGATTTATGAGTGAAGAAAAATTAGGTTCAATGATTAAAAATATTATTATTTCTTCGCTTCAGGAAATTTCGTATCCTGAAAGCGAATATCGGATTCGCATTTTGCGTGAAATTAAAACGAAGCTGAAAGAAACTGCTGGAAATCCAAATATTTCTCTACAAATCAATCAATGGATTGAGTCGAAGCTAGACGATCCGAATACTGAACAATGGATTACAACCAAATTAGAAGAGCTTCGTGGACGCCTGCTTGCGATTCTTGAGAAGGAACAAAGAAGCGGTGGGCGCTCCCTTATTAAAGGTTTCCGATGGATCACTCGTACACTTCAATCCAAGGAAGAGTTAATGAACCGCTGGGAGCAAGGCCTATTGTCGTTTATTATTCAAATGGTTGAGGCAAATTACTACCGTGTAGGACAGTTGGTTAGAGACAATTTGGATCAACTAGATGATCAGGCGCTAGTGCAAATGCTTGAGGAAAAAATCGGAGATGATTTACAATGGATTAGAGTCAATGGTGCCGTGTGTGGTTTTCTCATCGGTATCGTGTTGTCCATTATTCATCTAGCCATTTCATAATATTTCAGCATGAATGACAACAAGAATAGAACTAGAAAGGGTGTTATCATATGAAAAAAAACCGTCTAGGTTCGACAGATATATATATTAGTGAAATTGGATTAGGTTGTATGTCTCTTGGGACAGATGAAATGAAAGCAACGGAGCTAGTCCATCAAGCGATTGAGCAGGGGATTAATTTCTTAGATACCTCGGACTTATATGATGAAGGTTTGAATGAATTGATCGTTGGTAAAGCCATTAAAAAGAAGAGAAATGAACTGATACTCGCAACTAAAGTCGGAAACCGGCGTATTCTAGGACAAAAGGGATGGCATTGGGATCCTTCCAAGGCTTATATCAAATCAGCTGTGAAAGACAGTCTAACAAGACTTCAAACCGATTATATTGATCTGTATCAGCTTCATGGAGGTACGCTTGATGATCCGATAGATGAGACCATTGAAGCGTTTGAAGAGCTTATGCAAGAAGGCTGGATTCGTAGTTATGGTATTTCCTCGATACGTCCCAATGTCATTCGTGAGTATGTGAAACGTTCAAAAATCGTTAGCGTCATGAGTCAGTATAGTATTCTTGACCGCAGACCCGAAGAGGAAATAATGCCTCTGCTTGCTGAGCATCAAATTAGTTTGATTGCTAGGGGACCCGTGGCCAAAGGGATTTTGTCTGAACAAGGGGAACGCAAAGCAGAGGATGGCTTCCTCGATTACTCCCGCGAGGAGCTTATCACCCTTCAATCTAAACTGAAATCCCTTTCCTTAGCGGATCGCAGTATGTCGCAAACGGCTATTCGTTATGCACTTTCATCTCCTGTCGTTGCAGTTGCTATTCCAGGAGCAAGCTCAATCGAACAACTTGAGCATAATATTGCTGCAGGGCATTCATTAGAATTGACAGAGGAAGAGTTATCAACGATTCAAAAAATAAGTAAAGCCAATCGGTATGCGTCACATCGATAGGTATTGTAAAAGTGAGCATGTGAAAGGATGAGGGATAACCCTCATTCTTTTTTTTTTTGAATCTAAAACATTCACCATTATTAAATATGTAAAAATTATCCAATAAATAATAATTATAATTATTATTTATTAAAGTTTTGTAGAATTAAAACGTATTCATTATGTATAATGATGGAGAGAACATAGATGAAAGGATGCGTTATATATGAAATTCACTGAATATCCTTATGAACGTCCCGATATGAAAGTAATTGAACAGCGGTTTAAAGAATCGATTCATAACTTTGAAGAAGCTTCAACTTTCGAAGTGCAAAATCAAGTGATGAATGAAATTAATAAGCTACGTAGTGAATTCGAAACGATGGGTGAATTAGTGGGTATTCGTCATTCCATCGATACAAATGATGAATTTTACAAAGCAGAACAAGATCTTTTTGACGAAATCAAACCTGTCTATCAAGAATACATAACGGAGTATTACAAGGCACTGGTGAATTCCAAATTTCGTGATGAGCTAGAAAGTAAATGGGGTAAGCAATTATTCCTGCTCGCTGAAATGTCCTTAAAAACATTCAGTCCAGAAATTATTGAGGATTTGCAATTGGAGAACAAGCTATCTACTGAATACACGCTGCTTATTGCTTCTGCTAAAATTTCTTTTGATGGTGAAGAGCGTACTTTATCTCAGCTTACTCCTTATGAGGAATCAACTGACCGAGAGGTACGTCGCAGCGCTTCCGAAGCGAGATACAAATTCATGTCCGACCACGAAGCTGAATTTGACCGGATCTATGATGAATTGGTAAAAGTACGGACGAAAATGGCTCGTAAACTCGGCTATGCGAATTATGTGGAATTGGGCTACGCACGTATGAACCGTACTGACTATAATGCCGAGATGGTTGCAAATTTCCGTAAACAAGTCCAAGACTTTATCGTGCCTGTCGCGAGCAAATTGAAAGACCGTCAACGCAAACGGTTGGGTCTCGATCAGTTGTACTTTTATGATGAAGCGGTTAGTTTCAAGACAGGAAATGCAACACCAAAAGGTGATCCACAGTGGATTCTGGATCAAGGCGTTCAAATGTACTCCGAACTATCGCCTGAAATCAACGAATTCTTCAATTTTATGGTTGAAAATGATCTGATGGATCTGATTAGCAAAAAGGGTAAACAAAGTGGCGGATATTGCACATATATGAGCAAATTCAGTGCCCCATTCATTTTCTCGAATTTCAACGGAACCTCAGGAGATATTGATGTTCTTACCCATGAAGCTGGTCATGCGTTCCAAGTGTATTCTAGCCGAAATTACGAAGTTCCAGAATATCACTTCCCAACCAATGAATCTGCAGAAATTCATTCCATGAGCATGGAGTTCTTCACATGGCCTTGGATGGAGCTCTTCTTTAAAGAAGATACAGATAAGTATCGCTTCCACCATCTGGAAAGTGCGCTGTTATTTATTCCCTATGGTGTATCCGTGGATGAGTTCCAGCATTTCGTATATGAGAATCCGGATGCTACTCCTGCTGAGCGTAAACAAGCATGGAGTGAAATTGAGAGTAAATATTTGCCTCATCGTGATTTTGGAGATAATGAATATTTAAAACAGGGTGGTTTCTGGCAGAAGCAGGGTCATATTTATCAGATGCCATTCTACTACATTGATTACACATTGGCACAAATCTGTGCATTCCAGTTCTGGAAACGTATGAATGAGGACTGGAAATCTGCTTGGGCCGATTACCTAACGCTGTGTCAGGCTGGAGGTAGTCTTTCATTTACAGGGTTAGTGGCACTTGCTGGATTGAAGTCTCCTTTTGAAGACGGATGTGTATCCTCCGTTATTGGAGTCATTGAAAATTGGCTTGATCGCGTTGATGACACCGTATTATAAAAAACGAATAAATATTATCACATAAAAAATATGTGAACGAGAAGACATCTGGATATTTAGTCCAGATGTCTTTTTGTTGTCTCAACTTGCATACTGGCTGTGGATGTTGAATAGACATGTACTTGTACACCATTCTTTTTGTAAGAGGACAAGGAGGTAGACCGAATGTCATACGCTCAAACACATGCGACCGCTATATCTATTATTGGAATCGGTACGGCCGTCCCCGTTAATCTACTTCAGCAAAATGAAGTTTTTAATCGAATCGAAGAAGCACTGCAAGATTATCCAGATTCAATTCGCTGGGCTAAGCGGATTTTTAAACAATGCGGTGTTGAAACCCGCTATACCTGCGAACCAAATCTGCTTGAAAAGGCAGGGGATTGCCGTTATCTTCCCTCAGCGAATCTTCAGGATGTCCCATCAACCTCTGAGCGGATGGAAATCTATAAAAGGGAAAGTATTCCAATAGCGCTGCAGGCTGCGCGCGAAGCTCTACAAGACGCTCATACAGATCCAACTGAGATTACACATATCATTACGGTGAGCTGTACAGGTCAATTTCTTCCTGGACTTGATGCCATCTTGGTGCATCATTTAGGTCTTTCTCCACGAGTTAATCGTATCCCGCTAACCTTTCAAGGCTGTGCAGCAGGTCTGAAGGCTATTCAGTTGGCGAAACAATTAGCGGAAAGCACGAACTCTTCGAACATTTTAGTCGTTTGTGTAGAGCTGTGCACACTTCACTTTCAGCCTTCAAGTTCAAGAGAGTCATTATTTGCCTCATCTTTTTTCGGTGACGGTGCTTCAGCTTGTATTATTGGTATGTCTGACTCTAGCAAGACATATGACAATGGAGTATTCAGGCTCGGCGAGGGGCATTCCATATTACTACCTGATTGTGCAGATGAAATGATCTGGGAGGTGGGTGATACAGGATTTGATCTGTATCTGTCTCCCAACATCCCAAAGCTATTAACCAAATTTCTCCCAGAAGAAGTGAATTTGCTGCTTAGAGAGCGCAAAGTTCCGGAATTATGGGCCATTCATCCTGGAGGACGTGGAATCGTAGACGCAGTCCAAAAATTGTACAACCTTACAGATGAGCAGACGATGTATAGTCGCAACATTTTACGAAGCTTTGGAAATGTATCGTCTGCTACGATTCTGTTCGTGATGCAACAAATGAGACAAGATTTAGTCGAACGTAAGCTATCATCAGCAGAAGGGATTGCCCTAGCTTTTGGCCCCGGGCTTACATCAGAGTTGATGAAGTTTACATTTATGCCATCTACATCTCCACAGGAGGCTGAGCTGCAACATGTACATCATTCATAAGTTGAAGACTAGAGCACTTGAAGATGAGTATATGGATGATTTTAGTACAGGTGGTGCTGAGCTGCGAGAAGCACTACAGCATTTACGTAGATTAAATTGGATATTTGGCAATTCGGGCCCGGTCTTGCAAGGAATTCATAAGTTGTGGCAGCAATCCGGTAAACCCGTTCAGCTATCGATTATAGATATTGGAGCAGGCTCAGGAGATGTGAATCGAAGAATTCTTAGATGGGCTGAAAGACATCACATTGATATACGTATTACGCTTGTGGACATAACCGAAGAGGCCTGTGCGGAAGCTCGACGTTTATTTCATAAAGAACCCCGTGTCAAAGTTTGGCGTATGGACCTATTCCAATTAGCTCCGAACTGTGCGGATATGGTGGTGTCGTCTCAGTTCCTCCACCATTTTGATCAAGTGAAAATGGCAGAGGTCGTACGGCATATGACCAACGCATCTCGTATCGGCGTGGTTATTAATGACATCCATCGTCATATTATTCCATGGGCAGCGGTCTGGGTGACGGCTCGTCTAATATCTAGAAATCGATATATTCATCATGATGGTCCTCTTTCCGTAGCGAAAGGGTTCAGATCTGAAGACTGGATACAACTGGAGCGCGGCATAGATCCTTCGCTAAATATGACCTACGCATGGAAACCTTTGTTTCGTTACACAGTTGTGATTAAGAAGCCACAGGAAGGAGGCAATGGATGCCTGACATAGATGCTGTTGTCATTGGCGGTGGTATTGGGGGCAGTTGCCTGGCTATTCAGCTAGCTAGACAAGGGTGGAAGACCTTATTAATTGACCGTCAGCACTTTCCACGTCATAAAGCATGTGGGGAGTTTCTGTCTCCTGAATCTCGTCAAATGTTACATCTTCTCGGAGTGAGTGATGCCATTCATTCCATGAATCCTAGTCTAATCAATACGGGCAAGCTTATTTTCATGCACGGGGGTACGCTAGATACAGAACTCACGGGAGAGGCATGGGGAATAAGCAGGTTAGCATTGGATTCACTCCTTCATCAGGCAGCTAAAACAGCAGGCGCCATCATTGAAACTGGAGTAGCCGTTCATTCCGTCATCGCTCACGAATCAGGATATACGATTGAGCTCAGACGTGGTGGAGCAAGTGAATGGATCGAATCAAAGACGATATATGGAGCATGGGGTACAAGGCGGCCGTCTGGCATGGGTGAGAATATTGCAAGACCTCATCGAAGCAAAGAGACCTATATTGGCGTGAAAACTCACTTACGTGGTGTCATGATGAATTCAGCGGTTGAGCTATACTTTGTACCTGGCGGATATATTGGGCTTTCCCCCGTTGAACAAGGCGTTGTGAATATGGCAGCGATGCTGAGACGGGATGTTATAAAAGGAAGCGGGCATTCGGTTACGGAACTGCTTGAAGCGGCTGCATCAGGCAATGCCAAGCTGGCGAAGCGACTATCAACCGCTTCTATTATCACTGGAACGCAAGTATCTGTGGCTCCTGTTGCGATCTCCAAAAAACCTCTTGCTTGGCAGAACATGCCTCTTGTTGGAGACGCGAGTGTGATTATTCCTCCATTGTTTGGCGATGGGATGTCTGTAGCGATGCGCTCAGCTAAGCTCTGCGCAGACTCAGCAAACCGTTATTTACGTCATGAAATATCGATGGATGAATGGAAAATCAATTATGTTCATTCCGTTCGAAGGGAGTTCAGTTCCCTACTTCGTTGGGGGCAGTTGCTGCATTCTCTTAGTTCAGCTCCGCTGATCCCCCATCTATTTGTTGCAGGAGGACAGCTATTTCCCTCAATGAAAAGAAAGCTTGTTAGAGCAACGCGCCTGAAGGAAATCGAGCAGTAGCTTGGACAGTATGGTCTAAAAATGCTAGGAGGAGCTATCTATGGGATACCGAATGCTGACTTATCTGACCATTCGCCTTCCAGGCGTGATCATTGCGCTGTGGATGGCTTTTTGTATCGTATTCGGCTCTTCCGCTGCATTGCTTCCTTCAGTGCTAAAGGATCATGGTCTCCAAGTAGAGGGTGCTTATAACGAAGTCCAGCATATTCTTAATGATCATTTCGGTATTCCTGCAGATCCTGTGATTATTGTGTTCGAGAGAGATAATAAGGAATCTGTAGTAAATCTGAAGCAGATTATGGATCAAACTTTATCGGATATGATAAGGATTGAAGGGCTGGAAACGGTTATCTCTCCCAAGTCAGATCCACGAATGCTCCAAGGAAATACAGGATATATTGTCCTAGGATTCAATCACCCCTCTTTTGCGATGGCACCCACGATCTCTAAGATTCATAGTCTTATTCCTAAAACACCTAATATAACAGTAGGTTTGACCGGTAAATCTGTTGTACAAGCGGATGTAAATCGAGCTAGTTTAGCGGATATGAAGAAGGCTGAGTTTATCGGTATCCCACTGGCATTTGTTATTCTTTTAGTTGCATTTGGAGGCGTGCTTTACGCTTTGCTACCTATTGTAATTGGACTAATTGCAGTGAGTGGAGCGATGGGTATCATGTATTGGTTAGGCATGAGCGGAACTATGGAACTTTCGAATTTTGTCCTTAATGTTATCCCAATGGTTGGGCTTGCATTGAGCATTGATTTCGCACTTATATTGACGAATAGGTTTAGAGAAGAACGCTCAGCAGGTGGGGTGGAGAACACCATTGAAAAAGCGATGCTGATCACTCTACGAACCGCAGGTAGATCGATTCTGTTCTCTGCGGCATGTGTTATCCTGGGACTTGCTGCTATATATCTAATACGTCTTCCGATGTTCCAATCGGTTGCTGTAGCAGCAATTACGGTGCTTATCATTTCTGTGATTCTGAATTTAACGCTGCTACCTGCAATGCTTTCACTATTGAATCGTAGAGAATCTACAAAATATCGAGCCTCTACTGCTAAATTGCGCCTTAAGTGGCTACAATGGTCTTCCTTTGTAATGAGAAAACCATTACGGATGACTTTTTTCTCTTCCATGCTGATCGTATTGTGTGTAATTCCTGTACGGAACTTAGAGACTTCTATACCTGATGCTTCCTCCTTACCTAGAGCCTATGAATCCAGATGGGCTGCTAATACATACCATTCCCAATTTGAGAGTAAGACAAGCTCGTCTATTCCAATTGTAATTCAGGACAAGGATTTGGGAGTGGGTAGCTCGAAGTGGCCGGCCATTGTTCAGTTGCAGCAGTCTCTTAAACATGATCCTAACGTCCTGACAATGGAACCAATTTTACAAAATATACATAATGAATTACTTCTCTCTGTGACGATTCGAGGTATTCCAGGATCGGAAGAGGCCAGCGAGTGGCTGCGAACATGGGAAGAGAAGGGTGAGCATTACACGTTACCTTTTATACTTGGCGGAGAAGCCAAATATGAGCAGGAGATACAGGATGAAATTCATGAAAGGCTCCCTAGTGTGCTGTTATGGATTGGGCTATCAAACTTCATTTTGTTATTCATAGCTTTCCGTTCAATTGTGATTCCACTCAAAGCTTTACTTATGAATGTGTTAAGTTTGGGAGCTGCCTTCGGTATCCTAGTCTTTATATTTCAAGATGGAAGATTAGGGATGGAGCCTAGCAGCATTGCCATAATGATTCCTGTATTTATTTTTGGATTGGCCTTTGGGATTAGTATGGATTATGGTGTATTTCTGCTCTCACGTATGACCGAAGAATATGAAGCGACAGGAAATTATAAACAAGCGATTCAAGAAGGTCTGGTTTCAACAGGTCGAATAATTACATCGGCGGCAGCCATTTTACTTGTCGTAACCATACCTTTTGCTTTTGGTGAAGTGGCAGGGGTCAAACAACTAGGAGTAGGTATCGCTACGGCCGTTTTCATCGATGCAACGTTAATCAGATTAGTGCTTGTACCTTCCTTGATGATGTTAATGGGGCGGCTAAACTGGTGGCTGCCACGCTTCCTGCGTTAGCAGCCGTTTATTTCGACTTAACTTGGATTGATAGCCATCATGATGATATAAGTGAAATCATTATATTGCTCTTTAATAAATTTTTCATTGTTTTTCAGAAAAGCGAGTACTTCTGGATGTTGTATCTGTGCAAAATCGACCATTTGATCTCGATCCACGATTGCTGCTGTAGTTCGGTCTAAAGGATTAACCATCTTGCTATCCGTCTCTATCTGTATTTGATTGAATCCGGAAGCGGTAAGAAGATCCTGCCAATCTGTCGGATTGGGTAAAATTCGGATGCCGTATAAGTGTTTCATCGTTTTCTCTAATTCTACATCTTGTTTGCGTGCGCATAGTTCTCTATCCACCAGACGGCCACCAGGTATTAGCACACGTCTGTATTCTGTAAGTGCTGCAATAGGATCTGCGAATAAAGTGACCGATTCTACGAATACGACGTCAAACGAATGATCATCGAAAGGGAGCTTCGTTACATCTCCCTCAATGAATGTAATGCTTGCATGCTGCCTTTTTGCACGTGTTCTGGCTTTGGCAAGCATACCCTGATGATTGTCGATAGCTGTAACAATGCAGCCACTTCGTGCGAGATGGCATGCCGTTCTGCCGGTACCACATCCGACTTCTAATACCCGTTGACCTGCAACAATAGGATGTCGTTTCAACAACTGAAGTGTCGCTGCGAATCCGCCAGGATGGGCAGCTCCTTCACCCATAATGCTAATATATCATGATAATTCATGGTTCACGCCCCTTTGACTATATTGTATGTGAGAATCTTTCTTTGCTTATGGGCTGGAGCCGATCTTCGCCTGCACGTACAAGTGACTCAGTCAAGCAATGGAAAGTGAGAATACAATATGGGGAATAACTGAAAAGGGAGGGGTACATCCAATGCGACAAATTTATCCAATATGTCAGGAAACGTGCAAGCCTTTGGTCGGTCAGCGCTTCTGTGCAGTCATGCATGACGGAAGACATGTCTATGGCACACTCAGTTACGTACATGAACACGGTCTGGAATTCGATGGCGCATGTAAAGGCGCTAATGTATTGTCTACAAAGGCATATAAAGCGAAAAAACAGCTTCAAGATATGCATAAAGCCAAGGCTAAAATTAAGAACTATGGATACGGATATGGCAATGGTTACGGCAACGGTTATGGATATGGTGGAGGATATGGGTACGGATACGGTAACGGTGCTGGTCTTGCGTGGGCAAGTATAGCACTGCTGTTTTTACTCCCGTTCTTCTTTATCTAAGAAAAGTTATAGAATACAAAAGAAGCGTACAGGCTCATGCCCGTACGCTTTTTTAATATAAACTATTTTCGCAGACAAACCTGCTCAATCGTATGATTAGGACCTTTTTTAACGATCAGTTTAGCGCGTTCTTTCGTTGGAAGAATATTTTGCTGTAGATTAACAGCATTAATTTGTTCCCATATTTGGTAAGCCTTCTGGATCGCCTCAGCTTGTGTAAGAGAAGCATACCGATGGAAGTAAGATTCAGGATTCTGAAAGGCAGTATCACGTAGCATTTGAAAACGTTCAACATACCATTTGCGAATATTAGCCTCATCAGCATCAATATAGATGGAGAAGTCAAAATAATCACTGACAAAGACCTGGGCTTCCGTATTCACCTGTAATACATTAATTCCTTCTAGGATTAAGATGTCAGGCTCAGTAATGATTTGTTCTTCGCCTTGAAGAATATCGTATGCAGTATGGGAATAGACAGGAGCACGTAGTTCAGGCTGTCCGCATTTAGCGTTTCCAATAAACTGAATCAGTTTCTTAATATCATAACTTTCAGGAAAGCCTTTCTTATCCATCATTCCTCGTTCCTGTAAAATATGATTTGGGTACAGGAAACCATCCGTTGTTACGAGTGCTACATTTGAATGCTGATCCCATTGTGATAGTAGAGTCTGCATTAGCCTTGCTGTTGTACTCTTGCCGACGGCAACACTACCAGCGATACCGATAATATAAGGAGATTTAGCTACAGGACTGCCAAGTAGTGATCTCATCTCTGCATGGAGCCTTTGGAAAGCGTTCACATATAAATGAATTAATCGCGTTAGAGGTAAGTACACTTCACTAACTTCTCTTATGGATATGTCTTCGTTAAGTCCTCTGAGTTGTTCAAACTCTTCTTCTGTGATTTGAAAATGAGGGAGGTCGTTCACGCTACCCCAATCCTCACGGCCAAACTCGAAATAAGGAGAATATGTATTCATTGCAAGCCTGCTTTCTAGAGAATAAACTTAAGCACAATACATAGCTGGACTAAGTTTTTCTTGAACTATAAACATCTGTAATGCAGTATATAGTGTATCCAGTAAACATACAAGCACTGGATTACAATGAAATAATACCATATTTTTAGTTTCAAGTCGGAACCGTTATAATGATAAGAATGATATAAAAATGAGGTTTACAGATAAGTGAGTTGATTCTAATGGACAAAGAAAAACAGCGTTTATCGATTGAGGCCGCGAGATTGTATTATCAGTCCGATTATAGCCAGCAAGATATCGCCTCTCGTCTAGGTGTCTCAAGACCTACTGTATCCAGATTGCTTCAATACGCCAAGGAACAAGGCTATGTTCGTATTGATATTGTTGATCCCCATGAAGATTTAAATGCACTCGCGAGAGATTTACGTACAAAATATGCACTAGACACGGTTGAAGTTTGTTATTCACCGCTTAATACGTATGAAGAGATTAAGAAGCACATTAGTAAGAAGACCGCTTCATTCTTAAATGAAACCGTCCAGGATAAAGACATTATTGGTGTAACGTGGGGAACAACCATGCATGCTGTGGCACTTCATTTACAACCCAAGCATGTAAAAGGTGTGGAAGTTGTCCAATTGAAGGGCGGTGTAAGCCACTCTCACGTAAATACTTATGCTGCTGAGACTGTTAATTTATTCGCTGAAGCCTTTCAGACCGTACCGAGATATTTACCTCTTCCAGTCGTCTTTGATAGTATTGCCATGAAGCAGATTGTTGATGAAGATCGTCATATCGGACGTATTGTTGAATTAGGGAAACAAGCAAATATTGCAGTATTTACGGTAGGTACCGTGAAGGAAGATGCGCTACTATTTCGCTTAGGTTATTTTAGTGAGGCCGAACAGGAACAGTTGAAAAGCAAAGGTGCAGGCGACATCTGTTCTCGGTTTTTTGATAAGGAAGGCCATATTTGCAGTGAAGAAATTAATAACCGTACCGTAGGGATACAGCTTTCTGATCTTCGTAACAAGGAGAAGTCAATACTCGTTGCGGGTGGACAGCGTAAAGTGGAGGCCATTCAGGCTGCACTTGCGGGTAAATATGCTAATATTCTAGTCACAGATCAGTTTACAGCCCAGGCTTTACTTCATTAATAATGCTTAAAAATCCTCAATTATACTTTTAGAAATCTGCCGAGTTTACATACGGCAGATTTTTTTTGTGCACAATACTTGAGACGATATGAATCAGCATGAACATAATTTCATGATGTTGTTTACATATGTTCAAGCGGGTGATATGATAACCCTATAAACGGTTTCATCGTTTGAGACCGTATCAAATAACGTTAACTAACATAATAAAGGGAGGATATAAATATGAGTTTAGCACGCATGATTGACCATACTCTGCTACGTGCAGATGCAACAGAAGCTGAGGTTAAGAAACTGACTGAAGAAGCGAAGACATATGAGTTTGCTTCTGTATGTGTGAACCCAACTTGGGTCAAATTTTCAGCGGAACAACTGAAGGGTACTACAGTCAAAGTATGTACCGTAATTGGTTTCCCTCTAGGTGCTTCCACATCTGCTGTGAAAGCTTTTGAAGCCCAAGATGCGATCGCTAATGGAGCTACTGAAGTGGATATGGTTATTAACATTGGTGCTTTGAAAGATAAGAACGATCGTGTCGTTGAACAAGACATTAAGGCAGTTGTTGAAGCTGCTAAAGGTAAAGCATTGGTTAAAGTAATTATTGAAACTTGTCTGTTAACAGACGAAGAGAAAGAACGCGCTTGTCGTTTATCTGTCCAAGCTGGTGCAGATTTCGTGAAAACTTCAACGGGATTCTCTACTGGTGGCGCAACTCCAGAAGATATTCGTCTCATGCGTCAAACCGTTGGTCCTGACATCGGAGTCAAAGCTTCGGGTGGTGTTCGTAGCTCGAAGATATGAACCAAATGGTCGAAGCAGGAGCTACTCGTATTGGTGCTAGTTCAGGCGTGAAAATCATGCAAGGTGGAACGTCTACATCTACTTATTAATGTTTGAGGGGCAGAAGAGGTTTCTCTTTTGCCCAATCCTTATTAATGGGTGCAATTTCAAGTTATTTCACTGTCATAGACTATTTGAAGAGCGTGTAAGCGCTTAATATATTATTTTCAAAAGTTTTCACGTTTACTAAACTTAAAATCGAGTGCAAGGAGACAGCTATGAAATACTTAATTGCGATTCTAGGTTTACTTGTTGTGTTTGCACTTGCCTTCGTAGGCAGTAATAACAAGCGCAAAATTCGCTATCGCCCACTGATCATCATGATCGTGCTGCAAGCTATACTAGCGTATGCTCTACTGAACACGAGTATAGGTTCTTTTTTGATTAAAGGTTTTTCTAGTGTCTTTGACAAATTGCTCGCGTATGCGGCAGAAGGTGTAAACTTTGTATTCGGTGGACTGGCGAACGAGGGTCAGGCGCCTTTCTTCCTGACGGTGCTTTTACCGATTATTTTCATTTCCGTATTAATTGGTATCCTTCAGTACACAAGGATATTACCTTTTATTATTAAGTATATTGGATTGGTGTTAAGTAAGATTAATGGAATGGGTAAACTTGAATCTTATAATGCTGTAGCTTCTGCGATCCTGGGACAGTCTGAAGTGTTCATTTCTGTGAAAAAGCAAATCGGACTGCTGCCTAAACATCGTCTCTATACCTTATGCGCATCGGCTATGTCGACGGTTTCGATGTCAATCGTTGGGGCATACATGACCATGATTGATCCGAAATATGTTGTGACTGCGCTAGTGCTGAATTTATTTGGTGGATTCATTATTGTTTCGATTCTGAATCCTTATGAAGTATCGAAAGAAGAAGATTTTCTTGAAGTCCAAGAAGAAGAGAAACAATCATTCTTCGAAATGCTTGGCGAATATATTATGGACGGTTTCAAGGTAGCCATTACCGTTGCTGCGATGTTAATCGGATTTGTTGCATTAATTGCAATGATTAACGGTATCTTTGATGGCATCTTTGGTATTTCGTTCCAAGAGTTACTTGGATACATTTTTGCACCATTTGCATTTATGATGGGTGTTCCATGGAAAGAAGCAGTGGAAGCCGGTAGCATTATGGCAACTAAAATGGTTTCCAACGAATTTGTTGCGATGCTTGAACTTGGTAAACATACGGCAATGTCCGCTCGCGCAAACGGTATTGTATCCATCTTCTTAGTCTCCTTTGCAAACTTCTCGTCGATCGGAATTATTGCCGGTGCCGTAAAAGGCTTGCATGAGAAACAAGGTAATGTGGTTGCACGTTTCGGTCTAAAACTGTTGTATGGTGCAACGCTAGTGAGTGTACTTTCAGCTACGATTGCGGGACTGTTTTTATAATTGATTCGCATGCGTTATACTCAGGAATGAAGGAGTGATTCATATGGCAACTTTTAAAAAAATACATCTGATTGTAATGGACTCTGTAGGTATTGGTGAAGCGCCAGACGCTGCACAGTTTGATGATTTCGATGTGGATACATTCGGACACATCGCACGCGAACGTGGTGGGCTTAATATGCCTAACATGGGTAAACTTGGACTTTCTAACATTCGTGAAGTACAGGGTGTGGATAAATCAGACAAGCCAATGGCTTATTATACGAAGATGCAAGAAAAATCCGTTGGTAAAGATACAATGACGGGTCACTGGGAGATCATGGGTCTCTATATTGATACACCATTCCGAGTATTCCCTGATGGATTTCCAGATGAGTTGATTCAGCATATTGAAGAGAAGACAGGTCGCAAGGTGATTGGGAATAAACCAGCTAGCGGAACAGAAATTCTTGATGAGCTGGGCGAAGAGCATATGAAAACAGGTGCACTAATCGTGTATACTTCTGCCGATTCTGTTCTGCAAATTGCAGCACACGAAGATGTGGTTCCTCTCAAGGAGTTATACGAAATTTGTGAATTCTGTCGTGAAATTACACTTGAAGATCCGTACATGCTTGGACGCATCATTGCTCGTCCATTCTTGGGTGAGCCTGGAGATTTCAAGCGCACACCGAATCGTCATGACTATGCACTGAAACCATTTGATCGTACGGTAATGAGTGAGCTGAAAGATGCTAATTATGATGTTATCGCACTGGGTAAGATTTCAGATATTTATGACGGTGAAGGCGTAACAAAATCTGTTCGTACGACTTCCAATATGGACGGTATGGACAAAATGATATCAACGATGGACGAGGATTTCACAGGTTTGAGCTTCTTGAATCTGGTTGATTTCGATGCTCTATATGGTCATCGCCGTGATCCTCAAGGATATGCCCAAGCATTGGAAGATTACGATGTGCGTTTGAACGAAGTATTCGCTAAAATGACGGATGATGATCTTCTGATCATTACAGCTGATCACGGAAATGACCCAACCTATCGTGGAACAGATCATACGCGTGAATATGTACCTTTGCTTGTGTACTCACCACGATTTAAGGATGGTGGTAGTGATCTTTCAATTCGTACAACATTTGCTGATATCGGTGCTACCGTGGCGGAGAACTTTGGCGTGAAGATGCCTGAATACGGAACAAGCTTCTTATCACAACTTAAATAGCAAATCTGCTATGATTCATACTTTAATTCATCCATATTTACAACTTTGAAAGCGAGGTATACATCTAATGAGAATGGTTGATTTGATCGAGAAGAAACGTGACGGACATGAACTAACAACAGAAGAGATTAACTTTATCATTGAAGGATATACCAAGGGTGATATCCCGGATTATCAGGTTAGCGCTTTGGCTATGGCCATCTTCTTTAAAAATATGAATGAACGCGAACGTGCTGACCTTACAATGGCCATTGTGAACTCTGGTGATACGATCGACCTTTCTGAAATTGAAGGTGTGAAGGTAGATAAACACTCTACAGGTGGTGTGGGTGATACAACTACACCAAATAACATAATGTTGCAGCTATCTTTAAAAGCAGAAGAACCGACTAATTTCCGTATCTGGGCTTTTAACATATACCAAAAATTTAGAAATGGTTTTAAATTGTGGTTAGAATCAATTGTTGAAAAAGAAGGCCACGATTTTACTGCTAAAGCAATTGCTGATAAAACACACATAAGTCAATATACTGCAAAAAGTTATCTAGTATATGATTCTGTTCCACAACAGCCTTTGTTTGAAAAAATAAGCGCAGCTTATAACACATCGTTAGAAGAATTCATGGCTTTTGCAAAAATTGACGTACATTCTCACCTTCTCTTTGATATCGTAACAACAGTTGTAACATGGAAAAATAAAAATATAATCAAAACGAACAACACAGGAGGAATATTGCTATGAGAATGTCTGATCTTATACTCAAGAAAAAACATGGCGAAATTCTGACTAAAGAAGAAATTACGTTTATGATTTCTAAATATAGCTCAGATGAAATTCCAGATTATCAAATGGCTGCTTTCGCTATGGCGGTCTGCTTTCAAGGAATGGATGATGCTGAAGTTTCTTATCTCACACATGAAATGGCTTTTTCGGGAGACACCATTGATCTTTCGGGTATAGATGGCATAAAAGTAGACAAGCATTCCTCTGGGGGCGTTGGAGATAAAACAAGTTTAATTGTCTTGCCTTTAGTAGCTTCACTAGGTATTAAAGTAGCTAAAATGTCAGGTCGCGGACTTGGTCATACAGGTGGAACTTTGGACAAATTGGAAGCAATTGAAGGATTTAGAATTGAGTTAAGTGATGATGAATTTATTCAAACCGTAAATGAAGTTGGGATTTCTTTAATTGGACAAACTCTTAATTTGGTTCCTGCGGATAAGAAATTATACGGACTTAGAGATGCTACGGGTACTGTAGATTCAATTCCACTAATTGCAAGTTCCATCATGAGTAAGAAAATTGCTTCAGGAGCCGACGCAATTGTGTTAGATGTCAAAGTAGGTTCAGGTGCATTCATGAAAACTGTTGATGATGCGAAGGAACTAGCAAAACTAATGGTTAGTATCGGTAGTAAATTAAACAGGAAGACTGTTGCGATATTAAGCAATATGGAAGAGCCGCTTGGTCATGAAGTTGGTAACGCTAATGAAATTAAAGAAGTAGTTGAAGTATTAAAAGGACATGGTGAAACTAAATTAACGGAACTATGTTTAGAATTGGCAGCGCAAATGATGGTATTAGGTGAGAAACAAAGCAATAAAGAAGAAGCAATCGTCGAACTAAGAGAAGCAATTAGTTCAGGAAAAGCTCTGGAGAAGTTTAAAGAGTTTATTGAAGCTCAAGGAGGTAATAGTGGTTTCATTGATGATTATTCACTGTTGCCCCAAGCGAAAGAAACAATTGAAGTGTTGAGTGAGACTAGTGGTTATATTACGGCAATCGACGCTGAGGAAGTTGGAATTTCAGCCATGTTGCTAGGTGCTGGTCGTAAAACAAAGGCAGATAAAATTGACTATGCTGTCGGAATTACAGTGTTGAAAAAGACTGGAAGCAAAGTTGAAAAAGGGGATGTTATAGCACATATTCATAGTAACGGAAACCATGAAGATAGTGTCGCTAAACTAAAAAAAGCATTCACAATTGAGAATACAGCTCCAGTTGTAGATCCAATTATTTATGAAGTTATTCAATGAATTGATGGATAATTAAAAACTATAATTTAAAAAATTACCCCTTCAATGTAGTTTATTAATTTGAGGGGGTATTTATTTGGTTTCTGATAAACGATAATAATACATAAAGTAATATATGATAAGTTAACTTAATATTTATAATAGTGAGGTATAAGAGATGTACTTGTTTTCAAAGAAAATTAAATGTTCGAGTTGCGGGAAAAACTTTAAGGGAATAAAGGAGCGAAACAAAGAAAAATATATTTGTTCTTCTTACTCTAATTACGGCAAATGTATAAGACAAGTTATAGAACAGAATCGAATTGTCTATTTAGTTGCTAACCATCTCGAAATAGACAAAGTTAAAACAGGAGTTGGTACAAGCGGATCTAAAATGACATTAAGGACAAAAGTAGAGGATTATGATCAGATAACATTAGAACAAGTTATGAATTCTGTGAAACAGATTAATATTGATCCAATTAATAAGACTATAGAAATATTATACAATGACAACACAAGAACGTTCGTTTCTGATGATCAAATATATTTTTAAGAAAAAAATAGCCTCCCTCAAGATAAATATTCAAATTAGACCATTTTAGGATGACATGGTATGTTTTGATATTTTTTACTTGAAGGAGGCTATTGTTAATCATTTTACGAAATAGGGGCGTTCAAAAAACGTTGATATATAAGGGTTTTCTAAGACGAAACTATGCATAAAACAGGACTATCATGCATATCATTATTGAATAATTTTAGGATGACACTTTTCTATATAATTTGATCATTTTAGAGCATATTTTACTAATTATTTTGTGGTTTTTGTCCAGAAGCAACACGAAGAATATCAGCTAACCTTCCGATGTCATTTTTCTCAGATATTGATTTAGAAGCTCCCCAAGCCGGTTTAAGATACTTATCTATAATTAAATTTGCATCAACTAATTTCATTTCGATTTCCTCCTTAATTCCTTCATTTTTATAGTACTCTTGTAAATAACGAGTAGGTTCTACAACTCCAGACTCAGTCTCAGTCCAACCAAAGCTAGGACTGTACTTCTTACGAATTTCATAATGGAGATGGGCTCCTGTAGATTTTCCTGTATTTCCTTGGTTACCTATTTTTTCTCCTCTTGTAACATGCTGTCCTACTTTCACGGATACGGCAGAAAGGTGGGCATACACATGCAGATAACCTTTATCATCTTTAATGCTACTACGTTGCCCATATTCCCAAATCCTGAGCCTGTCACGCCCATCTTTGCATGTAATACTTCTCCAGCTACAAATGCAATTAGAACACCGTTAGAAGGGGATGTAACGAGATCTACACCTCTATGAAATCTCATGACATGATCAACTGGATGCATACGCATACCAAAAGGGGAGGTGAGACGATATTTTTCAAATGGATACATAATTTTCATTCCTTTCAATAGTTTTAGAAAAATTAGTTAACGATGATTGTATTGCTATCGTTGTTGATCTTATTAACTGTTGATTCAATAAGAGCTTCTATAGATTCAATATCGATTTTAAACCCTTTAATCTTAAGAAAGTTAATTACGTATTGTTTTTTTTCTTCTCCACGACCAGAGCCTATATAGAGCTGCTCTGCTGCATGCACAGCGACATCTATCCACAAAGAAATTTGATTTTGTTGATTAATAGAAGTTTTACTTTTGATGTAAGGTACGATAATCGTAGTAATTATAGCAGCAGCAAGAATAACAATTGCCTGTACGATGGGTGTAAGATCAATCATGGTTGCTCATCTCCTTCAGTATTTTCAATTCTATTCATAGTGTGCTTACTAACATTTTCATTCTTGGCTTTCCAATAATAAAATCCAATTGCTGTAGCAACAGGCGCGCCAATAAAGGTAAGAAGGGCGCTTAACTCACTACTTGAATGAAATACAATATACCCACCTAGCAATACACCTGCAAAATATGTAGACATAACCATTGCTAATATAATCTTGCTGAATTCTATACTTTTCTTTTCTTGTTGTTTTGCAGTGAGTTTTCGTTTCACTGGTTTACGAGCAACCATTCTAAACGACCCCTAACTTTATGGCAGCTATGATAATACCCATGACTAGCGTGATAGCCGAGCCACCAATAGCTCTACGCATGAACTTTTGACCGTCTTCCATGTCTGAAATGCGTCGCGTATTATCTCTAGCAATCGTAAGAGCTTCAACTGCTAAATCTTTTGCATTAATAGCGCTATCTAGCTTTTTGTTCATGCCATCAACTACAGTCTCAACCCTTGTAATACGCTGTAGCATCTCTGTTTGTACTTCATCCATAATAGATACTCCCTCTCATTATCAGTTCTATAGAATACAAAAAGGGACTTCATTGAATGAAGTCTCTACTATGTTACGTAGAACTATATTTCTTTCCAGTAAAAACTTCCATCAGCTTTTCTTTTGCAAATAAATAGTTGATCTTCAACTCCATCAGTTTCTCGACGAAATATGTGACCCCTAGTATTCCAAGTTGACTCAGGTAAAGTTTCTACTGCGTCAAGCTTAATGGAAAGGGTTGTAATATCAACAGATTTCAATTTCGAGACTGATTGAGTTTCGGAACCGTAAGGAACTTCCGTGACAATGTTTGGAATTATGTACATAGCATAAATTGTTAAGTCCAGAGGAGCGTATGTAACAATATCAATGATATCAGAGGCTTGTCCTTTAATTTGTTGGATATGTGTAAACCTTTGATTCCCCGAAGGGATTATATAAGTTAAATCGTTTGTGTCTCCTGCAATATCAATATATACCTCATTAGACACTCCTGAATTATTTCTACCTACGATAATAAAGGAGTAGAAATCATGTTTATTTAAGGATTCAACTGTTCTCGTACGAAGCCTGTACTTTGCTCCCTTTGCTCCAATCTGTTTAATTCTACAACCTGAGATATACGGTAATTGTGAAAATGTCCATGTACCGTCTACTAATTCAAGATTACTTGGCACTCCATTAGGAGTAAGAGAATAAAAAGATGGATTAGACAATAAATTTGAGCCTGTACTACCGATATAAGGTACAGTTCTACGCTCATGAAGATAGTTCAAGTCTTGGTATGGAGTATAATCATAATGTGATTTAACCGTTACACATCCGATAGGGTCAACATATGCTGCACCGATAGTTCCACCTTCATGATTGACCTGAGTACGATGGTTACGAGCTCCTAAAATAATATCTCTGGAGTATATAGAGTCTTTATCTACGACAATTACATACCCATTGGATAAATCATAGTCGATAATTGCATAATGTGATAATTGGCAACCATCAATTAAAATTCCAGCGCTGTGATTTTTAATGCCTACGAACGACTCAAAAGACATTTCTACATGACTATCTGTAATGGATACAGCGTGACATTGATCAAGAATAATCAAAGGAGAAGTGATTTTAGAGTTAGCAAGCCTTGATTCACTCGCAACCATAGCTTCAGTTCTACCCTTACTAGCATCCGCAACTGGAACACTCTGGGGAGTTCTTTCAAATGCACAACTTTTAATATTAACAGTATCACATCTAACCAATTCTAAAATGGGTCTGTTAGTAATAGTTCTACTAAAAAAATTATTTGAAAACTCAGTACATAATACAGAATTGATTATTTTCACTCCAGTACCTCGATAGCCCCATTCTTCCCAAAATCGACAATTACGGAATGAAACCATATAAGAACCTTGACCTTTGGTTTTATCTTGATCCGCAATATCTCCGTCAATTAATACGCCATATCCACCTTCACCGCATGAACTAGAAAAGAAGCGCTCAAACATTTGATGAGCTCCTTGAGGTAGATGAATGCCACTACCATTCCTATGATTAATATAGAAATCTTGAAATAATATAGTTTCTGCCATATTCTTGTCACTATATATAGCAAATTCGTTGCCTGTGTAAACTATTCCGCTATCATACATTCCATCGCCAACAATCTTAAACCCACGACCTTGTGTAGCTAACGTATTCGGTCTGTCTTGATTCGGAAGTATAAGGGTCTTTGTTGTTCTATATTTTCCTATTGGTAAGTATATTCCCTCATAACCTTCAGCATATGCTATGTCGATTGCTGATTGAATAGCATTGGTGTCGTCTATGATACCATCGCCTACTGCTTTAGTTGTTAATACATTCAGCCCCTTTCTATTACGCAAGGCTTTAAGTGATCTGTTTAATGCTGTTGTAACAACGCCATCATTTAAATTCATTGTACAATTACCGCCTTGGCACTCACTGTACCAGCACCTGTTGGTTTTTGCCATTTTATTCTTAACATAAATCCCGCTGGTTTTGAATAAGTAACTACCTCTCCAGTATTAACTATATCAACTATATCCATTACTCCACTCTGCCTAATTCCTTGTTTTTGGTACTCATTGCCTGATGAATCAACCAAGAATGCGCTAAGAGTAGATTTTGTACCGACAGGATCAGAAGAGATAAAAGGTATATTTATAGTCTTTTCATCTAGTACAGTATAGTCTTTTATCCCTGCTGTACTAGATTTATCAATAAATACAAACTCCTCGTGAGAGGATTTAAATGCCACAAATAATGCACCATTTTTACCTTCCGAGTATTCGTAGTTATCTGTATCTCGATTAAAATGTTGGGGCGCAAATGTACCTGACGATGCTGTCTGAAGGGGTTTATTATGAGCAGCCATTTTAATATTCACATCCTTATTAGTATTTTTTATTACTATAATTTAATTATTAAAATCGTATAGGTTTTCTGTAAGATATTCTTCAATCTCATCCTTTAAATCGGGTCGTTTAGAAATTACATACTTGTACTCGTAGACTCCATCAATAATACGTTGTCCCATATATGCGCCCATTTAAGATGTACCTCCCTTAAGTATCATGTCGTCCATTGCTTTCTGTAATAATTCCAGCTTGCTTGCTAGTTCGAGATAACCTTGCGGAAGATTCTTTTTATCTGCTTCCTTCTTCAATTCCTCATCTAAAATAGGCTGATCCATTTCCCAACGGTAGTATCCTGCGTTAATTCCTATTGGTAGTTCTGGATATTCGACTTCCATATAACCATCATGCTTATACGTAATAGCATCTTCAATGATTTTTGTTTGTTCATTAACTTTTAGATAAAATTTCATATTATTTACCTCCATAGAGTTGCTATCGTTTTACTACTCCCTAATTTTCCTTGTTCTTTAGCAAAACCTAATCCAAGAGAAGATTGTATTTCAGAAATTGAATTAGTGCTTTTGAAGGCTGTTCTACTAGAAGCGTATATAGTTAAAAAAGGACTAATTGCATTAACAGTGGCTAAAAAGTTAGTATCAGGCTAAATGAAGTACTATTACAGCCACTTGTAGGTAGAGTGCTTGGGTCACTTAGCTTCGTAAACGTATCGCCCGTAATTTTATATCTTGTAAAGTAGGGAAATGAATTTAGAGAGACACCAAGATAGTTGCTATCAGAACTAAAATCAACACTATAGCAAGTTCCATCTGGAATATCAATTGGATTTGCAATCTTCGTAAATGTGTCTCCGTCTCTCTTATAAATGATGATGTATGGTGATGACGAACTCGCAAATGCTAAAAATTTATTATCATTACTAAAGGCTACTCCAAAGCAAGTGTCTGTCGGTAATATACTTGGATTTGTGATTTTCGTAAGTGTATCTCCACTTCTTTTGTAAATTGATAAGTAAGGAGCAGTGGATTGTCCTACGGCTACATAATTATTATCAGAACTAAAAGAGATGCAATTACATTGACCTGATGGCAGTGCAGAAGGATTTGCGAGCCTTGTAAACGTATCTCCACTTCGTTTATGTATACTTATATATGGAGATTGATAGGTCGCTACACCTAAGTAGTTACCATCAGGACTAAAAGATAAGTCCATAATAAAACTTGATACACTTGCCTTGTTAGTGAGTTTGGTAAATGTATCACCAGTTCTTTTATATATTGTCGCAGAATAAGACATACTTTCTGCAATGCTTAAATAAACACCGTCAGGACTAAAAGCTACATCCGTAACAGATGCAAGAGGTAAATCAGTTGGATCTGCAAGCTTTATAAAATTCGAACCATTTTTCTTATAAATTGTAATATATGGCGAAGTTGAGTGTGCGACACAGAGGTAATTACCATCGTTACTAAAAGCCACATCATTCGCGTTTCCTGTAGGTAAAATATCGGGATTAGGAATTTTCGATAACGCAATGGGCGATATCTTTATTGAAACTGGATCATTAGTATTAATAGTCTCAGCAAAAGGAATGATCTCATTTAATTGTCCGTTTATAGATGACGATAAAGTTTTTATACCATCCGTTAACTCCTTAAATGAATTAGGGGAAGTTCCTGCAACCGTTCCCCCTTTTTCGATGATAGCGGCACGTACATTATTTTTCCCATCACCTAACGAGGTAAAAAGCTCATTAATAGCCTCAACTGTATTCGTTTTCTTTGAAGTCAGTAAATTACTAAGTGTACCTACTTGAGCACTTACTTTATTATCTGTGTATGTATTTGCTTTTGTTTCAGCACTTGTTGCTTTAGCTTGAGCTCCAGTAATTGTCTCTAAATTATTAGGTAGATCAATTGCTGTATGATTATGACTAATAGGTGCAAAATTAGCAGTTGCTTCTTCTTTCGAATATGACCCTACCTGTGATGCAGTAACTGCATGTGGATTGCTTTTGTTTGCAATATGACTCTCAACTTCAGGTTTACCTGAAATCGTGTCCCAAGTAACAGATGTTGATGTCTGCATAAGTAATTGCCAGTAAGAAGAATTTGTTGGGAGTATTCCTGTTGATTGAACAATATTCTGATACACTCCACTGTCATAAACAACGATATTTAATGGTTTATAAGCCAAAGTGTTACTATAAGTACCTCTATTGATAAGAGAAGTACCAACTTCAATTGCTTTCTCCGCTTTATCTTTAGCATAATCTCCTTGCGCTTTAGCATAATCTCCTTGAGTCTGAGCAAATGTTGCCTTTGTATTTGCGCTAGTCGCTGCGTTATTAGCTGAGGTAGTTGCTGTATTCGCATTATCTCTTGCTGTATTGGCTTGAGTAGTAGCCGTATTCGCGTTTGAAATGGCTGATGCTACACTTACTAAAGTTGTCCAGTTTACCACGGTTGTTAATGCTTTATTTAGAGTTCCATCTAAAATACACATGTAAAGAGTTTGATTTAAACTATCAACAACAATATCCCCGAAATTATACGTTGTTGAAGTAGAATAGGTTCCTAGCCAATTCATATTGGTTAGCTTTCTCCAATAGCTTGTATTAGTTGGAAGGTTACCTGTCGTGTTACTAATACACATATAAGTCGAACCATTATAATAAATGATGTTTCGAACTACATAAGCAGTTGAGGCATTATATATTCCTTTATGCACTAAAGAATCAGCTACACCTAATGCATAGTCACCTTGTTGCTGAGCATATGTAGCCTTAACGTTAGCATTATCCCTTGCATTGTTCGCAGCAGTGGTTGCACTGTTAGCTAAAGAGGTCGCTGTATTTGCATTGTCTTTAGCCGTATTAGCCAGTGTAGATGCTGTATTAGCTAAAGCCCCCTGTGATTTGGCATAGTCACCTTGAGTCTGAGCATAAGTGGCCTTAGTGTCGGCTAACGTCGCTTTATCATTAGCATTAATTGTTGCTTGCTTTGTATCTTTCATCAAGTTAGAAAGCTCAGAAATTTTTTCGAGCGAAGAAGAACTTTTGTCAACAATATCTTTTAATGTTTCAAGAACTTCTCCATCTTGCTCCTGTGTCCATATCCTAGCTGAGCTAACATAGTGATTACCTCTGCCTTTGTATGTCAGACTTAAGGTTAGTCCTTCTGCTGAATTACTAAAAGAAATAATACCTTCATTATAATCAACGATATATTCTTTATCCTTTAATGAACTATTATTTGTTCGTGGGACTTCAAACATATTCGGTATTTTAACTTTATTATCGAAATCAGGTATTTCACTAAGTAGTATTGTCCCATTAATTACTTTCTTAGATTCGCTAATATCAATATATTGATCGCCACTAGTTCCAGCTCGGTATTTCGTTATGGTGCTTTTTCCAAAATCAAATGATGACATGTCATTCCTCCTTATAATAAAATAAAGATCCTTATATGAATAAAGGCTCTTCTGTATTGTTGTATATTTGACTTCTTTTTTTTCTATGAACCAACAAATGTACGCATATATAAGGCCGCATTAATTCTACCTAATTGATTTGATGTTAACTCAATCGTATGCCATCCTGTTGTTTGTATCCATTGCGTGATATTTACATTGCTATCGCTATAATAGGACGTGCTATTTCTAACGATACCGTCAATCTTAATTTGTACGCCACTTGCATAGCTACTCTCATAAATTCCATAGTCAATGGCGTGAGTATGCGATGGAATATATACTTGGTGTTCGTGAGAAGGAATATATACACTATGGTCATGCGAGGGCATATAAATATTATGATAATGGTCTCCCAAATAAACCGAATGTTGATGATTTCCTGAAGGAACCCAAGTTCTAGGTACTCCATTAATATCTTTGAATACCGTACCCTCAGGCCATCCATGATTATGCCCACCTGATCCATAATAAGAGCCTTCAGTTTGAGTGGAACCCGAAATGTACGTAGATCCTGTGGTTGTTAAATCAATTCTCGTACTTTGAGCTGTAGTAACATTACCTCCGCCTGAAGATGAGGTTGTTGCACCCCCACCACCATAAGATGCTCCTTTACTATATGCCTGAAACGTTCAAGGGAAAAATTAAGCATGATTTCATCATATCTCATCGTTTTAGGCGCAATATAAAACTTAATTTTTAGTGGATGTTCTGAATCAACATTATCGACTAACTGAATTGTATCTGTTTGTAAAATACCAGTTTCATCTAGTACCACATTTCCACTCGCACCAAGTATTTTTAGGCCATATCGATTTGGTAGATACTCTCCAAGTTGGATTCTTATAGAGCCTAGTTTATCTTTAATGGTTAGGAGATTTCCTTCAATATTAAACGTGCCATTGTCGTCTGTAATAATTAATTTATTCCCGAGTAAAATCTTTCCCACTAATCGGTCTGCGTATATTCCATTTGGTGTAATTGCCATCTTCCAAGAATTTCCATTATCATTTGAGAGAGCTATTTGACCATGCTGCATGATAAGTAATTTATTTGCGTCAGCAGGATCTCTTATAATAATTCCTCGCCTACTAATACTCACATCTTCATTAACTCCAGCAGTAATATCTCGCTTAACAGCGTCCCACGTATTATTCAATATTTTAGTAACATCATCTGCTGTAGCCTTTGCATCATCCCATTTATATTGATTCATATTGACGCTATTTGACATGCTAATATTTTTCAGATGATCTTTCATGAAACGTTCTTCATCGGATAGTAGTTCGTTAACATTAGAGATCGTTACGCTTATCGTTGCATCGGCATAATTGAAATCAATATCCGTTACATTTGCTTTAATATGTATTCCTAAATCTTCGTGTTCTGCTGTGATAACATCACCAATATCAAGTCTGTCCCAGTTATGTTTTTCAGTTAAGATCTCATAAAAGTTGACTAAAGAAATGGTTGCAACGATCTTAGGTTCACGCATTTTTTCAAATTTCTTCTTACCGTCTTCCAGTAAGGTAGCTGCATCCGTGTAATTTGAGTCAGACATTTCTTGTTCAATGATAAATTGATTGAGTTCTATTAACTGGTTGACAGTTAAGTTGCTTTCCATTCTCAACAGTTTACCAAGAGCATTTATTGCAGATACAGTAGAAGCAATCTGATTTTTAATTGTATCAATTTCTGAATTCTTTGAGTTAATTTGAGCCAACTTGTTGTTCTTTTGTATAATAAGTGCAGCCGTAGGTTTTCCTGTCCCGTTCGCAGTATCAAGTTGGTCTGATAAGATATTAAGCTCTGTATTAAGTGTTGATAATTCGGTTTGTTTTTTTGTTAAGTTTCTCTTCTTGGGTTGACTTTTGCTTCAATAAATTAGAGTAATCAGATGTTTTACTTTCAACTAGCTTATTATATTTGTTTAAAGCAATACATAATTCATCACTCATATAAAAACTATGTGAAGTAATATTTCCTTTATCATCTATAGCAAACGGATACATAAAATAAGAGAAATCTTGAATGAAATTACCACCTAGCGGATTAACCTCTTGAATGGACATATCATCTTTACCGAATAGTTTCAGACGAGTACAAAATTCATCTAAGTTAAGTTCTTGGGTAATCCCTTGCATAAGTTTTCCGTATTTTGTTTTAAAACCCTTATTCGAGCCATATGTGTCTGGATCATAGAGATTGACTTGTCGTTTAACCGTATCCCATACAATTAGCGCTGTGAAAGTAGAAGCAATTTGTTGAACTGCACTGAGAACACTTCCAGTAAAGTCGAAAGTACGGTACTTCAGATCAAATTGAGCATCCACATAGCCTACATTCCAGATAGTAGATTGAAGCATATCAACTAATATTTGAGTGGCATTATATGAGACAACACTATAGTTCTTAATGAGTTTAGTCGATAACTCAAATGGCAAACTAAAACACTCAACTTTAATCGTATCCATATCATCCATCGTTTTAATGATTTTGTTAATGAGGTAATACTCGATATGCTTACCTTTTTCAACTCGGATATGATATTTTTCTTTTATTAAATCGACATGTTTATTTTTAACTCTTTTATTTTTTTTAGATAAAAATAGAGGGACAGAAAATGTTAATTCATTCACGTTTCCTCGGCTTAATTTTTGACTATCACTAGTTGCTTCACTTAAATTTGCAATCGTAGTTCTTTTCAAATCAGGCCTACATAAAAAATATTTAGGCTTGATGATGTCAGAATCTATAATATCAATCATTTAGAATTTCTCCTTAGTATAACGATGAGAATTGGTAAATCCACTGGATTTTACAATTACCATAAATTTTTATGTAATTATTCCCTTCGGTGAAATAAGGGTACTTACCAGACGTATCATCAAAATGATAGGTTAGGGGTATGTTCGAACTAATATCTTCTGTATCTGAATCAATTTCTATAAATTCTCCATGAACTAGATTCTTAATTAAAAATTCTTTACCCCTATTAGAATAATTAACGATTTTAACTTCTCCAGCGCCTACTTTTTCTAATTTAATGATAGGTTTGCATGGTAATGTACCGAGGTTATTGATTGTGAAATCCATACCATCTGATGTATTAAGGCTATAGTCGTAAATTCCAGATTGATATATAGGAGAATACGTATAGGGACTGATGTTTCTCATCTCAATGGTGATGTATCCTTGTTTTAAAGCATTGTGAATCAGTTTTACTTCCCCTGTATATAAAGTGTAGTACCATTTATTAAGATTATCCGAAAAGTAAAGAGGTTTATAGTAAGGTTGATTAGCCAACCAGCTACTTACATGCTTTAATTTTTCCTCGTTAAAATCAGCTACAAAAGCAAAAGTTAGTTTAAGCGTAATTGGATTACGATTTTTCTCCATATAATATGGAGCATCTTTACCTCGAATCGTTATTTCTTTAATATTTTGTTCAGGTAAGAAGTTCTCCTCTAACATTCCTGTTTCAAGGTTTACATTGATAATTCCCATTTCATCACTTCTTTTTCCGTCATAAACAAAATACAAACTTTCAGCTACCGTCATTCATTCACCTCCACATAAAAAAGAGTGGGAATATTGAATCCCACTCAGTACCATTTATCTGCCTAATTTCTTCATACCTTTTTGAATTTTACTAAAGACTGTTTGTGCGCCACTTTCATCACCAATAATTTTATCAATTCGGATATTCATGTAAACATCTCCTTCTTTAAAAGAATTGTCTCTAGAATCTAACCCATTGTTTTTTGTTATATTCTGCATTGATGGATAATTCGGTTGAGTAAGATCTCTATTAAGAATGACTGCTTTAATTAAATTAGCAGTGTCATCTTTTTTAAGGACTAATTCCTTTTCATGTGCTAGAAGATACTTTCCTCCAGAGAAAGAAGGTGTCATTCCACCTGTTTCAGCAGAAAATATATCTTTAGTTTTCAACTCACTATAACTTCCATCTGGAAATCCGTATTTTGTACGCAAGGAGTCATTTTGAGCTTTCAGGTTATCTAATTGTGACTTTAATTTTGCTATATCTGCCGAATTAGGTTTTGTTTTATTTAGAGTAACAACCTGCTGAGTAATAGATTCTGCGGATTTCTTGTTATTGAGATAGCTATTCCATGCAGCAACCTTCTCTTTACTGGTATCACTATTGGTTGAAGGTGATGAAGGAGTGTAACCAGATTTAAAGTCGTTATTTTCAGAATAATCACTATTTGAGTATTTTTGAAGCATTTCTAAACTCTTTTGAAGCGTATAGTTTAGATTTTCAAATTCTTGGTTCGTATCGAAGACATGACTCTTCAATTGACCAAAATAAGTATCATAACCTGTTTGCATCTCAGCTAAAGTGGTTTTGACTACCTCAGAATCTTTACTTAGCAATCCTTGTTTTAAATCATAAAAATACTTCTCGTTATCAAGAATGTCGCTATATTTCTGCTCTACAGCCTTCTTTTCTTTTTCAATATTATCTAATGTATCTTTGTTTAGTTGATCTTCGTCTTCACTAATTTTATCCGTATGTTTTTTATGATCATCTAGTTGGTCTTGAAGATTCTGTTTTCGTAATTCACGGTCACGATCCAGTTTAAATTTATCTATCTCTTCGTTCTTAGCATCCAATTGCTCTTGAAGTTCTTTTTTCTTAGCCTTACCCTCTATTGAATCATCTCGTGCATATTTATTGATGTCGTCGGATAATTTTTGACGATCTTTGAGTTTTTTGTTTAATTCACTCTCATAATCATCCTTGTTATTCTGCAAATCAAGCATTTTTAATTGAGCATTAATGACATCTTCAAATAACTTATTCTCTTCATCAAGGTTCTTTTTTATTTGATCATGACGTTTATTTTCAATCTCTGTGCGCTTATCTAGAGCATCCGTTTCAAGCTTCTGTTGTTTCTGCAACATGTTCTTGTATTCATCTATGATTCTATCTGCTGCACTTTGACGAAGTTGAGCCATTCTTTCAATATTCGTCTTAATTGCTGCTTCGTTATCTAACCATGCAGTTGTTTCAGCCTGTAATTGCAAAATTAATTCTTTTTTATTTGCGGCAGTTAATTTATTATTCTGAAGCTGTAAATTAATAAGATCAATTTTAGATTGATGTTCTTTTTGTTCTTGTTTTAGTAAAGGAATTTGAGCTTGAAGCGCATCGTTATATTCTTTTGTTCCTTCGGTCATCAACCCCATTTTAGCAGTTGATTCATCGAGTTTATTTTTAAGTACATCAATTTTGCCAGTATATACATCTAATCTACTAATAATTATAGAAAATGATTTTTCTTGCTTTTGCTTTTCAATCTCAAGTCGCTTAAGTTCATTATCTGCAATCTGCTTATCAAATTCTCCAGCCGTTATCTTTTTATTCTGAACAAGCCATTTAACGTTATTGTTGTTAAGATCTAGCTCTTTTTGTTGTTTATCCATGAAAGCAATCTGAGCTAGTTCTTCAGCTTGCCATTCTTTTGAAGCTTCAATATATTGTGATTGCTTAACTTGTGATTTTGATATCAGATTATCATAATTACCAATTTTATTCTGTGACTCTAAAATAACATCATCTATATATTTAACTTTATTTTGATATATCTTTAATTCAGTATCAGAGAGTTGTGAGGTTGCCTCTAGAATCGCTTGATTCTTATCGCTTTCTGAAGCATTTTTAATTCTCACTTTAGTTTTACTAGAGCTAGAACTAGAGCTAGAAACAGTGACATTTGAAGAACTTGCACCACTTATTCGTTTAGCGCCCTGATACTTTGGAGCCCAATACGAACTATTGATGTCAGATTCTTTAAGTCCACTATTTCCCATTTGAAGCATTTTTCCATTACCAGAATAAATGCCAACGTGAGAATTAGCCTTTCCTGTTGTATTGAAGAAAACCAAGTCGCCTTCTTGGAGGTCTTCTTTTTTAACACTAGTGCCTTTTTTTGCCTGCTCTGCGGCTGTTCGAGGTAACTTAATGTCTAAGAATTCTTTAAACATTTCCTGTACAAATTGAGAACAATCACTAGTAGCTCCCTGAACAAATTGATTAAATGTTCCCTTGTATTCACCACTGACTTGTTTATATGTAAATTTCCCTTGCAATTCTTTTCCTGTGGACAGAAGAGAAGAGACACCTGAATTGTTAGATGAATAATCAGAACCAGAAGAGGAGGAATCACTTGGCACTTTAGTTGTCGTTGTTACTTTCTGCGCTAAAAGTTTGTTTGGATTCTTAATTCCATCTTTAAGTAGTGATCGTTGCTCTTCTAATAACTTATTTTCTTGCGCTATAGAATCTCGATATGCTTTAGATCCTTGCTTAATACGACTGCGCTTATTTTCAAGATCACTCAGTTCATTTTTAATTGCAGCCAGTCTTTTTTGGGTCTCTGTGAGCAGTTCATTTGTTTCACTGATTGTATTATTAGATTCTTTTTGCTTCTTTTTGTCTTCAGTTTTAGTGTTAAAGAATGATAAAGGTTGGTTAAGTACTTTGATCTTCGCCTGTAATGCTTCCGTGTCCGTATTAAACGAATCCAATGCTTTTTGTTCTTCATTCGTAAGAGCAGAACCGAACATCCAATTATCCAAAGGTTGTTTTGTAGCGATCATATTCTCAAAATATTGCCGATATAGATCTTGTTTCTTAATTAACTCACTCCGAGTTACTTCGATTGAGTCAATAGAATTCTGATATTCATCAATTCTAGCTTTGCGTTCAATCTCAGCAACTTTTTTTAATAATTCACCCTTGTTGAAAGTGAGATCATTCGTTTGAGCTAAGTAAGAAGCCAGTTGAGGATACTTATCTATAAGGCTCACAATGGTGTCTGCTGATAAGCTTTCACCTTTGTTTAACGTTTCATAAGCTGAAGCTAGATTAGATAATGAGTCAACCGTTTCTTCAAACCCTTTGTTAAGTTCCTCAGTTAGTTCTTCCGCGGTTTTTGTTCCTTCAGTTAGCTTTCCCATTGCGCCAGTTAATTGATCAAACTGATCACTATTTAACTGCATAAGCTGATCATTGTAATCTTTTTGGTTCTTTTCAAGATCTGCGTAATCTGTTTTTAAGACTTCAAGCTGATTGGATACCTTATAAATCTTTTTAGTATACATATGAGATGTATCTAGGTCTAAAGCCGAATCCTTTTTCTTTTGTAATTCTTTAAGTTCCTTTTCTTTCGCAATAAGTTGATTATATTTATCTATCTTTTCTTTATCATTGGTTTCAATTTGTCCTTTAAGCTTCTCTTTGTTGGCTGCTCTGTCAGCTTCGGTTTTTTGATTAATTAAATCAATTTCATGATTAAGTGCTGCTTCACTCATGCCAGCCGCTTTGAGTCTAGCAAGTCCACCTTCTTGTACCGTTTCGTTAAGAACTTGCTCTATTTCCGCAAGTTGTTTTTTAACATCTTGTTGTTGTTTATTAGACAATGTTTGCTTTGTAGATAGTTTATTATATGTATCATAAGCTTTAACGACTTTTGGTAAGAATTCAGCCTGTCTATTCTGCTGACTTATTAGTTGATTATTTGCTGCGATTTCATCTTTAATTTTTTGTGTTGTGTCTCTGTGTTGTTTTTCTGCCGCTCCAGCACTGACAGCCCAAACTGCTAGCGCTCCTACAAGTATGGTTAAACCGCCTGTCATGAGACCCATCGTAACTGTTGCCGCTGCTTGTGCAGTAGCTAGTCCTCCAGTAGCAATAGTTGCCCCTTCAGTAGCAACAATTGAGGTTGAGGTAGCAGCCGTTTTTTGCACAGTAGATAATGTCATTCCATTTGATGATATTATATTAACACTATTTGCAGCAGTGTTCGCCGCAGTAGCAGCTACATCTGCAACCTTTGCAGTCCGTAATACCCCAAGTGCTGTAATAAAATTAATTATAGGTTGTTTAGCTAATGCAGCAACTCCAGCTAAACCAACAAACGCGGCACTAGCTCCGATTACTCCACTAGGTATTTTGTTAATTCCTAACAATAACTGGTCAATCACATCTAAGATTCCTTTTAGTGTGCTACGTAAACCATTATCACCAGCCGTATTAAATATCTCTAAGAATGATGTTTTTACTTGAGAAGATTTACGTTGAATCGTATCCATTTGAGTCATTAAATATTCAACTGTACTACCAGTTGAATTAATAGATTTAGATGTGCCAAGAAGTATGTCACCAGCATTCAGCGATGCAGCTAGTTTTGCATATTGATATACACCACGAGAAATGTCCGCATAAGATTGTGTAAGATCATAATTTTTATCGGTAACAGATATCGATAAATCGAGTAGAATATCTTCAGCTTTACGCCATTGTTCGACACCATTAACAACATCCTTAGTTTTTACTCCAAGTCGCTCAAGTTCTTTAACGGCTTTATCTGTCCGAATTGTACCTAGTACCGTCTTCCACATGTTACCCAAGTTTTCACCACTGAGGGCTGTATTACGGACACCAGAAGATACGAGACCATTCATAAAATCAAAGGAAACGCCAGTTTCTGAAGCTATTTTACCCATTCGTTCAAATGCTGCGCCTAAATCCTTTGCAGGAGCCATAGTTTCATGGGCTACCTTTGACCATGAATCGAGAATACGATTACCATACAATTGCGCGTCTGCTGTATTTTTTAGCTGTACTCCATACTGAGCAAGTACAGATTCCATGGATTTTGTGGCATCTTCAAGTGAGACTAAGTCTACCGTCGAGAGCATGGTAGACTGACGAACTAATTCTTGCACGACACCAACGTCTTTATACATACGACCCCATAAACGAGCCGATTCCGTTACTTCTCCTATTTCAGCACCAAGAGCATGTGCTGTGATAATAAATTGCTTGGTTTGGTCATTCACTTTTTTAGTGTCTAATCCGTCACCATCTAAAGATTTAAAGTAATGTTCGTTTGTTTGGATATAACCAGCCATTTTAGACTCAATGTCAATCATACCTTTAAAGCCTTCTGAGATAGCATTAAACACACCATAAATTGCGGTGTGCACAGCCATGAAAACAGGTACATGTGAGGCTAGCTTAGTAGCACTATTAATGAAAGCTGAGATGCCAGTCGTACTTGCTTTAGCAGATTGACCTACATCATTAAAAGCTCTAGAAATATCTCTCATTTTATTTGCTAAATTGGGATCAGCGACATTTAAATTTCGAGTCTGCAAAATAGAGTTATCAAGTTTTTGAGCGTTGTCTAATGAAAGTTTTTGTGATCCCATTTTAGCATAGGACTCTTCATACTTTCGTTGAAACTCCTTAAGCTGATTGAGCTTTTTGGAATATTGTTCTCGTTCAGAATCAGCATTTTTTTGTATTGCACGTTGCTGAGCCTCATTTGTTTTTCGTTCTTCTTCTCTAACTCGAATTTCAGATTTCATTCGACCATCGGATATTTTTTGAATATCACTTAATTGTTTGGCGTAATCTCTTGTTTGAGCATATTTATTAACAATACCTTCTGAATCAGCAGTGGCTGTTAATTTCTGACCTGTCGGACTAACATATGTATTCTTGTAGCCAGTTATAGCTCCTGTACCATTTTTAATGGTCTGAGCGCTTGTTTTATTAAAGCCAACCAATTCTTTTTCAAGTTGTTGAATTGTCTTTCTTTGAGCTTCATATGCGGATGTTTCTTGGTTGAGTTTTTGTTTATGTTCATCAACTTTTTTGTTCGTTTGTGTAATGATTGATCCATTTGCTAAATGTTTCTCCCTTACTTTTTCAATCGAGCCATCTAATTTTTTGTATGTAGTTATTGTTTCATTAACCACTTGATTTTGCTTTTGAAGAGCTTGATCTAATTTTTTCGTTACTTCTATAAAACTATTAATAGTCTTTGTAAAGCTTTGATCGATATTAATCTTAACGTTTAATTTTTGTAATGATGGATTTTTAGATAGTTTCTCTAATTCCTTATTGATATCCGTAACGGCGGTGTTTTTTAAACCAACAGATATCAATATTCTTAAACTTTCACTCAAATGTGTTCACTTCCTTTCATATGATAAAAAAGGAAGTGACAATTGATACTTCCGTGGGTAGTAGCAAACAAAAAAGCCAACACCCTATTAGATGTTGACTGTTTCACCTACTAAATATAGAATTACTTTATATTTATGATATTAATTCCCATTAGCTTTATAATTGATGTTCTTCAGATAGGAGACATATTCATGTTCAAAAAATTATTAAATGGTGCTTATCTCCTACTATTAGCAATAGTTATTTCAGGATGTTCTTCCCCTTCACCTGTTAAAGAAGCTAAGGTAGAAGAATCTATTAATGATAAGGCAATTCAACTTATTAGCGAGGGTAAATTTAGAGAGAGTGCTAATATTATTGATGATGATCTTACTGCTAAATATGGTGATTGGGGTGAAGTAAAAATAGAATCAATTCCCCAAGAAGAACAAATGGAATTTAATTTGTTAACATATTCTCTAGCTGCTGAATCGGAAAGAGATGGATATTATCTAAACTCATACAACCGCTATAAAGAATTATTACCGATTGATGGTATTATTAATCAAGAAGAAATCGACTATAAAATAGCATACTTAGAACCAAAGGCCAAAGCTATAAAGGCAGAACCTGAGAGCAAATCAGGTGTAACTATCGGAATGAGTAAAGATCAAGTATTGAAATCATCTTGGGGTAAACCGAAAAAAGTATATAAAACAACAACAGCAACAGGTGTTGATGAGCAATGGGTCTATGGAAGTAATAATTACTTATACTTTTCAGATGGAAGACTTACTACAATTCAAAATTAAAAACATAAAGAGACCTATTTCTAAGGTCTCTTTTATTTAACTTCTACTGTAAGTCCTTGCCTCTTTAACCCTCGATAAAGTGAAGCAGTATGAATGCCTGTGTTAAGGAGCTCTTCCCTAGTAGCTTCAGTAAATGGTCTTGGAACGCCATTGAAAGGGAAGTCATATTGATAGCCTTTACCAGACTCCACAATTTCACTAACATTTCTCTCTTCATCCATACGATGGCTTTCTACAGATAGTGTGGTTTCATTGATTAAGTTAACAAGAATATTCCTATCGTCGGTTAATCCACCATGGCTTTTTTCTCGTTCATACATCTTTGGTGTATAAGGTATATAAACCTCATCATCCATCTTTTCCTTCATGGTGTTTTTTGTAGTATTAGCCACATCTATAAGTAGTGCGCTAGCTACTTTCTTTTTCAGAATCGCTTCCAACTGCTTTGGGTTCTGTATATCCATTTTCCACCTCAGTATCCTTAAGAAGTTGATTTAATGCATCAGACGATTTCTTAACCTTTTGGGTCAAATAATCAAGTTGATCTTGTGGAATTTCATTAAACACCTCATTGGTAATTCCTTTGTTTTTTAGTACTTTTGAAATTCTAATTAGTTCAACAATTTCATTCTCTTCAGTAATAGGAATATCAGTAAATTGTCTAAGAATTAGAGTTAAGTAAATTGAATAAACATTTCTAAGTTCTACATTCTGAGTATTTGATAGTTTTTCAATAATTGTACGAAAGTCATGAAGTAAGTCTTCAATGTCTGAGTCTTTAAAAGTAGTGTGAATATTAACTTCGTACTTATTATCTAGGATGCTAATTTTCTTTGTCTTGTCTAATTCCTTTTCAAATCTATTTAGATCAATAAGTGTTAACTTTTTTTGTTGAGTCATATATACATCTCCCTATATTTTTTATTAAAATAAATGAAAAAACCCTTTTAGAGAAAAGGTTGGTTTGTGACAATAGATTGATTAATTTTTATTATTTTTACTGCATAAAATCAAATTTTTCTATTTCATTATTTAGAATATTATCTATTTTATTTATATCCCAATAAGGGATTACAATTAACTTCAAGTTGTTTCTTTTACAATAGTCTATTTTTATTGAATCATTATATATTTGTTTCTTATAATACTCATCTGACTTTAAAGGATTACTCGACCATCCAGTATTTTTATAATGCTGTTTACCATTAAATTCAATCAAGAATATAAGGTTGTCTATTTCTGAAAATACAGCAAAGTCGAAGGGAAGTGGTTTTTTATTTTTACAGTCGTCAAATCGAAATTGTTGTTGATACTTTATCTTTTTAAAATTTAAATAGGATCTTATTCTATCTTCACCCAAAGACGTGGACTTACAAGAACATCCCATATGTCCATTTAATAAATGGTTGGGCTTAGCTGAAAATAAAGTTAAACAATCCGTACAATACACCTGAACTTTTACTTTAGAATTGATATATTGACTTTGCATATCATACTTATTGCCATGCACTAAAAATAATTCACTCTCAAATTTGGTATTTGATTTTGTTTGTTTTTTAACAGTATTTTCTTTACTGCAAAATCTGCAACCCTTTTGAGAAATAAAGTTTCCCCAAGTTATTTTTTGAATCCCTCTGTCTTGGTGCTTTAAGCATATATATGACAAGTCGCTTTCGTTATTGACGTATTCTTTAGATATAAGCTTCAGATTTTTAGCCTTAAAAGCAGATACAACATCTACATAAAGGTTCTTTCTTGCTTCGCTTCCTTTATTACGACCGCATTGAGGACAAAATTGACCATTTTTAATTTCGTTCCAACTTTTATTAAATAGCCCATGAATAATGCATTTGAATTCTAATGGTTCCATTCCATTTTTTGCTTCTGTGCTAATTAATTCAATTCCAATAGTTTTATTTTTAAGATATAACTTAATGTTGTCAAATGTATATGGATTAGATCTAAAAAATCTTGCTGGTAGAGAATTTCGACGTTTTATAACTCTTAAATTATCATCCGATAAAGCATAGATATAGGCATCTACATCCTTATATGTATTTCTATCATCTGTGGAATAATTCGATACCTTTTCAAGCTTTAGTTTATCTAATTTATTCATCCGAATATTTTGTTCTTTTCTTCAGCAAAATCCCGTAAGTCATAGTGTGCGATAGTAGTGGCTATATTCTCATGATGTGCAACGAATTTTGAAACTAGTTCAATGGGTATCTTTTTAACTTCAAGCAAATATGTGACGCAAGAAGCTTTGAATAGATGAGGATTAATTCTTCTGTTCAATATATTTGATAATGTTTCTTTGCAGAAATCATTTGTCCAAGATTCAGAAATAGGACTTATTTGGCCTCCGTACTTTACTGTAAATATATAATCATGTTCATATCCTCTTTTTTCAAACCATAAATTAATATACTTTAATGCTTCTTCATTAATCATATACGGTTCTTGTTTTCCATCCTCTCCACGACCTTTTAAGCGTATGATATGAGACATAACATAATTGCTTCCTTCAGGAATCGGATACTTGGCTATTTCAGCTTTGAATTGAGGAATCTCAGCTCTCCGTGCCCCAACATTAAAAGCAAACGCTACCCAAGCAGCACCCAAATAATTTTCATCATCGATTAGTGTTTTCATTATTAAGTCATAGTCATCTTTACTTATTTTGACCTTATGGAATACATGATTTTTTGTAACAGCAGGGAGACCACGGGTAAAATTACGGAACGTTTTATAGTTATCATCATCATCAGCGACTACATTCTCTATATAGTTGCAAAGACTAGAGACACAGGCTTTTTTTAGATTAATACCACTTGAAGACATTTTTCTTGTTTCACGTAGAAAGCTTATGTACCTTAGAAAATCACGTTTAGAGATTTTATGAAATGGCTTATTATTCATATTTTTAAAAACATAATATCCAAATTGCCTTAAACCTGATTTGTATTGTTCTTTTGTTTTAGGGCTATGTTCCTGTACTGAGATGTACTCTTCAACTAGACTACGATAGTCCTCGTTTACCATTTGCCACTTCTCGTCATCAATAGGTGTTAGCTTTTCTGCAATATTTCTTAACATATTTTTATTAATTTCACTCACTTAAATCATTCCTTCCTAACTCAAAACAACACCTGTGCATAAAACATCCATTTCATCTTATTAAAAAAATGTGTCTAAAGACACTTTATATAACTCTCTTACTTAGAAGAAGGCTTTAGAAAATGCCCTAAAAATAGAAAGTTGACCACTCTTTAGTGAGTAGCCAACTATTGTTTTGAAATCTTAGTCTTCCTTATAATTCTATGTATTGTGTCGCTGATAGAAAGACTCCTAAAGCTTTGACAGTGCGCCCTCGTCATAAATAGTCATTTCATAGGTCTTAGTGCCCCTAGAAGCTTAAGGATTTCTAATGGAATATCAAACACAGAAGGATCTCCATCTGCACTTGTGTCTATTTTCCAGTTATCTTCCATTTTCGCCTTAAAAATTTCAATTTGAGCCGCATAGTCTTCTTCATTAACCGTATCACGAACTAGGCAGTCAAGAATGACTTTATATGAGCCAGCAAACTTATCCGTAGAAACTGTTATAGTCTTAGCAGTGGAATCTGTAGCAACTCTGTAATAAGCAACGATATCTGTACCATCGGGTAACTCAGTAGCGAAGAAGGTTAGTGTCTTTGCAGCTAAAGTATATTTTGTTGCTGCTACTGTTCCAGTAGTAAATGTAATTTCTTCACCATGAGTACCATCAGGGTTCAAAATATATACACTGATAAGACCATTGGATGCTTCTACAGGCGTATAATCTAAAATAGCTTTGTTCATGTTAACTTTTAACTCTTGACGTTGTACAATATTTTTAACTCCTGTTTTAATATCATTTCCAGTCATCATTGCAATTACTTCATTGGTAAATACGCAGTCTTGAAGAGTTACTTTACCTCCACGATTCCCAGAGAACCCAACTACTTTAGTATTTCCTCGACCACCTTGTGAGTATTTTGTTTCACCACTATTTTCAATCCCAGCAGTCTTCAAATTCGGTAGTTGTACTTTTGCTTTACCAGTTTTTAAATCATAAAATGTAGCAAGTGCTACTTCTTTAATTGCCCAGATATTTGGTGTTGTCATTAATAATTCACTCCATTTTTTATGGTTTGTTAGCCCAATGCATATCAGCCATTTTAATATTTTTACTGTCAATTGTTCCTGCATAGATAGCGGATAAGGTGTGATGGTAGTTGTCAATATTGTTAGTAGTAAAAAAACCATTGTAAATTTGATAGATATTTAAATCAAGAATTTCTTTTATAGAAACCCCATTAGACTTCCATGAAAGGCCTGAAACAATACTAACTAAGGTCATTTTTTCCTTTGGTGTTGGTTGTTGTTTTCTTTGTTTAAGGATCAAATCTATCATTGCTTGTGCTCGTGAGTCTTTAGGGTTAAACTCTGGTTTATTATTAGTTTTAAGATGGTGAACAGTCTTCAATATAAGCTGAAAATTGTCAAAGTTTTTAAAATTAAGAATTAAGCCATTGCTAGGGAATATTATAGAAACCCCTTCTATATCCTCATACATTTCAGGCTCTTCCATGAAAAAAAGACGCAACGCAGAGAACGCGGCATCTTTAAACTCAGTATCATGGTAGCAGTTTGCATAAAATATATCGAAGTTGGTTATTCGATCATCTATGGCCTTATTTATTGAGGTTTTGTCAATTAAAAATAGAGAGACATAAAGGTTATAGGTAGAGAGCCCAATGTCCACTGCCTTTATAAATGGAGTAGGATAGTATAGCAAACCATTCCCAATATCAATAGGAAGATTAGCTAATAGTTTAGCCTCAATATCTTCTGAAATAAGATTATTCAATTTTGATCACAAACCTTATAAACGATATACAGTCCAATATAGTCTGTGTTAATATAAAATTCATCCATTTTATAAAATTCTAATTTTCCAAATCCAATCCCACGGCTGTTATTCAGCAATTTATCTATTTCAGAGATCATAAAATCATATCTAAGAAAGCCGTGATCAGTTTTTACCTTGTCCCTGTGAGTAAATGCATAGATGTATAAATAACCAGACTTAAACATTTTATTACTTGTTTTTCTGTAATCCCTAAAACCCATTGTTATATAAGAGTTTTTATCTGTTTGAACGTCAGGTACTCTATTATAAGGAAAAATCTTGTCATAAAACAGAACGGATGTATCTTCAATGTCTGGCTGATCCAAGAAATTATCTTCAGAATAATACAATGCTTTGCAAAGATTCTGGGAGTCAGCCAACTTGAGCATTATTGTAGCTTTGTCTTTACTTAAGTTCTCTAATTTACTCAGTTTCACTCACTCCTAAATTGCAGATTTAACTTGTATTTGTTTTGAATTAATAATGGTCTTATCAGCACTAGCTACATTCATTAACACGTATCCGATATTATCTCCACGCACAATGCATGAGTTATTCGATTGAGAAGTAATTGTGGCAAGGTTAGTCGGGTTACCATTGACATCAGTTAAGCTAAACCAAGCCTCTGAAACAATACTTTGACCATTGCCCTTGAAGACACATGTAAATTCTTTAGATTTAGACTTGGTGATGATAAATTTATTAGTTGTAGAATTGTCGAATATATCTACTGTAAGTTTGTGTGAATCTTTACTATTGACAACTACAGTAATCCGTTTGTACGATTCTTTATAATTTACTGTTATCACAACTGATCCTTCGGATACAGATGATATTAAACCGTCATTATCTACTGTACATATAGATTGATCAGATGATGAGAAGGAGAGGATAGGATTAATAAGAGTGATTCCGTTGTTTTTTACTTCTGTATGTAGTTGGTAAGATTCAGAAGGTTTCAGTAAAACACTTATTTTATCTACTGTAATTTCATAGTTAGGATTAACATAATCAGCAACACGCAATGATGTATTATCTTTTACGCTATCAGTTGGAGTAACTTCTAACACGGCAGTAATTAAATGGGGATCAAGCCTATCTATATCTGTAATTTTCCAAGTACGCCTGTCAAATATAAACCGTTTCTCTTTATCAAACGAAATTGTATGATCATTATTTTGAAAGATTATATTTCGACGTTCATTATCTAACTTCATAACACGGTCTTCTTTAATACCAGAATTACTCATAGTATCAGAAATGTAAGCAAACCATGTTTCATGAATGTATCCATATTGATCTTGCCATTTAAGAGAAGATGGACATTTAGACATCTTACCACGGCAGTATATCTCTTGATTATCATCCATCTCAGTAATAAGCCAGTCGTTTTCCATCCAGACTATATGATCACCTGCTTTAAAAACTTCATCAGGTCTAGATATTATTTTTTAGAATTTTTGTCTGATATATCCATTGATTAGTGCTTGAGTATAGTGCCCATTTATTACGATAGAAAAGGAAATGTTTTTGAAATCAGATGTAAACTTCATGTTTTTT
>NZ_BAVZ01000005.1 GCF_000576305.1 Paenibacillus pini JCM 16418 | reverse complement strand
CGCTCCCGTTAATCCTGTAACTCCTGTTATACCGTTAGCGCCCGTCCCACCCGTCGGACCTGTCGCTCCCGTTAATCCTGTCGCCCCAGTTGCCCCTGTGACACCTGTCTTTTTTGAGAGCCCATTACAACTTAAAGTTCCATAACATGAACATGCACTAGTAGATGAGCTCTCTACACATGCCCTATTGGATTGGGAGTTTCCACAATACATACAGATAAGCTCCTCTCTTTGCAAAAAAATGATTAACATGATGAATCGGCATCATGTTCTCCCACAATTTTTTATACTCCGACAAAAGAAATGACGACCCTCAACGTTCCTTTAGTTAATGTCTATTACTAGTAAATGAAATTTCCTTGTTATTGCTTGTACTCCAGCCTTTTCTTCTAAAAACAGTAGATCTACACAAAAAAAGAGTTCCCGTCGTCTTCAAAGAAGACACAGAAACTCTCTTATTGCCAATCACACGACTGCTATACCCTCAAGCTTTTTTAAGAAATCAATGTTAGTTAAATACGACAGTCTTATTTTCGTGAACCAAAATCCGGTCCTCAATATGCCATTTCACAGCTCTCGCCAAAACGACACGCTCGATCGTGCGTCCGATACGTTTAAGCTCCGTGACATCATCACGATGGCTTACTCGCTGCACGTCTTGTTCAATAATAGGGCCGCCATCCAACTCCTCAGTTACATAGTGTGCCGTGGCTCCAATAATTTTCACACCGCGTTGATAAGCTTGAGCATAAGGCTTTCCACCCACAAATGCAGGTAAGAACGAATGATGTATGTTAATGATTCGATTGCGGTAATGCTCAATAAATGTTGGCGAAATAATCTGCATATAACGAGCAAGGATAATCACATCAATATCATTTCCTACAGCCTCCAACTGCATTTTTTCCGCTTGTTGCTTCGTTGTTGCCGTCACCGGAATAAGATGATACGGGATTCCAAACGATTCTACATATTCCTTCATATCCGGGTGATTGCTGACTACCATAGCGATATCCGCATCCAAATCACCAGCTTGCCACTGCCATATGAGCTCCACTAAGCAATGATCTTCCTTCGAAACGAAGATGGCCAGTTTCTTTTTACGGCTGACACTATTAATTTGCCATTCCATGGAGAAACGATTAGCTACACCGGTAAACTGTTCTTTCAATTCAGGCAATTTACGCTCTAACTGAACGAGATCAAATTCGACCCTCATGAAGAACATTCCACCTGATGGATCCATCGTATACTGGTCAGATTGCACGATATTCGCACCATGCTGGTGTAAAAAGTGCGACACTGCCGCTACAATTCCGGGACCGTCTGGACAAGAAATGAGCATCCGGGCACGGTCTTGATATGGTTCTGATAAAGCTTCATTTGCTTTTTTAGCGTGAATATCCACGGAACGTTCCCCCTAAACTGATTTCTTTATATACATCAAATATGCAGAAAAACATATACAGAAAATAGAACAAAAAAAGATTAGCCCCAAAACTCCTTGCCAGCGAACCAAGCGATTAGGCGTTGGTTGATCTGTTCTTCTTTTAACTCAGGGAACAAATTGGCTTCCATAACCATATCGTACAGACGCTCCATCGGTTCACGGGGATCAGCCTTCTTGGCTTTGGCATCATTCTTAAGGATATTCCATACATCGAGCACATATTGACGTGAATCGATATTTTGTTCTGCAAAATAGGAAGCGAGGCCTTCTACTTGTTTGCCGAAATCCGGACCAAATCGCTCAGCCGTGTTGCCACGCAGCAATGCAATCTCGACCTCATACATCGGACGTTGGGTCTTTGCATCTTTACCAATCCAAGGTGTTTCCAGAATAAACGGCTTACCTTCAAGCTTGCTATGATGAACCACTCGGTTAATAGTGTCAAAACCTATCCAGCCCGCACCAATCGGTGTATGGCGGTCTTTTCCTGCACCGCGTGGGTTCTTACTATCATTGATGTGTACGACGCCGATACGGTCAATGCCGATCAGTCGATCGAATTCTTCAAGTACCCCATCTAGGTCATCCACAATGTCATACCCTGCATCATGAATATGGCATGTATCCATGCATATGGTAAGACGCTCGTTGTGTTTTACCTTCTCAATAATGCTAGCTATCTCTTCAAAAGAACGCCCTACTTCTGTGCCCTTCCCCGCCATAGTTTCTAGCGCAATATGAACATCGGTTTCATCCGTGCCATCAAGCACTTCGTTTAGACCATCTGCAATACGCTGAATGCCATATTCCGGGTCCATATCTGTATACGCGCCCGGATGAAGAACAATGTTCTTAACCCCAATTGCATGAGTACGGCGGATTTCTTCCTGCAAAAAACTAACTGCCAGCTCATACGTATTAGGCTTGTACGAAGCCAAATTAACGATGTACGGAGCATGAACTACAATCTCTTCGATTCCGCTCTCTTGCATTAACTGCTTACCTTCATCCAAAAACATGGATTCGATCGGTTTACGGCGCGTATTTTGCGGCGCACCCGTATATATCATAAACGAACTGGAGCCATAGCTGTTCGCTTCATTTGTTGCACTTAACAAACCCTTGTCCGAAAAGGACACATGGGAACCTATTTTCAACATTATCCATCCTCCTCATTGTGAATTAACCCCTATTTTAGCGTGTATACTGAAATAAATCTAGAAATGCGTTATAATTCATGAGGAAAGGCTTTAAACCATGAGAATAATCATTGAGGTGAGTATAAATATGTATACTTTGCTAACACCACGCCTATTATCGACCGCACCTGCGAATTGGTTCATGAACTCTATTTTCGTGTGGGCAATCATTATGCTGATTGCTATGTGTATCGGCGGATATTTTATGATGCGTAAGTTTTTAAAAGTCCTTCCTAAAGCGGATGGTAAATCCAAACTGGACTGGCAGAACTATTGGGTTGAGAGAAGCCGTCCATTATGGACTGATGAATCCAAAACTTTTTTAGACAGTCTGGTCGTACCTGTACCGGGGCCCTTCCGTGACATAGCAAAGCATTCCATTGCTGCTGAGATTGGTAAAATAGCCGTAGAAAGCGGTGCTTCAGAAGTTAACCGCGACCATTGTATAAAAGGCTACATTGTGGCAACACCTAAAAGAGACAATAAATTTTTGATTGCCTTCCTGAAAAAGAAGCAGATCGATTACACGCCATACAAACAGTACATGGAAGAATAGTTCGCTAAGAAACATAACAAAGCCCCTCGCAAGAGGTCAAATTGAAGAAATGGTTCATTTCGACAGTCTGATCGCACGCACGGGGCTTTTATGTTTTACTAAAATATAGAGGAGGCACATTATGAAAACAGTCATTTGCGGAGGCAGCGGCTTTATCGGAAAAGCGCTGTCCTCATTCTGGTTAAATCAAGGACATGAGGTCATTATCATTGGGCGCAACCTTCCTACAGCTAAAAGTTCAGACTTCAAACTACAATATTACACTTGGGATCAATTCAATGCTCATCCAGAATTGTTAGAAGGCACCGATGCTCTCGTTAATCTAGCAGGTGCTTCACTTAGCCAACGATGGACGTCAAAGGGCAAGGAAGCTATTATCAGCTCACGCATGATCACAGTATCGAATGTTGCTAAACTAATTAGCGCACTGAAACAAAAACCCGCAGTCGTAGTCCAAGCTTCAGCAGTCGCTATATATGGTACTTCACTTGTTGCTACGTTTGATGAAACCAGCCCCGAAACGGTGAACGATTTCCCTTCCTCTGTCGTACAGAAATGGGAAACAGCTGCAGATAAAATAAGTGGCGTTAGATTAGTTAAGCTGCGTGTCAGTGTTGTACTGGGAAATGACGGAGGTGCCTTCCCAATGATGAGACTGCCATATAAGCTTGGTGTAGGCGGCCGAATCGGAACTGGGCGGCAATGGATGTCATGGATTCATATCGATGATATCATTCGTTTAATCGATTTCTGCGTGAATACTCCATCGATTTGTGGACCCGTTAATGCATCTGCCCCAGAGCCGGTAACCAATGATGAGTTTGGACGTACCGTTGCTTCAGTCTATCATCGACCTCATTGGTTCCCTGTTCCCACCTTTTTAATGAAGGGGGTACTTGGAGAACTCTCTCTCATTATCTTGGAAGGACAGCGGGTCATTCCAGTTAAGGCACTTGAACATGGTTTTCAGTATACTTACAACACATTAAAGGAAGCATTAAGGGAATTGAAAGATAATAGCTAACAAGTCTTAAACAATATACGGCTGGTGATGGTATGCGTCTAGGATATAGCTAAGAGATTGGGAATGCTAAAGTATAGCTAGGCAACTTGGTGAGGCTACGATACGTGATAAGTATACGTACCTTTAACAATGGTAAATGTATCGCTATCGTTTAATTTATACTCTTTGTATGGAATCATGGGCTCGCCAAGCAGAATTGTACCATTCTTTGACCCAAGGTCTTTGATCATATAGTTTCCATCAGGCCCCTTCGACAATTCAACATGAGCTCGTGAAGTACCAGCGGTCTGCTCTATGAACTGGGCCACTTCGTCAGAACGACCAATAATGAAGTGAGGTAAATTTAGCTCGATACGAGACGTGGGTGGTTGTCCATCTTCAGATCTTTCTAAATAGATTAATTTTTTAATCATCCCATGTCTATAATCACTCGAATTGGGTTTCTCCAGCGGTTGCAGCAGTACAGTCGCATTGCTGGATGAAGGATTCAACATTTCTGTCTTCTGGCCCAACTGTGAATAATAGTCCTGATTATCCTCTTGATTCAAGAAATATGGATGAATATCCTGATTATAATTACTTTGAGATGTTGTAGACATAGGATCCACCTGATTCCAGCTTGAATATTCTAAATTTTCTCCCTCTCTCCTATTTTGTCGAAGAACGCTCTCCACTCGCTGTGATGGCTTCACTGAAGATTTTTGGGAAGAAGGCTGAGAATAATCCATCTCTTCCTTTTGGGGAAAAGTCCACTTCCAATTCGATTTGCTTATATGATCTACGTTAGTTTCGTGGTCATGATCGAACAACCTCTTCCTTCCTCCGCCTAAGTAACCTGTCAATTTCTCAACTTGAAAGCGCGGTTGGCGCTTTTTTTTCTGATCTTTAAAAGCGTTATCCAATTCACCAGTACCTAGAGAAGCAAGCTCACCTGATACAAGATTACGACTAACATGGGGAAGTGAAAATCTCCCACTCCATCCTATCCATGCCGAACCTGCTAATAAAGCTGTCAATAACATACAAATAATTAATCTACTAGTACTGGGACTACTCATGTATATCAGTCTCCAAATAATAGCCGCAGCGAGTAAACTACCAAGTAAGATATAGACCTTACTTTTAGAGGGCTCTTGGCTTCATCATCATCCGGATCTGTCCCACTAATCTGGTATGCTCCGTTGCTAAAAAGATCCTGTCCCCATACAGAAGAGGATTCACGATCAGGAACTAACTTCTGCTGAATAATTCCTTCGCCGCGATCATGTTGATGCTGTTTAAGTCGATGATTCTCTTGTAGTTTATTCGATTTACTGTTTAATTTATCTTGATGATCAGTATGCTGAATCTCATCACGAAATGATTTCCTAGTATATTGCTGCTTACTTACATCTATAGAATTGTTCTCTATTATCGGTTCACGACTTGCCTTATTGGGTTCCTCTGAGTCCTCAGTTAAAGTAAGTAAGCCCAGTATCAGATCCTTAAAACCTGTCACAGAAAAAGTATCCCCACTTACGAACTGTAGTAATTTCTGAACCCCTGCCCCTCTTAATTCACTCACGGATGCCATCATTCGAGTGATTAATTCCTTAAGCAAATTTGATAATGATTGGTCATAAACTAAAGATTCAACAGGAACATAAGTGAAATAGAGTTTACCAGACTGTAGCGTACCTTCAATAAATATATAATCCTCATGTAAAATATACCGCTCTGCATTTAGCATATACAGCTTGCTGTTCTCAAGTAACACCGCCGTTTGTAGTAGTAAATGATAATACTCATTCATGCTGATCTTGTTGCTTTTCAGCATATGCGAGAGCATCTTTTTATCGCTAATATCGTACTGAAGCGTTACATATAAATCTAACTCCTTTATACGTAGTGGCAAAAAATTAGGTATTTTGGAAGCCGTAATCATACCAGCTTGAACCATACTTATATCACGAGAATGGATACCCTGCATTCCTCCCAGAACCATATAAGTACCGCCATTTTGTTGGAAATCTCTCGTTAATCCAAACAATTCCTATCACCTCATCCTAAAACATACTTTACTTCAACCGTTACTTAGAAAATAAGTAAATATATATCCCGGTAATACAGCCAACATAAACGGAAAATGTAATTGATCTTTAGGATTTCCTTTTAAAAAATGAAAGCTGCGGAATATGAAAAAACCTGCTAAACCCCCAGCTACTTTCTTAAACCGACTCAGTGTTTCTCTGCGCCATAATAATATAAATAGACCAATAATCCCTGCAAAAATAACTGAATATATGATGCATTGGAGTGTAAAAAACGTACCCATCCAAGCCCCTAATCCACCAAATAACTTAACATCACCAGCACCTACTGCTCCGATCCAATACATCACAAGAACAATCATGAACCCCACAACCAATCCTTTGCTAGAAAATGATACTCCAACCCAGCCTTGATTTAATCCTTGAAACATAATGCCACTGATTATCATAAAAACAGTTAGTTTATTTGGAATTTTCATCGTTCGGATATCACTTACAAAAGCTATGATTAAGCATAAAAAACATCCAACAAAAGCTAAATCCATATGCTACCTTCCCTCTCAATAACGGATTATCTTTTAATAACTGTAAACATAACTTCACTTCTTTCACCTTCTGCAGTCGTAACCACAAACGGCCATGTTCCTGGGGTTGTATTTGTACCTACAAACCATTCCCATTCGATATAGCCTTCAGCATCTGCCTGTTGTTCACCCAGGTACTTGGCCGTACTTGAACCACTTTTATAGAATACTGACAAATTAGCTGTTGAATTAGGCGCTATTTTAGCTCGAACCTTGGTTCTTTGTCCGACAATTGCAGGATTAGGCTTCTCTAATATCTCAAGGACAACGGATGGAGTCCCATCGTGACCTCCTAGTCCATCCGATGAATCTTCATCTGTTTGTCCAATCCATAATCTTTCCTGGGCTTTAGCCTGCAGAACGATCTTTTTATTTAACAGGGGAATCTTCCAAGGCATTTCATAACTGACTTCAATTGCAAAATAGGGATCCGTTCTTGTTTTGAGATTGGGTACCTTAATATTTGATACATGAATTCGATCATAGTTAAGAATGCTATCTTCCATAAAAGGTTTAAGTATTGGCTTTATGACCGGATCAAGCGCTGCCTCCGATACTTGGGTCTTGAGGTCTTGAAGAGGTTCATCAGCTCTGGATACCGCATCCTTCATCCACTGATTTAGAGGTGTGGGAAGAGAATCGGTATACTGGGCAGCCCAATCTGTGAGAGAGAGCTTAGGTATGGTCCAGCTGCCCTTCTGTTTGGAGTCTCCCTCACTTTCTTCAGATGAATCTTTTTCTACCGCCAAAGCTACGGGATACATATGGGATGAAACCATTTTAACGGTGTCCGAGGCCGTCGTCTGTAACGCTGTTGAGTATAATGTCATTTGTACAACATAAATCAGGAAAATAATAAAGAAGATAAATAAGGGCAATACCATCGAAGCCTCTAAAACCATACTTCCTCGTTCACTAAAGTTGCGACGTCCTTTTTTCTGTATGAAAGAATTAATAAGAAAAATCCGCTTTTTTTGTTGCATAGTAACGGCTTCCCTCCACCGTATCTGGACTGGAGCCGACATATCTAACTGCCTTCATAACACCAGGCAGAAACCAAAGCCTCATTCCTATTCTGACTTCGCCCGAAGCATAGGTGGGTGACTCAGCAGGATTGATACCCGTATTCATCCGAATCAACGCTAACATCCGCGACATTTTTTTATTGTTGTTACTGTGAAGTAGTAAAAACAACCTTAAATAATCTCGGTATGTAATTTGTACCTTCATATATTTTGACAGCTCAATAGAACCCTTCTCGCATAACATGATCATATCCGTGATTGCCATTTCGATACCATATAAAAGAGCTGAAGCTAGAATAAGTAAGGGATTCCCGAGCTTACTAAACTCTATAAGTCCCTCCAAAGTTCGAATCGCAAGCCTTGCTGCAAATATCTCGGCATATGCTGCTGAGATATTACCTACAGGATTGTGGAAGCCATATAAAATGTATTCCAGCTCCTGGTTATTCACACTTAGTTGATCTGCTAACGCATCCCCAACAGATGATTCAGGATTCTTCGTCACTCCTGTCAGATTACTCAAATCAAAATGTGGGAAGTAAAGCGCAGCATATTCATTCTGTAGAATTTCATCTTTGAAGCCCGACATAATGCCTCCCATTGCACCATATGCTTCGTCCATATTATCCATTGCCGATTTACCTGCATCATAGGGATCGTTATCTAAGTCTGCTCCTTGATAATTTCCGGCCTCTGATTGTTGATTGAAGGTCATGTTCTCATCAAAGTACTGTTGTAACGTCTTATACTCCGCTAGATGTTCCTTAGCTTTTTCGCCGAGTTCATTAATACTCTTTAAGATTTTTGCTGCATCCTTTAACTTAGCCTCACCCTGCTGTTCCTTTTGCTTTCGTTCCTTATCCGCACCTCGATGTTGATTCAACTGCTGTGCCTCCTGTTGAAGTTTATTACTGGGTCCACTGGTCGAGTAAGTCATTAAGTACTTATCCACTGTACTTCGCCCAAGTATAATCGTTTGCTTCATCTGACTCGCATTTGCTGAAGTTCCTGAATATCCACTTATCGCAGAAATAACACTTGTTAATTCGTTGATAACTGAATTAAATTTCTGTGCTTGATTGTCTATTTCTTGCTTAAGACCATTTAATAAATCTTCTGAGAGCACCAATGATTCTGTTTGTTCACGAATTTTCCGTATCATTGCTGCTTCATCACCAGAAGGATCTGGCTGTGCTCCAATTACGGATCCGACAGAAACTTGATTGTAACCTTGGGATTCGGGTCTACGATTAGACTCCGCAATAACCTTTTTCATTTTCTCGTTATTATTGTTCGCTACTTCCCATAGCTGTTTAGCTTCATCTAGTAGTTGCGGATGCTCGGCTTGAATAGATCTTTGTTTATACTGTAAACCTATATACAGCGTAGAGGAGCCTCTGAGGTAATCTTTAATTTCATCAGTGTATAGTTTATCCTCATTAGCTGCGCGCTGCCTATCCTCATTGTATTTGCTCACATAATCGTTATACTGTGCAGCAATGTCTGCCGTTGATTCAACACTTTTGTTACCTAGCGATTCATCGGCAATATAAGTTGACTGTGGGTTCATTAAAATGATAGGAATTTTATCCGCACCTTCTGCTGCCTTTCTCTGTTTAGCTAGCATCGCATCTAACGCACCATTTCGCTTCTCATAAAGTTTCTGCAGCTTTGTTAGTTCATCAACAGCGTCCGATGCTTCTTTCATAGGTGAAGATAAAGGCTTAAACTTCCCCATTACTTCAAGTGTAAAATCAATGGGTGCCTTGTACTTCATCTCTTCTCCAATTTCGCGATTAAAAATCGTATACTCACCTAACATACGATCCATCTGAAGAGAGGAAGAGTCTAATTTTAGAGGAATTAGATTAAAGGCATCACTTCGTACCCCCTTGTCCATACTCGCGTTCAGTACCCCCGCCATAATCTGATCTCCGCTACTACTCCCAAAGGCAAATAAACCATATTTTTGCTGTAATTCAGGATCATAAGAGGACATAACCGAACGAATAGCAGCCCTAACCAAACGCTCACTTTGAACCTTCATGGCAGCGATCCGCGAATAGTCAATAAATATGGCGACGAAGGCAAATACAGCTGCCAAGATAATGATTAAAAATACAGATACTGAACCCCGTTCGGATCGGTTCTTGCTAAACATCCGGTAACCCCTCCGTCGAAATAATGAATGAAGAACTGTCTTTACTTTTTAGTAGGTACGTTTTTCCGTAAAATGCTTGATGCGCTTGCTTGATCCGTCGTATTCCCACCGTCCCCCTTAAATTTGGAGCCATAGTATCTCATTAAATCTATATTACGTATGAATTCAACCGGATCTACGACAAGAGCTTTCGATTGTGTAACCAGCCTCGCATCATCTTTGGTTTGAAATATGGGTAGAGATATTCCCTTATTTAAATTAACTATAATATTGCGTTGTATCACTGAATTCTTATATGTCATAGATCCTTCTATTGACCCGGTCACTACGGATGCCGATCCCCTTAATTTACTGGAAGATAACGATCCACTCTCCCCTATTGAAGTGGGTAAGGCAACCAATTCCTGATTCGTGGAAACAGCCCAACCAAATAATGTGCCAAGCAAATGATCATCCGTCACTCGCCAATATAGTGAGTCATATTGTCCCTTAGCATATTGACCGCTTACAGCGTCTTTGTGACTATTATCCCAGCTATAGGCGGAGCGTTCAGCAGTTACAGAAGCCATCTGATGAAGCATGCTTTGCTGGTAGATATATACACCGAAGAACATAAGAATCATAGTGATAAACAAAACGATAGGCATCACTAAGGAAGCTTCAATTGTGAAACTTCCCTGACTAGATGTTAGCTTACTTCGTAAATTCTTCACTTTTAGAGTTCATACTAGCAATCAGCTTGGTGATCAATGCCATAATCTCCTTCTTAAATAGTAGAGCGATAATCAGAATAACAACAATAATAAGCAATAACTCAAGTGTTCCGAGGCCTTCTTCTTCCTTCCAAAAACTCTTCATTCTTCCCCATACCATATTTATCATCATTACATCCTCCTAAAAATTCATCATTAGAAATGCTGGTGTACCCACTAAAACAACAACGACCAGAAAGATAACTACCATTGGAAATACAAGCTTTGAAGAGGCTTGTTCACCCCTTGTCCTTGTAATGGATTTTCTCTTCTCCCAGAGAACTCTCGATAAATCTGTTAAAGCCATGACGAAATCATTTCCCCCTCGGCGGAAGTTAAGTAACACCGTCGTAGTAAATACGGATACTTCCTGAACTGCACACCGTTTACTAAAATTCTCAAATGACTGTTGAAAAGAATATCCCCCCTCCAAATCATCCGTCATACGGATCAGTTCACGATATAAGGATGATCTGTATCCGTCTTTCTACGCTCAACGCAGTGAGCAATCGCCTTCTGAACTGTTTCCCCAGCCCCAACAAGTAGAACAATTTTGCTCAGTAACTCTGGGAGTTCCATCAATATGTCCTGATCCCGCTTTTGAACCTTGGTATGTAAATCCCTTACCATAGACAACGGAAGAATAACAGCTAATATGACACCTAAAATCATGCCGAAATTGCCACCAAGCATAAATGTTAGTACACAGCCAGTCATAAGTAAGATCCAGCTGTAACTAATCATTTCCCCTACATATAGCATTGTTAGTTCAGCACTTAAGCGATTGCCATAAACCTTCTGAATGGAGCGCTGTATCTTAAAGAAAAACATAGGAAATCGCGCCATTATTCCAAACTTATCCAAAATACTAAGTATGGGAGGCAAAAACGGTCTTAAACGTATCCCCTCCATTGGTAGTTTAGTAATACGTCTGTACTTGCTACCCGCTTGAGCATTTAATAGAACCCAGCTCCCAACTAATACAATCAGCAATATGGCAGCCATTATCTTCATGAAGCAACCCCAATCAAACTTTGATGTTCATAATTTTGGTAATCCATATGAAACACACACCAAAACCAATAAGAGAGAACGTTGAAATAACCATACCTATACCGCTATACATGGGCTTCATGTAATCTGCCGATGTTAAATTCATGAATAAAAGTAGCAGAATCGGAGCAGCTAGCATTGCCTTTGACTCAAACTTTTTCTGGGCAATCAGCACCGCAATCTCTTGCTGAATATCAAGCTTTTCACCGATAATCGATGAAGTACGGCGTATAACTTCAACCAGATCTCCGCCTGTTCTCTTACAGGTTGTGAATACATCTGCGAAATTCGTAATGTCCTCCATACCTGCCCGCTTACTGAAATCTTGAAGAGCATCTTCAATTGGCTCACCGTATTCCAGTCTGGTGCATATAATGCCGAGTTCAGTAATTAAATCATTTCTAGCTTCAGGATCTAGCATCCGCAAATCCTGTATAGCTTCCCGAAATCCGTTCTCTACGGATCTACCAGCCGATAAGGAAGAAGATAATGAATAGAGAGCTTGTTTGAAATGTAGATTCATAGAGGCCTTTCTGCGGTTCAACATATGCTGTCTCCAAAATTTTGGAACAACGACTGCTCCCGAGGCCAGAATCATCGAGATTATCCAATGATGATAGAATAAATAGCCTATGCCGAAAAATAACGCTCCTCCAAAGCATATGCATTGTAACTTTTGCCTTGAGCTAAGTACGTACACACTATAATCAGGAAGCCGTGAACGCATAACCTTCTCGGTTGGAGTCGACACCAGTTTATTATTGCTGCGATGCTTACGGGAAGGATCAGAGCTAGCTTTAACTACTTCCTGTTTTCTCCTCAAGCTTTTCTCATCCTTCTGTCTCGTTTGGTTCCCAAGCTTCAATTTTTCACCTCCTCCACTCCCATAGGAGCTGATAGGACATCCCCGCCATTCGCAACTTTTCCTGATTTCTAAGAGCATTACCACTTGGCTGTAGGTCCCCAATTACCTTTCCAGCGGCTTCACCAGTCTCCTCAAAACGATATAGCGGATTAAGCAGTACCTCACCATCCTCCATGCCAACCACTTCACTAATTTCAGTTACTCGGCGTGTTCGATCCCGCAGTCTAGATAAGTGAATAAAAATGTCGATAGCGAACTAATCTGTTGTCTAACTACAGCTACAGGTAAATCAGCACCGCTAAGTACCATGGTCTCTAGTCTACTGATCATGTCACGAGTGCTATTAGCATGCCCGGTAGACAATGATCCATCATGGCCAGTATTCATTGCCTGTAGCATATCCAGCGCCTCGCTCCCCCGTACCTCTCCTACTACAATGCGATTAGGTCTCATCCGTAGTGATGAACGGATTAGATCGCGAATTGCAATTTCACCACGACCTTCCGTATTTGCATTACGGGTTTCCAGTGATACCAGATTAGGAACTGTAACGATCTGTAACTCTGCTGAATCCTCAATTGTAATTACACGTTCATCAGGAGGAATGTACTGAGATAACGCGTTTAGAAACGTCGTTTTCCCCGAACCCGTACCCCCACCTATGAAAATGTTATACTTGCTTGCAACTAGCTTCTGAAGGAAAACGGCTGCTTCTTCATGCAGGGCCCCCCTACGAACCAAATCTTCCATTGTCATTGGCGATTCTGGAAACTTCCGAATGGTCATGGTAGGCCCTTTCAGTGCAATGGGTGGAAGAACGATATTCACCCGTGACCCATCTTTGAGTCTTGCATCCACAATAGGTGAAGACTCATTTACAACCCGGTTGACTCCAGAGACAATCATTTGAATGATATCCTCAAGCCGAGTCTGCGATTCAAACTGGAGTGCGAGACGTGATACTTGGCCGTTTTCTTCTATAAAAATATCCTTGTGGCTATTAATCATAATTTCAGTAATAGAAGGATTGTCTACCAATGGCTGTAGGATATCCAAGCCACGGAATGAATCAAATACTCGGCGGACTAGCGTTCGTTTCTCTAATGCCGTTAGCTGCTGTAAACTACTACGCCCAAAAACCGTCCGTTCAATAAACTTCATGAGCTCGCGATTCTCAAGGGCGGAAGTTACATCTAGACCAGATCTAATTTCATGCCGCAATTCTCGGAACAATTCCTCATCCATATGAATGTACCTCGAAGCGAACTACGAACTCATCCCCAAGCAAATGTCTACATAACTTCTGTATATCCCGTTGATAAATGGGAGAGCTGAGCAGCAATTCTTCATGACTATTCTGTTTCCATGAAGGGATATACGGAAGAACTCCATCAATATCTGATATACATGATGGCAATTCATTTACCAAATTTCCTACATATCGATTAATCACAAAGCTGCTCTTGGATCTTATATCCTCAAAGAATGAGGGCTCCGTTCGCTCTAAATAAGAGAACCATTCCTCATGCTTATGCATATTGATCAAATCATCGAGCATGACCCAAACCAACCGTCCGCTCTTCTCGATAACTGTCTCGGTACGATTATTCATCCCCGAATCCGTATCAATGATCACAACATCATAAGACCCGCTGTCAGTGATACAATCTAGAAGCTCATTCGTTTCTGATTTCCCGAGCTGTAATAACTCTTTTAGGTTCGTCACACATTCGAACAAATCGGCTTTGATATCGGAGTGATGTACAGTGAAGGAAGCAAGTGAAACAGGTTCAGCCTCCTTATCCTCCTGTGCAGCCTTGAGTTCGTATAGCAAACGAGGAAGCCCTTGAGCATCCTCTACATTCCTTCCCTTCCTGGGGAATATAGCGCTACTATTGATCATCTCAAGATTGAGATAAAATACAGACAATCCAGCGTTTCCTATTTGCTTAGCAAGATTAAGGGCTGCCGTTGTTTTGCCACTTCCCCCCACAGCGGAAACTACACCTATTACTTCTGTCTGCTTATCTTGAACATTCCTCCTCGCCGATGGAAGTTTAGATGAACTTCGGCATACGTTAAGAATGGAAGTGAGTAACTCAGGTAATGGCTGATATTTAGCAAGTGCAAGACCCTTAAGCTTTGTAGGTTCGCCATTACTAAGTATCATCCATATACAATCATTTGTAGCACCTTCCTCCTGCAGCCTCCAGGCTTCTAAAAAAGAAGCTCCGCCACTACAGCATCTGGCCTTTCATCACTATTCATATAGTGGATAAATGCCTCTGTTTTGGTAAAGGCGGATATTCGCATCTTCTCTCCATACTCAGTTCCATTCACATAATCCAACAGAGGTTCCACATACTGTATCTCCTTTACCGCAAGAACAATTTTTAACGGAACCATACAAATCCCCTCCCGGTTATGAAAACAAAAAAAAGCACCGTTTAACAACCACTTATTCGCGGTTGTTAAACGGTGCTTCCGTTCATTCATATTTACTTAATTGCAATTTATCATATCTGTTCTGCAAATACAATACAATTTCTGCAAAAATTTAGGTGTTATTATTGCGGCATTATCCACACAATCATACAAATACGTATAAAGAATGAACGATCTCCTTCTTTAAGACTACGTGATCAGGTTTAACCTCAGCAACAGTTCCACGACTTGCCCCCCGTACGGTTTCAACAACTACATCTTTACCAATAACGGATTGCAGTACTTGAACAACAAATGGATCTACAGGATACACATATTCCGAAGGGATAGACGATGTTTGATTCACGCTTATAACTCCACCTTTCCATATTAACCATCACCTTGATAAACATATGCCGGGTGGTGCATGAATATGAAAGGCTTCTCTTACTATAAAAATCGATCCCGAATCTCAGGAGTCGGCAGCATACATTTATCTTCTTTACCAAACCAGCGGTATCGGTTACGTGATACCCACCTATATATTCCATTTCGTAGGAACCGGGGTATGATCACAAGTCCATAGAGGATTGGCCATGGCTTATTTAAATGTTTTACCATCCTTAAAGCTGCCGTTGAGCGCGTGTAATACTGGCCATCTTCAATGAGAACGAACGTATCTAGCACATCAGCTTGCAATCCACCTTGCTTAAGTAAACTTTGACCCATATCCGATTGTAGTGAAGCAAATTTAAAATATCCAGAAGTATCCCTACGAATAATAAATTGGGTTAAACCCTGACATAAATTACATACACCATCCATTAGTACAATAGATTGGCCTGATGGGCCTTGAACTGGATTTAGATTGTTATTCATACCAATTGAGCCTCCCCCACCTAAATATAAGAAAAAAGCACGGGATTTGCTCCCGCACCTGTATCTCGTGGCCGAATGTATTACTCGGCGATTGCCTTATCGAACCATTGGTGTTCTTCCAACTGTTGTTCCAACTCACTTTTAAAGCTCTCCATGCATTTGCAAATGAAATCTTTGCGACATACAGGGCAAGGAGTCTTCTGCAACCGGCTGATGTTAGTCATTTTCCACTCCGGAAAACGATTAAAGAACGCACGGCACTCCGTCCCGTCGGCCAGGTTGATAATGAACTCATACAATCCTTCTTTGTCATTGCTGCTGGCTTTTCTCACGTTCGAAATCATCGGTTTGTAAGACATTTGCATCACCCGTTTTTTTAAATTTCTTGCCCCGATCTAAACCCGTAACAAGTACTTAGACATCTTAATGAATTTTAAACTTCATGTCAACACGTTGTCCATACAAGTCCCGGATTATACCTTCCGTATCCCAAAAGCAGCCATATCTTTGATATTGTACCTATTCACCGAATAATATATCCAAAACTGTGCTTAGTTGCCCATTTTTTTTGCTTTCAAGAATATCCGGATTAAATATTTCTACATATCCACAATGCTTACAAGAAACAAATAAATAGTGAATATGCTGAATATCAAACATCTTACTAATTCCTGCACCCGTCATGGATATTTCACGAATATCACATAGCTTGGTGCTACACTTTGCACAAACAAACCGCTCTTCCATGGCATCCTGTACGCTCATCTCTTATACCCCCTAAGCTAATTAAGCCTTGCTAGGTTTAAAGTTACAGCTATTCTATATATGAAGTCATAACGAATGATGTGTAAGATAAGTGTACCTTTAACCAGCTGTATGTAAAAAGCCGGCGCAGGCTTGTATGGCCTACACCGGCGCTTTGAAATTATAAATCCGTAAAACAGAGTCTATAACTTCTATACTACATTGAGTTCGACATCAATATTTCCTCTTGTCGCTTTAGAATACGGACAGAAATCATGAGCTTTCTTAGCTAAATCCTCAGCTTGACTACGCTCGATTCCTTCGATTTTTATATCCAATTTAACAGCTAGACGGAATCCACCATCTTGCTCATCTTTACCAATCATTACATTAGAAGTAACCTCAACATTACCTAAGTTGACGCCTTCTTTACGTGCAATATTAGCCAAGGCACTTTCATAACAGGCACCATATCCCGCCGCAAACAGCTGCTCCGGATTGGTTCCGTTACCTCCTGGGCCACCTAATTCTTTTGGCATACTGAGATCATGCTTCAGGACACCATCAGAAGATGTAACTGAACCTTCACGTCCACCATGAACTGTCGTTGTTGCTGTGTAAAGAGCTTTCATTTCCATCGTCTCCTTTTTCCTGAGAATAACTCAATCTTTATTTATTAAAGCTGTTTTCTTCTTTTGAAACTACGATGTACAGAAATGATGATTTACAAAAGAATACGGTGGTTAATATTGCGTGTTACAAAAAAAATTGTACTCTTACATAAAAGTTTCCCTAGACAAACATATTTGTACGAGTACAATGTATATTAAATGAAAAGCTTTTAGAACATCCTAAAACTGACTACTTGATCATTTATATTTCAAGATTAAATTATAGTAAGGTGCGTGATTATATGAAGAACTCCGGCATTGTGCAGCCTAACGAGAGGAAGTCGCGGAATAAACCGGAGGAGCGTAGCTCTTTATCCGAACTTAATCGTTCAATGAAGGTGCCTACCCATGGTTCTACATTTCGAAAATTTCTCGCTTTTATTGGCCCCGGATATTTAATAGCTATTGGCTACATGGACCCAGGCAACTGGGCAACTGATATTGTAGGTGGTTCCCAGTTTGGTTACTCCCTGCTTGCCGTTATTCTTATCTCCAATTTAATGGCCGTATTACTTCAATCCTTATCTAGCAAGCTTGGCATCGTAACGGGTCACGATCTGGCCCAAGCATGCCGCAACCAATACAGTAGACCCGTCAGCATCGGACTTTGGATTCTCTGTGAACTCGCTATTGCCGCCTGTGATCTAGCCGAAGTTATCGGTTCAGCCATTGCTTTGAAGCTGTTATTCGGTATTCCTATTTTGTATGGAGTACTCATCACTGCTGTAGATGTACTGCTCGTTCTTCTTTTGCAAAAGAAGGGCTTTCGCACCATTGAGATACTAATTATGGTCTTGGTCGCTACGATTGGCCTCTGCTTTACCATTGATTTATTTCTAGCAAAACCCGATGTAGGTGGCGTGTTTTCGGGATTTATCCCAACAGCAGATTTGTTCCAGAACCAACAGAAATTATATATTGCAATCGCGATTCTCGGTGCAACCGTTATGCCTCATAACTTGTATCTGCATTCATCTATTATCCAGACTCGAAATTATGAGAATACGTTTAAAGGGAAAAAGGAAGCCATCAAGTTCGCTACTTGGGACTCCAGCATTGCCCTAACCATCGCTTTATTTATTAATTCGGCTATTCTCATCGTCTCGGCAGCTACCTTCCACAAAGCAGGTATGACATCCGTAGCTGAAATCAGTGATGCATATCATTTGTTGACTCCCCTGCTCGGAACAGCACTAGCTAGTATCATGTTTGGTGTGGCGCTGCTTGCTTCTGGTCAAAGTTCAACACTGACGGGTACTCTTGCTGGACAAATCGTTATGGAAGGATTCATGGATATTCGCCTTCCTTCTTGGTTACGCCGTTTAGTTACTCGTCTAATTGCGATTATTCCAGCCGTCATTGTAACAGCAATTGCTGGAGAGAGCGGTACGGAGAAATTGCTTATTTTCAGCCAAGTTATTCTTTCCTTACAGCTTCCATTTGCTGTGATCCCTCTCGTTAAGTTCACAAGTGATAAGAAAATTATGGGGAAATTCGTAAATCCATTATGGGTCAAAATACTTGCTTGGTTCGTGACTGTCGTCATCGTTATTCTAAATGTATTCCTGATTATTCAGACGATCAGAGCTTAGGCGTTAACGTTGAATCATCATCCCGTATAAATAGAAAAGCCTTGAAACTCATCATGTTCATGAGTTTCAAGGCTTTTTAACATTAGTCGATCTTATTTACTCAGCTCCGTCAGAGCAAGGTTTAGTTTAAGCACATTAACTCTCTCTTCACCAAATACACCTAAGTCACGGCCTTCCGTATATTTTGTTACTAGTGCTTTCAACTGATCTTGGGAAATGGTACGTAACGCGCTGATACGCGATACCTGTGCAAGCGCAGACGCTGGTGAAATATGAGGATCTAAACCAGATCCTGAGTTGGTAATCAAATCTACTGGAACCTGACTAAAGGGTACTTCTGGATTCTCCTTTTTCCATTGTGCTACAGATTCTTGTACGCGCTTGAGTAGTTCCGGGTTCGATGGTGCATAGTTATTTGAACCTGACCCAGCAGCATCATTATCAATGCTCGATACACGGCCTTGAAAGAAAGAAGGGTCCTTAAAAGATTGTCCGATGAGCTCTGAGCCTACTACGTTACCGGAGCTATCCTTGACCATACTCCCATTGGCTTGGCTTGGAAAGATTAGCTGGGCTAATCCAGTACTTACAAGCGGGTATACGATACCGCATACCACGATAAGCAGCAGGCTTGAGCGCAAGGCTACTGCCCATATGGAACCATTCGATTGTTCATTCGATACCACCGATGTTTTCATTGTATCTCATCCTTTTTCATCATCTCTATTTCATATCTCTATAATCTCTATTTCATATCTCTATTTTCTCTTTATCATTTCAGCTAAATTTAAATCCAAATATGAACGATAAGATCGATTAACTTAATACCAATGAAAGGTGCAATGACACCGCCGAGACCATAAATTAACAAGTTACGACTAAGTAGCCGAGCCGAACTCATCGGTTTGTATTTAACACCCTTCATAGCCAGCGGAATAAGCAGCGGGATAATCACAGCGTTAAAAATTAGTGCACTCAAAATGGCGGACAACGGTGATCCTAGTGACATGATGTTTAGGACATTCATTTCAGGAATGGCAACCATGAACATGGCCGGTATAATCGCAAAATACTTAGCTACGTCATTTGCAATACTGAATGTGGTTAGTGCACCGCGAGTCATCAGAAGCTGCTTACCAATGGCTACCACTTCAATGATCTTCGAAGGATCTGAATCTAGATCGACCATGTTTGCGGCTTCCTTCGCCGCTATAGTACCACTGTTCATAGCCAGACCCACATCTGCTTGAGCTAGAGCAGGAGCATCATTCGTACCGTCTCCAGTCATTGCAACCAGTTTACCTTCGGCTTGTTCACGACGGATAACGGCTATTTTATCTTCAGGCTTACTCTCTGCAATGAAATCATCAACGCCCGCTTCACGTGCAATGGTTGCAGCCGTAAGTGGGTTATCTCCTGTACACATAATCGTCTTAATACCCATTTGACGAAGCTGTTCGAAACGTTCTTTCATCCCCGGCTTAACGGTGTCTTTTAAATGAATTAATCCAAAGATTCGGTTATCCACAGCGACTGCCAGCGGTGTACCGCCTTCGGAGGCTATTTTATTGGATTCTATTTCAAGATTTGCCGGCACCGTACCGCCTTTACCAAGAACCCATTGGCGAACAGCATCCACAGCACCTTTACGCACAAGGCGTCCATCTTGTAAATCAATACCACTCATGCGAGTTTCTGCTTTAAATTCGATGAATTCTCCACCTTCTGCAATGCTCGTTTCGTATCCTAAAGACTGTTTCTTCATCAGTTCTAAGACGGAGCGTCCTTCCGGAGTCTCATCCTTAAGGGAACTTACAGCAGCCCAGTAAGAGGTGTCCGCAAGTGTTTCATTTCCCACGGGAATAAATTGACTTGCCATCCGGTTACCGAATGTAATCGTACCGGTTTTATCCAGAATCATCGTGTTGATATCACCTGAAGCTTCAACTGCTTTACCTGACATCGCCAGCACGTTAAACTGGGTCACTCGGTCCATCCCCGCAATACCAATGGCAGATAGTAGGCCACCAATGGTTGTAGGAATCAGACATACAAGCAAGGAAATCAGCACAGGTATATCCAATTCGACACCCAAATACTTAGCAATTGGAGCCAGTGTAACGACCACGATCAAGAATATTAGCGTTAGTGTCGTTAGAAGCGTGTTCAGCGCAATTTCATTAGGCGTTTTTTGACGCTGCGCACCTTCAACTAGAGAAATCATGCGGTCGATAAAAGATTCTCCTGGATCGCTTGTAATGACCATTTTAATCTGGTCACTAACGACACGCGTACCCCCTGTAACAGAACTAAAGTCGCCGCCAGCTTCTTTAATAACCGGTGCCGATTCACCTGTAATCGCTGACTCGTCAACAGAAGCAAGCCCTTCTACGACTTCACCGTCACCGGGAATCATTTCGCCCTGCGATACCATGACGATATCGCCCTTACGAAGTTCTGTGGAGCTTACGACTTTGATTTCTGTGCCAACTAGCTTGTTAGCAGTCGTCTCTTTCTTACTCTTCTTAAGTGAGTCAGCTTGAGCTTTGCCGCGTCCTTCTGCCAGTGCCTCCGCAAAATTTGCGAAGAGCACCGTAAACAGCAGGATTAGGAATACACAGAGGTTAAAGCCTAATCGACCACTAATGTTAAAGTAAGAAGGGAATAGCACCATTAGAAATACGACGAAGGTTCCTAGTTCGACTATGAACATGACCGGATTTTTCATCATGACCATCGGATTTAGTTTAATAAAGCTATCTTTAATCGCATGCTTCACGATATTGCCAGTGAGCATACTCTTACGTTGTTCGCTCATAAATTTGCTTTCCCTTCTTTATTTAAGTGTCAAAAATTCCGCTACCGGGCCCAATACGATAACAGGCAAGAACGTCAGGGCTCCAATCAGGAGAACCGTTCCGATCAAAATACCCGCAAATAGTTTATTATCTGTACGGAATGTACCAATCGTTTCAGGAACCAGCTTCTTACTGGCTAGCGATCCAGCAACACCCATTAGCGCTATAATGGAAATATAGCGTCCGAACAGCATAACAAGTCCGGTCGAGACGTTCCAGAACGTTGTATTGTCGGCCAATCCCTCGAAACCAGATCCATTATTAGCTGCCGATGAGGTATACTCATAGAGCGACTGACTCAGGCCGTGATACGTAGGATTAGTTAAGGCATCCGTTCCGAGATGCGTCATAAACGAAATTGCCGTTGGCACCAAGATAATGAATGGATGAGCAAGGATTGCTATCGCAATAAGCTTCATCTCTCTGCCTTCAATTTTCCGGCCTAGAAATTCTGGTGTACGACCAACCATCAGTCCACATATAAACACACCGAGAATGGCGTACATCATCATGTTGACGAAGCCCACACCCTTACCACCGAATACGACGTTAAGCATCATTTCAGCAAGTGGAGCTAAACCACCAAGTGGCGTCAGCGTATCATGCATATTATCAACAGAACCGGTGGTTGCCGCCGTGGTTACCGTCGTAAATAGCGCAGACTGTGCTACCCCAAACCGCACCTCTTTACCTTCCATGCTTCCAATTGAGCTGTCCATACCCAGTTGATTAATAACTGGATTTCCCGCTTTCTCTGAGAAATAAGTTAAGCATAAGAAAGCAATAAATAGAGTCATCATCGCCGTAAAAATAATCCAGCCTTGCTTCTTATTACGAGCAAATAATCCAAAAGTGTAAGGCAATGCAGCGGATATCGTCCACATGCTTAGAATTTCAATAACGTTCGTAATCGGTCTTGGGTTCTCGAATGGATGCGCTGAGTTGACCCCAAAGAATCCACCACCATTAGTACCTAAGTGTTTAATCGATTCTAATGAAGCGATAGGCCCCATTGGAATCTGCTGCTCCACTCCACTCAAAGAATGAACAACAGCTGTAGGTGAAAGGGTCTGTGGCACTTGAAGACCAACCAATACTAAGGTAACCAGAACAGCGATAGGTAAATATAGACGAACATGAGCTTTAATGAAATCTTCGAAGAAGTTACCTAGACCCTCACCTCTACGTGTAATCCCGCGGATAAAGGCAATGGCGACCACAAGTCCAGAAGCGGCGGAGGTAAACATCATCATCGTAATGACGGCCATTTGTCCGAAATAGGACATCCCGCTCTCTCCGCTGTAATGCTGGAGGTTAGTATTCGTCATGAAACTGATAACGGTGTTAAATGATAAGGTTGCTTCCATGTTGCCAATTTTATTTGGATTCCCTGGAAGTCCGCCCATCAGTCTTAATATGATATAGCTGACTGCTACCAAAACAATGTTGGTGATGATCATGCTAAATACATATTTTTTCCAGCCCATGCTGGAGCGATTTTTAAGACCTATGATTTTATAAAACACATTTTCTATTTTTCCAAATACCCGGTCCGTTCGGTTAGGTTCATTCGAGAATATATGGAATAAATACGTACCTACTGGCTTAACGAGTAGTAGAAGCACAGCAATAACAATAATCATTTGCAGGATTTCCAATTTCGCTTCCTCCTCTAAAGAGTGAGTTCTATATTTAGATTTCTAGAATTTCTCCGGATGAATTAGAGCATAAATCAAGTAGACAAATACCAGCAGTAGGAGTATCGAAACTACGATCACTTGTCTTCCCCTCCTCCATCCACTACATTGCCGCACCACATCAGGAATAATAGAAAGACACCGAAAGCACCCGCAAGTGTCACAATCATCAATAAATCCATCATGGTTCAAATCTCCCCTTTATTTGCACAAGTAAGTTTGCTATTTCAGCAAGAATCCGACCTCGCCGTTTAGTGTATAGATAATATGATTTGCTCCAAGGCCTCGGTAAATGCCAGGTGAACTTCCTCTTTGGGAGATAACGTACACCGGATAAGAAGTCCATGGACGACAAATTTGGAGGTAGCGGCAGGTTAAGTTGAGACTATTCTCAAACAGAAATATTTTACCGACCTCAAGTTCGGGAACAACCCACTCATCCGTATAATTCGTGTTCAGACGAATAACCCGTTCCACGCCCATCTTCAACAATTCGCGTTCTTCTTGAACATTATTTGTTAGCACGGCAAAAGGCCGTTTTAAATACATTAATAGCTTGATGAATTTTCGTCCCGCTTCATTTGGCGCAGTAACGATAATTACTTCGTGCTCCATCTTGTTCCTCCATCTTAATCTCCCAGTGGCAATGATTGAGAACACAAAGAAGCCGCAGGAAAAGAGGACCTCTCCCGCGGCTTCTATCATTCATGACGAAACTAGCCGTCATCAATATGGCTCACGACAAATGTTGCCTCTCCCTATACGCTTACGAGGTTAGCTGTCGGATTAGGGCGTGAGAGTCGCCCATCCTTCCAGTTATTAGCTGAAAAGATTCACCCCAGCGGCATTCATACGAATGTTCCGCGATTGGTTCCCCCGCTCCTGGCATTAAGCCAGAATTAAGCGATATTAGACATCTAAAAATTAGTTTTAAGCATTTTTGGCAATATAAAACCACAGAGGTCATTTGAACCCCTGTGGCCCGAAGTTACTCGATCACAAGTTTCATCATTCCTCTCTCAATCTACGCTTACGAGGTTAGCTGACGGATTCGAGCGGTGAGAGTCGCTCTACTCAGCCGGCGGTTTTATGGCCCCGGTCTGAGATTCACCCCTGTGGCAATAGCAGCGTCCCGACTCTCACACCGGTTCAATGCTTTGCACACGATTGGTTCCCCCGATTTTCACGTTCCTAGTGAAAATTCAGCGATCAGTAAATGGAAACAGTATTGAATACGATTTGAATCATACACCTGCACGGAGCACACTGTAAAGCTGACATGAAATGGAATAATATCGGATTTAAGGACATTTAAGGCGTTATTAGCGCTTACATTTTACCTTTTCTCCTCCTCACTCTCTGTCGCTCCCTATTTCACTCGTTTTTGAAAATACAAGGATGTACGCCAAAAAGAGCCCATAAGGCTTATGTCTCCTTTTCCATAACAGATAAGAAGAATCGAGAAAATAAGAGTAAATAAGATATAAACATTTATTTTATGGATAAAATGAACTGCCCTTGACATATATGGATGAGGAACATCTAAAACTCGATGTATAAGCTATTTTACAAAATGTAAACTGTCTTATATGATTGATCCCAGTTTATTAAAAAATGAATGATATGCTGAATTCCCGAACAGGGAAACGGGGGAACCAATCGGTAAAGAACGAATCGGTTTCTTACTTACCACGGGGTGAATCACCAGACGGACAACCGTTTGGGGTAGGGCTTCTCTCTAGTCCGAATCCGACAGCTAACCTCGTAAGCAAACAAAGGAGAACATTAAAATGATCATGTCCGCTAAAGGCCGAGAGCCAGTACCCGAAAGTTTGACATGTATTCACCGGATCGAGTTGTATATTCTTCACTTGAACCCCTCTCAGCCTAATTCCTATCGCGTATATGAGGATCATTATCATGTTCTCATGTATATGAAGACGAATAACGGTTCCACGTGGAGTGAAGTCTTCTTAAATGAGGCTAATCGCCCAGCAGATTGGGTTTATTGGGCTTCTTGGTATGAGAAATTTCTCCACCGTAAATATGTAGGCGAGGCTGAACTACAAGCAGATGTACTTGCTTCTATGACTCTTCCCCACTTACCCAAAGCTCAGCTTATTTATGATGCTCTTCACCTCATTAAAGATAGAAAAACGTCCTTTGGTCCGCCAGAAGAGGTTTCTAAAATTGTTCATGAAGCCGAGGCTTATGTCTGTTTGTTCTAAGATATACGTCAATGGCTATTTATTCTCTCCTGCTGTTTGACATGGTTGTTTATTAGTTTACAATTAAATTGTAAGCAATATAAGCCAACCTATTTTTGGAAAAATAGCGCTTTGAGGAGGACCCGAGATGTCCATCTATGATTTCAACGTGAATACGCTCCATGGTCAGGAAGTTTCCTTGCAAAAATATGAGGATAACGTACTACTTATTGTGAACACCGCGAGCAAATGTGGGCTTACTCCACAATACAAAGGGTTACAAGAACTGTATGACAAATTTCATGACAAACAATTCGAGGTACTTGGCTTTCCGAGCAATCAGTTTGCCCATCAAGAACCTGGTTCTAATGAAGACATTGCTGAGTTTTGCCAACTGAATTATGGGGTAAGCTTTCCGATGTTTGAGAAGGTAAATGTGAATGGTAACGAGGCACATCCACTTTTTAAATATTTAACAGAAGAAGCGCCAGGACTTATGGGCTCGAAAGCAATTAAATGGAATTTCACTAAATTTCTTGTTGATAAACAAGGAAGAATTATTAAGCGATATGCGCCACAAACGACCCCTGACAAAATTGAAGAGGATATTAAAAATCTGCTGAATTCGCAGTAAAATTAGCATCAATTAGCAGCACAAAAAGGCTTCCTTGCTGAAAAAGCAAGAAAGCCTTCTTTAAGTTATTCATTATGCGGTAGAGAGGACTCGAACCTCCCACGGGTATACACCCACTACCCCCTCAAGATAGCGTGTCTGCCATTCCACCACTACCGCAAGTAATTGTAGCGAACATTCATATTATATATGGTTGTTATTGAAAAGTAAACCGCCCTCCCCAGCTGGGGAAAGGGCCTGTATCATCTATGATCAACCCTATAGATGCTGATTTTATAGCCCTTCATTCATCTGGATCGCTTTTTTTACGATACGATGTAAATTCAATATATTCTTTTATAAAATGCTTCTCTTGTTCCGTTAATCCATTAAGTAATCTGGGTACACTGCTAGAATTCTCAAGTCCATATGTACCTCGATCCTCTCTTAGCACAATCTCATCTGACTCCCTACCCAAGATAAGCCAGTCTAAAGTCACATTGAAATAAGCTGCAATTTCAATAAGCTTATTTGTGCTAGGGGTTGATTTCCCCCTCTTCCAATCACCAAAATTGCCTGTACTAATACAAAGATTCTCACAGAATAACTTTTTAGTCATTCCTTTTTGTTTAATTAGTATTTCAATACGTTCGTAAATGGATTGCATATATGACCGCCTTCCAATGTTGTCCAAAATAATTACGCATTTAAGTAATTTAATGCTTGTAAAATGACGTAAATAAGTGTATACTACGCTTTATGTCGTTCTAAATTATATCACATAGATCATTGCAACTATACAGGTTCCTGATCTTGTGTGTATGATACATTCATTCCTTTATTTCAATAGCAGGGAGACATATTACATATGCTAAATACGAATTGTTCTCTTGATCTTGATCTAGAAATTATACAAACGCTACAGCAAAGTATTGCTGTGATTAATTTAAATGGAGAAATTACGTTTGTGAATCACGCTTGGAACAATGCGTCTATTGAAGTAGGTGCTCCGTTAAATTTTAACTGGGTAGGTGTTAACTACCTACAAATATTCGAAACTTTAGCTGAACAGCAACATATTGATGGTTTGCATTCCATTATGCATAATCAGAGGTCACACTATCAGATGCAAATGCACACCTTATTTGCTAACCAAATCCGCTGGTATCTAGTTGATGCCTCTCCTTTACTGAAATCAGCAGGTGAAGTACAAGGAATTGTCATCAGTTTCTCCAATATTACACGAAGCAAACTAATCGAGTCCGAACTTATTGAAGCCCTTTCGGAAATCCGCACGCTTCGCGGACTTCTACCTATTTGTGCCGTATGCAAACGAATCCGTGATGAAGAAGAGATCTGGAACAGTGTCGAAAGCTTTATCGAGAAACATACGCATGCCGAGTTTACTCATGATATTTGTCCAGAATGCATACGTCGTATATATCCTAAATATTCGTCCGCATTGGACAGCCCACTGTAAACTAATTCTTATCACTCTCTAAACAATTCTAATACTTTTTCACTTTATTTTAGAATAGTTACTATATTAATTTTTCTAACCTGATTCATTGACTAGATTTATTGATATTTATATAATTGTTATAACAACTATTTAAGGGATACACTGAAAGGAGTACTTTCTTATGTCAAGATTTACAAATTCCGAAGAAAGTGTCGGATACAAATACGGTACTTTATCGCGGAGAATGTCGGCCGCATTCGCCGTACGTCTTAAGCCTTTTGACATTAAGACTGAACAATGGAGTGTTTTATATCAGGTTTATGCCAATGAAGGTATCAATCAAAGAGAACTGTCGGTGCGTTCGGGTAAAGACCAACCTTCGGTTACGCGAATACTAGATGTTCTGGATAAGAAGCAGCTTATTATTCGTACACCCGATGCGAAAGATCGACGTGCCTTTTTAATTTATGCAACGCCAGCTGCCAAGACACTTATGAATGATACGATTCCACTTGAACAACAGCTGAATAATGAGCTTTTAGATGGAATAACGGAAGAACAGATACAGGAAATGAGCTTAATCATGAAAAAATTTAGCGACAATATAGACAAAATGATGAATGAACCGAGGCTTGATGTATGAACCGCAACCCTGAGAAACTTTGGACCCGAGAGTTCATTATGCTAACGATATGTAATTTATTATTATTTCTTAATTTGCAAATGGTCGTTTCCCCGCTTCCGGTCTATGTGAAAGAGCATTTCCACGCGAATACACTAATCGTAAGTTTATTTACAACCGTTTTCGCCTTATCTGCAATCGCCACACGGCTTTTCTCAGCCAAAGCTCTAGAGAAAGGTAAACGCAATACCATTCTATTTCTAGGTCTCGCGATTATGCTCCTTTCCACGGCGGGATATCTATGGAGCGGAACAATTGCGCTGCTGCTGCTTATGCGAATCCTTTTCGGGATCGGATTTGGAATGGGTAGCACAACGCTACCTACGATGGCATCAGGGATTATCCCAACTCGACGTTTGGGTGAGGGAATGGGATATTTCGGCCTCTCAACAAGTATCGCTTTATCCCTTGGACCTGTAATCGGCTCTACTCTACTAGACTACAGCGGATTTTCTTCGCTGGTTTATGCCACAATGATCGTTATTGTTGTTATTTTTCCACTTGTTTATCCTTTAAGCCGCAGAGTACCCTCACCTCGTGCAGTGGTTCCGTCAGACTTTACCGCAGTGCCTTCCAAGCGAAAATTCCCGCGGTCGCTTCTAATGCCAAGCCTACTTAACCTGCTCATGTCTGTGACTTACGGTGGACTACTTGGCTTTCTAAATCTATTTGGAAAAGAAGTTCATTTAGCGAATATTTCGCTCTTCTTTCTCTTTAACGCTGTGGCCGTAGTTATTATTCGGCCGATATCTGGAAAAATATATGATCGCAAGGGTCATGTCGCACTTCTCATCCCGGCCGCACTATTTTTAATCGTAGGGATCTGGCTGCTCTCGATCTCCAGCTCAACCGGTTCTCTGGCGCTAGCGCCCTATTCTATGGTATAGGATTCGGAACCGCTCAGCCTACCCTTCAGTCCTGGATGATTCAACTTGTACCTCCACAACAGCAAGGTATGGCTAACAGCATGTACTTTAACTCTTTAGATCTGGGAATTGCTGTTGGAGCGCTGGCACTTGGACAAATTGCTGCCGCGTCTAGTTATAGCACCATGTATCGGTATTCATCATTATTTATGGTTGCTTTCATTGCCTGCTATTTTGTGTATTTGGCAAAGATATCGAAATCGAAGAAGCATGGTGTTACGATTAACGGATAATCTTCTGATCAACAAATCATAGAACCTTTGCAGTGCATTGCACCGAACTTGTTCGGACCAAGCACTCAAAGGTTTTTTTAATACAGACAACCCATATAGATCATAAAATTTATAGTGATTCTATAGATCCTGTTACCATATAATAGTGTCAAGTATATTACATAAATTTACAAGCGTTTAATATAAGGAGGAATTAAATGTTGAATCATCAGATCAAATCCTCTTCACCTTTACTCGATAAGCGCGGATCTCTTGTACAAAAAGGCTATGCCACGCAAGGTTTACTTGTTTACAACCGTAAGCAGATCAAAACGCCGCCCTGGCGAATTAAAGAATGGGATTTCTATCAAGTATCCAATAATGATTACTGTTTGCAGCTTACGATTGGACATGTTTCCTATGCTGGTAGCATATCTGTCTCCTTGATTGATTGGAATACAAACCGTACGTATAACGTTACCAAATTACTACCCCTTCCTTTTAATCGCCTCGGTATGCCTGCATCAGCTGAGACTGGAGATTTAATATATAAAAGTAATCTGATTGATATCGAATTTTTAGTTTTTGAAGGGGGACGACGTTTAATTTGTCAAACGCGAGATAAACAAGGTCCACCTATGGACATTGATGTGCATCTCATGCAGCCGGATTTAGCTTCCATGGTTATTGCCACGCCATTTGATGATAACCCACGTTATTTTTACTATAATCATAAAATTAACTGCATGCCTGCGGAAGGTATGGTTAGTGTTGGAGACAAGAAATATCCATTCGAACCAGATACAGCATTTGGACTATTGGATTGGGGTAGAGGAGTATGGCCATTTAGCCATGAGTGGTTCTGGGGTAATGGAAGCGGCATTATAAATGGTAAGCGCTTTGGCTTTAATATCGGATTTGGATTTGGAAATACCGAAACGGCTACCGAAAATATGCTGTTCTACGACGGTACAGCACATAAACTAAATCAAGTTCATGTGGATCTTTTAGCAGGTGGCTATATGGCGAAGAAGAAATTCACTAGTGATGATGGACGATTTGAGATGGAATTCACACCTATCTATGATCACTTCACATCGACGAAAAAGCTATTCGTGGATAATTGCTGTCACCAAGTCTTTGGGAAGTTTAGCGGAACCGCTGTTCTAGATGATGGAACAATCCTAGAGGTACATGATCTGCTAGCTTTTATGGAACATGCAGTAAATAACTGGTAGCCCGTCATAAGAAATTAACTATAATTTAACAAAAAAGACCGAATTCTCTTATTAATAGAGACTTCGGTTTTTTATAGTGAAAACAGCTACTTTTTTTCATCCGATTAAATATGAAAATCCCATGTAAAATGTAAGCGGATTTATGTATTAATAAGAAAATATAACTTTTTATTTTCAGAAAATATTACCTATAACGTTTTCGATGCATTGCTATTTATGAATTAATTCACTATTATTTATTATAAATTACACCGAATGTAATTAATTCCCATCCACTTACTGTCTTGTATTTTGTCATAGGAAAGGATGAATAGACCCTTAGCACGTGGTGAGGATCAGTCGGCAAATATGCCTGTCGGCCTTAGTGCTCGGATTAAACTGACTGGAGAGCAGTCTAATTCGTGATTAAACTAAATAGATCAAATAGAATCAAAGGAGTGAGCCTATGCAGTACTTTTTTTATATCTCAACGGTTGTCTTTCTTGGATTTCAACTTCTTTACACCTTTATCCCCCTATTTTTCAGCAAAGTTAAGGTTTTAAATCGAGATCTACCTGAAAAATCTATTTCGGTTCTAGTTCCTGCTTACAATGAGGAGCTCACGATTAAGAATTGTATCGATGCAGCAGAAGGCATACATTACAGTAACTATGAAGTCATCATCATTAATGATGGTTCAAAGGATCAAACTTTCGAGACGTTAAATGAGCTGCTGGACTTAGAGATAAGCGATCGCGAAGCAGATCATAAGCTGACCTATGCCGCTATTAAGGGGATTTACCATTCTCGAACACATCCAAACATTTATGTAATCGATAAATTTAATGGTGGAAAGGCAGATTCTCTCAACGCCGGAATCGACTGTGCGAATTCTGATATTGTCATTACTTTAGATGCGGATAGCATGTTGGAAATTAACTCACTTTCCTACGTGAACCAATATTTTCATGATGAAGAGGTAATCGCTCTAGGTGGCACCGTAAAGATTGTGCAAGGCGCCGAGAAGAAAAACGGTATCATCCAAGAAAAATTCATTGGCAAAGGCATTATCAAAAGTCAGGTAATCAGCTACATCCATGGCTTCTATGTTAGAAAGCTAACCCAATCTGCTTTTAACTCCATTGTCGTTATTTCTGGTGCATTCGGTGCTTTTTATAAAAATATATTAATCGAAGTGAACGGATTTAGAAGTACCGTTGGTGAAGATATTGATATTACTTTGAAAATTCATGAGTATATGAAAGCCAATAAATTGAAGAAAAAGCTCGTCTATGCGCCGGAGGCTGTATGCTACACGGAATGCCCGGAGAACTTAACGAACTTCTATAAACAAAGAATTCGTTGGCAAAAAGCTTTTGTTGATTGCATCTTAATCTATTGGTCCAAATTATCGAAGAAGTTTAGCTTTGGTGTAAGCATCTTCTTTGCCATCGATGGTTTTGTACTTGGTACACTAACAGCATTCACAACTCTCTTTTACCTTATACAGACGATTTTCCTAGGTACAAATCTAATGAGTGCACTTATTCTGATGATATCTGTCGTGTTCATTAATGCTTTACAAATATTAGTATCGCTGCACTTATGTAAGAAATTCGGTAGCAATTATTCTTGGAAAGACTATATTCATATGTTCATATTTAGCCAAATCGAATTATTAACCTATCGAAATCTACTACTGTATCTAAATATTGTTGGCACATTCAAATATTTTGATAATGACGAGGGCTGGGGATTCGTTGAGAGAAAAGGCGTCTCAAGCATAAGCTAATTCCTACAATAACGATGTGAACACTGAAATTTCAGGAGGTTTTATATATGACTCACATACTGAAGGATAAACGCGTAATATTTATTGATATTCTAAGAATACTGTCTATCATAGCCGTCATTATCCTGCATTATACTGCTGACTTACTTACCCGAACTAATGATTTTAACACCACTTCCTGGTGGATTAGTAATTTCTTTAATTCCATATCCAGATTTGCCGTACCCGTGTTCTTCATGATAAGCGGGTCGATGATTCTTAGAGTTGAAGTCACCTCCTATCGGCATTTTTATGTAAAAAAAGTACTTCCTTTAATCATTTCATTAGTAAGTTGGTCCTTCATTTATGCCATCTACAAACAATACTTCATTCTGAAAAGTAACATGGGCATTTTTGATTTTCTCCTTCATTTTGCATATGGTTTAGTGTCTGATCGGAATTACATTCATTTATGGTTTCTCTACGCAATTATTGCAATCTACATAACGGTTCCACTCATTAGTAAGTTAGTTAAGGCCTGTAGCGAAAAGGATTTAAGATATTACCTAATCTTATGGTTTATGATCAGCGTCGTTTATAAGTTAATTTCAGATATCGTATTTCGAATAACTTCTGAATATATTAGTGTTCCCATAGCGAATATCCCTTTGTTTATGGGCTATCTAGGTTATTTTATACTCGGTTACTATCTATATAACTATTCAATATCCATGAAAGCGAAGAACCTCTTCTACAACCTGGGCATGATCTCTCTATTCGTTACACCCGTGGCTACTTATTTTGCATCTTTATATAATGGTACGCTTGATGAGATGTTCTACGGTAATTATTCAATCACTACATTCTTCATGGCTATTGGAGCGTTTATCTTTTTTAAAGAAAAAGAAACAGCTCTCAGCGAGCAGATTAATTACAAAGTCAAAAAAATAATTAGCTCCATTTCCAAAGCAAGCTTTAGTATTTATTTAATTCACTTGTTAGTTGAAATCTTAGTATCCAGAAGACTAGAAATAGACGCAAACCTACTTCAAACGGCTTTTAACCTTATTTTTAATGTTGGTATTATTTTCGGAATAAGTTATATCACCGTTAAAATTTTAAATCTCAATAAATATATTACACAAGTATTATTTGGAGGAAAAAGCTAACATGTTGAAGATAAGCCTATATACAAAAGCCTTCTTAGCTGCCTTGACTTTAGGTATGGGATTCTATTTCTATAACATCAATTTTACTGATCATAAAATCACATCTGTATACATTCCAATTTGGAAAGATTTAAAAGACATTTCTTTAAAAGATAAAAATATTGATATCGCTATCCTCGCCTTTGCCAAAATCAATAAAACGAATGTATATTTTGATCTAGATCCTGCTAAGAACGAAGCCATTAAACAAAATATTAAAAAGCTAAAAGAGAATAATAAAAAAACAAGTTTCATCCTTGGCATTGGCGGCTATAAAGCAGATGGTTTCTCAGATGCATCAATGGACGGCAATCGATACTTTTTTACAGAGAGTATGATCGCTCTAGTCAAAGAATTAGATTTAGATGGAATCGATATAGACTGGGAATATCCAGCATTTGATTCATGGAATACGACAAAAGCAAGAACTGAAGATACGAAGAACTTCACGAATTTAATGAAAGAACTTAAAGAGAAGCTAGATATTCTCCCTCGTAAAAATAAAAATTACTATTTAAGCTTTGCCGCTGGAAATGAAGATTGGTACTTCGAAAATGTCGAGGTTACCAAAGTCGAAAAGTATGTTGATTTCATTAATGTTATGAGTTATGACCTAACGGGTGCTTGGTCAGATACGACAGGGTATAATTCTAATTTATTTAAAGATAAGCAGGAAAAAAGCAAAACGAGCGTAGATCGAATTATTAATTTATTTATCGATCATGATATTGATCCCAGCAAGCTTCTCTTAGGCATACCAGCCTACTCCTATGGATGGGAGAACGTAAAAAGCAGTCCTGATGATCATGGTGCTTTTTCCACGGGTAAGCCAATTGATATCAATAAAGTTGATTTGAGCTACAAGACCATAAAAGAAAAGTACCTAAATAAAGATGGATTTAAGCGATACTATGACGACACCGCTAAGACTGCCTATTTGTATGATGGTAGCACCTTTATAACCTATGAAGATCAAGAAGCGCTGCAGGCAAAAATTAAATACATCAAAGATAAGAAACTAGCCGGTGCCATGGTTTGGGAGTACTCCCAAGATTCCGATCATGGGATTGTCGATTACTTATCAGATAACTTGAATAAATAATATACAAAAAACCACTTTCCATTCAGATTAATTTCTGAATGGAAAGTGGTTTTTATTTATGCGGTAGAGAGGACTCGAACCTCCACGGGTATACACCCACTACCCCCTCAAGATAGCGTGTCTGCCATTCCACCACTACCGCATGTATAAGGGATCATACTATAAAGTTAAAAATGGTGAGCCATGAAGGATTCGAACCTTCGACACCCTGATTAAAAGTCAGGTGCTCTACCAACTGAGCTAATGGCTCTCGCTGACTCTTCAATGATGTCTGCCATTCATAAGAAGATGGTGACCCGTATGGGATTCGAACCCATGTTACCTCCGTGAAAGGGAGGTGTCTTAACCCCTTGACCAACGGGCCATAATAATGTTGTCTCTTTGTGACGACAAGATTGAGTATAACAAAAACCTGAACGACTGGCAAGTTTTTTTTCAAAATTCATTAAAGCATGACTCTCTAAGCTTTCTTCAGATGCAATGCCAATAAAAAACTCCCTCAGCTACAATGTAGCCAGAGAGTTATGCATTCAGTAATTACAAACGGAGAGAGAGGGATTCGAACCCTCGCACCACTTACGCAGTCTAACCCCTTAGCAGAGGGTCCCCTTATAGCCACTTGGGTATCTCTCCAAAAAGAAATGGCTCCCCGAACAGGACTCGAACCTGTGACAACTCGATTAACAGTCGAGTGCTCTACCAACTGAGCTATCAGGGAACATTATAAAATGGTAACTCTCAATAATTTATCATGATTTATCGAATGAGTCAAGTATTTGTATACGTAATTTCCCACCACATCTTCCGCAGCGATATCGTTTGGGGTCTATTTTTCGTTTTCGCAAAAATTCAAGGTTACAGCTTTGGCAAATAAGCCTATAGCGATATGGTTGGACCTTTCGCTGCCTAGTCTGAGGCAAGGATTGACAAAAGCGACTACCTCCTACCGATTGAAGGAGTTGCTTAAACTCCGGATCACGATGCTTGTACCCTCTTCCAGCGATATGAAGATGATAATGGCATAACTCATGCTTGATGATCTTTTCCACTTCCTCCTTACCATGAATATGTAGCTGATGAGGATTAATTTCAATATTGTGGCTTTTCATAAAATAACGCCCACCTGTAGACGACAATCTTGCATTGAATGAGGCCTGATGCCTGAAAGGAATGCCGAAGTTAGATAAAGAAATCTGCTCCATCCATACCTGTAACTCATCATTGGTCATGGATTCCATAAACAACTCCTTCTTACATTTTCGCAGGTCGCCGATACTTACACATCAGCTCCCCTTCTTATAGGCTTGAATTCTAACTTCAGCATAAGCTACACTGACAAGTAGAATACAACATATGGAAGGAGATTTACATCTGATGTCTAAGATGAGATATGTAATCCTGCAACAGCAGGATCAGTTACAGTTTGTAGAAATGCCTGCTGACTACGCTTACCAGCTCAGCGCACTAAATTTAAGACTCAACAAAGAAATCAATAAACTAACAGCTCAATCCATTCCACAGTTGCCACTGGCTATTGCTGAATGTGATCAACTGGATTTGTTACAGGAGCAATATACTATTCAACACGGTCTTCATTACATTAATACGCTCGAGCAATCTTTTGCATCCATTGATGAAAATAACTATCCACTCATTTCACTTCTTACTGAGATCCGTGCCCTTCAGGCACAGCTTGAACAGTGGTATGAAGAAGAAATGGAATAGAATGTCATGTCGTACCTGCACTCATAGGGCCTTCTCCCCATATGCTATTCTTAATGATGGAATGCAAGAGGAGGCGATCGCCCTTGCCGCAATGGCTTTGCAGTCAGTTGATGAAGGCGTTCCACAAGAAAGACAGACGCCAAATTAAACTGCTCAACGAATGTTGGTATTTTTACCGTAATGCACCACAAGAACATAACAGTGACGCCCAATAGTCCTTGTTAATCATCCACTAGGATTTACGGTATAACGAACGGATCAAGAGACCCAGCCCTTCTAACAAGGAACGGCTGGGTCTCTTCATGTATTCATATCAAATATAGAGCAACTATTCCTCTTGATGAGGATTCCGCATCGTCAGACCCACACGACCTTTTTTCAAATCTACGTTCAGCACCCATACGGTCACTGTATCTCCAACGGATACGACATCCATCGGATGCTTCACAAATCCATGACTGAGCTGCGAAATATGGACAAGCCCATCGCTTTTAATACCGATATCTACAAAAGCACCAAAGTCGATAACATTGCGAACCGTTCCCTGTAATTCCATTCCTGAAGCCAAATCTTCAATCTTAAGCACATCCGTGCGGAAAATCGGAAGTGGCAATTCCTCACGTGGATCACGTCCCGGGCGCTGCAAGCTTTCCAAAATATCACGAAGCGTAGGCACACCTACATCAAGCTTGGTCGCCAAGCTCTCTACCTCTTGATTCTCTAGAAGTACTGAAAGCTCCTGACTTCCCAGCTTATCAAGTTTCACACTCAGCTCCTTAAATAGTCGGTCTACAACCTTGTAAGATTCCGGGTGAATAGGAGTCTTGTCCAGCGGGTTATCACTTTCGGATATCCGCATGAAACCAATACATTGCTCGTACGTCTTCGCACCTAAGCGTGGCACACTCTGGAGCTGTTTACGGTTACTAAATTTGCCGTTCTCGTCGCGGTATTTCACAATATTCTTCGCTGTTGTTGCATTGACACCCGCTACATATGAAAGCAAGGACGGAGAAGCTGTATTTACATCTACCCCAACATGGTTAACTGCCGATTCAACGACCGCTTTAAGACTCTCGTCCAGATGTTTCTGGGATACGTCATGTTGATATTGACCGACACCAATCGCTTTTGGCTCAATCTTTACGAGTTCTGCCAGCGGATCTTGCACTCGGCGAGCAATCGAAACAGCACTACGCTCAGCCACGTCAAGTTCAGGGAATTCCTGCTGTGCAAGTTTGGATGCGGAATATACGCTTGCGCCAGCTTCATTAACGATCAAATATGCCAAATCAGGTTGGTTCAAGTCCGCGATCACCTCTGCCACAAACTGTTCTGTTTCGCGGGAAGCGGTACCGTTACCAATCACAATCAACTGGATCTCATATTTAGTGATTAGATTACGGAAAATTTCAGCAGCTTCTTTACGTTTGTTATTCGGAGGTGTTGGGTAAGTCACCGCAACCTCCAATAGTTTACTCGTATCATCTACAACGGCTAACTTACAACCCGTGCGGTAAGCTGGGTCTACTCCTAATACACGGCGTCCCTTAACAGGTGGTTGGAGCAGTAGGCTACGCAAATTGCCTGAGAAGATCGAGATGGCCTGATTTTCTCCCTTTTCCGTTAGCTCTGCCCGAATTTCCCGTTCAATGGAAGGCGCAATTAGGCGTTTATAGGAATCCTCAATCACCGCGTTTAATACATCGCGAACGACTGATGGGCCTTTAACGATATTTCGCATCATATAGTTGTGGACAGGCTCAGACTGAACATCTAGTCCTACCTTCAATATATTTTCCCGTTCGCCGCGGTTGATCGCTAATATACGGTGAGGCGGCATTTTCTTAGCGAGTTCACTATATTTATAATAATTTTCATACACGGTCTCTTGTTCAGCATCCTTCGCTTCTGAAGTGAGCATGCCATGATCCATAGTATATCGACGTACCCATGAACGAATCGTTGCTTCATCTGCAATACTTTCTGCCAAAATATCCATAGCCCCAGCGATCGCATCGTCCGCTGATTCTACACCCTTGCCTTCATCCACATATTTCGCTGCCTCTAGCTTAACGTCTCCCTGTTTAGGTTGTTCACGAATCCACTCTGCAAGCGGCTCGAGTCCCTTCTCTTTGGCAACACTAGCACGAGTTTTACGCTTTTGCCGATAAGGCCGGTACAGGTCTTCAACTTCCTGTAGCTTCACTGCTTGTTCAATGGAGGACTTTAGTTCACCCGTCAGCTTCCCTTGTTCATCAATAATGCGGATGACTTCACGCTTACGTTCTTCTAAATTACGTAGGTAAGTCGTCCGTTCTTCAATATCGCGTAGCTGATTCTCATCTAGTTCGCCAGTCATTTCCTTACGATAACGTGCGATAAAAGGAATCGTATTCCCCTCATCCAGCAGACCTACCGTTGTACGAATTTGCTTCAGAGATATTTGTAACTCCTTAGCAATCTGTCCTACAATTCGCTCTTGTTCCTTCGCTTTCAATTCTTCTGCATTCTGCTGCGTAACTTGTTCTAATTCAGCCATTTCAAATCCCTCTTCCTGAAAGTAATTATGTATATTCCGATGTATGAAAAGACGTTTGTCATTACAGTTAATATTTAAATGGATTGGAGAAACTGCATGTAAGCATTACAAATTTGTAATCATCGTTTCCTTCCTATTATCACAAACTTTGAGCTACATTTCCAGCGGGCAAGTTTTGGCATCATTTTCATGAACCCGTTTTACCGTCTCGCTGCACCTCAAAAAGGCGTACCCATAGGGCACGCCTTCATGATTTAGTACTTCGTATACTCAAGTTCAAAAATCAATTAAGCTCAGACTAATTTGGAGCGAGTCATCCACCTTTTTCATCGTTTCTTCATCAAGATGGGTAATCTTATCCGTTAGCCTTTGTTTATCAATGGTGCGAATTTGCTCCAGCAAAATAACGGAGTCCCGGTCAAATCCATGCGAAGCTGCATCAATTTCAACATGCGTAGGCAGCTTAGCCTTCTGAATTTGCGCGGTAATCGCCGCCACAATAACGGTTGGGCTGAATCGGTTACCAATATCATTCTGGATCACCAGAACGGGTCTTACTCCACCTTGTTCAGAACCGACAACGGGTGAAAGATCCGCAAAAAAGACGTCTCCGCGTTTTACGATCAATGTTTACACCCCGCTCACTAAGCGGCCAAGAGTGCTGTCTGCATCTTCTTCCGCGTGAAAGGCTTCAGAGGCCATAGTCAAATTGATTTTGGCCATTTCCATATAGCCACGCTGCATGGACTCCCGAATATAACGCTTCTTCCGTTCAGTCAAATACAGTTTCATGGCTTGCCTGATTAATTCACTGCGGTTAGAATTCTCCATGGCAACGATTCCATCCACTTCCTGCAAAAGATGATCCGGCAAGCTGATCATTATTCTTTTGGTATTCTGCATATTAGCCACCTTCTCTTCCACCCCCACAATACCTTCTCACCCTGTGCACCAGTATAACTTTATTCAAGGAAATTTATACAAAGGAATATATATGCCGAAGATATATCAGGTATGCTGCATTCATTATAAACTAATGTCGGCCTTTACGTATAGACTATCTCGTCACAACCTATATTCGTGACTCTGGTCTCATATTCCTTCAATCCTCATATAAATCAATATTCTGGTCTGGTACAGGGCAATGTTTTGAGTGAATCAGTGGATTTACCCGAGTATATAAAGAACTGTCTTTGATATACAGACGCGGTACTCGGTGAGCTATCATGCAGATCACTTCGTAGTGAATCGTACCTAGCTGAGAAGCCAGCTCATCTGCCGTAATTTGTGCGCCAGACTGCTGACCGATGAGCACAACCTCCTCACCTGCTTTAATTTCTTCTGCCTCTTCAGCAAAAGATTGTAGCGTAACCATACACTGGTCCATGCAGATGGTTCCAACAACAGGAACGCGGTGGCCGCGAATCAGTACCTCCGCTTTACCACTCAACATTCGGGAATAACCGTCAGCGTAACCAATCGGCAGGGTAGCAATGACTTCGTCATGCTCAGTTATATACCGCGTACCGTAGCTGATGCCCGAGTTTGGTGGAAGCGTTTTGACAAATACAACCTGTGTCTTCAGCGTCAAGACCGGGGTTAATTCCACGGTCTGTCGATTTACCTCATCCGATGGATATAGACCATATAGACTAATGCCTACACGAACCATGTTAAACGAAAGCTGAGGTGTATCAATTGCAGCAGCACTGTTGCCCGTATGTATTATAGGGAGGGTGTATCCTTTCTCCCCCAGTGCAACCACCACATCCTGAAAACGCTGGAACTGCATCAGTGTATAGCTTTTATCTTGTTCATCTGCTTTGGCAAAATGAGTAAACATGCCTTCGACCTGAATTTGTGGTAATGAAAGAGCCTCCATGATAAATGAAATGGCATCCTGTCCTGGAAATAGCCCCAGTCTGCCCATTCCGCTATCAATTTTGATATGAACCTTGAGTGGCAGTAGATCATCCTGAAATGGAAGCTCCTTGATGGCTTGGAGCACATCCAAACTGAATAATGTGAGCGTCACATTATAATCTCTAGCTGCTTGAACCCCTTCTGGCGGTGTATATCCCAGTACGAGTATCGGCATCTTCAATCCAGCTTCTCGAAGCTCTATTGCTTCATCTAGAAATGCTACGCTCAAATAATCTGCTCCAGCTCTCTCCATCTCACGCGCCACTTCAACCGCACCATGTCCATACGCATCGGCTTTGACACAAGCAAGTAGCTTCATGTCTGTAGGCAATGCTTGGCGAAATGCTTCGTAATTGGCGCGTAAATGATCTAAGTTCACTTCTACAGTTGTAGGTCTATATTGTCCTTGCAATTACAGTCACCTTCTCTAAGTTTTAACACTACATTGTTAAACTAATCGTAATGTTCAAGAGAGCCACTGTCAATGAACCACAACCGATCGGATTTGAGCATGTTTCCCGTACCACAGCTTTGAAATAAAGAATAGACGAATCCCTGAAATGGTAGAGGGAAAATAGCTCTAACAACTCAGGGTTCCGCCTACTTTATGTTATTTACCCGATTGTGCCTCTAAAGACGCGGCAATTTGCGACATTTCACTAACTGGGAGATTTGCGCTCGTAATTCGGAACTCTACACCCTGATCATTCATCCATGTTAACGTCTGTTGTTCATCACCAGTTAACAGCCCTGCCGTAAACCCTAAATCCACCACGGTACCGGAAGTGAGGGATACGGCCCGGTCCAGCGGACGGGATTCCATAATTGTATATTGGTATGTACCATCATACCGTAATAGCGCTGTGTGATTCGAGCTGTTTTCTAGTTTATTCGTATCTTTAACCTTCACTCCTGCGGGAACATAGTCAGGAATAATGAGACCGAAATCCCCTAATTCTTTGGTAACTGGAGTATCTGTAGAATCATCATCGCCTGTTGCCATTCCATCAACATCTATTAAATTTCCGTTCTCATCCACTTGAGCAACCGTGCCGATGGAAGAATCGTTCATTGCCGACATATTACGCTTCATATCGAAGGAATCCTTATCGAACTTAGCGTCAAAATCAAATTGTGTAAACTTCACTTCAACCACGACATGAGCCTCGGAATCAGACACTTGAACCTGTTTAGGTGCATAGTTATCTTTATTAAGCCAAATTTTCTGCCGTACAAGAGATGGACTGTGATAATTAGCAGCAACATCAAAGACATAGCTATCCTTGTCGTTAACAAACTGACGAGTATTATCACTCAGAATTCCCCGTACCAGAGTCTGATACAAGTAAACCTGCCCCTGATTATCCGGCCAATCACTTTGGAAACGGAAGCTCTTATTGAGGCTCGGCGTTAGTACGAAAACTCCTTCATCATTACGCAGGACGATTTGTTTAACGTCCTTTTGAGCATTCGCTAAACTGATCCGGTAATAAGACGGGTTCTGGTACCATACTTCCACCTGATAATCCTGCGGCTTTTCGCCTGTGTACAGCGTCATCGTGCCTGAACCTTTGTACGATCCTTGCTTACTCTGAAGTGTATCGGCCACATCATTTAAATCCTTGACCACAGCAGTAGCATCCTTCTTGCCGCATCCTGCTAACACCACAGTAACGCACAAGATCATGGCGAGAACCCATGATATCCGGCGCATGACATCATCCCCTTTAGCACTTGTTTTGAATTGATGATACATGTCTATGAGGGACTTGGTCACATTATGCAGACTAGCATGACAAGCTGAAGGATGAATGTACATTTTTCCTTACCGCCTTCGGGCATGCAGATGCAGCAAACCAGGATTCATCTGCAACTAGGACGGCGGAAAACTGACATTTAGGCCACAGTGTATACACGGCATGCCCCATACATGCGTATGGGGCGCATGATGATCAACTCTGATGCTCACGCATGGGATACGCGCGGCATGGGCATCGATTCCTTCCCCAGTTCCGCCCATATATACTTCATCAGCAGCTCCATTTTCAAAGACTGACATTCTGCCTGATCCCATAGGTTATGAATCTCTTGCGGATCCTCCTCTAAATCGAACAGTTCCCCATAGGTTTGGTTGTAATAGACCGTAATTTTATAACGATGACCCACATAGGTTTTCTGATGAATCGTAGTCGGTTCATGCCGGAATTCGCAAATTGCATGATCGCGGACGGACTTCTCCGGAGCAAGCCATACTTCGGACTGGTCCACGCCTGTCATGTCATGAGGCGGGATGGCACCTGCGAATCTAAGAAAAGTCGGAGCCAAATCAACCAGCGACTGAATGGAATCTGAGACCACGCCGGCAGGCGTTTGTCCTGGGTATCTCACGATGAAAGGAAGACGCAGCAAGTCTTCATAATGAAAGCCGCCCTTGAACATCATGCCGTGCTGGCCGAACAGATGCCCGTGATCTGTCGTAAATACGATAATGGTATGATCAGCAATTCCGAGTTCATCCAGTTTATTTAGAATGCTGCCAATCGCTTCATCCATAAAGCTGATCATCCCATAATATGTAGCCACCGCTTTCCGATGCTCCTCTTCCGTCATGCCCAGATGTGAATGATAACCGTGAATACCGTAGCCAGTTTCTTTATATTCTGAAAAGTCAGGATTTCTTTGCTGGGTCATTTGAAAATGCGGTGGATTATGATCATGCTCACCCGGCACAATCTGTGGCACCGTCAAATGATCAGGATCATACATACTTGCCCACGGCTCTGGTACCAGATAAGGAGGATGTGGATCCGGAAAGCTGGCCCATAGCATAAATGGTTCTTCCTCCCCGCTATACTTCTCCATAAGCTGATTAGACCGCTCGGCAATCCATGTATTGTAATGAACTTCTTCAGGGATCGGCCATGAGAATTGTATGGATTCATCCATCGTACCGGTCGGAGCCGAATAATAATCTCGCCAATTCTCACAGCCTCTTTCTTCCATCCAAAGCGCGTAATGCTGGCCTACTAAATATTCATTAGTATGATTTCGCAGCAGTTCAACATGCTCGAAGCCATAAAATGGACCATGAAAATCACGCCAAAATTCAAAATTATGAAGCTGATCGCGCCCCTCCAGCGTCGTGTATGGTTCCTTGGTGAAGATAGGCTGAAAATGTGCTTTCCCTATCAGAGCCGTCCGATAGCCTTGTTCCTGCAATAAATCGCCGACGGTTACTTCTTCTTCTGGCAGCTTTGTTCCTAGCGTCCATGCACCATGCTGGCTTGGATACTTGCCCGTAATGATCGATGATCGTGAAGGCGTGCAGGTCGAATTAGGACAGTACGCTCTAGTAAATGTAGCCCCCTCTTTAACTAGACGATCCAAATGAGGCGTTGATATTTCCGGGTTAAATGCACCGATGGTGTCCCAATGCTGCTGATCGCTTGTAATAAGTAAAATATTGGGCTTTGGCATAGCATTTCATCCTTTGCTGGGTTCGTTTCTATCATCTTATCTGCCAGCAAGGCCGTTCAACAATGATCGCAAGTTGCCTATCTTTAACATTTTGTCAGGTTGTATGGTACAATTCAGGCAAATTCATGTATTATGAAAGGGGATACATTCTTGCTGGAACGGGCTGAAGAGTACTATAACGTTACCCATTTCAACCCTGATGAATATGATAAAAGCGGAGGGATTTGGCCCATTCATGCGGGTATGAATGAAGCCAAGCCAGGTTATCATGCCGGGCCGCGAATGGTACCCTACTATAGTTTGCATTTTGTAAATTCAGGTGCTATGGAGTTAAATACAGGTAAGCAGACGGTTATCTTGCATAAGGGCGATATATTCTGTCTATTCCCAGATCATACCTACACGTACCGTATTCATCCGAACCCGGACAAGCTGCGCATGGGATGGGTTGCTTTTCAAGGTGAGCAGGCCTCCTTCATTCTTACCTCGATCCCACTCGTTGAATCGGTACCCTATGCATCGCAAAAAGTGACACGTGAGTTCCTGCTTTCCTTCGAGCAACTGCTTCATATCGGAACAGGAAGCTCTGTGCATGATCGTTTGAACCGCTCTATTCTGCTGTATCGGTTACTCAGCCTGCTGCTACCTACGGAACCGGTGAACAGCATTCTAACCAAACCAGATCACTGGATCGAGGACAGTAAAAATTATATGGATACCCACTTTACCGAGGATATTACCGTTCAGAGTGCCGCGGCCTATGTAGGGGTGCATCGCTCTTATTTTTCTAAACTATTCACCGAACGCGTTGGCACCACACCTACCCGATATCTGAAGCGGCTGAAAATGGACAAAGCACTCCTTATGCTGAAGCAAGGCCACTCGGTTCTGGAAACAGCCCTAAGTCTGGGATATTCGGACACCGCCTCATTTTCACGGGCATTCCATCGTTATTTCGGCTCCGCGCCAACCCACTACTACAAATAGAAGGCGTAGCTAATAGAACCATCAAAGGAGCTTTACAGATATGACGATTCTACTAATCCTCCTCATGTCGGCCATGATTATCATGTTTATTACCAAAGCCAAGAATCCGTCCGTCTACTGGATGTCGATTGTTTTGCTTGGATGGTTCCTCAGCATGTCCGGACTCGTCCTGTTTATCGCCAAATACGGCGGATTCTATTATCGCGTCAACATTGTGCTCTTTTTCAATGACATGATTCGCAACATGCTGCTTCATTCCCCAATCAGCATCGATGGCGTCAGCCGCATGATTACGATCGGCAGATCTCTATTCATATTTGGCTTTATAGGCCTGTCCCTTTCTCTCTTCTACAATAATCATATAAAGCATCGTTTTCTGGTATTGACGCTTCATGCCATTCTACCTCTCATCAATATCATTTTTTATGATCCTGTCATTTATAAACCCATGCTTAGCTTGCTTAGTCCGAGAAGCACTTATATCATCAGCTTTATTACCCGCGGATGGCTTGTTATATCAGCGCTCTACGCCACTTCGCTTATCGTTTACTATTATTCCCATGTCACAATTCCCTGGCTGAAAAGGCAGATCAAGCATATTCTCTATGGCGTGTTTGCGCTGGTTATGTTTTATTTTTATTTGGGTTTCATGGGGCCCATGCAGGTCACGGATGTTCACACTTATTATGTACTGTACTCCGATTTCACCAACTTCAATCCGCCGCTGAACCTGTTTGAGTGGTATCTTGGCATCGGTATTACAGGAATTCTATCCACAGTCAGCCTCTTATCTATATGGCGTTACACTGATATTGAGAAGAGAATGGGAGAGGAAACCCTAATGCTGGATCGCAAGCTAAAGACGGCAGATATGGGTATCAAGGTATTCACACATGGAATTAAGAATCAGCTGCTGATGATTCAGGTGCTGCTGAATCAAGCCAAATTGAATCCCTCTGTGAATGAACACGGCACTGACACTAGTAAGGATCCACTGGGGAAGGCCAACATCGTCGTATCCGAGACGCTCGAGCGTCTGGATCAGCTGTATCGTTCCATCAAAACCACCCACCTGCAGCTGCGTTCCGTGTACGTGCACGAGCTGATGAATAACATCCTAAGCCGATTCGATTCAGGTTCAAGGCAGCTTGAGGTCCGTATCCGCTTGGAGGATGAAGGAATCACCATTCTCGCTGATCAGGCTCATCTGTCTGAGGCGATTTACAATATTCTGACCAATGCGGCGGAAGCCATTCCGGAGGAGATACGCGGCTTCATCCAGATCACTTCCTATCCTGAGGGCAATTTCAACATTATCAGCGTGACGGACAATGGCTGCGGCATGGAAAAGAAACAGTTGCAAACCATCTTCGACCCCTTTGTCACAAGCAAAAATACGACCCGCAACTGGGGCGTAGGTCTATCCTATGCCAAGCAGATCGTGCATGGTCATGACGGGCGTATTCATGTCGAGAGCGAGCCTGATTATGGAACCACCTTTCAAATTGTTCTGCCAATCTATCAAAAGCATACAGCTTAGGGAGGAACATCGATATGAACACCGTACCCATTCAGGTCATCGTTGCGGAGGATTTAGACATACTGCGTGAGCATTTCTGTTCCATCCTTAGCATACATAAGGATATCCAGATTGCTGGGAAAGCCGCGAGTGGCAAGCAGGCACTACAGCTAATGCGGACGATTGGTGCCGATGTGCTTCTGATGGATATTGAGATGGACGCCAAGCATGACGGCATTATTTATGCGCAGCATATTTTAGAAGAATTCCCCCATGCCCGAATCGTATTCCTGACGGTTCATGAGGATGATGAAACCATCTTCAGTGCCTTTGAGACTGGAGCCGTGGATTATGTACTTAAGACCCGTCCGGATCAAGAAATCGTCCAGCGGGTCCGCAGTGCGCATGAAGGTATGTCACAAATGCATCCGGAAATCACCAGTAAGATCAAGAATGAATTTACACGCATCCGCAAGAATCAGGAAAACCTGTTTCAGGCCACTATGATCCTGTCCCAGCTGACGCCAAGTGAGCTTGAAATCATCCATTTGCTATACAGTGGCTACAAGACTTCCGAAATTGCCAAGCAGCGGCAGGTGGAGATTTCCACGATTAAGTCGCAGATCAACGTCATTCTGAAAAAATTCCAAAAGAAACGGAGCAAGGAGGTCATCTCCCTGCTCCGCGAGCTGAATATCATTCATTTAATCCATAAGGTGCGCGGCGCGCCTTAATTGCCGCCGGCTGCTTCCTGCGCTTTCACAAACGGTTCGGTGGCGATAAACTTGTCGCCTGGTACAACTTCAGCCATTTTGCCGTTCGCCACGAACATCTTCTCCAAATTTTCAAACCATTTCACACTTGTTCCGTCCTTCATATACCCTGCGATCTTGGAGGATTCAATCCATTCCATCGTTTCATACTGCTCTTTCAATGAATCCTCCGGAACCTGCGTATACTTTGAGGTCAGAGCGATCGTCTCATCCACGTTTTTGATTTTATAGTCATTTGCTTTAACCCATGCCTCTAGGAATTGCTGCACGACCTCAGGCTTCTCTTCCAGAAACTTCGGATTTACGACCCAGCTTGCTGGGAATACATAGTCTGGATAGAACGTACGGTTATCCCCAAGCTTCACGATATTCTCTTTGCCAAGCTGCTTCTCAATTTCCTTCGTATATGGTGACCAGATAGCCACTGCATCTACCTTGTTCGCTACGAAGCTGAGACCGCCCCAGCAACGTCAATGTTGACGATGTTGACATCCGATGGCTTAAGTCCACCCTTTTCAATACCTAGGTTTAGAATCATTTCACCCGAGGTTCCCTTGGGCACTCCAACGGTTTTTCCTTTGAGATCCTTCCAATCCTGAATGCCGGATTTCTTGGTCGCATAGACCATATCACCGAAGCCAAGGCTGGCCAGCGCGATAATCTTGCCTTGGCCTTGGGCAGCCAAGAAGGTTGCACCCGGTCCAATATAGGCGATATCCAAATCGCCAGAAGCCATTGCCTGGAATTCAGGCGGACCGCTCAAAAATTTAACTGCGTTAACATTTAGGCCCGCATCCTTGAAATAGCCCTTTTCATCCGCCACCACAATCGGCGCAGCTCCATTTAGATCGGGTATGTATCCAACGTTGATTTTCACAATCGATTTGGGAGAGTCAGTCTTAGTTTCCTTAGGAGCCTCTTGCCCGGATGTCTCCACAGCCGTTTCCCCTGTAGCCGTTTTGGTGCCAGAACCGCAGGCGCTTATCATAAGTGTCAAACATATCACTACAGATAACAGAAGAGAAGCACGAAAGCCTTTTTTTGTATTTGTTTTCATAAACAACCCATTCCCCCTTGGCATTTCTTATTTTTGTACTTCCAGATACTCCTTGTATACTTTAGCCCAAATCTCATTCTTGATTGCGATAAATTTCGGATCCATCTTCGTCGTTTGATCCCGTGGATACGGAATATCCACATCGATAATTTCCTTGATTCTACCGGTCTTGCACTCATGATGACTACACGCTGGGCGAGAATGACAGCCTCCTCCACATCATGGGTGATAAAGAAGCAGGTCTTTTTCTCCGTTTGCCATGTCTTAAGCAGATCCTCCTGCAGCTGTGCTCTTGTCTGGGCATCCAGCGCACCGAATGGCTCATCCATAAGCAGTACCTCCGGCTGAACTGCATAGGCTCGTGCAATCGCGACACGCTGCTTCATCCCCCCTGACAGCTCCTTCGGATATGCATGGGCAAAATCCTTTAGGTTGACGTACTCTAGGTACTGTTCAGCTTTTTCGCGCCGCTCGGCCTTGTTGTATCCGCGCAGCTTCAGACCAAACTCGATATTTTTAATGACGGTTTTCCAAGGAAACAAGGCATACTGCTGAAATACGACCCCCCGATCCTTTCCTGGTTCAGTAACAAGCTTACCATCCACTTCTACCCGGCCTGAGGTGGCCTTTTCTAACCCGGCAATGATGTTCAGTAAAGTGGTTTTGCCGCAGCCACTGGGTCCGACCACGCTGATAAATTCATTGGGCATAATGTCCAGGTTAGCATCATTCAGCGCAATCACCTCACCGCCTCGCACCTCATATGTCTTACGTAGATTCTCAATTTTGATTTTGGGCTGCTCTAATGTGGTTACGCCCGGGGTTACGATTTGCGCAGTTCCTGCCATCCTGTCAGTCTCCTTTCGAGATAGAGTACGCCTTTGTCCATAGCGAGGCCAATAACACCGATGACGAAAATACCCATAATGACAAGGTCCATCCTGAAGTAGAGACTCGCTTCCATAATCATGTTGCCCAGCCCCTTGTTTGCTCCGGTCATTTCTGCAGCAACCAGTGTGGTCCAGGCACTAGCCAAACCCAGCCGGACACCAATTAGAATATAAGGAAATGAGGCCGGAACCACTACTTCAAAGAATATATGACGGTCGGTTGCGCCCAGCACACGTGCGGCTTTAATCAGCGTTGGATCGACGTTACGCACACCCTGAAAAATGGAGATCACCATAACCAGGAAGGTTGCGATAAAAATAACGGCAATCTTCGCTGACTCCCCGATTCCTTGAGATACAATGACCAGCGGAATTAATGCAATGGGCGGAATGGTACGAAAAAACTGGATCCAAGGCTCAATGGCCGCCCTGATATTCTTATACCAGCCCATGACAAACGCGACAGGTATAGCTACGACAAGCCCAAGACTAAAGCCCCCGAGCACGCGCAGCATGCTGGCGGATATATTCGTCCAGAGGCTTCCAGCCTTTGCTTCCGCGAACAGCGTTTTGGCGATACGGATCGGATCCGTAATAATAGCGCCCACGCTCGGTATTTTGGATAAAGCATACCAGATCAATATCCCACAAATGACCGAGAGTGGCGTAATGAGTCGTGTAGATACGCGGCTTGCGTTCATGTTATTGCCCCTCCTCTTATTCATGCTGTACTAAAATTCATAAGCGGGCTTCATTCCCTCATCTGTCCTCCGGCTGAGAAGCTTCGATGCAGCTTCCTCATACCCTCTGCTGCGCAGGCGGCTGACCCAGTCGTTCTCTGTTAGGTATTTATAAGGTCCTGTTTCAATCACCTTTTGCATGGGATCGGCCTTGTATCCCGGTTTATTCATTTGCTCCTGCAGCCAGTTTGCGATGCGATGCTCCATGAGGTTCACAACCTCCGGGTACTCCGCAGCTACATTCCGCGTCTGATGGGGATCCTGCTCCATGTCATACAGAATTACTTCTTCAAAGTCGTAGAGTCCTGTGTGATAAGTCCTTAAAAAGAACCACTTGGGATCACGGACCGAACGTTGACACGTATACAAGGCATGCTCCATGACCAGATAATCACGGCCTTCCATTTCCTCGCCTTGAAGCGCTTGAAGATACGACCTTCCATCCCAGCCGCGTGGGATCGGCAGCCCAACCATGTCGGTGATTGTGGCGATAGCGTCCACATTATAGAGGAAACCATCATAGGTTCCGCGTACCTTCGCGATGCCAGGCGCCTTAATAATTAGCGGAATGTGATGCACCGCTTCCGTTGCGCATGGATGCTCTACATAGATCCCCTGCTCTCCCATCGATTCCGCATGATCCGCGCTGACGACGATGCAAACCTCGTCTTCAATGCCGAGTTTTTGCAGCGTATCCATTAATTCTCCCACGAAGGAATCCATATAGGATACCGCTCCGTCATAGCCATCGATTAGATGTTTGAAATCCTCACGGCTGCGAATCGCACCAGGCATCGTCTCTGGATATTGATCTCCCCAGTGCAGAAAGGATGCAGAACGCGGGAAGGTGTTCTTTTGCTGTTCTTCAATCTGCGCTTCGTCCGGGAAGGCTCCAACAGGTGAATCCTTCCACTGATCCATGTATGATCTTGGATACGTATAAAAGCTGTGCGGGTCCCAGTACTGAATATGCAGAAAGTAATTATCCTCCTTCCCGTGAGCTTTAAGCCAAGGAATCACGGCCGCGTTCACCTCGTCCGCATTCTCGTTTCCTTCCTTCAGCGTATGGGTGTGAACCTCATTCCAGCCGGCAAAATACCACCAGGCGTGATGCCGATCCCCGAACGTCGAGAAGGTGACCGTCTTCATGCCTGCCTTGCGCAGGTAGCGGGTAAAGAAAGGAATGCGTTCGCTGTGCCCATCCCCTTCCGGATACTGAAAGTCGCAGCCCGGTCCCCAGTGAGTAAGCGCACCATGATTGACGCCAAATCGACCGGACATAAAGCTTGCGCGCGATGGCACGCACGGAGAAGATACGGTATAACAGCGATCGAACCGCATTCCTTCCGCTGCAATTCGGTCCAGATTCGGTGTTGTCTTCCGGTGATAACCATAGCAGCTCATATGATCCGGGCGGAGCGAGTCAATATCCAGATAGATCATTCTCATGCTTATCAAATCCTTTGCTCCAAAATTTTGTTTAAGTTGCTATCACTGATATGTATCCGCTTTCATTAATTAAGTATAATTTTGATTTCTTGAATACAAAAGGTTGAACTTTTTTACAACTTTTTCTGGAGAACCATTATCAACGACATCCTTTTGCGGGAATTAAAAAAAGTCATAACAAAAATCCCCTCCAAGTTCACTCGTTTCCTCCTGTAATCACATTAGGTTTCTTAGTGTCTATTTGAAGGGGTATAGTATCAGGATGCTCGTTGTCTTCATAAGCCTGGATCAGATAAGCGAAGCTCAGGAATAACGATTAGGGCTAATAATGACCATGTTATAAATGTAGCAAAAATGATTGTTCAGCGTATCATTCAGATTATTATCCATTAAAAGGAAAATAAGTGTATCTAACGAATATAATAGCAAACGATTGAGGGGAGATGTGTACAGGCAGTGAGCAGACGTTTTCCAAACAAGATCACTAGAAGATTATTCTTAGGAACCTCCGGTAAAATAGCATTAGGAGCGGTTGGTATTGTAGCTGGTTTAACCAGTTTCTTATACTATGGAGCCATCAGGCAACAAGGTGGGATTCCCTCGAAAAAAGAAGATAATCTCATAGAACTTGGCGATCTTAACCAATTCAAAGTAATTAATGGGGTTAACAGGATTGGATATAATACCACGATAGGAGATGGAATTAGCAAAAAAAACGTTAAAGGTTTTATTTATGTCACAAGTAATGCCGACCGGGATTTGTCCATTATGTCATCGGTATGCTCTCACTTAGGATGTGATGTTCTCCCTGCACCTGAAACGGAACGTCGTATGACGGATGGTCTCTTCTTTCGATGTCCTTGTCATGGTGCCGAATTTGACTTCAAGGGAAATGCAATAGGTGGTGTCGTATTGGTGGGACTCGAAACCTTTCAACCTATTATTGCAGGAGGCAAATTGTTAATTGATATTTTATCGCCAATCAAGGGAACGACAGCTAATACATCCAATAAATAATACAATGTACTCTTGTCTTACCCTTAAGACCTATATAAATGATTGACATTACCAATATAAGGAAGATAATATGAATGTATTAATGATACAAATTGTATCGCTAATATATTCATAGATAAGGGGCGTTTCACATGAATACCAAGAGAGTCGGATGGTTAGATATCTCTAAAGGGTTCGGGATGATTTTCGTAATATGGGGTCACACCCTACTACTTCCTAATCCTTTACTCAAATTTATTTACACATTTCATATGCCGCTATTCTTCTTCATTTCGGGATACTTATTCTCCTCAGAACGATATCCGAAATTCAAACAGATGTTGGCAAAAAAATCAAAGACCCTTTTGCTTCCTTATCTAATATTCTCGATACCCTCGTATGCCTGGTGGTTTCTCGAATGGAAATCAGGCGAGCATCCAGACATCTCTGTCATTAAGCCCATTCTCGGTACATTTCTAGCCATCCGAAATACAGATTGGACAAGCCATACAGGTACTTTGTGGTTCGTCATTTGTCTATTTGTTGTTGAAATGATGTACTATGTTATTCACAAAAAATTCCACCATAGTCCTTCGCATTTTATGATGGTCATTATCGCAATTGCCATCGCTGGTCTACTCTATAATCTATTATTTGCTAAGCCGCTCCTATGGAATCTAGATGCCGCAATGATCGTATTACCTTTCTTCGGATTAGGTCATCTATTTAAGCAGTATCAACATAAGCTTACTCCTTACTTCAATTATAAGTTTCTGTCCCTCTTTTTCATTATGAATCTAATAACCGGTCTATTGAACACGAAAATTGATATTTTCTCAGGAGCCTATGGAAACTATATCTTATTCTACGTCTCAGCGATCAGCGGGATTTTCGTAATCATAATGCTGTCCCAAGCCATTCAGAGTCAAATAATAGTAACGTTTATCGGTGTTAATACGTTAGTTCTACTTGTATTTCATCCATTTATACTGGCGATCATCCGTAAATTAATCCAGCTACCAACAGACGTTCCTGCGTATCTATCCCTGTTAACTAGTATCGCCTACACGATAGTCGCATTACTAATCTCCATGCCAGTCATACTGATTATTAATAAGTATTTTCCTTTTGTAATAGGTAAACCAATGACAATGCGGAAGCGTCTCAAACCGATGCATGAAAGTCCTTCCTCCACGATCCTAAAAGCTTAGATATGAAAAACGACACATTCATCCCGGGTTATTCATATAATCCGGGATTTAATATGTCGTGACGAGTGGATGTTTTGGTCCATCCGATATCCGCTAACGACTCTCTTATGTAAAAGTTTATCTGTCCGAACATACGAATAAGGCTTGGACTTAAGCTCTTGCAGCACGATACGTAATCCCTCCAGCATCTGCTTTGGTGCGTCTACATCCGCGCCTGCCGTATCACCACTATCATGCAGGAGAACGATCGATCCGGGTTTAATGTTACGAAGTAATCGGTCTGTTAACTTATGAGAACTCTCTTGACGCTTCCAATCCCAACCCATCACAGACCACAATACAATTTGGTAGGATTTGCGCAGCCACAATAAATCAGCTAGATTTAGTATCCCCCAAGGGGGACGATAGCTAGACGGTCTCTCCCCGATTATCGCTTCAATAATATCAGCTGTGCGATCAATATGCTGACGCTTTATTTTCCAAGGGCAAATGACTAAGTTACATGTATGCGTATAATTGTGAATACCAATTTGATGCCCCTCATCATGTATTCTCCGTATCAAATCCGGATACTGTTCGGCTTTACTACCAAGTACAAAGAAGGTAGCCTTCACTTCAAATTGCTTCAGTAAATCTAGTAGTTCTGGTGTATAGCAAGGATCAGGACCGTCATCAAAGGTGAAGGCTACTTCAGCCTGTTGTGATTGTTTTCCCTTCTTATAAACACCTAGACCAAGCACTCGCGACATTACAACTGGGATCATCATGTACACAAAGGAGCAGAATAAAAAAGCTAACGGCAACCACGAGTTCATTAGATTCATAACATCACTTCTTTTCGATAACGATGGATCAGCGATTCTCTAGACATTAACAGCATCATGGGAACAAGTTTAGCAGTATTCTGCTTTACACGTTGTTTACCTACCGGATTTAGCACCCGAAGTAAGAATCTAAGATAGAATGTCATCCACCTTCTGAGCCATTTTGATTTAATCGGATGTAGTTCGAACCCTAAACCGTGAATAATGCCTCGATGTAGCAGTGTGATACCTGATAAGGCTTGTAACGTTCTAAGCTCAGGATTATGCTCTGCTTCATTGCTGATTTGCTCAAGCGATTTACGCAGCATCCGTGCCGTCATGAGTGCCGTTCGCTCTGGTCCATTCGTACGTGACAGCTCCAACACCATTCGATTATCCAGATGAAGCTCCCCCACCCAATCTCCAGCATGTATCATGCATCCGTCCGCACAAGTCATAGTTCTCCCGCGGTGTTTCTTGATGACCAGCTTACATATGCCATATTGTGTAACAGATATGCTCCGCAGCTTTGTGATTTGATCGAATATACCTTCCCATATCATCCATGCTGATTGTATCCCTGTTCTGGATGCTGTACTAATCATATTCATCATTGTCATTGTATTCTCTCCCTGTGAAAAACCTTATTCGATGTTACCCTCTCTCTAATTGATATTGTATAGAACAAGGCTCTCTTTTCTCTTACTCGGACCTTACGAATTTCTTAAGACTATACCTCAACCCAGCTCGCTTCATCTTGACAAAATAACTGTACTTAAGTTAATTTATTTACATAAGTTAATGATTAAAGGAGGACATCTCTCATGAACTACACCCTGTTCCCTCTACGTGAACTTAAAAAAGCCAAGACCAAAATTGCATTGTTCCAAGCCAGCATGTCATTGATTGGAGATCAGATGTTCCGGGATGTGATGCTGGATGATATATGCAGGCAAGCAGAAGTGTCACGTGTGACCTTCTTTAAATTTTTTCCTAAAAAAGAAGATTTGCTTGTGTATACGATGCGTGTCTTGTTAACCCAATGGATCATTGACATCGAAGAACGATCCTTACGCGGGTTTGAAGGTGTGCGATATATACTTGGTCAAGTTGCGGAAATGTCACGAGCAAATCATGGACTCATGCCGAGTCTTATCGCTTTCTTGGCAGAAATGAACATGCATCCGAAAATGCCCGAACTCAGTCAGGCAGAGGTCCACCTCCTCTTTGAGGGACATGAAGAACAAGGTGCCCGGACGCCCGATATGTTCGAGGTATTCCGTAAATGTATGTCCGAGGCGGAACAAGACGGGCAATTAAAGCCGGGGGTAAGTGTGCTTGATGCAGTACAGTTTTTATTCACTGTGTTTTATGGTGCATTTCTGACCTCACGAATTTATGCAGCTGCCGATGTATTTCCAGTATACGAAGATCATTTGAAACGAATTGAGAAGCAACAATCTAAGGAGGAATTTAGTGATGAGTAAAGTTGTTCCAGGTAGATATACCGCACAAATGGATGATTCTTTCGTTGTATTTCACATTGGTATGCGGATCAACCGACTATGGGCTGTGCATAAATGGTTACCTGTATTCATGGCGATGCCACGTATGATTAAGGAACTGTATATAAACCGTGAGCTTGGATTCTTGGATGGTAGTTACCATCTGTCTTGGCGAGGGGTTCTGCTTGTTCAATATTGGTCATCTTTTGAACAATTAGAGAAGTATGCACGGCACGGGGAGAATCATCTTAAGGCTTGGCGTGATTTTAACCGTAGTATTGGAACAGATGGTACCGTAGGTATTTTTCACGAGACTTATCTTATTCCGCAGGGTCAATATGAAGCGGTATACAACAATATGCCAATCTCTGGTCTTGCCAAAGCAGGCATGCACGTACCCGCAGTAGGAAAAAAAGAGACGGCAGGCCGCAGACTCGGTCTAAACCGAGAACCTGCTGTGCCATCGCCGCCTAATCCTAAAGCATGATTGAGTATTCGTTCAGTCCTTTATTTACACAATATCCGTACGATCTACATTTCGGAATGACAAGTAAGCAATGAAGAGACCGAGAATCCCAAGCGAAATGGATACACTCAGAAATGAACCAAGTGAGAAATCCTTATTCGAGGAGCTAATCACAGAAATGATAAGAACCGAAGATACGATTGTTGCAGATACTGACTTCTTACGCATCCCAAAGTATAGTGGAATCAAGCTTAACCCGGCTGTAGAAATGGCTACGATTAGGAGGTGAAATCCTTGATTGAACAGAAGATCAGCATTCGGCGATCCAGGAATAAATTGAAAATAAGCATTCAAGATGGTAAACGTAGTGGATACAAAAAGCATGGAAACCAGAATCGAAACCAAGGTCATTCCGATAATCAAAATGAGTTTAGCAATCATTAATTTCTTCCTAGAGATAGGATAGGTAAAAAGTACGGTCATGGTCTTATTCTTATACTCATCAATGATCAGTCTACTAATTAATACGGAAGCGAATATAGCGAACGTAGCTCTGACAAAAATACCAATCGTAGAATATAACTCCTCAAAGTTAGAGAATGCTACATCCTCACTCTCTTGAGTAAATGCGATTAGCCAGATAAAGAGAAGAATAACAATATTGGCAATCGCTGCACCTTTCCAATACCATCCAAACTTATTCTTTTTCATTTCGAGCTTGATTAGTTTAAGCATATTTCTCACCTCCGTCGATCTGATGCATGAAGTATTCCTCAAGTGAAGTGTGTTTATGGTTGATCGATTCAATAGATATATCGTTAAGGACTAGCACTTTCGTCACTTCTGGTTGCGAGATGCCCGATTCATAAATACGAATGATATTATTTCCGATAATACGAAAATTACGAATGTTCAGGTCATTTTCCAGAATGAATGCTGCTTGTTTGCATTGCGGTGTGACGACTTCAATGTAATCGGTATTACGATTACGGATATCATCCATAGCTATTTCTTCCATAAACTTGCCGTTCTGGATGATGCCAATCGTATCGGCGACCTGCTCAATTTCGCTAAGCAGATGACTCGAAATAAACAGGGTCATACGATATTCCTTACTGAGCATACGGAACAGACTTCTAAACTCCTTGATACCCACTGGGTCTAGTCCATTGATGGGTTCATCTAGAATGAGCAGTTCAGGCTTGGTAACAATCGCACGAGCCATTCCGAGCCTCTGCTTCATTCCCAAGGAAAATTCTCCTACTGCCTTGCCGTCAATCGAAGTGAGCTTAACCATTTCTAGCGCCTCTCCAATGGCCTTCGTATTATGTAAACCCATATATTCGCAGTGTAGCTCCATGTTTTCTTTAGCTGTTAATTTTTCATAAAATACTGGATATTCAATAATGCTACCCATTCGCTTAAACAATTCTACCGAGCCTGGCTTCAATTGCTCTCCGAAAAGTTCAATTTCCCCGCTAGTTGGCTTCACCAAATTTAAGAGCATTCTCATTAAAGTCGTCTTACCTGCTCCATTGGGACCTAGAAAACCGTAAATTTGACCTTTAGTGATGTTTAAACTCACATCTGAAACGACTTCTTTACCTTTATATATTTTACTAACATGACGTGTGCTCACGATGTAACTCATTTGGCTCTTGCCCCCTCTTATTTACTTCCTTAAGATCATTCTATCCCTTAACATTTTCATTTTTGTTGCTTAATTCTTACGAATATCTTAAGGTTCATGTCTGAGGTTAAGAAAGACGTCGCAAACGAATCGTGAACACGGTTTGAGCATAGGGCTTACTACGCACCTGGATATCACCTTCAAGCTGTTCGATCAGTCTTTTCGTTATCGTGAGTCCAAGTCCACTTCCTTGAAAAGCTTTGTTCCTAGAATCTTCTAGCGTATACATTCGTTCAAAAATAAGCTCTTGCTCACGTTCACTTATTCCCTTTCCTTGATCCCACACATCGATGTATACATGTTGCTCATCGCTGCGTAGCGCCATGCCTATGGCCTTCCCATCATTACCATACCTGATCGCATTGGATAACAAATTGCCCAGAGCGCGGTCAAGTGCTTCTTCATTTGCCCATGCATAGATCGGTGCGTCTTGGATATCAATCACCACTTCAAAACCATGAGACTCTATGGAATCATAGAACATCAGCATATTGTTACGACAAATTTCATTCATATGTACACGGGTAAGGGGAAGCTCTTTATCCCCTGATTCTAGCTTCGCAAGATCGAAAAATCGGTTCATTAATTCAACCACCTCTCCTGCCTTCGCATGTACCTTAATTAATAACTTCTCTCTTTCCAAAGGGCTTAGTTCCGGATGCCTTAGCAGCGTTTCCATGTATCCGAGCACAACCGTTAGAGGTGTCTTTAGATCATGTGAAATATTCGAAAGCATTCTTCGCATAGCAAGTTCTGTGCGGGTAAAATCCGCCTCCGTCTGAAGCTTCATTGTTAGCATTTCATTTATCACGCTTAATAAGGACCGAATATGATGATCATCCGTAACGACCATTAATTGCTCCGAGGAAGATTCATTCAAAATACGGCTTAGCTTAGACGTCATATACTGTATATCCTGATTACGATTTTTCCTAGAAAAGTACTGAAAACCATTCCAGAAGAGCAGCAGCGCAATAACAACCAGCAACGCAAGGATCATTTTAAAATTCACCTAACCGATAGCCGATTCCCCATAGGGTTTTGATGTACATAGGCTCAGAAGGGTTGTCCTCAATCTTCTCACGTAAACGACTCATATGTACGTTAATGACATTCTCATCCCCGAAATAATCATCATTCCACACGGAATTGAAAATTTGCTGCTTCGTAAATACCTTTTTGGGATTTAGTAAAAATAACTTCAAAAGCTGTAATTCTTTCGCAGTTAGCTTGAGCTCCACACCATTCTTGCTTACAGTCAGATTATCCATATCCATACTTAGCTGATGGATTTGAACAACCTGCGCGGGCTTTTCTTGAGGGATGATATAATGCGTTGCACGCCTAACAGCCGCCTTCACTCTAGCTGTAAGTTCAATCATTGAAAATGGTTTCGTAATGTAATCATCCGCGCCGAAGCCTAGTCCAAGGGCTTTATCCACCTCGCTATCTTTGGCGGATACGATCAGGACGGGCACATGACTGTTTTGCCTAATCTTCTTCAGAAAATCCATTCCACTGATCTTAGGAAGCATCATATCCAGCAGTACCAGATCGAACGGTTCCTCGCTGAATCGCTTAAGCGCTTCTTCGCCATCCTTCGCATGTACAATGCGAAATCCCTCCATCGTTAAATAGCTTTCTACCATTTCGCCAATAGAAGAGTCATCTTCAACAAGTAGTATACTTACCGTCATTTTATCCCCGCCTATCCCTCAAATATGTATAAGTATACTATACGCTAAAAAACCGGATACAAGAGTATCCGGTTTCCAGTCTTTATCAAATTACATAGGTGGCTCCTTCGGGACCAACTTAAATATTTCCCCACTCTCAAACGTATCAATAAGCCTGTCCAGCCATTGATAATATGATACTGCCTCGTGAAGCTTCATCTTATCCTTCTGAAGCGCAGCGAAGAGTTCAGGATTCCCCGCATACTCTTCCAGCATTCGATCCATCTCATCTATGGATTTTCTAAGTATCATAATGTTTGCTTCAACTGATTTTCTCCATTTAACATCAAAAAAGTCGGTGAAGGTTTGATACCAATCATACTCAACCTCATACAAATCCTTACGTGATCCTTTTTCCCACACCTTATTAACCATTTTCAAATCCAGTAATGTTCGTATACCCGTACTCATACTGGTCTTGCTCATCTTCATCTCACTGCCCATTTGGTCCAGCGTCATCGGTTGATCTGCAAAAAATAACATGCCGTATAGATGTCCTGTAGATTGAGATATTCCATATAAATCCATGTTTCTTCCTATTGTTTCAATGACGCGCTTTCGCATCTTATGCAAAGCTTCGTCGTGTTCTTCACTGAATTGGTCCAAGCCCATGCTTGCAACCTCCTTATAGTTCAACCATTCTTTACATGCCTTTTGTATATTATCCATCATCCAAGCAGAAATTAATAAGGCCAAACCTTCAATGTCTATTGTAAAAAAACCATTTTTAAATGTAAAGCTGGCAACAAGTCAGCGATTGGGAGAAACTCGAAGGAAATCGGAGTATGCTTTGTACAGTTTTATCTGTACGTTCTTTACATACCGTTAAAACGTTTGATACTATATAGACTGATTGTTACAATGTTATGCATAGGTTTTTAAGTATCATGAGCGTTCGAAGGTTCTTTTTATAGGAAAAGCAATCAAGGGGGTATATGATGTCCATCTTACAAATTAAACAAGTGAGTAAATTGTTCGGTCCACATGCCGAGCAGAGTTTAGAGCTCCTCGAACAAGGCTGGACTAAAGAGAAGCTAGCCAAAGAAAAATCTGTAACGGTTGGCGTTAATCGTGCCAGCCTCTCTATTGAGGAAGGTGAGATCTTCGTCATTATGGGTCTATCCGGTAGTGGTAAGTCTACTTTAGTGCGAATGTTAAACAGACTTATCGAGCCTACGGGGGGAGAAATTCTTGTTCATGGCAAGGATTTAATGAAAATGAACAAGGAACAGTTGCGTAAGGTTCGACGCGAGACCATCAGTATGGTCTTTCAGAAGTTTGCGCTATTTCCACATCGTACGGTTCTCGAAAATGTAGAGTACGGCCTAGAAATTCAAAAGAAAGATAAACAAAAGCGCCGTGACAAAGCCAAACAATCACTTGCTTTGGTTGGACTCGAAGGTTGGGAGAATAAACGTCCAGATGAGTTAAGCGGTGGTATGCAGCAACGTGTCGGACTCGCAAGAGCATTAGCCAATGATCCTGAAGTGTTACTGATGGATGAGGCCTTCAGTGCACTCGATCCGCTCATTCGCCGGGATATGCAAGATGAATTACTGGAGCTACAAGAGAAAATGAAGAAGACTATTATCTTCATTACACATGACCTCGATGAAGCCTTGCGGATTGGAGATCGAATTGCCTTAATGAAGGATGGGGCTGTGGTACAAATAGGTACGCCTGAAGAGATATTGACCCAGCCTGCGAACTCCTATGTGGAACGGTTTGTCGAGGACGTAGATTTATCTAAAGTTCTTACAGCCTCTCATGTGATGCGCCGCCCAGAGACAATCATGATCGACCGAGGACCTCGTGTAGCACTGGAACTGATGCGTGAGCGCGGAATTTCTAATCTATTCGTCATCGACCGCAGCAAGCGGATGTTAGGCGTAATTACAGCAGAGGATGCTTCTGAAGCCATGCGCAGTGGTAGAACACTCGAAGATATACTCATTGTGGATGGACCACGTGTACATCCGGATGTTCTTATTAATGAACTATTTGAAGTAACAAGTCTGGCCAAGGTACCTTTGGCCGTTGTCGATGATAGTAACCGATTAGTCGGCGTCATCGTGCGAGGAGCCGTTCTCGGTGCACTCGCTGGAGAAAGCAATGCCAAGGAGGTGGGCCCTAATGCAGAAAATACCATTAGCTGATTGGATTGAAACGATCGTTAGCTGGATGGAGGATCATTTAGTATTCTTGTTTGACATTATATCCTCTGTCATTGAAGGGGTCGTAAACGCCTTTAATTGGCTGTTCATGCTTCCCCATCCGCTGCTGTTTATTGCCATACTTGGTGTTCTCGCCTTCTTGGTAGGACGGATTTCATTGACCTTGTTCTCTGTAGTCGGGTTTCTGTTAATCTACAACTTGGGCTTCTGGTCACAGACCATGGATACGCTTAGTCTAGTCATTACATCAGCATTGATCTCCGTTATTCTCGGAGTTCCGATTGGAATATGGTGTGCATATAGCAAAGGCGCAGCACGAATCATTACTCCTTTGCTCGATTTCATGCAAACCATGCCAGCATTCGTATATCTGCTCCCAGCTGTGACATTCTTTAGTCTTGGTGTGGTACCGGGTGTCATTGCATCTGTTATCTTTGCTATTCCCCCTACAATTCGCTTGACGCTACTCGGCATTAAGCAAGTATCGGGCGAGCTTACTGAAGCAGCGGACGCCTTTGGATCAACATCGATGCAGAAGCTCTTTAAAGTACAGATTCCTTTGGCATTACCAACATTAATGGCAGGAATTAATCAGACGATTATGTTATCCCTCTCTATGGTTGTCATTGCTTCCATGATTGGTGCCCAAGGTATTGGTGCCGAAGTATACCGCGCAGTTACACAGCTCCAAATTGGTAAAGGTTTTGAAGCTGGACTTGCTGTAGTTATTTTGGCTATCGTATTAGATCGCTTTACGCAACGATTATTTACTTCGAATAAAAGGAGACGATAATATGAAAAAACAAACCAAATGGATGATGATGCTAGGACTCGCTAGTGTACTCATGCTTTCTGCCTGCAATTCGAACAATAACGCAAGCAGTGGTGATAAAGAACCAGGTTCTAACAGCGAATCCTTCGGTAAACAAGTGAAGTATGAGATTATTGGTATCGATCCTGGTGCTGGCATTATGAAGGCTACCAACAAAGCACTGCAAGAGTATGAACTAACCGACTGGAAACTAATTGAAGGATCAGGTGCTGCGATGACAGCTACACTAGCGAAAGATATGAAGAATAAGAAACCCATCATCATTACGGGCTGGACACCTCACTGGATGTTCTCCAAATATGATCTCAAGTATTTGGATGATCCTAAGAAGGTTTACGGCGAGGCGGAAGAAATTCATACCCTTGCTCGCAAAGGATTGAAAGAGGATCAACCTGTAGCGTATACGTTCCTTGATCGTTTTGAATGGTCGTCGGATGAAATGGGTGAAATCATGACTGCTATTGAGGATGGTGAGCAGCCGGAAGCAGCCGCTAAGAAGTGGGCCGATGACCATAGCGACCGCGTCAATGAGTGGATTAAAGATTTGAAACCTGTTAATGGTAAGGCGATTAAGCTAGGTTATGTTGCTTGGGATTCCGAAATAGCAAGTACAAATCTGCTTAAATATATTTTAGAAAATAAATTAGGATACAAAGTAACTGCGCTTCAAGTTGAAGCTGGACCGATGTGGACTGGCGTAGCTAAGGGCGATATTGATGCAACTGCAGCGGCATGGCTTCCTCTAACTCATGCGGACTATTATGAGAAATTTAAAGGTAAGTTTGATGATCTAGGAGCCAATATGACCGGTGTGAAAACGGGTCTCGTTGTACCGTCTTATGTAGATATCAATTCCATTGAGGATTTGAAGAAATAAGGTCAGAACTTATAACCTACTCAAATCAACTCTTATATTTGATAAAATGAATTCACTTTTTGAAATTAAAGAAATCCCAATCCTTTATAAAGGTTTGGGATTTCTTTGTCATTATTCTTATTTTCGCGTGATTCACAAAAGCTATATTGTCTTATTCTTCTGTGCTTATTGGAGTTCTCTTAACTTCACTACGATCATTTATTGTCACCGTAATTGGAGAGTATTCGGCAATAACCGTTTGTCCATGTACCGATACACTTCCTTGTGGAGTAAGATCCTTTTCCGTCATGATACCAAGTGCAATGGTAAACTCATTGAATTTAACGGGAACATTCTTCTCGCGGCGAATTTCAACGCCGTTAAGATAGAATACGGCTTCGTCATTGCCGCGGTCATACGTGATTTTGTACGTATTAAATTCACGAGGCTTAAAGTTCGTGTCTTCCTTAAAGATACAAAAGAAACGAGTTTTATCGGATGGCGGAACTTCGACACCTGGGAATGGAAGCACAGCGTACACACTTGCGTACTTATCGTTTCCAGCGAAGAAGTCTAGTGCAGCACCTGTGGAGAAGTCCAATAGATTAAGGGAAACGTAACCGTCGTACAGATCGTTTGGAGCCGTATTCTCAGAACGAGCACGAATTTGTAGCTCAAAGCTTACTTCTCCGGCTTCTGGCACTTTAATCGTCTCAACCGAATAATACATATGCTTCGCATTATCCAGAATTTGAATTTGGTTGTTCTGACGGCTGAGTGGTGCACGCACATACAGGATACCATTGCGAACAATCACGACAGCATTAGGTTCACGGTATTCCCAGAACGTACCATCAGGCAATGGGAATCCACCAACCTTCCATACTTCACCTTCAGATAAGATCGTATGAAAATCACCGATAACTTGTTGTTTTTCCATGCTGATTTCGACTTCCCTTCATATTTATATCTTAAATCAGATTAGACCTTGGATACATAACGCCACAATCATAATTAATCCACAGCGTTGCGCCGCTTTTACTGAAGCACCCATCAAAGGTATATAAGCATGCGAATTATTTTCATCGTTAAGTTTGCCATAAACCAAGTAGAGTGGAATTAATGCAGGTAGTGCGAGTAGTCCATAAATCGGAAGTGCACCCGCAATGATACTTATAATGAGAGTAATCACAGCTAAGAATAATAAGACTCTAGAGAAGCCAAGTGCTCTTTTCTCTCCCCAAACTACAACTAAGGTGCGTTTACCCGCTTGACGATCTGCCTGCCAGTGCAGAAAATGATGGTTAAATAGAATCAGTGTGGTCAGTAGACCAATAGGTAGGGAAAGGAGTAGTGCACGCATATCTAAATGCGAAGTCTGCACATAATAAGACCCCATAACGGGCAATACACCAAAGGAAAGCAAGATAGCGACTTCACTATAGCCCTTCCCTCTGTAACCAAACTGTAGCGGAGGTGCTACATAGAAATAGGCAATTAAACCACCTATTACGGCAAAAATCAACGCCCAAGGTCCTGTAAAAATAGTTAGTACGATGCCGCATACGGCAGCGACCCCTAATAATGCCCATGTTACCAATGCAAATGTTCGATAGCTCCAGATTTCATTCGTCAAAAATCCAGAGTTTGTGGAAACAGCATCAACAGCTTCTTTTGCAGCCGTATCCGTTCCGCTCTTGAAATCCCACAAGTCATTCACCATATTGGAAAACAAATGGGCAGCTGCTGCACCCAGCAATGTAAGTAAGAATAACCAAACATGAAATGTTCCATTCCAAACAAATGCTCCGAATGCTCCCAAAGCTACGGGAATCAGCATAACTGGAACAACGCCAAAACGCGTAGCCTTCATAAATGTTTTGAGCTTGTTCATATCCACAGCCCCTTTCTCTATAAAATACCCGTGCTGTACTTTTTGTATCAAAAACAATGGTATCGAACACGGAAAAATCAAAATATCTTAAGAAATTCATCAAATGACAAATTTCACAAAGTATAATCTTCAAGATAAGCCCTTCCCTACGAATCAGAACCAATCTGATTTGCTTAAGATTTGCTTATTAGAAGAAAGTCATTTTTCACTAATAAGAATATCACATTTTATCGAATTTTGTCATGAAGTTGTAGATATTTACCTTCTTCCGATCATAGAATGCGGATAAATCAGATTAACCCTTCTTGAACATGACTTAGGAATGTTATTGTATCCGTTCACATAGTTTGAATTATGCACCACTTCAATACTTTATAAAGTGAAAGGATGATCCTATTAATGAATCACAAAAAAGGTATCCGATGGCTTAGCTTAAGCTTATTTACCCTCATTTTTTTACTAGCTTTACCTCTTGCATCTTTCGCTGAAAGTTCGCAGAATGTCACCGAATCAGATCTGGTAATTACATATGATTGTTCTTCAACAGAAACCCTTCAAATTTGGACAATCAAAAACCCCACCTCCTTTGACTACAGTAGTAGTTGGCCAAATGGAGGTTATTGGATTGCCCGTAATCACACTGAGGATGGTCAAGGCTGGATCGTCAAAGATCATTGGCTGCCTAATATTGCTGCTGGTGAAGAAGTCAGCATTGAGTTCAACATTACGAAATGGGGCGAGTTCTCTGGCCAAAACATCCCCGCCCGGTTAGATATCGCTAATAAAGACTATAAATCTCTTCAATACAAGCCTGCTGTATGTGAGGTAGAGAAAAAAATAGATATTCAGTTTGATAGAACTGAGGGCAGCAAAACCTATTTTAACGTAACCAATACGACAAATAAAGATTATGCAGGCCAATGGTATGCTTTTGTCAAAAATGAACTGTATGCTAACGATGGTTATATCAGAATTCCGAATGATGGCCAGCCGCATCAGCTTGTTGTGAACTACTGGGATTTGAAGAATAAGCCGCTCACCAAACTGATTCTTGCTGACCCAGATTCCGGATGGCTAGGAGCCAATAAACCACTTATCGCGGTTTGGATACCTTAACCTAACCAACCAAAGGTTATAATTAAAGATTCTTAAACCTAAAGCTGGTGCCGATAATTTATCGGTATCAGCTTTTTTTCTATGTAGAAGAACAAAAAACGCAGAAATCTATCCTATAGGCCTCTGTGGAGAAAAAGGATATAAATTTCCATTTAAACTAAACGATGCTTGTCCCGTTTCTTCCGATACGATAATGACAAGTGCATCGCATAATTCAGATAATCCCAATCCAGCACGATGCCTTGTTCCCATTTTCTCTTGTGTATGTATTCTCTGCGTTAAGGGAAGCACATTAGCCGCTGAGAAGATCATGTCATCTTGAATGAAGACTGCCCCATCATGCAGCGGACTACCGGGAATGAAAATTGACTCCAGCAAGGCATGTGTCAACGTAGCAGCTACAATTACACCAGGCGTTATGAATGAGTCAATTGGATCGGATCTTCTTATAACAATAAGTGCCCCATGCCTCCGCTGTGATAAATGGATAATTGCTTGCGATAATTCATCATATTTTGCAGTATACGGCGCGAGATAGCATTTCAAATAAAAGGTGGATGCGAGAGATTCTGTTTCTACAAATCGTTCTCTCATATTATGGAACTCATTTAGCATACAGTGGGTTGCATCATGGTCTAATCCTGTTAGCAACATGTCTATGGATACATTGATTTGCAATAGTTGATTTTTCACCTCCAATTTCAAAGGAGAGAAATCACATTGATTGGTTTCCATCGGTTCTACACTGTCCACATTGCCACCCTCTTTTTAACGGATTAAAGCCTCTAGACAACAAATCATATTTAGTTTGTTTATCTCCCCATCTTTTATACGTTTGCGTCTTATTCTTATCACTCCACCAATTCCGATAACTCCAATAACTAACTTTTATAAAGTAACTTGACAAAAGAAATGTAATTCATTATTATTATCTCATATTCAAAATACTTTAATTAAAGATAGTGTGAATAGGCGGTGGAATACATGGGTTTTTTAAATAAATTATTAGGTAGAACAACTACTGAGGGGGAAAATACAATGTCAAAATTAAATATCGGAATTATCTTAGGAAGTACGCGTCAAGGTCGTTTAAGTCCACAAGTTGGGGAATGGGTACTTCAAGTAGCTAACCAACGCGGAGATGCTAATTATGAAATCGTTGATATTGCAGACTTCAAGCTTCCACTGCTAGGTGAAGCCGATGCTACAGAACAAGCGACAGCTTGGAATACGAAGCTAGCTAGCTTGGATGGCTTCGTGTTTATTGTTCAAGAATACAATCACAGTATCTCAGCATCATTGAAGAACGCACTTGATTACGCTCGTGACGCATGGAACAACAAAGCAGCAGGTATCGTAAGTTATGGTTCCGTAGGTGGCGCTCGTGCAGCTGAGCATCTACGTGGAATTTTGGGAGAATTGTCTGTAGCAGATGTTCGTATACATCCTGCACTCTCCCTATTCACTGACTTTGAGAACGGAACTGTGTTCATACCTGCTGATCTTCACCTTGTAAATCTAAATGGCATGCTTGACCAAGTAAATGCTTGGAGCGGTGCATTGAAAACATTGCGTTCATAATATTTGCAAGGTTTGTAAGCTTCAAATGTTTATAAGAAAGAGGCATATCACGAGTTCGTTGAACTTTCGTGTGATGCCTCTTTTTGTGTTAGATTTTACTACGATGTCCTTATCCTTTATATTTTCATGTTATGATATTTAAAAGGAGGTTTTTACCAAATGACAATACATAGTAGCTTGATCGAGCGTATCCAATCTTTGCAGAACGACAATCATTTTTCCGGAACCGTAATCGTACAAAATGGGGAAAATATTGTAGCAGATATAAGCTATGCTACGCCAACCGTTCTGAGAAAATAGAAAATCAGACCAACACGCGTTACGGTATCGCTTCTGGGTGTAAAATTTTCACATCCATCGCCATATGCCAGCTTGTAGAACAAGGAAAGATGTCCTTCCATTCTCCGATAAAAGAATGCTTAGATATAAACTTTCCTAACTTTGATGACAGCATAACCGTTCATCATTTATTGACGCATACTTCGGGTGTAGCTGATTATTTTGATGAAGACATCATGGACAATTTCGAGGAGCTTTGGGTGAAAACGCCAATGTATCATGTTAGAAAGCTACAAGACTTCCTACCTCTATTCAAAAATGAACCGATGAAATTTACGCCTGGCAGTAAGTTTCATTATAATAACTCAGGTTATATCTTGTTAGGTTTGATTGTTGAACAAGCAAGCGGGATTCCCTTCGATCAGTATGTAGTAGAAAATATTTTCAAAAAAGCATCGATGTTTGATTCAGGTTATTTTGAAATGGACGCATTACCAGCAAGAACGGCAATCGGGTATATCGATTCGCCTGATGGTAGCTGGAGAACGAATATATACTCACTCCCTGCAAAAGGTGGCTCTGACGGAGGGGCATACGTTACTGCGACCGATATGGTTAAGTTATGGGATGCTTTAACGAGCTATCAGCTGCTGAATGAAGAGTTAACCGATCAATTGTTGTATCCTCACTGCGAAGCTGGAGAAGATGCTGCATATGGGTACGGTGTATGGATTAAGATGCATGATAAGAAAGTGATAAAGTATGTTCTAATGGGGTACGATCCAGGAGTGAATTTCCGCGCAGCATTTTATAAGGATACTGCCTTGAAAATTGTGGTGTGCTCGAATCAATCCGATGGTGCTTATGAGATGATTTCTGCGATCGAAGATGAATGGTTTAATGTATAAATATCATTTCATCCACAATGTCCTCAATAATCGTTGGGCTGTGAGTGGGAATAAGCAATATGCAGTTGAGTTGTTTTAACACTCCAGAACAATGTTCCAATCTTACTTTAAGAGCATCCTTCCAGACATGGTTAAGCCAAGGAAAACAAAATATACGTTTTCCTTGGCCCATTCCAATGGCTATCGAAGCATTCCATCGCTCATTACTGATATGTTTCATTTCTCGATCCAACCTTGAAGGTGAAAGCTCAAGTAAATATATCAATTCACTCATAGAGAAATGGTTCGAAGTCGCACGCTCTAACTGTTCTCGAATAGTCATTTTTTGAGGAAATCCTCATGCATTTTTAAAATTTGACCTTCGCCAACGTATCATCCACATGAACTAAGTAATTCGTTTTGAGCTAATACATGATCTATATAAATACGACCTCGATAATCCCTCGATTTACCAGATAGCAAATAGGGCAATGCTCCACCCCCACTCCCAGGCTTGCTAGCTATTCCATACGCATTACCAGCGATAAATGTATATGAAATATGACTTAGACGCTCATCGATTGAAGTGAAATGATCTATCCTAGGTTTGCTTGCATTCTAATGTGATATCCTTCAGTTCTACTTGGCTTATGTTCAGTAGCATTAGAAGATTGCCTCCTTATCATAAAATTCAACTCTATGCTTAGTATAAGCTGTCAACATTTTTTTCATTAGATTAATAATATTTGATAGTGATTTAGAATTTAGTAACAAAATATTAATTGTGGTATCTGACCAAATCAACCTGTTTGTTGTAATGGCTTATGTTATACTTTTCAAGCATTTATGTCAAAAGTGGTAATCAAGAAATAATTATAGCAATATTACACAGGTTAAGTGTGTTATTCGTTGATTAATATTTTCATTCGGTACTGGAAGGCATGAATCCAATCAAGGTGAGTTGCACAATTATAAATTAATTTCTATAAAAAATACTTTCTCTGATGGGTCTATTTCATCGTTTATATTGTCAGTGATTAGTTAATTGAATCTTGTTTCCTTCAATATTCATCGAGAACATCTTCATAAAGTGGATCAGTTTAGCGCAAATTCAATACTTGAACCCTAGAGATAGCCACAGTGCTGGGGGTACCTAAAAAACCACATGGAGATGTCATACTCACATGTGGTCACTAGAATTTTTAATCTAACATTCTATTATTTCTCCATCTGCAACTTTTTTAGATTCGTAGAGTTCAAATTTACTTCCGATAAATAGCAATCTATTTGGTACATTGTCAGGAAATAAGAAACAAAGATCACAAATCATTTCATAATTATTATGACTTGAAAAATTCTTTAATACAACACTCCAATCTTGACCATTTTCATCAGTATGAAAATGTGCTGCAGTTGAATATTCAGTTAACGGAAATCTTTTCTTCCCATCTTGATCTGTAGGAACCCATCTAATTCTAGCAATAATTTTTTTATTCATCTTATTTCACCACCGTTACTTTACCAAAACCCGAATTTAGAAGATCTAGTTCAAAATAATATGCTGGACCAATATTGTCAAGTTTTTTCGAATAATACGCTGACTCTAGCATACTTTTAGGAATAGTCATTGATACAATTCTCGGATTCCCTCCCATAACAGCCCCCCATTTCGAGGCATCCTCAAAGTTAGTCGCAAACCATTTACCCGACATGTTGAACCCATCATCAAAGGCATTTGTTTTTGCTATTCCAACTAATTCAGATTCATTCATTGATCTGTATAAAGTAACAACTTTGGAACTAGTATTTATTGCTTGTGCTGCAATAACCGTACCTGTTGATAATGTTGTCCCCATTGTAGCGACATCTGCCGTTGCAAATACTGTTGGTGCAACTATAGGTGCGTAAAATATACCAGCTGCTAAGGCAGGAACTGCTAATGATGTGGACAACCAATCTTCCCTAGCTGACCCAGAATGAACTGTAATATCTGTAAACTTTCCAGTAGTATAATCGGTTTTTCTCACCTGCTCATAGTTACCACTTCCCAAACGCACGTTGACTGCATTATTATGTGCTATTTGCATAGCAGTCTTATTACCTGCTTTTTTAGCATTATTAAAATCATTAGTATATTGATCAATTAATTTCTGATCTACTTTAGTTAAATTTTTATCATTATCAATACGATGCCCCGATGGATCAAAGTATCTCAACGGATTATTATGCACATACGTATATTGATTCATACTCAAAGGGTTACTGATCTGCCCCTCATACGAATCCTTGCTAATAAACCGACCGTCGGAGGGATCATAATACCTTGACCGGAGATAATAATACCCAGTTTCTTCATCTTGGTATTCTCCTGCATACTTAAACGAATTTGGTACTTTCTCTTCTTGAGTTAATATATTTCCCCACTCATCATATTGATACTTGTTCGTAACTTGTCCACTAGCATCAATAATTTGAACCACGTCACCATGTCCATTATATATATAATAATAGTTTTGACTTGCGGCTACATCTTTTTTAGCCAGTAAACGATCAGGCCCCCACACATAATTTGCTGTAACCTGATTCGATGCATTGGATTCTGATATAATCTGACCACTATTATTATAAGCGTAGTTAGTGGACGAAGAATCTGTATTCTTAGTTAGACGCAATCCTTGTAACTCATAATCATAATTAGTAGTAATACCATTGTTTGTAGAAGTTTTGAGTTGATCCCATTCATTATAAGTAGCTGTTATATCTGAATAAGATTGCACTAAATCTGCAGATGCGACTGTGCTACGATTACCTCGTACATCATATGTGTATGAGATTGCTTGTCCTGTAGGACGAGTAGTTTTTGTCAAGCGATTTAATACATCATACTGATAACTTGTCGTCCCCGTTTTATCGGTCACGGATAGAATGTTGCCATTGTTATCATAAGAATATTGAAATTCAGATAGTATTTCCGTTCCTTTCCGATTCGTTACCTTAAGAAGTCTTCCGATGCTATCATAACTATTTTCACTTTTGATCACTATACCGTTTGATAATGTTGGATAAGTCACACTTTTAAGCTTTCCATCTGCTTCATATTCATATTTTGCATTATTGCTATCCGAAGTATTCATAACTGACAAACCATTCGTTTGAACTCGATTAATTCTCGTTTTATCGTACGCATATTGGGTCATGAAATTAAATGGATCCGTTACATTTAACAATCTCGATTGATAGTCATATTGATGAAGAACTGTAGCGTCCACTGCGTTATATACGACTCTTTTATACTTTTGGTTTCCTAATATATCGTAATCATTCACTACATTCTTTATATTAGAACCATTGCGATATTCACGCTGCACAGCTGGTCCAAATGGCCTAAACTGATATTCGTTTTTCAGTTGTGTATTATTTACATTTTTAATAATAGTTCTACCTGTCTCATCATATACATAATTAATTAAATTGTTATTTGCATCCTTACGAGTAGAAATTTGTCCTAGTACATTACGCGTGAAAATATCCTTACTATTATTGGCATCAGCATTACTCTTTAGAAAACCTGTTTCATCATAATCCTTGGCAGTTACCCATGTACTTGCCCCATCTGATTGTGTAGTCGATTTAAGATTTCCAAGAGTATTATATGCATAGCTTGTTGTTTGGTTTAGTGGATCTGTAGTTGAGATTAATCGATTTAATTTATCATATGCGTAACTTGTTCGTCGACGATTGGGATCCGTGTAGCCAATCATATTACTCAAGTCATCATATTCATAATTTCCTTCGACCACTACGTTCATACTTGGCCAATTAGGATAAGCTTTACGTGTTACTTCCCTTCCCCAAGCGTCAGAATAAGATTGAAGAACATTTTTTTTCAAATTATTCGTTGGATTACTTCTAAAGGTTGAAATATCATTTGCGGCAACCAAATAGGATGTATTTGAGCGATCAATAATATCTACATCTGATCGATATAAATTCCCAAACGGATCAATCGTTTCAAATGCTCTACCCCAAGTATCGTATTTAACAGTAGACGTGTTCCCTTTCGTATCCACTACATATTCTGGACGCGCCATAATGTCATAATGGTACTGTGCCATTACCAATTCAGAGTTCTTTACACCGTCAAATTGCCCTTGTAATACTAAATTTCCAAATCCATCGTAAAAAGAATGTGTTACATTATCATAACTCACTGCATTATCGCTTCGTCGAGTTGTTTTGGTATACCCATCTACTCTTGTTGTAATTAAATATTTATTTTCACTATCAAAATAATTTGGAGAGTTATCGACAGTCTGATCTTGGTAGTCGATAACATCTTCAACCTGATATAATTGTCCGCTTTGATTATTAGTGACAGGATATATCGTTTTAGCTAGCCTTCCATATGCGTCATACTGATATTGTATTGTTTTGTTATCCGCATCTGTAGTTGAAGTAACAACCCCGAGTAGTACGTTATAGGTTTGTTTATTCTCGGATTCTATCAATAGACCCGAATCATTTGTATATACATTTTTCACAGAAGTAGGGAATAATTGATATGAAGTCTGACTGTAAAATGAAATCGATTTAGCAGTCTTACCATTCTCTAGTTGTTTAGTTACTTCTTCCGTTTTCCCACTTGCTGAAGTTGAATAATTAACTGTCGTAATTTCTCCATTTGCATTTTGTGAAGTTTTCAATCTACCTTGAGTATCGTATGTAAAAGTTTCTGTAAGTAATGCACTCGCATTTTGATAGAATTGCTTCTTCGTTGGCAATTTTAATGTTGGATCATATTCATAGGACATTGTATTTTCTTTGAGCTGATTCGTATTATTTAACTGTGAAGATGTCAATGGTTGTGTCTGTGTTTGTATATCTCCCCAATTATAATATTGATACAGAGTATACAAATTATTTTCACGGCTACCACTAATTGTCTTGTTTTCAATTCTGGTTGGTTTATATTTAAAATTGCTATCATAGGATTGAACCGTTTCTACTGATTTCTCCCCATTTTTTGCAGTTTGTTCAGTTGTTAATAACTGTTTCTTCCCGTTGAAGGTATATTTCGTTCTTACTTGATCGTTATTTACTACCTCTGATCCAAAACGATAGGACTCTGGAATGGATTCTTCTGAATAATAGGTTGGATACCCTGTCACATCTCCAAAATAAGTATAATCTCTTCCATTATAAAGACCACGTCCAGCAATTTGAGGGTTAGGTTTATCATACTCATAAATATTAAGACTATCCCAGCGGTTACTCACTTGAAAGCCTTGGTAAGCCCCATCTGCACCCCAATTTCTAGTTACAGGACTGTTGTATTGATAGAAAGATGTTGAATGCGGATACATAGCATATTTAAGTAAGTACACTGCCGTGCCTGCAGAATTGTTTAAATATTTACTAGTTGCATCAAATTTCTCGGAAGCTAAGTAATAATCATAATACGTACTGTAACCCTTAGTGTCTTTTACAGAGAATAAATATGGCTCATACCATTTACTTATTAAGTTCCCATTCTCAAATTTACTTACCCCTTCTCTCTTCTTTGCATAAGTAAGAGTAATCTTCTCATTTGTCGAAGGATGTGTAACTGTGACAGTAATATTCTCTGTCATATTCTGTGTGTCAAAGTTGGGGTCATTTAACTTTGTTTCATAATTAAAACTAATATTTCGACCGATGGTATCAACAATATTAGAAATCACAGGATACGTACGACCATTCATATTTCGATTAATATGCGTAAATTTTATCTCATTTCCTAAGAGGTCTCTGACTCCAAGTAACCGACCATCACTCCCAAAATACGTTTTGTTCTGAGTCTCATCTACAAATACATATGTGGAGTTCATTTGTCCATTAGAATAGCCCGAATCATATAATAATGCTACATCCGTTCGTCCGTAGTCTTCTAACGTACCTCGGTTGCTTCCATCAAACTTAACGACATATGCGCCACCGCTACCATTATGATAATGAACATAACCCCCTTCTATTTGTAGGGAAGGAAATGCAAAACTCCATCCACCGCCAAGATCATATCGTAAACGACTATAGGAATTCTCATCCGGATAAACTGTTGTTGTTGTTGTATAAGTGATTTGTGTGTACAATACATCTTTATAATCAATACTATAACTCACGAAAGATCTACCATTTGAATCTTGTTTATCATAATATCTAGATTGCTCATAAGCCTGATTATATGTAGAGTAATAGCCTGGAACATAAGTTTCATAATTTCGTGTACTGTTATTGTAATAAAGAATGGTTAGATAATATCCTGATCCATAACCTTGAAGTTGACTCGTACTCGAAGTAACAGATACTCTCTTCGTCCCCACTTCTGCTTGACTTGAATTATAATATCTTGCCAAATTTAAATTCAAACCATCCTTACCAGGAAGACTTAAGTCTGTTTCATTCAATGATAGCGTACCTGTTGCAGGATCAATTACTTCATTCGTTTGATTACGGTCTGAAAGCTGTGGTTTATTAGAACCGTTTACTAATTTAGGAGTAACTAATCCATTTAATACTTTTTCTAGAACATTTGTATCAACCGCTGCATGTGCCGTAGACTGGTTTAATTGTGAACCCATCACAAATATAATTAATGCTAGAGTTATATTCCTGAAATATATCCAAATTTTTCTCATCGCCTTACTCCTTTTCTACTAAAACTTGCTTACTCAGTTCTTTAGCAATATTGTATTTCGAAATCAATTCATTTAAAGGCTCACCTGTGTTTTGCGAAATTTCTTTTAGATTAGCTAAGACATCTTCAGGTACTGCATTTGTATTTAACTTAAAGGATTTACTTGCTGCACTTTTTTGTTCAATACTTTTATAGTTAATGACTCCTTTTTCTCCATTTGTTTTATATTGTTGAAGTAATTGCGCCAAAGTTCCTTTTCCCTGTTCATATAGACTAAGCAATAATATCTTCTCTTGAGCTTTCAGACTTTCTTGTTCTAACTGCTTAAATTCCTCAGGATATTTTTCTTTTAACTCCAGCAAATTTTGTTCATCATTCTCTTTTTGTAACACTTTTTTTAATGTAGCCCAGTCAGCCTCAGTTGCTTCTTTACGCTCGATTAATGTTTGTGGATCCATTAGAAAACGATTTGAGAGCTCGTCTACTTGGTAGAGATCATCAATTGAATATCCTTTTGTTATCAAGCTTTCTATCTGATCAGGACTCAAATTGTAAACATCCTTCTTTTTTGCTGTATCCACAATAAGCGACTTTGCAACTTTGGAATTGACTTTAGGCTGAATCTCCTTGGATGTATGAATTTTCGTTTCTTCACTCTGAAATCCAGTGAATTTAGGTAAATGGTCATTTTGATCAGCTACAATATTCGGATCAGAATGAGGAACCTGTATCGTATGATCATTTGAAGGTAACCCTAGAATAGTTTCATTGACTTGATTTACAACTTCTTCTGCAAACCCTGTTGTTACAGAAGAAAACATGGAGACAACTAAACCACCACAGACTGCCCATATCATTAATTTTTTCGTTTTATTTTGCTTTTTTCTCAATTCCCTCACCTTTTCTATTTGAAATTAATTTAATAGCACTTTTCTCAATAAATTGCCGTTATTATCATATAGGTATATGATTTGTCTTCCTGATGCGTACAAAATATAGCTTATTCTGTTGGATGCATTATACACATACTGAGCTGATGTTTCTGTAAAGACGATTGGTTCTAGAGATAATAGACTTAGTCGGCAATATAGAGAACCTGAACTACTATACGTACGCAACTTAACATAATATTTAGTTCCCATAACTGTTTTAAAACTAATAGATGAGAAGACCGTTCCGTTATAATCATCATTTCTAGATATCATATTAGTTAAGGCTGCATCACTATAAATCTCTAGAACCGTATCGTTCGAACCACCAACACCACCATAAGGGTTAGTAAATATCCGGTGAGCCTTAGAACTAGTAGCAGTAAATTCAAATACTTGAGTCTCACCAGCTCCTAAGCTTACGTCAAAAGAATCATTCACATTAATTGTCCGATTACTTGTAAGAGCAAGTGGTACTGCCGCTACTCTAAAATAATCCGTTGTCATCTCAGAATCTGAATATTTCATTTCTACTAGATATGTTCCATCTGAAATCGTTGGATCTTTTGGAAGAGAAAATTCAAAATCTTTACCCGTTATGACATTTTCATAGGTTTTCTGAAAAAAAACTATATTGTTTTCTTCGGGAATATATACATCATCAGTCACACTCAAAGTTTCTATATTATCTGGTTGTACGTAATAAACAGTTACTGTAACGGAAATCTTGGGAAGCTTAGAAATAAGGGGCTTGTTGATAGAAATATCGTCAACTGGTTGATTAATTGAATTCTGAGAATCTAACTTTGTGCTTATTTCACTTTTAGATAGATTTAATACACTTGGAGATGACTTTAATAACCCTGCGTAATCAGATATCAGAGTTTCATACTTATCTTGTAATTTTAAAAATTCAGCCTTTTTATACTCATAGTAATTATTCTCTAATCTGATATATTCCGCATCTTTGTTCTTTTCATAATGATAATTAAAATCATGTAATGTAATATTTTCTTGATTTAATTCAAGATACTTCATGTATATTTCTCTAGAAAGTTCACCATCTTTATTTTCAGCAGCAATTTTCCTTATTGATAGCAGAGTATTCTCAAGCTTTAGTAATTCTCTGTCCTCTTTTCGAATATCAAATATTTTATTTCGTGAAGACTCCTTTGTATCCTTAGTATCTGGGCTATCCTTTGCTGAAGATTCTTTATCAGTAACCGCTGATTTATCTTGTGAAGCCACATCAGGTTCTTGCTTGTATGCTTCTTCATTGTTATTGTCTGCTGCATTAACTCCATAGTTCGAATTCAAGAATATTAATAAGGCTAGAAAAATAATAACTAATGAATATCTTTTCTTCTTCTCTGTTTCATGGATCATATCCATTTCCTCCAAAACTAAACTGTATACAAAAAAAGGCTTCACATGAGTTGGATAAACCCCATGAAACCTTTTTAAGTAAGAAATAGATAGTAACAATTTTCCTATAAGGTACTAATCCCTATTAAATTAGGCCACCCATATCAAGTATTCTTCGAGTTTTTTATGATGATGAATTGTTAGCAGTTAAGCTTTGTTAGCATCGAAGTATAAAAGATAAAGTTGTCAAAAATTTAAGGTTCATTCCATATAACACTCATAATTACATAATATAAAACAATTATGATTACGATCGTAATGAAACAGCTTAATAAAAACTTTTTCAATTAAATCCCCCTTAGAGAACGATTTTATAATATCATACTCTTATTCAATAAATTGGTTTAAAATAACTAAACTACTTCGTATTCATTCAAAATAAATTTAAATGAAGCTCGTTTATTTCTATGAATTATATACGTATATTATTAATAATTACTTTCATTAACGCAAAATTTAAATATAATTACTTGCATTTACTTATACTAATAATTACAATTACTTAAGGAGGTGCATGCATTGTGTATCAAGAAGAACGTTTATTGAAAATTCTCGAATACTTGAAAGAACACCAAACGATGAGTGTTGTAGATATATGTACACAGTTTGAAGTATCAAGAGATACGGCACGAAGGGATATTGTTAGATTAGTACAAGAAGGCGTTGTTATTCGAACTCATGGGGGTCTGTCTTTACCTGAGTTAAAGCAAGAAATATTATCCTATAAGGATCGATTGATTGATGAATCGGAGAGTAAGCAAAGAATAGGAACGATTGGTGCGAAACTTATTCAAGATCATGAGACTGTGATTTTAGATGTATCCACCACGGTTCAATTTGTTGCAGAACAAATTAACGCCAAACATATTACGGTTGTCACGCACTCGATTGATAATGTAGGCATCCTATCAAATCGAGATGATCTTCAAATTTATATTCTTGGTGGTTACTTAAATGTGAAGGATCGTGCTTTATATGGGCCTTCTATTATAACTAAACTAAGTGAAATTCGTGCGGATAAAGCTTTTATTGGGGCAGTGGCAATCAGGCTGATGGTCTCTATTATTCCTATGAAGAAGATGCTCGAGTAAAAAGAGAAATGGCCGGTAGGTCAGATCAGGTTATTGTCGTGGCTGATCACACCAAATTTAATGGTAAATCATTTCATCGTCTAGACTTTGAATTCGTTGACATAATCATTACAAATCGAGAAATTCCGATTGAAATCAGAGAAGTCCTAGATCAGAAGAACATTACGGTTATTGAATGCCGTGAAGAAATTGATGAGGTTCAAAAGAACGATGAATAACCAAAGTGAGGGGAAGGTTAACGATGTATACTATTTTGCATCATGTACAAGCGGTACTTCCAGACAGAATCATTCCATCAGCCAATGTGTGGATTCTTGAAGGGAAAATTATGAGAATCGATACAGAAGATCTAACTATTCCAAAGGGAGAACATGAACTGATTGATGGTAGCGGACATTTATTAATACCTGGAATGATTGACGTTCATATCCACGGCGCTAATGGTTTTGACATGATGGATGGAACTGAAGAAAGTATTCAAGAAGTGTCACGTGCTTGTGCTTCAACGGGATGCACCTCTTTTCTAGCTACATCGGTCAGTTCTACAATAGAAGATCTACTAGAAATGATTCGTAGTGTCAAACGAGTAATAGGACATGAAGTGGGAGCTAAGATCGCAGGGATTCACTTAGAGGGACCTTATCTAAATCCAAAGCGAAAAGGAATGCAGAACGAGAAGTATTTACGGCATCCAAATTTGGATGAAATGGAGATCATTTTTAAGGAAGCAGGTTCACTCATTAAAATGGTTACGATTGCTCCTGAATTACCAGGAGGAATGGACTTAATTTCTTTTTTGAAGAACAAAGGAGTCGTTATAGCCATTGCTCACTCTGATGCCACATACGAGGAAGCCAAAGAAGCCTTTACAGCCGGTGCAAGCCATGTTACGCATTGTTTTAATGGCATGAGGCCGATTCATCATCGAGATCCGGGTCTAATCGTGGCAGCTTTCGAAGAGAAACATGTGAGTCTTCAAGCTATTGTGGATCATGTCCATCTACATCCTGCTATTATTCGATTGATGCATACCTTGAAAGGACCGGAAGGAATGGTATTAATCACTGACGCTTTACAAGCAATGGGTATGGGCGATGGAGATTATATGTTTGGCGGCCATCATGTTACGGTATCCGATGGCATTGCAAGACTGGCAGATGGAACGCTAGCCTCCAGCACAGTTACCATGAATGAAGCATTACGTTATACCGTCGAAACTGGAATTCCCTTGTTGGATGCCGTTCAGATGGCGTCAACTACACCAGCCAATATTTTAGGATTACAACACAAGGGTATAGTTTCATCTGGTTCCGATGCCGACCTGGTCTTATTGGATGAGGAGTTTCAAGTTCTATGGACAATGGTCGGTGGCCAAGTATTGTAAAACCATCTTTAAGCACCTTATTCAATCTCAGCGAGGCGAAGTGTCCTTTTCAGCTTATCTATATCCACATAGATATCCTCCAGGCCCGCAAAGGTAATCCCTTGCACTGACTGCCTGTTAGCATACATGAAGTAATAGTTCAGTTGACGGTGATTGCTGATCATCCAGTAGGTCGGCATGATATGTTCGGGATGAAAGATTTCAATCACTTTTGTACCTGGCTCGCAAAATGCAAGATTCGTTAATCCCGCTCCATGTGGTGCTACAATGACCCTTGAAACTGCAAAAGCACGAATTTGCTCGGCTAAGGACATCTGTTCAAGTACCAGCGGGCGAAAACCAATCGATGCTAAGTAATCCATCACTTGCTCTTCGTTAACGATGCGCCGCGCGCCGGCTCTCTTCCGGCATATATAGAATCGATCTGAAGCTGCATAAGAAACATGTTGGTGAGGCAGAAACATCCTGCGTAGCATCTCCGTTGCCCACGCAGGATAATGAGAATCCATAATCAAGGATGGCACCAGCAATTGCTCCGCCTCCACGTACATTGTAGAATACGTACGAATGATCTTCTCCTTAGGTGTACCTAACATGGACAGCGTTTGTTCAACAAACGTTCCATATGGATTAGGATTGATCATGACCTGATCGAAAGATATCCCCGTCTCCAGGAGCATTCCCCATCTTGCCATCACATCGTACATCCAGTGAAAATAATTGTAGCTGCCACAAAAGCCTAGCGACGCTGTCGTTCCTTGTGCAGAAATAAGATTGGAATGGTTCCAATCCGTGAAAATAGGATGATTCGCCCCTTTTACTACGGTATGTAGCTTCTCGTCATATTCATGTGATACATCTGACAGCAGTCTTCCTTCCGGAGTCAGTACAGCAGCGGATCGCCCCCATAGCCTACCCCCGGGAATTGAGGCCACAAATCCTCTAGGTGGCTTTAGGCTGTAGGCTGTTAAATAAGGATGATGTCCACTCTCTACGCTTTGAGGAGCAACAAAATGTGACTCACCGCCGAAGTCAAAAGTTTGAATGAAATAGCCATGAAAGCCAGCATTTTTCTTCTCCATTACCCAATCTTCCGTACTCTCAACATATCCGGCAGGCCGTATTCCATCCGTATTCGCATTCATCTGCTATACACACCTCTTTATAAGACAACATTAGAATCTTCGATAATTTACTCTAAAGTATCGTATGTAACATTGAACGCCCTCAACACTCGGTTGCAATAATTGGGCTACGTCATATCATACTTATTATGATATGTCAGAAGATTAACCTGAAAACAAAACCGGAGAACCCCCCAAATAGGCGTTCTCCGGTTTTGTTAATGAACGTGGCTTAACACAATACATCATCTTCAATCTTTCAGTTCACCGGCACAATAGACCATTGCTGATTATTTTGCAACAGATCATCCCACTGAATGACTTGCTTGCCTGGAACCGTAGACGAACCAGTCACATCTACGGGTTTTAAGCTGTTCATATTCATCATTTTAAAATACCCGCTACCTGTATTCTGCAAAGACCATTGCTGGTCTGCTCCTCCCGTACTGCTCCATTGAATAATATTGCTCTCAGAAGCAATTGAACCGTTAGTGACAGCGAGCACCTTACCACTCTTTCGATTAATCAACTGATAGTTTCCATCACCAATCGAGACGAATTTCCAATGTTGATTCCATCCACCGTTATCCGTATACTGAATAACATTTCCTCCGTCCAATGTCGACTGACCACTTACATCTAATACTAATCCACTGTTTCTGTTGACAATCTTATACCATGAATTTGTATTTAGAGACGTAAAGCTGGATGGGATGCTAAATGAACCTGCTGCGGCATCCAGATTCCAATGATCAAACCAACCATAGGCGATTTCATGTCCTTCCACTCTTAATGGCAGCCAAATATATCGGGAATCTTGCAAGTTATACCGATTCCAGCGGTCTGCCATATATAAATAGGTTGTACCCGTAGTACCTTCTAAAGGTATAACGAAAGTAGATTGAGAATTATAATTATTGCTATTCCCTATTGTTTTCCAGGCACTCCACGTGCTGCCCATCGAAGTAGCGGAGACGTACTGCTGAATTGTCGGGTCCCAACCTTTCTGTCTCGAAGTCAGGATGAAATAGACTCCATTCTTCTTCACTACTGCCGGAGCCTCCAAATATACATTGCTCCATGAGTGCACCAAACTAGTTACACTTAAATAATCCGAGCTTAATTTGAATATCGTAAAGTTGGCATTCTCATCCGTCGCCCCCATTAAGTAAGCGGTTCCATCTGAGTCCTTGTAAATCGTCATATCACGAATTTCATGGTCCAGCGGACGAAATGATCCTTGGTACGTCCAAGGTCCAGTAATGGATGAACTGGTTGCAATCCCTACCTTAGCGTCACAATAACAGTAGTTATCAATATGCATGTACATCACGTATTTGTTTGTACTACTGTTATATATAATTTTAGGACGCTCTACGATACGATCATTCGTTAAGTCACCTGAAGGCTGTGGGCTTAATGCCTGAACTTCAAACTTAAAGTTGACAAAATCTGTAGTTGAATATATATTGACGCCTCTAAATCGACCGCTATCTGTAATGCCTGTTTTATCCTCGCCAACCCAATAATAAGTACTTCCGACTTTGATCATTCCACCGCCATGCGCTTGAATGAAATTTCCGTTTGTATCATTCCAAGGGATTCCTGGTGTAATGGTATTACTAGCTGCCATAACCTTGCTTGGAACAAGCATAACAATAGCTATGCAAAGAATTACAACATATTTAATAGCTTTAGTAATAGACATCTAGATTACTCCCCTTCATTAAAAGAATTTATACAGGATTAAATAAACAGTTAGGACTTACAATTCGGTGGTAGATCCCTCTTCCTAGTGTGCCATCGCTAAATCCCCATTCGTCATCAAAAGGTAGCCGTTCCACCTCTAATTCAGGAAGCAACATTACCTTCCCTTCTAAATAATCCTCCAGTCGCTCAACGGTACTCTGAAGCCGAACTAATATCGATCCGTACCGCATGTCGATTACCTCCCAACCAAAAGGCTTGAAGTCTTCAAACCACAGCTTCTGATGTAGTCGGCGAAGCTTATCCATCTGGGGAATCAAACTCTGTAGATCCTCCTTCAACTGTTCCAGATTGGACCGCTGATTTTGATCATAGGCAGCCTTAAGTCGCAGTCCCAAAGTACACTTTTGACTTAGAATCTGGGCCAGCTCCCTGTACCATTCGAACATACTTTGATAATGTAGATTACGTTCTACAGAACCCTCCAGACTCTCAGCCAACTTACGATAGTGATTTTCTAGCGGGATGCCCGCTATATTTGCATCATAGAGTCCGATCAAAACATCCTGCCATAGCAGGAACTTAGATGGATTAGACTCTCTTCCATTCCCCGGCTCTACACCCGGCGTTTCATCGAAACTCCCGAGGTTCAGAAAATCCCTTGCTTCTCCTCCTGTGCAAAAACGGAACCTAGCCTCTAGCCGTTCCTCATCTACGGTGTCGGCATACGCGTATTCAGCGTAAAGCTGGAGGCCATACCATGCTGACATCCAGGAGTCTCCGCCCCGTTATCCCCCCACATTGTAGCTACAACCTCCTGCACCCCCATAGCCTTGCAAGCTTGGAGCGCCGGGATAGTTGTGGAGATCATCTTCCCCACATTTGGTGCAAGACCATTCCAAGTCCATACTCCACCAGCGAATATAATAGCCGGCCAATACTCAGGTGTTTCTGAATAGAAGATTCGTAAAAGCTCTGTTCCGTGTGATAATAATCCCAATAGACCAGACTAATTCCCTCTGGAATATCCTTAATCACCTCCTCGGGAATTACCTCATCCACATTATAATGCTCTCCGTTGCGGGGGCCTAGATGAAAGTACATATCGCTCCAGATCATAGGAGATAGTCCCAGTCGCTCTGTTATACCCAGCACACGTTGCAAATGCTCGTTCATCAGCTTGAATCGATTTTGGTAGCCATTATCTTTTAAGAATTGCCCTAGTCCTAGCTGGTGTGCCTCATCCATGCCAATATGGATTCGCCGACTTCGGAATGGTGAGGAGGCGGAGCGGATCATGTTCTCAATAAATGTGTAAGTCTCCTCTTTCTTAACGAGTAAAATATCGGATGTATCCCTTATTTCGGCAGCATATTTCCATTTAAGAGCTTCGGTTAAGTGTGCCAATGTCTGAATACAGGGGATAACCTCGATTCCCATCTCGTATGCCCAATCGTCGATCTCACGTAATTCCTCATGACTGTAACGTCCCCTCATATATCCAAAGTATGGATATCCCTTGATCTCATAGGTATCCTCTGTATACAACATGACTTGGTTCATGCCCATTAAGGACATTGTTACCAAGGCATTTTGAATGGATTTAACGGTGGGTACAGCATTACGAGACACATCAAACAAGGTACCTACGGATTGGAATTGAGGTGTTTCACAGATGGTAAATGAATGTTGCTGCAGTTCTATATCGGCATTACCACTCCTCATCTTCTCCACCCATAAACCCAAGGCACGGAAGGCATGGTGAGTTTTTTCGTATCGGATTATTCCCGATTGGCCGTTCCATTCCACCTCAATAGGACCTTCCCGTTTCTCCCATGTCAAGGTGGTGGCATCTACATGGCTCTCCGTGATGAAATGGAGGTCAAGGCGGCTTGCCAAACGGTGTATACCTTTGAATAGAGAAGAATCATCCCCGCTACAATGAATTTTCATCCTACATATCTCCTCCTCATGTTTTTCCTCTTTATTTCAGGGTCATCGTCTTATGTTCTCTGTGTCGTAGATCTTTACGATTCTAAAATTTGTTCTACAGAAGCTTATGGCATCAACCTTTAACAGCACCGGCTGTTATACCTTTCGTAATTTGCTCATTAAACAAAGCATAGATCACAATAGCCGGAATTGATGTCAGCACCATAACAGCAAATTGCGAACCATAATCAGAGGAATACTGACCAGCAAAGTTCATCACGGAGAAGGGTAATGTCTTTAATGAATCCTTACTTAGAAAAGTCGCAGCCATAATGAATTCATTCCAGCAACTAATGAAGGTTGTAACTGCAATGGTAACCAGTGCCGGCATGGTGAGTGGCATGATGATGCGAAACACGATTTGATAAATACTACAACCATCGATGACAGCCGATTCCTCAATCTCTTTGGGAAGACTGCGAAGGAAGCCTGATAAAATAAAGGTTCCAAGGGGAACGGATACAGCCGTATAAGGAATAATAAGACCCAGATAGGTGTCGGTTAAATGAAGCGCTTTAAAAATAGCAAAATTGGGAATAAGGGTAGCATGGATCGGAATCATAATTCCAAGTAGTATGATGGAGAAAAATAGACCTCGAAGCTTCCATTGCATTCGGGTAAAAGCATATCCAAGCAACAAAGAAAAGATCACTGTTAATATAATGGTAGTCGCTGATACCAACACACTATTGAATAAATATTCAGGAAATTTCCCGTCGATCCATGCATTGATATAATTCGTCCATTCTGGAGAGCTTGGCCATTTTAGAACGGCAGACGTGAAGAAATCGCTGCTTTTCATAAAAGAAAAGTCTATAAGCCAAATTAGCGGGAATAGTTGCCCTAATGCGACGACGAGAAAAATGATCCATATAATTGATCTATTCCAAGTTTTCATTTCTATCACCTCCAAATATTACGCATTCTCACTTGGGATAAATCTATTACTTAAATACGTAGCTACAAGGCATACGATAATAAACAAAATGGCTATAGCATTTGCATAACCATATTGGCTTGCAGAAAAGGCTTTATTATACAAGTAAACACCTAAAAATTGTGTTGCATCTCCAGGACCGCCGTTTGTGGTCAGGAATACGGTTTCCATCTGTTTAAGTGCTGTAATCATAGCTAATGTGACTTGAACTGCTATTACTGGTGAAAGTAGCGGAACAGTAATCTTCCAATGAAGTTTGATACCAGAGGCTCCATCCAAATGTGCCGCTTCGTATAAATCCTCAGGAATGCCTTTAATACCCGAGTAATAAAAGAGCAGTCCCCATCCGAAACCGGACCAAATGAGGATGAATAATAAAGAAATGAGTGCCGTGGATGTGTCTCCTAGCCAAGCATGCTTCCAGCTGCTTAATCCAACAATATCCAATAGCTTGTTAACCATACCAAAGGAAGGATCCATTAGATTTAGCCACATTCTCGAAATGACCACAACCGAGATTACACAAGGGATAAAAAAGATGGTACGAAATATTTTCTCGGCCTTCCCGCCGAGCCTATCCAAAAGAATAGCAAACAGAATGCAAACCGGATGCTGCAAAATAATAAATCCCAATCCCAATAGAACCGCGTTCAACAGCGATCTCCAGAATCGCGAATCGTGTAACAGCAACTGTTTATAGTTTTCAAATCCGATCATGGTGAGCTTGGTACCTGGGCCAAGCGTATCTGTAAAGGAATAATAAAAGCTTAGAACAATAGGTGCTAAGAATGTAAGGGCAAACAAAAGAATGCCTGGAAACACGAACAAAAAAATAGCCAGCTTATTGCTTAATACTTTTTGCATCGTTCTCACTCCAATCCTATGTATTAATTAAGGACAGGCGCAAACCTGTCCCTAATTAAACTTCTATAAACTGTCTATTTTTTCTGTTTGGCTGCAGCTGCCTGAAAATCGGCTATAAGCTGCTCCGATGTAGCAGTACCAGCAAAGAATTTACCAAGTGCGTTTTGGACATCATCCTTGAAGCCGGGAGTACCGAAATCGATAAACGAAGCTCCTGGCATCGATGTTCCATTATTTAGAATATCCGTTAGTTGTTTTTGAACCTCGCTTTCTTTTCCTGTTAATTGATATTTTTGTGCCGGTACGGCTGCACCCGTATCCCAAGCAGCTTTCGCCCATTGATCAGCTCTCATCATATAGTCAAAGAATTTCTTAGCTTCCTCAGGATGAATCGAAGATGTCGTTAAGGCATATCCTCCTCCGTTCCATGCGAGCAGATCCGTAGCCTTCCCTTTACCGTCTTCTACCAGAGGCACTCTCATAACACCGAGGTTGTTCCGAAAATCGGCAGACAATTTTTCGTTGCTCGCCATTCCGGCTTCCCACGAACCCATATACCACATAGCCGCTTTGCCTTGGGTAAACAAATTTTGAGAACTACCGTAATCAGCAGTCATATACGCATCTTGGAACATTTTCACATCCATAAACTGTTTCATTAGCTTGGCCGTTTGAAGAAAACTGTCGTCTTCTGTAAATGATTTCTTTTGGTCCACAGCATCCAATATAGCATTTGGATCTCCATTAACGCGCTGAGCAAAATCCTGAAATAATAAGCCAAAAGTCCACAACTCTTTTCCGTTAGTAGACATCGGTGTTATATCTTTTGACCGGAATGTCTTTGCAGCATCAATAAGTTCATTAAAAGTTGTCGGCACTTTCACACCATTATCGCTAAATAACTTCTTGTTATAGTAGATAATTTCATAATCGCTATTGCGTGGAAGACCGTAAAGCTTTCCATCAAACGTAAAAGATTTAAATGCTCCATCGAAGAAATTATAATTTTGTCCTTCGTAATCTTTAGGATTCAGCTCCGTTACAAATTTTGCTTGAATCAATGTGTTCAGATCAGCCCCGCTGTGTACCATGGTAATGTCGATTGGCTCGTTAGAGGCCATATATGCCTTTTGCTTGTTCCTAAAAGGCTCATCGCCCACAGCTTCAACCTCAATTTTGACATTCGGATTTTCCTTCATGTAGTTATCGACCACCATTTGCTCCGCCAATCCCTGTCCGGATTTACGGTCAGGCTGATTGGAGAACAAACGCAAAGTAACTGACTTATTTTCTTTGTTGCCAGTGCTTTGTGAGTCCTCTTTGGTATTGTCGCTGCCGCATGCAGCCAGTATACCGACCATTAAAACGAAAGTGGTGATGAGATTCACCTTTCGATACGTAATCTTCATATTCATTGATTAATCCCCCTAATAGTTTAGATGCTTAGTTTACCTTTTTGAATCATAACGCGCCTTAGAATGATCGTCAGTAGAGAAAAGTCGAACAAGGTTTACATTTATCGAATATGATAGATAACATATTGATCATATTTACCAATACGATTAATATTATTGAAACGCTTACAGAAATGAGGGCATACGTACTGAAGAACTTATATATGCACTTAAGTATGAAATATAAAATTTTTATATTTGTTTATATGCTTATTATCCTAATTTCTATCACTTTAGGTTACTATTCTTACCAAACCTCTAGCAAACAAATTGTAAACAAAGTTAGCATGACTAATCTTGGTATAGTCAATGAAATTAGAAACAATATGACAGGAATGCAGAGAAGCATTTCAGACTGGATAACCGTATTCAGTCTAGCTCCCGAAATACAGGAGGCTTTAGTTACAAAGAATCAAAGTGTAAACCGTCTGGATTCCTCATTGTACTCTGGGCCGACCGCTTCAATTATGAACCAAATGTTGTTTTCTAAAAATTTTGACTATTTTGCGCTTTATGGTGGTGATAAAGATTATCCAATCTTTCAAGAAGCTACAGACGGAAGCAATGGCTCCGGTAGCTTGAAGCAAATTCAACGAACTGAAATATATCAAAATGCACGCAAAAAAAACGGAGCCTCCTATTGGTTTTCCCTCAATAGCTCTGATACGGTATTTATACAAAATAACCAAAATGAAAAGATTGGTATGACGCGAATCGTTCGCAATATCCACAATGGAAGTCCCATCGGGTTCATCTTCATGGGCATTAATCAGAAAACGATAAGAGAACAGTATTTAAAAAATTTATATGATGACATGCATGGTATCGTTATTCTTAATGAGAATGGAACCTTTCTACTTCAAGCTGGGATGGAAGCAAGTTTCACGAACCCATCTGATATACAATTTAAAAGTATTATTCATAGTAGTGAGTCTGGCGATGCCGTAATCAAAGTTAATGGTCAAAATTTGCTTGTTACATACAGCGCTATGAATGATAACGGGTGGCGGGTTGTATATCTTGTGCCATTATCTATCTTGACGAAAGAGCTCAGTTCAATCAAAGTTTTTGTCTTCATTATTATTCTTGCTTGTCTGTTATTAAGCTTGCCATTTATGATGGTCCTCACCACGATTATTACCGCTCCTATCAAAAATCTTGTCGCTTCCATGGAGAGATTTCAAAATGGGAATTTCGAGGAACGCGTCGATATTAAATACCGTGATGAAATCGGTCATCTTAGTCGGGGCTATAATAAAATGGTCAAAAACGTTAAAAAATTAGTGGATGAAGTGTATGTACTTCAATTAAAAGAAAGAGAAGCTGAACTGAAGGCGCTTCAATCTCAGATCAATCCACATTTTCTTTACAATACACTGGACATGATATTTTGGGAGGCAGAGTCAGCAGGACAATCCCAAATCAGTGAGATGATTGTCCATTTGTCTCGATTGTTTCGCTTAAGTTTAAACCGAGGAAAAAGTTTTACGAATGTGGAGAGAGAGATTGAAATGCTTGAACTCTATTTGTCTTTGCAGAAAATGAGATTCAAGGATTCGTTAACGTACCAGATTAATATTTCATCCGAACTCCATAACTATGTGATCATGAAGTTGATTCTTCAACCCTTCATTGAGAATGCGATCGTTCACGGCATCGAGCAAAAAAGAGGGGGTGGCAGTATAACCGTTAGCGGTGATTTGATAGGCAATCGCATGCGATTTCTTATTGAGGATTCTGGAGCAGGTATAAATGCGGATACGTTACAGCATATATTAGTGGTCCAACCTGAAAGCAATATTAATACGGATTTCAATACCAATGGGTATGCAATCTCAAATATCATCTCCAGACTTCAGTACTATTACAACGACAACTATCAACTTCGCTTCGATAGCCAAGTTGGACGAGGTACCCAAGTGGAACTAATAATCCCCGCAATTCTTGCTGACCAGGAGGAAACAAAATGATTCGAATCATGATTGTGGATGACGAGGAACGAGCGCGTACCGGAATAAGGACATTAATCAATTGGGGCAAATACGGGGTGAGCATCCAAGCTGAAGCCAGGGACGGTATCGAAGCGTTGGAGCAGCTCAAGGTCATTGAGATTGATATTCTGATTACAGATATTCGAATGCCAGAGATGGATGGACTAACCTTAATTGAGCATGTCGCTAGAGATTATCCTCATATCAAATGTGTCGTTATGAGCGGTTTTGACGAGTTCTCTTTTGCCAAAAAAGCCATACAATTTGGTGTTACCGAGTATTTGCTTAAGCCAAGTCGCACCCAAGAAATTTTGGACACCGTTATAAAATTAGCTAATATTATTGAATCGCAAAGACGTCAGGAACTTACACTTGAAAAGTTAAACATGGGATTTCGTGAGAGCTTCCCTCTTTTAAAAGAAGATACCTTAAGAAAGCTTGTTACAACGGCCAATCCGCCCTTTAATCAGCTATTTTCAATTTTACGACTTAACCAAATTGAATTTCCCCATCTATGCTTTGGTGTGATGGTTTTACAAATCGATAATTTCCATTCTCTTCAGCAACGGTATGGTCCCGAAGATATTGAATTATATAAATACAGCCTCAAAAATATTGCCGAGGAAACAACATCTACTTTTTATATGTGTGCTGCGTTTGAGCATCAGGATGATATCGTACTCATTCTTAACAGCGAAGAGTTAATTAGTTCAGGGACTTTGACCCCTTTGGCTCAGGAAATACAACGGAATGTGCAGCAACATCTCAATTTTGAAGTTTCAATTGGGATAGGAAGTATTGAAGCATCTGTCAGGCATTTAAACATCTCGTATAGGGAAGCAACAAGAGCCCTCAACCATCGATATTACATGGGTTTGGCGAAAATCGTAGATTATACGACCTCCATCGATGATCCTGATCACTCTTCATATCCTTTAACAGAGGAGAAAGCAATATTACAAGCTCTGTTTCAGGGGAAGCAAGAAGAATTACTTAACCATCTGAAAGAATTTAACAATGCGCTCAAACCCGAGAGTAGCTCGAAAGAACATATCGTACGATCCATGATTGCCTTGGTGTTTACATTGTATAAGACCTGTGTCGAGAAAAATTTAAATACCGGAGAGATATTTGGAGATGATTTGATCAAATTGTCCCATATTATGTCTCAATCCAGCTTGGAACTGATTCAAAACCTGCTCTATGACTTACTTCTCACGATTTCAGATAAACTAAGTAACCGGAAAAACACAAACAAATTATTTCAAAGTGCTCTTGATTATGTTCAAACCAATTACACTAAAGATATCAACCGGGAAACTGTTGCTCGTGAAGTATTTATTACGCCGGGTTATTTAAGTTTACTCTTCAAGCAAGAAATGAAAATGAGTTTCCTGGAATATTTACATCATATCCGTATTGATAAGGCCTGCGAATATTTACATAACCGAAGCTTAAAACTCACGGAAATTGCACATAGCGTCGGTTACAACGATGATAAATATTTCTTTCAGGTTTTCAAAAAATATACTGGGGTGACACCCAACCAATATCGTAATACTATAAATTAAAGAAATGTAAAAGGCCTCTCAGGTATGAAACCTGAGAGGCCTTATTAAATTAATATGGAAAACGCTTGATGCATAAGGCTTTATCAGCCTTATTACATCATGCCGCCCATACCACCCATGCCGCCCATATCAGGCATGCCGGCTGCTTTTTCTGGTTCTGGCTTATCAGCGATTACCGCTTCAGTAGTCAGGAACATTGCAGCTACAGATGCAGCGTTTTGAAGAGCAGAACGTGTTACTTTAGCAGGGTCAACGATACCTGCTTCGAACATGTTAACCCACTCGTCCGTAGCAGCGTTATATCCGATGCCTACTTTTTCTTTCTTCAAGCGATCCACGATTACGGAACCTTCTTGACCAGCGTTAGCTGCGATTGTACGGATTGGCTCTTCCAAAGCGCGTAGAACAATGTTCACGCCTGTTTTTTCGTCGCCAGTCACGTCTACAGCAGCTACAGCACCATATACGTTCACAAGTGCAGTACCACCACCGGATACGATACCTTCTTCAACCGCAGCGCGAGTTGCGTTCAAGGCATCTTCGATGCGAAGTTTGCGCTCTTTAAGTTCTGTTTCAGTTGCAGCTCCGACTTTGATTACTGCTACGCCACCAGCCAATTTAGCTAGACGCTCTTGCAGCTTCTCTTTGTCGAACTCGGAAGTTGTTTCTTCCAGTTGAGCACGAATTTGTGAGATGCGAGCGCTGATATCGTTCTTGTCGCCACTGCCATCTACAATTGTCGTGTTTTCTTTCGTTACGCGCACTTGACGAGCGTTACCCAGTTGCTCGATTGAAGTGCTCTTCAAATCAAGACCAAGTTTCTCAGTGATCACTTGACCACCAGTCAAAGCAGCGATGTCTTGTAGCATTGCTTCACGACGGTCACCAAAGCCTGGAGCTTTAACAGCAACAGCATTGAATGTTCCGCGTAGTTTGTTTACGATCAGCATAGCTTGAGCTTCGCCTTCGATATCTTCAGCGATGATCACAAGCGGTCTAGCTTGTTGAACGATCTTCTCAAGAATTGGCAAGATTTCTTGCGTGCTGCTGATTTTCTTATCCGTGATCAAGATGTAAGGATTATCAAGAATGGCTTCCATCTTATCCGTATCTGTGATCATGTATGGAGAAATGTAGCCGCGGTCGAATTGCATACCTTCAACAACTTCAAGCTCAGTAGCGAATCCACGGGATTCTTCAACAGTGATAACACCGTCTTTACCTACTTTTTCCATAGCTTCAGCGATCAATTCGCCAACTTCTTCGTCAGCAGCAGAGATTGCAGCAACTTGTGCAATTTCATGTTTGCCTTGAACTTCATTAGCGATGTTTTTCAATTCAGCTACAGCTGCTTTAACTGCTTTCTCAATACCTTTGCGGATAACCATTGGGTTAGCACCAGCAGTTACGTTCTTCAGACCTTCGCGAATCATCGCTTGAGCAAGAACAGTAGCAGTTGTTGTACCGTCACCGGCAACATCATTTGTCTTGGTAGCTACTTCTTTAACGAGCTGTGCGCCCATGTTCTCGAAAGCATCTTCCAATTCGATTTCTTTTGCGATCGTTACACCGTCATTTGTAATGAGCGGGCTTCCGAATTTTTTCTCAAGAACAACGTTACGGCCTTTCGGTCCAAGCGTAACTTTTACTGCGTTTGCCAAAGCATCTACACCACGAAGCATCGAGCGACGTGCATCTTCACTGAAACGAATATCTTTTGCCATTGTGATAAAAACCTCCCTAATGGATTATAAAAATGTTCTATACTTCCTATATACAGGCACTTAGCCTACAATTGCATGAATGTCGCTTTCTTTCATAATCAAATATTCTTTACCTTCATATTTGATTTCTGTTCCAGCATATTTAGAGAACAATACGCGGTCGCCTTCTTTAACTTCCAAAGGAACACGAGCACCATCTTTAGTAATGCCACCGCCGACAGCAATAATTTTACCTTCTTGCGGCTTTTCTTTTGAAGAGTCAGGAAGAACAATCCCAAATGAATTTGTTTCTTCTTGTTCGATTGGTTCTACCAAAACGCGGTCACCTAAAGGTTTGATCATGAAAAATAGCCTCCTTAATTAATATGTTGTGATAAAGTTACTGTTGTTGTCATGTATGTATTAGCACTCGACATGTCTCAGTGCTAACAACTTTTATGATACTCAACTTGGGCACAGATTTCAAGTCCTCTTTATTCTTTTTTCAAATATCTTCCGAGTTTTATAAATCTATCTCTATATTTAAGCCCATAATAGACGCTATGCTCCCTCTGCCCTCCATCATTCTATCCACTGTAAGCCAAAATATGCCTGTTGAACTATAATCTTTTCATGAAAAAAGAGTACTCTTCTCCCTAGTGGAAAAAGAATACTCTCTTTATTTAGAGTCCGGATTGGCTGGAAAACGGTAACGTTCTTCTGCCGCCTCGTCTGCAGCAAGCTGCTTACGATATACCACTGAGGACAGAAACACACTGAACTCATACAAGATCAGAAGTGGTATCGTCACTAAGAAATCCGAAATAAAGTCTGGTGGCGTAATAATCACTGCTATAAATACTAAAGCAAAATATGAAAGCTTCCGCATCTTGCGTAAGCGCTTCGGATTCAAAATTCTCAGCTTCGTCAGGAACATCACCACGAGTGGGAGCTCGAAGAGTAACGCAATCGGAAGAACCAGTGTAAACATGAAATTAAAGTACTGGCTAATCCCATAGGTTTCCGTCAGCCCCATATTCCTCGTAATCGTCGTTGTAAATGACAGAGCCATAGGGAATACCACATAATATCCAAACGCTAGTCCGATTAAAAATAATATAAATACATAAGGAACATATCGCAGCGCGGCACTACGTTCAACTTCTCTCAGACCCGGGCTGACAAAAGCCCATAGCTGAAAAGCAGTAAATGGAATGGCAAGTACAAGTGCAACCACCATAGCGATCTTCATGTACATCCCGATACCATCCCAGAACGCAAATGCATGGAGCTGAATATCTTTAGCTGAGTCGACACTTATTAAGTACTGATAAACGGGGTTGGCACAGAACAAACCGATAATCAAACCCACTACAAGCACGATTAATATATAAATAATCCGTTTGCGCAGTTCGCCCAAGTGATCGACGATTGACATTTCATCCTGCCTGCCTGGCATATTGTCACCACCTATTTTCATCTGCCTTGTAGACAAAACAAAATCCCTCCCCGAAAGGAAGGGATCTACTTCAATCTATCCGGCAACGGCTTATTCCGGAAGACGTTTATTATGATCAGCTGTGATTGGTTCAGCATCGGGAGTCTGAGTCTTCTCCGGAGCAGCAACATACGTTTGACTTTGAGAAGCCAGCGGTTGAGGTGTTGGTGTTTCTTGCTTACGCGGAGCTGGATCATCTTCACCGATAATATCGCGAGCACCATCTTTAAACTCACGGAATGTACGTCCTACAGCGCGTCCCAATTCAGGTAGCTTGTTCGGTCCGAACAACAGTAGCGCCAAAATAACCAGTAGAATGATTCCTGGTACACCGATTCCACTTAGCATATTTATTCTCCTCTCGATACTTCCTTGTCTGCATTCGTTCAAACTTATACAAGAAAGCAGTTCCTTAGTTCATTTAAAAGAGTGGCAACGACATCATAACAAGAAATAGACAAAGTTCTGCCACAAATTCATCATACCATAACTGATATCACATACCTATCTGATAAGTGTGACAATTTTGAAAATAGTAGGGTAAATATTTCCTACTGTTTATATTGACCCGTTACCATGAGCAGCGCTTCAGGTAGTTGATCCATAATGGCTGCCAAATGTTCGTGAACACCCTTCGGAGTCCCCGGCAGATTAACGATTAACGTACGTCCTCGGATTCCGCAAATACCTCTGAATAGCATTGCTGCGCTGTTCTTAGGCATAACGGCTGCCCGCATGGCTTCAGCCATCCCCGGTACTTCCCGCTCGATCACTCGCCTTGTCGCTTCAGGCGTCACATCGCGGATCGCAAGCTCTGTCCCGCCCGTCGTTAGCACCAAATTCGCTTGAAAATAATCCGTTAGTTCGATGAGTGATGCAATGATTTCATCTAGCTCGTCTGGAACGATGCGGTACTCTACAATTTCTCCGCCCAATTCCTCCTCTACCAACTCCCGGATGACCTGGGCGCTCGTATCTTCCCGTTCACCTCTGGCTCCTTTGTCGCTTGCCGTCAAGATCGCAGTTTTCCACAGCATATGATCATCCCTCCTCCTCTAATCTGTGAACGTATCGCCCTACGATTTCGTTCCTATGTAATCGAATCTTATTTAAGATTCTAGTTGGTAATCCCCGCTCTTGCCACCGGTCTTAGAATTGAGTAAGGTCGGACCAATGACCATATCCTTCTGCAGTGCCTTACACATATCATACACGGTAAGTGCAGCAGCCGAGACCGCAGTCAGTGCCTCCATCTCAACACCTGTTTTACCTGTGGTCTTCACAGTTCCTTCTATATAAAGTTCATTATCATCGTTATCTGTAAAATGAATATTAATACCGGACAGTGGAAGTGGATGACACATTGGAATCCAGTCCGATGTCTTCTTAGCTGCCATAATACCGGCTACCTGAGCTACAGCAAGCACATCACCCTTACCGATTTTTCCAGCCTTAATTCTTGATAATGTATCGGGGTTCATCGTCACCTTCGTGCTCGCAACCGCTGTTCGAACGGTGACCTCTTTATCGGATACATCTACCATCTTTGCTCTACCCTGTTCGTTAAAATGTGTCAGATCCATCTTCTTCCTCCTTATTGCCACTTCGCAATCCATTCTCCGTTATCAGGCTATGAAGACGTACATCCAGCTCTGCCATTGGAATCTCGGGCAAAACCTGTAGATCGAACCCTATCCCAATCCATACAGACTTCTTAGAACCTAGTTTCTCCAGTCGCATGAGCTCTTCATGTAACCTGTCGTAATAGCCGCTCCCATATCCAAGACGACCTCCAAGGAGATCGAATGCTAGACCGGGAACGATTACAGCTTCCGGGACGAAGTCTGGATCAGCTACTTGGCAACGAAGCGGATCCGGTTCCGCTATGCCATATGCACCATGTATCAATTCATCCCATTCGCGTAGCTGAACCATATTCATTGTGCACGTCTCGCGGATACACCTTGGAACGTACACATCGATTCCCTGCCGCCAAGCCCACTCAATCAGTGGACGCGTGTCCAGCTCACTACGAAAAGGCACATACACTAATAGGCTCTCGATCGACCGAGACTGTAGCCAGTCTGCGGCATGATCACATGCCTCTTTCGACCAGGTAAATCGTTCTTCAGCGGAAGCTGTATTTCTCGCAGAAGCCATCACTTTACGCAACTCGGCTTTCTTTTGTTGTAATGAATCTGTAGGGTTCATGTCAAGCAGCCTTCCTCAATCATCCTGAATATGTTGATTTGCTCTTAGTTTACCACTGTTGCGTCCTTTTCGCCAAGGATGACCCGAAGTCCTGCCCCATTAGTCGCGCAATCGTTTTTTTTCATGTAAACTAATGAGCATAACATGATAGATGGAGGTCGCACGGAACATGCTTCTTCAAGCTGCTGGTATTCAAAAATTATATGGAATTATTCCCGTCCTAGAAGGAATTAATCTGCAAGTTTTGGAAAAGGAGCGCGTAGGACTCGTTGGCGTTAACGGTGCTGGTAAGTCTACGTTACTTAAAATTCTTGCGGGTGAAATGTCCTATGACAGCGGACAAATTTATAAAGCAAAAGAAACAACGATTGGTTATTTAGCGCAAAATAGCGGACTGCATTCCGATCGTACGATTTGGGAAGAAATGCTGAACGTATTTACTCCTTTAATAGAAGCAGAACAAGAATTACGTACGATGGAGCAGCAAATTGCTGATCCTGCATTCATGGATAACCCCAAGAAATATCAAGATTTGCTTGATCGTTACGCAGTCCGTCAGGACATGTTTAAGGATCAAGGCGGCTATGAAATGGAGACGCGAATCCGCAGTGTATTACACGGCATGGGCTTTGGCGATTTCCCGCCGGACACATCTGTTAATACACTAAGTGGAGGTCAGAAAACCCGGTTAGCACTCGCTCGTATTCTTCTACTGGCTCCTGACCTACTTATGCTCGATGAGCCTACCAACCATTTGGACATTCAAACGCTGACTTGGCTAGAAGACTATCTGCGTGCTTATTCAGGTGCCCTACTTGTTGTTTCCCATGACCGGTATTTCCTTGACCGACTGGTGACCACCATTGTGGAGATTGAACGTCATCAGGCGAAGCGCTATACAGGTAACTATAGTCGTTACACGGAGCTTAAAGCTGCCGAATATGAGTCGCAGATGAAGCAATATGAGAAGCAACAGGATGAGATCTCCAGAATGGAAACGTTTGTCCAGCAAAATATCGTTCGAGCTTCCACAACCAAACGTGCGCAAAGCCGCCGCAAGGCTTTGGATCGCATGGATCGATTGGATAAACCCTTAGGTGATCTGAAGAGAGCTCACTTTTCTTTTGAAGTCGAATATATGTCAGGCAAAGAAGTCGTACAAGTCAAGGATCTCGCGGTTTCTTTCGAGCCTCCACAGTTCCTTTTCCGTCATGTTTCTTTTGATATGCGGCGCGGTGAGACTGTAGCCCTAATCGGCCCTAACGGTATTGGTAAGTCCACACTGCTTAAATGTATGACTGGAACTAACCGTCCCGCGGAAGGTACGATTCAGTGGGGTACCAAGGTTAAACTTGCCTACTACGATCAGGAACAAACCAACCTTAATTCGAATAATACCGTGCTGGAAGAACTATGGAGCGAATATCCTCATATGGAGGAAGCTAGAATTCGTACGGTTCTGGGTAACTTCCTATTTAGCGGTGAGGATGTACTTAAGAAAATTGCTGCGCTCAGCGGTGGAGAAAAAGCCCGTGTCTCGCTAGCCAAGCTGATGCTTCTAGAAGCAAACATGCTCATTCTGGATGAGCCTACGAACCATCTCGACCTTTATAGTAGAGAAGTGTTGGAATCTGCACTGATTGATTATGAAGGAACGTTACTGTTTATTTCGCATGACCGTTATTTTTTGAATAAAATGGCTGAACGTGTGATCGAACTACATCCTGAGGGAGCGGATCTGTTCCTAGGAAATTATGACGATTATACGGCTAAAAAGCAGGAACTTGCCGAATTGAAGCTGGAGGCGATGGAGCAAAGTAGTAGCTCTAAATCTTCGAAAACAGATACATCCGCTGATGCGTCTGATAAACCAGGCGTTGCTTCTTTTGAAGCTGATAAACAAGCCAAACGTGAAGAACGTACCCGTCAGCGTAAGCTTACCTCGCTGGAGGAACAAATTCAGACGCTTGAGAATGAAATAGCAGCATTAGAAGCTGAAATGGCACGACCGGAAGTGTTTCAAGATTATATGGCCCTTCAGGAGCATCAGAAACAACAGGAGCAGAAGAAATCAACGCTTGATGAGGTCTATGAGGAATGGGAAACACTAGCAGCAGAATAATAGTGCGATAGGTAAACAATGCGATAACAATTGTCGTTAGAAACAATTTTGTCAAATGTCCCAAAAATATTTTTTATTTTCACAAATACACTTATACACAACCTTATCCCCATAAAAAGTGCATAACTCTGGTTTTACCATGGCCCTTGGGGCCTTTTTTTAGGATAAAATGAACCTTTTTTAAGAATATCCACTTTTATCCACCAAGTTATCCACATTGTCCACATTTTACACAGATTTAACATGAAAATAATATCCACGCTTTCAAGTAGTTCTAAAGTCCGCTTCTGACTTGAAGTTCAGCGTTTTGCACACAAATTTGCTGGAAGATGTGGATAACGTTGTCCACATCTTGACAAGCATAGGCTAACCTAATTATTACACCTTTTTATGTCGAATGAATCCACAAATAAAAGCATTAGTCGGGATCGTAATCTCGACTAATGCTTTTTTCCTACACCTCTACAGCTTCAATATCATTTGCAGATAGGACAGCACTGTTGCATGCAGCCACATAGGCTAGCCCTGCGGCCATGACAATATCCTGATGACTTGCTGTTCCGCGGTATACCTTGCCCTTACGTTCAACTGTGATCGCCGCTTCTGCATGGGCATCCTCACCGCCACTCAGTGAATGTAGTTCTAGATCCCCAAATATAATCTCAGCATCTATGCCTTGGCTAATGGCCGCGATGACTGCTTCCAGAGGCCCCTTCCCTGTGCAGGAATGTGAGGTTTCTTGCTGACTATGCAGATGACGAAGCGATACGGCTGCAACTCTGTTCTGCCCACTACCTGCAATAACCTGAACTTCACCTAGTTCATACATTTGGGTTGGTTTACCTAGCGTATGACTTACCAGTTGCAGCAACTGATCATCACTGACGACCTTTTGTTTATCGGCAGTTTCTTTGAAATCATCATACAGTTTGTTCAGCTCCGCACCTTCCATTGCAATCCCGTAGCGTGCCAGACGATCTTTCAATGCATGTCGTCCAGAATGCTTACCTAGAACGATCATGTTACGAGGAATGCCCATTTTCTCAGGATTCATAATTTCGTAGGTACTCCGATCCTTCAGTAGTCCATCCTGATGAATACCTGATTCATGCTGGAATGCATTTCTTCCCACAATCGGCTTATTATACGCCATTGGGAAATGCATCGCATTGCTGATCAGACGAGATGTTTCATACAGTTGATTGATTGCTATTCCTGTAGAGAAATCTAGAACATCACTTCGAGTTTCAATCGCCATAACTAGTTCTTCCAGCGCACAGTTACCTGTACGCTCGCCAATACCATTGATGGTAACCTCGACTTGTGAAGCACCATTTTGGATAGCAGCCAAGCTGTTAGCTACGGCCAAACCCAGATCATTATGACAGTGCGCGCTGTATTGCACGCTCTTTCCACCACGTGCACCCTCACGAACTCTGCGGAACATTTCCCCATATTCCTGGGGCAGAGCGTAGCCTACAGTATCCGGCAGGTTGATGATTGTTGCTCCTTCTTCAATGGCGACTTCAACCATTTCAATCAGATCATCCATATTCGTACGTGCCGCATCCATAGCTGTAAACTCAACAATGTCTGAGAACTGTTTTGCATAAGCTGTCATTTCACGAGCTAGAGCGACAGCTTCCTTACGACTGATTCGCATCTGATGCTTCAGATGAATGTCGGAAGAAGAGATGAATAGATGAATACGACGACGCGCAGCATCTTGAGTCGCTTTAACCGCGGCATCAATATCACCACGAACTGCTCTAGCAAATCCGCAGATTTCCAGCTGCTGAAGCTCTCTAGAGATCGCTTGAACCGCAGCAAACTCACCAGGACTTGAGACCGGGAAACCCGGCTCCATAACATCGACTCCAAGCTCAGCCAGCTTAATCGCCAGCGCCAGCTTCTGTTCGGGCTGTATACTTGCACCTGGTGCCTGCTCTCCATCACGCAGTGTTGTATCAAAAATTTGAATTCTAGATTTGTTAGTCATCCTATTTCCTCCTCAGAAATGTTATTTATATTTATGGCTTCTTGCCTCTTCAAATGTCTACTTCACAGCCACATGTCGACTTGTGACCGCCTTTTCCCACCCACTGCTGCCGGCAGCGAAAACATCATATAACCATCCCAATTTAATGTTGATTTTCGTCTCTCACCCATGTTGATGGAACACTTTGCATAACCATATGCTCCTAAGAGCATACAGAAAAAGCCTGCCATCTCTTATTCAAAGAGACGACAGGCCTTCACCTTCCGCGGTACCACTCTTGTTGGTGCCCTAGCGGCTATTAACCTAGGCACCCCACTCATCTTTTACAAACCCATTCGGATCGAATACAGTTAGCAAAAGCTATAACGGGGGTTAGCCGTTGACACTCTACTCATGAATGATCTATGACTTACGATCTCCCACGTTCCAGCGTCCCGCTTCCGGGCGAGTTTCCAAGGTTACTGTCACTGCGTCGCACCAACCGCAGCTCTCTGTGGACATTGCCCCTGTACTTGCTCCCGTTCATCACGTTTTCACCTATATATCAAACATTTCTGCTTCAAAAGCGCACAAAAAAGCCTGCCATCTCTGTAATGCAAGAGACGACAGGCTGTTAACCTTCGCGGTACCACTCTTGTTGCTTTCCCATTCCTAGAACTACTGGAATATAAGAAAACCCCTCAATAGCTGCTCACCTCTTCACTGAATCTTCAGTGTTTGGCAAAGCTGCATGCCTTCTCACGGAGCTAACCGTAGCCATGTACTTTCCCGGTGTGCACTACCGGTCCGGCGGACAAAATCATGCGCCGTGTTCCACTGCTCCGCTTCCAGACGAGTTTCAGGTTCCTTCGACTGCGTTGCACCAACCCGCAGCTCTCTATCATCCCGGAATATCCTTACTACTTCTGTTCATCGCGTTTGCTGTCATATCAAATCAGTAATTTTTAATGATTATAACGGTATAATCCAAAAGATGTCAATAGGGTAGATACCTAAATAATCCCCTTTATCTATACGGCTAATTCACTGACCATTCTTCCAGCGATAATTGGGGTGAAGCTTTCATATCTAAATCATTGAACTGCTGATGCTTCCATTTCAAATAAGCTGCTGCACCTATCATAGCCCCATTATCGGTGCAATATTCAAACGGCGGAATGAGAAGCTCGATTCCTTCTTGCTCGCAGACACGAGTGAGTTCCGCTCGTATTCCACGATTCGCCGCTACACCACCGCATAATAGGAGCTGCTTCACTTCATATGCTTTAACAGCACGAATTGCTTTAGTGACAAGCACTTCTACCACAGATTCCTGGAATCCACGTGCGATGGCACCTTCCATCGGCGGTTCACCACGCATTTTGCGCTGATTCACTACATTGAGCACAGCAGACTTCAATCCACTGAAACTGAAATCGTAAGAATTCGGCTCAAGCCATGAACGTGGCAAATCAATTGATTCTTCCGACGCCATAGCAAGGCGATCCACATAAGGACCACCTGGATAAGGAAAACCTATCGCACGAGCGACCTTGTCATAAGCCTCGCCTACGGCATCATCCCTTGTACGACCGATGACTTCGAAATGCCCTTCGCGCGGAATATGGACAAGCTCTGTATGTCCACCTGAAACGACAAGCGCCATGCATGGATATTTAATATCCGCTACAAGTGCATTGGCATATATATGCCCAGCAATATGATGTGTACCAATAAGCGGTTTCGAGAGTGCAAGTGCAAGGCTTGTTGCTGCGACAACGCCTACGAGCAACGCACCTACAAGTCCCGGTCCTTGCGTTACCGCAATGGCCGATAGATCTTGCATGCTAATTCCTGAGGCTGTCACAGCTTCTTCGAGCATTAAAGTAATCGTTTCGACATGCTTGCGCGAGGCGACCTCCGGAACGACGCCTCCAAACGCCTTATGTGACTCAATCTGACTAGCTACTACATTACTGAGTACCTCTTTACCATCCTTAATAACCGCAACGGCTGTTTCATCACAGCTTGTCTCTACCGAAAGTATATAGCAGGGTTGATATTGTTCCTGTTCAAGTTGTTCATTCATTCGTAAGTTACGCTTCCTTCCTCGCTATCATCATGCGGAGCTGCAGGTAGCTCTGCCCACATAATCATGGCATCCTCTTGGTTATCCGAATAATAACCCTTACGGAGACCGGCAGGCTCGAATCCTTTTTTCTGATATAAATGCTGCGCCACGTAATTAGACACTCGGACTTCAAGCGTCATTCGTATCATACCCATCCGCGATGCCATATCCATTAATTCTGTTAATAGTCGCTCTCCCCATTTACGGCCTCGATAGGCTTCGAGTACGGCAACATTCGTCACATGAGCCTCGTCAATAATAGTCCACATTCCAGCATAACCAATGGTATGACCCTCCCACTCCATAATCATATAACGAGCAAAATGATTATGAATAAGCTCATTATGGAATGCTTCCTCCGTCCAAGGGAGGGTAAAAGCTTCATGCTCAATCACCATAACGTTCGGAATATCCTCTACCTTCATCACTCGGAAAGTTAAGCCCGAATTCTCTTGTGTTCTCTCCTCTTCCATGACTATTTAAAGACTCCCTTCACGGCTTATGGAGAAGCTTCTCGGCCTCTGCAAGCTGCGTATAGTTAGGCACTAATGTATGCAAATCATCATAATTTCCTTGCATCAACGTATCTGCTCCAAGTCGTCCAACAGGCGCTCCCTCCATATCACAAGGGATGATATGAATTTTACCATCCATGAGTAAACGTGGCTGTTCAAGCAGTTCAATATGCTGATTAGGTTCACCAACAAACCATATTTCATCAGGTTGTTCTTCCTGGGGTGTCTGCTCAAGCAATAGCTCCAGTTCTTCCAGCCACTGCTGCATAAGACGGATGCCGTCATCCTTCATACGAAGAGGCTGCTTTTGCCCTTGTGTGGTAAAAAGAGCGGTATATGCCTGACCGCGTCTAGCATCTATCATCGGAACGATCCAGCGTAATTTTTCATCCACCGAAGTTAGCTTTGCGAGACCCGTTTCTAGCCCGCTCCACGCAAGTGCATGTATACTGGAAATACCAGAAATAGGAATATTGGAGGCCCAGGCAAGCGTCTTCGCCCCAGTCACAGCAATACGAGTGCCGGTATAAGAACCCGGTCCAACGCCAACGGCAATGCCATCCAGTTCTGACATGGCTATGCCTGCTTCTTGCAATACTTTTTTCGTTAAAGGTAACAAATGCACCGAATGATTACGCTCACCCGAAGCCTTCAGGGCGTGGAGCACTCGGTCATTCTCCATAACCGCCAAAGCCAGGCAGGCTGTGGATGTATCCAGCACCAAGAACCGCCGAAGCGGCTGCGAGTTTTCATGATTCATTGTGTAAGACTCCATTCTCGTTGAGGCTGCTGCACCATTTTATATAAGGATCTCCAAAACCCTCAACTGTAATTTTCCGTTCGTCTGGTCCTGTCGTTTCAATGAAAATATGCAGATGTGGCTTAGGCAGCATCTCTGTAATAATTTGCGCCCACTCTACCAGACTCACGCCATCTCCATAGAAATATTCATCCAGTCCAAGATCCTCTGCTTCTTCAAGCGATATACGGTACACATCCATATGATAAAAGGGCAGTCGTCCTTCATACTCTTTAATAATTGTAAATGTAGGGCTGTTCACAATGCCACGTACCCCTAATTGCTTCGCAAAGGCTTGTGAAAATGCGGTTTTCCCCGCCCCCAGATCACCGTCTAGCCCAATGACCGTACCCGGCACTGCTGCATTTGCAAGCCATGCGGCTAAAAGTGCGGTGTCCTCAGGTCCGCATGAGCGATATATAAACGGTTTCCCGTCATGATTTGCTTCCAATGTTGACCCACCTTCGGCTTCATTTCACTACTTAACTCGTCCTTCATTATATCGGTCAATGCTTGCCCCCGCAAGGAGCGGCAGCGATGTGCAATTTCCCCTAATGTAAAATGATCCCTTCTAATTTCTATGAATTTCAATCTATAACTATAGTTTAGACTTATAAGGCTCAATAATATGAATGAATTGATCTATATCATGTAGCGATCTGTAACGCTTTCGGCATAAATAGTAGATAACCCTCTACATATGTACAATCAGTATTCATATTACAAAAAAATCAGACTATGCTCCGCAACGATATCGACGCCTGCGGAGTATAGTCTGATTTGTACATTTTTTTCTTTAACACAAGCCTAATTTACAGCGGCAGCTTGAACTTCGGGCAATGCAGTAACTGATGTATTATTTTCCCTAGCAATAAGCTCAGCAGCCCATTCATGAATGGAGAGGTCAAGTCGGAGTTTTAACTCATCACTCAATTGGTACCCACCCTCTTCAGTGCGAGTAATCCATTGATCAACTGCAAATACACCTGCTGCAATATGAGTTCCACCTAACGCTGCTATCACAGGCTTCAAAGCATAATCAACCGCTAACAGATGTGATATCGTACCTGCTATAAAGAGTGGAAAGATGATTTTACGCTTCAACCCCTTCTCAGGAATGAGATCAAGCATCGTCTTGAGCACACCTGAATAGGCGGCTTTGTAAACAGGGCTGGCTATGATTACACCGTCAGCTTGATTAATCACGGCCAGCGCTTGCTGTATCGCGGGACTTGCAAAGTTTGCCCGAAGTAAATCCTCTGCAGGAAGATCCGCAGCGGATACAATGCTAATTTGAAACCCGTGGCGCTTCAGCTTCTCCTGCACATACTCCGTTAAACCATACAATCGCGACTGATGCGTCGGACTACCAATAATAATTGCGATTTGTGTCACGCTTGTTTCCTCCTCTTATTATCATTTGTTTAGTTGTTTCCTACATTAGCAGTATCTTTGGCATAGCGATTAACCGGAACATTCAATCCTAAGTTGCCTCGTAATGTATCACTCTCATATTCAGTACGGAATATACCGCGTTCTTGAAGAATGGGCACCACATGATCGATGAAATCCTCAAGACCATTTGGCACAGCAGCGGCAAGCATAAATCCATCCGCCGCCCCAGCCTCAAACCACTCTTGCACGCGGTTAGCAATTTGTACTGGAGTTCCAATAAAGCTGCTGCGAGGTGTGGCTGCCTGTACTGCAACCTGTCTGAGCGTAAGTCCTTTTTCTTTCGCATCACGTTTGATCTTATCTGTACCGCTCTGGAAGCTATTCCGTCCAAGATCGCCCACATCCGGGAATGGCTCATCTAGTGGATACTGAGAGAAATCATGATGCTCGAAGAATCTCCCCAAGTAATTCAACGCGTTCTGGGTCGTCACTAACTCAGCAACCTCCTGATATTTGCGCTCTGCTTCTTCTTCCGTGTTCCCAATAATCGGCCCAATGCCTGGGAAAATCAGTATTTCATCCGGATCACGTCCAAATGACACCGCGCGTGACTTTACATCCTGGTAGAACTGCACCGCATCCTCGAGCGTCTCATGACCGGTGAATACAGCATCCGCTTCTTTTGAAGCGTAATTCTTACCCACATCCGATGCCCCTGCCTGAAAAATAACAGGTCCACCTTGCTTCGATCTTGCGATATTAAGCGGCCCCTTCACAGAGAAGAACTCGCCTCATGATCTAAAGTATGTACCTTTTCGGGATCGAAAAAGACACCTGTTTCCTTATTACGGACGAAAGCATCGTCTTCCCAAGAATCCCAAAGACCACGTGTAACCTCCAAATATTCAGTCGCAATACGGTAGCGTTTATCATGCTCGGGATGTTCCTTTTTACCATAGTTTAAGGCAGAGCCTTCTAGAGGAGAGGTCACCACATTCCATCCAGCCCGTCCGCCGCTGATTACATCTAGTGAACCAAACTGGCGCGCAACCGTAAACGGCTCACTATATGAAGTTGAGAGTGTACCTACAAGTCCAATATGTGTACTAACTGCCGCTAATGCGCTAAGAATCGAGATGGGTTCGAAGCGATTTAAGAAATGAGGAATCGACTTTTCATTAATATATAATCCGTCGGCAATGAAGATCAGGTCCAGCTTTCCTGCTTCTGCTGTTTGCACCCATCGACGATAAAGGTCGAAATTCACACTTGCATCAGGCTGTGCTTCGGGATGTCTCCACATCGAAGTGCTTCCACCTACCCCATGAAGCAACGCTCCCAGCTTCAATTGTCTTTTTTTCGGATTAGCCATTGTATCTGCCCCATTTCATCCTTGGATTTGTACTTCACTCGAAATCGCAGCTAGTTTGGTTCGTTCGATCTGACCCAAATGGCCCTCTACATGCTTAACGAAACCGCGTACGATATCAGCCACACTCACGGTTTCACCTCTTGAGTTAACTCCTGATTTGTTCCAATCCGAAACAGACAAACGCCGGAATAATAGGCTGTTATATTGAAGCAGGGATCTAAACACCTCTAAAATATCATTCACATTACCGTCATTTGAATGCTGACCAATCACCCATGCATCCTGTTCAAATGCGGGAAGCTGTACACTGGTATTCGCTAGAATATCGCGAATCCGAAACGAAATTACAAAACTATGATCCACTAGGTGAGATACCACTTCCTGTACACTCCAAGACTGCGGGGCCGCCTTCCAGCGCAACTGATCTTCGGATAAGCCATCAATGATCTGCTCTAATTGACCATGTGTGTTCACGTAATCCTGTATATGAAGTTCACTCATCGCTAATCCTCCTAAGTTAAGGTTGAAGCCGAATGTGCCAGCTTATGAAAGCGTGAAATCTCGCTATACTTTATCCTGCAATCCTTCCCATGGAACCCGCTCCAACGATGATCGCATCATAGCTTTCGTCGTTAGTTATATCGAATTACCTCCTGCCTCCTCAAGCCTTTCTAGTGCTTGCTTCGCTAGAGCTGAGAAGAAAGCTACACTTACCGGAAGCGCTTGTTCGTCCAGATCAAAGGCAGGATGATGCCACTCCCGACTTCCCGCGGTGCCCATAAAGACAAATAGACCTGGTATCACGCGCTGGTAAAAGGCAAAATCCTCGCCAGCGGGTGAGGGGACTGGCTCTAAAGACTGAAAACCCAATTCATCAGCCGTTTGCTTAGCTACACTGGCCCATGCTTCATCATTCACGACAGGTGGCGGTCCCTCAATCCAACGAAGCGAGACCTGCGCTCCAAAGGCCACGCCAACCCCTTCGACGACCTGTTGAAATCGTTCCAGCACCCGCAAGCGAACATGCTCATCAAATGTACGAATTGTTCCTTCAAGTACAGCCTTACCCGGGATGATATTCCATGTGGTTCCACTATGGATTTGTGTTACACTAACGACGGCACTTTGCAGTGGACTGACATTTCGGCTTACGATCGATTGAAGAGCGGTAACGATATGAGCTGCCGTCACGATTGGATCTAGACCTGCATCCGGCACGGCTGCATGCGACTCCAGCCCTTCCACTTCGATGATAAAACCATCGGCTGCAGCCATTAGCGGCCCTCCTGTTATACCAATTGTACCTACAGGCAAATCTGGTTTGTTATGCATACCGAATATGGCCTGAACCCCATTCAATGCTCCAGCCTTGATGAGCTGCTGCGCTCCCTGTGCTTTTTCCTCTGCTGGCTGGAATAATAAACGTACAGTTCCACGTAGCTCATGCTCCTGCTCTTTCAGCAATATCGCTGTTCCGAGTAATGCCGCTGTGTGGAAGTCATGACCACAGGCATGCATTTTACCGGGAACAAGTGAAGCATACGAAAGCCCCGTCTCCTCTTGAATCGGTAATGCATCAATATCAGCTCGCAGCGCAATGATTGGCCCTTGCTTCTGGCTCCAATCTCTGCGACTACTCCAGTCTTGAGCGAATAATCCACGATTCGAATCCCTGCTGTTTCAAGCTGAGCCTTCACCCATTTCGTTGTCTCGAACTCTTGATTCGACAGCTCTGGATGCTGATGTAAATGCCTTCGAAACTGAATTAATTGTTCTGTAAGCGCCGTAGCGTTCTGAGCCGTTTCACTCTTCATTGTCAGTCCTCCATATCTGATTGGTTTAGTGGTTTGTCATTGGGATGAACAGGGCCACCTTATGCCGTAACTTCTGCCAAAGCCTCACTTAGCAGTTCAAATGAACGGATTCGCTTATTAAACGACTGTATATTGCTGGTTACAATGAATTCATCCACTCCTGAGGCCTCTTGCAGGGCGATCAACTTCCTTCTTACCGTTTCCTTTGTTCCTTTGGTGATCTCAAGCTCTTTCTCTTCGATTGTATAGCTCTCATTTGTCTGTTTAGCGAATTCCTCCGCCTGCTCAAGCGTCCCGAGGGTGAGTGTTTTTCCACCTCCGAGGTGAACTTTGACCAGTCTTTGCGGACCTACCAATTCAACTGCCTCCTCCTCCGTCTCCGCTACAATGACGGCTAGGCCAAGGATGGCCTGAGGGTATGTACCGTGTGAAGAGTTAAATCCACTGCGATATACTCGAATCGCTTCGAGCGCAACCTCTTCATCACCATTAATAAATAACGAGAACACATAAGGCAGTCCGAGTTCAGCCGCAATTTCAGCACTTCCAACACTAGCACCCAGCACATATAATTCCGGAGGTGCCTGTGGGATCGGTCCCGCTTTAAGACCTATAAGGGGATGATCCTTTTCTAGCCGATTATGCACGTATTTCTCAAGCTCAATGATTTTCTCCGTTAATGTGGTAGGCTCTGTCACTCCTCTTTGTAACGCCTGCGTACTGCGGGGTAAGCCACCGGGCGCACGTCCGATGCCTAAATCTACACGTCCAGGGGCCAGCGAAGACAGAACATTGAAGTTCTCCGCGACTTTATAAGGGCTATAATGCTGCAGCATTACACCGCCTGAACCGATCCGGATTGTATGCGTGCGAGCAAGTAGGTAAGAAATAAGCACCTCGGGCGATGATCCGGCAACATGCTCAGAGTCATGATGCTCAGATACCCAGAAACGACGAAAACCTAGTTCTTCCGCTTTTTGAGCTAATTGGACCGTATGTGCTAGCGCCTGCGCAGATGTTTCCCCAGGATAAATCGGGCTTTGATCGAGAACGCTTATTGTAATGGCCATAAAGAAGCACCTCCTAAATGTTATAGTTCAGTTCTGGCGTAATTCGTTTCAAGAACTGCTTCGTGCGTTCCTCTTTAGGATGATTGAATAGCTCCACTGGGGTTCCTTCTTCCACGATGACTCCGCCATCCATAAATACAATATGATTTGCGACATCCCGAGCAAAGCTCATTTCGTGAGTTACGACAATCATCGTAATGCCTTCCTTCGCAATCTTGCGAATGACGGACAGCACCTCACCGACTAGCTCTGGATCAAGCGCTGATGTAGGTTCATCAAAGAGAATAACTTCCGGTTCCATAGCGAGTGCACGAGCAATACCCACGCGCTGCTGTTGACCACCAGATAGCTGACTCGGATAAGCTTCAAGTTTATTGCCAAGTCCGACTTTTTCCAGTAATGCAACGCTTCGTACTATCGCTTCTTCTTTAGATAGCTTCTTTACGATGAGTAAACCTTCCATCACATTTTCAATAGCCGTTTTATGTTTGAACAGATTGTATTGCTGAAATACCATGGCTGATTTCTGGCGTAGCAAATGAATTTGCTTTTTGCTGGCATACTTACAATTCAGATGGTAATCTCCGATGATCATTTCACCATCACTTGGCTTTTCTAAATAATTCACACAGCGCAGCAGTGTCGTTTTACCAGATCCACTAGGACCGAGAATGACAACTACATCACCCTTTTCAACCGTTAAATCAATATCCTTTAGCACCTGCTGACGACCGAATGATTTCGAGATGTTATTTAACTTGATCATGCTACACCACCTCGATGGTATACATGGATTCGTTTCTCGATAACAGCAGTTAAACGTTCAATCAGGAACGTCAGTCCCCAGAAAATTGCCGCTGCCGCTAAATAAGCCTCAAAAAACTTCCAATTCGTCGAGGCAACAATTTGCGCTTTCGCATTGATATCCACCACGGAGACCGTAAAAGCAAGCGTTGATCCATGCAGCATCCCAATAACCGAGTTCGAGAGATTAGGTAGACTTGCGGCAAGCGCTTGTGGAAATACGATGCGGCGCAATCCCTGCGTCGTTGTCATACCGATGGAGTATGCTGCCTCAAGCTGTCCACGATTAACGGCAAGCAGTCCTGATCGGATGACCTCAGCCATATAAGCTCCAGATGTAATAGAGAACGAAATATAAGCAAAACCAATCATCGGGATGGAGCTTGATCGGAATGACCAGCCCATCTTTACCGCCAGTGCATCGACAATTAAAGGGAGCCCAAAGTAAATCAGAAGCAGATGAGTAAGCATAGGAGTTCCCCGAATAAAAGTGACATAGGCAACAGCTATGGGGTGCAGAACAGGTACCTTATATATCCGAATCAAAGCTACAACGATACCAATCACAAACCCTACTACAACCGAAACCACTGTAATGAGTAGCGTGATCGGAATTGCCGACAGTAATTGCCAAAAGGCGGTCCATATAAATGAAGGATCCAGCTTCATAGGTCAACCCCTCCTTTGCCCGTGCTCATTTCCGTAACAATCCGTCGATATGAGATATTTTTACGTAATGTCAATCTTGTTGAACGTACTGATGTATCTTGCTGCTCATGCTGCAACAGACCATTCTCTAACCACTTTAGAAACTTTTCCAATGCGAAGCTTACAACCAAGTAAATGAGAGCAAGCGCAATATAGGATTCTATAAAATGCTGAGTAAGCGTCCCTAGCGTCTGCGATTTCCCTGTCATCTCCATGACGCCGAGGGTGAATGCTAAAGAGGTATCTTTCAGCAGCGCAATGACTAGGTTCGAGAACACGGGAATGGCAATGGCCAGTGCCTGTGGCATGATGATTCGGACAAAGGCCTGATATCCAGTCATCCCCACCGCATAAGCTGCTTCCACCTGTCCCCGATCTACAGCCATAACGGAGGCGCGGATAAGCTCAGACATGAAGGCTCCTGTATGCAGACCGTACGTTAGTATGACAAAAGCCAACACAGGTGTTTTGGAGACATCTAGATGGGCAAGCTTCAATAGTTCTGGTAATCCATAATAGAATAGGAACAACTGAATCAGGACGGGTGTCCCCCTAAAGAAGGAGATATACACCTTCGAAATGGTCTGTACTATGGGTATTTGATACAAGCGAGGAAGGGCGATGAGGAACCCGACGATCATTCCAATTAGTAGTGAACCTGCAACGATGAATAATGTAATTTGCAAAGTGGACAACAGCTTAGGAATAAACGTAAGTATGTAGGTGAAATCAAACGGCTCTCCCACGAGAAACCCCTCCCTTCTTATAAAATTCAGAGAATACGCATGCATTTCGTCACTTCGAATCCGCTGTAAAATCTTCCCCAAGCCACTCTTTACTTAATTTTCCGATCGTACCATCTGCTTTGAGCTCTATAATCGCTACATCAATAGCATCCGATAACTTTTGAGCTTCTGAATCATTCTTACGGAACACGAACAAAATATCCGCCGACGAGAGTTCAGCACCCGTTGTTTTCAGTTTGCCTTGTGTATCGATTAAAGGTAGGGAGAAATCCGCAGCTAGGGTTGCATCCACGCGTCCGGAAGTAATTTGAGCTACAGTATCATTGGCGGCACCGCTCTTATAGACAATTTGAATCGCATTGTTATGGGTCTTATTGTAGTTCTGTAATATTTGCGCTTCTGCGCTTGTGGCACCTGTCAGCACTTTCTTACCTTTCAGGTCATCCAACGTCTGGATATCATCCTTATTATCCTTGGCTACGACAATTTTGTTCTTCCAATGTGCATATGGCACCTTATTGAACAGATATTTTTCTTCCCGCTCTGGATTCTTCTCCATTTCATGCGCAACAAAGTCAATCTTCTTGGTCTCCAGACTCAGCAGGAGATTAGCAAATTCCATCGTTTGGAGCTCAAACTCATAGCCCGGCAAACGTTTATCAATTTCTCTGACCAACTCAACATCGAAACCAGTCAGCTTGTTATTCTCATCAATAAAGCATACCCTTGGAAAAGCAGTACCTGTGCCGACGATGATTTTCTTAACCTGACCCGTGTTATCTTTAGTACTGACGTCATTTACAGTGGGAGTCGTATCTTTCGTCCCCTCTTTACTTCCTGTCGTCTGAGCGTTATCCTTACTGGACCCGCAACCTGCGGCTACCATGACTGCTGTCAAGATCATGACTAAAGCTAGTGATTTCTTCAACATGTTCTCCATCCCCCTCAGTGCTCCATTAGTACTTTATTATCCCTATAGATTTAGTAAGGATTATATGTGACTAACTCTACAGGGTATTGCATACAGCGTCTAATAGAGTTTTTCTATTTATCTATATAAATACTCGATGTTTGAGGGGAAGCTCTCCGCGCTCTAAGAGGGCTTTAATAAATGGACTATGTTCACTATTCAGTGCAATCAAATTGGTCTGAAGGGCTATACCAGCGGTTTCTTCAATGTCTACCGGAAATAATCTTCCTTCTTGTACTTCCTGTCTCACGCTGAGACCGGGAAGAAAACAAATACCGGCCTTTCCGAGTACAAGCTTCTTTGCGGTTTCGGAGTTATCCACTTGGTACACAATATCAGGAGACTGCTCCAGATTCTCAAATACACGGTGGATACGTAACCAGTCCAAAGAACCGCATTCGAAGAACACTAGCTTTTCATTGCGAAGTTCATGAATTGAAGCACGACCTTTACTAGCAAGCGGATGGCCCTCGTGCACATACAGCCGAATTGGATCTTCATAGAATGGATAGGACTGAAATGCTGGATTTAAAAGTTTTTTGACAAAGGCAAGGTCGATATCTTTAGAAGTTAGTTTACTAATAAGCTCCTCCGATGTTGCCGTTATCACTTTAAAGTGGATGTTTGGAAAACGTTCATCGAGGAACATTAACAAGTGAGGTAATACGTAGTTTGAGATCGATACTGTACTTCCGATCCGGAGTACGTTAGGCATAGCGCTTTTCGAGTGAATCTGATGTTTGCCTTTCTGGTACGTGTGGAGGATTTGCTGCGCATACGGAAGAAATTGCTTACCTTTGTCCGTTAAATGGATTTGTTTGCCCTGACGGTCAAATAATCGGCAATCCAGCTCACGCTCTAATGATTGAATGCGCGCTGTCACGGTGGGCTGCGAGAGAAACAACGTATCTGCTGCTTTGTTGAAACTTCCGTAATGATTGATATACACAAAAGCCTCAATGTTCTCAATATTCATCCATGCACCTCCTATTAAGTTTACTATTCCAATGTAAATACATTGTTTAATGTTATTTACCAGATTAAAGGAAAAACTTCATTTTGGATAGAGTTTTTTGAATGATCGATTAAAATATTTATTTACCAATGCGATTAGTCGGTTTAGTTGGTATACTAGGCTACATCTTAGAGCCTAAATCAAGAAGGAGTGAATGGATATGGATTATTCTCAAGAGGTTATTGTCCGCGAAGCTTATGAACATGAACAAGAGGCGATTGCAAACGTAATTCTGGATGCATATGGGCAATATGCTACCATTCTCCCTGAGCAACGCTGGATTGATTATCAGGACTCCATACGTAAATCCGTATATGGAGATGGGCCTGAGGCAAGAATCGTCGCTGTAATCCAAGATAAAATTGTGGGAAGCGCTCAGTTATTCCGCTCATCGGAAACCGCCTACGGACATTCAGGTATTCAAAGTCCCGTCATCAGGTTACTGGCCGTTGCATCGGATGTACGAGGCAAAGGGATTGCTACCTTGCTCATTCAGGATGCTGCAAGACGTTCACTCACGCTTGGCGCGACGACACTTAACCTGCATACCTCTGATATGATGGCTTCTGCCGTAAAGCTATATGAACGGCTTGGTTTTGAAAGAGCCTTTGATACAGACGTCCATAACGGAGATGTACTAGTCAAAGGATATTGCCTCAATCTTTTGGAAACACCACTATTATCTGGTGTTGTCTAGCTAACTTCTGTTGTCTAGACCATCTTACGCACATAAAATGCTTCACGCTCAATAATCATCCTGAGCGTGAAGCCATTCTATTTTATCATCAACCATTTATGTCTTTGTTCGCTTAATCCACATCGATCCTATATTCCGATACCTTGTCCTGATCAAATTCAATGACTAGCCGTTCGCTGTCTACCCTAAACCCGCTCTTCCCATCCCATAAACATATGTACTTTGAGGTTCTTGAGAGGTAGCCAGAGTATCCGGTGCTCCTAGCAATGCCAGGACTTCCTCATGAGATCGTCCCTTTAGTTCATGCTGTTCCAGCAGACTCGCTACCATATAACTCCGCTGCTCATGGTTACTGACCCAACGATCATAGTCAAAGTGAGATTTCCATTCATTGTAACCTAGCTTAACCCAACTAATGGAACATATGAATATGCCAATGATAATAGAAGAGATCAAGAAAGCCTTAGACATGCTAGCTAAATTCTTGTAAAAGTTCAACATGAGCAGTATCCAAAACACCAATGGAATCAACGTGACCACCATGGTGCCAAAGGAAATCCGTAAATGAAGAATATCGATCATAATATAGCCCGCGACATACATCCCGATGTAAATAAACATACATAATGCATGAGCAAACGCATAAGGTAACCTCTTCTTCATCGTTTCCATCTCACAAGCTCCTCTCGCTTGCTTATCTATGGCCTATAGTTTCTCAGACACAACAGTAAATGTTTTGGGAATTCCCTGATCGAAAACTTCGGATGAAAGATTAGGTAGCTCTTCTAGAACCTTAATACACAACCCTTCTGTAGCCACGGCAGTAACAATTTCGCCTAATGTCCAGTTACGCAAGTATACGTGGTACGACTCTGGATCACCTTGTTCTCCATCTGAAAACTTATGGAAAGCCACTTCTTTCTCGACCAATGCTGTATCGAAATAATTGCCTGTCACTTTATGTTTTCTAATTTTCGCAGTAGATCCTTTTGAAGAAATAAGCTTGGTAGACACCGGATGAAAATCTTGAAGCACTAGCTGTCCACCTTTTCGCAGCAGCTTTGAGACAGTCTCAAATAGCGGCTGTAAATCTTTAAAATAATGAAGGATCCCATTTTCCATAAATACGATGTCATACGACTGGGATAGTTCCGCTTCCGGTAACTGTAGCACATCTGCAACAATATAACGAATATTTACGCCCGCTGCTTCCGCTAGCTCCATGGCATACTTCTCATTTTCTGCTGAGAAATCGGCTACCGTAACTTCCGCATCTAGTAAAGAAAGAGCAACGGCCTTCATGCCATTAGAGCCCATCAAATTCATGATTTTCTTGCCCTGCACCTGTTTATTTAAATGTCTGTAGATATGCTGAATAGGCTTTTCTGGATTCAGTTGTAATTTCGCGGCTGCCATTTGTGGGGTGCCAAAACGATTCAACCATGCTTCATATGCGCCCGTGTTCCATGCTTCCTGATTCTGTTTGCTTGCTTCCATGTTGCCTCCAAGGTTCGATAAAATATAGTTACACGTGTATCATGCAGAATATATTGATTCTTCATACAGAATTCATTTTAACTCACCCCACCCTCATCGCAAAGAGAATGTTTGTAAAAGCAAAAAGATGATGAACAAAAGCTTCACTTTTGCTCATCATCTAGTCTGTTCTTTATGGATCTTCAATTTTCAATAGAACACCATTCAATTAGTGCTCTTCTTGCAGACGCTCCACTTTAACGGTCTGTGTATTCGCCGGGCGCGATCCTACTTGCACCGTTGCCATGCCATTCACTTCATCCACATTCTCAATCCATACAGGTTCCCCTTCTAATTTCACAGAGATCGTACTTTTATCCTGATATATGTCCATTGCACGTTTAACATCCATGGATATCTCCCCTAATCTTCATCATATTCAAACTCTTGCTCCCATCCGAAATCATCATTGATTTCACGGGATTTAGGTTCAGGAATCATGGAATCTGTCGTACTCCCACCAATAAATCCATTATCCACCGTGATCTCTCCGCCACCTAATCCTTCATTGACCATTCGGTCTATATCCATCATGTATGATTCTTGATTAATCTCTTCATAGGGTGAGGTCACTTGTTCCCAATCCACATTTTGACCGTTAATCCATTCTGACTCCGCGATAATTTCTTCTACCTCTTCATATCGGGCAATGTTCGCTTGTTCCTCATCTGGTTCCCGTTTGTGTATGGACATGCTTATCATCCTCCCTAACGTGTAGTGTACTTCCATGAGTTATTTCAAGTATCGCCCTTCTATAGTATTGTTCATATCCATCACGTCCATACTGTAAACATAAACGTTTTGAATAAAAAGGAGTGGTTTCATATGCATACCGTCTGGAAAGGAGCCATAAGCTTCGGCTTGGTTCATGTCCCTGTCAAAATGTTCTCAGCTACAGAAGATAAGGATATCTCCATGAGATATGTGCATAATGTGTGCGGCAGCCCTCTCGCTTATGTTAGAAAATGTCCCATATGTGACAAAGAGGTCGCCTGGGAGGAAATATCCAAAGGATATGAATACGAGAAAGGTAAGTTTGTTTTGTTTGATAAAGAGGAACTGGAACAGCTTACAGAACAAGGGAATAAGAGTATTGCTATCCTCGATTTCGTGGATTTGACGGAAATTGACCCGATTTATTTTCAAAAAACATACTATCTCGCCCCGGATCAAGCCGGTTCTAATGCATATCAGCTTCTGAAGGAAGCCATGCACCAAAGCGGCAAAATTGGCATTGCCAAAATTTCGATTCGCTCCAAGAGCAGTTTAGCTGCCATACGTGTGCTTGATGAATGCCTTGCGATCGAAACTATTTTTTATCCAGATGAAATCCGTCCTGTCTCTCAGGTTCCGAACTTGCCAGAGAATGTCCAAGTAAACGATAAAGAATTGGTGATGGCCAAGATGCTGATTGAACAGCTATCTACCCCTTTTGAACCGGGTAAATATACGGATGACTATAGAGAGAAGCTACTCAATCTGATTCAGCACAAAGTCTCTGGAGAGGAAATTAAGATCGCTCCAGCCAAGCAGGAGACCAATGTAATTGATTTAATGGCTGCGCTCCAAGCTAGTATCGAAGCCGTTCAGCCCGTTGCGACCGATCCAGGTAAGACCAAAAAGACACCTGCAAAGCGAAAAGCAAGTAGTGAAGCTACTTCTGCAAAAACAGCGAATGAGGAAGTGCCCGCCGCAGAAGGACCGAAGCCTAAACGACGCAAAACTGCGAAGAAGAACGAGACCGTCTCTTGAACCCTCTTAAGCCTGTCGTTCCCTTTGAACCGATCATGGCTGATCAGCTACCTTCTGGGGAGGAGTGGATCGCGCAGATCAAATGGGACGGCGTCCGGATGCTCGTATACTATGATGGCGTGAATCAGACTCGGCTGATCAACCGCAAGGGTAATGAACGTACTCAGCAGTACCCTGAGCTACTGGATGTCCACTCTTATTGCAATGCGAATTCAGTTATTTTGGATGGAGAGGTCATTGCGCTAGTAGAGGGCAGCCCTTCGTTCCATCAAGTGATGAAACGCGATAGTCTGAGATCAGATATGCAAATTCGTGCCCGGGTTCAGCAAATTCCTATCGTGTACATGATATTTGATGTGCTTTTCTATAATGGGGAATGGGTTACGGGAAAGTCTCTGCTTGAGCGACAAGCCATCCTTCAAGCTATCATTACGCCGAATAATCATGTTCAGTTGGTACCTAATTATAACGATTTGTCGCTCCTATATGAGGTGGCGCGTAAGCATCAGCTTGAGGGGATTGTATGTAAAAATATTAACAGTACGTACGCCCTAAATGGTAAGGATGGTCGGTGGATTAAACGAAAGAATATTCAAGATGTCATTGCTGTTGTGGGTGGCATTACGTACCGAGATGGGACTATTAATGCTCTCATGCTGGGATTATACGACGAACAGGGATTACTCTGGTATATCGGACATGCAGGTACGGGCAAACTTAAAGTCTCTGATTGGCAAAAGCTGACCGAACTGACCCGCAGTATGATTCAGGAGCATATGCCCTTTGTACAAATTCCGCAGCGGAGTAAAGGCTCCATATGGATTCGGCCTGAGCTTACCGTCAAAGTCCATTTCTTGGAATGGACCGCATCACGAACACTGCGCCAGCCAAGCATTCAGGCGTTTGTCGAGATACCACCTATGGAATGCCGCTTTGAATAGGTATAACGGCTAATAACTAAAGATAACATCCGTTTTCAATCATTTGTATTTGAAGGAGCAGTGCACATGCCTCGCACGATTCACGGAACGATTACCGTACAAGGTCACAGCATTCCAATTACAAATCCCGATAAACCGCTTTGGCCTGAGGTTGGAATCACCAAATCCATGTATCTGCAAAAGCTAGCTGCGCTCGCCCCCTATCTACTACAATACTGCCGTAACCGACTACTAACGACGATTCGATACCCACATGGAGAGGGCGGAACGTTCTTTTATCAGAAAAATGCCCCCCAGCCACTCCCACCCTATGTCAGTACAAGCGAGCATGAGGGAATTCACTATGTATTGCTAAATGGTCTACCAGAGCTTCTTTGGCTTGGTAATTTGGCTGCGCTGGAATTTCATCCTTCACTACATTATGCGGGAAGCAGCCTTCCTTGTGAATGGATGATTGATCTGGATCCGTCCATGGAGGTTGAACCGCGCATTATGGAGGCCGCCTTCATTGTGGGTCAAGTGCTTAAATCACTCGGACTTGAATCTGTACCTAAAACATCTGGAGCTACCGGCGTGCAAATTATTGTTCCTATTCATAAAGGGATTACGTTTGATGACTTACAGAGAGTAGGTCAGTTCGTAGGTCAATATGTAACCGAAACACGCGCAGACCTATTCACTCTCGAACGACTTAAGAAAAATCGCGGTGATAAAATATATTTTGACTATCTACAGCACGGCGAGGGAAAGACATTATCTGCTCCCTACACCCCTCGCGCTAGACCGCTTGCGACGGTATCGACTCCACTGACCTGGGCTGAGGTTGAACAAGGAGTGTCTGTCACCGATTATCATTTACTCAACATTGTAGAACGCCTGAGCCAGCTTGGAGATTTAATTGCTAGCGTACCTCCACAGCCGATTGAGCAGGTTATCCAGCATTTAAACGCAAGCAAGCCCGGAAGATAAATCTTCCGGGCTTGCTTCACGTTATCTATCCGAATACTAGTGTATATCTCGCTTCTTGAAGCGCCCGCCCTTAACGTCATGGATATTACCAACTGCCAGAAATGCTTCAGGGTCCCAATCTTGAACTATGGACTTGAGCTTGGCTTCCTCTAGACGAGTAATGACGACAAAGATGACCTTCTTACTGTCACCCGAATATGCGCCTTCCCCTTCCAGATAAGTTACACCACGTCCAAGGCGTGAAGTGAGTGCATCACCGATGTTTTTGTATTGATCACTAATGATCCATACGGATTTGGACTGGTCTATCCCTTCGTTGGTGATATCAATCACTTTAAATGCAATAAAATAGGCGATAAGTGAATACATAGCGTGATTCCATCCGAAAACAAAACCTGCACTACTAAGAATAAATACATTGATAAACATGACGATTTCCCCAACGGAGAATGGTAATTTTTTGTTGAACAGAATAGCTACAATTTCGCTACCATCTGTCGAACCTCCGGCACGTATAACGAGGCCAACCCCTGCGCCTAGAATAACCCCGCCGAATACGGCTGCAAGTAAAGGATCAAAGGTAATCGGTTTAACCGATGCTAGTAATGCTGTACCTATAGACATAACTAGAACTGCATACAAAGTAGAAAAGGCAAACGTTTTACCTATTTGTTTATATCCTACGAAAAGAAAAGGAATGTTTAATACCGTGAGGAAAATACCAAGTGGCATGTGAAGTAGACGAGATAACATAATCGAAATACCCGTGATTCCACCATCTATAATATCGTTGTTTACCAGGAAGATTTCAAGTGCTACGGCTACGAGTATGGCCCCTATAGTGAGAGACAAAACACGTAGTAAAAGCCTTGCTTTACTAGGCCTTGCGTTGATGTGTTGCGGTGGTTGAGGTGGTTGCGGTATTTCTGACGGCCTGTCTGCGGACAAAGTGTTAGATGTTACGTCCATCGAATTCCCCCGATTCATATCAATTTGGTGTGAATAAAGGGCATAGCATTCTATTGCGTGCTTATTCACCCACTTTATTATATCATAAATATGGCTTGGATATGAACCTAGATGGGAGATTAACTATCATGAGATCCATTTTTTTATTTCTGATAGCAGGTTTGGCAGAAATTGGTGGTGGATACCTTGTATGGCTGTGGATAAAAGACTCCAAACCTTGGGGATATGGGGCTTTGGGAAGTCTTATTCTTGTTATATACGGATTTATTCCGACCATGCAGAATTACCCCTCCTTCGGAAGGGTATACGCTGCATATGGGGGAATATTTATTGTTCTTGCCTTACTGTGGGGTTGGTTGGTAGATAAGAACGCTCCTGATATGTATGACTGGATTGGAGCTGCACTATGCTTTGCAGGTGTCTCTATCATTCTTTTTGCACCGCGTGCCTCATAATAACGGAGAAAGCATGCGGCATAACATTTCTGCTCTTTTATGTAAGAATGGTCTAGATAGAAAGGACTCCAATTGAATAGCACTACAATAACGTAGATCCTCTTCAAAATCGGAAACCAACCGGTTAATCGAGGTCTGTTCGAACAATACTGCCGTGAGCTCGAAATTAGAGAAGAAACTACGCATATCCATATTTGCCGTTCCTACAGAAGCAATCAGATCATCGACAATGATCACTTTCGCGTGAACAAATCCCCGACGATATTGATAAAATTTAACCCCAGCACGGAGCAGCTCATCTACATAAGACAGCGAAGCTAGATGTACCATTCTAGAATCTGATTTCCAAGGAATGATGATCCGTACATCAACCCCACTTACAGCCGCGGTCTTAAGCGCTTCATATATCGCTGGGTCTGGGATAAAATAAGGCGTCGTAATCCAAACCCTCCGGTCGGCAACCGAAATAGCTCCGAAACACATCTCCTGTATCGCATCCCATTCCTGGTCAGGACCACTGCTGATAATTTGAATTTGTTCTAATCCTGAACATTCATGTTCTGGGAACAAGTCCTTATCAATAATCTCCTGACCCGAAGCCAACTGCCAATCATTCAGAAATATATTTTGTAAATAATAGACGGCATCGCCTTCGATTTTCAAATGGGTATCACGCCAGTAACCCACCTTCGGGTACTGTCCCAAATAATCATCCCCTACGTTCATACCTCCCACAAAGCCTACATTGCCATCTACCACAACAATTTTACGGTGGTTTCGGTAATTAATTCGTCGATCGATTGTCGCTAATAATGGGGGCAAGAAGAAATGGACCTCGACTCCAGCATCTTTCAACTTTTTTACAAAAGAACGCTTCAAGCATAACTGCCCAAGCCATCACATATGAATCTGATCTTTAGGCCTGCTTTCGCTTTACGAATCATGACTTCTTGAAACTGAGTACCGATGATATCATTTCTAAAAATATAAAACTCGATATGAATGTGATCCTTAGCTTGTTCCATTGCCTCTAACATAGCGCCAAAGGCAGCTTCTCCATCTGTTAATACCTCACTACGATTGCACCCCGTAATGGGATTTTCCGACAGCCTATTCAATAAATTAAATAAGCGCTGTTGATGCTGAAAATCCTTTCCATGCATGTCCCTCACATTGTTAACCCGATTGGCTTGGCTTCTCAGCGTTGAGCGGATCTCACGAAATAGCTTTGAACCTCTAGTACGGACTTGCCGACGCTTCTTGTAATCCTGTGCTACAAAATAATAGACTGCGAATCCAATCAAGGGACAGCAGAACAGGATGAACATCCATGCTACAGCTTTAGAGGGATGGCGGAATTCCAGTAGCAAAATCGTTGCCATTTGAAAAATAAATATAAGTAGCGCGATAAGAACCCACAACATTGCTGAAGACCCTCCTTAACCAATTTCAATACAAAATCCGATTCATTATGACTATGTATCCATCTTTCACCAGAACAAACCTGCTTTATTCAATACATACCCTCCACAGTACAAAATAGACGCAGGTATCATTCTCCAACATTATTGACATGTTTTGAGAGTCTTTAGAATAAATAGAGTATATGAAATAGAAACAAGCTGTTCCTTGAAGAAGAATACGAAAAGAAAGGAGATGCCATGAAGAGTGCGAATGTGAATCAACGTCTGACGCTACTTGTAATGAGGGATGCTCAGCATGCCGTAAAGCAGATTCATTTGTCCAAGCATTTGTTGATGGCGATTCCCGCTGTCGCCGTCCTCTCCCTTTCCGGTCTGGTTGTCGCTATGCAAGCTCACTCCTCTCAAGTTGTGTCTCAATTGGAACAGCAAGTTTCTGTAGAGACTTTGAAAAATAGACAAGTGCAGCTAACCCTCAGCAACAGAGAGCAATCCATGGAGCGCCTACAGAATGAAATCATAAATCTATCCTCTCAAGCCAAGACCATGAAACTCAAAATGGATACCGTTGATGAGCTCGAACAACAACTTAAAGAATTTATTAACAAGCACAATACAACACGTGTTTCAGGCAAAGCTTCATCGCAGTCAATTAATGATTCCGAGCATGTAGGCGGGGAATATATTGCCGTGCATGACAGTGACATGCTAGATCTCGCTAAAGAAACGAAAGATGATTTTCAGGAAATGCGGAAGCTGCTGGACGAAATGCAGTTGAAGGTTCCCAATACCTTAGAGCAAGCTCAGGAGACACAAATTCAAATATCTGGTACACCCACAATCTGGCCTACCGTCTCTAAAGTGATGACATCCAGCTTTGGTTACCGTACTGACCCTTTTACAGGTAGAGCTGCATTTCATGCGGGTATTGATATCGCCGGCGATGAAGGTGGCCCCGTTTACGCAGCTGGTTCTGGTATCGTCGTTACAACCGAAGAAAGTGGTGCACGCGGGCGCTACATTATTATTGAACATCCAAACGGACTGCAAACATGGTATATGCATCTAAGTAGAATAGAAGTGAGTGTCGGTGATAGCGTGGACAAGGGTTCGAAGATTGCACGGCTTGGATCAACAGGGCGTAGCACAGGACCCCATCTTCATTTTCAAGTGGTTAAAGATGATAAGCCGGTTAACCCGCTACCTTATGTTAAATGACCTACACACTATAAATACCTAAGGAGGAATCCCTATGAAGCAATTCAAATCTTCAAGGCATACGCCCCAAGCGACGGATACTCTAATCGGGAAAGGTACAGTAATTGAAGGAACTCTTAGTGGTGAAAGTAATATTCGGATTGAGGGTAGTTTCATCGGTGTAATTGAAAGCCAAGGCAGCGTGATTGTGGGAGAAAGCGCACTGGCACGTTGCCATATTCATGCCAAGGAAGTCATCATTGCTGGCCAAGTTTATGGCGATATCCACGCAGATCAGAAGCTGACAATCACCTCTACGGGTCAACTGACCGGTGATGTGTTATCTGCTTCCGCTCTAATCATTGCAGAAGGCGCCATCCTGCACGGTGCCAGCCTAATGCATACTAGAGCTCGGGATACGAGTTCAGAGGAGTCGTCAGTAGTAGTTGAACCCTCTTATCTACGGCCAGAGGCAGGTTAGTCCTCTTCTCCTAGCATGTAAGTATGCCCCCTATCCTACTATTTAGTTAAAAAGCCCGCACAACATGGAGGGTCGAGTAACACACCCTCATGCTGTGCGGGCTTCATTTGCGAAGCTTTCTATCTAAGTTGCTACATCACGTTTATTGAATACAAACCACGCAATTCCCACAAAAATTAGGAAGTACACTGCAAGTACACTAATTGAGAACGGCAGCGACACGCCCCCTAGTCCGGTATTTGACGTGATAAAAACACTAAGATCCATATGACTAAATGGTAGGAAATTGGCCCATACATATTTATCAGGATCAAATAGTACTGTAAAAATTCCTTTAGTAAACATAATAAACAGTGATAATCCGATGGCTAAACCACCCGTACGGAATACTGTGGATATCATAAATGCCAAAGCAACTGTCATAAATAGGTTTACATAATTACATAGCAACGTAAGCAAAGCAAATTTGGATGCGTTATAATCAGGTGGAATGATAAAGGTTGTTTGTGAATGACTATTAAACCAAATAGCCGATGAAATATAATTTGCACTAAATAACAAGACCGTTCCGAATACGCTAAACAAAATAACAGCTATGTATTTGGATAATAGAATTTTGGAGCGGCTCCATGGACGAATGAGCAACAGTTTAATCGTTCCCCATGAGAATTCAGCTGCCACTGAATCTGAAGCTATAATCACTGAGAAAATCGTATTCAAGAAGAAGCTAAAGGTCATTGTCATCACGAAGCTTTCCCACATATTGGGCGGTGTTTCCGAACTTGTTAATGAAAACAAGAATGGAAGTCCCAAATTGATTAGAACAAGAATTCCCAGCATGACCCATGTACGAACCCTGCGATAAATCTTCATATTTTCATTGCTCACAAGATTGATAAAGCTACCCAATTTGATCACTTCCCGTCATTTCCAAGAATTGGTCTTCGAGTGATCGGGTTACCGTTTCAATACCGTATACCTTGATTCCGCTCTGAACCAACCTAGCATTTGTTACAGCAATATCTTCTTTTCCAAGTTGTAAAATGACTGTTTGGTCTCGTATGATTCCCATTCCAAGGATGTCTACCATCTGCTGCGGCTGGTCGACCTCAAAAGCCACATCCGCAGTCGTTGATTCATTGGAATTCTCATCCTTAAGCACACGTACATCAATTAAGCGCCCATTCTGAATGATAGCAACACTGTCACACATCAGTTCCATCTCGGACAGCAAATGGCTGGACACGAAAACGGTTGTTCCTTCTTCCCGGCATAACTGACGCAGATAATCGCGTAAATCACGAATGCCTTGAGGGTCCAAACCATTCGTAGGTTCGTCCAGAATAAGTAGCTTCGGCCGATGCAGAATGGCTTGCGCAACACCAAGTCGCTGTCTCATACCTAGTGAGTAGGTTCGTACTTTTTCATGAATTCGTTTAGACAATCCAACGAGCTGTACGACTTCGTGAATTCGTTCATCTGTAATTCCAGACATCATTCGAGCGAAATGTCGAAGATTCTGATACCCTGTCAGAAACTTATACATTTCAGGATTTTCAACAATTGCTCCTACATTTATAATCGCCTGTTCGAACTGATTCTTAATACTTATACCATCAATAATAACGTCGCCTTGAGTAATGGAAGTGAGACCCACCATCATTCGAATGGTCGTTGTTTTACCTGCACCATTCGGTCCAAGGAAACCAAAAACCTGACCTGGAGGAATGGAAAGTGTCACGTTCTCAACCAACGTTTTCGAAGAAACTTTCTTAGTAACGCCTTCCAGCCGAACCACAGGTTGCTGCTGCTGCATTCACTTCACTCCTTTGTTCTCATTTATCGTCCAATTGTAGCATAACTGTTATCTGGATGGCCCATATTATGGGATTTGAGTCCTTTTTTTGTATCGTTGCAACAGTTTTGACAATAACCGAGCGGAATGAACGTGCGGTAAAAACCCGTCCGGAATATATACTGTGTATCAAATACAGGCACAATCTGTTCACAAAACAGGCAGTACACAGACTCCTGATCGTTCAAATTGTTCATCTTCCTTTCAAGGACAATATCAATTAGTTATGTATAAAAATGTATCAAAAATAATATATACGTTACGTATTGTATCAATACCAGAAATCTACATCATTCATCATTCAATGTCAAGGATTTCATTGATTACTTGTCGTTTTAGCAAACACCTAAATCTATGTTCATGAATATCGTATATGAGGAACTCGCAATCTGAGAGATTTATACCACGATGCGGCTTCGGTAATCAATCATTTAAAGAAGGGATGTGTGTGGGCGAATGGCAAATTTATTTACAGATTACCGCGCCAATGTCATGGACTTTGGGGCTGTGGGTAATGGTACTGCGGATGATACAAATGCTATCCAGAAGGCGATTGATGCTTGTGCTACCGGACCTTACACCACGGTGTACTTGCCAAGGGGACGTTACAAAATCACCAAAACCCTCGTGTTACCACTACAAGTCAGGCCCAATACAAGCGGTACACAAGGAACTGGAATCAAGATGATAGGTGACGGCATGTATGATAGCGGACTAATATATACAGGAACTAATTACGCTATCTATAGCGATAAAGACATCGCTGAATCCATTCTCTTTCAGGACTTTTATATTAACCATGCCAAAGGGGGCGGGATATATCTGCCTCAGGGGGCTCATCAAATGTTTGAGCGCTTCTTCTCAAGCGCATGCGGGATTGGTAAATACGGAGTGTACATTCAAGGGATGCGGTCTCAAGAGAATAGTACCGCCGGCTATGGCTCGTATATGGTATCATTCCGTAACTGCCGATTCTGGCAGGAAACGGGCTACCTCGGTACAGGTGTCCGAATTGAAGACATTCCTCTGTGCATCACCTTTGACAACTGCTTCTTCTCACGTTCTGTACGTAATTTCTCTCATCTTGAACTCGTCAATTGTTATGGAGCGCATATTACTGCATGTGCTTTTGAACGGACTGAACAGCAGGTTCCTCCAGCAGATCCGGCGAATGGACGGACAGAAGAGATGGTTAAGAAAGAGGCTATTGCGTCTAACAATGTAATGAAAGCGCCACTCATTAAACTCGATAACTCTCACTCCGTTTCTATTCTAGAATCTCATGCTGAAGCGACTTATGAGACTTTTGTAGGGATATACAATCACTCATCCGATGTCCTGATCGACGCTGTCGCCTAGATCATTATGCCATCACGGACTACAATACGAATAAAGGTTATGTCGTCATTGTAGATCCAAATTCTACATTTTCAACAAACATTCGTGTTGGCGCACGTAACTATCGCGTGCAATCTAATCATCCAAATACTACACACGGTCCAGTATTTAAGGATCCCGTCGGCTGTGTAACGTTTGATCAATTTGAAGATAATACGCCATTTCGCGATAGCTTTTATTTAACGGAGCGCCGTTCGGTTCCTGTCATAGGGACTGCGGGCAACAACATTTTGAAGAATCCTGCCCTTTACGCTGCCTCGAGTACGGCTTCTCCACAATCTACTACACCAGACAGCAGTTTCTCCTTCATCCAACTTCCGACTTCCGGCTCTCGAATAAAGTTATCTTTAAATGGAACCAAACAAAAAATTCGCTTCCAGTTAACTGAGAATGCGGACAAATACGATTTTTACACTTTTGTACTGGTCGGAAGTAACAACTCCGGCAAATCATCTCCTATATTTATCGATTTAGGTGGGGATACCAACGATCTCACGCTCATACTACCCAGTGGAAGCGAACGTTTTACGATGAACCGGACCTTGAAGAAGCAAAGTACCACCATCCTTGACCTCGTTATCTATGAACCTGTAGATTTCAACATCTATGCCATTTATTTAATTCCGAATATCGTGAGTCAGATTCCTTACGGCTCTGATGCACAGGCTGTCTCCAAAATATTTAGCGAAGTATCTGAGACTACAGTCCTCTCGATTAAACCCTCCACTACTCTGCCACCTGCAAACAGCGATTATAGAGGTAAATTCGTAAGAATTGAGGGCGGTAACGGTCAAGAGGATAGGCTATATTTCTGCAAAAAAAATGCACAGGACTCCTATCAGTGGGTGGTCATTGGCTAATGCAATTCTTGAACGAGCATATCAAAAAGCGGTGTCCGTGTGAAATTCTCACGGCACCGCTTTTTTCTGGACATGATCCTCAAGCATCTGATGTACTCGTTTCTGTTCATCTGCCGAGACCATGTAATACCAAATTCCGTTAATCATCTCACCTTTCCCTTGTATTTCTACTTGATCAATGGATTTAATATCTGAACGATAATCCTTAATAAAGGACTTCATATCATCAAACGTAATGTCCGTGCGTACGCTATCTCCCACCTCATTTAAGACCGATTGAATATTGAGAATATTCGATACTTTCAGTGCACTTTGAATTACCTGTTTTAGAATTTCGCGTTGACGTGCATTCCGTCCCATATCCCCTCTAGGATCATCATATCGCATACGCGAGAAAGCAAGTGCTTCCGATCCATTTAGCGTTAGTTCCCCTTTAGCAAAGTTATGACCTTCATACTGAAAACCAAAGGGATTGTTCACATTAACTCCGCCTAGAGAATCTATGATCTTAGCGAAACCTTCCATATTAACCTTGACGTAATAATTAATCGGATAATCCAAGAAATGCTCAACGGTCTGAACAGACATGTTCACGCCACCAAATGCATACGCATGATTGATCTTGTCCGTTGTACCATGACCCATAATTTCTGTCCGTGTATCCCGTGGAATATTGAACATTAATATCTTTTGTTTCTCAGGATTCACGGCGAGTAGAATCATAGCATCCGAGCGTCCACGATCATGGGCACGCTGATCGACACCTAGGACAAGCACAGTAAAGGGCTCTTTATGATCCATATTCACCGCTGGCGTTGCTGTTGGTGAAGTCCGTCCGTTGCCAGCAGTGGGCGCAGGGGCTGCTCGGTTGTCCTTCTGAGAGGAGACAGGAACCACTACCGGATCCCTAGCCTCATAAATCTGATTCGCTGTTGACTTCACTGTTTCGTAAATATAAACTCCATAGCTTGCAGCGCCTAAAACGAGAACCGAAAAAGCAACTGTTGAAATGACAATCCATTTTTTCATTCGATGGCTTTGCCTCTCTTTCTGCTTCGTATCCAGCTGAATAGACTGACCAGGCTCATGCCAAGACAAGCACCCGCGGTATCCAGATAGACGTCTGCCATTTTAGGATTTCTTCCTGCTGTGAATAACTGATGGATCTCGTCCGAGCTAGCGTAGAGAACGCAGAACAGTAGCGCCAGAAAAAAGGATATACTTACGCTAAACCGCAGCCCTTTGCGCAAGAGTTGAAATAGCAGTCCTCCCAGGATTGCGTATTCCACAACATGTGCCAGCTTACGGATGAGAAACTCGATGAGCCCAGCTGCTCCCGAGTCTTTCATACTTATTTTTTCACGACCATAATAAAATTCAAAGGATGCAAAATGCTTTTCAATGGCTGTTATAGGCAAATGTTGCTGTAACCATGGCTGCAAATTCTGCCTGTTATGCGTCTGCGATGATAAGATGAAGATCAATACAGCCCAACAGGCAGCAATAATCATATATAATGTATATTTTCTTCGGCTAGACCGCTTCCTCGTTAACAATTGTCGTCACCTTCCACGTAAACTATACCAACGGCACCATCTCTGCCCATTCTACTGTTAATCGAACAGTATCTTCCTCTACAACCTCAGAACCAGACTGAACCTCAATGAGCTCCAGTGTTTCAAAGGCTCGTATACTGTGCAGGGTTCCAGCTGGAATCTTTAATACATCTCCGGATTTAACGTTCTGTAAACGGTCTTGAATAATGACTTCACCCGTCCCTGAAACAATGGTCCAGAATTCATCGCGATGAAAATGATAATGATAGCTAGAATTTTGTCCGGCATGAATTCGGATACGCTTCGTAAGAATTTCCCGTCCTCCATCTACTTTCTGATAATCCAGCACGCGATACCAGCCCCATCTACGTTCCTCATACATTGGGCGCTGCTCTATATTCTGAATAAGTTCTTTAAGCCTTGGACTAGATGCCTTATCAGACACGAGGATACCATCTGGACTTGCCGCCACTACGATATCAGGTAATCCCAATACGACAACCGGAATATCTAATTCATTGATCAAGTGAGTTCCATAGGAATCCTCACTGATCATTCCATTTCCTGTGATATGACCCTCCATCTGCTCCGTCAGAGTGTTCCAAGTGCCTAAGTCCTTCCATTCCCCTTCATACGAAACGGTAACGACATGCTCCGCCTTCTCAATCACTTCATAGTCAAAACTAATTTGGGTAAGTTTCTTGTACTGCTTGCTAATTTCATCATATTGAATCGGAAGCCCGTGATCGATCAACAGTTGGATTACATAATTAAGCTTAAATGCGAATACCCCGCAGTTCCATATCGCGCCCTTCCGGATATATGCTTCAGCTTCTTGTTCCGATGGTTTTTCCTTGAACTGTGCCACGCGTCGAAAGGAGTCATGAGGCGAGGTTCCCTCTTCCGGTACAATGTATCCGTATTTCTCAGACGGATAGGTAGGCTTCACACCAATCAATGCAACATCCGCACCTGAATGATGCAGAACATCATCTAAGTCTTTGACCTTACTGAAAAAATTTTCATTTACAAACGGATCTACGGGTAAAACCACGACCGTCTCATTCAAATTAACTCCAACGATTGAATATAAATATACGGCAGCCAATGCAATCGCAGGAAACGTATCTCTACGCTCAGGTTCGACTACGACAGGAACGTGTGACGGCAATTGACTTCGAATCATTTCGACCTGCGCTTTGCCCGTTGTGATGAACGTAGATTTCGCAAGCCCAGCTTCCGTAATTTGTCTCCACACTCGCTGAACCATCGATTCCTTGTCCCCACTAACACCTGGCAGCACCTTAAGAAACTGCTTCGACCTTAGATCGTTAGACAGAGGCCACAGCCGTTTTCCCGATCCACCTGACAATAAAATCACTTTCATGATTGAAATCTCTCCCTTGCGCTACCCTTCAATGATTAGGAAATCGATTGAAGGAGCGTTTTATATTTATCAATCGATGTCTGCTTCGCCAGGTGTTCTTCTAGATATGCACGGCCAGCCAGTCCCATTTGTTCTAAATCTTCACGGTCCATGCGTGCCAAATCTTCGATTTTCTGAACCATATCGGCATAAAGTTGAGGTTCAGTCACGACACCACAACCGCTAGCTTCTATTAAAGAGGCCGCTTCGCTCCCCTTCTCAAGCACACCAATTACAGGTTTACCTGCGGCCATGACCCCATAGATCTTACTTGGAACCGACACGCCCTTGATTCCTTTTTGGTTCACAACTAAATGTGCATCCGCGGCATTAAGAGAATATTTAATCGTCTCCTTGGGCTGAAAAGGTAAGAACGTCACATTCTTACAACCAGCATCCAGCACATATTGCTGCATACTTTTCTTGACTCCCCCTTCTCCAATGAACACGAACTGAACCTCCGAATATTCCTTAAACTCACTTGTCGCACGTATAATATTTTCCAAGTCATAATAGAGACCTAGATTACCCGAATACATAATGATGAACTTATTCTCGAGTCCATGTTTCACCTTAAATTGCTTTACCATGGGATGATTGCTGCTGAGTGGTACAATATCCTGTTCATCCGTCCAATTGTTAATCACACTATTATCCGGTACCTTCTTACCATTAAAACGATTGACCAATGTCTCTTGCATATCCGATCCAACCGTAATGACATGATTGGATAAACGGCAGCTAAGGTTATCAACACTTCGTGCAAGTTTGAATATCCACTTCTGGCGCGTGTAACTAATGGCCTCTGCCTGTTCCGGGTTGAAGTCTTGGATGTTATATACTAGCTTGGTGCGCTTAAGAACCTTGCCGAATGCACCTATTAATCCACCCAGAATCGGAGGAGAAGAAATCGTATAAATAAGATCTACCTTATGAATTCGGACAAGCGCAACCAAAGCCATGAGAAAATACACCATAATAAACTTAAGACGGCTCAGCTTATTACCTTTGTCTACCACAGGTGTTCTAAGCCTCACGATGGTTATATCTTCTAACGTATCTTCCTCAAAGAGCTTACGCTTTGTCTTCTTATTGTCTGATGCAGCCGGGATTATCTCCGGTTGTACCGCGATCACAGTGATATCGAAATGAGTCTGGAGTGACAAGCACAGCTCCGTTAATAACTGACCCGTAGATGCATAATCCGGATAAAAGTAGTTCGCTACAAAGATTATTTTTTTCTTCTCCATTCAGTCCTCACCCATGTTTCATCAATTTTTCAGTAGTCCCAACTGCCTTCTTCTCAACTTGCTGCTTATAGAGCAAACACATCAAAGTGAGAATCATCCCATAAGACAGCGTCTTGTAGCTCACTTGGAAGAACAGCCCAATGATGACGGGCATAAAACTGGATAAGACAATCGGTAGGGTCTTGATCGACAAGCTACGTAGCAAATTTCGTGAAATCCACAGCACATACGCTAGAAAAATAACGACACCAAAGATGCCACCCTTAAGCAGAAAGAACGTCATCGCAGAATGGGTATATGATACTTCTACGAACTCTACGGCTGGATCATGGAACAAGCCACCCCACCCCATACCGAACATGAGCGAGAAAGATGATTGCGATGTCTCTTTAATGACAGCGGCAAGCTCATCCGTCTTTCCGTTCGCCCCGAAGCTCTCCTGCTTATCTATAAGCAACTGGTAAGAGCTTTCGATTTGTTGTTGCGCCAGTACACCTACTCCGAGCAAAACGATAACGAGCAGCAGCATTCTTTTAAGCGAACGACGCGAGATGATTAGAAAATAGATTGAGAAGCTAAGTGCCGCCAAGGCTAATGGAGCACGCTGAGCTACGGCCATTAGCGAGCCTAATGCGAGAAAGCCACCGACTAGCATGAACAAGCTGAATACCCAGCTGTACAACTTACTGCTTTTCCATGTATGAATAGCCATCAACGGTAGAAAAATGCCTGCAAAGATTACGCTGGGATCATAAGGAAGGTACAGGTAATTATCGAAGAAATACATTTTGCCTACATCCAGTGGTGACATGTTAGCGACATTATAAAATCGCATAGACAGAATCACACCCATGAAAGCGATAACCCATGGGAAAATCTTAAGCCAGTTATACTTCGTCCGATTCATAGCTGGAAGTAGCATCAATGGAACAAAGAGATACACGCATGGGATAATATCTCTCACGATATCTGTTACATCCCATGAATGAATCACACCTCCATTAAATAGCCCCCACCACAGCAGCATGAAAAAACCTAGATGCAGCCACATCGGCACCGTCCTATAACGTTGATACAATGTAAATCCGCCTGTCATAACGATTAGACCTGTAGGAATAGTTACGAATAGAACAAGAAGACTGCCAATGGTTGCTTCCGCTATCCCAGGCTGAGCCGGGAAAGGGGCACTGAATATGGCATAGCAAAGTAGCGCAATGATGAAGGCCATGCTTCCGAACCACTTATTATCCTGTTCTATCATGCGGATTTCTCTAACACCGGTCTGTAGCGCCATTTTATGATTCATCATCTTCAGATCCCTTCCTGAGACTTGGAGAATAATAAGCAAAGAAAGGTAATCATCATTCCGTACGTAAGCGTCTTAAAGCTCGGCTGAAAGACGAGTCCGATCGTTAAAGGAACAATCGCCGATAGTAGGTAAGGGAGCTGCTTCATCTTCATATTTTGCAACAATTTATAGGTTATCCATGACAAGTAATACAAGAAGATCAAGACACCAAGCACTCCGCCTTTAAGAAGGAAGAATGTTACTGCCGAATGGGTGAACGAAACTTCAGATTGATAGGTCGGGTCAAAGAACAACCCTCCCCATCCGATTCCAAACAGCAAGGAGTAAACCGAATCGGAAGTCTCATTCAACACTGCTCGCATCTCATTGGTCTTGCCATTGGCGCCGTAATTCTCCTGTTTGGCTACCAATAGGTCATAGGAATCAACGATTTGATCTTTAGCAAGCACACTAATTGTAATGAGTATGATTAAGAACAGAATCATTTTCTTAAGTGACTTTCGTGAACTGAGCATGAAGTAGATAAAGAAACTAAATACTGCCATTCCAAGAGGCGCTCTTTGCGCAACTGCCATCAATGAACCGAGACATAGGAATCCTCCTGTTATCATTAGCAAACTACCCATCCAACGGAAGAAACTCGTACTTTTCCACGTATGTACAGCCATGATGGGCAAGAAGATGCCAGCAAAAGAAACGGTAGGATCATACGGCAGGTATAAGAAATTATCGAAATAAGACATTTTTCCGATATCTAGAGGTGAAATGCCAACAACGAAGAAGAAACGGATCGATAGGATAACGCCCACGGCCGACAGCACCCATGGGAACACAAGCTGCCAATTCAGCCTAGAACGCTGCATCGCGGGTAGTAAAAGCAGTGGAACAAAAATATAAACACAGGGAATTAGATCCCTAACAATGTCACTTAATTGCCAATGATAGACGACTCCGCCATTGTAAAGCCCCCACCACAACAACAGAAAAAAACCAACATGTATCCATACGGGGAACAACCCATATTTCTGGTAAATCGTAAACCCACCACTCATGACCAGAATGCCTGTTGGTATATTCACAAACAACATAAACAGGGATGCGATCATAAATTCCGTTAGTCCCGGATTTGCTGGAAACGGTGCACTATAGAGGGCGTAAATGAGCAAGCCAGCGATAAACGCATAGCTGCTTAACGTTTTCTTCCCTACTGTAATGGTAGCCAGATGGGGGGAGACCGCGGCATTCACAGCCGCCTTGGAATTCATGCGCCCTCATGTACCTTTCTCAGGTCGCCTTCGAGTTCCGCTCCCAGGGCTTGTTCTGTGCGATAACGAAGCTCCTTGATTTTAATGCCGATCTGCCAGTAATAGACGCACCTCGCAAACGCATAATGGAACCCAGCCGCTCCATCTAGAAAACCCAGTTTCATCACATAAGAATGAAGAAAAGAGACAGCCCATTTCAGAGGCAGCTGATGAAATATACGCTTTTGCAGTGTTCGGATCCAGATCTGAGATTCATTCAAATTGCTCATCGCTCCATTAGAGCGAACAACTGCCTCCCAATCCGAATAACGATTATGTTTCGCGAAATAATCAAACAGTGAATCATGGTCATAGTGGACCATGCTGGACTTTAACACCCCAGTACTCCCGTCGATTTGCGGTTGGTAATGGCCTTCAACTTCCCACATATTTGATGCATTCAAATCATTATAATCAAGGAAATGACCCGCATGACGATTCAGAAGTACGAGCTTAAACATCCGGTGACCGAACTTCAGTACTTTATTCATAAAGACGAGGTCGAATCCGACAAAATAACCGTTCAGTGGTGCTCCGTTAGCGAATAGGCCTTTGATCTCGGCTGCAAGTTCAGCCGTCACTTCTTCATCCGCATCGACGTATAGCACGTAATCATTTTGAAAGGGAAGGTAGTCAAGACACCATTGCTTCTTCTTGGGATATTGACCATTCCACTGGAAATCAACAACCGTTGCACCCATAGCTTCTGATATCGACTGCGTCTGATCGGTACTACCCGAATCAACCACAAAAACTTCAGCGAAATCAACCACGGATAGTAAACATTTACGTATATTCTTTTCCTCATTTTTGGTCATGATGATGACGGATACTGGAATTTTGTTTACCATATGAAAATCGCACCTTTTTATAATATTTGGGAAGCTTGTTCTTCATCACCCGCACCCCAAAATGCAGGCTTCGAATCATCATCCGAGTTAACCACGATGTACGAAGAATATGTTGACGGATATACCACTGGTCGGTTTCCCCCCGGATATGATTCACGGACGAAATACCTCCCTGCTCAAAAATACAAACTGGGATTGGCACATATACACATACTGCGCCACTAATCATCAGCTCCGCTGTAAATCCGTAATCGGCACCAATCGGATATTCAAGTCGGTACCTTATATTGCGGATACGTGATCTTAGGTACATGATGGACTGGTGATGTGTAAACATCCCATACCATATAGTCCGGTGAGAACGCGCCTTCTTATAGAGCAACTGCTGATCGTCTGTAAGTTCAAGCGAATCGCCGTAAAGTATATCCGGCAGTTGATGCCTGATAGCCTGCTCTTCTAGCAACCTCAATACGTCTCTACTTTCGAGGGTATCTCCAGAATTCAAGAAGAGGATATACAGACCGCTGCACAGCTCGATCCCCTTATTCATTGCATCATAAAGCCCATCATCTGGCTCACTAATATAAGTAACTCTGCTATCCTGAAGACTCTTTAGAAATAAGAGTGTACCGTCATTTGACTGACCGTCTACAACGATCCACTCCCACTCCTGCAACTCTTGAATGTTCACACTCTCCCAGGTTCGCTGCAGCCCCTCAAGATTGTTCATGCATACGGTAACAATGGAAAAGGACTCTTTTTCCCGCTGCACCTCTATAACTAGCGGTGCATTATTCATTTAATACCGGCTCCCTTGGCTTTTTTTTCATTCTGAAATAGATCCGTCGCCATCCGGCCTGCGCTCCTCTCCAGAGCAATACCGGACTGAAATAGATCATAATTCCAAGTTTTTTCTTCGTTGTCATCAGCATGAGTCCGTTCTGGATAGCTAGACCCATAAGCATAACTAACGCGACTCCTGTTGAATTCGAGTATTTAGCAGCTAATATCGCTCCAACTATGGTAACAACACTTGTACACGAAGCAATTTTCAACATGGATTTCTCATTGCCAGTCAATGTCAGGATGAGTGCTGACGGACCTACGAGCAAATTAATAACCTGTCCTATACTTAGGACGATAAGAATGGACTCTGCTTGTGAATAAAAAGGACCAAATACAATGCCAAGAATGGTTTTACCAAATAAGATAAAGATCAAAACCAGCACAATTGCCGGAAGTGTAAGTAAGGTTGTCACTGATTTACCTGTCTTCTCGAGCTCCTTCAACTGGCCGGATGCATTCTTATCTGAAATAACCGTAGCCATGACAAGGTTCAATAAGACACCGAAGAAATTAATCGTGGCAATTAGCCTAACTGCTGATCCATAGATCGCTACCTGATCTGCATTTTTGAAGATGCCGAGTATCCAGAGATCCGTTGAGGTCAAGAAGAACACAGCCACGTTGGACAGCATAATTGGAAAAGAAACTCTGAATATCATAGATCTATTGACCCGCTCAACCTCCGGTACTCGGGCATTGTCATCATGCGGTAGTAGCTTCAATCTATTCCGTAGCACCAATGCACCGAGTAGACAATTAAGTAACAAGGTTAGACTGACCATGAATACGACCGTAGATAAATGCAGCTGATGTATACCCAGCAGCATGACAGTGCCTAAACATCCAATATAAAGCACATTGCTTAGTACCCCGCCGAAACAAGCTGCCAGCTTAACATGATGAAGCCCCCTAAAGGTTTCGCCAATAAGCTGTTGAATAACGCTGGCAACAATCCACATTCCAGTAAATAATGCCACTTTTCCAAGGAGCAAAGAGTCCGTAAAATGACTCAAAACAAACTGCTGAAGCACAATATACAGCAGCATTGTCACCACAGCACCAATCAGTCCAAGACGAAGTGAAATATAAACGGCCCGCTTTGCTTGTGAATACCGCTTAAGTTTCAGGTTTTCTGTGGTGAAGCGAATAATACTTTGATTCAAACCGAGAATACCGATAATATTGCCGAAGAAAGCTATGTTGAACGCAAGCATATATGTTCCAAACTCGGTCGAGTTTAGTAGCCTGGATAACAGAATATTGCTTAGTAAAGCTGAAAAGGCAAAAACAGCTCTCCCAATAAACGTCCAAATCCCGCCGCTTACCACCCGATTCCTCATCAGATTCACCATCGAACTCTTCATCATTCAGCGCTCCCTACACCGTCACACCTGATAACTCCTCATAATATCGGTGCTCCGCCTTTACCCGCTTCAAATCTTCATCCACCATCATATGGATCAATTGTTCAAAGCTTACTTCAGGTATCCAGCCCAGCTGCTGCTTTGCCTTCGAACAGTCTCCAAGTAGCAGATCAACCTCTGCGGGTCTCATAAACTGTGGGTCCATTACAATATAATCACGATAATCCAGTCCCACATGTGAGAATGCAATTTCAAGCAGATCACGAACAGAGTGCATCTCACCGGTAGAAATGACATAATCGTCAGGCTCATCCTGTTGTAGCATCAGCCACATTGCCTTGATGTAATCTCCAGCAAATCCCCAGTCCCTTAAAGCGTCAAGATTACCGATTCGAAGTTCCTTCTGTACACCGAGTTTAATGCGAGCAGCTGCATCGGTTACCTTTCGCGTCACAAACTCATGACCTCTACGCGGTGATTCGTGATTGAACAGAATCCCTGAGCAAGCGAACATATTAAAGCTTTCACGATAATTGACCGTAATCCAGTGGCCATACACTTTCGCAACACCATAAGGGCTGCGTGGATAGAAGGATGTCGTTTCTTTCTGCGGTGTTTCCTGCACTTTTCCGAACATTTCACTGCTGGATGCCTGATAATATTTAGCATCTGGCTTCATCATTCGTACTGCTTCTAGCATGTTCGTTACGCTAAGCGCGGTCATATGTCCTGTCGCAAGGGGTTGCGGCCATGAAGCAGCCACATAGGACTGAGCAGCCAAGTTGTAAACTTCATCCGGTTGTGAAATACGTACAGCTTCCATTAAGGAGGCCAAATCCGTCAAATCGCCAGATAGCCATTCAATTTGATCCTTGATCGCATGGACATTTTCATAATTCGGCGTACTTGTTCTACGACGCATGCCATATACTTTGTAACCTTTTTCAAGTAAAAATTCCGCTAAATAGGATCCGTCCTGACCTGTAACCCCAGTTATCAAGGCTTTCTTCATCGTTATCCTCCATTATTTGCTTATAGTTTGAAGCTCACTTTTGTAATCTTCATAGGTCGATTTCAACCCTTCAATAAGTGGTATACGAGCACTCCAGCCAAGTGACTTCAGCTTGGAAACATCCACCCACTTTCTCGGGGTTCCATCAGGCTTATCTGTATTAAACTTGAACTCACCTTGGTAGCCAACAACGGACTGAATAAGGGATGCCAAATCTCGAATTGAGATATCTTCCCCTGTGCCGATATTTACAATTTCATTGCCCTCATAATGCTCCATTAGAAATAAACAAGCATCGGCCAAGTCATCCGCATGTAGAAATTCTCTACGGGGCGTGCCCGTCCCCCAAATTTCAACTTGTGGCAATTGTTGCTCCTGCGCTTCATGAACCTTTCGAAGTAGCGCAGGCAACACATGGGATTTCTCTAAGTCAAAATTGTCCCCTGGTCCATAGAGATTGGTTGGCATAACAGAGATATAATTCGTACCATATTGGCGATTATAAGACTGACACATCGTAATACCGGCAATTTTAGCAACCGCATAAGCCTCGTTAGTAGCTTCTAGCTCACCTGTCATCAAATATTCTTCCTTCAATGGCTGAGGAGCGAGCTTAGGATAAATGCAAGTTGACCCGAGGAATAGTAATTTTTCCACTCCGCTCTGATATGCCGCGTCAATGATATTCGTTTGAATCAGGAGATTATCACGAATAAAATCAGCAGGATACTCATGATTTGCCACAATACCGCCCACTTTCGCGGCGGCTAGAAACACGATGTCGATGTGCTCCTCGCTAAACAACCGATCAACCTGTTGCCGATCACGTAAATCAAGCTCCTGACTAGTTCGACAGATTAGGTTCCCATAGCCCTGATTGCTCAGCGCTCGGACAATCGCGGAACCCACTAGACCACGGTGACCCGCAACATAAATTCTCGATTCCTTATTCATAACTGGTGTCTCCTTTAATTGCTGCGTCTATAATTGGTATCAATAAGCATCATTTGAACCAAGGACAACCTTGACGGTTCGCAGTAATATCCGCAGGTCATTGGTAAAAGATTGCTCGCGGATATACTTCAAATCCAGCTCCACCATTTCATGAAATCCAACATGATTTCTTCCGCTTACCTGCCACAATCCCGTACAGCCAGGAATAACCATCAGCCGCTGCATATCATAAGGGGTATAATCATTAACTTCACGAGGTAAGGGAGGTCTTGGGCCCACGAGGCTCATCTCGCCTCTCAACACATTAAGCAGTTGAGGCAGTTCATCCATACTCGTCTTCCGAATGATTCGCCCAATTCGAGTAACCCTAGGATCGTTTTTCATTTTGAACATTGCGCCATGGATTTCATTCTGATGAATTAGCTCAGCAAGTCGTTCTTCAGCATTCTGGGCCATGGAACGAAATTTGAACATTCGAAACGGTATTCCATTCTTACCAACGCGGACCTGAGCAAAAAAAATGGGTCCTCTAGGATCCTCAGCTTTAATAAATAGTGCAATAATTATAAATACTGGGGAGAGTATAAGAATACCCAACAAAGACAATACGATATCCTGAATCCGCTTGATCCATTCAAAACGGGTTCTTCCCTTATTCTGATAAACTGGAAACACTTCACTACTGAACTGGCCGACTTCCATCGTCTTTTCCAAAGGTTTCATACTCATGATAAGTCCACCTATAATACAGGCGCTTTATAGTGATTCAGCATTTGCTCCATCGCAATGAGCAGTGGCGTGCGTAGATCATCCTTCATCATTGCAAAATCTAGCGTTGTCAGGATGAATCCTAACTTCTCACCAACGTCATAACGTACGCCATCGAAATGGTAAGCAAACACATCTTCAATGGCTGCTAGTTTCCGTATTGCATCTGTCAGTTGAATTTCGCCGCCCACGCCCACTTCCATCTCATTAAGAAAATCGAAGATTTGAGGAGTAAGAATATACCGTCCCATAATAGCTAATTGTGAAGGTGCATTTTCAGCTAACGGTTTCTCTACCAAAGAATTCACCTTGTACAATCCATTCTGGTTCTCGCCAGGAGCAATAATACCGTAACGATTCACTTCATTGATTGGAACTGGCTTGACACCAATAACGGAATGGCCCGTCTGGTCATACTGTTCCATCAACTGTTGCAAGCAAGGTTTGTCCGCTTTGACAATGTCATCGCCAAGTAGAATAGCAAATGGTTCATTGCCTATGAATTTACGTGCACACCATATTGCATGTCCTAGACCCTTCGGCTCTTTTTGCCTTATATAATGAATATCTGCAAGATGCGAAGGATGCTGAACCTCTCTTAACAAATCCATTTTACGAGCTTCAAATAATTTCTGTTCTAGTTCAAAGGCATGATCAAAATGATCCTCGATTGCCCTTTTCCCCTTACCCGTTACAATAATAATGTCCTCTATTCCCGATGCAATGGCTTCCTCCACAATGTACTGGATCGTAGGCTTATCCACGATAGGAAGCATTTCCTTAGGCATAACCTTCGTAGCAGGCAGAAATCTAGTGCCAAGACCTGCTGCGGGAATAATGGCTTTTCTAACTTTTGCCATACATTTTCCTCCTGTCACAAACTCAGCTTTAATTTCATATTTCATGGGCATTCAACCCTGCCTCACACTACACTAGCGACGATTGACGTCTAAGGCACCTCTACGGTTGCCTACAGCATAGTCGAGTGCCTACGTTGGTAAAGGTTCAGTAGACATCACCTTTTGCGTCGCTGACGCGAAGCGTATTTCCTTCTACCGATTTAAGCTTGCACTAAGATCTTTTGCAGGTTTGCGGTTAGACTTGGCTGAGCCCTTTTGGCGTAGATCCTTAGGTTTGATATGCTTAATCATTGCAAGTGTAGTCAGACCTAGCGCAGCTTCTACATCTCTGTCTGTTTTAATAGAGTCATCCAAGTATTCGAGTAAGAACGCGAGGCCAATGGAGAGTATTAACGATGCAATAAAGGCAATAATCGTATACATCATAGGGCTTGGGTTCACGGGATCGGGATTATCTATCGTTTCATACAGGATCGTAATTTTACCTGCCTGTACAATACGAGGAACCTCTGATTTGAATACTTCTGATACAGCATTTGCAACTTTTACAGCATTGGCATAACTGTAATCACGTACAGCGATCGTCATGACAGGTGTATCATTAACGGTATCCACCTTGATCATGTTAAGTAGCTTACTAGTGCTTAAATGTAGCTGAGGGTATCCTGCGACAACTTTTTCCAAAATGGCTGTTGTTGAAATAATTTCTTTGTATGTATACACAAGCCGAATTCCCATATCCACGTCATTACTTTTTAGACCCGTCTTAGGATCAATCTGGTTGTTGGTAACAATAAACTTGTTGTTCGCTTCGTACTGCGGTTTAACCATCAGATAGCTGTAAGCACCTGTGGCCGCACTAATGACCAATACAATCAACAAAATGAGCCACAGCCTCTTTTTGACAATATGCATGTATTCTTTTAGTTCCGATTCCATCCGAATGTCGCCCCCATCTGATTGACTATTCCTTTTTTGCTACTATAAAACGATAGACTTAGCTACAAAATGTATCAAATTCAGTTTTAATATATGATACGAATTGTATCATGTCAAGCGACAAATAAGTCTTTTTGCCCAATTTTGCGTCACTTTGTTACATTGAAAGCGCTATACCTAGGACTAGGCTTGATGAAATATTTTTTGCGAAGTTTTTCCTTAATTAAAGAAAAACCCCACTCCTTAGCGAATGATTGGCGAATTTTATACTATTTCACCTTATTCCATTCACTTCGGCTATGGGGGTCAAGCGTACCTATATCCGGGATTTCATAGCGTCTTCCTTCCCGGTCAGTCACAATAAAGCAGCATTCATTAATTTCGCTTACATTTTCATGCAAATGATCCATCCAAAATGTGACATCACCATATGTGGTATTCACGATCCAGATCCATTGATTCTTCTTACGTCGAATGGATATGATTCTAGAAATGCGTGGGATCATATAACGCCGATCTAACTCTAGCCTAGCTTCGATTTGGCTAAAACTATCTAGCGATAATAGATTAGGTAGAAGAGCAATCTCCTCTCCATCAGAGGTACGTACAGAAATAAACTGCTCTGGATAAGAGAAGGGAAAGGTACAAATTAGTTGTACGGGTCCGTGACTATAATCTGCTGCCTCAGCCTCAAGTATTCCCTCTCTATTTCGTAACAGAAGTATTTTCCCTGACTTATGTCTATTGGGGGGTAAAGAATTCATCCGATGTGCACCTCCACGGACTGATCCTGATCCTGCTTCTGTTTCTGAGATTCGACTAATTTATGATATAGTCCTCGACGTTGTAACAGCTCGAAATGGCTGCCTGTTTCTACAATACGTCCACGCTCCATGACGATAAGCCTGTCTGCACTGCGAAGGGTTGATAGTCGATGAGCGATTGCGATCGTTGTTCGACCTTTAATTAAGCGATTCAATGCCTCCTGAATTAAGGCCTCCGTCTGTGTATCTACTGAGGCAGTAGCTTCATCTAGAATTAGAATACGCGGATTGAGTAGCACTGCTCTAGCGATGGCAACTCGCTGCTTCTCGCCACCAGATAAACGGTGCCCGCGCTCCCCCACTTTCGTATCATAGCTATCGGGTAAGCGACAGATAAAATCATGAGCGTTCGCAATAACAGCGGCCTCAATAATTTGCTCTGCCGATGCATCAGGACAGCCATAGGCGATATTTTGAGCAATGCTTCCGTCAAATAAAAAGGTTTCCTGTAGCACAACACCTATATGCTTCCGAAGATCCTCCTGCCTAATTTGCCTAATATCTTGACCATCCAATAGAATCTGGCCCGCATCCGGATCATAGAAACGACATAATAAATGGATAAGCGTAGATTTACCTGCACCCGAATGACCGACTAATCCCACCATTTCCCCAGGTGCAATCGTACATTGAATATCATGTAGAATCTGACGATCTTTCTCATAACCATAGCTGATGTCCTCAAAGCGAATTTCACCTTCTGGCATCTTCAATGGCTGTGCATCCGGTAGATCTTTAATTTCAACAGGTGCCAGAATCACCTCCATGATGCGCTCTGAAGCTCCCATCGCATCGTTAACCCAGCTGATCGACTGCGCGAACCATTTTACCGGCCCAAAGAACATCATTAAATAAGCGGTATAAGCGCTAAGTGTTCCAATAGTCATCTCACCAGACAATACAGTCCGTCCTCCTAAATACCAGATGAGAATGCCACAAAGCGAGGTGAACAGTGAGAACAGCGGAGTCATAGCCAGCCACATACTTTGAATGGATACCGTTCGCTGGACCATCTTGTCATTGGCTATATTAAATCTCGTTTTCTCCGTTTTCTCCTGTGCAAACGCCTTAATGACACGGATTCCTTGCAGCGCTTCGCCGATTACATTCTGAATGATGATGGAAGACTGCCACTGGGCATACCACAATGTTCTTACTTTAGGCCACAGCCAAAGCATGCCTAGCATTAATACAGGCACTGGAGTCAAAATAATTGCCGTTAGCTTCCAGTTCAAATGAAATAACATCGCCAGTATAAAAACAGCCGTCAGCAGCTGCGTTAATAACTGAATCAATCCATCTGTTAAGAAATGCTTCACCTCATCCGTATCATGATGAATTCTGCCAATAAACTGGGATACCTGACGTTTATCGAAGAAGCGGATGGACTGATCCATTAAGGCATGAAACATATCTCTGCGTATGTCCCCTGTCAGCTTGCCTCCCATCCGAATGCCTAAATAGCCCCGAGACATCTGGAGCCCCGTTGCTACAATTTGTGCTACCGCTAGACCTGAAATGAGCCATAGTAGTACCTTATGATTGCCTGCTGGTGTGGCAATATCATCAATAATCATTTTGGTCATATAGGGGGGAACCATATCAAAAAGGACAGATAGAATAAGAAGCCCTGCCATATACAACATTAGATGACGATATGGCTTGAAATAACGGGACATGTGCTGTAGTACCGTATATTTGCCTTTACCATGAGTACATGGTAAGACTCCAAGCCGTGCAACTTTACCGCATTTAGGGCATTTATCTTCATCTGCATCGTGGCTCGGTTGATCCCAATCCGTTAGCCAAGTAGAATGAATCCAATGCTCTAGTTCCGGCATTGCTTTGCGATAAGCTTCCATATGAGGGGTGGTGAATCTCGCTATTTCTATTGTTTGTGAATTCGTTGTCACATGTAGTGATCCGCCGCCTACGGCTTCACGAAGAAGCAAAGACTGGATATCTTGCCTTGCATAACTACGCTGCACCCGTCCTGCCGAATCATAAATTCCAATCTTGGAATCACACACACGCAGCTGAAGTAACTCAAATATTAACTGCTGATTTACATCGGCGGTTAACACGAGCCATTCAGAACCTGCCACACCGGAAACATTAGAATTTCTTTCTTTATGTATTCCCATGTCTAACCTTCCGTCCGGCAATTACAACTTTTTCACTGAAATATACCAACGCATGAGTTTAGGCCACTCGTGAATATGCAGCGCAAGCCAAGACAAAAGCCGCAGTTGCCAATGATCGCGAGGTCTGCGTCGCTGTTTTCTTTGGACACTCGTCCATTCGCCTAGAATTTGATCTAAACTAACAGCAGTATCAGGAAAAATATTTGTATCACCTTTAAATATATATTGATTTTCATGTTCTTCTTGGATCACATGCAGCAGCCGATGCCCTACTAGCAGCCCCTCGTTACTCACGAACAAATACACCTGTCCAACACGTATGTTGTGACTATCCACAGGCATGAATTCGCTGATATCTCCTTCTACAATGAGTGGAAACATACTCGTACCATAAGAGGGAAGCTCAATACTACCGCGCCGGCTAATCCATCCGGACACCGCAGCTGCTTGATCATGCATAGCTTACTAAGCCTGCCGACATTAAGTCTCCAATAAATAGACGGACATCCTGATCGACAATATGATGCTCAATCTGATACTCTGATTGGATTCGGTTTACGATTTCTTCTATCGTCTGACACTCTGGAATTAGAGACCAGATCATGCCTCCAAGTTCATTCAGCTTCGTAACCGAATGGGTAGACAGATCAAGCAGAATCCACTCCCCTTCAATCTGTTCAGTTTCAACTTTATCCTGTCTTCTTAATACAGCACTCGATATTATTTTGCTCATGAGATTCGCTCCCAAAAGGTATCATTTTTTTGAAAATAAAGGTGGTATAAAGGCACCTGCTCAGCAATCTGCTTACACAAGGAAATCATCTTTAGCGTTTCAAGATCGTTATGGCGCCAATAAAACACTTTATCCAGAAGTTCAATAAATCCATCCCCGCTTCGAACAGGGGTACGTTTCACTTCCATGGACTGGATGATAAAATGCACCCCTGAAAGCGGTGATCTCATTAATACACAGGGATCCTCCATGTCACTACGGAATGGAGAATCATACACCATGACTTTTCCATCGTCCTCTACATACAGAAAAGTTGCCTCATCTGATAATACTGGACGTGGTAAGGACAAAGCAGCCACAGTTGATTTACCAGCTCCAGATGGGCCCGCGAACATGAAGGCCTTCTCGTCCTGCACAACACAGGACGAGTGGATTAATAGCCCTCGCTTACGGTAAATCAGCCATGAGCTGTACAGATTAATTAAAGCATGCTTGAGTGCAAACTCATCATACACATACATTTCCGCTAAGCTGTAATCTAGAGAAGTAACCAGCTTATAATCGCAGCGACTGAACGTCACCTCATGTTCGGTTTCCGTGATCGTAACCGGTCCATCATCAAACGCAGTACCATAATGGTCGAATATTTGCACATGGATATCAGCAGATATGGATTCATCAGCTTCCTGATCATCCATTACTCGAAATCTGCTGCAAATAAACGCCTTTAGACGTGGCGTTTCAATCTGAAACGAAATAGGGGACTTGCCTACTAGCGTTAATAATTGGTCCATTCTCTTCAACCTCGTTTATCATCATAATAAAATCAGATGTTACAGCTAGCGGTAGAAGCATGCTGTATTACTTCTTATTCTTCATCATCACTCAAACCACGATGATGATGACGACTAGGACGTTGCGTACCGAATTCAACACTTTGATGCACCAGTACTTTAGGAGCTTCATAAGTTTTCATAGATACCCCCCCCTTCTTATAAATTTACATATATGAAAAGATACGCTAGTATCAATTCAACGAATTAGAGTTTCTCTTTTAAATTGATACGCTAGTATCAATTCAACGAATTAGTGTTTTCTCTTTTGATTTGATACGCTAGTATCAATTCAACGAATTAAGTTTTTCTTTTAAATTGATACGCTAGTATCCATTCAACGAGTTTAATATCATACAACCATCTACGATGCTTTGCTTTTACGCAGCCATAGGATCGGTAATCCCCAGAACATAAACGCGTACTGCGAGCCCCGATGTTTCCAAGTATCATAGACAGCAAAAGTAGACACCAAACGGAATACAGCATAGCTGATTCCCTTCTTACCGTTCATAGCCATCCGAGCTTTCTTTAGTGACCAAAGTGGATACTTTTTATGCTGTGGAAGAGTTTTTATATGGTGAAGATGAGGGAACACGTGGTAAACAAGTGAAAGCGCTATCAATATTTTAGAAAAATTCTGGTCAGCTCTGGCTTGAATGAGCATGTCCTCGTAACTAATGAGGTCTCCGGAGTAGTGAATGAGATGCATAATATCTATAAAATATTTCAGTGACATCATATGATGATTTATCCCATGTAAACAGATGTGATAAAACGTATGCTGTACAGATAATTCCCTTATACTATGATAAGACTCCATCAGGATTGACTGCTCCCATAAACGATCACAGTCTGTCTCCGATCCAGTCTCTCTAACAATATTCCAGTGTATCTCAGCCGTTAAGTCTGGAATTCCACCACGTTCATAAAGCTTGGTGAATTCGGCATGAAAATGACTGTCATCCCCAATTTGGCGTTTAAATCCTAGCCTTTGCAGGGCTATCTTTGCTTTATCTAAATCTTTCTTATGTACTAATAGATCTATATCTGTAGTAGCTCTAGCAGATATTTTCCCGAAATACTTTTCAGCAAACCGTATTCCCTTAAGCGGAATAACACCCACACCTTCATCATCTAACGTTCTTAATATGGTGTTCTGTTCACTGCGAATTAACATGTTTTGAAAAGCAACCGTATCTATATGACCTCTCAAACGACTAGCAAACCATTCAGGTACCGCATTAAATAGCTGCTGCCTGCCAAGCATTTCATAGATTTGTGGCTCAACACCAAACCATACCAGATCGTCATAAATTTGGACGTATATCTCATTAGACAAAGAGCCTGGATGGGTCCCTTGATATAAAGCCGAAATAAATGAAATGGTTGAATTCACGGATGATCCCCCATTTAATAAGATTGGTTGCCGCTGTAATACAAGTATCCTGCCTCGCTACCACGAATTTTAATATTATTTAGAACGACACCAAGCACCCGCACCTTGCATGTTCAAGCTGAGCTTTAGCTTTTTGAACTGCCCCTTTTTTAACCTTGCCACCATGTACGACAAGCACGACACCATCGCAATATGCACTAACAATCAGTGCATCCGTAACAGCTAGAATGGGTGAGCTATCGAATAGAATGACATCAAATTCATCTTTAAGCTGTTTCAAAAGTTCAGACATATATTTGGACCCAAGCAATTCAGAAGGGTTAGGTGGAATGGGACCTGAAGTGATAAGCGACAGATTATCAATTGCAGTTTTGCAAAGCACATCCTCCAATTGTTGCTGTCCCGATAACAAACTCGTTAAACCAACATGATTGGGCTGAATAAAAACATGATGCAATGAAGGTTTATGTAAATCAGCATCAATGACCACGACCTTCTTACCTTCCTGCGCATAGGTTACCGCAAGATTACTAACGGTTGTCGTTTTACCTTCGTTCATTTGAGCCGAGGCAATCATTATGGTACGAATATGCTTGTCGAGTGTGGAGAACTGAATATTGGTACGAAGTGCACGGTATCCCTCAGACGCAGGTGATTTGGGATTCGCTGCGGTCACGAGCAGATTTCGATTTGATGTTCTTTCCATAGTTCACTCCAACTCCAATCCAAATTTTCGATAAGTTATGAATCTTAATTTTCAGATAAACCACTATGCAGCACTTTGATAAATATAGTAAAATGACCTTATCTATTTATAAAAGACAACTTGACCTTTTTACGTGCTAACATCATAATGTTGACCTGGCGGATATTCAGAAATCAGGCTCCCCAAGAAATCATATGTCTGAATGCGAACCCGCTCTCCCCAGGCCATACGGTTAACATATCGTGCGTTATTTAGACGCTCCTTACATTCCGTATCGAGTAATACTCCATATTGGTAGGCTTTAACTGACATGCAGCTCTCTTTCCATATCAACCTACCCGAGGTCTTAAGTACTTGAATTTTCTGATAGGAAATATCGAATCCCAGCTGTAATTCAGGAATAAGAGGAAGATGAAGATCGCTAAAGAATACTAACATGTTCGGTTCAATGTCCCATAAAATAACGGGCCTTGTCCGATTCAAGTGGATGAGATCATCACCAATTCGCTCAATCGACATTTGAGTATGCAATTGAATTCCATGCGTCATTAACATATTCATAATTTTTGCCTACCTTATGTATATAAATAATGAAACAACAAATAATGCTAATGATACTTAAAGTTTCAATATTTGTTACAAATGGTATCATTTACATTATTCAATGTACGATACATATTGTATCTAGTCAATACATTTTTCCACTTCGCCTTTTTTTTGCGACAATTTTGTATCTATTCGGGCATTCCCTAGGCCATCGGAGGAGGATCATTCATGAATAACGGAAACCGTATCGCAGAATTAAGAGATCAGCGCGGCTGGACACAAGAGGAGTTAGCTCAGAGCATTGGAACTACACGCGCGTCCCTCTCTCATTATGAGAAGAATCGCCGTAAGCCAGACTTTGAAATCCTTACGAAATTAGCCGATACATTCGGTGTATCCATAGATTATATTATTGGACGTACCAACCATCCCAAGACTGAAATGGATTCAGAAGTTCGTGAGTTCGTAGATAAGCTAGAACTATCCGATCGAGATTTACTTGAGCGTTTCAACCTTACTGTGGATGGACGCAGCTTATCCGAAGAAGAAGCTCGTCGTTTCATTGCCTTTGTGCGAATGGAAAGGTCGATGGAATAGTTTAGCGAAAAAGAATAGAAAGAAACCTCAGTAACCAAAGAAATATCTTTGGCTGCTGAGGTTTTTTTACGTACTGAATAAGGAGATTTACCTTATCTAGATTATTAATTTTTTATACAGTTTACATATGCCTGCCATCTGTTAGGATCTATTCCGCATTGCTCCAGCACTTTCTCAATATCCAGTTTAATCTGCTCCGGTTTCTCTCGATTGGACCGGGCCTCGGTACCGATTTGGTTCTTGTCATTCATCGATGATACCCTCGCTCCACTCATATTCAATGAGATTAATTGATCTTTCTCTGGACGGCTAGTCTTGCTGTGCTTACAGGTATATAACAACGATTGCAGTAGAATGAAGCAAGCGACTCCCTTCGTCTATCATAGTATAAAGTGTACTTGTCCCAGATGTTGTCGTCTGATGGAATAAATTCGCCAGAAATTCAGTTCTATTTTTGTCGAAAAAAATGGGCTTACGATTCATGTCCCGAAAAGGAAGCCTGAATCGTAAGCCCTACTGATTTATTATGCATTATTGTGAAAATAACTCTGAAAAAATTACAAATTATATCAATGACTGCCCGTTCTGGCTAGTTCACGCATGTTAGCTTCAAAGGCAGCTAGTAATGCAGCCTCTCCCGTTAAACCACGATCATGAACTTTGCGAATATGCTGCGTCATCCGTTTGTAATCCTTAGGAATGACACGAACAAATTGATCCAGTGCTACATCCCATTGATCCAATACCTTCAGAGCAACAGCACTATCCGTGTAATATGCATGTTGATGAATCAATGCCTTCAGTTCATTCGCTTCTTCCAGATCTTCTACCCGTTCCAGAAGAACCATCTCGAGATTGCAACGATTGATAAATGTCCCTTGCGGATCATATACGTATGAAATACCACCAGACATACCTGCTGCGAAGTTCCGTCCTGTGTCGCCCAATACAACAACGCGTCCGCCTGTCATATATTCACAACCATGGTCACCCACACCTTCAACAACAACATTTGCTCCTGAGTTACGTACAGCAAATCGTTCGCCTGCTATACCGCGTACATATGCCTCACCACTTGTAGCTCCGTAAAAAGCAGTGTTTCCGACAATAATATTCTCTTCAGCTTTAAAAGTAGACTTCGGTGAAGGCTTCACAATTAGCTTGCCTCCAGATAAGCCTTTACCAATGTAGTCATTGGCATCGCCGACAACTGACAATGTCATACCCTTCGGTACGAACGCTCCGAAGCTCTGACCCGCCGTTCCAGTAAAGTTGAACTGGATCGTATCTTCAGGCAATCCAACTGCACCGTATTTACGTGTCACTTCACTACCCAGAATCGTACCCACTGCACGATCTACGTTGGTGATCGGCAACATGCCTTGAACAGAAATACCTGTAGCTAGAGCTGGCGCTGCCAAATCAAGCAGGTAACGCATATCTAGTGTTTCTTCAAGACCATGATTCTGAGTCTTGGTTTGGTAACGTGTGCTACCTTCTGGCAGTTCCGGTGAATGAAGAAGCACTGACAGATCAATGCCTTTCTTCTTCCAATGCTGATCTGCTTCGCCTGCATCTAGCAGTCTGTGCGACCAATCATTTCTTGGATCGTACGGAAACCAAGCTCAGCCATGATTTCACGTAATTCCGATCCAACAAATGTCATAAAGTTTACAACATGAACCGGATCACCCATGAAGTTCTTCCGCAGTTCAGGGTTCTGAGTTGCAACCCCAACAGGGCAAGTATCCATCTGGCAAACACGCATCATGATACAGCCGAGTGCGATAAGTGGAGCCGTTGAGAAGCCATATTCCTCGGCACCTAGCAATGCTGCCACAGCCAAGTCGCGGCCATTCAGCATTTTGCCGTCTGTTTCTAATACTACTCGGTCTCGTAGGTTATTAAGTATCAGCGTCTGATGTGTTTCAGCCAGACCCAGTTCCCAAGGAAGTCCTGCGTGACGGATAGAGCCTTGCGGTGAAGCGCCCGTTCCGCCGTCATAGCCACTCACAAGGATAATATCTGCGCGTCCTTTGGCAACACCTGCTGCAATTGTACCTACACCAACCTCAGACACGAGCTTCACATTAATATTCGCGCGTGGATTAGAGTTCTTCAGATCATAAATGAGCTCTGCTAGATCCTCAATCGAATAAATATCATGATGCGGTGGTGGTGAGATCAGGCCTACACCAGGTGTAGATCCACGAACTTCTGCGACCCATGGGTAAACTTTACGACCAGGCAACTGTCCGCCTTCGCCAGGCTTCGCTCCCTGCGCCATCTTAATCTGAATTTCATCAGCATTCACCAGATAATTCGAAGTAACGCCAAACCGTCCAGAAGCTACCTGCTTAATTGCACTACGACGTGAATCGCCATTAGCATCTGGAATGTAGCGTGCTGGGTCCTCTCCGCCTTCACCGGTATTGCTCTTCCCACCAATGCGGTTCATTGCAATGGCCAGACTCTCATGTGCTTCTTTACTGATGGATCCGAAGGACATCGCACCCGTCTTGAAACGCTTCATGATGGATTCTAGTGATTCAACTTCATCCAAAGGAATGGAAGTACCTACAGGTTTTAGCTTAAGCAATGAACGGATCGTCAAACGTTGTTCATTCTCACCTTGTACCAGCTTCGAGTACTTCTTATATACCTTGTAATCACCACTGCGAACGGCTTGCTGTAACAAATGGATCGTCTGCGGATTGAACAGATGCTCTTCTCCGTCTTTGCGCCACTGATAATCGCCGCCAGAATCGAGAACTTTATCGTTCCCATCCTTATCCGTGAAGGCACGATGATGCTGAGAAAGTGCCTCAGCCGCAATCTCTTCCAAACCGATGCCACCAATACGAGACGGTGTACGTGTAAAGTACTGCTCGACGAAATCTTCTCGCAGTCCCACAGCTTCAAAAATTTGCGCGCCACGGTATGATTGAATCGTGGATATACCCATTTTAGACAATATTTTAACAACGCTCTTCGTAGCCGCTTTAATGTAATTCTTCACAGCCTTCTCATGGGAAACCCCACGGAGCAGACCTTGCTGAATCATATCATCCAACGTTTCAAATGCCAGATATGGATTCACGGCACTAACGCCGTAGCCTAGTAATAGCGCATAATGATGCACCTCACGCGGTTCTCCGGATTCGAGCAAAATACTTACTTTCGTACGTGTTCCTTGACGAATAAGATGATGGTGCAAGCAGGATACGGCAAGCAGTGCTGGAATGGCAGCATTGTCTTTATCAACACCACGGTCAGACAAAATTAGAATGTTATGACCTTTGGAAATAACGCGATCCGCAGCCTCGCATAAAACGTCCAACGCCTGGCGCAGTCCCTCTGCCCCATCTGCAGCTGTAAAGAAGATTGGGATCGTCATCGACTTAAAGCCAGGACGGTGCACATGACGGATTTTCGCAAAATCCTCATTCGACAGCACGGGTGTATCCAGGCGAATTTGACGACAACTCTCTGGTTCTGGATTCAGTAGATTACGCTCTGGTCCAATCGTTGTTCCGGTAGAAGTAATGATCTCTTCACGAATCGCATCGATTGGAGGATTTGTAACCTGAGCAAACATTTGTTTGAAATAGTTATATAAACGTTGTGGCTGATCGGATAAAACGGCGAGCGGAGCATCATAACCCATCGAAGCTAGGGCTTCCATACCCGTCGATGCCATCGGTTCAAGCACCTTACGCAGTTCTTCGAATGTATAGCCGAATGATAGTTGAAGCTGTTGTACATTATCATGCTTTGGTTCAGGAAGCTCTGTGGCATCAGGAAGCTCATCCAGATTGATTAAGTGCTCATCAAGCCAGTTCTGATAAGGCTGTTCTGAGGCAATTTGTGCCTTTACCTCTTCATCCGAAATGATGCGTCCTTCACGTGTATCCACAAGTAGCATCCGTCCTGGACGTAAGCGATCCTTATACAAAATATCTTCCGGAGCAATATCTAGCACGCCTGCTTCCGAAGACAATACAATTAAATCATCCTTCGTTACGAAATAACGGGCAGGACGTAGACCATTTCTATCGAGGATAGCCCCAATTTGTATGCCGTCCGTGAAGGCCATCGCAGCAGGTCCGTCCCATGGCTCCATCAATGTACTATGATATTCATAGAAAGCCTTTTTAGTTGGGTCCATGCTTTCATGGTTATTCCATGGCTCAGGTACCATCATCATAGCCACATGAGGCAATGAACGTCCGCTCAAATACAGAAACTCAAATGTATTATCAAACATGGCTGTATCCGAGCCGTCTGGATTAATCACCGGTTTGACCTTGCCCAGATCTTCTCCAAATACTTCGCTCTCAAAAAGCGACTGGCGCGCATGCATCCAGTTCACGTTACCGCGTAATGTATTAATCTCACCGTTATGAATCATAAAGCGGTAGGGGTGAGCACGTTCCCAGCTTGGGAATGTATTCGTACTAAACCGTGAATGCACGAGCGCAATCGCAGTTTCCATTGCTTCGTTTTGTAAATCGAGATAGAATTGTCCAACCTGAACAGTAGTCAACATGCCTTTATAAACGATTTTGCGGCATGAAAGGCTAGATATATAGAACGAATCCCCTTCTGGTGTTCCTCCATAACGGATATCCATTTCGACACGTCTACGAATAATATACAGCTTACGTTCAAAATGAAGATCATCTTGTACATCACTGCTGCATCCAATAAATACCTGACGCACATATGGCTTAGCAGCTTTGGCTGACTTACCCAACATTTCATCATATGTTGGCACATCACGGAAACCGAGGAATTGTTGTCCTTCTTCCGCAATAATTTCTTTCAGACGGTTCTCATGGGCATTACGAACGGATTCATCATGGGAGAGGAAGAGCATACCGACACCATACTTGCCTTGTTCCGGCAATGAAAAGCCTAATCTGTCTGCTTCAGTAGAGAAGAATCGGTGAGGAATTTGTAGCATAATACCGGCTCCGTCACCGGAATTGGGCTCGCTTCCTTGACCGCCACGATGCTCCATATTCTCGAGCATTGTCAGCGCTTGGCTTACAATCTGGTGGGAAGAACGACCTTTAATATGAGCAACAAACCCCATGCCGCAGGCATCCTTCTCAAACTGCGGATCATAAAGTCCCTGTTTAACGGGAAATTCCGTATGTTTCATGGAAAGCAACCTTTCTTTGTATAAGATTAAAATAGATAAACTTAAAACAATTGTCAGCAAATAAACCTAAGAATCTAGCGACATTTGTTCATGGAACATTTTCACGATCACAGGGGAATGGGGTATGTCACAACAGAGGGAAATGCCTCGTTGATCAGGGGAATGGGTTAACTTTAAAATATCGATATTTATTCAATATGAATTGGTGTTATTATTTTAACATCGCTCCAACTTGTGCGCAATTTAAACTTTTTATGAAACCGATAAGAAATGTTTTGCATCAAAGCACTAAAGTATTTAGAATAAAAACACTATAAAACGAATAATCATACACCAACCTGCCGCCCTTATATTCCCATTCAATTCATGTTTAAAAGAAAAGACATCCCGAATGTTCGGAATGTCTTTTTTATTCATTCAACCTATGCACTTACCGTATTGCTTTGTTCCAAAGTACTTTTATGCGATTTCATTAAGAAGTACACTAGTGTCGACGCTAGGAATACGATGCCCACGGCACCCAGTACCCCGGCCTGCTTCCACATAAATGTGAAATCTCCAGTCGAGATTACTGCTTTATAACCAGCAACAGAGTACGTCATAGGCAGTAAAGGATTCAACACTTTCATCCATCCTGGAATCAATTCCAGTGGGAACGTGCCTGCACTTGTTGTCAGTTGGAATATCAACAGTATAATGATTACAAATCGTCCTGGCTGGTCAAGCCAAGTCACAATAGCCTGAATCATAAACATGAATGTTAAGCTCGTGATGAATGAGAATAGATAGAATAAGGATACGCTCTGCACTTCTAGCTTTAACCCGTACAGGAGAACTACACCTGCAAGAAGTGTTTGGATTACACTCATGAGTGCAAATGAGAATGTACGGCTGATAAAACGATTGAATCCAGAAGCTCCAAGTACAGAAGTATCACGAATCGGAATAACAATAGTTGAAATTAATGCCCCTACGAATAATCCTAGAGATAAGAAGTAAGGTGAAAAACCAGTACCATAGTTCGGAACCTTGTTAATTTTATGTTCCTGAATTTGCACGGGCTCTGCAAACATATTTACATTCGCATCAGTAGCCTTTACCGCAGCAGTTTTCTGTGCTACTTCATTTAGCTTCGAGGCCAGTTCGCCCGATCCACTTGTAAGCTTACTTAGCCCCTCTTCAAGCTGACCTGCACCCGTATTGAGCTGTTTGGAACCATCAGCAATGGTATCTACGCCACCACCAAGCTGACTCATGCCACCCTTCAGCTTCTCCGAACCTGAAGCGAGCTGAATTGCTCCTGCTGCAAGTTGCTTCGTACCCGCTGTTGCTTCCGACAGCTTCGTACCAAATAACTTCAAGCCATCAGCAAGCTTCGCTTGGCCTGCATCAAGCTGAGTTGCACCCTTCACGAGGCTTTGCTGACCTTTGTGAAGTTCATCTGCTCCTTGCGTAAGCTGCTTAGCGCCTTTGCCCAATTGCATCGCTCCGCTGGATAGTTGCTGCACACCTTGATGAAGCTGTGCTGAACCACCTGATAACTGCTGCTGTGCCTGATGAAGCTGAGTCGCTCCTGTGGACAGCTGCTGCTGTCCTTGATGAAGCTCCTCACTACCTTTAGCTACAGCCTGACTTGCTGCTAACAGCTTCTGCACTGCTGGATTGTTCGCAAGCTCAGGGCTTCCTTCCGTCAACTGCTTTAAGCCTTGAGCTACACTTTGAGCTCCAGCTGCCACTTGAGCGCTGCCTTGCTCTGAAACTTTAAGACTTTGTTCTAGCTTGGCACTGCCAGCTTCAGAAGACTTCAAGCCAGTTTGCAGCTTATCGCTGCCTTCTAGTGTCGACTTCAGACCTGTTTGCAATTTGTTACTACCATCCACAGCAGTTTTTAAACCAGCACTCAGTTTCGCACTTCCCGCTTCAGATGCCACAAGTCCATTTTTCAATTGAGTCGAACCTGCATGTGATTTCGAAGCACCCTCTTCAAGCTGCTTGTGCGCAGCCTCTAGCTGTGTAAGACCACCAACAAGCGTCGATGATCCATCTGCTAACTTGCTCGCACCCTGCTGTAAATCTCCGGCTCCCTTAGAAAGGGGCTGAATACCTTCCTTCAGCCTAACGGTTCCTTCGACGAGTTTACCCAGATTGTCTTTGAGCTTAATGGCTCCATCATCAAGCTTCACGACGCCATCCTTAATTTCAGTTGCACCGTCCCCTGCATCCTTCAATCCACCAGATACGGTTTCGATTTGTTCAAATAAAGTGTTAGCGTAAGCTTCCGTTACTTTCGCAGAAACCTGAGCTTTAATCTGTTTAACTGCGGTTCCACCAATTTGCGATGCCAAGAAATTATAGCCTTCATTTGGCTCGAATATTATTTCAGACGGTTGAGGTTTCTCATCCAGAACGGTTGTTGCTTTTGAAGAGAAATCTTTTGGAATGACGATTGTCATATAATAATGATTGTCTGCTGTCCCTTTGTCCGCTTCCGCACGACTTACGAATTCCCACTGGAAATCGTCGCTCTTCTTAAGTTCTGTTACAAGGTCATTACCTACTTCTAAGGTTTTCCCACTATACTGGGCTCCTTCATCACTATTGACTACCGCTACTGGCAACTCACTCATTTTACCGTATGGATCCCAGAATGCCGTTAAAAATAGACCACTGTACATCACGGGAATAAATAAGACAGCTATCATTGAAATCAACAGCTTCTTGTTTCGAGCAGTAGCAGCCATATCTTTAAAAAACACAGATAAAGACTTCATATCATACTTCTCTCCTTATATATTACTTTTCTCTGTCTTAACTAAAATGCCAATATTACCGCTTCAAGAACTTAATGACTAAATTAATCAAACGGTCAATTTAAGAGTTAAAAAAAATCCCTCTCACATCGGCCAGCATTTCTGCCAGCTCTATGTACCGGAAGCCGATATCAATCTTATGCGCTTGTCATTGTGCATTTGCCGAAAGACCTTCTGCTAAGAACAAACGAATATAATGTTTAATTTCCTCTTTGCTCAAAGGCTCATGCTTTTTATTAAAATCAGAGGTCAATGCGATATACAATCTTAGCATCACAACAGATACAACTTTAGGTTCACAGCTCTTAATCTCTCCCTTATCTAAAGCATGCGTAACTTCCTTCTCCACATAATCGAGTATCACATTCTCCAGTTTGCTCAGACCTTCTTGAGCTTGGGGTGTTCCGAAGTCTCGCACCTCTTGGGATAACTTTATAAAAAGTTCATGTTCTTTGCGGAAATCCAGCAAGCAGTCCATCACACGATATAAATTATCAAAAAATATTTCATCACGCCTGATTTCTGTATCCGCAATCCTCTTCATATCCAGAATGACAATATGTACGATTTCATCAAACAATTGTTCTTTATTTGAGAAAAACGTATAAATGGTACCTTTGCCTACATTCGCAATTTTCGCTACCTGATCCATCGTCGTTGCCTTATAGCCAAATAACGCGAAAGAGCGCGCCGCAGCATTTAGCACCTGTTTGCGACGATCTACCACAGGCATACCTATCCCACCTTTCTTCATATATAATAGATAACGTGTATTCTTACGCTTCTAGTAAATGACCGAATTTCATAATCAGTCATATGGTCAACATAAATTTAACATGAATGTATCTGATAAGCAAGCTTTTGTTTAACATTTGTGAATATATTCGTGGCAAGTTGAGCTATCCATTCAATTCATATGGAAATAATCATTCCTTTTTTGTAAGATAGAGGAAGGAAAAGTAGGTGAACCCTTTTGCGTAAAAAGAGAGTGCTGCTGCTGTCTGAAGGATTCGGCACGGGTCATACCCAAGCTGCCTATGCTTTGGCCGCAGGAATGAAGCGTATTGACCTTCATCTGCAGTGTCGTGTGATTGAGCTAGGAAACTTTTTGAATCCAAAGGTTGGCCCTTTAATTTTATCTGCATACCGTAGAACGGTAACACGCAGTCCTAAGCTGTTAGGTATGTTATACCGTAACAAATACGATAAATCATTGAACCCGCTGACACGACTCGCTCTTCATCGTATTTTTTATAAACAAGCTGCTCAAGTCGTCACTCAATTAAAGCCTGATCTAATCATCTGTACGCATCCCTTTCCCAATGCTGTGGTGTCTCGTCTGAAGCGCCATGGGGTAAGCGTCCCTTTGATTACGCTGATTACCGATTATGATGTTCATGGTACGTGGGTTAATGAAGAGGTTAATCAGTATCTAGTCTCGATCCCTAGAGTAAAAGAACTGCTTGTTCGCCGCGGTGTCCCTACAGCTGATGTTCACGTCACTGGAATACCCATTCACCCGAATTTCTGGGAGACTGGGAATAGGGATAAGCTCTGCAATGAAATGGGGCTACATCGAATGCCTACTGTGCTTATTATGAGTGGCGGATGGGGAGTTTCTTTTAACAAGGAGATTTTATTACAACTGACCTCATGGGCCGACCACATACAACTCGTCTTTTGCACGGGGAGCAATCATAAGTTATTAGATAAAATGAAGGATACTGCTAGTTTACACCATGAGAATATTCATATCCTCGGCTACACCAAACATATCAATAAACTAATGGATATAGCGGATCTTCTCATTACGAAACCTGGTGGGATGACCTGCACCGAAGCGTCAGCAAAAGGGATACCGATGTTGTTCTATGAAGCCATACCAGGCCAAGAAGAAGAAAACAGTCATTACTTTGTGAAACAAGGATATGCGGAGAATATCTCTTATCGAGTCATGGATAAATGGCATCATAAGCTTGTTCATGAATACGACAGCCTAGTACTTCAAAGGGATCGTTTCCTCGCGCGCTCCGCATCCCATACCCAATCTAGTGAGTGTGCTCAAAAAGTATTAGATCTACTAAATGAAGAAAACACTGAATCTAGCAGATTCACAAGCATCCCATAGCATACGAAAAAGCTTCCACCTATATCAAAATGTACCCTTTGTAAAAGGAAATTTCAAAAAAAAGCTAGGCAACTTCAAGACGCTGCTGTCTGTATTTTACAGGGGGTAGCTTTTTTAAGTACCGTGCGTTTTAACTTACGAGGAAATCGAGCTTTTTTAAAAGTTCATTCTCCGCCTGTAATAATCGATTTTGAGCTTCTAGTCGTGAAACAAATAGGAAGGGGTCGTGTAATGCATATCCGGAAAAAGGCATTTATTTTAGCTTCTGTTACTTTAATGTCGGCGATCATTGGATGCTCTAACAATTCCAGTCAGTCAAATGCGGGTAAAGAAAATAATAATAAAATTCTAGGAATAACAAATGAGATAAGAAAAATAACATCGTCTCAACTGACTCAACTAACAAAGGATATGACGTACAGAAAAGTTATAAATACATTAGGGAACACGAAGGATATTGGGTCTGGAATATCTATATTCAGATATGAATATGAAAACGGTGAATTCCTTGACATCAAAATGTTTGAACAACATCTTGATGCGAGAATTAGTGAAGAAGTCTATCAATACATTCAGACCGAGTTGAATAATAAGATGCCATAATTAAAATGACTGTCTAAGGAATGATTTATCAGAAATAATCAACTACCGAAATGTTTGGTCTACATCAGATTTTTCTTCGTTTGGTCATCTTATGTTCACTCCGACATTTTTTTGTATATAAATAAAAGTACCCTATAGAATAGACTTTCTCAAAAAGTCTATTCTATAGGGTACAGTTCATATCAGGTGGAAGCTTTTTTCTTAATAATGCCGATCATACTTTTGTTCTTTGACATTGAACCGTTCTCGCATACAAAATTAGTATACAAAAACTGAAGACGAGTTGCCCATCGCATTTCACTTGTCATGCCGCAGAACATCACTTTCTGCATCAGCTGATCCACAGAAACGAACAATAATCGATTATAGTTCCCAGCTGAACATAGTGCATGATCTAATGCTGTTCTCAGTCCCGACAGATAATCTCCCGGAAGCTCAACCTTGTTAAATACAGGATAACATCCCGTAAGATTGTAATACAAACGCGTTAGATCAGCGAGTCTTCCCCTTCGATCCTCTTCTACAATCCGGTTATAATCTGGCCTATGATCTGGTGGAGCCAATTGACCTAATCGCTGACACCACAGAATAGACCGATATTCTTCTTGAATAGCATGCTGTACATCCGCTGACGATAACGACCACTGTCCGTTGTCCTTATGAGAATATATCACTAGACCTTCCGCCTTTCCCATAGGCTTATGCATCATAATATATGCCTTTGCTCGCCCGGTGGTTCCAGCTTCTTATTGCCATGCTATTCGTACGATTATTTATAGAATGTATGATGACCAATCGTCTTGGCATACGTACGAGTATTGTGCACTGTCAGATCATCTGCAAGAGTAAGAGACAAGAAATAGTAGGTATCATCGGATACCGATTTGATGCCGTTCAGTGCTTCATTGACAGCATGAATGGAATCCTGATTTGGATGGACGCGTTTAAACCGCCCGTTAGCCACAGGACTGAACTGGAACTTTTGAAAAATTACACCTTTAATAGTATCGGGAAAATTGGCTGACCGCAGCCGGTTCAAGACTACATTGGCAACTGCCACTTTGCCTTGGTACGGTTCACCTTCGGCTTCCGCCATCACAATTTTGCGAAGTAGAAGCACATCATCAGCGGATACCGTGTATTGCTTCGTCGACTGAGACTTATCAGAAGGACTTAGCAGCCGGGTCCGGCTGAAATATAAAATTTTGGGGGAATTAAGCTTCGGATTATAATTAATTGCAGGTTTCACCTTACCAGCTTGAGAAGCTTGAGCAGCTTTAGGCTTCAGCTGATGTAGAACCTGTCCACTATTTGAAGCAGGTAACTGTTTAATAACAACAGGATACTGAACGATCTTCCACGAATTCAATTTCTTACCATCTACAAGTTGTAATGAATTCTTCGCAGAGATTTGACTCTGTTTCTGAAGCTTCTTATGAGCAGTATTTACGGAACCGAAAGAATCCGTCGTCTGCTTTGCGGCCACTAGCTTGTCCATCTCGTTGCTATATTGCACTTTTTGTGACTGCTCGTTCTGCAAAAGCAGGCATACCGCAGAGAAACACACTAGCAGCACTCCGATAAGCAGCGCCATCCAGCGGTTTTGTCTTAGAGTGTACATATTACTCCTCCTATATTCCGGCACATTCCCTTCTTATGTAACCGAAAATACAGGTTTTGAATAACCATGGAAATATTTTCAGGCATTTTGCAATATCCGAAGAACAAAAAACAGCTATACATCAGGTAAATCTCTAATAAAAATATTTTCTATTCACAGTACAGTATTTCTGTTCAAAGGATAATGCTAAGAGGGAATGCTATATGATATGTGTAAAAAAATTCAATAAAATAATCTGTGAATCTATGAGCCTAGTTCTTATTACTTCTGATTTAATCTAGTTTCTTGCCTCCCAAATGGAAGGCCTTTAGTATCTCATACATTGGCTGAACGTGCAAACGAGTGGTAAATAGTACAAATTCGTTTACAGTCCAAAGCGCTTCCGGTCGCGCTTTTTCACCACGATGATCTATTTGTAGAACAGCCTTTCTGTCCATGTCTGAAAATGGATCATTTCCCTTGTATTTACGGGAAATTGTAATATGTGGGTGATATGGTCTATTTTCGGTAACAAATCCAAGTGCATGTGTCGCCGAGGTGACCATTTGCTGTAAAATAAAAAGTGCATGATTGGTGTCACTCCCCTTCAAACCCGCCCAAAGAACCCGCGGAGATTCAGGTAATCCGAAGGTTCCCCAATCCCCCAATTGCAATGTAAAAGATTTAAATTCATTAGCAACTTTGCTCAATGACTGGATGATATCAGGAATGAGTTTAGGCTCTACATCTCCTAAAAACTGCAAAGTTATATGATAATCTTCTATAAATGTCCATTTTTTAAAAGGAAATTGATCTTCATGTTGAATCTTCCACTCATGGAGCTGTTGTTGTATCCATGCTGGTACGCGAATGGCCACGAACACGCGGAGTGGCTGAGAATCATTTCCGTTTCTTCCTTCCTCACACATGACAAATCCTCCAATTTTATCTACATAAATAGGTGTATATCTAACTTTGTCTAGTTATTATACGCTAAATAAGAATAATAAAAACCGGCCAATTCCATTGACCGGTTTGAAATAAAAAAACATTTTGAAATTTTTGCTTCATTAATAACAGAAAAATTCTAACACAGAATTTACCTGCCTATTAGGAAAATTGCGCCTGATGGAGTCTTGCATACATTCCCCCACGCTTAAGCAGTTCATCATGATTTCCATGTTCAGCAATACCGTCCTCTGTCACGACCATAATCCGGTCAGCATTTCGGATCGTCGCCAGCCGATGCGCGATGATCAAAGTCGTCCGGTTCATCGATAATTCTTCCAATGATTCCTGAATAATACGTTCTGTTTCTGTATCTAGCGCTGAGGTTGCTTCATCTAGTATTAGAATGGGCGGATTCTTCAAAAACATACGAGCAATTGCTAACCGTTGACGTTGTCCTCCGGACAGCTTCATACCACGCTCACCAATGACAGTGTCCAGACCATCTGGCAGCGAAGCAATCAAAGCCTCTAAATGTGCCTGACGCACTGCGTTCATGAGCTCGGCTTCGCTTGCGTCCAGTCGACCATACGAAATATTTTCACGTATCGTGCCACTAAAAAGAAATACATCCTGCTGAACCATCCCAATTTGTGAACGAAGCGAGGCTTGGCTCATTTCACGGATGTCCAGACCATCGATTGTAATACTTCCCTCTTCTACATCATAAAAGCGTGGAATCAAGCTACATAGCGTTGATTTACCCGCTCCAGAAGGACCTACCAAGGCAATCGTCTCTCCGGCTTTAATCTGTAAGCTAATATCATTTAATATTCGGGAGTGGTTCTCATAACCAAAAGAAACCTTACGGAACTCAATGTCACCACGAAGATGATCAACTTCGACTGCATCCGGTTCGTCCCTAACATCAGGCTGCGTATCCATCAGCTCACAGAAGCGTTTAAAGCCTGCCATTCCTTTAGGATAACTTTCCATAAGTGCATTAATTTTATCAATCGGCTTCAGAAAAATGTTTACATACAATAGAAAGGCAACCAGCTCGCCATAAGATAATTGACCTTGATAAGCAAACCATGCGCCGCAGACAAGCACGACTAGTGATATTAGCCGAGTGAGCATGTACATTCCTGATACACTAAAGGACATCGCTAAGTACGAGCGCAGCTTCGATCGACGAAAGCCTGCGTTATTTTCACGAAAACGTTCAATTTCAAACTCTTCATTACTAAATGATTTAACGACACGAATTCCAGACACACTATCCTCAACACGCGAATTCAAATTGGCTATATTACGGAACATTTCCGATGCAGCACGATTGAGCTTCTGATTGAAGAATACGATCAACCATACAATGAAGGGCATAATCGTAAAGGTAATTAACGCCAGCTGCCAGTTCACAGACCACATGATCCCAAATGCCCCTGCAAAAGTCATCACAGCAATAAACATGTCCTCTGGGCCATGATGCGCCATCTCTCCAATATCAAACAAATCATTAGTCATACGAGACATCAAATGTCCTGTCTTCGTATTATCGAAATATCGAAAGGATAGCTTTTGCACATGATTAAAAGCTTGTTGCCTCATATCGGATTCAATGTTAATGCCTAATTTATGTCCCCAGTAGCTGACAATAAACTGTAAACCCATACATACTAGATACAGTGCTAACAAACCAAAGCCTGCTGCCGTAATCGTTCCCCAATGTCCCGCTGGAAGCAATGAATCGACTACCCACTGTACCGAAATTGGAAATCCGAGTTCTAACAATCCAGCTATGACCGCACAACCAAAATCAACCATAAACAGCTTGCGGTGGGGCCTATAATAAGATACAAATCTCCGAATCAATCCAGGTCCTTGCCTGGGCTCACTCGTACTACCTATGCCTTGTGCCTGTCCCATATATTCCTAATCCTCCGTCTTCGTTTAATCAGATGTATACCAGTTTATAGGAAGAGTAGTGTATCCGACAATACATTGGTTTGGATTTGCTCGCTTCGAATTCTCATATAAATCTGATATGCTTAATGATAGATAGCATCATGCTTAGGAGGCTAACATAATGAAACGTATCATTTGTTTACACACACTTACCCCTGACCAAATTGCAAAAATTGAACAAGTTGCCCCAGGTTATACCGTAACGGTTGCCAAGAGCACAGACATATCATCCGAAACAGTATCCGACGCTGAAATTATCGTAGGCTGGTCGAAGCATATCGTAGAGAGTGCACTTGAGGCCAATAGTAAACTGAAATGGATCCAAACATGGTCCGCAGGAGTCGATACGTTGCCCCTCAAGCGACTAGAGCAACGCGGAACACTACTCACGAATTCAAGTGGCGTACATGCCATCCCTATAGCCGAAAGTATTTTTGCTATGCTACTCTCTTTCTCACGTCAGCTTCATGTTGCCGTCCGCAATCAAGCTGAAGGAAAGTGGGAACCAAAGCTTGCATCCGCTGGAGCCTTAACCTTGACGGAGCTACGAGACAAGACGCTGGTAATTGCAGGCGTTGGCGAAATTGGACGTGAGACGGCCCGGCTCGCTAAGGCCTTCGGCATGAAGGTGATCGGCGTGCGACGTTCGGGTAAAGCCTTACCCGATGTGGATCAAATGTACACGATGGATGGGCTCCATGAAGCACTGAGCCATGGCGACTATATCGTAAGCATCTTACCACTGACGGATGAGACGCATCATCTATTTGATTCTTCAGCCTTCGGGGCAGTGAAACCAGGGGCTTGCTTCATTAACGTTGGACGAGGTCCAACCGTAGATACACCTTCATTGCTCGAAGCACTACAAACAGGTCAGCTCGGCTGTGCCGGGCTAGATGTGTTTGAAGAGGAGCCGCTACCCGTAGACCATCCTTTATGGAAGATGCCTCAAGTCGTAATTACACCGCATGTTGCCGGTAGCACCGACCGATATACGGAGCGTGTTGTCGATATTTTCGTGCAGAATCTTCAAGCTTATGTGAACAATCAACAGCTTCCTCGTAACTTAGTTGATTATAGCCGGGAATATTAGATCATTATTCGTTAAATACAAAATATAAAAACAGAGGATGAGTGTTCAGTGTATGAACATTCATCCTCTGTTTCATTTCATAGTGTATTTTCATAGTGTATTTTCATATACAGAGCCATAGATTTCGCACAAAGTTTCCTTTTGCCAGCTTCCCCTCGTCCACAATCGTGAAGCCTGCTTCCACTAGCGTATTATGAATATCCTGCGTAGACACAACCATTGCTCGCTTCGTCATTCTTCTCAGGCTGCTTAGCATTTCATGTTGATCCTCGCCCGAAATGACCGAGCAAAGATTATATGGCATATCAAGTATGGCGGCATCATACCTGCCTTCTATCTCGTTCATATCTTTAAGACTAACGACCTCTGGATATCCAAAGTGCTTGAGATTCACTCTAGCTCCTTTAACAGCAAGCGGGTTTAAATCACCGCCAACAATATCCATCCCCATCGACAGTCCTTCAATCAGAACATTGCCCATACCGCAGCAAGGATCAATCACCTTGCAGTTTCGCGCATCAGGTACCGCTATATTAAGGAGTGATCTAGCTACCGTAATACTTAGTCCTGTCGAATAGTTCTGCGGCTTATGCTTATGCTTCAGCCAATCTCGCTTAGGAAACTCACAGCTTCCGAACATCCACCGACCATCCACTGCCAGTAAACCCAAGGTTACATCCGGTTGCTTCATTTCGGCCTTACCTTGAATTCGGCTGCCAATTAACCGCTCCAGCCCTCTTTGCTCGTCATAAGAGTACGAGTCTCCAGCCTTTACATACATCACTTTGAAGGTAGCTTCCTCAGGTAACTGTTGCGATGCAGCCTGCTTGGCAATTTCATCAACAGTACTGCCTGAGTAAATCACATCCATACGTAAGGATAGGAAGGGACTCCGATCCGGATCGACCTGCCGATCACTATATATCAGATGCTCAGAAGAGGGAGCTTGTCCGAACAGAGATCTCATTTCCATCCGGCATAAATCTCGCTCTGTCTCGTGAAATGAATAGACATAAATGTGATTCGTTTGATTTCTTCCAATGTCATTAATCCAAGTCATAGATTGAACCAACCTTCAGACCATATAATTCATTATATATTTTCTCGGCAAAGGCATCGGTCATACCAGCAATATAATCAATAATCATATGCTCCCATGTCCACATCGGATGGGCGCTGGCTTGATCTCGCTCAAAACGGCGGAGCCAATCCGAAGGAATAATCGATTTCGAAGTGGTCGGGTCCTGAAAAGCAAGCCAGAGCCGACGAATCATCCACTCGCTTCGCTTTTGCAGACGCTGTACTCTGAGGTCACGAATCATCGTGACCCATGCAAAGCTCTTTAGGACACTCACCGTGCGCAGCATATCCAGATCTTCCAAGCCTTCCCGTACAAAAGTGACCTTTTTCCAATCGCCATCCTCAATCACGCCAAGCCGACTTACAAATAAGCTGACCCAGAACGCCTTAACTTCTCGTCTCGTCCTAGAATAATCATGCTCACACGAAGGAAGCTTCTCCTTCCATACCTGTAAAAAGGATTCTAATACGCTTTCGACTTTAGCCTTAATCTGCTCTTCTTGCCAGCCTACCCAGAAGGAGTCTTCTAGTGTAGTAATCTTCTCTACAATATGACTGATATTATGCGGATCATGCATGAAATGCTCATGGACTTCAATCTTACCCGCCTTGATCCCATCCTCAAGATCATGGGCAGAATAAGCAATATCATCGCAGAGATCCATAAGCTGAGCTTCTAACGTTTTCTTGCCTGCGGGAATGTTCCAGCGATCACGAATTTGCGAAATATAGTTCCATTCATGCTGGTATAGCCCCTTCTTGCTCTGTGTTCCGGGAAAAGGATATTTATTAACCCCGAGCAATACGGCATCTGATAGATTCAGACCGTCAATATTCTCCCGCTTCTCTAAAAACATAATCAAACGGAAGTTATGTGCGTTGCCTTCAAAATGCTCGTACTTTTGCTTCAAGCCACCCCATACCTTTTCTAATACTTGAGGTGTGACTTCACCCACTCCACCCTTAAGGATTTCTCTGGCTTTCGTCTCAATTAACTGATCCAGAATATCGTCGAGCACCTCTTCACCCTTATGTCCAAACGGAGGATGACCAAAGTCATGGGCGATGGCAGCACATTCAACCACCTCTGGGTCAATCACAAGCCCCGGGTTGCTCGCCTGTTCAACAATAATTTCTGGATGCGTGCGAATTAAACTTCTAGCTGCTTCGCGTGCAATCTGCGCTACTTCTAGCGAATGCGTAAGCCGTGTACGATAATAATCTCCGGTACCGGCACCGAACACTTGCGACTTTCCCTGCAACCGACGAAATGTAGGTGAGTGTATCAGTCGCGAATAATCCCGTTCATATGTAGCCCTTGAGGCATCTACCCTGGTTTGTTCAGGGTACTGCCGATGTTCTCTCTTATCATTGATGTTCATTCCAGTACTCCCCAATCCAGGATTCATTTCTTTCTATTATAAGCGATTTTATCTATGAACCATAAATGTATTGCATATATGTTATTCTAATCTTACCCTTTACAGCTTAAAAGTGAACTCCATTGTATACATTTCATCTGTTCAAGCTAATTCATTTGGGAGGTCTAAACGAATATGAGTAGAAAAGTCGTTCTGTATATTGCTGCAAGTCTGGATGGTTATATTGCTAGAGCAAACGGTGCAGTAGATTGGTTAAGCGGACATGGAGATCAGCCTCCTACGGAGGATGTAGATTCCGAGAATGGATACGAACAATTTTACCAAACGATTGATACTGTTATCATGGGACGGACTACATACGAACAAATCATTCATGAGCTATCTCCGGATGCTTGGGCCTATCAGGGTAAAAAAAGTTATGTAGCTACAACCACTCCCCACGAACCGGATGAGCATGTAACATTTATTAATGAAGATATTCCTGAATTTGTGAAGCAGCTTAAACTTCAACCAGGGCAGGATATATGGCTCGTAGGTGGTGGCAAACTCATCGAAATCTTTATGGAACATCATCTCATTGATACGTATGTGATAACGATGATTCCAACGATTCTGGGTGACGGTATCCCACTATTCCTCGGACAGCATGCAGAAACTAAACTAAGATTACAGCAAACCAGAACGGTGGATGGCATGGTCGAGCTGACCTACGTTACAAGATAATGGTTCGATCCCATTTCCATAATTCAACTTGAGCGATACCCATATACGCGATGTCCGATTGATCCTTAAGCTTCAGCAGTTCTTTGAACGGACCTGTCACGACAACACCATATAGACGAATTCCATTTTTGTCTATATATTGTAGAACGAGGGCAGACAAAAGAGGATCGAATCGGAGCAGGGTTTATTTCCCGCAACACCTCCCCTCACTCTAATCACGTATGAATGGAATAAAAGTTACATATTCCCAATATAACCGAGTTCACATTGAAAAGGAGCCCCTTCTTGGATCTATACAGATCCGAGAAAGGGACTCCCTTGTTTCACACCAATATTTTAATTCTTCATCCGTGGATCAAGCACATCACGCAAACCGTCACCCATCAGATTAAATCCAAGAACCGTCAGCATGATGGATACACCGGGAAACACAACCGTCCAAGGTGCTTTCTGAATAAACTGTCTCGAATCCGATAGCATCTTACCCCATTCTGGATCGGGCGGCTGAGCTCCCAGCCCAAGGAATCCTAGTGCTGCCGCTTCGATGATAGCCGTGGCTATGCCCAGTGTTCCCTGTACAATAATGGGTGTAAGGCTGTTCGGCAAAATGTGGCTGAAGAGAATGCGATTATTTTTCATCCCAATGGCCTTAGCCGACATAATGTACTCCTCATTCTTCAGACTGAGTACCTTAGCTCGTACAAGCCTACCATACGTGGGAATGTTAACGATCGCGATGGCATACAGTGCATTTTGTAATGATGGACCTAGGATCGCTACGATAGCTATTGCGAGCAATATGCTAGGGAATGCGAGCACAATATCAAATAATCTTGATATCAGCATATCTGCCCATTTCCCATAATAGCCTGCTAGAATTCCCAGCACTGTACCTACCACAATGGAGCCTATGACCGAGAAGAACCCCACCCAGAGTGAAATTCGTGCTCCGAACAATACCCTAGTGAATAAATCACGTCCAAAATCATCCGTTCCGAACCAGTGTGCCGATGAAGGAGGCTTAAGGCGATCCATCAACTGTTGATCTTTGTACCCATATGGAGCAATGTACGGAGCAATGATCGCAATAATGATAAAGAATAGGATGAGTCCAAGCCCGAGCAATGCTGTTTTATTTTTACGAAAAGCCTTCCACGCATCACGCCAAGGGCCAGACACTTCATGAATAGCAATCGTGTCAGAGCTTTGGTTAATCGATAATTGTGTCATAGCCTACCCCCTATTTGTACTGGATGCGTGGATCAATGAAGGCATACAGCAGATCCACAATCAAATTAATGACGACGAAGATAAAGGCAATAATGAGGATTCCACTCTGAATGACTGGGTAATCACGAGAGCTAATCGCTTCGTAAATGTAGCGTCCTACCCCCGGCCAAGCAAAGATCGTTTCTGTCAGCACCGCACCTCCAAGTAATGCACCCGTCTGTAGTCCAATCACCGTTAAGACAGGAATGGAGGCATTCTTCAATGCATGCTTATACACAACGAAGAACATGGACAAGCCCTTGGCTTTCGCGGTACGTACAAAATCCAATTTCATCACTTCAAGCATACTTGAGCGTGTCATGCGGGCGATTACTGCCATTGGGATTGTACCAAGCGCAATACTCGGTAGAATCAAGTGCTTCATCACGGTCCATACTTGATCCCAGCGGCCACTAAGCATCGCATCAATGATATACATATTTGTAATGCTCTCCACAGGATCACGCTGATCCATACGCCCGATGGAAGGCAGCCAGTGGAGTTTGATTGAGAATATCCACTGCTCCATCAGCCCCAGCCAGAAGATGGGCATCGACACACCCATCAGAGCTATAATCATAAGCGTGTAATCCGACCAAAAATTTTGCCGCCAAGCACTTATAATTCCGGCATTTACGCCAACAAAAGTGGCAAAGAGCATACTCGTAACCGTCAGCTCAAGTGTAGCCGCAAGATAAGGCAATATTTCGGTGGCGATGGAAGCCTTCGTACGGATCGAATTTCCCAAGTCTCCTCTAAACAGATCGCCTAGATACGTCGCATACTGCTGTAACCAAGGCTTGTTAAGCCCTAGCTGTAGCCGAAGTGCCTCCTTCGATTGCTCGGTTGCCTTTTGCCCAAGAATGGTTTCGGCCGGATCTCCCGGAATAGCATGAATAATAGAGAATACGATGAGCGTCATCCCTAGCAATACGGGAATAAGAATCAACAGACGTTTCAATACATATGAGCTCACGAAGGAATCACCTGCCGATTGTTATTCGAAATAGATATTTGCATAAGCTTCTGTTCCCGTAGGAGAAGGAACAAACCCTTTAACACTCGCCTTAGCGGCAAGTATTGGCGTCGAATGCACGAGAGGTATCCAAGGTGCATCTTTCTTAATGATCTCTTGAGCTTGTTTGTACAGTTCAACCCGCTTATCCTGATCAACCTGCTGCTGAGCTGCAACTAGAATTTTATGAAGCTCTTCGTTTACGTAAAAGCTGCGGTTGTTGCCTGGAATAGAATCTTTATCAAGCAAAGTGTAAATAAAGTTATCTGGGTCTCCGTTGTCTCCGGTCCAGCCCATGATATAAACGTCGTCTTTGGCACCGACTTTGGTATCATCCAAATACGTAGCCCAGTCTGGCGATTCAATCTTGACTTTGACACCGATTTTCTCGAAATCGGCTTGGATGGCTTCAGCCACCTTCTTACCATCTGGCATATAAGGACGAGATACTGGCATCGCATAGAATGTGATTGGATCAGGGAGTCCATTCGGATAGCCGGCTTCAGCAAGAAGCTTCTTCGCTTGTTCCAAATCATATGGATAATCCTTAATGCTGTCATTGTAGCCCCATAATGTAGGAGGCATCGGGTTTATCGCTGGCGTTGCCTGTCCGGCAAAGAAAGCATCGACGATTCCTTGTTTATTTACAGCATAGCTAAGCGCGATTCTCACTTTTACATCATCAAAAGGCTTCTTCTTGAGGTTAAAGCCAAGGTATCCAATATTGAAGGAAGGACGATCAATCTTCTGTAAGTCACTTTTGCTCTCTAATACGGATAAATCATCCGGATTCAAATCTTCCATTAAGTCAATTTCGCCGTTCTGCAAGGCATTGAAACGAGCAGAGTTATCAGGAATTGAACGTACAATGACTTTATTTATTTTAGGAAGCCCTTCTTTCCAATAGTTTGGATTCTTCTCCAGCGTAATGGAATCATTATGCTTCCACTCTTTGAAGACAAAAGGCCCTGTGCCTACAGGCTCATTCTTAAAGTTCTCCTTCTTCTCCTGAATCGCTTTAGGACTAGCAATGCCGAAGCAGGTCATAGCGATATTTTGCAGGAAAGGTGCTTGTGGCTGGCTAAGTGTGAACTCCACCGTATTCGCATCTACAGCTTTCACATGTTTGATAATGCGATTGCCATCAGGTCCGAACATGGAATCATAATAGTCAAAGGAATCCTCTTTAAATTTGAATTCACTCTTAGGATCACTCCAGCGTGTAAAGTTGAATACCACCGCATCTGCGTTGAAGTCTGTCCCATCATGGAATTTAACACCTTGGCGAAGTTTAAACGAATATTTAAGTCCGTCAGGTGATACCTGATAGCTATCGGCTAATGCAGGTACAACCTCTGTTGATCCCTCTTTGTATTCTAGCAAGGAGTCAAATACTTGTTGGCCGATCTTGAGAGATTCACCATCAGTTACAATCGCAGGGTCGAGGGAAACGGAATCTGAGCCTCGACCGACGACCAACGTATCCTGCTTCTTAGCATCCTTTTTATCTGTTTCTTTGGTTGTCTCCGTGCTATCTGTTTTCTTCGGCTCGGTTGAAGATGTTGTGTCACCGCAGCCAGTCAATGCGAATACGACCGTCATGGAAACCGCTAGAAAAGAACTTGTCCATCGCTTCATTCGTCATACCCCTCTCTTGAATTCAAAATAGTATACTTGCATGCGGCAACCGTTCATTGCCTGCATTGAAGCCTTGATTTACGGATTAGACGACTTCTGCTGCTCCCGTATATAAGTGACAGGCCGTTGAATGTCCTTCACCTGTGTCCCGTAATGGGGGTCGATCGGTTCGACATACATCCATCACCTTCGGACAACGTGTATTAAATGCACAGCCGATCGGCGCATTCGCAGGACTGGGTACTTCACCCTGCAGAATAATTCGCTTAGGCTTCACATCGGGATCAGGCTCTGGAACTGCCGAGAGTAGTGCCTGTGTGTAGGGATGCTGAGGATCAGCATACAGCTTCTCCTTGTCGGCAATTTCCACAATTCGGCCAAGATACATGACCGCAACACGATCGCAGATATGCTTCACTACGCTCAGATCATGGGCGATGAATATATAGGTGAGTCCGAATTCACTTTGTAAATCTTGAAGCAGATTGATGACCTGCGATTGAATCGAGACATCCAGCGCAGATACAGGCTCATCGGCCACGATAAGCTTAGGCTGAAGCGCCAGCGCCCTAGCAATGCCAATCCGCTGTCTCTGTCCACCTGAAAATTGATGGGGATATCGATGGAGATGAGACCGCGATAGCCCTACAACTTCAACTAGCCGTTCGATCCGCTGCTGCCGTTCTTTACGGCTCGTTACACCATGGACGATCAGCGGCTCCTCCAATATTCGTTGCACACTGTGACGAGGGTCCAATGAAGAGTAAGGATCTTGAAATACGATCTGCATATCCCTACGCTGCTTACGCATTCCTTCTGCAGATAAGCCTGTAATCTCCTTGCCTTCGAAGAACACCTTGCCTTCACTAGGCTCAATGAGTCTGAGTAGTGCGCGGCCTGTTGTTGATTTACCGCAACCACTCTCCCCTACGAGCCCAAAGGTTTCACCCTTGTGTACGCTGAACGAAATATCATCTACTGCTTTGACATGGCCATGTGTCTTGTTCCAAAGTCCTTTTTGAATAGGAAAATACTTCTTCAAGTGCTGAACCTCAAGTAATGTCTCGCTCATACAGCATCCTCCTGTGTGCTTTCATAGAGCCAGCAGCGGCAGCTATGCCCCTCTTCCTGCTGCGATAAATGTGGAATTGCCTCAAGACATCTTGGCATCACATGCTCACAGCGTGCAGCAAAGCGGCAGCCTCGGAGCGACATGCTGAGCACAGGTACATTGCCCGGAATGGAGTACAGACGCTCGCGGGTCTCACTCATTCGTGGAACAGACTGGATCAGGCCCTGCGTATACGGATGAAGTGGATTTTTGAAAATGTCATGCACACTTCCTTCCTCCACCACCTTGCCTGCATACATCACCGCTACACGATGGCACATCTCCGCAACCACACCTAGATCATGCGTAATCAGCATGACGGCCATGCCCTGCTCCTCATTCAATCGCCGGATCAGATCTAGAATCTGCGCCTGAATCGTCACATCAAGCGCTGTCGTCGGCTCATCCGCGATCAGCAGCTCCGGGCTGCAAGCGATCGACATCGCGATCATGACCCGCTGGCGCATACCACCCGAGAGACGATGAGGATACTCATTAAGGATGGCATCAGGACTTGCGATTCCTACTTTTCTCAGCATATCCAGCGTGTGAATTCGGGCCTCCTTATGACTCTTGCCTCGGTGAAGCCGAATGGTCTCCCCAATTTGGTGACCTACCGTAAACAGCGGATTAAGCGAAGACATGGGCTCCTGAAAAACCATAGATATCGAGTTGCCCCGAATTTTACGCATCTCGCTCTCTTTGAGCGGGACAATATCTTTCCCCTTGAACACAATGGAGCCGCTGACGATTTTGCCAGGGGGCTGTGGAATCAGCTTGAGCACAGACAGCGAAGTTACACTCTTACCGCAGCCAGACTCGCCTACCACACCAAGTACTTCTCCTGGCTGAATGTACAGGTCGATCCCATCTACCGCAGGAATTTCACCTCGATCTGTAAAGAAATGAGTGCGTAAATCTTTAATTTCAAGAATAGGCTTGCTCATACCAAGACTCCTTTGGGTAAGAAAATATGAAATTTGGTTATTACGCCACTATTGAACATAGGTCAAATCAGTACGCAAGCAAACACTACGAATCCGCTTACATTTTATAGCGCTTTAACTTTCTACTGTTCGTGTTAGAGACTCTTTAAAGACGTTCTAGGAAACCTAATGGATGTTGTACATCTCTGAAGATGATCGAAATGAATTCTCAATGTGAGGTTGCGACATATATGTAGGGTTGGAATTCGTGCGACAGGTGACTTCTGTCTGAATTGGAAGTAAAGCTGTGGGAGAAGGTAACATGAACAAAATCATTTGAGTGTAGAGGCGATGCGTTGATACATTTATTGTCCTAATTAATTTTTCACTTTACTACAAGAAATACTCAGTTTCAAGAAATATTTTACATTTTTCAATATTTAATTTGCACTTATTTCTATATTTATGATTTTTTTGTTCAAAAAAAGAGAGATTAGATATAATCCCCCTTTTTACAATGAAAGTCGACATATTTCTTATGGTTTGCAAATTTCATCTGCAGGCGTAACTGCATCTAAAAGTGCTTGTTCCAGCTCAGCGCTATGCTTGTCTCTCACAGGCTGACTCCAGTTAAACCTGTCACTCATATATTCAATCACGGGACCCTTCCATTGATGAACGAGCTGGATGTTGAATAATGTAGCTCCTATCCGACGAGTGAAAAAGTCCACCGGTGTTGCAATCATCTCTGCCTCCAGTGCATAAGCTAACTGACCGAATAGCATCCTTGGTAACCCCATCCGATCCGCATCGGAGCTTTGAAGATGAATGAGATTAAATACCTGCGGTGCATTTGTGCCATAGGTTCGAGCTATACGTAGTGCGTCCATATGAGAGAGACCTGCGTGAATGCCGGCATCAGCGGTCTTTTGCACAAAGGCTTCGAATGCTAGTGAACCGCCTACCTCTCCTCCTGAAATGGGCAGATGCTTCGTCAAGCATGGTTGCAATGGATGATGTCCTGCCGAAGTTAATTTGTCAGAGAGCATATCCACAATGGTCTCGCCCATTTTGCGATAACCTGTTAATTTACCACCTGCGATGCTTATGAGCTGATGCAGATTCCCAAATTTCATCTTTACGGGATATCTCAGACGGATCTTTGCCTTCTTCAAGGATCAGTGGACGTACCCCCGCCCAGCTCGACTCTACGTCTTTCTCACACATTTTAACGCTAGGAAACATATCATTAATCGCATTAATAATATAGGAACGATCACTCGCGGTCATTTGCGGATGGATGGGATCGGTATTATAGAAGGTATCCGTTGTGCCTACATAAGTTTTGCCATCCCGTGGGATCGCGAACACCATCCGTTTATCATGCGTGTCAAAATAAACCGCCTGCTTCAATGGAAATTTCGCTTGATCAATAACGAGATGCACACCTTTCGTTAATTTGAGCGTTTTACCTTGTTTAGAAGAGTCGCTAGCTCTAATTTCGTCTACCCATGGGCCTGTGGCATTTACAACTTTGGTAGCCTTCACTTCAAAGGGTTCACCTAGCAGTTGATCGGAAATGGAAGCCCCCGTTACCTGTCCATTGCCATCATAGATCAAGCTCTCCACTTTGGCATAATTTAGAGCAAATGCCCCGTGCTCAACAGCCGCTTTCATGACTTCAATTGTTAATCTGGCATCATCTGTACGGTATTCAACGTAATAGCCGCCGCCCTTAAGACCCTGCTTCTTCAGAAGCGGTTCTTTATGTAGCGTTTCTTGGGATGAAAGCATCACGCGCCGTTCTCCCTTTTTAACGCCAGCCAGAAAGTCATAGACTCTCAGCCCGATGGACGTGCTGAATCTACCAAAGGTTCCACCCGTGTGCATAGGCAGAAGCATCCATTCTGGCGACGTGACATGAGGGCCATTTTCATAGACGATAGCTCTTTCCTTCCCCACTTCGGCTACCATTTTGATCTCCAATTGCTTTAAGTAACGTAGACCGCCATGCACCAATTTCGTAGATCTACTCGAGGTTCCCGCAGCAAAATCTTGCATGTCTACAAGGGCAACCGACATTCCCCTGCTTGCTGCATCCAGTGCAATTCCAGCTCCGGTAATGCCGCCTCCAATAATGAGGACATCATACTTCTGCCCGCTTAAGCTTCTACGGATTTCGTCTCTATGAACATTAGACCATGTCACTTCGGCTCATCTCCTATTTAAACACCATTGCGGCTTGAACTGCTTTTTGCCAACCACCATATAATTGTTGTCTTTTCTCATCACTCATAGAGGATTGAAATTCATGCTCCATCGCCCATTGCTGAGCTATCTCCTCTTGGCTCTCCCAGAATCCTACTGCAAGGCCCGCAAGATAGGCAGCTCCTAGCGCCGTTGTCTCATTCACAATCGGTCTTTCTACAGGAACGTTTAGGATATCACTTTGAAATTGCATCAGGAAATTATTCTGCACAGCACCCCCATCCACGCGCAGCTTCTTCAGTTTGATCCCTGAATCGGCTTCCATCGCTGACAGGACATCCCGCGTTTGATATGCAAGTGCTTCGAGTGTCGCTCTTATAAAATGCTCCTTCGACGTTCCTCGCGTAAGACCAAATACGGCTCCACGTACCTCACTATCCCAATACGGTGTACCCAGTCCAACAAAGGCAGGCACGACATATACACCGTCGGTCGAATCTACCCTAGCAGCATAATTTTCACTTTCTTTGGAGTTCTTGAGCATTCTTAAACCGTCACGAAGCCATTGAATAGCAGATCCCGCTACAAAAATACTACCTTCAAGTGCATACTCCACTTTCCCGTTCACTCCACAAGCAATCGTTGTTAAAAGGCCATGCTCAGAGTTTACAGCCTTTTCGCCTGTATTCATTAACATGAAACAGCCCGTGCCATAGGTGTTCTTAGCCATGCCTTGGGTGAAGCAAGCTTGACCAAACAATGCGGCCTGCTGATCACCCGCGGCTCCAGCAATCGGAATTTCATAACCGAAAAAATGCTGTCGTCCCGTTACGCCATAAATTTCAGAAGAAGGTCGCACCTCAGGCAGCATGGATTTAGGTACTTGGAGAATGTCTAATAACTCATCATCCCATTGAAGCTCGTGAATGTTATACATTAACGTCCGCGAGGCATTGGAATAGTCCGTAACATGCTGTCTACCTTCTGTAAATTTCCAAATGAGCCATGTGTCAATGGTGCCGAATAATAATTCACCCTGCTCCGCCTTCTCACGGGCCCCCTTCACATGGTCGATTATCCATTTAACCTTCGTTCCTGAAAAATAAGGATCAATAAGTAGTCCCGTCTTTTGCCGAATCATATCATTTAAATTGCGGGATTTCAGATCCTCACAAATGTCACTTGTTTGTCTAGATTGCCATACCACTGCATGGTAGAGTGGATCTCCTGTCTTCTTATCCCATACGACCGTCGTTTCTCGCTGATTCGTAATCCCAATGCCAGCAATTTGTTCTGGCTTCACTCCTGATTCCGTAAGGACGGACACGATGACTGAAAGAATAGAGCCCCATATTTCATTCGCGTTATGTTCTACCCAACCTGGACTCGGGAAAAACTGCGTAATTTCCTTTTGAGCAACGAAAGCTGCATCTCCATTTTTATTAAACAAAATCGCTCTTGAACTGGTTGTTCCTTGGTCTAAAGACAGAATGTATTTGTCCATCTGCTCTCTCCATTTCATCTACATGTTGGTCATGCCGCGTTCCATCTGATACGTATACTAATAATAATATACTATACTTTATGACTGATTAGGTCTCTGGTTAGGCGACGAGTCTAGCTAGGGTCTAGTTCATTTCAAGCTATGGTTAAACTTCAGTTCCGTGACCTAGTTATCATCTATTACACAGAAATAAGGGCCTTCCACCCTCTGTTGAGAGAAGAAGACCCTTTGCTTAAAACTAAAAACTATGAAAGGACATGCAGTCTTTGTAAAATCGTAAGCAGTCTATAGAAATCATAGCTGCTTTGTTCCGGCGTATCTAGAATACCTGCTTTCACCGCAGCCTTTACGGCTGATTCGGCCCATATTGGAGCTGGCATATGATGTCTTTCCTCGAGCGCTGTTATCCGCTGCTTTAACTGAACTACCGTTTGGGTTAAACTCTGTATTTGTTTCTCTGCTTCAATTGTGTTCATGCCTACTGCATTCATATCATCTTGATCTCCCTCCGCATTGGATTGTACGTCATATTGATCCAGGCGATTCGCTTCGATGATGCTGATCAGCTTCGCCGGATACTTAGGATCTGTGGCATATCCACCTTTCCAAACGGCCTCGGCCGCTGCTCGGTAATTTGCATGCAGGACACCGTGATAACGATTCGGCTGATCTTTCGTTCCTTTTAGCAGTAAGTTTGAATGGTCTGTGATCGACTCCGCCCAATTGCGATATTTCCGAAAGGATGCGGTCACCTTGGTAGCTTTCCCTTGCACATACTCCGTCGTTGGCATGTCCACCGACCCGATCGTACCCGTGCCTTTAATACCGAATAGATTATTGGCCTGAGCGGTCAGCCCACTCTTACCCCAGTTGGATTCCAAAATAGCCTGAGCAATCGTAAGCGATGCGGGGATGCCGCATTTCTGCATATCTTGAATGGCATGGGGTGCAATCGCTGTAATAAATTCATTTGGGTTCATGATGAATCGATTCCTCCTCTCCTGATTTCGTTTCTAATATTTCTAAAGCCTTCCGAAATGCCTTCGGCACGGGTAAGCCCATGCGACCCGCATTTTCAATAATGCTCAGCAGTTCATTTGCCATATAAAAAAAGATCACGGCATCTTGGAAATAACCTTGATTTCCAAGCACCTGATCTATAAAATGTGCCACCGTGACCATGAGGAAAATAATGATTTTTCGCATGATCCCGTAATAACCTTTATGGCTCTTTAGCTCGCCGTTCGTCCATGCGACTGCCCAACCCGTAAGCCAATCCACAATTACGAGTATTAATAATAAGTTGATTAATACGCCCCAACCTCCAAACAGATATCCGATCATCGCCCCAAACGCTGTGGATATGATTGTAATGATGTTAATGATAAGAGAGTCATCGTTCATGTACCTTCCCTCCTTGGGGAATGATTTGTTGAGATGGAAAAAAGCCCTCGGGGGGAGGGCCCGAGGGGGAATACATATTAGGTGTCTTTTTGGCATAGTATAGTTGGTCACTATTTATTGGAGTCTTAAAGTATAACGTTTAACCACCCTTTTAAAGAATCTAATCACAGATAAATAGAAAGTCATTTCTATAACTGATTCTACTCTACGTCAAAAATGATTTCTCCTTTCCTTTCAAGAATCTCAGAACGAATTAAATTAGCATCATCTTTTGTTATGTTGTAACTGTTAATAATAGTATTCATAGGTACTTCATCAATTTCGTATCGAGTGATACATGCATTTACCATAATACGCATCTCAAATGGTTCCAATGCCATATCATTTCACCTCCATTAAATTTAAATTATCCAAACATCTTAGACATTGCAATCTCAATATCAGCCAAGCGATTTTTCAGATCTGCTTGGATTTCTTCTTGAGAACATCCTGTGAATTTGGATCGGTGATTTACTGCACCTGCAGGAATCACTTGATTCAATTCAAACTTTTCATCAGTAACAAATATAGAGAATTTATTTAGATCTATACCTCCAATACATAACGTAGCCCCGTTTATCTGATCACTTACAATAGAAATTACGTCAGGAACAAAATCTATGATACGACCATCTTCCAGTGTATATATATATGCTAGCATATTATCCTCCTTTAAGTTGTTCTTATAACTCCAGCTGGTGTATTAAATACCTGTGCCCCTCCTGAAACTTTAAATAATTTACTTGCTCCTATATTTAGAGTATCTCTTACAGTAATAATAGCTCCCCCACTTGCATCAATAACTAGAGTGTTACCTGAACCAGTATTATTGCCGGATAACACTGCAAATGCAGAGCTTATACTCATACAAGTAGGCTTATTTACAAAGTTTGTAAAACTCACATCCAAATTTCCACCTCCAAAAATAATACCGTATAAAAATGTGCTATAAAATTCACAACTACTAATATCTAAATTAGTAACATAACTTCTCGAATCAATACATTGAGCAAATTTTATACCATAGAAATTAACAGATAGTAGGGTGCAATTATTCACAGTGATGTACCCTGTAAGATCTACTGATAATCTGGCATCCGGATACCACATCTCCAATTGCAAATTATATGGGCCATCAAAATTTTCAATACTAAAGCTCTCTGCATAAACACCAGCCCTTATACGTATAGTGACATTCCCTGTTAGATGCTTTTTTAATTGCCCTAAACAATAAGTTATTGTCTTATATGGAGATAAAGTCCCTCCCCTTCCCACACTGTCAACACCGTTTATTCCATCAACATAAAACAATCCACCAGCTTGATTACCTGTATCCACAATCGGTATAAAGCTAGATATATTCCCAGAATGCACAATGTTATTAGACGCAACTTTAGGTGTCCCAGTAAATACTGGATTAGCTAAAGGAGCTTTAAGTCCTAATGTGTTATTAATTGCAGTGATGTCTGTCACATTTTCTGCTAAATGAGCAGTAAGATTTGCCTGTAATACATCAGCCTTTGCTTGTGCTACTGACGCAGCCGTAACCCCCGCACTTCCTCGATCATACGCCGCCTTCACTGCCTTCTCCGTAGCCGCCACACTCTCGCGTGCCCCGTCCGTTGCACTAGATAGCTGCACAATCCCCTTCTGCGTCAAAGTTCCATCCGGCAGCACCGGATTAATATTCTTCACATCTTCCTGTACTTTCCCCACAGCCGCATCAACCTTATCCCAGTTCTCATTGAGCATGGTATCAATATTAAAAGTCTTGGCACCATCTGTGCTGGGATTCATCTTTAAAAGATTCAATTTCGTTGTATTAGTTGGCAAGCCACACACCTCCTGCAAATTTAGATAATAGCGTTTGTTCTATTTGGGTAAGGGTCATCACATCATGAATGTTCCGGATAAGAAGATAATTGAATTCATACTCCACAGATAGATGGGCCGGCTTGATCTCTTCAATAGCCGATTTCAAATCCTCCAAATTCGGAGGAATCCCAAGGGTATCCATGAACTTTACGGTAAATCCCCACTTGTCCGGCTGAAACGAAACATCGACTTTCCCACCGTCATAAGCTTCCGCGACATTTTTAACGAGGCGACCTGAGAAGGTTCCCGCTCCGCGTAATTTAGATTCAATAACCGCACGACGCTGCTCAATTGGCTTGGTCAAATCCGTTGTAATCCCTAGCTCAAACTCCCATCGTCCTAATCCCCATGTCGCCGTTCGAACGAAGAATTGGGACACCGTTGCGTCCAAGGCCAAGTACAATGCATCTAACTCGCTCCCCTTAGCATCCATGTCCGAACGCATTACACGAGAAGTTTCATAGTAGGCCGGAAGATAAGAAAACAGCTCACGACCTCGTGAACTGTTCATTTCTAAATTATTCACTTACACTCACCGTCCCCAATACCGCCACCTGACCAGAACGAATTTCAATATTTTGCTGCTCTGTACTGCCATTAATCGCTAGCCCCGAATAGTCCACAATGATTGGAATATCGAGCAGAACGGCTGCAATGCGTGTATAACGCACCAAAGGATCTTTGCGGAAGAAGGCAATCTGTTTCAAATAAGCGCCAACGCCGTCTTCAATGAGCTTTTTAATCTCCTCAAGTGTGGACGGCTTCTCCTTGGTACGCTGAACTTTGACGGCAATGTTAATCTTTACTTCCTCAGCAGGTTTAACGGTGACCACAGGTCCAGCAGGTGCAAGTCCTTCACCTTGTCCATCTTGAGATGGATCAATATACTTTTGTACAGCATCCACGATGTCCTTGCTTGCAGCGCGCTTATCCATATCCAGTACATACAGTGCTACGGTACCAGGCCCTTTCCATAAAGGAACGACCTCTACTCCCCCAACACCAGCAATTTCATTTGCCCATTGGATATACTGCGCTTTGTTACCACTTGTCCCTTGACTGCGAACCTTGGCATAAAAACGTTCCAACAGCGATTGATCCGTCTCCATATCCGTACCGCTTTTCGTCGCTTCAAGATTAGTTACAGACGCAACGCCGTTGACCGATGTCGACATGATATGAATGACGCCAGCCGGGACATTTCCCTTACGACCTGTATTAACGGCTCGCACAGCTACTGTTCCTTTACCGCCTTCATCCAGTACTACGGATTGGGTCGTTTCATACTCTATAGAAGCTTCTCCTGACACATCATCAGCAGGCGTCGCCACATGAGTACCCACTGGTACAATCGTTTGAGGGGTTCCTGTGAACGTAACATTACCTGAAGAAGCGACCGCATCTCGGCGTGTAATCCCATGCTCAGCAGATCTTAAATCAAGATCCGCTGATCGAAAATCTGGATTGTCACTTGCTGCCGTACTCGCAAAACCTCTACGTAAGAGTTCCTGCGCCCATAGAGCAGCTTCGGATAGCATGAATGCTACAGGAGCCTGAGCATCCCAAATAAAAGAACCCTCAGATATGTCGATATCCGAAGGCACTCGTTCCAGCATACGGCTCATAATTTCCTCTTCCGTCTGCTCTTGCAAATATTGCGGTATGTCCGCCATTAGATCACCACACTTTCCACAATTTCAGTTTCATCCCTTACATTTCTGATCCGGCAAGTGAAGTGACAGGCTTCCCCGTTCCACGAAAATGTAAAGTTATCTACGCTAGCTGTTCTCGTATCAGCCAGTAGGGTTTCTTTCACAGTGCGCTGAATCTCGCTTTCCTGAACAGCATGTCCATAGCTGCTACCGATTAGCTCCTCAAGCTCACTGCCATAGCCTCGCGAATAAATAAGATGACGGTAACGCGGCGTGCGAATTGCTTTTTCACACCATACAACCCAGGCCGACTTTTCATCAGCAATAGCGACTTTTCGAGTAGGACTCATCACAAATTCTCCCGCTCCAAAATCATATCGCCAGCTTCTTCCGAACACAGCCCTACTATTCTCAAGCGCATCTGTATCTGTAATATCTGTCCAAGTCATCTCATCTGTCATTGGGAACAAGTTAGGCATGTCCGCTCACCACCTTACAGACAACTACCACATCATTTCCACTATTTACTCTCATCGCAAGTACTCGGTCGCCAGGTTTCAGTCCCTTTTTCAGCTCAAGAAGAACTTCTTCTCCATCTCTAATAGGAGTTGTCTCTTTCACTGTTTTGCTCGATATAGACAAAGTTCCTGGCAGCTCAGCAATAAGGTAATCCTGAAGCTCATGCTTAAAATCATCCAGCTTCAGTCCCGTACCCGTGATTGTTCCTAACACTGCTCCGACCCCATTCAGGGCTTGTCGGGTTTGATTGGACATACTGGTTCGCATCACATCAGCAAAATGTCCATATGGATCTTTACTCAAGATAATACCTCCTTCTCACCGATTCGGCAGAAGCTAACTCTAAGGTCATCGAACCTGGGTTGCCAAGGTCTCGACTCACTGAAGTAACGATTAATTTAATTTTCTGTAAAAAAACCGCATCCCCAGCTCTTATGGTGTTTATATCCATTGCGGTAATCGTAAACGTCTCCTGTATCCCAGTCAGATGACTCTTTGCCAGTTTATCGGCTCCTCCGGCTGACTTAACCTGATCATCCTCCACCAGTTTTTGCAGTGTACCTAAAGATTTAGTATCCCCTTCCGCTACTGCAAGTACCTTTGAGGGTACTTCTTGTCCACTTCCCACATTTTCGTTGGCCGTCATCACTTTAACTTTGGTGACTGTGCTTCAAGTGTCCGCAATTGAGTCAAATCAATCATTCCATCTAGCACATACGGAGAATCATTACTTCCTAATTTAAATAATTGCAGTCCACCGCTAGTCATACGTGGATGGTACATATCGCCGCCATTTTTCGCTGTCTCTTTAAGATCCGCTAGGATCATAGAGAAAATCGTCTGTGCCCGGTATACAGCTTTACCTAATTTTGTTCTTGTATCTGGCAATGGTAACAAGGGGATGCCCCAGTCCTTTGCATATTTTTGCAGTCGCTGCGTAGCTGTCTGGTCCTTAGGAAATAGGTATTCATCTTCCGATTTATCCAGATAAATGGTCCGATCATTGATTACTAGAGATAGACGTTTGGTTCCACTGTTTGAGCTTTCAACTTCCCATACAACGGCAGGATGTAGTAGCGGAATTGTACTATCTTTGTTAAACGGCACACCACTGATTCGAATAGCCATTCCTGGAGCAATGGCGGGCATATTACCATTCACAGCTACACGGACGCTAGCTTGATACGCAATTTGATCCAGAGAGTCCTTTAAAGTCATTGTTTCTACAAGCGGTGTCAAATCATATTGATCCTGCAAAATCAGATGATAACTCAAGGCATCACCAGCTTTTGGCCCACTTTAATCGCATTTGGATTGCTACCAATTACATTAGTATTTAGCTTGTAAATATCTTTCCATTTTGAACTGTCGCCTAGCTCTAATTTTGCTATTTTAGAAAGAGAATCTCCAGATTTAACAGAGTAGGTTTTCTTTTTCTCTTTCAAATCAGAACGCGGGGTTCCTTTATTAACGCTAACTTTACTACTCGTTGCTTTTTCTGACACACGGGGTTCGCGCCACGTACGAAGCGTAATCTCAAAATAAATATCTCCTTCATCGCCTCCCCGAAGTGTCGTATTGTGAGCAATCACAAAGACGGGAACATTAATAGGTGTCCCTGTGATCATAAATTGTACGGGTTTCTTTGACGTAAGAAGACTATTTATCGTATTCATTGCCACGCTAGGTTCAGGTATGTTCTCATAACGGCAATAAGAGGAATCATAATCTTTTGGAAAAAAAGAAGAGAAGGTGATTTCCTTCACCTTCTCTCCTTGTGCAAAATCAAATTCCCCGTGCTGTAGCATCGTTATCGTCTCATACCCTTTTTGACGTGATATATGGATCTCTTCCGGATTAACCGGAAATTGAAATAAGTGATTGGCTCCGTCAATTAGATAAAAATTAATGGACATGGCTTCCTCCCTTCTGAATCCTATAGGTTTTTATTAGACCATTACCGTCTTACGATTTTCCATCGCTCGGCGAACTTCACCTACGAGGCGTTGGCCGACTTGTTGCGTAAGGCTTTCATAATCGATCTCATTCTCGCGGACTGTCAATTGTACAGCGCCAGCAGGAACGGATACGTTAATTTGATTCGTTGTTTCCGTTTTGAAATCTTTCAAAAAGCCCGAGAGACTACTCATCTGCTCTTCAGTTATCTGTACAATTTGAGGCATGCCTTTTACAGCCTTAGAATCACCACTAGGTAATGTCGGTCCATATAGAGGTCTCGAAACATTGTTAGATCCTATATAAGGAGGTCCTGCTAGTCTGCCTCCGGGTTGTAAAGAAGGCGTAGCAGCAGCTAAAATTTCATTAGTACGAGAAGTAGGAGTGACTGGTGTAGGAACTTTAGGTTTCGCAGGTTCCTCCTTCTTCGATGAAAAGCCAAACAAACTTTTTAGACCTTCTGTTTTACCAGATATCCAGTCAGATGCTTTAGAGACTTTATCTCCGAGCATTCCAGCTTTATCAGTCACCCAATCTCCAATAGCTGATGCTTTATCTCCAACCCATTCTCCAATCTGAGGTGCTTTATTTCCAATCCATTCACCCACAGCACTGCCCGCCATACCGCCTAATGTAGATCCCACCCATGTCCCAATGCCCGGTAAAATAGCCGTACCGATAGCACCTCCAATTGCCGCTCCCGCTACTCCTCCTACTGCATTTCCAATTGCTGCATTTCTCTGCTCATGAGGAGCTGTAGCTATATCTGCTATATCTGCTAAGTAAGATACTGGGCCAAGAAGTTTGCGGCTTTTTTTGATCATTCCTTTGCTAAAACTTTTAATTGCTTTGCCGCCCTTACCTTCAAACAAGTCTTTTCCTAAATCTATAAGTTTACCTAAACCTTTACTCCCCTTAGGTGAAGGCCGCCCAATTTTAGGCTTCGGTTTCTTAGATTCAGGAACGGATTTAGGCTTCGATTCAGTTTTAGATTCGATCTTAGGCTTTGATTTAGACTTAGGCTTTCTTTTGTCTTCTGAATTTGGATTCCGCGGGTCATTATTCGGAGTCTCTCTGATTGTACCTTTCTTTCTTTCACGTTCTTTGTCTGAAGAACCTCTCTTACTCTTACCTTTTTTACAGCAACAGCATTTACAAGTAACCTTAATTCTATTAACAATCTTAGGAGTGCTTTGAGCTGCTTTGGGAGCTTTTATCGTAAGCTTGGGAGCAAATTTAATAGCCCCCTTTTTAAGAGTTATCTTTGGTGGTTTAATCTTAACTTCTATATTGCGATTAAAATTAAAATTAAATTGAGGGTCATTTATCTCGACAGTAGAGCTCACTTGTACAGACTTATTCACAATATTTGATTTATTACTACTTATACCAAGACTATTTCCACCATTCGTATTACCATCTTGACCACGTCCACTTGGCTTTCCATTTTCTTTATGGTTAGTTTTTGCCCATACTTGAATGTAAATATCCTTCAGTCTTTTCAGTTTCCTAATAAGTGCATTAAGAACAGGAGTAGCATGATCGATTAGATATACTTTTGGCATGATACGCAAGCGACTCAACCGAATAGCCAAGCTATAAATATTGCCCAAATTTCTCTGCATATATCTGAGCTCTGTATTCAGTTTAATCAAACTCTGGTATCTAGCTCGTCCCAATCGGTCGGAGAGGCGCTGAATTTGATCAATATATCTCGTTGTTGCTTTTAACTCATTATTGTTCTTTATGAGGTCTTGAACATCTGTCACGACATTAACTTTATACGTATTTGATCCTGCCAAGTTTTCACCTCCTTAATGGAGTTCTTATCCATTTTGCTTAAGTAACGCGTCCAATTCTTCTTCCGCAAATGCCATAAGTAACGTTCTTTCCCCACGAGAAAGAGCCCAAAATTCTCCGGGACGGAGGTGATGCCGTACCCAAAAATGATACAGCATCGTCGTCATTCCGCCGGAGTGAACTAGTTTTTTAAGTCATCAATCTCGATACCAAATCCAGATAGTTCCAATACTTTATCTCCAACCGCGTCCAGCTCTCCAGCTAGCAGCATGCGCCGAACTGCTTGTTCACCACCAGATAACTTCAATCTGCTGGTAATACGAGGATCACCCCACCCACTAATTTGAAGACCTTTTACTTCCAATTGCGAAGTTGACTCGGAGATCAGTAGGGCATTAAACGTCTCTGAATCAACCTTCTCGTCGACACGTCCTTTAACCGTCTTACGAATGGTGCACCGTTCCCGAATACTGTCCACTTTGCTAGAAGTAAGACCCCGAAGGGTCATTTGCATATCTAACCGTGCAATCCGCACCGTCTCCTCCGGCAGCTTCTCAGCCGCCTCAAATAGTCGATCTAGAATTTGTTCTTCACTCATGTGTTCTTGTAAGCTCATGTGTATATCTCCTTCATTAATAATAAATTTTTAAATCGGAGTAGGCGGAATGGTTCTGAAGAAGCGAAGCGGTCGCCTAAAGTTTTTCGAAGGAAAACTACTTCGAAAGCAAATACTTTTGCCCCCGTATTTCAACCTTGTAAAAGGTTAATCAAGAAATACGGGGGCAACAGCGATCGTAAGAACCATCCGACAACGACGTCATAAAAAGTTTCTTATCCTAATTCCCAACAATCGGATCAATCAATTCATAGCCTTCAAAGGTAAACGTCGTTTCTTCCTGTACCTCTTCCCCCGCTGTCCAGTTGGCCAGTTGGATTTTGTCTGGCATGCAGCGGATTAGACGAACACGCTCATGACCGTAGGATTCAGGATCATCGAGCTTGGAGATGATATCGAATTTATTGAAACCGCGATTGATCATATCCGAAGTTACTTTATATCCACTCATGGTACCTGTACCTTTTTTAATGCCATTCTTATGGACCTTCCAGTCATTACCGACCAGATTCAGCTCACGCTTCTCCATTTCCACACTAGCTTCCAGCTTGTTAATATGTGTCTGCCACACCCCATCAATATACGCCTGACCATACGTTCCCAAAATCACTCTTGAAGCATCCAACATCTCTTGTTCCTCCTCAAATTATCTATAATAGTTACTTAGGTAAGATTCGTCTTATTGCACGTAAAAGGTTCCGAATAGCTGCTCCATTACGTCGGTAAGCTTCACATTCCATTGCAGGAATACTTGATCTGGTTCTGGCTTAACGATTGGCGCATCGCCATAATAAGCAGGATCTAGAGTAACATCGTAACCATTCGGTTCGATGACACTGCTCAGCGATAGCTGGGCTAGGTATTCTTTGATTGCCCCAATAAGTGCAATACGACCTTCCTCGGTATTGTTCACTTTACCGATATACGTTTGTTCCGCGGCACGCTGAAGATCTGCATTAATGGCATCCATAACACGGATGGAACGAATCTTCTTCCATGCGTTGTTCTGACCCACTGCTGGGTTCACTAGACTGTTAATGCCACGCAGCGCTTTGACCTGACGTCCGTCGAAGAACAGCACAAATACACCACTACGAACAGCTTGTTCCTGCTCGAAACGAGTCCAGCGGCGAGTTACATCGTCAAAAGGTGTAACTGCGTATGTCGTCGATTGATTCAATCGTTGTCCCGCAACTAGACCTGCTACGTACGCAGCGGTTTGCGCAGAGCTGTAGTCTACACCAGCGAGACGCACACCTGTACCGACATTGATAATACCTTCATGGTTTAGAGCTAGTGAACGGGCTGATGCCAGACTTACTGCATTTTTGGATACATCATCCGCTGCGGTTCCACCAAAGACGGCAATCGCACCTTTGCCTTCACTACGAATACGCTTAATCCAAGCTGCAAAGCTTTGCAGCAACGCCATGTCAGCAGCATAGTCCAGCGCGAGCACGTCAAATTCCTGCCCTTCAAGTTCCTCCTGCGCCGCAATATAATCTGCGTTTAACAGATTGCCATTACCACTCTTACCTCCAGTGAATGCTACGCCACTTGCATCAGCAAGAACGCCACCTTTTCCCTGTACCTTCGCCGTAATCCAACCATTTTCACTATCATTATTGATTTGAGCAGCAATGGAAGCCGCCGTACCATCTGCACCTTTGTAAGTACCGAGTAATTTAGCGCCTTCATACAGGCGGATTTCTTTCGCAGACACTTCACCAATCGAAGGTTGTACCGTTACAGTAAAGCCATTACCACGACTACCTGTATATTTTGCCGTCAATTGAAGAGCATCGGTTGGACTAGCGTCTACGCTTTTGAGCGAAATACTTGCTTCCTTCGCTGTGTCATCCGCCAGACGATATGCAATCAGCTTCTTTGGTCCGCCAAGCAAGGCTAGATACAGAGCTGAATGAGCTGTTGCGCCATCAACACTGTCATTAGAGAATAATTGTGCAATAGCGGTCTCGCTACCAATTTCAACAAACTCACGTACAGGTCCCCAGTTTGCTTTGACGGGTACGATGACGGTACCCCGCGAACCGCCTTGGATTGCCGAAGCCGCTGCCGCCTGAAAATTCATATAAAGACCCGGTAATACCGGTTTATTCGTGTTTTCCCATGTTCCGCCTGCCATAATTAGTCCACCTTCGCTTTCATAAATTGTTCGATTTTTGATCTTGCTTCGGATACCGTGAACCGTTCTTCCGCTTCACCGTAAAAAGCGCCTGCTAATACTTCTTCCTTCACTTCAAACAGTTCCTGCGCATGAGCCTTCAGTTCTGTAAGCTCGTAGCGTGGTTCTGTTGTCGTTTTGATTGCTTTCTTAAAGACCACAAGGGCCACCTCATTTCAAAATAGGATGAATGTCTACTCTACGAATTAAAGCCGCGTCTTCGGCTGGTCGCATTCGCCGCTGCACTAAAGTCAGTCGCAACTGTCCGTCTAGAATGGCATCGGCCTGCAAATCTGCAGAAGCTTCCGCCACCGCCATGTACCTGCGCTGATCTGTATCTAGTGGGATTTGAACCTTAGACCCAAGCTCTTCGACCAAAGACACAGCTGCCTTATGCTCGGCTGCACCCATCGGTGCAGTAATATGCCCGATATAACGTTTGCGGACTTCATACATGGATGCTCCAACCATTTTCGTCTCGCAACCCACGATTCGCCACAGAACAGCATACGTATTCTGGTCCGCTGGCCATGTCGTCTGATAGACGTTCCATGATTCACCCAGGCGGTCAGTTGTCCAATCTACCAATGCAGTTAACCATTCGTCCGGTGGATCGAACAAATCAGAGGCGCCTGCTTCTGGAACATATACGCCAAAACGTAAGGTCCTACAAGCTTTTCCTGCTACCGCATCAAACTTCTCTGCCTCGGGAACTCCAAGATAGTAGAGCGTAAACGCTCCAGCTCCCGTGCTCACCACCCGCTTTTGATGCAAACGATGAATTAAGGCTCTCGCCCAATCATCAGCTTGATCCAGCCCAGAATGACCTGCGTACAATTGCAATCTCACAACCTGCCTGTACCCTGCCCATGCTGATTTCCATATTTCTTCGCCCAAGGCGATGACTGCATACGGATCATCTGTTACTTCTAGCGGTGGTATTAGATCATAAAGCCTATCTTTTAATAGAGGAATAATTTCAGTTATACGCTCTTTAATCGCAGCTCTCATTCTTCTGCTTGTCGTCTATTCAAGACTTTTTGCTTACGCAACACGACTCCTCCTTTCTGTCTTGGTCTGTAACGAAAATGAAGCAATCGACTACATCCGCATGAAAAAACCGGCCCTCATGGCCGGCTCACAAATGATTGTGTGTATCTTCGTTGTCATCGCTTGTCTTCATTTCCGATAATACAATCTTACACCCCTAGATCGGATGCGCTGACGCTTAAAAGGACGTTTAAAGAAGTTCTTTAGACGTATTGTTGGCGGAAAATAGTACGAATGTATGTTCTTATTTTATAAAAACAAAAAACGGATGACCTTCCCGATGGGGAACATCATCCGTTTATTTGACGTGTAGGGAGAATCTGAATTCCCCTCTGTTCACGTAGCTTTCTTTCCTATCTCTACTTAACGTCTTCTCACACGTCCGAAAACTAGGGAAATAACGAACAAGATCAAGAAGATGAAGAAGAGTACTTTTGCAATACCTACTGCTGCGGATACAATCCCGAAGAAACCAAAAATACCTGCTACAACTGCTATTATTAGAAATAATACGGCCATTCCTATCATCGTAATCATCCTTTTCATTTCGTTGTATTGTCTGATAGTTATCATGTAACCCATATTCAATAGAACGAACCTCTTTACAAAATATTTGTAATAATAAGGCGAATGATCGTGCAGTAAAACTGCTAGAGAACATCCTTTTATTCCTCATGGTACCTCACTCGTTTTTCGTTAACTACTTTTCTGAAGTCCAGTTAATTTCAATATACCTTTGTCAGCAAATACCAATGCCATTTTATAAAAGGCTTTTGTACGAATTTTCGTATACGTATCTTTACTCACTGGCGGGTCAAACAGATGATTATATACCTTATAATCGAAGACATCATCATGCTTCAGATAGCGTTCTCGTATAAGCAACTGTTCACGTTCATTCAATCGATCTACAATCGAATCAATCGCTTCACAATACGCTATTCGGGCTGCTGGAACATCGACGTTATACGTAGCGGTTTGTGCAGTCTGATCAGAAGTTACATTCGTTGGACCATGAAATCGTTCGGTATATGAGGCCGTAATTCCGGATTCTCTCATTTCAAAAGTAATCGTTTTGTATATGCGATATTTTTCTAATAATGCCTCAACGGCGGTTTGCGTTTTACGTCGATCAAGTTCAGGTAACATGTGTTCCATGTTCTTCGCGCTCCTTTGAATAAATAATTAGGGTGTTCACTCTATACTGTTCGTATTTTCGTTCGTATAATGATGTTAACATACCACTATATGGGTAATGTCGTAAATACGCATATTCGATGATTTTAGGAGAAAAAATCCGGCGTTTCCTCTCTTTTTATCCCTTTTGGTATCTTTATCGCGTCGTTTCTTTACCTTTTGGCAACATAGGATTATAGTGGGTAAGAATATACGTTGCATAAAGGAGTGTCCATCCCGTGGAAAAAGAATTTGGATATATGCTTAAACAGTTGCGTGAGAAGAAAGGCTTCAGCATCAATCAACTGGCCGAACGAGCTGGAATCAGCAATTCGCAAATTTCTCGAATGGAGAATGGAGTACGCGGTATTCCTAAACCTCCAACTTTAAAGAAACTCGCTGAAGCGCTAGATGTCCCTTACGCTGAACTTATGAATGCTGCTGGTTATTTGGAGAGCGACAATAGTGTAGCAACACATGCTAATGAAACCTTACCTGAATGGGCAACCTCGAAGGATAAAAGAGACTTCAAAAAAATGCTCGAAGAAGATGGGGAATTAATGTTTGATGGCATTCCTTTGGATGATGATGATAAGCAACGAATCAAAGATGTTCTAACCGGATTATTCTGGGAGGCCAAGCAAATGAACAAACGGAAAAAGAAGAATGATGTACCGCCGGACTCCCCTCCACATTCTTGATCTTGGTACTACACAAACAACAACATGCAGGTGAAGCCATGGACGACATCATTCGAAAGTTAATCCGCAAATACAAGACAAGCTGTCCGTTTGAAATTGCTAGAGGACTAGGCATCCAGATCCGTTATATTGATTTAGGCAAAACGACTAAAGGGCTCTACTATCGTAAATTAAGAAGAAGATTCATCGTTATTCATAATGAACTCCCAGCCGAATGGCAACGGTTCGTATGTGCGCATGAGCTTGGTCACGATCAGCTACATAAAGGAATCAACCGCTTCTTTTTAGAAGAGCATTCTTATTTCGCACCAGGTAAGCTTGAACGTCAAGCCAATGGTTTTGCGATTATGCTGCTGACTGCGGGAACAGTAATGCATCCAGAAGAAACCCTTGAGAACTATTGCAAACGCACAGGCATTCCGCATGAAATGCAAGTGTTTATTCAACCATAGGCCAATAATTGATTCCTTAGGCTTATGACTCCCGGCATAGTCCTATCGAAATGGATTATCAAGTCCTATTGCACTAGGCTTTGGTATCCATCTAGAATTATATGGAAGACAATTATCTGTATATATTTAGGGAGGTTACGAGATTTCATGGTCAAAACAAAATGGGTTACATCTCTACTTCTGAGCGTAGGCCTACTAGTAGGTTCTGTTGGCACCGTTGCTGCTGCAGAAGGTGATGCTAACGCAAACGCAAGTACTAATCCTGCTTCAACAACTGGCAAACATATTACCTTACTGCACACGAACGACATGCATGCCCGGGCAGTAGAATCTTCACCTGAAATGGGATTTGCTAAGATTACAGGCATTATTAATCAATACCGCAGCCAGAATCCGGATACCCTGCTGCTTGACGCAGGTGATGCTGTCCATGGAACGCCATTTGCTACTTTAGTTCAAGGTGAAAGTGTCGTTAAAGTGATGAATGAAATGGGCTATGACGCTATGGTTCCAGGTAATCATGAGTTCAACTATGGCTGGAAACGACTTGTTGAGTTATCTGGCATGATGAAATTCCCTCTTCTAAGCTCCAACGTGAAGCAAGCGGATGGAACAAATCTTTTTAAACCTTATCTAATTAAAGAAGTCGATGGTGTCAAAATCGGAATTATGGCGTTCAGCACACCTGAAACGATGTATAAAACCAATCCGACGAATGTAGCAGGTCTGCAAATTACCGACCCTGCTGTTGAAGCTAAGAAACTTGTAAGCGAGCTACGCAGCAAAGTGGATGTCATTGTTGGTATCGGCCATTTAGGCGAGGATAAATCAAGCATTGATACCAGCCTTAAGCTGGTGAAGGAAGTACCAGGTATTGATGTATTCATTGATGGACACAGCCATACAGTGCTTGAGAATGGACTTGCAGGCGATAATAACACGCTGATTGCAAGTGCCGGTGAATACACGAAATACATTGGTGTCGTTGATGTATGGGTTGATGGCGGTAAAGTCGTGAAGAAAGAAGCGAAGCTTGTTGATGAGAAGAAGGCCGCTAACATCAAACCAGATGAAAAGGTAGCTGCGCTCGTAGATTCCATTCGCAAAGCGCAAGAGCCGATTCTAAAAGAAAAGCTAGGTGAAACACCTGTTAAACTAGAAGGCTCCCGCGAAAAAGCACGTACTGGCGAAACCAACCTCGGTGATCTTTTGGCAGACGCAATGCGTGATGTTAGTAAATCGGATATAGCCATTACGAACGGTGGCGGTATTCGCGCTTCCATTGAAGCTGGAACGATTACTAAGGGTGATATCGTAACTGTACTGCCATTTGGCAATCAAATCGTGCAGCTCAAAGTAACAGGCGCCGATGTTCTGGCTGCTCTTGAGAATGGCGTTTCCGATTACCCTCAGTCCAAGGGTGGCTTCTCCCAAGTCTCAGGCGTCAGCTTCAAAATTGACACCTCCAAGCCGAAGGGCAGCCGCGTTCACTCCGTTAAAGTTGGGGACAAAGCACTTGATCCTAAAGCCATCTATTCCTTAGCAACCAATGACTTTATGGCGATCGGCGGCGACCAATACACCATGTTCTCGAAATATAAACAAGCGGGTATGTATGGTGCACTGGATGAGGCATTGATCACTTATATTCAAAAGGGTGGCCAAATCCTCGCTGAGTCTGCTGGTCGTATCACCGAAGGTCCTATGCCTGTCGTTGACACGACTACTAAACCAGAAGTACCAGCAACTCCATCTGTGAAACCAGAGCCTGTAAAACCGACTACTCCTAGTCCACAGCCAAAACCTGAAGTAAAACCTGTACCTAAGCCTGTAGCTCCAGCCGACGCTGCTGTGTATGTCGTGAAGAAAGGCGATACATTGACAAGTATTTCCAAGAAATATCATACGACATGGAATGTGCTTCGCGAGCTGAACCATATCAAGAATGCGAACCGCATTTACCCAGGCCAACGAATTAAGCTTCCTGCTTAAATTTAGAGTAATTAAATATACACGAAAAAGTTTTCGGTACGATGCATGCATGAAGCTATCAAAAAGGGAAGGTCAAGTATAATTCTTGGCCTTCCCTTTTGTTTATTAACTTTGTATATTCTTCGGAAGCAGATTTACAATACCTTCTCTTTAATATGCGTCTCCGCAAATTTAGGGGGATTAAACCAATCTCCGCTTTGAGCCCAAGTCGAATCCAGTGGAATCCATTTCTGCTTCTCGCTTAGAAATACTTCATTCCACGCATGCGGCCCATATGCTCCCTGCCCATTGTATCCCTGTCCCGTAATGACATGCACCTTCAGCCCTTGCGAACGAGCCATAACAGCATAAAGGCGGGCATAATCGATGCAAACGCCACGCTTTGTATCGAAGGTGTCTTGCGGATTTTGCTCATGCCAAATCCCTTTTTGCTCATAATCATCTACTTTATTATGGTCATAGGTTACTCGACTGCCGACCCATGTATACAAACGGCGTGCTTTCTCTTCATCCGTATTCGCACCATTCACAACTTCAGCGGCAGCAAGATCGATATCATCGGGTATCGCATGATCGATAACCTCGTATTTACGCTGCATGATGCCGCCCAACTCTTTTTCGACCGCTTTTGTAAATACAGGTAGCTTGTCCTTCACCAAATGGCCGGACAAGGGTTCCATCACTGTCTGAGCCCCTTCCTTGTATATCGGTGAAGCTTCGACATAGCGACTTATAGAGTTACTTGGATATAGCGATACATAAATAAACAGCAGAGCTACGACTACAATACACCGAGCCAAGCCAATTAACGCACCGATTCCTGCACCGGATAAGCGGCTGAGCATCGATGCTGATTTACGTTTGCCTGGATCAAATAATGCTGCCCGTCCCCCAAAGATCAGCACGGTTAGCCAACTGATTAGAAAACGAATAATACAGTAACTGATCACAAATAACACCGCAAAACGCATCAATGTAAAATCGACTAGCGAAGTTATAAACGTATAGTATATTTGCTCCCATATTTTCAATTCCCTGCTCGGCATCTGACTACCGTATTGCGCTAGCCACTCCTGTACCCGTGGAGAAAGCCATAACGTAAATGGAATCGATATAAGTAGCTAAGCAGCACAAAGACACCATCACGAAGCAAAGATAACAGTCTTCCTGCCGAATGAGAAGCGCCCTTGCGCCAGCCTTGAAACAAGGATACTAGGATAATCAATAATAAAAGGATCGACACGATGTTGAAATCCTGCAGACTCTTCATCCATAACAGTAACATGAGATGACCTCCTCTCCAGGATCTTGAATATTCCCATCTTATCAGGGTTATTATTTGCCTGATGTGACACTGGAATTATTCTTCGATTCGGCAATAAAAGAATGAACCGTGTCATTTATTTTCCATTGTCCGAGTGGGACTCCGCGAAAAGTGACATCCACCTTTTCCTTACCAGCCTGGCCCTTCATTTCTAAGTTTGGGGACGTAATCGTATAATTCCCGTCACCGCTTGATGTATATTTTGCATCCTTAGCTTCTTTGATCATGACCTTCATTGCTTCGGTCTTTACGGTATCGACGGTCTCATCCTTAACCGTTTTCACCACGCTACTAATCTGATCGAGCGACTTACCACTATATACAATAAGTCCAACGACAATTAGAATGACCAAGGCCCATTTCGCCATCGTTTTGACCACATTAATAACGACGAATAGCACAACCAGAGCAATCAGAATCACCAGCCAATTTTGTTTCAAAAAATCAAACCATACCTGCATATCCATTACCTATTCACTCCCATCAACATGGCTTGGCATCGAGTAATAATCGAAATAACACTCTGCCTCTGATTATACATGATTCCCCCTTCATGTGTCAGCCTAACCCTATTTACAGAAAAGAGGTATAGTCTGCCAACTAGAAACGTACAAGTATAGAAAGATTGGACTTGTCTGCCCTTATTTGTCATTCACAGCGAAAGGAGTTGCTTATTTGAAAACTGCGATTTGGTTGTATCTTTTTTTGTTTCTGGCATTCTTTGACCTGCACGCTCAGTACCCCATACTTACCCCGTTTGCCATATCACTAGGAGCGGCACCCGTCTTTATCGGTTGGATGATGGGCATTTATGCCCTAACCCATTTGCCCGGTAATTTAATTGCGGGTACGGTCATCGATCGTCATGGAAGCCGGCGTTATATTATTTTCAGCCTTATCTCTGCCGGAATTGTCTTGTTGTTACAAGCGTATGTCCAGTTCCCATGGCAGCTGCTCGTACTTCGTTCAATCAGTGGGTTTGTTCTGGCTTTCCTCTCACCCGCCTGTTTGACCCTGCTTGCATCACTCTCTAACAATCAGATGACTCAGGGAAAATACATGTCAGGCCACGGGGTGGTCCATACGCTAGCTTCCGTTCTTTCTCCTGCTGCTGGAGCCTTCATCGTCGCTAATGCAGGCTTCTCAGCTACATTTCAGAGTTTAGGCTGGCTGCTCATTGTGACAGGTATCTTAGCCATTTTCATTGTGCCAAGCCCTCTTCAAATGGCCAAAAGACAAGCGGCTATGCAGCCTAGCGACATTACCGCCCCAAAGATAAAAGTATCCTGGCGTTTCTTCATTCTGCCCTTTGTCGTTGCCTGCTCTCAAGGCATTCTATTCTTTGAGTTACCACTGCGTACACCCGGAGTAGCTGGGATGATGTCCACGGGAATTCTTTTCTCCCTCATGAGCTTTGGTGCATTATTTACATTAAGTATGTTATTCATTAATCGCTTTGCCCCCTTTAAAAGAGTCTTAGCAGGTGTGCTGGTTCTCGCTCTTTGCTTTTACATTTTAGCTGCTGTACCATCCATTCCGCTCGTTGTCACCTTATTTATTCTAGGAGCGGCTAAAGGGATCATATTCCCTGGATTGGCAACCCTCTTCATTGAACTCAGCGGGGGTATCAAAATGGGGAGGATCTTCTCTCTCCAATCCATCGCCATGTCTATTGGATCCTTTATCGGCCCTATTACAGCAGGCCAGCTTCGTCATGTCATTTCACCATATTACATTGCTTTCGTTCTCTTAATGACGGGTCTTATGATCCTGCCTTCATATCGTAAATCCTCTAAATCCCTATATGGCAATATCAAACAAAATCCAATTTAGAAGAGATCCTTGGTTAAATAACCAAAATAAGATGATTAGGCCAGAGCACAAAATTTCTCATCCCCCTCTACATAAGATATTTTGTAATACGCCATCTCAGTTTAGAAGAGGGGTGAGATAGATGGGTCAATACAATAACTGTGGTTGTGGTTCTGTAGCACCCGTGGTAACTGCTCCGGTGGTTTCTCCTTGTGTAGGAGGTTTAGGTACTTCCACTGGTGTCATTCTGGTACTCTTCATCCTACTTGTCATTATTCTCCGTGCATTCTGTTTCTAAATGATGCTATGAAACGATCTGCCACCTCATATTGGCAGATCGTTTTCTGTTTTTTTGCATGTATACCGAAAAAGAAGCTACACTAGAAGCACCGGGGTCACATTGTTCAACATTTCCCGGGGAATTTCGAGGATTAAATTCCTTATAACTCGAGGTGAGTTACTATGTCTATCTTTATTATTGTCGAAGGAAAAAACGACCGTAGCAAGCTCAGACGTTTGCTTGATCCCGAAATTAACATCGTTTGTACTTTTGGAACATTGAATTCACTAAAACTTGAATCGTTGATCAAACGAATTAAACATGATGAAGTATATTTATTTATGGATAATGACAGCTCGGGCAAGAAGATTCGTGGCGTACTGCGCGATGCTTTTCCCGACGCGGCTCACCTATATACACGCCGCGGTTATCCTGGTGTCGAAGGTACGCCTAATGAATATTTGATTGCTCAGCTTGAGAAAGCTGGCTTAGATGAATTTATTATTTACCCAGATCCCAATCTCCCATGGGTCACTAAGACTTAAATCTGCAATCAAAAAAAGCGGCTATTGTCTTTCCCCACGGGGATAAGGCAATAGCCGCTTGGTACACTATGCTCATTATTTTGCTAAATCCTTAACATCCTTCGCCAATACTTCTGCAGTTACATTTTCTGTATCATTAGCATTATAAAGCTTACGAACTTGATTATCCCGGTCGACCAAAGCAATTAAGTTAGAATGGGAATAGTTATCTTTATTATCGCCAATAATGCCAATTTTGAATGATTTCTCCGCAATATCCCTAATCTTCTGATCTTCGCCTCTTAAGAAATACCAACCATTATAATCGACGTAAAATTTATCACCGAATTGTTTAATCTTCTCTCTTGTGTCTACTTTCGGATCAAAGGAAATCGAAACAAATTGTACATCCTTATTAAATAAACCATCCTTAATAAGTTGTTTCTGAGTCTGCGAGAGCATAAAGGTTGTGATCGGACAAACGTCCGGACAACTGGTATAGAAGAAATAAAATAGTCGAACCTTACCCTTCGTATCGTCTAGAGTAACGGTTTTTCCATCCACATTCTCAAATGAGAAATTCTCTACCGTAGAGATTACAGGCAGTTTCTCCTTGCCAAGACCTAGCGAATTCACGACCAGAAATCCGGCAACTACGACTACAACTGCCAGTAATATCCATGTCCATTTATAACGTTTCCACATTTGTCCAAATCGCCCCTTCTTAGCAAAGAATCCCATGAGATCATGGGATTCATAAATTGATGATTAAATAAGATTAATGTACCGTATCTAAAATCATAACGATTAAGCTTATAGTCAAATAGTTAATAGAGAAGAAGAACAACTTCTTGGCCCAAGCATCATCATTTTTGGCTTTAAATCCTCGAATACCTAAATACAGCCAAACCAAGGAAAGAAGTAACGAGACGATCATGAATACAATACCTGTATAGCCAAGTGTGTACATGAGAATCGGAATTGGAACTAGTAACACCAAGTAAGGGATAATCTGAATCTTTGTCCGCTGAATACCTTTAACAACAGGTAGTAGCGGATAGCCAGCAGCTCTATATTCCTCTACACGGCGAATCCCAAGTGCCCAGAAATGCGGCGGCTGCCATAAAAATAACAAACCAAACAAAAGAATAGCACCCATGTCTACTGTGTTCGTTACAGCCACATATCCGATAACAGGCGGCATAGCCCCGGAAATGGCTCCAACCGATGTACTCCAAGTAGATGAACGCTTAAGCCACATCGTATATACAACGGCATACACAAGCATACCAATTAAACCAAATATTCCAGCAAGCACGCCAGAAAAAATAAATAAATCAGCTAGTCCAAGTACACCGAGCACAAAAGCATACCACAATACGACCTTAGGTTTTAATAAACCTGTTGGAAGCGCACGATTACGGGTCCGCTCCATTTTTAAATCCAACTCACGATCAAAGTAATTGTTATATACACAGGCAGAAGCCATTACCAATACGGTCCCAAGCAAAGTTAAAATCATTTTGCCTATTTGAATATCCCACTGGGATGCGACCCAAAAGCCTGCAAAAACAGCAATTAAATTAGACCGGATAATTCCGGGTTTCGTCAATGTGATGAAATCTTTCCACGTCGCCGATTGATTCGGAGGCGTTTGATTAATGGAAAGTGCTGCGGAATCTGAAGGAGCTTGATAACTCAGATGATTGTCCACGCCTTAAGTTCCTCCTTATTTCTGTCTTTGTGGAGGCAAAACAACCTCCGCTATAAAGTTTATCATATCCAACGGTAAAAGTGTTTGACAATCCTCTTCAAATTCATTCACCATTTTGACAATTTAGTGACATATTTATTATGATCATCACCTTATAGTTTGATCCATAATTGGGTAGTTAATATATGAAGGAAGTATTTCATTCTTAAAGGAGACATGGTAATGGATACAGCCACACATTTTGTGATGGGCCTCAGTCTGGCCGGTCTCGCCTACGTCGATCCCGTCGTAGCGGCAAGTCCTACACTTGCTGTAGCCGTACTGATAGGTACCGTCATCGGGTCTCAGGCCCCGGATTTCGACGGAATTCTCCGCCTGAAGAGTAATGCTCTATATGTTAAGAATCATCGGGGAATTACTCATTCTCTACCTTTCTTAATCATATGGACCGCACTAATTAGCGCACTGCTAGCCCTTCTGTTTCAGGGTGCACCTCCAGGGCATCTTGTACTCTGGACGGGAATCGCCGTTTGTGTTCACGTCTTTAGCGATTTGTTCAACACGTATGGTACTCAAGCATTTCGCCCATTTACGGAGAAATGGATATCGTGGAATATCATTCATATTTTCGATCCATTTATATTTAGTACCCATGCGGTAGCGGTTCTATTGTGGAGCACGGGTCTTGTTAAACCAGCACCCCTATTTGCAACTCTCTACGTCCTCACTGCCTTTTACTATGTATGGCGCACAGCGGCTCATGGTCTCAAGACAGCGGAAGTTAAACACAAAGATCCAAATGCGCAGCCAGGTCATCACTACTATGTGATTCCGACGATTTCATTCAGAAAATGGCATATCGTCAAAGCGCTTCCCGATGGAAGCTATGACATTGGCGTCATGAACAATCATGTGCTTGAATGGAGAAAGCACGAAGTCTCTACACAGCATCCTGCTGTAGAACACTCCAAGCTTCATCCCGATGTCAAAGCCTTTCTCTACTTCACTTCATTTGCCGTAGCCGAAGTTGAGCATCTATCTTGGGGTTATATCGTTCGTTGGGCCGATGTCCGGTATAGACATCGCAGACAATATCCTTTTGTTGCAGTCATTGTAATGGATAAACAATTTCAAACGATTAATAATTATGTCGGTTGGCTCAGTCATAAAAAAATGGAAGAGCGCCTGTCCATTCATACGGAAACACGCTAAATTAACAGCATCCTCCGGGTAGCTATTCAAAGACGGTCACTTCATTACTAATAGAAGTGACCGTCTTTGTGTGTATTGCAACAAGAATAGTTTTCACTTGACGAATGATCCTGTATAGGAGAAAATCACCGTAAATCAGTAAAAAACCCGAAGCATGAATTCGCTTCGGGTTGAAACTTTTTTGGTTTGTATTATTGGTTACGACCAGAAAGGGACTGTTCTGCAAGTTGTACTAGTCGTTTGGTGATATAGCCTCCGAGGGACCCAGTCTCACGGGAAGTATAGTTACCATAGTACCCGTCTTGTGGAATGGTTACACCCAGCTCTTGAGCTGCCTCCATTTTCAATTGCTGCAAAGCAGCATTTGCTTGTGGTACCACTAAGTTATTCGAAGCCATAATATAATCTCCCTTCAAATTTGCGTCTTTGATAAAATGCAAGCTTGCAAACTTATTATGGCTCAGAGGTTCTAGGTTATACGAAAAGTTTTCTATATTCCTATTGGAGGTTTTTTACAATGAGTAAAGGTCTATCTCTTTGGTTTGCATTCTCATCTATGGTACTGCTCGCTGCATCCGCAATCGCCATCAGTTTTAATGGGTGGATCGCTGTTTTGCTTGGTGTTGTGTCTATCTTTAACATCGGCTGGGGATTTATCGTAAAAGCCAAGCGAAACCGCCTTCTTGATGAAACTCGCGGATAAATTTTAAGATTTAAAGGCTGGCAAGAAACCCATACGCTCTTTCACGTCTGCCAGTACTTTTGAAGCTGTTTCCCTTGCATCCGCTGCGCCTTTTGCCAGAATATCATGAATTTCGCCAGATTCGCGAATTTCATAATAACGCTGCTGAATCGGTTCGAGCGTTCCAACAAGCACTTCAGCCAATTCCTTTTTGAATCCGCCATACATTTGGCCATCGTATTGATCCTGAATTTCAGTTAAAGAAAGTCCTGAACATTCGGAATAAATACTCATTAGATTGCTAACTTCCGGTTTAGTAGCAGGATCATAACGAACCTCCTTACCTGAATCGGTCGTGGCACGGCTGATTTTCTTGCGGATGACATCAGGTGTATCCAATAGCGAAATACTGCTTCCTGGATTCGGATTACTTTTACTCATTTTCTTGGAAGCATCATCAAGTGACATAATACGAGCTCCGACTTTTGGAATATAAGGATCTGGAATCGTAAAATAGTTACCATATCGATGATTAAATCTTCCTGCCAAATCACGTGTAAGCTCCAAATGTTGCTTCTGATCTTCACCTACGGGTACGAGATCTGCATTATAAATTAGAATATCGGCCGCCATGAGTGATGGATATACGAACAAACCTGCACCCACGGATTCCTTACCTTCAGACTTATCTTTAAATTGTGTCATACGCTCAAGTTCGCCCATTGCTGTGAGCGTCGTGAGCAACCATCCTAGCTCTGCATGCTGAGGTACATGGGACTGCATGTAGACGTTAGCCAGGTTGGGATCAATCCCAGCAGCAATATAGAAAGCGGCAACAGATTCCGATTGCTCCCGCAGCATAGCTGGATCCTGAGGAACTGTTATAGCGTGCAAATCTACCACCATAAAATTACATTTGTAATCGTTTTGAAGCTTAACAAAATTTCGTATTGCGCCAATGTAATTACCCAAAGTTAATTTTCCACTTGGCTGAATACCAGAAAGAACGGTTTTCATAACAAATCCTCCATTCATATATATACAAAAAGGCCCCACATCCGCAAGGGACGTGAGACCGTGGTGCCACCCTTAATTATCGCTTAAAAACTAAGATATTGTATAATACGTCAAAATTCACAAAATTCTTAAGCGAACTTCTAATTCCGTTAACGTGGAATGAACCCGGCCGGCTACGCAGGAAATCACTAGTGCTTCCCTTCAACTCGGCACTCAAGTCCATTCAGCAAAATCGGCTCCACCGGTTCACATCTCCCACCGGCTTTCTGAAGGTTAGGCCGTCTTTGCTTACTTGTCCCTATCATCGTGTTGTTCATAATCATTGAAACCTTACTGCAATGATAAAACTCAATGGTGAAACTGTCAAATCCCTTTTTACGAGAAGGGATAAAATCTGTTATGATACGTGTATATGATTACAGAGATCAGATTATATGTGTGCAAAGGAGCAACGATATGAAACAAGTGACCAAAGGACAATGGAATGGTTACGATACGTACATCCTTCATAGCCGTGAGCTTGAAGTTACGCTTTCGCCGTGGCTAGGAAACAATGTAATTTCAATTTGGGATAACATTCAAAACAGACAAGTTCTTCGTGGACCCGCTGAGGAAGATTTAGCATTCTATATGCAGAAGCCTTATCACTTCGGCATGCCAATGCTCATTCCACCTGGCCGTATTCGCGGAGGACAATTTGAATATGACGGAATATCTTATCAGTTTGACCGTAACACAGCTGGTGACAACCATATTCATGGTTTACATCGTACTCAACCTTGGCGGGTTAGCGATATCGAAGAAGATGAGGACGGCTGCACGATTACTACCGAATTCCTAACCGCTGATGATCCTCATTGGATGTCACAGTTCCCTGTTTCACTTAAGCTAGAAATGACAATCCGTTTGCAGGGTGCTCAGTTAAAACAGCATCTAAAAGTTACTCATTTGGGAGAACATGCCATTCCATTCGGCATTGGATTTCACACTTGGTTTCTAATTGACGGTCAGCCAGACCAATGGAACTTACAGTTACCCGTTAACGGGATTTATGAATTGGACAACGATCTGATTCCCACTGGTGGCCAACTTCCATTGGGACCACTAGAAGAGTTAAACAAGGGTATGAACCTTGCAGGAACTGATTTCGATACGCTATTAAGCATTGGTCAAGGACAACCCATAGAGGCACGTCTGATGCGTAATGATGGCTATGGTCTTAAGTATTCTGCTGATCCTGCCTATTATAAACATTGGGTTCTATATACAAAAGGACCTGCTGATCAATTCTTATGTATTGAGCCTTACACTTGGCTTGCCAATGCTCCTAATCTTGAAGTAGGGCCTGAGGTTACCGGATTGATTCGCTTAGAGCCAGGTAAAGTTATTGATATGGATCTTCAGCTAGAAATGATCTATCCTACTCCTTGATAATAATTACCAATATATTTGTCCTCTTTTCTTGTATGTTTTCAAATCCTGAACACCATAATAACTCCATAAAGTTCAGGAGGAGGTGACAAACATGGGTCAAGCAGGACAAGGACAAAATCAAGGTCGCAGTCGTTCTAACAATCTTGTAGTACCTCAAGCGAATGCTGCACTTCAACAACTGAAATATGAAGCAGCACAAGAACTGGGTGTAACGATTCCTCAAGACGGATATTACGGTAACTACACATCCCGTGAAACTGGTTCTTTGGGTGGTTATATTACGAAACGTCTGGTGCAATTGGCAGAGCAGCAATTATCGGGTCGTTCAAACCAATAATTCGCATGTATATCTGTTGTGATAAATAAGTGGAACGCGGACTAAAGCCGCAAAACCCTTATCAATGAAAGGCCGCCTTTGGTTATCAAAGGCGGCCTTTTAACATCTTATAATAAGACAATTTGTTATTAGATAATAATCTTACTAATGAATAACTACTGAATACTTAATAATACATGTATAAGTTCTGGATAACTCTATTTTAATATACTTCAGAGGCCAAATCAGGGTATGTATGTCGTGGGTAGCGAATCATTAAATTAGCCATGTTATAATTCGATTCTAGTATGGCGTCCACTGCGAGTATGCTCTGTCTTACTGTAAATTCATAACTAATTTCTCCGTGTGTCCAGCGACGCTTGTACTTAAGACTCTCAAGCGCCATCAAGCGGAAGGATGAATATTGCACAGGTGTTAGTCCTTTGTCCTGAGAGCAAATTTCTCCATTACGTCCTTCCAAGGGAAGATGGCGAATCCCAAACTTACCAATCGTATTATTGCGTATTTGCACAAACACTGTGCCCGAAGATAAGCAAGATAGCTCATCTTCAAGCTCTCTAAATACTAAATCCAACTGTCTACCTAAGGATAATTGCTCCGGTTTAAGCATTTTCCGCCTCCTCTGTCATTTTTCGATCAAATATTATAGGGCTTATGACTCATTATAAGACATTATTTGTTACCATACAACAATTTAAAACATAATTGGGTATTTATTACTATTATTTGCGTTATATTTTAATAATTAATACTAGAAAACGCTAATAAGCATGATAATATGACAAAATATTCAAAAATTCGTATACATCTATGTATATTGATAGCACCCTAAAAAAGGGAAGACCTGCCCTAAACACAGTAGATCTTCCCTTTTTTATTTCCCTTCCCAAATACTGAAATTACACTAAATGCTCAGTCATACTCAAGAATTGTTCTACATCTGCAACGCTAAGATCCACAGCACTCTGCCAGAAATCTCTTACGGTCAAATCAGCACCCAGATGCTTCTGAGCGAGCTCTTCAACGGTCATGGAACCTGTATCCTGAAGTAGAGCATCGTATTTATCTGCAAATGCCGCACCCTCTTGCATAGCACGTCCATAAATCCCTGCACTGAATAGATAACCGAAAGTATACGGGAAGTTATAGAATGGTACACCTGTAATATAAAAATGCATCTTCGATGCCCAGAAATGTGGATGATATGATGATAATACGCCACAGAATGCTTCTTTCTGTGCCTCTTCCATTAATTCATTGAGCTCCTGCGCACTTACAAGTCCTTGTTTACGACGATCGTAGAAACGAGTTTCAAATAAGAAACGGGCATGAATATTCATATAAAATGCAACGCTTCTCTGAATCTTATCTTCGAGCAATGCCAGCTTCTCCTGCTCATCCTCAGCAGATTGTACAAGTGCATCCGATACAATCATCTCAGCCAAAGTAGAAGCTGTTTCAGCCACGTTCATTGCATAGTTCTGATTAAGCACTGGCAAATCATCCATCACATGCTGATGATAGCCATGTCCAAGCTCATGAGCTAAAGTCGAGACATTCGAAGCGGTGCCTCCAAAAGTCATAAAAATCCGTGTCGATTTACTGACTGGAAGCGATGTACAAAAACCGCCTGGGCGCTTACCTGGACGGTCTTCCGCTTCAATCCATGATTCATCAAAAGCTCTTTCAGCAAAATTCGCCATTCTAGGGCTAAACTTACGGAATTGCTCGACAATCGTCTCTGCTGCTTCCTGATAAGAAATTTTGCCTGTACTTTTGCCAATTGGAGCTTCGACATCTACCCAGCTTAATTTATCAACACCTAATAGCTGTGCCTTCCGTTCTAGATATTTAACAAATGCAGGCTTGTTATCCTTAATGACATTCCACATGGCATCCAACGTTTCTTGGGACATACGGTTAATCTCAAGAGGCTCTTTAAGCACACTATCCCACTGACGGCGTTCATACAATTTCAAACGAAATCCACCCAAATGATTTAAGGTGTCTGAACAATAATCTTCTACATCATTCCAAGCTTCTTCCCACTTCTTGAACATCGATTCACGTAGTTCACGGTCTGGACTATGCATCTTGTTTGCTGCCTGACCTGCGGAGAGCAATACAGTATTACCATCCTCTTCAAAAGGAATCTCTACACGGCTGACAATAGTGTCGTAGAAGTCACTCCAGCCATGGTATCCATCTACTGCTAGATCAAGCGCAAGACTTTCTAGCTCAGGGCTTAGTTTCTCACGCGCCTGCTCCCTGCTCTCATTTAATACGAAGGCAATTGGTCTTAATTCTTCACGATCCACCCATTGAGTCCATACCGCATCCTCTGTTGAACGTAAAATATGGTCAAATTCTGTGATTGTTCCTTTTAGCAAAGCTACAAGTGTACTAATTTGTCCAGAGCATTGCACTGCTTTCTTATCCTTCACATCCTGTGCCTGTAAACAACTTACAAAAGCACTCGCCTCCGAAAGACGAGATATACAACTCTCTAACAGAACAATAATTCCATCAAATGAACGTGTTTCTTCAAGTGTCGTAGGCAACTTTGATTCTTGTATAGATTGCTGTAACTTCGTAATATCCTGCTCCAAATCTTGCAAATACGTTTTAAAAGCTTCTGAAGATGATCCTCCAGGGAATATGGACTCTAAATCCCAAGTTAATTGTAAGTTATTTTTCATATAAGCTACCTCCCGTGGTATCATAATCTTTTTTATTTATAAGACCTTATGGTAAACTATATAGAATAATCTGACGATTTAGTAATCGTTGCTCCATAGGAGCAGGAGGAAATTATACGTATGAGACCCTTACAAATATCGCCGGATACGGCTATAAAGTTATCTGAGAAACTTGGTGTTCCCCTCGAACAATTAATGCATATGCCACAGCATATTTTACTTCAGAAAATTGCCGAACTATCTAAGGAAGAGCCTGCACTTGATCAGAAGAATGCTGATACAGACGCGAAGGATCCCTCATGATCCCATTTATTAATACCTGGCCATATGACCTAATTATGGGAGATATTTATGTACAAGAGTGCCCCTTCTGCGACGCAGTCAATGTGAGGCTTCCGATGAAGCCCAAGGAATTACAATCCATCCATGATGGTAAAAAGAAACTCCTCGTATTTCCTTGCTGTAGCAATCGTTCCACTGTACTGGACACCGATACGGATTATTTACTCTTTGATAAACCTATTCGTTACCGAAATGCAAATCACTAGGCGGGATTCATCTCGCCTGGTAATTCCATTTGTTTCGCAATCATTTGTTCACGAAGAACAGCCCACTGTTCCCGCGAAGCCCGAATCATTGCCGAGTCTATAATGTTCTTATCATTAATTACACGCGCGAACCATTTCACTGCGTTTGTAAACTCACCAATTCGTCGGTTCAATTCGCCAATAAGATATAACAATCTTGCGTTATTCGCACCTACACCTTCTAGCTCATACACTCGAATATAGGACTCAAGACAATAGGTTAAAAACCGCCGTTCTTGTAATTCATCCCCCTTGTAACGATGCAGCCAGGAAATATGATGCAATATACTCGCTACAATCCGCTCTGTATCTCCTATGGTTTGCGCACACAATAAGGCCAGTTTATACGTCTCCAGTGCCACATCCCAATTACGTTTCCCGCCAAAATCACGTTTAATCCAGCGGTTGCCGATTTTCTCCCTGAAGTCTTTTTTCTGTGTATCATTCAAACGCTCTAAAGAATTCTCAGTTGATGCGAAACCACACTCTGGACAAACTCTTACGACATAGAAATCAGGATTCTCATTCTTATAGTAGGAGCAGAAATCGGAATCTGTCCGAATTGCTTTTTTATAGCTAGGACGAACGCGAGATGAAGTAAATTTGTGTTCGCAATTATAGCATGTAACGTCTATGGAATACAGCGGTTCTAACGTCAAAAAACCCCAATTCCTTTCCAAACCTCTGTATTGTTTTCAAGCTAAATTAGGGTGTATTTACAAAATGATGCGCAGGGCCTGAAAGCCGATTTAACGTGAATGTGCGAAGTGTCTCTTCCACTCCAATTTCAGTCAACGCCTCACCCATACAGCGTAACCAAGCATCAGCATGCACATCTGTAATCGGAAAAGGTAAATGTCTTGCTCTCATCATTGGGGGGCCAACTTGCTGTGTATAAAGTCCTGGGCCTCCAAAAAATTGAGTAAGAAACATAAATTGTTTCTCCATCACGGGATAGATATCTTCAGGGAAGAGCGGTCCAATAATTGGGTCCTTTTGAACTTTGGGATAAAATACAGATACCAGAGCTCGTACCGCTTCTTCACCGCCCAAATTTTCGTAGATGGTCAAGTTTGGATTCATCCTTAAGTCGCCAACTTTCCTGTTATGATAAGAAAAAACGGCTACGCTAAATTTGTATATAGCGGATGCGTTTCTTCATTTTAAATTTATTTCCATTATAACAAAAAACAAAAAAAGGCGCTAAACGATTGCTTAGCGCCCTTTACATTATTTAATAACTGCTCCAGTCCTCTTCCCCCGAGCGGAATAGCGAGGCGCGAATGACATACACGAAAGCACAGACTAGAAGACCAGCGACCATACTCATGATCTCATCACTCCATCCATATATTAAAGTTGTTTTTTGGAAGTTTTTTATGATTTGTTCACTTATTTTACCACAGTTTTTTTTAAAATGCAGTATGTTTTGTAAACGCTTACTAACTTTTTTTAGTCATGTTTGTCCATCTCCCATCATAAAACTAGGAAAGTTGAAGTAATTCTCAAGTCCTACATGTCGGGAGGCTCAGAAATGGCTGTTAAATCATTAGGCGTGCCGCTAATGTTGACGTTCCTCACGGGCTTGCTTTTCCTTATGATATGTTTCCCCGGTCCTTATTTAGAAGCCGCTTTACGTGGTCTGTCTATTTGGTGGGATGTCTTATTTCCTTCATTGTTTCCATTCTTTATCATTTCTGAAATGATGCTTGGCTTCGGTGTGGTCCATTTAATGGGCACCCTGCTTGACCCATTGATGAGACCTTTATTCAGAATCCCTGGGAGCGGTGGCTTTGTTGCTGCTATGGGCTACGTATCTGGTTATCCGATTGGTGCGAAGCTTACTGCAAAACTCTGGGAGCAAAGAATGTTAACCCGTCAAGAAGGAGAACGTCTGGTTGCCTTTACTACCTCATCTGATCCGATCTTTCTGATTGGTGCGGTTTCTGTTGGTTTTTTCCAAATGCCTAGGATCGCTGCTATTCTCGCCCTCGCACACTACGGTGGTGGCCTATTGATCGGACTATTAATGCGATTTCATGGAAAAGAAAACGCATCAAACGAACCATCGGATGACAGCTTGAATGACATCAAACCGTTCCATCCGAAATCAACGGCAGTCCCCCGTAATCAGAACCGTCTTAAACAGGCCCTCTCATCTATGCATCAAGCCCGAATTGAAGACGGCCGCAATCTTGGCGAGCTATTGCAGCAAGCGATCGAATCCTCTATTCGACTTATTATTGTCGTTGGAGGGCTCGTTGTATTCTTCTCTGTATTTTTAGAGCTTATGACACAGGCTGGTTTCATGTCTGGACTCAACCATCTACTTGAGGTCGTTCTATCTACATTCGGTCTGCCTCCCGCCCTATCCGAGGCTCTCATCGGGGGAGTATTCGAAGTTACACTGGGGGCGCGGAATGCTGCAGAAGCAGGAGCTTCCGTTGCTCTTCCTTACAAGGTTGCAGCGGCTGCGTTTATTTTATCCTGGGGCGGATTGTCGGTCCATGCTCAGGTGGCTAGTATTTTACATGCTACCAATTTACGCTACCTTCCGTTTATGATTGCCCGATTCATACATGGTATTTTGGCTTTCTGCCTTGTGCTTCTCTGCTGGAATTTGGTCATGGGACCTTCCCCTATCTCCACACTTCCATCCATATCTTTACCAGCTTCAAGCTCCATATCATCCGAAATTGCTGATCGTTTTATGTTGTGGATTATTTTGCTTTTGAGTATGACCTTTATTTCCCTATGTTGGGGAGTCATTCGCTTCATAAGTCGGTATATCCGCCATGTTTCAAAGAAATGAACATTGTGTTATCCTCTGATATTGTTTATGATCGGTATATACCCATAACAAAGGAGCTTAACACCCTTGAGATACTATGTTTTGGACCGCGGAGATCAGTTATCTGTTGATTTAAGTGAACAATTTCATAAAATTGCATCACAAAGAGGATTCCAACTAGATGCCGAATCTCCCGAAATTGTAATTTCCATAGGTGGAGATGGCACCATGCTTCAAGCTTTTCACACCTTTGTAGATCATATTCCTGATATAGCTTTTGTCGGTGTACATACAGGACACCTCGGTTTCTATGCTGATTGGAAAGCAGACGAGCTACCGCAGCTCATTGAGTTAATGAGCGCAAGCACAACAGGCTCTCTTAAGCCGCGTATTGTTCAATACCCACTGCTGGAGCTTGAGATTCAGAGAAAATCAGGTAAAACAACGTACATTGCCCTAAACGAGTTCACACTCAAAGGTGTCGATGGTACGGTAGTGGCCCAAGTCGATATTAACGATCAAACCTTCGAGATGTTCCGAGGTGACGGCATCTGTATATCTACACCGTCTGGTAGTACTGCATATAACAAAAGTTTGGGTGGCGCTATGGTTCATCCAACTATTGAAGCCCTGCAAATTGCAGAAATTGCTTCGATTAACAATCGGGTGTTCCGTACAATGGGTTCCCCACTGCTTCTACCTAAGCACCATCACTGTGATATTTACTCACGTAAGGATCAAAGACTCCTATTGACCATTGATCATGTAAATATTCAAGTGGATGACCTAATTTCTGTTCGTTGCCTAGTTGCTAAGGAAAAGGTCAGCTTCGCCAGATATCGGCCATTCCCATTCTGGAATCGTGTACGTGAGGCCTTCTTAGGTTAAATTTCAAATGTATAAACACAAAAAAAGCGGCTCCCTTAGGAACCGCTTTTTGCTATGTCTTGCTCGAGTTTAATGTCCTTTTCATCACTGGTTCAGCTACAGCTTCTACTGCGGGCTCTACCGCAGATTCTACTTTAGGTACAACCACTGGTTCTACTGAAGGTTCTACCGCAGGCTCTACCGCAGGTTCTACTGTAGGTTCAACCACAGCCCCAACTACAGGTTGTTTTATTGCAGCGTTTTTAACTTTTTCAGCTTCGAGTTGTGGCTTACGGTCTTTATCTTTAGGTTCCCGGCTCTTTTGTAAAATAAAATAAGCGCAACCAAAATTACAATATTCGTTAATATAATCGACCATGCTGGAAATGGCTGTATCTTTGTTCGCCTTGGGATGGTTATCCCTGTAAAACCCTTTTAGACGAAGCTGACTATAGCCCCAGTCTCCAATGATATAATCGTATCGCTCAAGCACTTCGCTGTATCTTTCACGAAAGGCTTCAGGGTTCCAGGCATCTCTGTAGTCTTTCAGGACTTCATAATTTTTACCGCCGATCAAAATCAATTGAGTTTCCCCTGCCTTTCTTCCAGTTACTGCTTCCATTAGGACTTCGCCACAGCTTCTGCAGATTTAACCTGTTCATGTGCATGGTACGAACTACGCACAAGCGGTCCAGATTCCACGTGATTAAAGCCACGCTTCATTCCTTCTTCTTTCAGAACTACAAATTCATCTGGATGATAGTACTTCAGTACGTTTAGATGCTTAGGAGAAGGCTGCAGGTACTGACCTAATGTCAATATTCCGCAATCTACGGCCCGTAAATCATCCATCGCTTGTAAAATCTCATCCCACTCCTCACCTACTCCAAGCATGATGCTTGATTTCGTAGGAATAGATGGTGCCATTTGCTTCGCTTTTTGCAACAATTCCAAGGAACGACTATATTTCGCTTTCGCACGAACACGGTTAGACATACGTTCAACGGTTTCAATATTATGATTTAGAATATCTGGTTTAGCATCCATCACGACTTGAAGAGCATCCCAGTTCCCCATGAAGTCAGGAATAAGTACTTCAACACTACATAATGGCATCCGCGTACGAACCGCTTTGATTGTTTCTGCAAAAATAGAAGCTCCGCCATCAGCCAAATCATCACGAGCCACACTTGTAATTACGCAATGACGTAGACCCATATTCTCAGCAGCTTCAGCTACACGTTCAGGTTCTTGTAAATCCAGTTCGGTTGGCTTTCCAGTATTGACTGCGCAAAAACGACATGCGCGTGTACAAATGTCACCCAAAATCATAAATGTTGCCGTACGGTTAGCCCAGCATTCATATATGTTAGGACAACGCGCCTCTTCACATACGGTGTGAAGGGTCTTGGAGCGCATCATGCTCTTAATTTCTTGATAGTTATCACCGGTTGTCAGTTTAATTCGTATCCAGTCCGGTTTAGGTTCCTTGATCGTATTCGTAGTCATGTTCTGACCTTCTTTCGAGTCATGGTTAACTGCTGCATGTTCCATATTATATCATGAAGTCCGCCAAAATACTTCCATTTCATCCATGGATAAAAAGGGGCCTCGAGATCCAATCTAATAATAATCTAAGGTTATGCCCTTTTGTTCTTATCGGGAGGTCCATATATGAGTCGTTATTATTTTCACAACAAATCCTTTAAGCTCGCTGTCCTCACTTCAATCGTATGGACTACGGTGGCTTCCAGTTGTGCAGTCCTTCCAGCAAAGGTGAATGCCAGTCCCACCTTGTCACAGCAAGACACGAAAAAGGTAGAAAAAATGAGTCTCGAGCAAATGCTGTCAGAACGAAAGCAGCTTTACGACAGAATGAGCGCAGTCACTAGCATTCCTTGGTACAGGCTTGCAGCCATTGACCAGTATGAACGAACCATGACGAAGGCCCATCCCAAAGACCGCCATCATCCAGAACGCGTCACAGGCATTTACATGAATGAACCCATATGGACTGGAAGATTTAATCCTGATCCGCGCGATCATGAGCCTAAATCCATTTCATTCTTTAGTGGGTACGGACGGGACGGCTCAGGCGATGGACAAGCAGACCCAGATAATGATATGGATGTGCTATACAGTATGGCAGCCTATTTGCTTCGTTATGGACAATCTGATGATGATTTCAAAATCGCCCTTTGGGAATATTACCACAACAGCCGCGCTGTTCAGCGGATACAACAATTCTCGAAGCTTTACAGTCAATTCAATTCGCTAAATCTTTACAAGCACGCCTTTCCGCTACCAGTAAACAGTGTCTACTCTTACCGTAGCACATGGGGGAGCGGACGTAACTGGGGCGGCTTCCGGATCCATGAAGGAACCGATTTATTTGCACATCACGGGCTACCTGTACGCAGCACCTGTTATGGGGTAGTGGAACTTAAAGGCTGGAACAAATACGGAGGCTGGCGCATTGGCATCCGTGATTTGGAGAACCATTATCACTATTACGCTCACTTATCGGGTTTTGATAAGACGATAGCTGAAGGCGACATTGTCACTCCAGGACAAACTTTAGGCTGGGTTGGCAGCTCTGGATATGGTAAGCCAGGGACACAAGGGAAATTCCCACCTCATTTACATTACGGTATTTACAGGGATAGTGGTCTTGTGGAATGGTCATTTGATCCCTACCCACTGCTTCACCGATGGGAAATGGAGGAGCGTAAGGCACTTAAGAAGAACACAAAGGGAACCTCATGACGAATGTCAGAGGCTCTCTTTTTTTATTTTGTATCATCCTCAATAGGATCCTCGGCTCCATCGTTAATATTACTTTGTGTTCCACTTTGATTAGAAATTCCGATACTGGGAAGTCCCTGAGTTGGATCATTAGTATTCGGATTAGCCGTACCAGGCGACGGATTAACGGGTAGAGCGATAGATGGCGCATTTGAGCCATTGTTTCCCACGGGATTACCTTTTCCATCGTAATAGTACATCGGGACATTGCCCACCACCATAAGATAAGATATCGGAATCTCCGTATCAATAATATCTGGCTCCATGTCTAGCGGAACGACAACGGCAACCTCGACAGTAACATGAATATATACCTCGACAAGCACCATATTAATGCCTGCATCCTTTTCCCGGGTATTCAAGTCTACTTTAACTGCTCCTTGAGGTTCTACCTTGATGGGAACATTCGGACCGAATGAAGCCATAAGCGGACTCCCCAGTGCCTGACCCACTGGAATGCTCTCTGACAATCGATGTTTGTTTTGCAAAGCCGCCTGCACGACCTTAAATGTGTTTGACGTAATTTTCATATGTTCCGCATAGTTCAGCATAAACCCGGATACTTTGCCGGTATTGTCCATTTTCCAATCAATTAATTGATCGACATTACTTCCCTGAGCCACTTGAGCAGTGACAGCCTCATTTATCGCATCTGTGGCGATCTGCTTCATACGAATTTTAGCTAGATGCATGATAGGAGGCTTCAGTCTATGCTCTACATAAGCAGACATTTGTAGCAGAACGATGATAAATACGAGAGCCATGATCAGCCAAAATCGTCGTCTACTTCGGGGTTTACTCGTTCCCCTGCTATGCCACTTAGCCCTTCTTCCCATGCCTGAATCCCCTCCTTTTAGCAGCAGTGGTCTCCATACAAGCATATGATGGGTTATTGCAAAAAAGAAGAGCGAGCCCTAGGCAGTCTACACCACCTGAGAAGGTACAATCTGTACTACAATTCGGTATAATGGAAATAAATAACTTTAAAAAATATTCGGCTTTTAATGCTGCCCCGTATCTTTTTGAGGGTCATCAAACGTTTTATATATAGAGGCCTCTGAGGAGTGTGATGAACATGTTAATTCCAAGTACAACCAAAACCGGATCTTCGCGCGAAGATATCGTAAATATGTACCCTGAGCTAAAAAAATATTGTCTTCGCATTACACGTAATTGTTGGGATGCCGAGGATCTGGCGCATGATACCATCGCCAAATCGATTTCGTTTTGTCAAAAGAAATGGCCAGAGAACCGCGAAGTTAGTTTTTCATTCCTGGCAACCATTGCGCGCAATCAATGGATAGATCATATTCGGAAGCAATCTAGACAGTCTGCAGAAATGATACTTGAGCCACAAGTTCATGACCAGCCTAATCATCGGCTGCTTGAAGGCATTGACTCTCTCATTGAGAAATTGACTCCGAAGCAATTAATCGTCTTTGTGATGAAGGAAATTTTTGAATTCCCGCTTGCAGATATTTCGCAAATGCTTGAAATGAACGAAACCACCGTTAAATCATTACTGCATCGGGCACGCCGCAATATAAACGGAGATTCTGCAGTTCCGTCTGTCGAACAGTATTGGAGTGATGTGGAGCTTAGTTCCTTTCGCAATATACTGCTACATGCCATACGGCTAGAGAAGCCTGAGTCATTGCAAGAACTTGCTCAAGCCTTAACGCTGACGCAGCATTTCGTAGAACAACACAAATTGAAACTCCAATCCGTTCATGTGACATCGGTATCTTCGATATCTTCGTTGTCTTCCTATTTATGTGCGGCGTAGCCTCATGCCTAATCTGTAGGAGGCTATATATGAACACAATTCCTTACGTTGTCGAGCAAACTCGCCTTGGAGAACGTACCTATGATATTTATTCACGACTGCTGAAAGATCGTATTATCTTCCTAAGCTCAGAAGTTAATGATCAAGTAGCTAGTAGCATTATTGCACAATTGCTTTTTCTAACGGCAGATGATCCTGAGAAAGATATCTCACTCTATATCAATAGCCCTGGTGGCTCCGTTTCCGCAGGCTACGCTATTCTGGACACCATGGATATTATCAAACCAGATGTCAGTACCATATGTATGGGAATAGCAGCATCCATGGGTGCATTCCTCTTCATTGGCGGTCAAAAAGGTAAGCGTTATGCACTTCCTAACAGTGAGTTTATGCTTCATCAGCCGCTAGGGGGTGCTCAAGGTCCTGCAAGCGATATCGATATCTCGGCACGTCGTATCTTGAAGCTTCGGGATAAAATTAACAAGACGATTGCCGAAAAATCGGGCCAGCCACTGGAAAAGATCCAGCTAGATACCGATCGCGACTTTTACCTTTCAGCACAAGAAGCTGTAGTATACGGGATCGTAGATAAGATTATTACACAACCTGTGTAGTGATCGATTACAATGAATAGCACACAAAGAAACGGTAGCGCGGACGTAAAAATAAGTCCTAGACTACCGCTTCTTTGTTTGTTGATTGATAAGAGTTTATTTAAGGAGATTTATAAGAACTCAGGAGTAAGTTTTATTTTACTTAGAAATATTATAGAGATGCTAGAGCAGAAAGCCACTGTCTATCAGCCTCCATAATTTTGTAAATAGCAATCCATGATAGGCAGGGTTTAAAGGGAAAAATTATATATACTTCTCGCGAATTTTGTCTTCTTTAAGTTTCTTCCCCTTTCATAAAACCCCTTTTTCAATTGGGCATTTATGTGAAGTTGAACCGCACTCAAATAATATTGACACTGTGTCATAATTATATTATAGTGTACACATCACGAGTTGCATTTTACCTAGAAGAGGTGACATTATTGAAAGCGATTACAAAAGATTTTTCCCTGGATTACGCCAAACAACTAGATGCATCGGATGCATTAGCGCCCTTACGAAATGAGTTTTATGTTAACGATGATCTGATCTATTTAGATGGGAATTCACTAGGCTTAATTTCCAAACGATCTGAACGAACAATGTTTGAATTGCTCGAATCTTGGAAGACACATAACATTGATGGCTGGACTCAAGGGGAGCGCCCATGGTTCTTTTTACCTGAAAGCCTCTCCAAACAGATGGCTGCGCTAGTTGGTGCAGAAGCGGAAGAAGTGATTATTACAGGCTCCACTTCAAGTAATATTCATCAGCTAGTCTCAACGTTCTATCAGCCTCAAGGCAAACGCACCAAAATCATGGCGACTGAACTTGATTTCCCTACAGATATATATGCCCTGCAAAGCCAGCTTCGTCTAAAAGGTTTCGATCCTGATCAGCATCTCATCCGAGTAACCAGCCGAGATGGTCGTATGATCGAAGAAGATGATATTATTGCGGCCATGTCTGAGGAAGTCGCATTAATCTTGCTTCCAACCGTGCTGTATCGCAGCGGCCAATTACTGGATATGCAAAGACTGACAGCCGAAGCCCATGCACGCGGCATTCTGATTGGATTCGATGGCTGCCATTCTGTCGGCTCCATTCCCCACTATTTAAGCGATTGGGATGTCGACTTTGCACTATGGTGCAATTATAAGTACTTAAATGGTGGACCTGGCGGTGTAGCTTCACTGTATGTGAATAAGAAGCATTTTGGCCGAATTCCTGGGCTCACGGGCTGGTACAGCTCCAACAAAAATAAACAGTTTGATATGGAGCACAGCTTAACTGTTGAACAGACTGCAGGCGCTTACCAAATTGGTACCCCGCATATTTTCAGTATCGCACCATTAATCGGATCATTAGAAATTTTTGAGATGACCACAATCGAAGACATACGCCGGAAATCACTTCATATCTCTCGATACATGATTGATTTAATTAACGAGGAGCTTCAAGGTCTAGGATATACGATCGCGAACCCTATGGATGATGCTCGCCGCGGTGGTCATATCAGCCTAGAGCATGATGAAGCTGTTCGTATTTGTAAGGCACTCAAGCAAAATCATGTTATTCCAGACTATCGTTCACCAAACGTGGTACGGTTAGCACCCGTGGCTCTCTACACGACGTATGAAGATGTTTGGAAGACGGTACAAATACTTAAAAGCATTATTGTAGAGAAACAATACGAAGCGTTTGATACTAAACGTGGTGTCGTAGCTTAAGTTAGGTTAGTGCTTCTATCTATAAGACAGAACAGAGCACTCTTTTAATGTACACAAAAAAAGGAACTGCCTCTCTCAAGAAGCAGCTCCTTTCTAATTTTAAGATAAATACAAGCCCGGGATTGTTACAAAGAACTCATCTACCAAATCAGAACATCTTTGTTCTGACATCGTGCAACATTTAGAACCTTTTCTTATATCGTATTCGAAATAAGCTTTTTTAAATACATTATCAATACGAACTATTTTATCAACGTTCACCGAGTTGCTTCGATCTACAATTCTAAAAGTGTATCCACTATTATTAAGAGTAGTAGACCAGTATTTTAATGAACCAGGTAGATAAAAAATACTTTCTAACGTATGAAATGCAACACATTGCTTCTTTTTCATTGCTTCCAGGAATAAGATGTCATTCACTCGTAGCTTTACTATTCCTGATTCACCATCAATATCCTTCGTTACGGATAATTGCACTGGAATCAGCCCCAATCCATTTATTTCAAGAGTTCTTCTGGAGTCTCGCCGCTGTAGACAAATACAGGACTCGCTGCATTCACAAAGAACACTGCTACTAAAGTAAACGCTGAGGCGATAAAATGAAACGTGCTTTGTTTAGCTTTATTAATTAGTGTCAACAGAACTCACCTCCTTCCTGTGGATCAAGCTTAGAGCCTGCACAAAGAAGGTAACCGCTAGTACTGGCGACTGAATTAACACATTACACATAACAATTAATATGCAGATCATACGTAGCTGAACATATTTTTCTTTAGGTATCCTTGATTGCTTCTCGATGTTACTAGGGGCAAATAATGATACCAGTATAAGACTCAGCAAGTTCAACATTTGAACGTAAAGGATTGATAAATCAACAATCGATATTGCTGTAAGAAGAACAGTCGTAACTACAACACACCATTCACCCGCTTTTAGATGAACTCCTCCAGATAATAATCGAAGTAATCCAAACCCGACTAATGATATGGCTGCACCCTTTGTATACCCAGTAATAAAAGAGAGTGATAAAGTAAGGCCGACAATAAACAAGACATTCAAGGAAATTGCTGCTCCATGTTTCAGTACAGCTACTGAGGATTTATGATTTGGTACTTGTCTTTTAACCCCCTCTGCAATCTTAAGCGCTACATTATCCATTATCATTGATATCGAGCTCCTCGGTTCTAATTGAGTAATAAAGCAAAATAACAAACGTAATACCGAAGAAGATGAGCAATAACCACATCTGATTAAAGTAGAATAATATCGCCATAAGGAATAGAACTATAATGATGAGTGAGATTAATAAAACATGTTCGGATTTAAACCGTAATTTATCAAAGTCGAATGCAAATCCCAGGCCTAGTTTATACAGTATCCAAGAACCCAGTATTCCTGTTGTTGCCGTAATTGTTTGGAGTATATACCCATCAGCAATAGATGACTGAGCTGATTCAATAGATCCGAATAGAGTATATACGTAGAAAACTTGAATTAATGCGTAAAGTGTATAGCCTAGAATAGTACATAACGCTGACCACATAAGTGGTAATTTAACGATAGCAGAATAAAAGAATATAAAAATGATGACCGTGATTAAAGGTGCGAGATAAGACATATCAATTTCATTACGCATAACAAAGCTTTGTAAATTAATAAGTAGCATGACACATAGTGCCTGCCATATGTACTCTGATGCTTTGTATCTAAATAGTGACATTATAAGTGAGTAAATTGCTAATGTTTCAAGCGTCGAGAAAAACATAAAACCTAAAGACTCTATCAACTTATACCTCCTAATCCTCAACCAGAAATAGTAACTACTTTTGTTTTTTTCGCCACTCATCAACTTTGTTCTGGTATATTTGAATAGTTGGTAGAAACCAACACGGTCTGTTCCCAGCAAAGAAATCGGGTTCAGGAAAAAATTTCGTCTTACGGGAATGATGCAAGTTCTTAGGGTCAACTTCTAGATATTCAGCCAATTCCTTGCTTCCTAAAACACTTGGGTGCTTCATGCCGCTTATAATATCTCGCGCTTCTGTAAGTTCATTTATGAGTTCTTGCATAGCCTTACCAATCTCTCCGCCTACCTCATCAGCCATTTTTCGGTACTGATCTAAGGTCAAGAATCTTCACCCTCACACTTATTTATAATTTGGAACAAACTGGATTCGGACTAAATATACGGTAAATACGTATATAATACAAGTGATTACCGTATATTTTTATTTATTTTTGGCAGGACACAGTACTTCTGGAATTAACAAGAGCCTCGGATTTCTCCGGGGCTCTTTGTGCTTTTTATTGTCTTCTCTGACCTTGAGTGTGAATAGCTCTGATTAACTTATCATTTCTCTTGTCAGCCTTGTAAGAATTAACTACTAACATCGCATGTATTACGCCTGGAATGTAAAAACAAAAAGTCAGGATAATACTAATAATAAATTGGCCAGGTTTGCCACAGCTAAGAATAGCAAGCGGCGGAATGAAACAAAGTAAATATCGCATTATATATTCCTCATCTCTAGGAAATTTTATTAATACAATATTACTATATATCAGCTATCATTACCTTTATTTTCTATAAAAACATATTTATGTATACACTTAAATAATGTCCTCAAGTTGATACATATCCCAAATATTAAAAATATAATTTAATTTACAATATACTAATATATGTATTTTTTTTGTATGTTTACATATTTTTTTGTTTACTATTGTTAACGGTAAAAAAATTTAATACCTATACTTAATATTTATATTTAATATTATAGTATTTAATATAAAGGTGAAAAGCCCTTTTATATCAAGATTTTTTATAACAGAATAAATAATTCAAAGTAATATTTACCTAAAATAACATAATATAACCTTGTAAATGTTTACAATTAAGTAATAAGTATGTTAACTTTTACTAAGTGAACACTCCACATTAAATAATCTAGATTAGTGATGAATAGGTCTAATAAGCTGACCAGCTGAATATTTTAGTAGGATTCGGACTACTGTCTGGTTTCCATTTCTTTAGTAGGACCTAAGCATGTATGTTCGTTACTATTACGCCGATGGAAAGCAATACTTTGAATTCTTAATTTGAGGTGAAAACAACTATGAAAAATAGAAACGTAACAGGTTTAATAGTGGCATTAATTTATTGTTTTGGCCTTTATGCGATATTAATGGATGCACCTGAAGGTGAAGCTCCAAATCATCCGCTATGGGTATACACATTGATTCCACTAGGAGCTACTGTAATTAGCTTTCTCTTTGAAAGAGTAATTAAGTTTGATTTCTTCAAAAAAAAGAAATAAAAGATAGCTTAAACAGCTTACTCGGAGGATTATCATGATCATACGTCATTAATTGATACTGTTAAGACAATTCAGGTTTGCCAATTTATATTTCAATTTTCTTACAATAAAGAAGAGAAGTACGTTTATATACTCAAGTTACATAGTAAATATAGTTAGATATACATTCCATTAAAATAACGCGATTACACGATTTACTCTAGCTTCCAATAACAAAAAGCCCCTTACCATATCGCATTACTCTGCATGCGTTATGGTAAGGGGCACTTGCATTCGCTCTTCGTTATACACAACTCAGTGTTACACTGCCAAGATGAGCGAACTGAGCTTGGATCGTATCCCCAGGCTCGAAGGCAATCGCCTCTGTGATGGCTCCACTGAGCACAACATCGCCTTTACGCAGTCCTAAACCACGCTCACCGAGCTTATTGACTGCCCAAGCCACGGAGACGGCTGGATCACCTAAGACTGCTGCACCTGCGCCAGTTGTGACAACCTGACTATTCTTGGTCATGACCACGCCGAGTTCAGGTAAATCCACATCGCAGACAGGGACCATTTTGCTACCTATCAGAAATTTAGCTGAGGAGCAGTTATCTGCTACAACATCCGGTAATGTAAATTTGAAATCCAGATAACGGCTATCAATCACTTCAATAGCAGCCGCAACATACTGCGTAGCCCGAATAACATCCTCACCCGTAATATTGGTCCCTTGTAGATCCTCTCCTATAAAGAAAGCAATCTCTGGCTCCGCCTTCGGATGAATAAGATCCTTGCTATTCACAGGCTCCCATTCCAGTGCTAGCATATCACTAGTTAATTCACCGTAGATGGCTTCATATACGCCCATCATTTCCTGCTTCGCCTTGCTTGTCAGGCCGAGTTTGTAACCAATCGAACGAGTTCCCCCTTCAATCTTGCGCTGAATGAGTAGCTGCTGAACATCATATGCTTTTTCCATCGTAAGCTCTGGATAATTCTCAGTTACCTTCAATACCTCTCTACGTTCTTGCTCCGCATCTAGTAAATATTGAACGATATCCTGCTGCATCTCCTGTGTTAATGCCATCGTTTATAGCACCTCGCTTTTGCTTTTATGTGCAAGTTCCGCTGCGACATCTAGAATCATATCTTCTTGTCCACCAATAATTCCTCTACGTCCAAGTTCAACGAGAATATCACGTGAGTCGATGCCAAACCGCTTGCCCGCACGCTCCGCATGCAATAGGAAACTGGAGTACACGCCTGCATACCCCATCACTAGACTCCCTGTTAAAATCTCCTGCGGGCGGTGTAGCATCGGTCCAATAATATGCTCTGCTAGATCCATCATTCGGTAGAGATCAATGCCTGTATTGATGCCCATCTTTTGCAGGACAGCTACTAATACCTCTGTCTGGGTATTTCCTGCTCCTGCTCCAAGGCAACGGACACTACCATCAATGCGAGTCGCACCTTCTTCAATCGCTACAAGCGTATTCGCTACGGCAAGCGAGAGATTATTGTGCGCGTGGAAACCAATCTCGATGGATAAAGAGCCGCGTAGGGCCTCGATTCGCTCCTTCACCTGATGCGGAAGTAATGCGCCAGCGGAATCGGTTACGTACACAGCCTCTGCGCCATAACTCTCCATGAGTTTAGCCTGCTCTACCAGCTTGGCAACGGGAGCGGAATGCGACATCATCAGAAATCCAATCGCTTCCATGCCCAGCTCTCTCGCCATATGCAAATGCTGCGCCGATACATCCGCTTCCGTCACATGGGTTGCTACTCTCACAAGACTTGCTCCTAGTGAATGTGCCTGCTTCAGTTCATGCACAGTACCGATTCCTGGTAGCAGTAGAACGGCGATACGGGACTGCTTGCTCTCCTCAACAGCGGCTTCGATCAGCTTCATCTCATCGATCAGGGAACGACCATATTGCAGAGTCGATCCTCCAAGTCCATCGCCGTGGCTGACTTCGATATTATGAACACCTGCTTCATCAAGCGCACGTACAGCGCTACGAATTTGCGATTCAGTAAATTGATGGGCTACCGCATGGCTCCCATCGCGTAAAGATACTTCTGTGATTTGAAGTGGCTTATCACTTTTGCGGATCATGAATGATGCACCCCTTTTCTTGCAATATCTTCACCGACACGGACAGCCGCTGCGGTCATGATGTCGAGATTACCAGCGTAAGGCTCGAAATAATCGCCTGCACCTTCCACTTCTAGAAATGTAGTCACTCGGTTTCCATCGAATATAGGCTCCTGTTTGAGTCGATATCCTGGGACATAATCCTGTACTCGTTTAACCATCGCATGGATCGCTGCGCTAATCCGCGCTTCATCCATATGTTCTACTTCACAATAGACGGTATCACGCATCATAAATGGAGGATCTGCTGGATTCATGATAATTAATGCTTTACCGCGTGCTGCACCGCCAACTTCTTCAATGCCTCGACGAGTCGTTATCGTAAATTCATCAATGTTAGCTCGGGTTCCAGGCCCTGCACTTTTACTCGAAATGGTCGCTACAATTTCAGCGTAACTGACATTTGCAACTTCGTTAACGGCATGAACAATTGGAATCGTCGCTTGTCCTCCGCATGTAATCATGTTCACATTTCGTGCATCCATATGCTGGCCCATATTCACAACAGGAGATAAGAAAGGTCCAATCGCAGCGGGTGTTAAATCAATGACCATTTTCCCCATTCTTTGGAGCACTTCATTATGCTTCACATGTGCTTTGGCTGACGTTGCATCAAACACGATATCCGCTAAATTCGGATTCTCTTCTAGCCCTTGAATGCCATTGGAAAAAGTTGCGTATCCGCGCTGCCTAGCGCGTTCAAGTCCTTCTGAATTCGGGTCAATTCCAACCATAGCTGTAAGCTCAAGCCATTCACTGCGTTCTAGCTTATACATCAAATCTGTCCCAATGTTACCGGACCCGATAATAGCTGCCTTCATCTTCCCCATTGTGGATCCTCCTCCTATTCAAAAGCGACAGATACGTTACCCAGCTGCCCGAATCGTGCCTCAATATGGTCACCTGCATAGACATTCACTGCTCCAGATAGAGCACCGGGTAGAATAATCTCTCCTGCTTTGAGCGAAATATTAAAGTCGCTTAATTTGTTCGCAAGCCATGCAATCGCATGAGCGGGATGTCCGAGCGCCGCCGCCCCTGAACCTGTGGCGATCAGCTCACCATTCTTAAGAAGGACCATGCCGAGCGCGCGTAAATCGAGATGATCAATTGGCGTTTTTTGCTGTCCAACAACCACTCGAGCAGACGAGCCATTATCCGCTACGGTATCGATCAGTTTGATTTTCCAGTCCGCAATGCGGCTATCAATAATCTCTAAAGTTGGAACTACGTATTTAGTAGCAAGCAGCACATCAAGAAACGTAACATCAGGTCCTCTAAGGTCACGGTCCAAAACAAATCCTATTTCGGCTTCAATTCGCGGGGAGATCATATCTTTCACGCTTACAACTTGCTGGTCTGCAACTTCCATATCATCAAGCAAATGTCCGTAATCCGGTTCATTGACATTCAGCATCGTTTGCATTGCCTTGCTTGTAAGTCCGACCTTTTTTCCAATAATATGCCGACCTGCTGCAAGTCTTTGTTCGACGACCTGCAGTTGGATGTGATATGCATCGGTAACCGTCAGATCTGGATAACGCTCCGTAAACGGTGCAATCGCAATCTGCGATGATTCCGCATTCATTAATTCACTTGCTAGCTTATTTCGGATTGAATCCATGATGAGCTACCTCTTTTCTCCTGAAAGTAAATGAGATGGTGACGGGAGCGTCACCACCATCTTTTATAACTTCATCGTGATCGATTTAGCTTCGGTATAGAAATCAAAGCTGTGGCGGCCGCCCTCACGACCGATTCCACTGGCTTTAGATCCGCCAAATGGTGTCCGTAAATCACGGAAATACCAGCAATTAATCCAGAACAATCCAGAATTGACCTGCGCAGCCACACGGTGCGCTCTACGTAGGTCGTTCGTCCATACGACGCCAGCGAGTCCATAGATCGAATCATTCGCAATGCGAATCGCTTCTTCTTCTGTTTTGAAAGGAATTACCACGAGTACAGGACCAAAAATCTCTTCCTGCGCGACTCGCATTTGGTTATCAACATCATAGAGAACAGTTGGCTTATAGAAGTTACCTTCCCCAAGCCCCTTCACTCGCTCACCACCACAGCCAAGCTTCGCACCTTCAGCCAGACCAATATCCACATAGCTGTGAACGGATTCGAGATGCGATTGAGATACGAGTGAGCCCATATCCGTCTCTTCATGAAGCGGAAGACCTACTTTAATCTGGTTTACAGCCGTAATCAATTTCCCCAAAAATTCTTCGTATACGCTTTCATGAATCAACATCCTTGAACCTGCCAAACAGATTTGCCCTTGATTGCGATAGATCGCATCTAATGAACCTTTAAGTGCTTCGTCCAGATCTGCATCTTCAAAAATAATGTTGGCCGATTTACCACCTAGCTCAAGTGACACCGGAATGAGTGATTCGGAGGCATTTCGCATCACGGTCTTACCCGTACCAGATTCACCTACGAACGATATTCGGCGGACATTCGGGTGGGATGCCATTACTGTACCTACAGTGCTTCCGGGACCCGCGATAATATTAAGTACGCCTGGTGGCAATCCCGCATCATTCGCGATTTCTCCAAGAATAAAAGCACTAAGTGGAGTATACGATGCAGGCTTCACCACAACCGTGTTCCCCGCTGCCAATGCGGCTGACACTTTCCATGTCATCTGCATAAATGGTAGATTCCATGGGATGATGATGCTCGTCACACCTGCTGGAGCATATTTTGTATAGGACATCATACCTTGCTTCTCATAACTCTCTGCATGATGGTAGAGTGCCATCTCAGCAAAGAAGCGCATGTTTGACGCTGCCCTAGGAATATCAAACCCGCGGCTTTCTTTAATCGGCTTACCAACATCAAGCGTTTCGAGTACAGCGATTTCATCAAGACGAAGCATGATTAAATCGGACATACGACAGAGAATCTCGGCCCGCTTCTCGACGGTCATGTTGCTCCATACGCCGCTATCAAATGTACGCTGTGCTACCTCGATCGCCCTTATCGTATCCGCTTCGTTTGCCATCGCAACGGATGCTAGCTTCTTATTCGTAGCTGGATTAATCGTGTCAAAAGTCGCTTGTGATACCGAATCTACGAATTCACCACCGATAAACAGCTTTGCGTCTTTTACATCTATAGGGCTCGTTATCATCTCTGGATTCACTTGCAGCCCTCCTAGTCCTCAAATTCGAGAATCATTTCAATTTCTATTGCTGTATTGTTCGGCAGTTGAGCCATCCCCACCGCAGACCGTCCGTGTTTGCCTTTGTCTCCAAATACGGCAACTAACAGATCTGAAGCACCATTCATCACTTTAGGTTGCTGTGTAAAATCTTCTGTACTATTTACAAAGCCTAGTATTTTGACGACGCGTTTCACTTTACTAAGCTCGCCTAGCTCCGCCTTCACAACCTTCAGCAGATTGATCATGGACTGTCTGGAAGCTTGATAACCTTCTTCAACGCTCAAATCCCGGCCTAATTTGCCATGATATTCATCTACGCCCTGACCCGCGGTGAACAATAGATTTCCCGTTCTAACGCACGTCACATAGTTTCCTACTAAAGGTCGAACGGGACCTAGCTCAATACCTAGATTGATCATTCGTTCCTCCGGCGTACTTAACGCTTCGGATCTATTCATTGCTTGATTATCCATGGTGCTCACCTTCTTATTCAGGTTTCCATTCCTTAACTTCCTCAGAAGCAACATGTCCACAGGATTTGCAAGTGCGTACCTCAGGATCTGAATTGAAGCTATGAATGGCTCCCTTAACCTGAGTTTCAATATCCGTCAGCTGAACTGTTACACGGTGCATTTCTTTATTACAGTTTTCACAGAACCATACGAAATCTTCTAACTCTCCGAGGTCACGTTTACGCTCAATTACGATTCCGAAGGTGTCTGCAACGCGGTGCGGTGAATGCGGTACCATACCTGGTAGCATGAACACTTCGCCTTCTTTTACCTCCACGACCTTACGCTGTCCTTCTTCTGTAATACATTCTACATAGCATGAACCTTTAACCTGATAAAAGAATTCATCCGAAGGATCCACATGAAAATCTCTACGACGGTTAGGTCCACCAAGAACCATTGCGATAAACTCTGAATCTTCCCAAATGACTTTGTTGTTAACAGGCGGCTTCAAAAATTCCTGATTATCCTCAATCCACTTCAATAAATTAAAAGCTTCTAATGATTTTGCTAATGCCATATAAAACCCTCACTCTCAATTTAAATTTATCTTTGAAAATACTGGATGTTACACACACTATAAGATAATGTCGACACAGTGTCAATATTAATATTGACCTAATGTCATATTTATTTTTGAAACCTCTAAACCCTTGTCCTGACTGCATTTTCGTGAAATTTAGATGTTGAAAAAGATGACCCCTGATCTATTCAGGAGTCATCCTTATGCAGCGCAAAAGGAATCGTTAAATCGTGCTCATCATGATCGTCTTTTGCTCTTGATTCCAAGTCGACTTCGTTCCAGTTGCACTCTCAATAAATTGCAAAGGAATGTAGACATGTCCGCCCATATTCACGGGTTCAACCTTCATTTCCTTTTTGTCACCATTAACAAAGGCCTCTTTATTTCCCACATGAAGCTGGATCGTAGATCCTTCTTTTCTTGCTGTAACCATCTTCATCGAAGGGTCCCATTCGAAGGTGTATCCCAGACTCTCAAAAACACTACGAATTGGAACTAACGTAGCCCCACCCTTAGTAAACGGTTGTGATTCTAATGTGACTTTGGCTTTACTATTCACTTGAAGACTTGCTTTCGGCATTGTCATGACAGGGTCGCCCAGTAAGGAAGTCGACAGAACATACATACCGTGACCTGAGAATACCCAGACTAGATTACGATCCCACTCGACAAATGTGCCATGCACGGGATCGGATTGGTCGCTCATGTACTTTGTTCCATCTTCGCCTGTCACTTCACCAGACATCTTCGGTACAAAGTAGCCAGCAATGGTTGGCTTGCTCGTATCTTTCAAATCAAAGATTTGTACGCCAGCATTATAGAATGAATAAGGCATATATTGTTGGCTAGGTGTGCCTGGCTGAATAGCTGCGTAGCCAGAGCGTTTCGGTCCGAAACTACCACGGCGCTGACAGAAGTCCGTAAATGGAGCATCTTTAGGCGGTGTTGGACGCGGCATCATATTAGCGATTTTCGGGTTCAACGGATCACGAACGTCAATCGCATAGATTTCTTTGTATGGCTCATGACAGTCATCACTTAGTGGGTATCCACTGAAGTACACCATGCCTGTCGTTTCAATTTTGGAAACATCGATGTTATCGCCTTCCGTGCCGGTAAATGCCATAGGCATATCTAAATGGGACACGGTCTTCATATTCGCTGGATCGGTAATATCTACAATGTAGAAGCCTAAGCCTCCCATGGCTGCATAACCATACTTCCCGCCCTGCTCAACAGTTTTAGGAATAAAGAGCGGCATTCTTGAGCCCATCCAGCTCGTTTTGTTACCTGCACGCGGATTCTTGTTATAGTCTGCTTCTTCACCTTTACGTTGACCTGGCACGGACCAAGTCGATAGCTTCACTGGTTTGGTTGGATCGGAAATATCATAAGCAAGCTGTGCACCTGAATATAGGTAAGTCTTATACTCGGTGTTGCTGTACGTATCATCTGGTGCTCCAGCAACGAATAAATATTTATCACCTGAGTACACTGGAATGTCTTGGCAGCCTGAACCTTGTTGAACCGTTCCCTTGGTATATACGCTACCATCTAGAGGCGTCTCGGAAAGTACCTTCCAATCCGTCCAGTTTGGTCCATTTACCTCATATATACGGAATCCGCGCAGCATTTGAAAATCCTTGATGGCCTTTACTTCAGCCGGATTCTCATATTTGTTGGTGATTTTACCGTAGCGCGGCACTTCATAGCACTGAACGGCAATGTTTTTATCTAACGTCTTGTTATATTTCACGTTAAACGGTCCGAATTGATGCTCTACCTTGCTATCGAACCATTTGGTCTTGATCAGCTTGGCATTCTTGGGATCTGTAATATCAAACAAGTTATATTGATTCGTCTCATAGTCATAGAGATAACGGCGTCCGTCTAAGTCGAAGGAAGTCTGCCAGCTGTGGCCGTATCCTGCAACATTCGGGTAGAACGCTTCAACCTTCATGTTCTTGATATATTGATTCTGATCCAGATAAGGTAAGCTTCCGTTAAAAGGTTGGGGACCTTCATTATCTGGGGTTTGCTTCGGATGGGTAAAGATTCCCGTCTTCAAGTCATAGCCCCATGTACCAGCCGCTGGTTCTGCTGGCTCGCCTGGTAGAAGCTTCTTATTCTCATCCTTCTCATACGGTAGTGCCGCATCTGGCGCATTTACATTAGCTCCTGTACGCGGTGCAACAAAAGTACCTGAATTTGAAGTTACTGGTGCGGTTTCGGCTGCTGCCATTACAGGAATCGCTGGCATGAGCATGGTACTAACCGCAACAGACAAAGTAACTGCATGACTTAAAAAGCGTTGCATTAACCTTTTTCTCATGAATATATTCCTCCTGAGTCTATCAATTCTTCACGGAAACGCTTACAAAACCTAAAGCCTGAATTCTGTGATGGACTAAGATGTCAAAAGTCTCAGGTTACTAGAGAACGTCAATATAACCCCCTCTTCATTGAATACATCTTGTAGATTGACAGTCATACTCCACAATCTTCAAATATGACACGGTGTCGAGATATAGCCGTAAAAAGGCACACGTGCATACTCCCATTGGTGTTTTACTTCTTTAATGCACTAAACACCTTTACCTGCGAGTATGCACATGTTAGCAGAAGCTGCTAGCATTAGCTGATGGTTAAACGCTTCTCTAGCTTACGTGCAAAGAAAGACAATGTGAAATTTACAATGAAATAAAGGATAGCCACCATAAGGATAATGGGGATGACAAACTTCACATTATAATTGTAAATAATTTGTGCACTGCGCATCATTTCAGGCAACGTAATAACAATGGCAAGTGATGATCCCTTCAAGATGGAGGTGCATTCACTCATAATAGGTGGAATCATTCGTTTTAATGCTTGTGGAAGAACGATATACCTCACTGTACTCACGTAAGATAATCCCGAGGCTCTTGCTGCTTCAATTTGTCCCTTGGGTATCGAATTCAAACCACTGCGGACCACTTCGCATAACATTGCAGATGCATACAAGGTGAGTCCTGCTACTGAAGCTGTAAATACACTCGTCTTCAGACCCACTTCTGGCAAAGCGAAGAAGATAAAGAAAAAGACGAGTAAAAGCGGTATATTGCGGATTAAACCTACATATAGAGCAACAACCTGAGAGAGTAACGGGACTCTGGCAAATCGGATAATTCCCATTAACGTACCTATAATAAATGCCAGGATGATTGAATAGGCAGATACTTCAATGGTGACCAGAAAACCTTTAAGAAGATAAAACAGGTTGTTAGCCGAGTAAGCTCCTATGAAATCCATGATCGCTTCTCCTTCCTAGTCACTAGCTGATAGTTTTCTTTCCAGATGATGAATAAATAAACTAAGTGGAACCGTCAATATTAAATAAAATAAAGCTACAAAAATATAAACATCAAATACTACAAATGTATCCGAGGCAATAATATCACCATAATACATCAGGTCTTTCCCAGAGATAGAGCCAAGAATGGCAGAACCCATCACGAGATTAAGAAATTGATTTCCAAGTGGTGGAATAACCACTTTAATTGCTTGTGGAAGGATAATATGCTGCATGGTTTGTAGGTACGTTAAACCCGAAGCGCGCCCTGCCTCCACCTGACCATGCGATACCGCTTGAATACCTGCACGAATTGCTTCAGCAATATAAGCGCTAGAATAAACAGCTAAACCAATTGTTCCACTTATGAATGGATTCAATTGAATTCCTACTGCCGGCAAACCGAAATAGAAAAAGAAAATTTGGATAAGCAGCGGTGTATTCTGAATAAATTCAATATAGGCAGTAGCCAGACCCTTGAGCATTTTAAGGGGAGAAATCTTCATTACTGCTAGCACAATCCCTAAAATTACGCTCAGTACAAGAGCGAGTAAGCTGACTTCAAGCGTCGTGAGAAAACCGGCTAAAAACTCTTTTTTATGGTCAATCAAAATTGAGAAATCCAACATTCATTCCAGCCCTCTTTCGCTTCTGAATGACTAAGGAGGTACGTAGGGACAAAAGGACAGCCTTTCATCCCCACGCCTTGAAATTATTCAGGTTTTTGCTTCAACCATTTTTCGTAGATTTTGTCATACTCGCCTGTTTCTTTTAATTTCTTGAGTGACGCGTTCACAGCATCCAGCATTTCTTTATCGCCTTTTCTTACCGCAATTCCCCAAGGCTGGTCGTCAATAACGCCGCCTACGAGTTCATAACCTGGATTCTCAAGAGCTAGGCCCATCAGAATCGCATTATCGGTTGTAAGCACATCACCTTTACCCGTCGTTAATGCCGTGAATGCTTCACCTAAGTTCTCATATTCAGATACAATAGCATCCGGTGATTTTTCCTCAATGGTTTTACCATCTCTTGTGCCTTTTACAGCAATAACCTTCTTGCCCTTCAAATCATCAATGCCCTTGATCGCTGAACCTTTAGGGACTAGAAGGGATTGACCTGCGCTAAAATAAGGGTCTGAGAAATCAACTTCCTTCTTGCGATCCTCTGTAATCGTCATCGTTTTGACAATGATATCGATATCACCATTTTTGAGCATTGGAATTCTTGTTTTCCCGTTAACATCCTTATATTCAATTTTGTCGTCCGCGCCTAAAATATCCTTCACAATCGCTGCGGCAATATCGAGGTCGAATCCTTTAGTCTTCTTGTCTGCTGTATCGACATATCCGAATGGAAATGCATCTGAACCGATACCTACTACGATTTTATCCATATCCTTAATGGATTTCTCTGACTTATTTGCGAGGGCTGGCGCTGCATCATCACTCTTTCCACAACCTGACATACTAACTGCTAATAATACGGATACAAGTGCAATGCCCCAGTTTTTTTGCCATTTCTTCATCCTTGGTTCCCCCTTATACATACATTACGATTTATTAATGAACCAAAATTCGACTAAGAAACAGTCTAGCTCTGTCTTCACTTGGATTGGTGAAAAAATGTGCGGGCGCTCCCTCTTCAACAATTTGGCCCTGATCCATAAATATCACCCGATCTGCCACTTCACGAGCAAAGCCCATTTCATGGGTAACGACAACCATAGTCATGCCTTCCTTTGTTAGCGCTTTCATTACATCTAAAACTTCTCCAACCATTTCTGGATCTAGCGCAGATGTCGGCTCATCGAAGAGCATGATCTTTGGCTTCATCGCAAGACCTCTCGCAATAGCTACCCGCTGCTGCTGCCCACCGGATAAATTAGACGGATACACATGAGCTTTTTCTTTGATCCCTACCTTCTCCAGGTAATACATTGCGAGCTCATCTGCTTGTGCCTTGGACATCCCTCTTACTTTAATGGGCGCAAGCGTAATATTATCTAAAACTGACTTATGTGGGTACAAGTTAAAATGCTGAAATACCATCCCAATCTCCTGTCGAAGCTGGTTAATATTCGTATGTTTATCATTCACTTTCTTTCCGTGAACGTTCAGCTCACCCGATGTGATGCTCTCCAATCGGTTAATGCACCGTAGAAGCGTACTCTTACCTGAGCCAGAAGGTCCAATAATGACGACGACCTCTCCTTCTCTGATGTTTAAATCAACATCTTTGAGGACGTGGTTTGAACCATAGTGCTTATTTATTTTGCTGAATTGAATCAAATTGCACTACCTCCAATGCGAAAGAATTTGGCTGCATTTCCGCCCCATAAGCAGGCTTGTTGCTCTTCTGTTAACGTTAGACTCTGCTCAATGACATTGCCGGGAGGAACCTCCCTCAGTAGGAAAGGATAATCAGAACCCATCAGTATCTGCTCATGGCCAAATCGGTCTATCATAAACTTCAAATTCAGCGGATCGAATACTAAGGAATCATAATACATTTTCTTGGCGTAGTAACTTGGTGGATGTGTTGTCAAACGAAGCTGTGGCCATACATTCCATCCCTGATCGAGTCTAGGTAGAAGATAAGGAAAGGAACCTCCGCCATGTGCGAAGCAAACTTTTAAATTCGGGAATTTCTCCATTAAACCGCTCCATGCAAAGGTTGCAGCGGCTAGTGCCGTTTCGCTTGGCATACCGACCGTGTACATGAGGTTATGTCTAGGTGTACGATCTTTGCCCATCGTTTCCCATGGGTGAATGAATAGAGGGACGTTCCATAGCTCAGCCATTCTAAAAAACTCAATAAATGATGGATCATCTAGATTCTTACCATTAATATTCGATCCAATTTCAATACCGTTTAAACCCAGCTCATGTATACATCGATCCATTTCACGGATCGCTGCATCTGTATCCTGCATTGGAACCGTGCCAAGCCCAGCAAAACGCGTCCTATACTGTGCGACCGTCTCCGCGATGAAATTATTCTGAATATGGGCCATCTCTTCTGCTTCAGCAATGGATGCCCAGTATGAGAAGGTAACAGGGATAGGAGATAACACCTGCATATCAACACCTTCACGGTCCATATCTTCAATTCGCTTTTCTGGACTCCATACTTGATCGGTGACTTCACGGAAAGGCTTCCCGGCGACCATAATGGTTGCACCACATGTACAAGTTCTATTTAATATCGGCCAACGTTCCCCTCCATACTTCTGAACGAAATCAGGAAGAGATTCTGGAATAATATGAGTATGTATATCAATTCGCATCTCCGAAAACCTCCTCATGAATCTACTCTCAATCCGAACGTATCATTATTCGAACTTATTCTATTCTCTAGTAGAATAAATATGACACCTTGTCAGTATTATTGAAAAAAATAATAGTCTTAATCTACAGATGCGGTATAATAAATAATAAAACGCTTACATACCGGTCTAGATGAATGATTCCTCTGAGTTGATCTAATATTATGACAATAGTGACACCATGTCAATATAAATTGACTTAAAATTAAAATATAATAGAAAATACAATTACAAAACAAAATTTGCATTTTATTTTATGATATGGTTATCATGTGACTAACGCAAAAAGATGGTAATTCACTACCATTTTACCCTTGAAAGGTAGATGTTTAATGGAAAATGCAACAAAAAATCAAGATGGAAGACATTTAAGATCCAAACAGACGCGGCAAAAACTATTAGAAGCAGCACGAGATATTTTTTTACAGGAAGGGTTTCAGAATACTACCATTAAACAGATTATTAAACTAGCGAATACAGGTTATGGTACGGCCTATACGCATTTTACCGGTAAAGATGATCTATTAATCGTATTGATGGAAGATGTAATGCAGAAGTTTTTCGATATTGCCGATATATCCTTTTACCCCTCATCCAAAGAAGAAGCCCGCCGAATGATCCTTGATCAAGTACATACCTTCTTCCAAATTGCCGAATCCGAACGAGATATGATGAAAGTCTTCTCGGAAGCTATGGGTCTGTCTTCTGCAATCAATGCGAAATGGGAACAAATTCGCCACAAGCTCATTCAGAGTATTACGAATGATATCACTTATTCTCAGCAGCATGGTCTCGCACGTTCAGATTTAAAAGCGGAACTCGTAGCACGCCAATGGTTCTATGCCAATGAAATGTATCAATGGGAAATTGTCTTTAATCGGCATGGAGTATCTCTTGATGAAATCGCCAAAACGATTACGATTATGTATACCGACGCTCTATACTTATAATTTTTTTCGTCTCTTCATATTGATACGTAGTCATATTTATACTGAAAGGATGGATCGGTATGCCCATTGTGAACATTCACATCATGGAAGGTAGATCGGCGGAGCAAGTGAAGTCACTCATCGCACGAGTTACTGAAACAGTCGCAGATGAGCTCAATTCTCCGCTGGAGAAGATCCGTGTATTGGTCACGGAGGTTCCGAAGACACACTGGGGAATTGGCGGCACTCCGGCCTCTGAGATAATCTCGAAGGATCGTTCGAACAAATGAAGCGGAGTTACATTTAAAAATTAGGGCAGTAGAATCCTTGTGAATCAAGGGATCTACTGCCTTATTTTGTTGCTATTTTAAGCCTAATGTATATTTACTCCATCTCCCATTCATTTCTTCTCTCAACAGCAGCTTGTAATGTAAGTAAATGCGCCTCTCCAGGGCTCTTGCTCCCAAGTGGACTATGGTTGGCTTCACTGTAAAAGCCATGGAAATCCGAGCCACCCGTTTGCAGCAGTCCGAGCTGCTCCGCAAGGTCGCGAGCCCTCTCTTCTGTAGCTTCATCATGCAGAGGATGACGTACCTCAATGCCCATAAGGCCCGCTTCCTTCCAAACTGCTATTGCATCGAAGTTATCAAACTGCTTCGGATGCGCAATAACGGGTACGCCTCCTGCTGCTCTGATTGCGAGAATGGCGTCAAATGCATCGACGTACTCAAGCTCTACATAAGCAATTCCTTGTTCCTCGCCTTCTTCTCCGCGTGCAAACAGTTTTTTATACAAATCTCCATAAATGGTTGACGTATAACCACGTTCTAACAATGCATGCATAATATGCTGTTATATACGCCAGTACCCCCTTCTGCAAAAATTTCTACCTGTTCCCAAGAAATATCGTAACCTGCTTCAATAATTTGCTGCACCATTTCCCTTGAAGCCTCATGACGCTTCTCAATCATAGGATCACATAACTTGGATAATGCTTCATGACCAGGGGTCACATAAAGACCCAAGATGTGAGCACGTGTGCCTCTTTGATAATCATATGCTGATATTTCGATACCGGGGATAATATGAATGCCAAGCTCTGTACCTATGCGAATCGCTTCTTCCAAACCTGCCGTAGTATCATGATCCGTAATAGCTAAATGGGTTACCCCTTGTTCCTTTGCCATCGTAATGACATCACGAATCTTAAATGAATTGTCCGAGATATTCGTGTGGCAATGCAAATCGATAATCATGATTTCTCACTCCTCCATTTTATAATTTCGTCCTTACTACATTCTTAAAGGGCGGCTACACGTTCTTCCGCGAAGAATCTCGACTGAAATACAACGGTGCCACCTACTAAGGTAGCGCGCACTAATGGATATCCATTAGGCAACTCAACGAGCAGCAGATCTGCGATTTTCCCAACCTCTACAGAGCCATATTGGTCGCTAATACCTAGAGCTTTCGCTGGATTCAGTGTAGCCATAGCAATGGCAGCTGGAATCCCAATATCCGCTTCCTCAGAAATTTGGAACAAAGCAGGTAATAGTGCAGGTAAATGATAATCGGAGCAAATGATATCCGCTGCACCCGCTTTTACAGCATCCATCGCTCTCATATTCTTGTTATGCGAACCTCCGCGTACAATGTTCGGAGCTCCAATACTCACAAACATACCTTGAGCTTTAGCATAGCAGGCCGCTTCTAATGAAACAGGGAACTCACTGATCCCAACCCCCAAGCTTTGTACGAAATCTACCTTTTCTTCTGTATCATCATCATGTGAAGCGGTAATAACGCCCTTATTCTGAGCGTACTGAATAACGTCCCGAACACGTTCCCAATCAATTTGATCCTGAAAGGACGATAGTACATCAAGCGTCTCATCTGCCTTTTCACCGGTCATATGCTCGGAGCCCATCAAGTAATCCTTGTATGTCTCTCTGCTCGCATACTGCCCTTGTCCTGGGGTGTGATCCATGAAGGAAAGCAGGTCAATCTGATCCTTATCCAGCATATCTTGCACCATATCCAAACCTTTAATATTCGTAACTTCATAACGTAAATGAATGCGATGACGAATCATGGAAGGCTCCGAGCGTTTGCGAGCGGCATACTCTATCATTTGGGCAACGATTTCATCATTACGGACGGGTGTTCCATCAGAAGAGGATACGGAATGGTACATCGTCGTAATTCCTACAGCAGCCATCTTCTTCTCGAGTTCATACATCGCCATCTCAAGTGGAAAAATGGAACCAGGCCTTGGCTGCACTTCCCGCTCAATAGCATCACTATGCATTTCAATCATGCCAGGCATGACGTACAGTCCAGTCGCATCCATACATTCACAGGAGACTCCCGCCTGATTCGCTGCAATAAGCATTCCTGTGCGCGCCGGTAGTACGGCAATGATTTTACCATTCTGAACCACAACATCTCCCAAATGCATCATATCTGGCGAAACAATAACCCCATTCTCAATGACGATGATCTGTTGATTCATGCCGTTCTCCCCCCTGTAATGCTTCCGCTCTGCATACTGAACTCCTGATCTACGACCTTCTCCATAAACTCCAAATCATGAAAAATACCCATCATACTCGTACCCTGCCGCTTCAAATCAAGAATCATATCCCTGACCGCCTCCTTGGAGCCGTTATCGAGTGAAGCTGTTGGCTCATCGAGTAGTAGAAATTTCGGCCGCTTCACCATGGCCGCAGCTAAATTTAGACGTAGCTTCTCTCCGCCACTAAACGTGTTAGGATACGTGTCCCAAAGGGATTCCGCTAATCCAAAATGTCTCAACATGGATCTTGCCTCCCCCTCGGCACGTTCCTTGGGACAACCAGTTGCGACTAGCTCCTGTATGACAGCATCCTGTGCAGTCACCCTCGGCAGCAGCTTCAGAAACTGCGACACATACCCTATTTCCTTTTGACGTATCTCAATCATTTCACGCTCACCTGCACGGGCCAAGTCAATCGTTCCATAGCTATCCGATTCATAATACATGCTGCCGCTTGTTGGAATGTAAGTACGGTAGATACACTTCAGAATCGTTGACTTACCTGCGCCGCTCTTCCCTGTAATCCCGATAAATTCGCCATGATCCAGGGTAAGGTTAATGCCGCTGCATCCGACGATCTGTTTACCGCCAAATTGATGAAGGTGAAATGATTTATTTAACTGCTCAATATTGAGTAGGGGCATCTTCGTTCTCATCCTCCTGTTCTTTAGAGTAGGGAGTTAATTAACAGCTGCGTGTATGCATGCTGTGGATCCTCCATGATTTGATCGGTCAGACCTTGTTCTACAATGCGTCCATTCTTCATGACAATCGTTCGGTTCGTCAGCATTCGGATGACGGAGAAGTCATGAGAGACCACAATCATACTCACGCCAAGCTCGCGCTGAATCTCGCGAATCAGATCGAGTACATTCGCCTGAACGGATACGTCTAGGCCCGTTGTTACTTCATCTAGTAAAAGAAGCGGGGGATTGTTCGCCATCGCCTTCGAAATTTGCACGCGCTGCTGCATACCGCCACTGAAATATCGGGGAAGATCATCCATTCGAGTAATCGGGATATCTGTTTTCTCTAGTAGCTGTACCGCTCTCTCACGAATACTGCCGACATGATAGTTTCCAGCCATGAGTAGCTTCTCAGCAATATTGCCACCGGCAGAGTGATCCAGCCTTAGCCCCAGATGAGGATTCTGGTAGACCATGCCCATCTGATGGTTACGAACCCATCTTTTTTTACGACTGCTGAGATCATAGAGGTTAGGCACGCCATCTTCATAGGAACGAAGATAAAATTCGCCTGCGGTTGGCTCTTCATCAAAATACAGTGTCTTTACGAGTGTACTCTTACCCGAACCGCTCTCGCCCACGATGCCAAGCACTTCTCCTGGATATACATCCAGTGAAACATCAGCGCACGCGACAATCGTGCCGCAAACCGGACACATATTACGTCCATGGTCAGGCCCAGTCAAATCCAGACAAGCTGGACAGCCCTTGCCATACGTCTTCATCAATTGTCTGACGCTCAACATTTCATCCATGCCAGTTCGCTCCCATCTGGACAAGCTCGCCCTGCTCTACCTGCTTCTTCCCGCAAAAGCTTGTATCTGAGCAATAGTAATGCCTTGCTCCATCCACGCGGTCAAATGATTCTTCTAGATAGCTCGTCGTACAACCGCATTTCTCACAGCCCTGATCATAGCTTTCGACTGTAAATGGATAGTCTTCAAACTGAAGTGGAACGACATCCGTATGTGGTGGGATCGCATAAATCCGCTTTTCCCGCCCTGCACCGAAAAGGAATAAAGTCTCTGCCTGATGCAGCTTAGGTACATCAAAACGGGGGATTGGTGAAGGGTCGCAAATATAATGACCGTTAACGAGCACGGGATAATCGTAAGAAATTCGAATCTCACCATGCTGGACGATATCTTCGTAGAGCTGAACCCATAATCGACTGTAGTCCCGTTCGCCATGCATACGGCGTGTCTCCTGCTCACTTGGTTCAACCGTCCGCAGTACCTCAGGCATCGGGACTTGAAATACAAGAATTTGATGTGCCTGCATTTTCTCTTCTGGAATCCGGTGGCGGGTCTGAATGATTGTCGCTTCGAGCGTATCTGTTGTCGTAGCAACCTCAGATGTGCTAGAGATTAAATCACGTAGATTGCAGGCATTTACACTATCATCGTTACCTTGGTCAATGACCTTAAGGATATCCTGCTTGCCAATAACAGAGAGCGTGACTTGAAGTCCTCCGGTACCCCAGCCGCGAGCAATGGGCATTTCACGTGAACCAAATGGTACCTGATAACCAGGAATGGCGATCGCTTTTAGCGTTTTGCGGCGAATTTCCTTTTTCGTGTTCTCATCCAGAAAAGCGTAATTGTATGCGCTCATTGTTTGACTTCCTCCCGCTTCGGTTCTGCTTCTCTGTCTCTCTCATGAATCGATCGAATACGCTGTAATTCAGCCTGGAAATCCACGTAATGGGGTAACTTGAAGTGGGAGATGAAGCCAGATGATTCAATCCCATCAATGTGATAGAGTACAAACTCCTCATCTTCGGCCGGTGTAGCAGCCCCATGAGATTTCATGGAACGATCCAGAATTCCCATGCCAATTACTTTATCTTCGTTATGTCCGAAACAGAGGCCATAACCAATCCCGAACTTTGCTGGCTCTTTATCTGTCCCACTATTACGGCCTTCATCGCCGCCGTCCTCACGCACTACAATTTCAGCTTCGGATACTCTTACCCGTCCAATGCAAATTTCTTCGCCTGCATGCAGCGGATGTGGAATCATCACAGGAACGTCCCCCACACGAAGCTCTCCTATCGTTGGATGGACATCGCCATATCCCCTAGCACTTGAATAGGCGAAGGCCAAGAGTGCACCGGTCTCTCCGCGAGCCATCGACTGAAGCCTAACTGCACGCGAAGCGGGGAAGCTCATGGCCGTGCGTGTGATGTCATCCACCTCATCATGTTCATGACGCTCTGGTTCCACACTGCATACTCCAGCAATCAAGCCTTCGCTGCGAAGTAGATCAATGACACGTGGAAACGAGGGAACTTCCTGCAACTCATCACATTCGCTATGCTCTATACATTCAGTCATGAATGTATCCATAAAGTCGCGGATATGTTCATCACTTTCTTCTAGCAGCTCCATATTTAGCAGTCGCTTCGTATAATCCCTTGTCGGACCTAGATACTGACCGCCCGGAATCTCCTTAAACGTTGCTGACACACGCCGAATGATTTCCATGCCAGTAGTGTCAATCGGCAATGAATACATGGTTCTTGGCAGTGTTGAGCGGAACGCACGAACCAGGAAGGATGCTTCAATTGCATCGCCTTCGGCTTGCTTAAGTGCTAGCGCAGCTAGAAGCGGGTCATACAGCGATCCTTCACCCATAATCTTGTCGACGGCAAGCCGCATTTGCTGCATGATTTGTCCGACCTCGATTGGAAGTCCTTCGGCATGACAACGATAATATTTCAGTAGCTTTTCTGCTTCTTTAATGGCTTCTCGGCCTCCGGTTACAGCAACGTAAGCCATCTACAGCACCTCCCACTGGAATAAAGAGCTGCGCGGTATACAACAGGCCCGCCCCTGACGATCCACAAATATGAAATCAAGTCCGAGTGGAAATTCATGATTACATGCCTGCCATTTCGGTAAAAGGGATTCATGTAGTCCATGAAGCTGTATCATTCGTTCCCCAAGAATGCCCGGCCCTTGTAAACTAAGTTGAATCCGGTGGTGCACCGAATGAACGGATTCATCCACTTGCGCCATATTAACGCTGTCACGTTCACCTATAGTAATCTCTTCAAGCTCATACACAATCGTCGCACTCTGATCAGGGTTCTGGAGCTCTCCCCTTTGACACAGGTCGATATTCGGCTCTCCGCCGCTGGGTACAAACACATAATCAGCAAACTCAATGCCTCTGGTTCGAGACCTAGTCAGCAGCTGTAAATCCTGAACCAACGTCAGCGAATCTTCCCGAACTGTACCGTTTTCTCCATTAGCTCCATGAACATGGAAACTAACCTCCTGATCAAGGAGCGTCAGGCCGACTCCAATGAAATGACGGAAAGGATAATCTATCTCTTTAGGCTTATAGGCATAAGGTTCAAGCTGGACAATACTGCCCGGACGAGCCATCGCATCCATTAATAATCTGAAGATGTTCTGTGTATAATGCACTTTATCGATCATCCCTGCATTCACGAGTAATCCCTCCTGATTTAACATGCTCCTTGAACTCACTAAGCTCACTGAACTAAAACTAAAACTTAATCATCATCCATGACTTCAAAGTCAACCAACGTTCGACGTGTTAAGGAGAATCGCTTCTGAGCAGCGATCTTCTGCTCCTGTCCCTGCTCTGTAAGCCAGTCCGCTAGATTCCTTTTCACAGACCCCCACTTTGCTTCATCTGCATGGAACACAGCATCGATTAACGCAAGTGCATAAGCTTTATCCGGGCTGTTACCCATGGTGATGCCATAGCCCATGACCCCATCCACCGAAACCGTCGCATCTGATATCAGGATTTCTCCAACATTAAACAAGTCCCGCGCTACCGATTCCTCTGCCCTCATCATGACAAGCCCCATATTAGGCGTATGAATAACCTCAATCTCACCAATGCATTCTATTGATTTCTTCCAACTGGTAAGCAGCTCCATAGGGATTCCGGATAAAATCTGTGTACACGCTTTAACATCAACCACGATGAAGTCATCTCCTTTTCCACTCACTTCCTGATCATTCTGCTTCAATCCACTGCACATCATTATCAGCTAAATATTTCAACCAATCTTTAGGTGCGGCAACATCCGTAATGATGTAATCCATTTCCTTCATATCAGCAATCTTATAGAACTGAACTTGACCAAATTTCGAATGATCTGACAGCACAATACTTTGTTTAGAACGTTCAATGACCTTTCGCACCAATTGTCCGCGCTCTGCATGAAATCCTGTAATCCCATGGTTCATCATCATCCCGTCGATTGAAACAAATGCCTTATCCGGGTGAAACCGAGAGACCATTTCTTCGGCTATGCTGCCAGAAACCCGTGACTGCACTGCATCCACCCATCCTCCGATAAAATAAATCTCCCCAGAGAACAAACCTTTATTTTTATAATCAATCAGTCTGTGCAGCGCGGCGACCATGGTCGTTAGTACGGTTATATTTTTTTTACTCTGTAAATAATCAATGACCTGAAGTGTTGTCGTGCCATCGTCTATGAAAATCACATCGTCATCCTCAACTAACGAGGCGGCCGCCCGCCCAATGCGTCTTTTCTCATCTGCGTGCAGCACTTCTCTTTTAAAATACGATAGCTCCTCACGGTCAATATTGAGCTTAACTGCACCGCCATATACTCGTTTCAGCTTGTTCTCATTCTCGAGTTCCTCTAGGTATCTTCGGATCGTCTCAGATGAAACCTTGAGCTTCTCTACAAGATCAAATGTCTTAACCTTTCCTTCCAAATTAAGTAGATTTAATATCGTTTCTTTGCGTTCTTCACCAATGAGTGACATTCTTTAAGCCTCCGTCTAAGTAGCAATCTAAGTGAAATCATTTGGTTATTGATGTGTTTGCCATGCTTCCGTACGTCTTCTCACCTTACGTACAAACCATTGGTATATGCCGCGCACTGCCACGTTCGTCACCACAATAAGGGATGCCATCGCCGCCGCTGCTGCCGTATCTCCTGCATCATCCATATTGACAATCGATACAGAAGCCAGATTGAAATCTGCAGGACGTAAGAACACAATTGCTGATACCGTCACCATGGAGTTCACGAATAGATACACGGCGATTTCGATAATGGCAGGTAAAGACATGGGCACAGTAACCCTAAAGAATGTTTTATAAAAGGGTACGCGCATCGACTCCGAGACCAGCTCGAACTCACGATCGAGCTTTTTGAGCGATGTGGTAGCCGTAATAAATGGCACGGAGTAGAAATGGACAATATTCGCCAGCACAATAATCCAGAGCGTACCGTATATCCCATTCAGAGGATTATTGGGGTTATTAAAGAAAAAAATAAAGGCAAGCCCAACAACCATGCCTGGCAAAGCAAGCGGTAAGATGGATAGGAAATACCCAAATTGGCGTAGTCCCTTTAAATATCTTGTTTTTTCAATAAAATAAGCAAAGATGAAGGCAGCTAGCGTTCCAATGACAGAGGTTAGTACGGATACCTCTAAGCTATTCCAGAATGGAGACAAACCTCCGGCAGCCACATGGGAGAAATCAAAATGAGCTAGCGTAAAGTTCAGCTTATAAGGCCAGACCTGAATGAGTGACGCGTATAATGTAGTTACGAGCGGCGTTAGAATCGCTAGCGCAATGACCCAGCAGAAGACGGTGAACGACCGATCCCTCCATTTTCCCTGTCCGATCCGGTACGGAGTCGATTTGGCAGAGAGAATGGAACGCTGCTTCCGTTCCACGAATCGGTCGGCGGCGAAGGCTATAAATGCTGGGATGGTCAGGATGATTCCGACCACTGCGCCCATGGACATATTTTGCTGACCAATGACCTGCTTATAGATGTCCGTCGCCAGCACATTGTACTGCCCCCCAACCGCCTGCGGCGCTCCGAAATCGGTGAAACTTGCTGTAAAGCAGACAAAAATCGCGCTGATAAGGCCATATTTAATCGAGGGTAATGTGATGGTTAGGAATCTGCGTATCTTGCCTGCGCCGAGACTTTCTGATGCCTCATAGAGGCGAAAGTCTGTCACTGTTAGGGCGGTAATGAAGATTAAGTAGGCTTGCGGGAAAATATAAATAATTTCAGAAATGATAATACCTACAGGTCCATAAAGATGAATGTCTACCGAGAAAGGTAAATGACCGAAGAACCCTGTCGTAATCAATCCCTGATTACCGAATAAGTACGTTAATGAAATCCCATGCATCATGGTTGGAGCGAACAACGGAAGCATCGCTATCGCATTGAAGAACGCTTTACCACGTATTTGAGAACGGTTCACTCCATACGCATATCCGAAAGCAAGGGTGACCGCGATTAGCGTAGACACAATGGAAATGAATAGCGTATGTGAAATCGAGCGGGTTAACGCAGGTGTGCCAAAATACGTTAGGAAATTAGCAAATCCGATATAGCTACCTTTATTGTCGAGAAAAGCTTTGCTTAGCAGCGACCATAGCGGGATCAGAATGGCGATCAACAGACTTAGCACCGTCAGCATAACTAGTAGGCGCTGGAGAAGCTCCATTCCGCTTGCTTACGCCGCATTTTTCGTAAGAGAATCATCTACCGTACTCCTCTACAGATTGCTTTATACCTTGACCACTTCAGGCTCCCTGAAGGAAATGAGCTTCTCAGGTGGTAATTCTAGCCACACAACGGAATCCTTATCCAAGTTCAAGTGACTGGATATATGTGCGGACACATCCACTGTAATCCGTTGCTCTGTATGTCTGCCCCATTCATCCTGTAACAATAAAGATAGCCGGTAAAAGGGGCCACGGAACTCAATGCTACGGACAATACTCCGTATTCCTTCCCCTTGGGGAGCAATTCGAATATGCTCTGGTCTTAAGGCTAACTGTGAACATTCAGCTTGTTCCGGCGCACTATTTTCTCCGGGAATAAAATTAATTGCTCCGATAAAATCAGCAACAAATGGCGATTTGGGCTGCTCATATACTTCCTGTGGTGAACCAATCTGCATAACCTTAGCATCCTGCATAACCACAATTCGATCCGCCATGGTCAAGGCCTCTTCCTGATCATGTGTTACCATGATCGTCGTAATGCCGATACGTTCCTGCAATTCACGGATATCTTGGCGTAGCTTCACTCGTACCTTGGCATCTAGTGCAGATAGGGGTTCATCTAATAGTAGGAAATCTGGTGAGAGCACAATCGCCCTTGCTAGAGCAATCCGTTGCTGCTGGCCTCCTGAGAGCTGGGCAGGATACTGATTACGCAGATGAAGAAGATCAACTAGTTCGAGTACCTCGCAGACCTTCTTATCAACTTCTTTGCGCGAGAGTTTGCGGCCATGCAGGCCGTACGCCACATTTTGATAAGCTGTAAGATTAGGGAATAGGGCGTAGGATTGAAATACCATGCCAAAGTTTCGTTTAGCAGGAGGAAGTAATGTAATATCTCGGCCACCAACAGTAATGCTGCCGCTCGTTGGCGTTTCTAGTCCAGCTATGATTCGCAATAGCGTCGTCTTGCCGCAACCACTTGGGCCGAGTAAGCAAACAAATTCATTTTTATCAATATCGAGGTCTATATTGCGAAGTGCCTGAAAGCGGCCGAACGTCTTGTTAATACCTTTGATCGATAGGTACGCTTGTGACATGATTGCCTCCCTCGGTTCATGGATTGTGTTGATAAACTCAGTATAAAGACCAATTGTCATAGCACATTAAACTCCATGTTAAAATTGTGTTATTCGTATGATTTGGTTGTTTTTTGTTGTAACTACAGCTTAAACACACTGAAAACCCACTATTTTCGGGTAAAAAAAAGCTGATACAAAAGAATCTTTGCATCAGCTTTACATGCTGTTTACGATTTAGGCTCGCTCTTCGAATCGTAACGCTTCGTCCACTCTGACAAAATGCTGTTACGGTCCTTAGCAGCCTGACCTAGATCATTCTTAATCAGCTGTTTAACCGGATCTTTCTCGTAACCCTCAGGAATTGTAGTTGTATCACTTTTCACGGCCAGAATAGCATAATTCTTATTGTATTCTTTCATAACATCATCAGAGATGGCCCAATCCAGAAATTCCTTCGCTTCAGGTTTCACGTCCGACTTCTTCATAAGAGCATTCGCTTCTAAATCCCATCCCGAACCTTCGGCAGGGAACACAGTTACAACGGGGGAACCCTTCTTCGCTTCTTCAATACCACGGTATCCAAAGGAAATACCAATTGGATATTCGCCCGTACCCGCCATTTTTGCCGGTTTCGAACCGGAATGTACATACATCGCGATATTGTCATTCAGCTTATTCATATAATCCCATGACTTGTCTTTACCCATTAACTGTACCAGACCAGAAACGGTAAGGAAGCCCGTACCAGAAGATGATGGATTCGGCATCGTAATCAGCCCTTTATACTCTGGCTTAATTAGATCAGCATAGCTTTTTGGAATCGCAAGTTTACGTTTTTCCATTTCCTTCGTATTCACAACGAATGCAGTTTCCCAAGCATCAATGCCAACCCAATGTTCTGGGGCGTTCTTATCCTTAAAGTCCGCTTGGATACGATCTACACCTTTAGGTGAATAACCTTCTAGCATCCCGTTCTGATCCAGTACAAGTAGGCTTGTAGCCGCAAGTCCCCATACTAAGTCTGCTTGAGGGTTATCCTTCTCAGCCAAGAGTTTAGCCGTGATAACGCCCGTGGAGTCGCGAACGAAATTCAATTTAACATCAGGGTGCTGTGCCTTGTACGTTGCTAAATACGTCTCCATTTGATCATCTTCGAGTGCTGTATATATTGTAAGTTCTTTGCTGTCTTTATCTTTGTCCTTACTGCCCTCTGCCTTAGCAACAGTACCACTTGTCGAGTCTGAGCCTTTCGCTGAATCGGTATTGCTTTGATTCTTTGTACCGCATGCTGTTAGCATACTGAATGATAATAGCAATGCAAATACAGCTAATAAAGGTTTTCTCATGTCCGATTACTCTCTCCCTCAAATGTTCAGATAGTTGGTAGAACTTATAAACAGGTGCTTGACCGTTCATAACCCAACTATAGAGAGCAATTGTAATACAGGGATTAAACCCACATTAATTGATTGTTTTATTTTGTTTTTGGTTTGTTTTTAATTTGATGTTGGGATTATAATTGTAAACTTTGTATGAATATAGTTAACCGCTTTACAACGAATAGAAAAAGCATTTAATTAGATAGTGCGTTATAGCGCTTACCTACCATCCATCCGACGATTGCAAGTAATGCTAATATTGCTAGTCCTAATATTCCCCATACTAGAGATCCTTGTTTTACTCCGGCATACACGATACTAGAGGCCACATGGAAGGGGATGATTCCCACTGCCGTTGTCCATATAAAACTACGTAGATTCAGCCTAAGCATTCCTGCCATATAGTTAATCAGGTGAAAGGGGATAATAGGTAGAATTCGCACAATGAGCAAGCTTGCCGATTTACGCTTCACAACAAAATGTTCAACTTTGTTAAATACCTTGGAGCTTTTTAAATAGGATTCAAAAGGTTTAGACATGCTTCCCATCAGCAAATATGCACCGATTGCCCCAAGAAATCCGCCTAGCCACGAATAGAATCCACCCCAAATTGGGCCATACAATTCCATTAATAGAACAGATGTGAACTCACCCGGTATCGGAACGATGTTAATGAAGGTTTGAATCGCAACAGCAAGGCAGATACCTATGAAACCAAGCTCGTGAACTTGTACAAAAAAACGATGCACCTCACCGTTACGCAACAAGTACATATACGTACATATTACCAGAAGGACACCGATGATCGTGAGGAACGCTGCCCAACGCTTCTTGGCAAGTTCTGATTTATTTTCTCTATTCAAGATTTAAATTGCCACCTTCCCGACTCATAAAAACTTATCTTGTTCAGAATGATCATACCTCGTGAATATGAAAATGGACTGTAACTTACTATAGCATCTGGATCGACCAAGTAAACCGACGTATATATAAAAAAAAGAGCAGAGGATGCGTTTCCTCTACTAGATAGTCATTCTTCATCATCTCGAAACAATTCTTCTAACACAGATTCCCGATTCTCCAAGAATCTCCGAGTCAGAATATAGTGGAGTGTATCCTCATAACGGACTTCCTGTATTGGCACCTCATCGAAATTCATTATTTGTGCATTCGGATATCCCAGTAAAATAGGAGAATGCGTAGCAATAATAAATTGGGCTTCATTCTCTAAGTCCTTAATTACTCGAAGTAAAGCCAACTGCCTTGCTGGGGAGAGAGCTGCTTCGGGTTCATCGAGTAGATAAATCGCACCTTTCCCGAACCGATGATTAAACAGGGACAAAAAAGCTTCCCCGTGAGATTGTTTATGTAATGAACGACCGCCATAAAATCTCAGACTTCCTGGTATCGTATCTAGATGAGATGCAAATTGATAGAAGGTTTCCGCTCTTAAAAAGAAGCCATTTGTAGCTTTAGGAAGCCAAGATAATCGAATATGCTGTCCCAAAATGGACTGCGCTGCATCGACCTCATAGTAGTTGTTCTTGCCACCACCAGCGGTATTGAAACCACATTGATCCGCAATGCCCTCAAGTAGCGTCGACTTCCCCGAACCATTTTCCCCGACCAAAAAAGTAACGTTACTGCTGAATGAGAGCGACTCTAGCTGCTTAATCGATGGTATTGTAAAAGGATATCGGCTTGGGTCGTATGATTCATTCTTTAGAATTTGAAGACTTCGTAGATACAATGATCTCATCTCCTTTACCATTACTCCCATTCATTCTAGCATTTAATTTAATTAATGTTATATATGAATGCTATCCTTTGTCATACATAAAAAAGGCAGGTAGGTCGCAAAAGATCTGTTCTGCGGCCTACCTGCCTTTTTTCAAAACCATTTCTATAATAACTCTGCGTTTTTCAATGCATGATCCCAGCTCGGGAAATGAAATAACGCATTTCTCATTAATTCAGGATCACTTTGCTTTACTTGTTTCTTACTTACCGTTGCTCCGTTTGATTGAAGTTGTCTGATGCGATTAATAACCTCATCAGCTTGTAGTGTAATGTCCAATACATTCACTCCTTTCCTCTTCATCGCCTCTTCCATATTTTTCTCTATTCCCTTCGATTCTATACCTCATTATCTTTGAAAACCGAATCGATGAAAAAAAGAAAAGAAATAGCTGTGTCTACACGCCATCTCTTTTCATATTATTGTTGCTTTTATTTGCTCGAAAACTCCCGCTGCCGCATCGCCTCAAATAACAGCACCGTGGCTGCCATTGCCACGTTCAGCGACTCTGCTTGTCCACCCATCGGTATGATGAGCGAATCGTCAACCATCTCCTGTAACTCAGCGGACACCCCTTGAGCTTCGTTGCCCATAAGTATCCAAGCTGAGCTACCGCTGAAATCATACTGATAGCATGTCTCCTGCGCTTGCAGGCTTGTACTAATAATCCTTGCTCCCTTATCCTGAGCCTGCGGAATAAGATCCAATAGATCCCCTTCGATCACGGGGATATGGAATATAGACCCCATCGTTGAGCGAATCGTTTTAGGATTATATATATCCGCAGAACCTCGTCCTACAATGACACCATCCGCTCCAGCAGCATCGGCGCTGCGGATCATGGTACCGACATTACCCGGATCCTGCACTGCATCCAGAACAACAACCAGACTGTGGTCATTTTCTAGCAAACGCTCGAAGTCAGCTATTCGCTTATGAATGACCGCAAACACAGGCTGTGGTGTTTTGGTATCCGTACATTTACTAAGTACTGCGGATGAAACGCCGATCCATTCTGCTCCGTCGCTAGCATTCTGCAAAGAACGCAGTTCTTGTGGAATGCCACACTCCATATCATAAGCGATAATTTCAATATCAGCATCGGAGCGAAGCGCCTCCAGCACCAGATGTATGCCTTCTACAATATACTTATGTTGTTTGTCCCTATGCTTCTTTTCAAGAAGTTGCGCCCATTCTTTTACACGCGCATTTTGTGTAGATAGTATATCCATGAAAGTTCCGTCCTTACTCATAACCAGCTTATTTAGGATAGGCTAGCTCTATTTTCGTCAAATCCATCTTCTCGCCTACAATAACCAGAATGTCGCCTTCCTTCAGAGGAGCATCCGCATAAGGAGATATATCCATCTTTGTACCATGTTTAATGGCCATAACATTGCAACCAAATCGAGCACGAACATCGAGCTGTCTTAGATTCTTACCTATCATATCTTTTGCAACTTTCATCTCTAGAATGCTGTAATCATCAGATATTTCGATATAATCCAGTACATTTGGTGAAGTCAAATGATGGGCAACACGCATCCCCATATCACGTTCCGGATAAATGACTTTATCTGCGCCAATCTTTTGCAGAACCTTACCATGCAGCTCATTCTGAGCTTTTACAATAATCGTCTCGACCCCAATATCCTTCAGGATCAACGTTGTCAAAATACTCGACTGAATATCTTCTCCAATCGCTACAACGACCACCTCAAAATTACGAATACCTAGAGCTCGAAGTGCCTCCTCATCCGTAGAATCCGCAGACACAGCATGTGTCACTATATTAGAAACCGCTTGTGTGCGCTGTTCATCAGAATCAATTGCCAGTACGTCAAACCCCATACCGCTGAGTGCATTCGCCACACTGAAACCGAAGCGCCCCATGCCTATAACGGCGTACTGTTTTTTAGCCATGTATTAACCCCCCGGGTTATGAGTGTTTATCCCGCTTATTATATCACAGTGCAAGAAAAACTTGAATTTAGTAGCACAGTCTAGGACACATTAAAGAACGAAAGCTAACTACCTAACTGGAGGGATACCCATGCCCATTACACTCGACTTGCGTCAAGCTATTGTCCACAAAACCCACGGAAAGAATGAAGCCGAACTGCGTGAGATGATTGAAGGATCTGTCGATGGTCCAGAACAGGCGTTGCCAGGACTTGGGGCTGTCTTTGAGATGATGTGGAAGAACATGGATACAAAAGAACAAGATCAGCTCATCCATATCGCCCATGAACATCTTCAAAGTGTAACACCGGGTCCGTTGACTTAAGCTTTCACCCTTATATTGCAAAAATAACCCTCAGCGACTACAAGCTGAGGGTTATTTATTAGTAAATTCATGCGATTTGAATCATGACTTAAGGCGCATTCTCAAGGAATTTAGCCGTCGGATTCTTCTCCATCGCTGTACGCATTGCGTACTCGTTCTCGAACAGAACCACATAGTTATCTTTCTTATCCTTCACGAGCGTTGAGTTAATCCGGAATTTAGATGGATCAATTTGATCATCAATGATCCAGCGCGCGAATTGATATTGCATACGCTGTAATTGCACATCTACACCATATTCACCCTTCATCCGGTACTCAAATACTTCAAATTGCAATTGACCAACAACACCAAGAATCGTGTCATCAAAGCTGGCTGTCCGGAATACCTGAATCGTTCCTTCTTCCGTTAGTTGATCAATACCCTTTTGATACTGCTTATGCTTCAAAGCATTCTTAACCGTAACCTTTGCAAAAATCTCAGGTGAGAACGTAGGTAATTCATCAAATACGACATCATTTAACTGGCTTAATGAATCCCCAATGCGGAAAATACCTGGATCAAATAAACCAATAATATCACCAGGATAAGCTACATCGACAATATCCCGATCCTGTGCTAAAAACTGCTGCGGCTGCGCCAATTTGATATCTTTGCCCATACGCATATGTTTAACACTCATACCACGCTCGAACTTACCTGATACAATTCGTAAGAACGCAATCCGGTCGCGGTGAGCAGGGTTCATATTCGCTTGGATTTTAAAGACATAGCCTGTAAATTTATTATTCGTAGGCTCAATCATACCCACTGCGCTATGTCTAGGCTCTGGCTTAGGCGCAAGCTTCATGAAGTTCTCAAGGAAAGTTTGAACACCAAAGTTATTAATAGCGCTTCCGAAGAATAGTGGGGTTAGTTCACCTTTCTGAACTTTCTCCAAATCAAACGGATCGCCCGCTACATCCAGTAGCTCCAGATCCTGACACAACTGATCATGCAAGTACTCCCCAGCCATCTCACGAATAATTGGATCATTGTAATCTTTGACCTTTTGTACTTTGATCGTAGAATGGTCGTTACCCTGAAATAATTCTACTTGATTGTTCATACGGTCATAAACGCCGCATAACTCGCGACCCGTACCGATAGGCCAGTTCATAGGAACAGAGCGAATACCTAGAACTTGCTCCAGCTCTTCCATCAGCTCGATCGGACTACGTCCTTCACGGTCAAGTTTATTAATAAATGTGAAAATAGGAATACCGCGCTTAGCACACACTTGAAACAGTTTAATGGTCTGTGCTTCCACACCCTTTGCTACGTCAATCAGCATGACTGCACTATCGGCTGCTGTAAGCGTACGATACGTGTCCTCACTGAAATCTTGGTGACCTGGGGTATCCAAAATATTAATCCGGTGATCTAGATAATCGAATTGCATGACGGAAGAGGTAACCGAGATTCCCCGTTGCTTTTCAATTTCCATCCAGTCACTGGTTGCATGTTTACTAGCTTTACGAGCCTTTACTGTACCTGCTAAACGGATCGCGCCCCCAAATAAAAGCAGCTTCTCCGTTAATGTTGTTTTACCTGCATCCGGGTGAGAGATAATCGCAAACGTTCTGCGTTTGTCTACTTCCTTCTGCAAAGCCTGATCAATTGCTTTGGTCATTTCACTATTCCCTTCATCACTAAATTCATGTCTTTAATTGTACCACATTCTGTACGCAAATCACCCCCATGCATTACACTGCATGAGGATGACTTGTTGAAGTCATGTCTTTAATGAAAACTCAAGGCGGATCCATCAAGAATGCGCGTGCAGGAGCCGCATCAATCCCTGTTAGTTTAAGAGGTGCAATCACCAGAAAATAATGACCTGGATTAATATCCTTAAGACGCAATCCTTCTACAATAACGACATTGTTCTTGAGCAGGGGACGATGGGTAGTATATTCAGGCTGTGCCCGTTCAATTCCTAGCCCATCGGTACCAACGCCGCGAACACCCGCTTCAATTAAGTACTGCGCACCATCTTCAAGCAAGTAAACGAATTCGAAATCAAATTCATCAGAGAAGGAATTCGATGTCTTAAATAAAATCCATTCTCCCTTTTGCAGATTATGTGGCAGCAGGTCTTCTCTCGTGATACCGTCCTTCACATGAGTCAGGTCCAGCACCCGAGCTGGTCCCACCAATTGTTGAAGACTTATGGTCTCAATCGTATCGCCATCTTTCAGCATATGAAGCGGAGCGTCCACATGTGTACCACAGTGGACATCCATACTAAGACGTGACTCATAAGAACGACCCGTCTCGAAGTTCGACATATTGATGATTTCAGGCTTCTTCTCTTCTTTATTCTTATATACCTGCATGCCCAGTTCAATGGTCATTGAGATATCATAAATGTTTTGTGCCATGTACGTACCTCCATGCTGGGGTCATATAATTATTTATTTACTTGCCATACAACGCTGTCTTCGTCCTGTCCGCTTACTGGCCACCAGTGGTGACCGCCCGCTGCTAGCATCTCATCAGCCTTCTTAGGTCCCCAAGAACCTGCTGGATACTCTGCATGATCTGCTGGATTCTGTGCCCAAGCTTCAGCAATCTTGTCTACAAATGACCACGCAGATGCCACTTCATCCCAACGCGTGAAGTAAGTCGATTCACCACGCGCTGCATCATGTAGAAGACGCTCATACGCTTCGGGCGAGTTAATACCCACCATGCAGCTTTGGCAGAAATCCATTGCTAGTGGCTCAATTTCTGACTCAGATCCCGGTTTCTTAGCATTAATTTTAACATAAATGCCTTCCATCGGATTGACCCGGATCACAAGCAAGTTAGGTTCAAGCTTATGCTTTTGACCTAGATATACATTGTTAGGCATACCTTGGAATTCAACAACGATTTCAGTTGTTTTAACAGGCAGTCTCTTACCTGTACGAATATAGAACGGTACTCCCGCCCAGCGAAAATTATCTACGAATAAGCGAGCTGCAAAATACGTTTCGGTATTAGACTCTGGATTCACTTTATCTTCCTCACGATATGCAGGAAGCTCGCGTCCACGTGCATTACCTTTCACGTATTGACCGCGTACAACGTTCTTCTCCACTTCCTCGCTAGTAGCATAAGGACGAAGCGAACGGAGTACTTTAACCTTCTCATCTCGGATATCCTCCGGAAGCAGACGGCTTGGCGGCTCCATCGCAATCATCGTAAGCATTTGCAGCATGTGATTTTGACCCATGTCGCGAAGCGCTCCCGCATGATCGTAATATCCACCGCGTTCTTCAACACCGACTGTTTCGCTCAGTGTAATTTGAATATTCGAAATATGCTTATTATTCCACAAAGGCTCGAAGAATGCATTCGCAAACCGAATCACTTCTATATTCTGCACCATTTCCTTTCCTAGGTAATGGTCGATCCGGTAAATCTCTTCTTCTTTAAAGACTTCACGAATTTGTTCATTAAGCGTTTTAGCCGATTCTAGATCGTAACCAAAAGGCTTCTCAATGACAAGACGGTTCCAACCAGCACTATCCAACATGCCGCCTTTTTGCAAATTGTAAGATACGCTTCCGAACAACTCAGGTGCAAGCGCAAGATAGAATAATCGGTTGCCTGGAATATGGAACTTCTCTTCCAATTGTACGGTTTGATCATGTAGTTCATGGAATCCCTCAACATTATTAATATCTAAGGATTTATATTCAAAATGCTGTGCAAAAGATTTCCATTCCTCATTGTCTTCTGCTTTATAGCGACAAAATTCCTGAATCGATTGAAAGAGATCTTCGCGAAACTCTTCCTGGGAACGCGGGCGACGCGCCACACCAATGACGGCGAAATCCTCAGCAATTTACCTTCACGGTACAAACTATATATTGCAGGAAAAAGCTTGCGTCTCGCCAAATCTCCGGTTGCCCCGAAAATAAAAAATACTGCACCAGGTGTCTGCAATGCTTCAATATTTTGATTTTCAGCCATGGCTCCTCATTCTTTCCTATGTAATTTAGTGTATTTTTATACAAAAGGCATCATTATAACTGTCTCTTTACAGATATAAAAATGATGTGATGCCATTTTAGCATATTCGTATAAATGATGCTATCCCATTCCTGACAAAAACACTATGATTTTCTGAACATTCATGAAAACGCATCTGTTTTTCAATATTTATCCATTAATATTCAATGGTAATCACAGGCAATCCAATCGTTATTCTCGTGTTCTCACTTCCACTAATTTTATGCACAGCCATTTGCATATTCAGCCATCGCCCTTCACTATTGATACGTGCTGCCAATGAAGGAACTTCATAGGAGTTACTAATCGTAGACACATCTTCATAAGTTTCAGCCCGAACAGCGGATAAAGAAGTAAGTAATTTAGATTCTGCAAGTTTCATAACATCCTGAACTTTACCTTCCCCCTTAACCGTTCCCTGGACGGCTCCATTCCATACTGCATCGATGCCGAAATCCTTCATTTGTTGTCCTGCTTCATCTTGTATTTGTTCCATAAATCCTAGGGAGTCCTTATTTTCAGTCTCAAACTGAACAATAACATAGCTTTGCGTAGAGGAAATCTCCTCCCAATTGAATCTGATATTTACTTCATTCCGTTCATCCAAAACGCGATAAGCGATGTGTCCGCTCTCTTCAATTTGCTGTACTTCAGGTAATTGAAGACGCCGAGCGAGTTGTTTCGCTGCATCTAATGGGAATGCATTTCCCTCGAACTTGGGATCCACGTTCCATGTCCCTTGCCATTTCGAAATAACACGTATGGTACCTTCAGCAGCTCGATGTCCCATTGTAATTAAGGTCTGTAGTTCTCCACCGCTTGCTTTCACCGCCTCAGCCTTCAGATGATTTGTCCAGACTCCCGCTCCAAAAATCACAATAATAATGATTGCCATAATCATATATTTTTTAAGTAAGCTCCGTACTTGCATCATATGTAATCCCTCCCTACTGAATCTATGAATCTATTAAAAAGCATGTCCGTTTCAGAAGGGTTTATACGCTTTATCATAATTTGGGTCATCGTCTAGACCACAATGGCCTAGTCGTGAATACACTGATCTCAAAACGAATTGGGAGGCATCTATACATCCATGATTCCGATCTTTCCTCTAACCCAAGAACATATACGGTCGCATTGCGGCAGAATGGTTCGTGTTTGTTGCCATGACGGGCGCAGTTTTTTCGGCATACTCACGGACTGCAGGGACGGCTGCATCATTTTAGATGGCAAAAGAGAACCTCAAAAAGGCCATGCTCAGATTACGAAAAAGCAAACCAAAGCCGGCAAAAAACGCCGTTCTTCCTCTACAAAAACCCAATCCACATCTACGACACCTGCATTAAGTGGATTTGGTGGTGGGTATGCAAGCGGACTTGCACTCGGCTTAACTTCGGTTGCCCTTCTATTTCTCATCTAATATCACAAGACCTTCTAACACAAAAACCCGAAAACCTCTGATATTTCATCAGGGCTTTCGGGTTTTATACTGTCCATACGTGTTTTATTCTGCTAGTCCATTCTTATAGCATAAATAGCCGCCTGAGTCCGATCATCTACATCCAGTTTTGCCAAAATATTTGTTACATGAAACTTGACCGTCTTAATTCCTATAATTAAATCATCCGCAATTTCTTGATTGGATTTACCTTTGGCCAGCAGCTTCAGTACATCCATCTCTCGTTCTGTCAGTTCTTTATAGGCAGGAACCTCCGTTTGAGGATGGCGAAAGCGGTTCATCATCTTCGAAGCCACTTGTGATTCAAGTACAGACTGACCACGAGCTGCCGCTCGTATAGCCTCAGCAATTTCGCTCGCTCTCGAAGTCTTGAGTAGATAACTGAATGCGCCTGCTTCAATGACCGGATACATCTTCTCATCGTCCAAATAGCTGGTTAGTACAATAACTTTGCATTCGGGATAAAGCTTCAACAACTGTCTTGTAGCTTCGATTCCGTCCATCCCATCCATGACTAGATCCATTAGCACGACATCAGGCTTATACTCACGTGCGAGCCTTATGCCTTCTTCACCGCTCCCAGCTTCTCCTACAACCTCAATTCCCTCTTCTGTACCCAGGACGGCTGCAAGGCCGATTCTGACCATTTCATGGTCATCAACCAATAGAACCTTAATTTGATTTTCCATTTCCATGATCTTCATCTCCTTCTTTATCTTCATTGACTATAGGAACGGTGATCTCAATTCGAGTTCCTTTACCCGGTGCAGTAATAAATTGAATGGATCCACCGATCTCATTTACCCGTTCCTGCATATTGGATAGACCATATGAGGTCTGTTTCTTATCATTCATTTCAAATCCAATTCCATCGTCTCGTAGCAGCACCTTTACCGCATCTTGCCGTAAATGAATTCGAATGTCCATTTTGTTTGCCTTGGAATGCCGCAGCGCATTAGACATAGCCTCTTGAATAATCCGGAACAAATGGTTCTCGATCCCTTTCACCAATTGTATTCCCTCATCCATCTCGAATGCAATTTCCATCGGCACCTTCACTTGAAGCTCTTTAACTAGCTCCCTTAACCCCTGCTCTAACGGCTTACCCTCCAGATAAACAGGACGTAAATGCAGAAGTAAGGCTCTCATCTCAGATTGCGCTACCGCCGCCATTTCTTCTATTAATGCGATTTGTCTCTGTGCCTTATCAAAATCCTTCAGTAATGTTCTTCCCACAGCCGTAGCTGTCATTGAAATTGCGAATAGCTGCTGCGATACAGCATCATGGAGCTCGCGTGCAAGTCTCTGTCTCTCTTCGATAATCGCAGTGACACGTGCTTGCTCTGCGAGTTGAGCATTATTAGTGGACAATCGCTGAAGTGACGTCACCTGCTCCTCCCACTTTTTACTGATTCGCCCTAGCTGTTCACCTAATCGGCCTATTTCGTCCCAACCCAGCTCAGGTACAGAACGGGCTACGTTGCCCTTCTCCCAAGATAGAAGAGTTTCACGCAGTAGCTCCAGCTTACGTTTTAATCGATAGCTTTGGTAGAAGCCATATGTAGCACCTAAACCTATAGGCACCAGTATCAGTGTGGTTCCAGCTTGTAAATATCTTTTCCAAGAATCAAAAGGCGCTAAGTAACCGTATGTATACAATACATAGAATATAATGACTAGCAAGACAAAAGAAAGAAGGGCTCCCTCGCCCATACTTCTAGAAACCATATTAACCGACTTTTTCTTTTCCATGAGGGAACCCCTCTCCTTTCTTACTTTTATGAAATCGAAATATCAACATCACCAATTAAATAAGAAATAACGAATTTAACTTTATACTCACTCGTGTCATAATTGCCCGATTTCCAACTCAGACGATTCATCATTCCATTCTCTCGCTGACCCTTGAACTCAATCGAACCGAACAGAATTGAAGCTTCAATCTCTACACCGTAATAATCAGGAATGTCAATATCAACATCACCCATAATTCCCTGAAACATCATCACAGTGTAGCGATCCTCTGGTAGAGCCAATGATAAATCTATATCCGCTTCACCTAGCACATGCCAGACACTTTGACTTCGCATTACCCATGGGGACATATCCCAATCGAAACTAGACATGAAGCTCTGCTTTTGAATAAAGTCTGCTTTGGGTTGAATCTTTTTGGCTTTTCTAAAGAATAAGCCTAATGAAATAAATATAATGCCAAGCACTAGAATCAAATGGTCAACTAGAAGCAGAATCGCTCCTACCGCGAGTAATCTATATCCTCGTTTAATTTTACCACCGCGTATGGTATAAATACCCAATAGCAAAAACAGAAGTGCGACGATAGTAAAGAAGCTAATCCATCTCCCAACCAGCATTAATAATCCCACTCCGACGAGAATCAACGCAATAACTTGGTTTCTCCTTTCCATGTCGCACCTCCTTTAGATCGTTATATAGATACCTTGCCCAAATTAACTGATTCGTTATAAGTTGGGAAAAGCCATAGTAGTGTGAAAACACACCAGTATGGCTTTTCCTTTCCTAGCATATCATATTGTTTACGGGAAGCAACACTTATTCCTTGTTCAATTTTGCAGAAGCCGCAGGTGACTGCGTATTATTGGAAGGGTTCAGCTTACTCTTTAATGCATTGAGCTGTTCTTCCACTTTAAGTTGTTTCTCTGCATCAACTGGACTTGTAAAGCTAGAACCTGCTGGACGGTATGGTGCATGCATTACATCTGCCTCAGCTTCAAGCTGCATGATCTTCTCTTCCATACGGTGGAATCCAAGCGACGCACTTCCACTTTCAATCGTATGCAAGCTGCTGATTTGCGACATTTGTTTCTTCGCTTTAGCCATTTGTGCACGAGCTACAAGCTCATTGCGTTTGTTACGCATTTTGTAGAACTCATCTTTCATATCATGAAGCTGTTGTACAAGTTCCTTCGCTTGAGCGTCTGCTTGATGATGTAGACCTTGGTATTCAGATAGTTTTTGATCAAAATAAATCTTCTCTTCCAGAAGCTTACGTGCTACTTCTTCTTGACCATTCTTCAATGCCAATTCAGCCTGAGCTTCACGCTGACCAGCCATTTTTACAGCTTCCTCTACACGCTGTTTCATCCGGCGTTCGTTTGCCATTTGTTTCGCAACCGTAACCTCTGCCTCATGAATTTCTGCCTCCATATCACGCAGATACTGATTTAACATTACAATTGGGTCTTCCACCTTATCCAATACTTCATTCACCGACGCCTTAGTCATATCTTTAATTCGTTTAAATACTCCCATATCTTACACTTCTCCCTTCTCGTACTTAGATAGTTTTCTTTTTAGATCTTCAAGCTCTTTCTTCATTGCCTTTTTCTCGATATCTTCCATCATGGAATCTAGATCAGATGCTTGTGACTTATAACCGTTAGGGGTACTGCTAAAAGAGGAACCATTAAATTGACCTCTTAGATCATATGACTGTGACTGCGAACCAAACGGTCCATTTGCAGCCTGAGGCTCGGATTGGTAGCGACCGAAATCTCCTCCTGTACTATGCCCATAGCCGTTACCATAATAACCACCAGGTCCTTGTGGACCCGGTCCGAAAGGATTATACGGAATCACAGGCTCCTTTGGAATGACTAGTGCTGCTATGAAATAAATGAATACTGTTGTTCCACCAGTAAAAGGAACACTACCCAGTAGAAGAACTCGTAGCAATGTGGTGTTTATACCTATGTTTTCCGATAGACCACCGCAGAGCCCTGTGACCATCTTATTACGGGTCGAACGGTATAATTTACTCATACGGTTACTCCTTTCCGCTGTTGTTCAGCTTCTGCTTCAGACGGGCAAGCTCTCTTTCAAGTACGCTGGAGACCGTTTCACTAGCCTGATCAACGTATTCCTGACCCATTTTGCGTAAATCACGTAAACTCTTGGCCTCAAATTCCCAATCTGAAATTCGATCCTCAAGTCGTCCGAACATCTTCGGAACGTCCTGCCCACCCATACCTTCCATGCGCTGATTCATGCGTTGCTGGAGTCGTAATGTCTCCATACGGGCGGTATAATACTGACGTTTACTATATACCGTCTGATATTCCATTTTGAGTTCATTTAATTGTTCTTCAAGCTGCTGTAAAGAATCTCTTGTTGTTTCCAAAAGACCTCCATATTGCTCCAACTTTTCTTCATATATAATCTTTTCTTGCAGTGCAAGCTTCGCTAGATGATCTTCCCCAGCCTTTAGGGCTAAAAGAGCCTGCTCTTCACGTTTATTCTTCATGGAAGTAGCCTGATCTACTTGCTGCTTCAGCTGTCTCGTATGCGAAGCATACTGTTGCACCAGTTTTTCGGCATCCATGATATCATCACGTGTTGATGCTAGGAACTGATCAATTAATCGAACTGGGTCCTGACTTTGTTCTAATTTCTCATTTAGTGTAGCTACTGTTATATCGCGTACTCTGCGAAAAACGCTCATTATATTTGCTCCCTCCTCACTCCATTTGTTATTCATTACTTTTTATTTATGCCTTAGTTTATGAGGTTTAAGATCTGTAGCTCCCTCTCTTACCCTTCAAAAGCGATATACCGAAGATTACCAATGCGATCCCGAGGATCGGTCCGATAATCCATGACAATTTCGCCAAAAGAGACAAGATACCAATCGCAAGAATTATGGTACCAATCACCACTCTTCCTCTTTTAATACCATAGTAACCTAATGCGATCATTATGATGGGAAACAGTAGCCCTAACAATCTTCCTAACAATGGTGCGAACATTCCTGTCAGCATCAAAGCTCCAATCACGATTAGCACAATAGCCGTTCCGCTAGCACGATTTGCTTTCATACATTCTCACCGCCTTTCATTGCATCAACCTTATGTCTTTATTCTAGGTGTAAATGTACTTTTCCAAAACAGACTACAGACGGTTTTTCTACCTAGACCTTAGGCGGGGCTGATCTTAGACCTTTGACCCCTACCCTCCATTATGATGCATCTAAATATACGCAAAAAAGGAAGAAGCTCTGGATATAATCCAAAGCTTCTTCCTTAATGATGCCGATGGAGGGACTTGAACCCCCACGGTTTCCCTCACGATTTTGAGTCGCGCGCGTCTGCCAATTCCGCCACACCGGCTTATTCAATTTTTAAAAATGGCGCGCCCTAAGAGATTCGAACTCCTGGCCTTTTGATTCGTAGTCAAACGCTCTATCCAGCTGAGCTAAGGGCGCAAATTATAATAATGGAGGCGCCACCCAGATTTGAACTGGGGATAAAGCTTTTGCAGAGCTGTGCCTTACCACTTGGCTATGGCGCCATATTGAAATTGGAGCGGACGACGGGAATCGAACCCGCGACCCTCGCCTTGGCAAGGCGATGCTCTACCGCTGAGCCACGTCCGCATAAAATGGCTGGGGATATAGGATTTGAACCTATGCGTGACGGAGTCAAAGTCCGTTGCCTTACCGCTTGGCTAATCCCCAACAAAGAATGAAAATGGGGCGACCGATGGGTCTCGAACCCACGAATGCCGGAACCACAATCCGGTGCGTTAACCCCTTCGCCACGATCGCCGTATTAACTATAAAATTTCAATGGCAGGGGCAGCAGGAATTGAACCCACACCAACGGTTTTGGAGACCGTTGTTCTACCTTTAAACTATGCCCCTAAAATAAAATGGTGGAGGATGATGGATTCGAACCACCGAACTCGATGAGAGCAGATTTACAGTCTGCCGTGTTTAGCCACTTCACTAATCCTCCATGATATGGTGCCGGCGAGAGGACTTGAACCCCCAACCTACTGATTACAAGTCAGTTGCTCTACCAGTTGAGCTACACCGGCCAATCATTAAATATGCATTTATAAAGTACAATGGTGGCTCGGGACGGAATCGAACCGCCGACACGAGGATTTTCAGTCCTCTGCTCTACCGACTGAGCTACCGAGCCTTATAAAGGCTCTACTGATAATCAATTCCATCACAGAAATGAATCAATAAGATAA
>NZ_BAVZ01000006.1 GCF_000576305.1 Paenibacillus pini JCM 16418 | reverse complement strand
CCGGCCAAGGCGACTTGCATTTTCACCGTGACTTCGAGCGGATGTATGATCTAATTCGCCAAGCGCTCCGGCATAGCGGTGTACAGATCGATAAAGGTGAAATCGCTGGGGCATTCTGCCCTGGCGATTATGATCTGAGCATCGACGGGCGCAAATTTTGCGGTATCGCGCAGCGGCGGCAGTCGCATGCCTTCGTCGTGCAAGCTTTTGTCATTACCGAGGGCTCAGGAGCCTCGCGTGCCGAGCTCGTACGCGAGTTCTACGCACGCGCCGCGCTAGGCGCGAGGACTGAGGATTACCCGCAAGTGCAAAGCAGCAGCACAGCCAGCCTGCAAGAGCTGACTGGCATGGCTCCCCATGCGGCTTCCCTATTTGCGGAAGGCGTGAAGGAAGTTGTGCGCCGCGGTCAGTCAGAGCAGGGCCTTGCCGATGCCGCCAGCCGGCTTGTTCTTCCAACGGTTGCAGAGGTGCAGCATATGGCGAGTGTACTTCAGCAGCGATATAATCCAGCCGTGAGTCCAAACTAACTTCACGAATGCGGGCTACGGCTATCTAAGTACATCTTCACGATAAAAAATCCGCCAAGCTTATCAGCTAGGCGGATTTAACAGTAGTAGCAATACACTTTGATCTCTCTCATAATTCCAATCTACGAAGCATTCCTGAATAGCGTGCCCGAGGAGCAATTCAAGCTCCTTACTGCGCAGTATATACTCTTTCTCCATGTTTCGCTTTACACTCTTAAGCAAATCTCCCTGACCCAGCCGAACTAGATCCTTCTCCAACTGCACCATAACACCCGTACGAACAATTAACAGAGACTTGGCATTTAATTCATACGAATGGATATGATCCGGTATCTTTAAAGTTAACTCGTTCATACGCAGTAGCTCTGTTGTAAGTTCACGAGAATGAGGAAAATCTGATTTCGGGCAGTGGTGTTCTATGCCCCTCTCCATCTCAGAGCATACAAGAACAATCATCCCTGTATTACGAAATAGATTCCAGTCATAATAATATTGATCATTCCGAATACCCGTGATCTTCTCTAGCTCATTTATCATCTCTGGAATAACGACCTGCATGAGTTTATCCCTCATTTGAAGTACAATTCCTTCATGATGCTGTTGCAACAGAATGCGTTCGGAAGGCGTTAGAAAATTTCTCAATACAATCGTAATATAAGGTTGAAGAACGGACACGACTACGGATTCAGGTCCTTTACCGAAGTGGTCACGTAAAAGCTTGCCTGTATAGCTGGCAATAAGCTGTTGATAGGATTGGTTATGTAATTGATTCATTAATATTTCGACTCGATCAAATGGCTTGCTGTTCTCACTGAATGAGCTTTCTGCACCCTTTTCCGATTAAAGCGAGTCCTGATCTCCCTTCTGATTACAAAATAACAGGGCTGTCCTTACGCTGTTAATAGCCGGAAATGAACAAAGAGTCATTGCACGCAAAAATGACCTAACTTTCCCTTATATAAAGAGAGAAGTTAGGCCATGAAAGTGACTTTTATCCGAGGGATATATTCATTCATTTACCCGGGCAATATGATGTTGACGTTTACAAAGATTATACCACATGTATTATCTTAAAAAAAGCACTCCTTGTAAGCTCTTCCGTTTAACAATGATTAGCATGGTTTATTTACATTCAATAAGGTAAACATCGGAGGCTACGCCATGAATTCATCTGATCTACAAACATACCTTTACGCAGATGACGGACTAATCCCGAATCATCCTACTCTACCTGTCCTTCACTATCGCGGCGTAATGCAGAGGCCTGCGGAAACAGAAGCCTGTTTTAACAAAAATGGTTGGTTGAACAGTTGGACAAACGGTGTATTCAGTTATCATCACTACCACAGCAATACGCATGAAGTACTTGGTATTATTCGCGGAAACGCAATTCTACAGCTCGGTGGATCTAAAGGTGATCAGCTAAAGGTACAGGCAGGGGATGTCATTGTGTTACCTGCAGGCACAGGACATAAGAAATGCTCTGCCAGTGCGGATTTCAAAGTTGTTGGAGCTTACCCAGATGGCATGGATTATAATGTACGTACGGGTGAACAGGGTGAGCGTCCACAAGTACTTGAAGAAATCACCCGTGTACCGCTTCCTACAACAGACCCTGTGTTTGGTGCAAATGGGCCATTGCTTCATCAATGGAATTCTGATCTGATCTGAGCCAATCCAATATAAAGGGACGTGAATGAACTTGAATCCAATGAATCGATCCACATCAACAAGAGGTAGCAAAGCGAAGAGCATCGGACGAATTATATTTGCTATATTCTTTGCTGGGGCCTGCGTTTTTCACTTTATGCAGGCTGAAGGTTTTGCCAAGATGCTACCGGATTGGGTTCCACTCCGCTTACCTATTATTTATGCTACGGGCATCTTAGAACTCGTCTTAGGTATTATGCTACTCATTCCAAGAACACGACGGCTTACTGGTATTGTGATTGCAATTTATTTGGTACTTATTTTTCCAGCTAACATTTATGCCGCTGTAAAGCATATTCCTGCGCCGGGTGCCGAAAGTACAGCCCCTGCAGCCTTATGGATTCGACTTATTTTTCAGCCACTATTGATCTGGTGGGTACTATGGTGTAGCCGTGAACGACCTAGGAAACATAATCTACCGTAAATAATAACGTCCCGCAAAAAAAGCAACGTATACGTGAACTGCACCCCAATTGTTAGACAGAACTAGCATTTGGAGGGTGTAGTTTTTTTGTGTAGATTTGACATTCCCTGCGAAATGTTATTCCATTACATCAAACGATTGTACCCGAGGTGAGCTTATGAGATTGTTAATAATAGAGGATGATCAGCATTTATCCGATACGATTTGTGAAACAACTGGCAGTTTGTTTCAAACCGAACAAGCTTTCGATGGCGAAGAAGGTCTGTTCCTTGCTGAACAAAATATTTACGACGTCATTATATTGGACATAATGCTTCCTCAGTTGAACGGTTATGAGGTGCTAGACAGACTACGCTCCAAAGGAATTACGACTCCTGTACTGATGCTGACAGCCAAAGATAGTATTGATGACAAAATTCAGGGCTTCAAAAAAGGCGCCGATGATTATCTTGTTAAACCTTTCCACCGGGAGGAATTGCTGCTTCGTCTCGAGGCCATATTGCGCAGATCTTCTGTTGGTGATTACAAGGAACATTCTCTCCAGTTTAAGGATTTAAAGCTCAATCTACAGAACCTCACCGTAACTATTGGCGATGAGCCTATCCTGCTTAACGGCAAACAGATTGATCTGCTAGAGTATTTGATTCACAATCGGGATATTATTCTAACCAAAGAGCAAATTTTTGACCGGGTATGGGGTATGGATTCCAGTACAACTAATACCGTCATTGAAGTGTATATAAGCAATTTACGCAAGAAGTTTAAGCAGTCTGGCTACGATAAATACATCAAGACTATTCGTGGCACTGGTTATATGTTATCGAGCTCCAATTGCGGTGAAGAGCATGAATAAGAACAAGGTCATTGCACGCCAGCAATGGAAGTTCATGCTGTATAATCTCATTGCATTCACGCTGTTCTTCGCGGTGTTTGGCACCATTATTTTCGCCCAAATGAAGACAACTCTGTTCGCTAAAACCGATTCAGAATTGATGAATTCCCGAGACATGATACAATCCGGATTCAAAAATACGTCAGAGAGTAGTGAGCAACCTGAGCGTAATTCAACACGGAATAAAGGGGTTCCTTCACCTTTAGAACCGCGGCAGGGGTTTAGTCCACGGATTATTCTCATTGAGTGGGATGCAAGTGGTAAAATTATGAACGCACAGCAAATGGGAATGCGATATTACGAGATATTTCAAAATTTAAAGCTAGACAAACAGACGCTTAATTCCATTTCTGAAATTACCATTGATAGTACATATCACTTTCGCACCATTTCGGTTAAAAACCCTCTTGTGAACGGAGACATTATTCAGCTTGTGATCAATGTGGATGCAGAGCAAAATCTCGTTGATCATTTCAAACAAATTATTATTCTATGCTCCGCTATCTTCATCCTATTATCCATTACTGTCAGCTTCTTCTTGTCCAAGAAAACCATGAAGCCCATTATTAACTCGTGGAACCGGCAGGTGGAATTTGTGGAGAATGCCTCGCATGAACTGCGGACACCACTCACCATTATTCAGAATAAGCTTGAACTACTACAAACGACACCCGATAAAAAAATTATGGATCGATTTGAAAATATTGCGCTCTCCCTTTCAGAGACTCGCCGACTATCAAGGCTAACGACGGACCTCATGACATTGGCTCGTGCCGATTCGACGGAAACACAACTCGAGAAACAGTCTATCGATCTTGATACGTTTATCGATAACGTTTGTAGCCCATATATGGAGATCGCTGAGATGCAAGATAAGAAAGTATACCTTCAGCTCAACAGCCAAACCAAAGTCATGGCCGATTCCGGTAGAATGCATCAGCTAATGGTGATTCTGCTAGATAATGCCCTAAAGTATACTGGGGAACATGATCGTATTACCATCAGTACTTCATTACAAGAGAACAAAATTGTGATTGAGGTCAGTGATACGGGGATTGGGATCAGTGAAGCTGGTATCGGACGCGTCTTCGATCGTTTCTACCGTGAAGATCGTGCCAGAACTCGCGGCAGCGGCGGTTCAGGACTTGGATTGTCCATTGCACAGTGGATTGTCCAGTCCCATAACGGAACGATTCAGGCTATTCATAACGAGCCAAAAGGGATGATTTTCCGAATAAAATTGCCCAAATAAAAGATTCACGAAGCTTATTGATCTATTAGAGATCGAAAAAGAGGCCGGAGCCTGATACAGGTTCCTGCCTCTTTCTCATACCTCCATTCCATTTATTTCGATACTCGTCTCGATACCAATCTAACTAAATCTACGGTCAGTACCGGGAGCGATACCCATACGGGATACGCTAGAAAACGAGGTTCCCATTCGGGATGGAATTTTTCCTTATATCGACGTAACCCTTTAAATCCGTACCAGTGCCCTCCATATTGGAACACAAGGTTGGCTAGTTTCTCCTCCCGAAGTGCATTGGAGTTATCTCCCACACTCGAAAGAGGTGCATTTCCAATGTTGAAAATCGTATACCCATTCGCCTTCGACCACTCTATTAATTGTACAAAGAGATAATCCATCAGACCGTTTGGCGAATCCGTTTGATAACGCATCAGATCTATGGACATCGTTCTCCCACCGTCGTAACCTGGCGCCATGGTAGCAAAAGCCATGACTTGGCTCGCAGCATTCCTCAGAATAGCGACTGGCGCTTGCTGAATATACGTGGGATCAAACCATCCGAGTGAGAAGCCCTTCTCACGTCTTCCATTCAGCCATCCTTCGGAAATCGAGTGAAGTTCCTCCATCAACTCCGAAGAGAAAGGCGCATCAACCATTTCAAACGTATAGCCTTCCCGCTCGAAGCGGTTCCTCACCGTCCGTAAATCCGTATTCTTTTTCCCACTGGTCGTAAATTCATCTAAATGCACCAGTGCCTCTTCACCCAGCTTGAAGAAACGGTAACCCTGCTCATGATAGAGCGGTAAGTAGGCAGGTGTTGCTTGATAAAATACAGCCGACATGGCGTATTCATCCGCCATTTTTATAAATTCGGCTATAGCCTCTGGCACAAATTGAATTGGGCCAATCGGATCGCCCAGTACAACCAGCTTGTCCCGAGCCCTAGCATAAGGAATCACCACTTGATTCTCTTGCGCCCAATATAGGCTTTTATCACCTGTAAAGAGCAAATGCGTCAGAAGGTTCCCTTCATGCTGCTCAAGAAAGGAGCGAAGCTTATTGAGTTCCTCAGGTGTCGCAGATACGGCAACTTTACGATTTGGCCGTAGTACAAGCAGCATAGTCAGTAGCACCCAAGCTCCGGCGAGTCCAATAAGAGCCGTAATTGCGTAAGGTTTCGGCCCAAGCATCCACTGCATCCGTTCAGCTGTTGGCAGATGCCGGAACCAGCCGTAATGGACATGACTTCCTATCCAGTAATACGCAAATGCAATAACAGCCGATACACCATACCAAATTAGCATATTACGAATCTCAATCGGTGCAGCGACACGATAGAACCGTGCGCGTGAAATCCATAACATAATGGCAACGATAAGTAGAAAGATAGCCTCTTCAAAATCGAAGGCTTTAGTGAAAGTAAAAATGGCTCCCGCCAGTAGCAATACCATCGTCCATATCTGTGCCCTACGGATTCGTAGTGAAATACCTCGGGACAAAATAATCAACATAAACCCAATCATCACCGAGAGTAAATGCGATATTCGCATGATTGGCATACTCAGTAATTCTTCAGTCAAACGCAGGCGATATAGCAGCCCAGGCGTTGCCGCGGATAATAGCAATATGACGCCACTGATCAAAACGAGTTTGCCAAGTGCCCAAACACCTAGATCGCTAAGGAAACGAAATTGGTCGGGCCAACGCCATATCTTTTGCCACCAAGTTAGGGGCAAGTCCATCAGTACACCATCTTTATCTGATGGGGGCTTAGATTGTGGTGTTCCAATTTCGATTGCCGACAGAATCAGCCCGATAAGCCAAGGTATAATATAGTAGAAAACTCGGAACAACACTAGCACAGCCATCGCTCGCTCAGCAGGCACCCCTAACTGTTCAAGTCCAAGTAGGACGGTCAAATCAAAAGCACCAATTCCACCTGGCGCCATGCTAAGAATTCCCGCAATGGCTGACACGGCATACATGCCAATAATTTCACGGAAAGAAATATCATGCAGCACGCTATTGGCGATTAGCCAGAATGTTACCCCTGCACAAGCCCACTCTAAAAATGATGCAGTAAGGGATATGCCCACGGTTGTCCATGGTGTCCGGCCTTCACCTTTATTGAACCATTTCGCAAAGAGTCTGGACCGCTGCATTAATATAAACAGTGGTAAGTATAGAGCCATTCCCCACACGGCAATGATAAGCCAGCGATGTTCCTGTAATAACCCCCCCGTAGGGAAAAGACCAACAAGAATACCCCATGACAATATAGATAATCCTGTAATGATTATAGGTGAAAGAAACACTACGGCTGAGGCCATAAGGATAGGTGATACACCGCTTTTTTTATATAGAAGCGTTCGAAGTCCTGCTCCCGTAAGTCCAGCAAATCCAATAATATTATTAAATGTATTGGCAATCCATGCATACCTAAATGTGCTCCAAAACTTAACCTTGAGCCGGAAATGTCGCCCAATCATATAGTCGTATAAGCTCATGACAGCAATGGAGAACAGTGAGAATAGAAAGATATCCACAACTGCACTAATCGGTAGTTTGCGAAGCTCATGAAAAGTGCGGTTTAAATTAATTTGTTTTAATTCACGCTGACCTTCCCAGTAAACAAGAGCGATGACTGCGATAGGGATGATTAAGCGTATTGCCTTTATTCTATATATAGAAGCGAGAACTCGAAAGATCTTGTATCTCTCCAGTCTTTCTTTCATGGATTGCATCCTATCACCTGCCGTAAGTAAATTGGTATGATTTCCTTTTTATCCTAACACAAAGCAGGTCTGATACAAAGACACAACCATCAAAATGGACTGAACTATAGTTGTTGTTACCCGTATTGCTTGGTTTCATTGTATCCATACGAATAATAAATCCACTTCAGAAAAAACTCCAGCCCGGACAGTCCCGAGCTGGAGTATGATTAACCTTTTCTCTTATGGTTCCTTACAACAATTATACCTACCTATTATACCTGTCTACCCCAGTGACGCTGCATGCCCACAGCAGCAATCACTTGCTGACTGAAGTTGCTGTCCTGTTTATTCTCATCATTGATAACCAGACCCGTATCTACAGCAGGTTCAACTAGGTTACCTGGATTGGCAACAGGCTTCATAGGCTGAATGCCCGCACCAGCTAATAGATTCAACGCTTCTTTACCTACCGCTACCGTTTTATAGTGATTATAAGCATCACGTACAAAGTTAGCGGATTCTTTCATTTTAGCCAGTTGATCCACGCTTGCCTGTCCACCAGCAACATAGATTGCGTCATATAATACAGAATCACTGGTAAGAAGGGTTTGTCCTACCTCCAGCTCTGAGCCGTCGCTACCTTTAATCATACCTAAATGTTCGCTGATGATTTCAGGTGTTACTCCTGCTTCTTTAGCTGCTTGAAGAACTTCATTCAATTCCACTGCATTAAACCCATTACCCGCTAGAACAGCCAGTTTCAGAGTCGCAGGTGATTTCACTGTATTCTCCATGCTCAGTGCAGGTGAAAGAATGGTTACACCTGTAGGTCTCTCTGGACCTGGTCCAGCCGGAGCCTTCGCACCGACAGCAAGCGCAATCTGTTCAGCTAGATGCTGATCAACGTTGCTGAACATATCAACAACCTGCTGCTGGACGCTCTTATCTTTCACTTTACCAACTTCGAATTGGAAAGCTTTCGTAATGTGCTCCTTCTCTACAGGAGACATGCTGTTCCAGAACATCACAGCTTGACTGTAGTGATCCTTGAAGCTATCACTACGCGCACGGACTTTACGTCCTTCCACCTTCTCTTCATAGTGAACATAACCGCCTTCTTCAGCCGTCGATGTTTGCGGATCATTGTTTGCTAGCGAGTTCTTATGATAGCTCACTTGACCACGATCAATCGACATCTGATGCATTCCGTCGCGTTGATTGTTGTGAACAGGAGCAACCGATTTATTAATTGGAATCTGATGGAAGTTAGGTCCACCTAGACGAGACAATTGTGTATCCGTATAGGAGAAGAGACGACCTTGCAGTAGTGGATCATTCGAGAAATCAATACCTGGCACAACATGTCCAACATGGAATGCGACCTGTTCTGTCTCAGCGAACACATTATCTACGTTGCGATTCAGTGTCATTTTACCAATACGTTTGACTGGAACTAGCTCTTCTGGCCACAACTTCGTTGGATCCAAAATATCAAAGTCGAAATTGAATTCCTCATCCTCTTTAATCATTTGAACGCCAAATTCATATTCTGGATAATTCCCAGCTTCAATCGCATCATACAAATCACGGCGATGGAAATCTGGATCTTTACCTGCAATCTTCTGTGCTTCATCCCAGACTAAGGAATGTACACCGAGTACGGGTTTCCAGTGGAATTTCACGAAATGAGCGACACCTTGAGCATTCACGAAACGGAAGGTATGAACACCAAAACCCTCCATCATCCGGTAGCTACGTGGAATTGCCCGATCGGACATCGTCCACATCACCATATGTGCTGACTCTGTATTGTTTGCCATGAAATCCCAGTTTGTATCATGCGCCGTTGAAGCCTGCGGCATTTCATTATGAGGCTCCGGCTTAAAGGAATGAACTAAATCCGGGAACTTAATCGCATCTTGTATGAAAAAGACAGGGATATTGTTACCTACGAGGTCAAAATTCCCTTCTTCTGTATAAAATTTAGTAGCAAATCCTCGTGCATCACGAACGGTATCTGCTGATCCACGTGATCCGGCAACGGTTGAGAAACGAACAAATACTGGCGTTTCTTTAGCTGGATCTTGCAAGAAATTTGCGCTCGTGAACTCCGACATAGACTCGTACAATTTAAATGTACCATGTGCTCCATAGCCTCTTGCATGCACAATGCGCTCTGGAATACGCTCATGGTCAAAATGGGTCATTTTTTCTCTGAAGTGAAAATCCTCAAGTAGTGTAGGTCCACGGTCTCCCGCTTTCAGCGAATGTTCGTCATCTGACACTCGCAAGCCTTGGTTGGTGGTCATTTTTTCACCATTATTGTCCACGCGATACTGCTCTAGCTGCTCGTCCTTCGTTGATGGATTGATGTGTTTAGGCTCCTGATCCTTACTCATGAAATTCATTCCTCCCATTTCTGTTATCCGTTAATTACCTACTCGATATTTAACCTATAGAATGGGGATTCAAACGCTGCGACGTCCTAAACAAAGATTCAAATATGTGTAAATATTTCATATATATGGTGATAGGGACAACCGAGTCCAAAAAAACCTCTTAGAAGACAGCAGGCTTCACTGTTCTTTTAAGAGGTTTTTTAATGATTAATTAAAATTTAACGGAGAAAACTTCAACATTAAAGCTCTTCTGTGTGTTTACGAGTCGCCTTACGCTGGAAAGCTCCTGGAAGCACCATCAGCGCTGGTACAAGCATTGGCAATAGAATGAAGCATAGTACCAATAGACCGACAATAACTGCTGCTGCTAGTTCAATCAACAACACAAGTCCCGAAGGAATCAGCGTAGCAAATGTTCCGCCCAAAATCACCATAGCCGAGATGATGACCCCGCCAACACTTTTCGCAGCCCGGACAATCGCTTCACCCGGATCCATATGTCCGTATTCTTTGAAGCGTTCCATGAGGAAGATACTGTAGTCTACGCCTACCGCCACGATGACAATGAACGAGAAGAATGGAACGAATGAGGATACCCCATCTGCACCTATGATATAGGTGGTCACCAGCTTCGACGCGCTCATCGCAACATAATAGGAAGCTACCAAGGACAACACGATATAGACGGCTGGCCAGAATGAACGAATAACGAATAACAATACGATAAACACGCCGATGATGACGATCACAGCTGTACTGTTAAAAGCCTTAAGCTGCGCTTTATTTGTATCGTAGGTCGTCGAACTTGGACCTGCTGCGCCGTACTCTGCTTTTCCAAGGACCGTTCCCTTCAAGCTGCTCGATAACGTATCGTTAATCTTCTCGATTGTTTTCATCGCCGCCGGTGAGTATGGATCATCTTTCAAAATCACAATGAGTTTCGTAATTTTACGATCTTTGGACATAAAGTTATCTTCGGCAATCTTGAAGTCACTGCTCTCCAAAGCTTCTCGTGGCAAGAAGAATGTCTTCGAGCTGCTTAGCTGCGTTAAGAAGTCGCCTGTCTTACCCAATCCATCAGAAATATCTCCAAGGCCGTTACCGCTCTTATCAATTCCATCTTTAAGCTGTGACATTCCGCCAGATAATTCGGATAGACCCGAAATTAGCTTCTGCTGTCCGTCTTTGACACTGCCAAGAGCTGTGTTCAGCTTCTTCATGTTTGCCGTGATTTCACGACTTCCACTATCACCTTTTTTCAGTCCTGTGGCTAACTCATCGGCACCGCTTTGCAAAGCGGCAAGACCGGTTACCATCTGTGCCTGAGCGGATTGGATTTGGCTGAGGCCTCCAGTTGCCTGAGCGAACGAAGTATTTAGCTTAGCATAGTTAGCATTCAGTTCGGCAAGGCCCCCATTAAGCTGAGTAAGGCCTGATACCAGACCCTCGCCTGTTTGCTTCAATTTCACATAATTCGGATCATCTGCAAGTTCACTATGGCTGGCACCAAGTCCACCAATCAACGCATTCATGCCTGTAAGTCCTTGCTGAATTTGCGGAATTTGGCCGCTCACTTGCTTATATCCGCCTGCAAGAGACATGTAGCCTTTAGACAATGAAGATAACCCTTGATTTATCTTCGTTGTATTCGTACTGACGGTATTCAATCCGTTCTTCAATTTAGCAATACCCTGACTCAGTTTACCTGCGCCATCAGCTCCTTGACCAATACCATCGGATACTTGCCCAAGTGCAGCTGTAATCTGATCATACCCTTGCTTCACCTGTCCGGTACCCGAAACAAGTTGATCTGCACTCGAAAAATCGGGTGTGCTCAGTTTATCTCCGATTTGATCAAGACCATTCTTGATCTGATCTACACCATCCTTAGATGCGTTAATCCCGCTTGTCACATCTTCGGTTTGATTGCTAATGTAAAACTCATCAATGGGCTTCGATTGCGGCTGAGTTATACTCGCCACCGATTTCACGCCATCTAATGCCTTCAATTTATCTGTTAATTTATCCACAATTCCCAAGGAGTCGTTATTATCCATCGCTTTATTATCTTTGATAACGACCATGGTAGGTAGCGCCTGACCCCGGCTGAAATGCTCCGCTACCATGTTAAAACCTTTGGTCGATGGATAGCCATCACCAAGCTCTTCTAATTGGTCAAAAGATAACTTTTGTCCGCTTGTCAGCAGTACCGGAATGAGCAAAATTACAATAATAGCCGTCGTAAGTATGGGATGCTTCACAGATATCTGCGTCAATTTTGCCCAGAAGCGGCTGTCCTTATGACCCGCTACTTTCTTCGAAGGCCAGAACAATTTTGGTCCCAGAACCTTCATTAGGAATGGAGTTAGCGTAAGAATCTCAAGTAACAGCACAACTGTACCAATGGCTACCACGTTCGCTGACTTGTAAATTCCAAAGCCAGAGAAGCTGAGTCCTGCAAAGGCAATAAAGACCGTCAGAATACTGTAAATGATGGTTTTACCAGCCGTCTTGTAGGAAGCGACAATCGCCTCGTCAACGGAATGACCGTGTCCAAGCTCTTCTTTAAAACGATTAAATAGCAGAATATTATAATCCGTACCAATCCCGAACAATATGAGGATCAGCAGCATCTGCGTCACGCTTGTAACAGGGAAATTCAGCTTATCAATAATCTGAGCCGCAATCCCCATGGAACAGAGATATGACACCCCCACCGCCGCTAGTGAAACAAACGGGATGATAATGGAACGGAACATAATGATGAGTACCGCGAGGATAAAAATAACCGTCAGCGCTGCACTTTTTTCCACCCCAGATGTCGAAGCTTTAATATAATCATTCTGTATAAAATCCTCACCACTTAAATAGTAAGGAACTTTCACCTCTTTAAACACATCGTCAAATTGCTTCTGGATATCATCTACATTACGTCCCTTTTTATCGAGACTAAAATTCACCATCAGCGTCGTGCCATCCTCTGAAATCAGCGAGGATTTAGCATCAGGCATCGTAAACGGATCAAGTAGCTGGCTGAATCCAAGCTCTTCTTGATGATCCTTCATGCCCTTAATACCTGTTTCAATCTGCTTCATATCGGTGTCCGAAAGTTTGGTATCTCGATTAAACACAATAATATCACTGGTACCCTTAACTCCAGTCATTTCATTCAGCAGTTTGCCTGCTACCTTAGAAGGACTACTTGCTGGAAGCGGGTCTTGACCCCGCTGCTCTAATATCGCGTTTACATTCGGTTGAAACACGGTGAGCAGCACGGTCGCTACGATCCATAAAGCTAAGATGATCCAGCGCCATTTAATAATGTTACGCATAATAAATATGATTCCTCCCTGATTTCCTATCTTTTTAGTAAACAATCGTTCATTATTAAGTCAAAAAAATGTATTGTGCTATCTCAAACGCCGCTGCTCCATATCCAATTGATAAAGGTAGAGAAATTGATTCACCAGTGTTTTCACCGTTTCCCCATCCTCTTGCTCTCTCAAAATAAGACAAACCCCTTCCACTATCGTACCCGATAACATGTCAATCGTATTTCTTTCTTGAACCGTTAGCTCAGCTGACTCCTCCTTCTTCATCGATATGAATACCCGCTCCAAAATAGAGACCACAAGTGTCACAATCCGTGATTTAACATGGCTGTACTTAGATCCAGCGCTGCGGTTTAGCAAAATGGTCAATTCTGCGCTTGATTCTTCAAACAGAATCACGATCGTATTTTCAACCATAAGCATATACTTAGGCGAATCTGCCTCTTGCGGATAACCTAGTTCAATCTCTTGCTTGATATCCATGATATAAGCCATCAGCTTCTCATACACAGGGTCAACCAGAGCTTCGAACAGTCCCTCTTTGTTGCTAAAATAACGATAAATATTACCCGTCGTGACCCCTGCTGCTGCGGAAATACGGCGCATAGAAGCGTCAGAATAATCATACGCCTTGAATTCGGCCAAAGCTGCCTTCAAAATGCTGTTACGAACATCCTCTTTTAGAATTTGCATAAATAAACACCTGTTTACTAATAGATTTATAAATCATATTATAAGGGCTGATTGGGCGAATGGCAAATACGTACATATGTATTATTCATGTCTTTTTTCAAAAGCAATGATGATGCCAAAACACACAATTAAAAGACCAGAAACATAATCGAAAAGCTTCTGGTCTTCTAACTCTTGAATTAGTAGCGATTGGTCCAATATAGAATTTTATGTAATATAAATCCATAAATTTATTTAAATGTTAATATTGTATTTAAATGTGTTCGCGCTACTATAATCTGGTATAGTAATTTATAGAAGGATTAAGGCACATGGAATAGAACGCTGGCCAGCATTCACATCTTTAGAGACTCCTTCTCTTTAGTCTCTCAATAGAAAGGATGAATGTAATGAAAGCGAAAAGGTTAATGATATTATTGCTCTCTGCTGTAATGCTCTTCATGTTTACTTCGATTGCAAGCGCTAACACTTATTTAAATCAAACAGATATTCGTACCGGACAAGGAACTTTAAAGGTTTCTGGTTATGTGTATGTTAATGGAGGTGGTGGAGTCGTAATAGCTCAGGCTTACCGTACCGTAAACGGTGTAGATGAGTATGTTAAAATGGGTTCAAATGTTCTCAGTCCTCCGAGCGGAGGCTCCGGTACAATTAGTTTCAATTTCACTATAATTGGATTGCCGCAAGATACGTATAAGATTAAATACTCCTATGGCGGTAATCTTTCATACCTCACAATTAACAGCAATTTCTAATAGCACTTAGAACAAAAAAGCGCCCAATCAAACCGTTGTGTACCGGTTTGATTGGGCGCTTTGCCTTCACTATATAGCATATGACGTAAATAGCTAACTCTTCTATTTTTTACGAAGAATCTTCCCGAATACGGCTAGGATTGGCAATAGTAACACGCTTGCTGCGATGAGCGAAGCACGGATTGAGAATCGACTCCCGATCCAGCCTACCGCAGGTCCTCCCGCAGTCTGCCCAAGTGCATCCGATTGGCTCATCATCGACAATACCGTTGCGCGGGTCTTACTTTCTAAGTTCATATTCAGCCATGTAGAATACACAGGTTCGCTGACCGAACCAACGGTTCCGATCAATAATATTCCTACCAATGCCCACCCAAAGCTCGGAGCTAGCGCTAGCAACAGGATCGCCGCAATGTGGAGCACGGTCAATATAAACATACTCGTAGAGACTCCGCGCTGGCTGCCCATATCGACTTTTTTCTCAGTATATCGAACGGCAATCATTCCTAGAATGGTGGATATCGCTGCGATAATCCCAAACCACACCGCCATGGAATAAGTGCCATCCTGCGGAAAGCCCACGTTATGAATCAGATGTGTTGGCCACAACCGTTCATATCCTTCGGATGCTGCCCCGCTGAATATCGTAACGACCACAATCAACAGAAGTAGCGGACTGCGCCGCACGACTTTGGCACCGCTCAGCCATGTGTTAGCCATACTCCTCAAGTGAGAGGCTCCCGCTTCACGCTTATCTGGCACAAAATTCGTCTCTTTCATTACGAATAGTAGCAGAAAGGCAAGTACCAAGTACATGAACCCTCCGACAACGTAAGGTAGATTGGGAGCAAGGGTCGATAACCCTACACTGATTCCAATTCCAAGCAGCGTTGCAATCAAGGAAATACGTTTGGAACGCATAAATAAGTTCCCGACATGTTCTTCCCCAACTTCATCTACAATCCAGCTGTATCCGCGCCACTGACAAATGTCCAGCCGATTCCGAACATAACCTGTGAAATCAATAACCACGCAAATGAAGGAACCGATGAACTGAGATCTGCAAGCCAGATGACGCTGCCCTCCAGAACAAATCCTAAACCAAGGATAAACATAGCAATAATGACAGATGTACGTCGTCCATAAGTGTCGGCAACAACACCGGTGATTCCCTCAAATAGGAGCACCGTAAGTTCTAAAACTGTACCTACAAGAACCAATTGGAATGGGTTTAAATCTAGCATGGTAACATAGTAAATACCATACGTTGTAAACATCGTACTACTAGCTAAGGCGATGATAAATCTCATCCCTATAAACACTTTTGCCGCTCGATCATTCATCAAACGAAGTTCCGCCTCCCCGGCAGGGTGACGTATCATGGTTCACGAAAGTCAGAAAGCAAATGAATGCCTTATCTCATTCCACTTCAACTTCGGCTTACGTCAACAATTCACACTCACACTGCCGCTCATATTTTCTATCAATCCTTTCCGGTTGTAGTGTTTCTGATCGCCTTCTATCATACCGACACCTCCTAAATAATTCCTTTTATTATAGACAGCTCCTTGATAAAAAGATAGCAAAAAAGAACATAACCTATGTAGGTCATGTTCTTTATTTATTAACAAATCGTTATTCAATCGCGCTCTCTACACCCATACATCTACTAACACGTTCCACCGTCAATTCTGCAGAATCCTTAAGGGTATGCATTTCCCGCAAAATATCGGTATCCTTCAGCAGATTTCCTGTCAGAATACAGAGGACCGATTCTTCTGCATCAATGGTGCCTTCAGCCATTAATTTCTTCAGCCCCGCTAATGTCGCGGCGGATGCCGGTTCACAGCCAATACCGCTGCGGTCGATCAGCTTCTTGGCAGCAATAATTTCCGTGTCCGAAACAGAGCAGGTAATTCCGCTACTGGTTTGGAGGACACGACGTGCTTTTTTCCAACTAGGAGGGTTTCCGATGTTTAGCGCAGAAGCTTTCGTTACAGGATGTGGTTCTGGAGTCATCTCTTCAAGCCCTTGATCCATCATTCGGTGAAAAGGACTTGCTCCTTCGGCCTGAATCAGTGCAACCCGCGGAATTTTGTTAATTAAACCAATACGTTTCAGATCCTCTAACCCCTTGCCGAGGCCGATACGTTACTAAGTGCACCACCCGGAATGATAATCCAGTCCGGTAGCTCCCATTTCAAAGTCTGGGCTATTTCGTAGATGATACTCTTCTGACCCTCGATCCGAAAAGGATTAATGGAGTTGCAGATATACAAACCAAGCTCCTCACTGTACTGCTCAAGAAACTTGATGCCGTTATCATACGTCCCTTCAAAGCGGATGACCTCTGCACCATAGGCTAGCGTCTGCAGCACCTTATTCATGGAAATGTTCTTGTCAGGTACGAATACATAAGACCCGCAATCCGCCATAGAAGCATACATAGCCAGTGAAGAGGACGTATTACCTGTCGATGTACAGCTGAACCGCTTATAGCCGAGCGACCGCCCATGCGATACCGCAACGGTCATGCCATTATCTTTGAAAGATCCACTTGGATTCTCACTTTGCGCTTTAAAATACAATTGGCGAATGCCAAGATGTTCTCTAATCGGTTCTGAGGTGTACAAGCCTGTGTTACCTTCATATTTAGTAACAATATACTCATCGGGTAATCCCGGATAGATAAGTTCCTTATATCTCCATACTCCACTAGCCTGTTTACTCATCCGTTCGGAGAGACGCTCATGAAATACACTTTTTAAATAATCCGCATCGATGTTACTAAAATCATGACTTACCTCTAATAGTCCTCCACATGAGCATTGATACTTAAAATCCTCAAGCGGGATTTCTTGCCCACAATCTACACAAACGAGATTCATATCCGTTCGCCACCTTTCTATATATACATTACAATAAATGACAAACAATCATTAATCTAATATATTATTTATTATTATTTATAAATTTAAGTTATGAATGAGAGAAGGTATGATATTGAATTTGCATGCACTCCGATTATTTTATCAAGTGGCTGACAAAGGGAGCGTCACACTAGCATCCGAAGCGCTGAATATTAGCCAACCCGCCGTTACCTCGCAGATTAAAAAGCTTGAACGCGAATTAGACCTCAAATTATGGACTTCCTCAGGTAGGGGCGTTGTTCTAACCGAGGCTGGTAAGCGGCTTGCCGCTGAGGCTAATAGGCTATTTGCGATGGAGGCTGAAATTGAGGACACGCTGCAGCAGTTAAAGAGTGGGGCAGCTGGCAAGCTGCATATCGTAGCTACCTATCTTCCAGCCAACTTTTTGCTACCCAAATGGATTGCGCATTATAAACAAAAACATCCGAATGTTGAAATTGAACTTACGACTACCAATTCAAGTCAGGCAATCGATTCATTGATTCATTTCAAGTCTGACCTCGCGCTAATCGGAGGCATTCGGGAGGATCATCCTCTGCTGGAGCGGACAGAGTGGCTTGAAGATGACATGTGTTTTGTGGTGCATAAACAGCATCGGTTAGCTGGAGCTCGCATCCATCTGGCTGAGATGGTGAATGAGCCCTTTATTTTTCGCGAAGAAGGTAGTTTCTCAAGAGATCAATTGATCGCGTTATGTACCACGCATAATTTACCCATTCCAGCGGTCGGCTTACAGATGAATGGATTGAATGAGACACTGCGGGTGGTCATGGAGGGGTATGGCGCTGCATTCTTGTCTTCCCTAGAAACGGAGGATTATGTTGCTCGGGGTGAGATTCAGAAGGTGCATGTTCAAGGCATTCATTTAAAGAATCCCATTTCCTTATACACTCGGAAGGAGCTTCCTAGTCCTCCTACTTCACAGTTCATGCATATACTCATGCAGGATAAGAACTAGGAGGGTTTGAATGAGTACAGCAACTTTTATATCAATTATGACGTCTAGATCATTAACTTAAATTGAAAAATATGGGAGTGATAACTGTACATGCTGAATTATTCTAATAAACAAGGGATAAAATGTTTCCTAATTGCTATGAGTCTATTGACTGTACTTGCTTCTTTCGCAGGACAAGCAACAGCTCAGAGTAGCTCTGCTGCAGCAGTAGCCAGTCCTGTAGCTACGGAGGCAATTACCCCAACGTCCTGGTGTTTTGACCCCAAACATCAAGATAATCAGTTCTTTATGAAGAATGGAATTGCCTATATTTCATTTAAGCCATTATCTGAAATGTTCAGCGATCTGATCTGGACCTATGATTCAAAGAAAGGTCAATTAACCATCGTAGGTCCGAACCGCAAGCTGAGCTGGAAGGTGAATTCGAAACGCGCAGTATTCAATGGAGTCCCTCGCACCATGTCGGCTGCACCTACCCTAAAGAATGGAACTTTGGCACTTCCTATCCGTGATTTGCTTCAATTCGTAGGTGGCAACATTAAGGGTTATCCAGACGGGACCATGAATGTATCGTATGCAGTTCTAAATGTGGTTAGTGGTAATACGAACACCCACTATTGGGTACGTAGAGATAACGGCATCGTGTATATGAACTCAGGGACGGATTTACCACATACCATTGGTCAGACTAATGTCCGAGCGAATGGGTACTATACGATACATTTTTCAAACCTCTCTAATAACTCTGCTATGCTAACTGTAAACCATAATTACGGCGAGCCGAGTATGGGTAATGACATCTATAAGGTGTTCATTCATAATGGTAAAGTTATTCGGGAATCAAAAGTCAGTTATTATGGTATGTTTCCTACGATAAGTACCGCACAGGTGGATAACATGAGTGTAATGCTTAACGGTTCCGAGCTCCAGTTAGTTAATACAGAGGGTATCGTAAAACAGCGGTATGATTTGAAAAAACTTGGAGGGATTGATGAATCCTATACCATTGAATACGCATCTGCCTTAGATGGGATACTGTTGATCCGCCCTTATGGGACACAGTCCCTCTTACTCGTTGATGTTAAAGCAGGGACAAGAACCGTATTATATCAAGAGCTCCTGTCTAAAGAAGCTCAAGCCCCTTTTGAATTAAGGATAATGACTCGATGTCTGCGTCGATTGCGGATATCCGTTTTGTAAAACGAGAAGGTAACGTATTTACCTTCAAACATACGCTAAACACAACCCAAGAACATGTAAATGAGTTATTGACATACACACTCAAGCGTTAACATATGTATATGTTATTTAGCAATATCTTTTAAAATCATGCTGCTCATGCTTCATCCGTAGCGTATCACGCAGTTCAATGAGCTCATGCTCTGGCATATGCTCCAGTACTCGCCGCTCATACATTAACCCATGTTCCTCAGATAGATCCATAATCATCCGTATATATAACTCTCGTTGATCTTGCATATCGATCCCTCCCATTGAAGAAAGTACAGTTTAACGTAATGTACCCGGCTGGATGACATTTAATCATCATTATCTTCTTACAAAAAAACCAACTCCAGCGAGTAGCGTTGGTTTTTTTGTGTTCATGAGTCTTATTTTATGATAAGCAGCAGCTTCTTCATCTGTTCTAGCTCCGTAAATTGGCTATCTACAATATGCTTCGCGATCTGTCTCAGTTCCTCATTCAGCGTAAATTTCAGAACGTTCTCCGCCATCTTAACAGCACCCTCATGATGTGGGATCATCTCTTCCAAGAAATCTTTATCGATATTACCAGTAGGTCTGAGCGCTCCATGCGGGCAATCATCGCCTTATAGGCTTCCTCATACCCTTTTAAGTAAGCTTCCTCTTGTGCAATATCAATCTGAGGTGAGTTTTTGATACGTTCAAGTAAATTATTCATGCGTGAAACCCCATCCGTTTGCTCTCGAATAATCGTCTCCGCAAGTTTCTTAACCTCTGCATTTCCATTAGGAACATAGGATATTAGATTCTCCGACATGGATATGGCTGCCATATGATGTGGAATCATCTCATAGAGAAAATCAACGGTGGGATCTCCCGTTTTCGGTGCAGAGGACATTCTTTCCTTCATGGTTCGTAAAATACGATCGTAATTTTGGATATATGCTTCTTCCTTTGTCTCCTTAACCTGTTCCTTACTTGCGCCAGGCTTCTTACCAACTGATCCGTCATCCGTATCTGCAGCTTGGATATAAGATTGCGGACCCGTTAAAAGCATCCATATCGTGAGTCCTGCAAGTAACCCTATCATCCGTTTCTTCATGTCACGAAGCCTCCTAAGTATGTACTTTCACAAGCTTAGTCTTGAGGAAGCGACAGGTTTTTATACATAAGTACCACATAATGATCACAAAAAAGCCGACCTCGCCATCTATAGGGAGGTCGGCTTTGATTATTTACAGATACCTATCTACGTATTAATCGACGTATCCTGCAATACCTTTGTCCATTAAATAGTCCATTTCAGCATCCAAAATATCTTCCACTGTCATTTCATCAAGCTTAATATCGGGACGGCTCAGTACATAATCCACTAGCTCATCACTATCGATCTCGATATCGCCCTTTGCATCTTCCTTGGCATTGTTAATAAAAGTCTGTTCATGTTTCAGCACAAGCGTGATAACCTTCACATCCGCGCTGGTTTCAGTAGCAATGTATTGCAACATTTCTTGCTCATTGATTTCACTCATCGGTGTCATCCTCCTATTCATTATCCATAAGAGTCATTGTATCAGCAAAAGTCCTTTCACTCCAAATCATCGCATTTAATATGACGATTTAGCGCGAATGTGGACCTTTCCAGCAATCCTTCTGTCTACTCTTTAAATTTAAATTTGCGAATTTCACCCTGTAATCCTTTGGACATGTGGTTCAACATTTCAGACGATGAAGACATCTCTTGCATCGTCGCTAGCTGTTCCTCGCATACAGCAGCGACACTTTGTGAGTGCTCCGAAATACTAGAAGATAAATCGACGAGCTGCGTTTCCGTAGCAAGTAACTGCTCCGTTACAGCAGACAGCTCCTCTGTAGCCGCAGATACTTCCTGAGCTTGGCTTGACACGACTTCAATGGCATGGTAAATGCTACTGAAAGCCTCACCCGTCAGATTAATACTTTGTGTGCCTCGCTTCACTTCATCAGAGCCCTGCTGCATGGCTTCGACAGACTGATCTACTTTACTTACCATCTCTTTAATCCGATTAGCAATCTGTTCAGAAGCCGCCCCTGTCTGCTCAGCTAGCTTCTTCACTTCATTGGCAACAACAGCGAAGCCTTTACCATGCTCGCCAGCTCTCGCAGCTTCGATACTGGCATTAAGTGATAACAAATTGGTCTGCGTTGCAATTTCTTTAATAAAAGAAATGACCTTCTCGATTTCCTTGGATTGCCCGCCCAAATCATTAATGACTGCTGCGGAATGATCAATCGTTTGATGTAACTGCTTCAATTGGATAATGGTTTCATCGAGTAGTTCCTTTCCTTGTTCTGCCTGTTTCGTGGCCTCTCCTGTAGACTCTACCGTTACGGCAGCAGACTGGGCAATACGCTGCAAGCTGACCACACTCTCTTGCATAGAAAGCTGATTTTCTTTAATTCGCTCTACCTGATAATCCGCAGAATTAGCGATTTCTTGAATGGATTCAGCAACTTGCTGAGCAGCCAACACGGATTGATCCGAGCCCATCGACAGCTCCTGTGAGGAAGAAGCTACTTCTACAGCATTCTGGTCAATTTGAACCATTAATCCTTGAAGATTATGTTTCATTTCGTTAAAAGAACGAGCCATATCACCGATTTCATCCTTCTGCTGAATACGTATATCTTCGCCTGTTAAATCGCCTGCTGCAATACGTTTGGCAGAAAGAGCAACCATCTCAACCGGACGAACGATAAGCCGAAGTACAAAGGCTATCATTGCGATACCCACAATCATGGCTATAACGCCGGTAATAACTAGAATTGTTTTTATACTTGATACTTTCTCTGAGGTTTGCTTAACCATCTCGTTTAACTGAGCCTCTTGATATTGCTCCAGCTCCTCTGAAGTAGCTGCAAGCTGCCTTGCCATGGGAACGCATTTCTCTTCCACAAGACGTGTGTACATCTTAATATCTTCAACTTTTTTATATTCCACGATCTCGGCTACAACCGCCGAATATTTAGTTTCTAAATCATTCATCTTTGCTATGATTTCTTTAGACTTCTCTGTATGTACACCCGCTAGGATCTGAGTCATTTCTTCTTTAAAGGTTTGCCGATTCTTTAGATAGCTGTTGAAATGCTCTCCGTTTCCTGTCAGTAGATAGCCTCGTACATTCTTGGTTTCGTCAGCAGCGGTTCCTCCCAAATCCTTAGCAATCAACATTTTCTCTACGCGTTCATCTAGTAATGTTTTATAGGCACTGTTAATAGAGGTTAACTCAAACCAACCAATCATCCCCACGATTAACGTAAGCAACAAAACAACTGTGAAGCTCAACATTAATTTTTGTTTGAATTTCATATGTAATCCCTCTTATCTTTTATTATATGTAGGACCTACTTCCTATAATTAAACATGAACTTATAACCAACTACTTCCGTTACGAAACACGTTTTCTACAATATTCGATTTTTTTTAACATTTACCTCCTTTCAGTTATAAATCCCTGGATTTCCCAGAGCTAATAGATTTCCCTTATAAAAGCGTTAGTATTTAATGATATGTAAGGGCTAGCCAAGACCATAAGAGAGTTCCTCAAAAAATAGTAAGTCCATTTATGCCCATAACATGCATACGACAAAAAGTGACTTTTGGATCAATGAAATTGAATAATAGAAGGATATTTTTAATGAAAAAATATAAAATCAGGTATATAACCAGTACTGAAGTCCCCTCGGGCAACAAAACTCATTCATACACTTATCGTGACTTAATTGTACATATTGCACAAGAAAACCCTGAGGCTAGGCCTCAGGTTTATACGTGTTACCTTATTTTCTTATTCCTGTTCATCTTCTATACACATTAACGTTCTACAGCTATTAACTGTTTGACAGCCTGATCCGTCTCCTCAATTCTACGAACCATCGGCAGATTTTGAGCTGATAAGGTATCAACGGTCGCAAGTAATTCTTGTAGCGTAGCAGAAGATTGCTCTATAACCGCAACGAAATCATTCACCGTGAGTTCAATTTCCTCAGTCGTTCCTTTTACTGAACTTGCAACTTCAGAAATACTGGAGGCGCCAACGGATAACAAGTCTACATTCTTATCTATTGAAATAAATGAGTTCTTCGTCTGATCCACAAGTTCCAAGCTCTGCTTCATATTCTCCACATTCTCTTCTAATCGAATATGGGATAGATCAGCCTGCCGCGTCGCTTGTCCTACGTTCTCTGTAATCTGCCTAGCTGATTCATTAGTCATCTCAGCAAGCTTCCGAATTTCATGAGCAACGACTTCGAATCCTCGACCCTGCTCTCCTGCACGTGCCGCCTCAATGCTGGCGTTAAGTGAAAGAAGACTCGTCTGACTTGCGATTTGTTGAATCGAAGTCGTAAGGTTGGCAATATGATGAATATTGGAGATCATCGCACTAATCTCGTCTTTCATCTCATTCATATTTAGATGGAACCGATCGATGGTTGAAGTGAGTTGCCCAATGATTTCCGAACCTTCGGAAGAAGCGATTTTCGTCTCTGTAACGGAGGTCACGAACTGGGATATGGAATCTAGCATATGGTTAATATGTTGATTAGAAGAATAAATATGTTCCGAAATGCCCCCAATGGTCTCGGTCTGAGCTGCCGCTCCCGTAGCCATCTCTTGGAACGCCGTATTCATCTCATGAAAAGCTTGCTGGCTATCCTTACTATTCGCTCTTATTTCACTGATGCTGGAGGAAATGGTATGCGTTGCCTCCAAGGTCACTTTCTCCCGTTCCAGCTCTTTCGCAAGCATTTCCGAGGAACTTTGGCTTAGAGAATTGACATGGGCGAATAACTTTCTTCCCAATGTAGATTGAGCTAGAAGAATAGTAGAAGCTAGAATATAGTAAAACATAAATATACCAAAATTTGTTATGCTGAGTGCATCTTTATTAGGAGTGAGCGTGAAGCTAAGAATAAGAAGAATGATCCCTGCTGAATAAGCTGTCCATACCACTTTAGGAGAGTTATACATGAGGCCGATGCTTAGTACGAAAAAGGCAGACGCACCTACGGATGAACTTCCCCCGCCCTGTAGGATCGGAATGATTGAGATCGCAAACATTCCGAGCATAGCAACGAAGGATATATATTTTTCAAACCTTCTTGTCAGATGTGCTGACCATACAAAGGTCAAAAGAAGCACGCTTGGGATCATAATCAATAATCCTGATGATGCTACTTCACCTATTCCCACCAATAACAATAAAGCTAAAACCACTGTAAAGGTAACGGTAAAACAGATGATTTGATTCCTCTTGCGTAGATCCAGATATATGAATTGATCCTGCTCCTGTTGTTGATCTACCATAATAATTCCCCCTGATAAAACATAATGTAATGAAAAGAGTATCGGCAAAAAAGCCCCCATAATGTAGAGGATAATTGAAAATGTTTAAACTAACCTTGTAGGTTGTCCATGTCGTCCGTCTATTTTCCTCTTATAAGGGAACGGAATCCTCATAGAGAACATAGATTACATTATGTGAATACGGATTTAAGGGGGTAGTTCATCACGTGAAACCTGTAAAAACCAAAAGCATCAATAGACCTCGCCCTGTACAACCAAACAACCTGAAACAGTGGGCTCTCTTAGGAGCTGTTTTGTTTCTGATCGCCGCTATTATTTCTCTATATGTCGCATGGAAAGACTTATCCACATCAGGTACCGGCGGTGAAGTGGTCATTTAACCCTAAACCATGATATCGCTAGATTCATATAAAAGAGCCATACTCGTCACGCCCCTGTTACTGTTCAACAGTTCATAGGGTAACGCCGAGTATGGCTTCTTTTTTGTCATGCACATGTATCATAACGTATGAAACGCGTACCATGGCAAGGTTTTTTCAAAAAAATAACATCAGTGTTCAGCTACAATTTTTCTGGGGAACGACAGTAACGTATCTTCTCCAACGTTGTTACTCGAAATGATGTATGAGAGAAGACCATTTTCTGTCTTTTGCGCAAAATGTAAATGTTCCTGATAACGATTCATAAGCACTCCTTTCCGGACCTATTCAAATAAGAAGAAGCCTCCACCATTAAGGCAGAGGCTTCTTCTTATTTTTTAGAATATTGGATTAGAACGCGGAGTTATTACTCTGCTTTACGTTTCAGAATACTTTTCCGATGAGAAAATGTATCAAAGCTACCTTGACCATGATATGAACCCATACCACTTTCACCTACACCACCAAAAGGTAGGAATGGTGAAGTTAGATGTGCTAAGGTCTCATTGATACAACCACCGCCGAACGAAACACTACCTAGAATCTGATCCTGCACTTCCGTGCTTTCAGAGAAGATATATAGGGCAAGAGGTTTCGGGCGCTTCGTAATCTCTTCGATAATCTCGGGCAATTCGTCGTACACAATCACGGGAAGAATGGGTCCGAAGATTTCATCCCTCATCACCGGATCAGCCCATGTGATTTGATCCAATATAGTTGGTTCTATGAACAAACGAGATGATTCGGTTTTACTACCAAGATACAATGTTCCATCATTTAAGAACGAAGTTAGGCGATTGAATTGTTTCTCATTGACGATTCTCGGGAAATCCGGGTTTTGAGAAATATCCTCGCCATATAAGACGTGAATCGCATCTTTTAGCTCACTAAGGAATTGATCCTTCACTTGACGCTGAACCAAAATATAATCCGGTGCTACACAGGTTTGTCCTGCATTCAGGAACTTCCCTCTAGCGATCCGCTTAGCCGCTGACTTCAGCTCTGCATCACTGTGGACGATACATGGGCTTTTGCCACCAAGCTCAAGTGTAACCGGAGTTAGATGTTTAGCTGCAGCTTCCATAACCACTTTGCCGACCGGCGTGCTGCCGGTGAAGAAGATATAATCAAACTTCTCTTTGAGTAGCGCTGTACTTGTCTCAACTTCACCTTCTACGACGGCAATGTAATTCTCAGGGAAGTTTTCTTTAACAAGTTTGGCAAGCACTTTGGATGTGGTTGGCGTGAACTCAGAGGGCTTAAGAACTGCACAGTTTCCTGCTACCATAGCACCAATCAAAGGTGCAATCGCGAGCTGGAACGGATAGTTCCAAGGTGCAATAACGAGCGCAACGCCGTATGGCTCTGGATAAATCACACTGGAAGCGCCTGTAATGAACGTAGGAGTATCTACTTCCTTCGGCTTCATCCACGCATCTAAATTTTCGAGCGAAAATTTGATTTCCTCAAGTACAATTTTAATTTCCGTGGAGTATCCCTCGGCTTCGGATTTGTTCAAATCCGTTCTTAATGCAGCCAGTAACTCTTTTTCATGTTTATTAATCGCGTTCTGCAATGTATTCAGTGAATCCACACGAAACTTAATGTCCTTTGTTTTACCCGTACGGAAGAATGCCCGCTGTTGTTTAACTAAATTCTCGTAGTTTTCCATGTTCATTCTCCTTTACGTTATTAAGATTAATCACTTATTTATCAGCATCGCTCACTTTGACGAGCATTTTACCGAGATTCGTACCTTGGAACAATTGTAGGAATGCATCAATCACGTTGTCGAAACCATCCACAATCGTTTCTTCATATTTCAGCTTACCGTCTGATAACCATTTTCCAAGCTCTTGAAGCCCTTCTTCCTGACGGGATGCATAATCACTAAGAACGAATCCTTTGATCAGTGAACGTGTTTTAATCAATTTAGTGAAAATACGTGGACCCATATCTCCATCCGTACTGTTGTAAGCTGAGATCGAACCACATAAAGGAATACGAGCATAGTCATTCAGCAAATTCATAACACTATCCGTAATGGAACCACCCACATTGTCAAAGTAAACGTCGACTCCATTTGGACAAGCCGCTTTCAATGCCTCATCAAGATTCTTCGTCGTTTTATAATTAATGGCTGCATCAAAGCCAAGTTCATTCTTCAAATAGTCACATTTCTCATCTGTACCTGCGATCCCTACAACGCGAGTGCCTTTGATTTTGGCAATCTGTCCAACAAACATACCCACGGAACCAGCGGCACCAGATACAACAACGGTTTCGCCTTCTTTAGGCTGACCAATGTCTAGCAGACCGAAGTAAGCCGTAAGTCCAGTCAAACCAAGAACACTTAAGTATGCCGATACAGGAGCAATGGAATCATCAATTTTGCGGACAGTCTTTGCATCCACGGTATTGTATAGCTGCCAGCCTAGCATGCCGATAATTTTATCGCCTGCCTTCAGCAGATCAGACTTGGACTCCACTACCTCGCCTACAATGCCGCCAGCAATTGCTTCATTAAGATTAAATGGTGGAATATACGATTTGGCATCGCTCATCCGGCCCCGCATATATGGGTCAACGGATAAATACAATGTACGCACAACAACTTGTCCATCTTGCGCTTCAGCTACAGGAATTTCTTTAAACTCAAAATCTTGATCTGTTGGCAAGCCTACAGGGCGTGTTTTTAAAAGGATTTGTCTATTCTTTAATTGCTGATTCATATGATCACAACTCCAATATTTTTTTATTTTGATATCTCTATACAGAGTATTACCCTAAAGTTAAGATTACTTTCTGTGACTATCGCAACATTAATATTAAATAGTTTTAAAACTTTCAAATTATTATCCCAAAATGAAGGGCTTCCGGACATTTTATAAACTGTCCAGGAAACCCGGTAAAAATTCGGTAAACGTATCTTCTCGAAGCTGACCATTTTTGTTTTGACCATTACGTATGATACTTACTAGATCCGCCTCGTATAGAATCTTGAGATGATATGACACATTGGATTTGTCCATGCCCATCGATTTAACGATAGCTCCACATGTGTTGTTATCCCGATTATGATGAAGGTATCGAATCATTTCAATTCGTTTCACTTCGGATAATGCTTTGAAAATCTTAGCCCGTTTCTCATCATCTTTTACAATCAATTGTTCGATAGTCATAAAACTATTGTATTCCTCTCCTATACTGAAGTCAAACCACTGAGGTTATTCCAGCAGTCTGCTATGGATAAAAAAAAGCCACAAGTGTTACTTGTTGGCTTTGTATACTTTGAGCAATTTACCTTTAATCTTCGTATCCTTCATGACTTCCAGCACACGCGGACCTTTACCATTCAATATATCAACATAGGTAACATTATCCTGAATTGAAATGATACCAATATCCTCTACACTAATCCCTTCAATTTTGGCAATTGTACCTACGAAGTCTACAGCACGCAGCTTCTTTTTCTTACCGCCGTTGAAGTATAGCTTCAGAATTTCTTGATTTAATAGCTCATTCTTGTCCTTCTTCAGCTTCGTTTGTACATTGATCTTCTTGTTAAATGTCTCCGTACCTCTATCGACAGCTTCCTGCGATGGAGCATTCATTTTAGGAATTTGAAAACCAATGTATCCCTCAATTTCAGCTAGAAATTTCCCTTCATTTGGGGTTACGAACGTGATCGCTTTACCCGCATTTCCAGCACGTCCCGTTCTTCCGGTACGGTGCACGTAGCTTTCCTTTTCCATCGGAATATCATAATTAATAACATGTGAGATGTTATCAATATCAATCCCTCTTGCGGCTACATCTGTAGCGACGAGATAGCGGAATTGGCCTCTTCTAAAAGCATTCATCACCTCAAACCGCTCATCCTGCTCCATCCCACCATGGATTTTTCACAAGGATAATCGAGATCCGATAGCTTCTTATACACATCATTAACCTGTTCCTGCGTCCGGCAGAAAATAATACAGCTATCCGGGTTCTTCACAATGGTCAAATTCCGTAGTAAAGCGAATTTATCGTTATTCTTCACTTCATATAGTGAATGCTCAATTTGTTCTGTTGTTATTCCTGTACCCTTAATTTCGATGTGCATCGGATTGTCCATATATTTACGGCTTAACTTCTCCACATCTTCCGGCAAGGTAGCCGAGAATAACATCGTCATACGATCCTCCGGTATCGCCTGAATGATCGCTTGCACCTGTTCAATAAAACCCATGTTCAGCATCTCATCTGCTTCATCAAGTACGAGATATTTCAGACGTTCTAACGCAATCGTTCCTCTCTGGATATGATCCAGCACTCGCCCAGGTGTCCCTACAACCACGTGAGCTTTCTGCTTCAACTCTGTTTTCTGGACACTAAAGGGCTGCTTACCATACACAGCTACGGCTTTAATCCGCTTATAACGTCCAATATTCGTGATATCCTCTTTAACCTGCATCGCAAGTTCACGGGTAGGAGTCAAAATTAACGCCTGTGGCTTATTCTCGTTCCAATCCACTAGATCGCACACCGGAATACCATAGGCTGCCGTCTTTCCGCTACCTGTTTGCGATTTCACGACCAAGTCTATTTGCTCCAGTGCGACTGGAATGACTTCACTTTGTACAGGCGTTGGATTCTTGTAACCCAGACTATCTAATGCCCTCACAATATCTTCACTTAATGCATAATCCTTAAACTGACGCTCATCCATGTTCTTTACCTCTTCTTATGCTGAAATTTATGATTGCTGAAGCTTATTTACGAATGAGAGGAACACCTTTCGATCTCTCGTGCGTACATCTTTAATTCCAATACGTGCAGGCTTACCTTCACGATTTATAATCGTCACTCCACGCGGGTCTACCTCTAGGCTTGTGATATCACTTAACCATACCCTACGAGTCTTTATAATATTCACAATGATAATCTGCTCGTCCGATACCATTACATAGCGCATGTATACGTAATAAAAACGGATGGAAGCGATGACGGATAAACCAATGAAAATCATGTTCACGAACGCCTGCCCACTTGAATTCGCTGAGGTCCACTGAACAGCAATCCGGGTAAAAATGACAAACATAAGAAGTACAGAAACAACCAAATTCATTGTGTTACCTTTGAAAACTCTGATCATCTGAAGGTGACATCCTTTATAACGTTTTATAACTTCATTATACACAAAACAGGCTGTTGAGGATGGAAAGAACTTACTCTCTTTAAAATAAAAAGCCAAGACTACTCCCCAAAGGAAAGTCTTGGCTCTATACATTGATATTTCTAATAAATAGATTGGCTCATAATCTTACTTATGCTGTAATAAAGCCATAATCCATGTTGCTGCTTCTGCCCTTGTTGCACTTTGGTTCGGCGCGAAGCGATTGCCGCCCACTCCATTTACAAGACCTGCTTCTGTTACAGCAGCGATATAAGGAACAGCCCATTTCGGCGCCTTACTTGCATCTGCAAAAGGAAGTTTCGCAGCATGGTTAACCTGAATGCCCATAGCTTTGCTGATTAGTGCAGCCATTTCTGCCCGACTAATCTCTTGACTCGGACGGAATTGTTGATCCGCATATCCGCTTACGATACCCGCTTGGACGGCCTGAGCGACATAAGTCTTAGCCCAAGCAGGAATGTTGTTATTATCTTTAAAGCTTAACGATTTACCCGTACCTGTTAGGTTCAGTGCTTTAGCCAGCATCGTTGTAAACTCTACACGGTTTACTTTCTGATCAGGACGGAATGTTCCATCAGCATAGCCGCTAATAAAACCGCGACTTGCTGCTTGTGTAATTACATCTGCCGCCCAATGTTTCGCAATATCTGAGAAGTTTACTTTTGTTGGTTGTGGAGCCGTTGGATTGGTCGGTATTGTTGTTCCCGTACCATTCGTACCTGTACTTCCGCTGGAAGTTGAACCTCCCGTTGTTCCTGTTGTCGTACCGTTAGTATTCGAACCTGTTGTACCACTTGGTTTGCTATTCGAATTACTCCCTGATCCAGAGCTAGAGCCACTTCCACTTCCAGATCCTGACCCAGTACCAGATCCACTACCTGGGTTAGTTACTGTGCCACCATCCTTGGATTGCTTCTTAATGCCGAATTGATCGATGATGTACGGCTTAGCATCGTTTACATTTTGATCAATTTCATACGATACCGCCGTCAGCTTATCACCATCAATGGTAATACCAACAAAGTTCTGTACTTGACCCCGCTTCGGACGTGAACTATCACTTGGATCTGCTCCATACTTAGCTGCATGGTTCTCATCCGCTACATTAAAAAGGTCGTAATAGGTAGGATCAATTTTCGTGTTCTTATAATACACCTTTGCTCCGGCAGTTGCTGGAATCATGTAGATGGCGCCATCTGGGTTTACGGTGTATTTAATTTCTTTCCCATTTAATGTTTCGGTAATGGTCTCAGCTACCGTTGCTTTACCTTCTTTATTAATAGGCTTACTGCGTGCATAGATGTGGTCATGACCTTGGACAACGAAGTCGATACCAAGCTGAGCCATGATTGGAGCGATCTTGTTTCTTACACCATTCGCACCCATAATATCGGTATCCGTTGCATGATTTGATGTTGTGTAAGGTCCCTTGTGGAAGTTCACAATAATCCACTTCGCACCAGCCTTACGAGCAGCTTCCACATCCGCTTTCAGCCAAGCGACTTGGGCAGGAGTGAAGTTTGCATATTCCTCTGAGTTTTCATTTGAGTTCATGATGATAAAGTGAGCATTGCTGTAATCATATGAATAGTACGCACCTGTCTCCGTAGCGGAGTTCGTTGCTTCTTTTACGTTAAAATGTTCATAATAGCCATATTTCTTATCTTCATGATTACCAGCAGCAGGAGCCATGGTAATATTCAGCAAACTTTGTTGTGAATGACCTAGAAGCCAGTTCCACTGTTCTTCTTTGGTTCCTGTATCAACGATATCTCCGCTATGCAAAATGAAATTTGCATTAGGGATTGTTGCCATTGCTTTTTCAATGGTTTGTGCTGACAAGTCAGCCTCATCCTCTTCTTTGGCCTGCGTGTCCGTTAAATCAATGAATGTGAATGCACCACTTACCGGTGCTGTGCGGAATGTACCCACTTCACTCCAGCTATTCAGCGCTTCATCACCCACTCGGAAATAATAAGACGTATCAGGTTTCAATCCGGTTGCCTCTGCCTTATGCAGACGTTCTTCTTTGGAATTCGTAGAGATGGAAGACCGTCCTGAGAAATGAGTAGCTTGATTGAAGTCCGCTTTGCTGCTCGTTTTCTCTATAACTTGAAGATCGTTACCACTTGAAGCAAGTGGCGTGTACCAAGTAAAACCCTTAGCTGTCTTGGTGTCTCCATTAAAAGTTACCGTCACTTTACTAATAGGTACCGGTTTCGGTGCTGTCTGTTTAACAATACCGAATTGATCAATAATATAAGGCTTAGCGCCATCCACATTCTGATCAATTTCATATGAAACTGCCGTCAGCTTATCGCCATCAATGGTAATACCGACGAAGTTCTGAACTTGGCTACGCTTCGGACGTGAGCTATCACTTGGGTCTGGTCCATATTTAGCTGCATGATTCTCATCCGCTACATCAAAAAGATCATAGTAGGTAGGATCAATTTTCGTATTCTTATAATACACTTTCGGTCCAGCAGTCGCTGGGATCATGTAGATTGCGCCATCTGGATTTACGGTATATTTAATTTCTTTTCCATTTAATGTTTCCGTAATCGTCTCGGCTGTAGTAGCCTTTCCTTCTTTATTAATTGGCTTACTGCGTGCATAAATGTGGTCATGACCTTGGACAACAAAATCGATAGCCAGTTCAGCCATTATCGGAGCGATTTTATTTCTAACACCGTTTGCACCCATGATATCAGTATCTGTAGCATGGTTTGAAGTCGTGTACGGTCCTTTATGGAAGTTTACAATAATCCACTTTGCACCTGCCTTACGGGCAGCCTCCACATCCGCTTTCAGCCAAGAAACTTGGGCTGGCGTGAAGTTTGCATATTCCTCTGAGTTTTCATTTGAGTTCATGATGATAAAGTGAGCATTACTGTAGTCATAAGAGTAATAAGCACCTTTCTCCGTTGGCGAGTATACTGCTTCCGATACATTAAAATGTTCATAATAGCCATAATTCTTATCTTCATGATTACCAGCAGCTGGCGCTAACGTGATGTTCATCAGGCTGTCCTGTGAATGGCCTAACAGCCAGTTCCATTGCTCTTCCTTTGTGCCAGTATCCACAATATCACCGCTATGGAGAATAAAATTAGCATTGGGTATCGTAGCCATTGCCTTTTTTATCGTTTGTGCTGACAAGTCAGCCTCATCTTCCTCTTTAGCCTGCGTGTCCGTCAGATCAATGAATGTAAACGCACCGCTCACGGGAGCTGTACGAAACGTTCCCACTTCGCTCCAGATATTCAAATCCGCGTCTCCTACACGGAAATAATATGAAGTATCCGGTGCCAATCCTGTGGCTTCTGCCTTATGTAGTCTCTCCTTATTGGAGTTTTTAGCGACCGATGATCGGCCTTCAAAGCGTTGTGCATTCGTGAAATCAGGTGATCCCTTCTGCTCAACGACTTGTACATCACTCTTTTCTGATTCTAGAGAGGTATACCAAGTAAATCCTTTGGCCGTTTTGGTATCTCCATTAAAGGTCACCGTTACTTTTGTTATAGGAGAGCTAGCTGCCAGAGCAACAGGTTCATTCATAGCAACATCTTTAGCTCCGCCCATTGGCTCTGTTGGGATTGTTACTGGAGCTTCACCAGCTTCGCCTTCTGTAGGTACAGTCGCTTGATTATTACCCGCTTCATTATCTACTGGCGGTGTTACTGTAGGATTAGTTGTTTCATTGCTGGAAGGAGGCACTGTAGGTAAATCCCCTTCTGCAAAAGCAGGTACACCCGAACCCATTAAGCCTACGGCCATGATTAATGATAGAACGGGCCTTGCAGCCTTTTTAAATAAAAGAGTCATATGATATCTCCCTCGCCTGTATTTAATTTCTTATATACATTAGTGTAGCGAAGAATTGTTAACTTACGGTTAGCCTACAAGCATGACTATGTAAATCATTCATAATAAATGTAAACTCTTGTTTACATTAAAAGACCGCTAGCAAAATATCTGCTAGCGGCATATACAACCTCTATCATTTCAAATCTTTGATTGAGACGGGGCTCTGTTTCATTAGGAAAGATAAAATATTCTCCATTTCCTTACCTTGAAATTGATTTGCTTTTACAATGACTTGATAGCAGACGCTATGTTCTTTCCAAAAGTAACTTACCATATCAGAATCACTTGGTAGACTAGCTGAGCCGTCAATTTTATATTTCGCCGTTTGTAGAACTACTTGTCCGTCAATTTGTAATGGACTAAGCTTAACGATGTGCTTGTTCACATTAAATTTTGGAAATTGTGAGAAAACGACTTGCCCTGTCCTCTTCATTTCCTCGTACATACCTTGATCTTGTATTTGCATGAAAGATATGGACTTATTATCCTTTGCATTGAAACCTTCGCTGGAATAGTCTATGTATAGTAATCTTCGCTGATAATCCCTTTCGTCTGAAGGTGCATTAAAATTTCCCTTTAAAGTTACAGATGCAAGATCTATCTTCAGAGAACTTGGAAGTTTCTGTGGATATTTCGGTGTGAATCCTATACTTTTAGTAGCATACTCCAAGTCACCCGTATCATATATATACGCCTGCCAATTATGATTATTATCTACATAGCGATCTTGTAGTTTCTGATCAGGGTATGTCATCGATGCAATTACATCTTCTAATTCGCTATCGCTTAACGTATTGTCTCCTTTAACTTGATACTGCTGTTCTTCATCCATCCAAAGATAATAATATCGCTTAAGATTCCATTTAGGGAAAGATAAAGTGAGCTTTAGCACCTCGTGTCCCTTTATAATAATGGACTCTTTTTTCAAATCATAAGTTGTGATATCTTTCAAGTCTTTGCTTTCCAATTGTTCAATGTCTAAAACTGCATCTTCTAGTTTCTTACCGTTATGAAAAGCCCTCAAACTGAAGCTTGCATCACTACTATTCATACTCGTCCATCTCGTAAATTTAATCATTACTTGATCGCCAGTCTGTCCACGAAGCATACCATCAGTTAAATACACATTTTCAAACGTAAATCCTGGTGGCAACATACTTGGCACCTTAAACTTAAAGTTAGTTACTTCCACAGCCTTGGCAAGATTATCGTAGGTCCAGGTTGATTGATTACCAAGTAATACATTTTCTGATGAAGACCAAAATGGCTTACCCTCTTGCTTCTTCACAGCACTCTGCGCTTCAGTATTCACCGCATTCGTCAACGTGACCGTACCAATTAATACTAAACATATAATCGCAATGGCCGATAACTTATACGATCCCTTGCGGAATGATCTAATCATCTTCATCCTCCTTACCATTTGCTGTTCAGGACGATCACCTTGAAAATACAGGAGATTTGGACGATCTCTTTTGCCTGAAAATAGCTTAATAAACGTAATCATCGTCATGCCGTATGCTAGCGCCTCAGACTCCCCGAGTCTCTCTAATGTGTAGGCATCGCAAGCTAGCTCTCGGTCGGCCTTCATTCGTTTCACAACAATCCACATCACTGGGTTCATCCAATGAACGGCGAGTAGCAAGCTACCGAGCAAGTTCCATGCGACGTCTCTTCGCTTATAATGAGCCAGCTCGTGAGCAAAAATATGATGAAGCTGTGCTGCACTCAAATGCTTGTCCATGCCTTCAGGAACATAAATCCAAGGGCGGATTATCCCTGCAATATAAGGACTCTTCACATATCTTCCGCTGTATAATCGAATGGTTCTTCGAATGCTAAATTGTCCTCTACAGGAATCCAATATTTCCATTAGTCTTGGATCGGTTACCCGATGAAAAGTTCGAAAATTTCGCTGCATAACCACGCGATAAGCCGCTAAATATAACAGAATAGCGAGTACACCAGTAATCCAAATCAACGCTGCGAATTGGATATACCAAGGATATAGATTCTCTTTAGAACCCACCTTAGCGATTGCACGTTCCTCGGAGATCTGTGCATGCACATCTCCACCCGATGAAGGAGTCTTAGGTAACGGTTCTAGATTATAATTTTTTATCATAGGAGGATTTGGGACGTCCTGTGTGATCGAGGTAGTCGAAGCAGCCCCTTTCATCCAATCCAGCACATTAAACATACTCAAATGACTGCTAGGCAGAATAGGCATTACTAATCGCAACACAACAACGAACCATAATAAATAGCGAATACGCGGACTTAAACGACGTTTTAACAATGTTTGCACGAGCATCACAAGTAATGCTACTGCCCCAGCCATAAAGCTGGAGTAACAAAACCACATAAATACATTACTTAGAATTGTCATGGATTACCTCACTAAAGTTCGTTCTTCTTTTCTTTCTTTTCTAATAAAATTTGCTCTAACCGCTCGATTTCTTGTTCCGATAAATGTGCCTCTTCCAAGAAATTGGTCACCAGAATGGCCTCTGCGCCGCCAAACACTCTTTTTAAAAAAGACTGGCTCTCCGCCTGAACGCATTCTTTCTCAGATACCAGCGGATAATATAAATAACTTCGGCCAGATTTCTCATAACTGATCGCTTTTTTCTTCAAAAGCCTGTTTATAAACGTCCTTACCGTCTGATCACTCCATACAATGGTGTCAGGCAGCTCACTTAAAATTCGCTCTGCTGGAATGGGATGGTTGCCCCAAATCACTTTCATGATCTCCCATTCAGACTCTGATATTTTTGGAATGTATTTCAATGGATAAGTCTCCTTTATAAAAAAATATTAATTATTACACTTGTAATATAATCTATACATTTAACTATTACAAGTGTAAAACAAAATATTATTTAAAATATATTCAAAATCTCAAGACACATTTCTGCCTAATTTTCTGTGAATTAAATCACATTTATCTCTAAACATATTGACATGTATTTTTCTCAGGTGTATATTTCTAAAAGCCAATTACTTTAATTAGAGTAATTTAAGCAAATTATATTACACCGAGGGGAATCCAAGTGAAAAATATTGTTACATTTCTAAAAAACAAGTCAGTCATCGGCGGTATCACGATGGTGCTATTTTACCAAGTCGTATTTATATTAATTTTCATGACAGGATATAGTGCTATCCCTAAAAATATGAATGAATTATCCATTGCTATTGTTAATGAGGATCAAACATCAGGTAAAGAAATTTCAGCATCGCTTCAGAAGCAGCTTCCTTTTCATATCTCAACGCCAACTTCATTAGACCAAGCTAAGAAGGATCTGGATGATCGCGAAATTCACATGATTATTCATATTCCACAAGACTTCACACAGCAGTTGTCTAAGCAAGATGGTAAAGGAAAGATGGATTTCTTCGTCAATCAATCTAACCCTGCAATGGTCACAAGCACCATGCAATCCGTTATCACACAAATTACAACGAACATGAATCAGCAGTTTGCCGTTCAAACCGCAGAAGGTATTCTAAAAGGAGCTCATGTTCCAGATGATCAAGCGAAACAACTGGCTGCAAGCATTCCAGCGAAACTTGATGCTAATATTGTAGACAGCAACCCAACACCACCAGGTATGCATAATCAGATGGCGCCTTTCTTCCTATCCATGGTCAGCTATGTAGGTGCTATGATTTTCTCCATGATGATGGTTGGTGCTATGAATGCTCTCAAAGGTAAAATGGGACTATGGCAAGCTTTCTGGGCATCTCATGCTACAACTGCAATCGTAGCTTTGCTTGCTCCACTCGTTGGACTTGGCATCTATTTCTTGGTTCAGGGCGGTTATGGGCCAGCCATTTTTGTAAAAGTATGGTTAACTCATTCACTTGAATTATTTGCAGCCATTGAGTTTATGTCCATTTTCAGTTTATTATTAAAAGACAAAGCTATTTTTGCTAATATTACACTCATGCTTATTCAAACGATCAGCAGTGGCGCTGTCATGTCACAAAGCGTAATGCCTGGCTTCTACAGAGCACTAAGTCATGTCTCCATTATGTTCTATACTGTTCAGACCGACTTGAGTCTCTTCTTCGGAGGCGGTAAGCTTGGTGAACATTTGACCGGTTTAATTATTCTGGCATTAGCTTTCACTGTAATTGTCGCACTGTCATTTGCTTTCGTATCCCCTAAAGAGGATAGAGCTCTAAAACAAACAGCTTAATCACTTTATTTAGAACGTAGCAATACATGTATAAAAAGCCCGCCAATTCCATGTGGAGTTGGCAGGCTTTTATCATGATCTCAGGAGGGCCGATTCCATGTCACTTCAAATCTTTATTTTAGGAGTCCTATACAGCGGAAACCACCATCCATACGACATCAAGAAGATGTTCAAGAAAGATAATCTAGAAGATATTCATACTATTACCGATGGTACCCTGTACTACAATTTTGACGTGTTGCTCAAGAAAGAGTGCATCGAGAAGATTTCTGTCACTCGTGATGTAAACCGTCCCGAGAAGACAACATACGGCATAACCGATAAGGGCCGTGAAACGTTGCAGCAGGGCATTTATAACAGCTTCAAACAGCTCAAAGATATCCCGTCCCTTTACTCCCCCACGATCTTCCTGAAATATGTTGATAAGAACAAGGTAGCCTTCCTTATTGAAGAGGGTATTGAGAAGTTCCAAGGACAACTTGAACGAAATCTCCTGGAATGGGAAGTCATACAACACGAAGCACCCCAATCGGCTCATCTCATTCAAGAACATGTCCTAAATCAGAAGAGGCTCGAACTGGACTGGTTAAAGAAATTGCTCGCTTACGTGCAAACGCTTTAGTTCATAATGAAAACAGACGAGTGTGGCCAACATGATTGCCGTTGACTATTCTCGTCTATTTGCTGTTACTCTTCAGGATTAATAAGTATTTCATTAGACCATATTTAGTAATTTTAATGCCCAACTTGTGGTTCTCTCTTCTCTTTGGTCTTCGCAACCCGCACCTCACTACGTCCGAAACTAAATATGGTATACAAAACATACCCCAGCAGAGCACCCGATGTATTCAAGATTAAATCATCCACATCAAAGGTTCCCATAGATAGCACGAGCTGAGCAGTTTCCAAACTGAGACTGAAGAGCACAGCGACCAGCATCACGTTGAAAAACATCTTTCTATTTCCAAAAAGGAGAGGTAGCAGTATACCAAGTGGCATAAATATAGCAATATTTCCGACTAAATTAACCATTCTAGTACGAGTCATATTGGAGAATCCATCTGAAATTTCATGGAAAGGAACCAAATTCGCTCGATCCTGTAGCTGCCTCAAGATATGACCTGGACTATCCAAGTTCATCATCAACTGACTGAACATGAACCCCGCATCCACATGTCCGAACTTAAATAAAATAATTTTGATTACAATATATAAATACATGATTAAAAGCATACCCACCACTGCTGGTTTAATCATTTTTGTCGCTTTCATTTGCGGTTGCCTCCTTTAATCCGATACGGTTAGAATGATGCCGTCCATGTTATCTCCTGAAATCGTATAATGTTTATTCTTCGGCACCTTAACCGAATGGCTTCCTTTATTCGGATAATACGTAATTTCATATGCTGTACCATTCCACTCCATGGTTTGATGGCTTTGCTGCTTCACATCTTCCAAGTACTCCTCCAGCGATAAATTACGTTCATGCATCATTACACTATGCGGTAAGCCAACATATCTGAGATGCCAAGCTCATACTTAATGCCTGTTATCTGTACCTTATCCTCTGGATATCGCACGACAAAACCATACTCCCATGCATGTTCTTTGAGCCACTCGCCTTCTGGCGCTTTGCTCATCTTCATTAGACTGGAACCGATATCCATGGATAACCCTAAATTATGTTCACTAGCCCCAGCGGGCATAGCAATATCCTTACCCTTTTCAAGAAAAAGTTCATTCTGCTTATCATGATCACGGTATCCACTACTAATTAGAAAATGGTCTACTCCATCCTGCTTCGCGGCATCCACGACCTGTAACCATTTACGTGCAATATCCTCCGATAACTGAATACTTGCATCGAGTAGTCCATAGCCCTGTACCAGCTCTTTATGATTAAATAATTTCACAATGTCAGATTGAATAGCTTCATCTTGGACGGGATAGTCCGGGCTGATCAGAAGCAGATTTCCTTGATGCACCTGATTCTTTGACCATTTAATTATGCCTTTAGAGCTATCTATATCTTCTACATTCGAAGTCTCTTTCTTTATTCTTTCATCTTTTGAGTTTGAATCTCCATCCTGATTGTGGAATACCTTTAATCCTAATAACAATAGGATGATAAACAAAAAAAACCACTTCTTCATGTCCCATATCCTCCTCAACACCTCGTAGCATAAGGATAAACGACATTGTTTAAAAAGAAGTGGATTAATTCTTAAGAATTATAAAGATAAACGAATTCCATCTATATCATATAGATATAACGAATGTACACAAAAAGGGAAGAGTCGCATGAACGATTCTTCCCTTTGTTTGTTATCAGAACGGGTTGATTACGTGGAAAAATACGTTAGGTGATGCCATTCGGTAATAATAACTGCACCAGCCTGCACCCTTATTCGCGAATCGGTTGCTCGTACTATATAGAAGACGCTCTTGTTCCAACTCTTCAATATGTCCGATGCGTCCCTCAACAAAATCGAGTATGCGTTCGGATGCTGTGTCTAAACGACTCACGACACCGCCATAACGGATATCAATGACCTCCCAGCCAAATGGCTTAAACATCCGTAACCACTGTCTGCGGTGAGCTGCTCTAAGCTCCTTCACTGACCCTGATATTATGGGTAGTTCTTCTATAGCGATGCGTTTTAAGGTGGTTATGTCGTTAGCATCATACGCCTGTTTAAGCTGGATACCTAGTTCACTCTTGGATTTAAGTACGGCACATAGTTTCTCAGGAACTTCAAAGACATAATCCAGTTCAGCTTCGTGATCACGTCTACTGCGAATCTGCTCTTCTAATTTGGCATAATGCGCATTCATGCCGAGTTCTTCCGTCTGTTTGTCGAAGAGTCCTAACAATACATCCTGATACAAAAGAAATTTAGAAGGATTACTTTGCTTCTGATTATTTAGTTCGCTTCCCGGTGTTTCATCTAAATATTTAAGCTGAAGGAAGGCCTCTGCCTCAATGCCTGTGCAGAACTTAACCCGCTCAGCCAGCCATTCCTGACTTGGCGTATCCACTGCGTAAGCATGCTCTGCATAGAACTGCAGCCCAAGCAACGCAATATATGGATTACTCTCCATACCATCGTCGCCCCACATGGTCGCGTATACCTCGCGGATACCTTCCCTTTTGCATACTTTTAGTGCTGCATCCGTTGCATGAAGCGACAATCCATAGTTCACACCAAACGTGTTGAACACCCAAACAGCGCCAGCGAACACCAGATTACAGCCGAGCGGCCTATGCTTCTGAATCAGACTCTCATATTCTCGTTCCTCCATATGGACATAATCCCAATACACCATATCCACATCTTTTGGGATACGGGCAGCCATATCCTCTGGAATTTCCGTATCTGCATCATAATGCTCGCTGCCACTTTCAGAAGCAAGCTTCAAAAACATATCGCTCCACATCATGGCCTTCAGCCCCATGCGGCGCGTAATCGCGAGCACTTTATCCAGATGCGCAGTCATAATATCAAACCGACTTACGTACCCGTTCTGATCTAGATACTTACCGCGACCCAGCTCTTCAGCCTCATCCATACCGATATGAATCTTGCGACTGCGAAACGGCGCACTTATGGACTGAATCATTTGCTCCACAAGTCGATCTGTCCGTTCATCTCCAACAAGCAGAGCACCCTTCGTATCCTTATAATGTTTCACCGGTTCCCATTTCAGGAATTCCTCCAGATGTGCAAGCGTCTGAATACTTGGAAAAGCTTCAATTCCGAATTGATCTGCATAATCATCAATGGATTTCAATTCCGCCTGTGTATAACGACCTCGCATGTATCCAAAGTACGGCTCTCCACTGATTTCATAGGTTTCTTCTAAATACAGCATTACCGTATTCAGACCCATAAGGGCCATCTTACGAAGCATTTCTTGGAAGCTACTTACAGTTAGAACAGCATTACGTGATAAATCAAACATCGGTCCAATCGTATCAAACTGTTGTTTTTCTCTAATTTCAAACGCTTGCGTGCCGCGAGCACTCTGCACATGTTGTACAAGTAGCCCTATTCCACGAAAAAACTGATGCTTTTGAGTATAACGTATGTAAGCATTACGCTCTCCTTGTTGACCTGCTTCTAATGTTACTACTAGATCCGTCTCACCTTGATTCGCATGTTGCTCTACATGAATAATTAGATCCTTTTCTTCTGTTGCTTCAGTGATTCTAAGGTCGTTCATAAGTTCTAAAATACCTGCTCGTACAGATGTCAGATCTCCTTCGAATTGCACCTTCATTCTCATATTCCCCCACCTATTTTTGATTGGTTATGACGAAAGGCCACCTACGAACATCGAAAGCGGACAGTTTCAACTTAAGGCCACGTGTAGTGAACGAATAGCAAATTTTCACTGCCCTTATTATAGGCGATTTGTGATGATAGATGGGAACGTTTTCCTTATAAAATTCAATGTTTTCTATATTTCTGTTTGAGGATTTGCTGCATATCGGTCTTGTGATCTGCAAACTGCTTATGTCGATGTCCATTCGCACCCGATGGATGTGGAAATCCCCATAGACATGTAGCTGATGTAAGCTGCCCATGCTCATTCATAGGTATACTTCTCAGCAGTGCCTCCACGGTTTTGCCAAGTGGAACAATGAGTGGATTGTGGAAATATTGTAGCTCTTCCTCTATAGAAGTGAGGGCAGTGCTACGAAGGAAGGAATTATTCATTAGCGAGGGATGGGCACCAGAATAATTCTGACTTCCTAAGAAGACGGGATATTTCAATAGCGAGGTGGTGTGCAGCAATTGCTGACCTTCATTGAACAGCTCTTTACTGTTACGGATTTGAAGATATTGGGGAAGTCCCAGTTCATCTAACATCTGAATTAAATTGGACTGCATGGAACCAGCGAATCGCGCCTTTTCCTTAGTCCGTCTGCAAATTTCCTCCACAGATCGTCCCTGTGACAGCCCCTCTATTGCCTCCTCCATAGCAATCCGCATTTGTGTCCACCCCGGCGTTATCCCGATGATTACGACCTCTGCCGACGGATTGATATATTCATTATGGGGCGCGTAATACATAGTTAGTTGTTCATTACGTTCCACCACAAATGAGTCTACAAGCAGGTCTGTCTTCATTAATTCCCGATTAGATGGCAATGATTTCATTGCTGGTGCGTATTTACTGAAGAGGTTGTTGCTGATCAGCATCGATTTTCTTACCTCCAAGGCATATTCAGATAACTTGTACATATGATGGTTACAAAAGGAGGGGTATCCCATGTCCATTCAACTAAGTGTTACATTAATAGCGATAGCTTTTGCTTGTCTTGCCTTCTACGGAATTATGGCCTTACGTAAAACAATGGGCTCGTTGGACGAGACCAATAAGACACTAGCTGAAGTTCGGTCTGCCGTACATAATTTATCGTATGAAGCGACTGGACTTGTTCATAGTGCTACGCAAATTACGGCCGATGTCAAAGGCAAAATGAAAGCAGTTAATCCCATTATTGAATCCGCACATGATGTAGCGAAGCACTCCATTCCGTTGCCAACACCGTCAAACAGGCCGCAGCGCAGTTAGGCCCAGGTTCTACTCCTGCTTCTGAGCCGATTAAACATAAAGTGAACATAAAGGTGAAATAGAGGAGAATAAGCTTATCCTCCTATTATCGTTGCACAGAAGCTCATTTCCTATAATTCTCTATTAAAAAAGGCTCTTCTCATACCCATGAGAAAAGCCTTTACTCTATGTTAACGACCTGCAGGTATAAATTGTTTAATCCAATTTGCAAAGCTGCCTGGATTACGGCTCTGTATAAGCACGACGCCTTCGCCTCGGAACCTGCATACCAGACCTTCTCCACTCGTGACACTGGACAACCATCCCTTGGAGGCTTTCTCGATGGAGTAATCAACATAATCAGGCCACGCCACCAAGTGAGCATTATCAATAATTCTTTCTTCTCCAGCCGCCAAGTTAATAGCATGGATCGATCCATAGGAGGAAAGAAATACAGTCCCTTTACCACTAATTTCAATAATAAAGAAACCTTCGCCCGAGAATAAACCCTTCATCAGATTCTGCATCTTGGTGTTGACCTCAATGCCATCCGTAGCTGCTAGGAAACCATCTTTTTGCACAAATAATCGGTACGAACCGTCCAATTCAACAGCTTGTACATCGCCGATGCTAGCCGGAGCAAGCAACACCTCAGCAGGCCCTCGGACCGCATTTAATTCTTGGAAAAAGAACTTTTCGCCGCTCAGCATCCGTCCGAGTCCACGCATAACTCCGCCATCAATGGTTCCTTTTAAATCGATGGTCGGAGACATCGAAACCATAGCACCCATCTCTGCTTTGACCATTTCTCCGCGGTTCAATTGAACCTTTAGCATGGCAAAAGCGCCTTCGTACAATACCTCATAATTCATCATTTCACCTAACTTCCCACTCGTAATAGGATCATAAAATGACCATAACATACTTCGGAGAATTTCGGCAGGATTTTCGGCAGACATCTCGTATATTCGCTAGTATTTATTCTTTTACAGCTATATAAATCTGAACCTCTGCATCCTGTGGATCAAAATAACGAGCATCATATAATTCAAAATCACCCGTATATGCACGCTCCACATCTGAGGTTTCGAAAAACGCCCATATCTCCTGCCACGCTTCCACAACAACCTCAAACACGGGTCCTCTTTTTGTCTTAAACATCATATACTTCGCATCCGGTACAACAGCTTGAATCAGTTCCTCCGGCAATACACTCGAGTTACTTGGTCTTTCATGTCCAATAAGAACGGTATACGCCCCAGATGCATCACTCTCGTAATCTGTATACAGACAATAGATTAAATGAGGATTATGAAACTCCATTTCAGAAGAGAGATTACGCTGAAAATATGCCTCCCATAGAGACCCCATTTTTCCGTTTGGACCAGCTTCCTCTGCGTTTGTCGTTCTTGCTCCGAGACCTACAAGCTCTAGTCCTGATCGCTTAACAAAGGTATTATTCATCGTTAACTCCCCATTTCCTTAATATGTAACCTTAGTATAAAGGGGTAACATGGACATCTGTCTGTCTAGTTGTTATAGAGATAAATAATTTGTTTTGCGCGCTTGACCACTTCTTCTGCTGCCCAATTTGGCTCCTCAATCTTCACATGTTCACCGTAGCTCATAATCATGCCAAAGAACCACTCATCCTTTGTAAATTGACCCTGAACTCGAAGACAACCATCCTCTAGCGAGGTTATTTGATCGGGGTGAAAAGAATCGCGAACTCGGTGGCGCACCTCTTGCGAGAATCGAAGCGTCATCATCGTTAAACTCTGCTTAGACCACACGGATTCCCAAGCATATCCATTCAGTGTGGGTGTATTTCGCCTCTCGAATGATTGAGGCGTGATCTTAATAACTTGAATTCGTGACAAACGGAAGACGCGAAAATCCTCCCTCAGCGTGCAAAAAGCCTGCAAATACCACTGATTCCCCTTCAAAATTAAAACGGCGGGTTCAACCGTGCGTTCACTTTCCGTTCCGTTCATATTTGTATAAGAGATACTCACTTTCTGCCTCTGCTCGATCGCATTCTTTAGTAAGCTTACTTTGCCCTTCGCTGACGGACTAAGTCCCCAGGGATTGAAGTCGAACATCATCCCTTCCCCTTGTTCTTCCCAGTGGGTACGATCGGATTTACTTAATAGAGCTTGGACCTTCTCTAATAAACTGGCAAATGTCTGATCGTCCAGAGCTGTACTGATACCCTTCACTGCCGCAAAAATAGTAGAGATCTCACCTAGCGTCAAAAGTTGACGGTTCATCGTGTAATGATCCATAATCTCAAACCCGCCTGCGGTTCCCTGATATGCTGCAATCGGAATTCCCGCTTGGCATAGGGTCTCAATATCCCGATAAACCGTTTTGGTCGATACCTCGAATCGCTCTGCAAGCTCCCGTGCACTAACCCGTCCCCGGTTTAGCAGTAGCACCGTCATAGCCAGTATCCTGTCAATCTTCACTACATGTTACCTCCCATGTTAACCCTTCTACCTGCCATAACGGGCATCATTGTAGTTTTTAATTAGCCTCTCTACCTTTTCAGGAGACAGCTCTGTATAGCTCTCACCCGTAACGAGTCTGGCCCCATTCTCCGCCGGAGTCCTACTCGCTCGGTATGCATACCCCCGCTGTATAGCGCGGCGGATCATGGACTCATAGGCGCGGCGCGGATCGTTTCCGTTATACTCAGGTTCCCTCCGCTTTATCCTTGATTTCCTAGGCTTCGGAGAAATCCGCTCTATTTCATCTACAAATAGATCCGACTCCATATTGTCGCTGTTTTGCCTTATAGAGCGAAGCAGTCCAATTCGTTGTGATATTCGCTGAATCCATTGTTGAAGACGACTTGGAAGCCACCGTCTAATGAGTTTGTACAAAAGTATAACAATAATGACTGCCACTGCCAAAATCACTATGCCTGCAAGAGCATCGGTGATGATGCGCAGCCAAAGCGGCTGCCCTGCATCTTGTCCCATATCGCCCCAATCCAGCATGTCTGATTGCTCTGGAGCAGCTTTGGGGACTGCGTCAAATTGGCCACCCATATATTGAAGTATGCGGAGTATAAGCCCCCTAAGGGCAACAAGCACCACTCCAAGCTTGCTCCAAGTGCTAAGTAGCGCAATCACAAGAATAACAAGCCATGTCATCCAGCGATTTGCAAATAGAATGCGACCTAAGAGCATGCGGTCGGTCTGTTCCTGATATGAAGCATTTCGTACATGTCCGCTGTTCAGACGAAGTAGAAAGGTAAATAAGGTAATCATAGAAAATCCGTATAGCGTGAACCGATAGGGATGAAGGGCTCCTACCTTAGAAGCAGCGATATATAGTACAAGTGCCGCCCCCATACTAATCATAGGTAATGGCCATGAAATCAACTGCCATAATTGCTTGCGCCCAGCGAGAAGCCCTCTGGCAGCTACAGCAAGTAACAAGACTACGAAAAATATAGACAGGATCTGAAATCCAAATAAGACGGCTGGGAGAATGATTGCCAAGATAATCAGCGACACAGCTGCAATTCTTGTTCTGTCCCCACGCACTTGTCTTATACCAATCAGCGTCCCACAGATATGATATATCCACAGCAATACTAACAGTATCAACGGCTGAGTATGTAGCACATAGAGGGAGAGTAAAAGTACAAAAGGATAGACGGCAGCGACTTCAAGTAGAGAGAATCCGATCACGGTTGGCCATGTCCGGCTAATATCATGTAATTCATCCTTGTTGCGCATATTTCTCCTCCTTCCAAGCAGCCATATCGGCAATCATGACACGATGTCCTTGCATTTCCAACTGCACAATGGACTGTTTCATCAGATCAGATACATGGGCGGTAACAAGCAAGTAGTCCATCTTCTGAGCATGTTCACGCTCCGCTTCAATACGTAAAAATTCATGGAATGATAATCTTGATTTCATCTCTAGAGCAGACATTGCTTCTAGTACTGCCTCCAAATGAGGAGTACCATAGTCTGGTTCAACTCTTGCCAACTGCTCCTGATCTAACAAGGAATGAGCATTATGACCAAAGCCTATAGCCATGCCCTGATGGATCAGCGATGCAGCACAAGTAGCTGCGTAGGATAATGCCGATTCAACGATCTCCGGTCTTGTCACAACGTTCCACATCTGCTCAGATACTTCAATATTCAGACAGATCATCGCACGTGGGTCAGCCGAATATCCATTCTGGTGCACCTGAAGCTCCCCAGCTCTTGCACTCGCATTCCAATGAATGCGGTTCATCGAATCACCTGGAGCATAATTTCTTATACCTGTAATGAGAAAAGGATCTTCTACAATCCAACGCCGCACCGCAAGTTCACCTTGCCAAGTCCTCCAAGACGCAGGAAGTTCATCTTCTCCTAGCAGCGCCGGATATACGACAAGTCTTTTGCTAAGCTTTATTTGTCGAGTCTGAAAATATAATGCAAACAGATCGCCACTAGTCATTGTGGCGGAATCCATTTGGTAGATTCCACGTCCTCTGCACTGAATCTGATGCGTACGAGTGATCCGGCTCCGGGGAGGGAGTGTGAACAAACTCGTATGATTCTGATAGATATCGCCTTTGCTAATCCAGGTCTCTTTACTTCGCTTAAAAGATAGGGATGAGGGCATCATCGCCTCCAAACGCAGCCATGGTACGGGTATCGGCTTAGCGTTCTCAATGACCTCGACCATCTCAATTCGGTCCCCCACATAGCAGGATTCGCTATTAAAATGACGCTCATATGTTATTTTCTTAAGAGATCCTTTACCCAGCACATATCCCTGCAATGTTATAACAGCTCCGCAGGCAAGAAGCAGCCACAGGATAGCCATTATTTCACGCTACTTTCCAGTCCCTCTTCACTTGGAACAGGAATTTGTTCCAGCACCTCATGCAACATACGTTCAGCGGGACTACCTAACGTTTCATAACGCTTCTTCAAAACGAGTCGGTGAGCGCATACAGGGATAAATAAATGCTTAATATCATCAGGTAATACGTATTCCCTGCCCTGTATCGCAGCATAGGACTGGGCAGCTCGAAGCAATGCCTGCGTTCCCCTTGGACTAATGCCCAGTGTGATATCTGAATGCTTCCGTGTAGCTTCAGCTAGAGCAACGATATACACAAGAAGATCCTCGCTAATTTGCACCTGCGAGCACAAATGCTGCGCTTCAAGCACTTCCTCCGGCGTTGCCACAGATTCAGCCCGCCCTGAATGTAAGCCACCCGCTCCCGCTGTCCGCATAAGTATCTCCTTGCCCTCTATAGCGGATGGATAACCAAGTTTCATACGGATCATGAACCGATCCATCTGGGCTTCTGGTAGCGGAAATGTGCCCTGATGATCAACTGGATTCTGCGTCGCCATGACCATGAAATGTTTTTCCAATGCCATCGTTTCTCCATCTATACTAATCTGCCGTTCTTCCATACATTCAAGCAAACTCGATTGGGTACGCGGAGTTGCACGGTTAATCTCATCGGCCAGAATCAAACGTGAGAATAGGGGGCCTGGACGAAAGTGAAATTCGCCATCCTTTTGATTATAAAAATGGATACCCGTCAGATCTGAAGGTAGCAAATCCGGGGTAAATTGTATCCGCTGGAAACTCAGGCTTAGGGATGCAGCCAAACTTTTTGCAAGCATGGTCTTGCCTGTACCTGGCACATCTTCAAGCAGTACATGTCCCGAAGCAAGTAGCGCTGTTAGCAGCAGTTCTACTTCATCATCCTTGCCTACGATAACCTTGCCGATATTTTCTTTCAGTTTCAACGTTAACGCTCGAACGCTTTGCATATGGGTTCCCCTACCTCTTCTGCCGCAGCATTTTAGTAATATATTAATTGAAGCGCTTGCAATGAATGCTTCTATTCTAGCAAACTTATACCATTTTTTTCAAAAAATATACCCATCAATTGACGTTACTACCTGCAATCGGTAGTATTGCTGTGGAGGCGATAAACATGAATACGTTACTACTGCTCGGGGGAATTATGATGTTCCTTGCGGTCGCATTGGGGGCCTTCGGGGCTCACGCACTTAAGAATAAACTATCAGAGGATCAATTAAAGGTATATCAGACGGGCATCCAGTATCATATGGCGCACGGGCTAGGATTGCTAATTCTAGGTTTGATTTCCAAACAGCTAGACAACAGCTCGCTTGTCATTCTTGCTGGGTGGTTTCTGTTTGCTGGCATTATTCTGTTCTCAGGTAGTTTATACGCTTTAAGTCTCACAGGTATTCGCAAACTGGGTGCCATAACCCCTCTTGGAGGCGTTATGTTCTTAGTTGGTTGGGTACTCGTCGTCGTTGCCGCAGTTTAGCTACATATTTCATAAGAAAAGGACTGACGGCGGTTTAGCCATCAGTCCTTTTTCTTTCTTCATTTTGAAATTTTGAAAAGAACAACTTTTATATAGCCTCTGGTGTATCCTCCGCTTGCGCGGGCTCAGGCTTAATCGTCACACTTTGACGTCCATCAACGCCGAATGGAATATCACCAGCAATCGTAACCCGGCGCACAACACGATGCTCACTTCCGTAGTCGTTAATCGCATAATGCTGTGTTGCACGGTTATCCCAAATAACGACATCGCCTACCTTCCAGCTCCAGCGAACTGTATTCTCAAGACGAGTCACATGATCCTGCAAAATGGATAACAATCGTGCTGAATCATCCGGTTTGAACCCGACAATACGCTTTACAAAGCTTCCAAGCAGTAGATTCTTCTCTCCTGTCTCTGGGTGGACTCGAACCAGCGGATGCTCCGTCTCATAGACCGTAGATTCAAACTGCTTCCGGTATTTCAGAAACGCTGGGTCATTTCTAAGCTTCTGATTATAAGCAAAACTCGCATAATCAAAAGCATTCGTATGTTCAGCACGTAGCTTATCTACTAATTCTCGCAGCTCCTCGGGTAAATCAAGATAAGCCGATGCCGTATTTGCCCATACGGTGTCTCCTCCAGCCGCTGGAATGACCACTGAACGTAACACAGAAGCCTTCGGATAGGCCGCAACGAATGAGATATCCGTATGCCACGAGTTAGCACGTCCGCCATGCTCGGAATCTAGCTCCAATACAGCACTGGTTCCGCTCTTCACGGGTACCGTTGGATGTGAATACAATTGCCCAAGACGTTTAGCGAACGCTTCCTGAGAAGCATCGTCAAGATGCTGCTGTCCTCTGAAGAATAATACTTTATATTTCAGCAGCGCCTCTTCAATCGCTTGGATCGTACCCAAGTCAAGGTCTCCCGATAAATGAATATCCTTAATGACGGCCCCAATGCGTCCAGCCACAGGTGCAATTTTAAGTGCTTTACTCATTTTCTATTCCTCCCTTGAATTTTAATTCATTAGTGTTTCTTATTTCAGCGCCTCTTTGATAAACGTGTCGTTGACTGCATCCTTAAATGTAATCTTATTCTTTATAAATCCATTCTCTAACAGAACTTCACTTGTTAACTGCTGTTCATCTAGCGCATCTTGTGTATAAGGAGATAATATAGGCTTATTCTTCCCGACAATCGTCTTAATCGTATCCACAGGTACCTTGGTCTTTTCGCTAAAAATTTGAGCTGACTCATCCAAATGGGCAGTTTCCCAGTCTGTTGCCTTTTTGAACACTCGCAGATATGTAATGACAAGTTCGGGATGCTCTTTGGCAAACTCCGTATGAGCAATCATTGAATTTGGTGCAAGAATGGGATGATCAATTGGTAACACCCTTGCCTTCTTTGCTGCTACATTTATCGTGGCGTAGGGATCCCATACCACCCATGCGTCGAGCTTCCCACTGTCAAAAGCAGCCTGCCCATCATCGGGTTGTAAGTTGATTACATTCACATCAGCAAGAGTCAGCCCCCTACTTTTAAGTACTTTAATTAAGTACACGTGGCCGACGGTTCCCTTCGTTGCACCCACTGTTTTTCCTTTGAGATCCTCTATCTTTTGAATTGGACTATTCGGAGGAACCAGTATGGAGACGGAACCCTTGCCTTCTGAGATCAACGAAATAACCTCAAAAGGTAAATGGTTAGCTATACCCGAAATGACAGCCCCATCCCCAAGGAATGATAAATCCACTCTTCCCGCGGATAACGCTTCGAGTAGCGGCGGGCCACTTGGAAATTCGCTCCACTTCACTTCTGCATTCTGCTTCTTGAATTCTTCCTCAAACCAGCCTTTCTCCTTAGCGATACTCAGCGGGCTTATCTTGCCGTTAATGGCGATATTCACTTTAACCGGTGCACCTGATGCAGCTGCTTTATCTCCGCCCGATGCCGTGTTCGACTTCGAATCATTACCTTGATTACTGCATCCTACAATCAGCAATATGACTGCTGCCAGCAATATGCTAAACAGCACCATTCTTCGTTTATTTACCGAATTACGTGTTGGTTTACTCATATTTATAGCCCCTCAGCAAGTGGATTTGGGTTACTCTGGCAAATCTCCCTCAATTGAAATTCGTTCCGCGATGCGGCGATTAGGATAATAATCAGATACTGCATAATGCTGAGTTGCTCTATTATCCCAAAACGCGACTGAATTCTTTTCCCAGTGAAATCTCACTTGGTATTCGGGTACATGTGCCTGCTTGAACAAATATTGCAGCAGCTTCTCACTTTCCTCCGCCTCAAGGCCAATAATGCGTACAGTAAAAGCAGCGTTAACAAAGAGTGTTTTTCGGCCTGTCTCTGGATGTATACGTACAACGGGATGCTCCGCAGCAGGGTACTCTTCTTGCTTCGCTACTAACTGCTCCGGAGTTAGTCCCCGTCCGAAACTACCCGTGAAATCATGTATTGCCGTCAGGCCATCAATTTGCACCTTCACCTCTTCTGGCAAATTATCATATGCCGCTGCCATATCCGCCCACAGGGTATCTCCCCCTTGCGGTGGAACCTCAGATAATCGAAGTACGGAACCCAGAGCAGGCTTCAACCGCCATGTCACATCGGTATGCCACGTATTCTCCATGCCAATGGCCTTCTCATTTTTCTCAAAACGCGTCACTTCCTCCACACTTCCTTGCGGCAGGAATGGATGTCTCTCAATGCCACCCCATAGGCGGGCAAACGCAAGCTGTTCCGCACTACTGATATTCTGATTCCGGAAGAAGATGACCTTCCATTCGAGAAATGCTCGGTGTAGCTCCTCTTTCAGCTCTGGAGGAATCGGCTTACCTAAATCGACTCCATCAATTTCCGCTCCAATAATCGGACTTAATGGCTTTAATCTAAACAAGGTGTAAGGGCGATCCTGAACGCCCTCCGGCAATCTTTGAAGTAGATGCGCTCCTACTTTATGCTCTCTCTTGGGAATATAACTACGTGATAAATAAGTGGCTACTTGTGACATCATGATTCATCTCCCTTTTCATGAATAATTCGTTATAATAACTAACTTAACAGACCTGTATAATCGGATTTAACGCAAGCCAACCCCCTTTTTCTCATAAAATAGGTACAAAAAAAGATCCAACGTTCAGCAAGGTAGCTGTACATTGAATCTCCGGATATCCAGTCGATTCGAATATGAAAACACTTTGGAAGGTCTTTATCATCATCTTGTGCCAAATAATACCAACAGTCATATTGAGTTGTCAACCATTTTTTGTAATTTAATTACAGGCATACTCATGTACAATTCACGTCAAATAATAACCGACTATGTATTCCCACTAGTTATTTAGATGACACCATCGCGGTTAAATTGGTGCTAAATCGTCTGAATGATAAGGATCGTCGTAATGAGCCTAACGAGACAACAAAAACCCCTAAAACATAACATTCTAGGGGGCTAGATACTCCATTTAGTTTACTGCTGGACTAAGCTCATCCTCGGCAGACTTTTTAATCTGTTTGCTTCGCAATTGTCCACAAGCTGCGTCAATATCCGTTCCATGCTCAAGACGCTTACTAACACTTATACCCTGCTTCTTCAAAATATCATAGAACGCTCGTACCGATTCATTTGCGCTTCTCTGATACTGGCTATGCTCATCCACCGGGTTATACGGAATCAGGTTCACGTTCACGAGGTTACGGCGACTCTGCATCAGCTCTGCAAGTTCAAGTGCATGTTCAATACGGTCATTGACATCTCTCAGGAGAATATATTCAATCGTAATCCGGCGATTCGATTTCTCTAAATAATAATCAATCGCAGGCATCAACTTCTCTAACGGGTACGCACGATTTATTTTCATAATTTGGGTTCGAAGCTCATTATTAGGAGCATGCAATGAAATCGCCAAGTTTACCTTTAACTCGCGATCTGCAAACTCTATAATTTTAGGCGCTAGCCCACTCGTGGACACGGTAATATGTCTTCCCGCAATCGCAAGTCCTTTGCGATCCTTAATCACTTCTAAGAAATCGACCATGTTAGTGAAGTTATCGAAAGGCTCACCAATTCCCATAACCACGACGTGACTGACATGCTCGCCCTTGCCAGCTAGATCTAAGTCATGCTGAACCTCCATAATTTGCTCCACAATTTCGCCAGCCGATAGATCGCGGCTCTTGGCAATTAGCCCACTTGCGCAGAAGCTGCAACCAATATTACAGCCAACTTGTGTCGTTACACATACGGACAAGCCATATTTCTGTCTCATCAGTACAGTCTCAATTAAACTGTCATCCTTCAGCTTAAACAGATATTTAATCGTTCCATCAGCAGATTCCTGCTTCACATGCTCCTGTAAAGTATGCATGATAAAGTGATCGGCTAATAGCTGTACACATTCTGGATTAACATCATTCATCTCAGAGAACGACTTCACCCGCTTCGTATACAGCCAATCCCAAACCTGTGATGCGCGGAATTTCTTGTGCCCATAAGGGAGCAGCCAAGCCGTCAATTGTTCAAACGTTAGTCCATATATAGATTGTTTATTCATTCATTTATCCTCTTTTCAAAACTATAAAATACAGTTCAAGTCTACTTACTAAGCCAAAGCTCCAACTATTATTGTCCCAAAGTTTTTTTATTAAAACAAGGGGGCATCTGCTTCCGTTATTTGTCTTCCGACATTTTCTGCAAAATAAAAACGCCATCACCGGCGTTTCGTACTTTCATGCTTATGATTTTACTATGTCTCACCTAGAAATTGTAGTGAAAGTTCGTTCACACGATCCGCCTGCTCTATCGTTAGCGCATGACTTGCTTCTGGAATCAGGTAACTCTTCAGATGGCTTATTCTACTCTTAGCAGCGAGAATAGCTTTATTCGGAGAATAAATGACCTCCCGACCACCAACAAGTAAAAGAGTTGGCACATGAAAGTTCGCAAATTCATCCTCAGAAATAACAGAAGGCATCAGACGTTGAAGTGGTTTAGCTGTCTTATAACCGGCCAGTATTTGGTTTCGAAACACAGGATGCAGCGGCTGATTATTTCCCGAAAACCACAGAAATGCTTTGTCAATGGATTGATCGGTATGAAATAGAAGTGCAGGGTATATTTTCATGATGAAACGTAGACTCACTCGCGTAAATGCTCCTGCTGGGGCGTAGAGCAGTAGCTTAGATATCCTTTCTGGATAAGCGAGTGCAAAATTCATGGCCATGAACCCGCCCATGGAGTGTCCCGCCATATCGGTCTTTTCAATCTCTAAAGCATACAGCACTTCATATAACCATTTGTTAGCTTCTTCCCTCGTCTTGATGTGATGCTCCGATTTGCTTTTGCCAAAGTCACCGACCGAATCAATAGCATACACACAGCGCTGCCCGCACAATGCCTTCATATTCGGATACCACATCGTCGAGCTCATCGTCATCCCATGTAATAGTACTAGGGGTGGTTTATCTCGGTCCCCATAGATTAACACGTGGGTCTCTCCAAAGGATGTATGAATTCGCCTTGACTCTCCAGCCATACCAAAAAGCACTAGCGTCTGGTCATACTGTCTGTCATATTCATCTTTTGCAGCTTCATTTTTAAAAAGAGATTTCATGTTGTGACCTACCCTTTCCTATTCGTGAGCCCCTCTCGGAGGAATTCCACAATGGTGTCCATATTTCCACGGTTCTCATCTGTATTATTCATAATGATGTCGCAGTCGGATAATGCCTCGATTTCCACTTCAAATGAGCTCAGGCGCTCTTCTACTTCCTCAGCACGTTGTGCGCGAGCTAATAAACGGTCCTCACAATCCTTCCTGCTGGCCTTAACACCAATCCATAGCACCCGATCGCGGAATAGATGCTTGATTTTTCTGGCGCCCGCATCATCCATAATAATCGACCGTATTTCTGATTTATCAATGACATCTTGGATAATCTGTGTGGAAGTTCCATATAGATTTCCGTGATATTCCGTCATTTCAATCATGTCGCCTTGTTCATACATCTGCTGGAGTTCAGCTCTTGTCTTAAAATAATAATCTACTCCATCCATCTCGCCCGTACGAGGCGTGCGTGAAGTGCATGTAATAATTCGGGGTATGCCTAGCTCAGATTGCACCCAGCTCTTTCCTGAGGCACTAGGACCTTGTAGTACAACAAGTGATAAAGACATAATAACCTCCATAACATAGGCTCAAAACATAAACAATCTTATTCTTATTCGTATTCGTATTCGTATTTCCATTCACTATATAATCTTTTGAAGTTATTTCACAGTCACCATTCATTCATCCAACGAAAAATAAACCCCGTACATGGCGTACAGGGTTTATTGCGTATCTAAATTCTTTATCGCATGAGTTGTTTCACAAGCTCGCGATTACGATTCTTGAATAACTCATTATGCGAGGACACCATAGCGACCTTACTCGCTTCAGGCTGAATGTACAGCTTGGCTTTGTTTACGGCATTGGCTGCATCCTGGAAGGCACCTGCGATGAGATGTACCTTGCCCTCGTGATTTAGGATATCTCCTGCCGCATACAGACCCTCGATGGACGATTCACTAGCTGCGCTACCCGCAATATAATAATCGTCTGCAACCTGGATATCCAGCTCACTATTTGCAAGTAATGTCATGTCGCGTTCATATCCGTGATTAATGATCACCTCATCAATAGGTAGATATGTAACCTCGCCAGTTTCATGATTCGTCAGGGCCACATGCTCAATTGCATCATGGCTCGCAGAAGCAATCAGCTTGGTAATTGAGGTGTTGAAATAACAGACCACCGAGCTATTCTTCAGCTGTGTCGCCTGAGCTTCATGCCCAGCCAAGTCGTCTTTTCTATATGTAAGATACACTGTCCCAGCAATGGACTCTAATTCATTGGCCCAATCAATCGCTGAGTTGCCGCCGCCCGATATAATAACCGTCTTATCCTTGAAACGTTTCAGGGATTTCACGGTGTAATTTAAATTAGATACTTCATAGCGTTCTGCGCCTTCGATCTTGAGCTTTTGAGGATTTAGTATGCCCCCGCCTACGGCTACAATGACTGTTTTAGAGTAATGCTTCTGACCTGAAGATCCTTCTAATATAAAGATACCTTCTGCATTCCGAGTAATGGATTCAACTTTCTCATTCAAGACAACTTCTGGATTAAAGGTTAATCCTTGCTCCACAAGCTTCTCAATAAGTTGCTCTCCCGGAAGTGGCGTATGTCCGCCTACATCCCAAATCATCTTCTCCGGGTATACATGAATCTTGCCGCCGAGCTGTGGTTGATACTCAATAATCTTCGTCTTCATTTCACGAAGTCCACTATAAAAAGCAGAGTACAGTCCTGCCGGACCTCCTCCAATTACCGTCACGTCATAACATTCCAGTTCATTCATTGTACATTCACTCCCTGCAATCAACTGTGATTGATTATCATTCTCAATTAAATATACGACGTTTTGCTTTATCTTACAATCTTTAAATTGGGATTGACAACTTCTTTACTTGGATTTAAAGTTGTAAAGTACTGAAACTGATAATCATTATCAGTTAATTAAGAAAAATATATACATTGGAGGTTACCTATGGCTCGCTTATATACAGATGATCTTAACATTGGGTATGGTGAACGCTTAATTGTGAAAAATCTCAGCGCTGAGATTCCTGACAAACAAATCACCACCATCATCGGAGCCAATGGTTGCGGGAAGTCCACTCTGCTCAAAGCAACCACTCGAATTATTTCGCATCAATCCGGTTCCATCATTCTCGATGGTTCAGATATATCGAAAGCAAGCACGAAGCTTCTTGCTCGGAAAATGGCTATTCTTCCACAGACGCCTGAAAGTGCAAGCGGTTTAACCGTTGGTGAACTTGTATCCTATGGCCGTTTCCCCTACCAAAAGGGATTTGGGCGCTTATCCAAAAAGGATTTCGAAGTCATCGACTGGGCTCTCGAAGTAACCGGAACGAAAGATTTTAAATATCGGCCTGTCGATGCCTATCGGGTGGACAGAGACAACGGGTATGGATTGCAATGGCTCTCGCGCAAGAGACCGAAATCATTTTCTTAGATGAGCCAACGACCTATTTGGATCTAGCGCATCAATTAGAGGTACTGGAACTTTTGCAAAAGCTGAATCGAGAACAAGAACGCACCATCGTGATGGTACTGCATGATCTGAATCAAGCCGCACGTTTCGCCGACTACATTATTGCCATGAAAGATGGCGAAGTGGTTAAAGCCGGTAGCTGTGAAGAGGTCATTACACATGATGTACTTAAAGAGGTATTCAATATTGATGCTGAGATCGGCCTCGATCCACGAACCAATAAACCGATGTGTGTTACATACAACCTATTAAGGGGCGAACTAATTAAATGTTAAAACGAATGATTCCACTTATGCTACTTATCGTACTAACCATCAGTGGCTGTAATAGCGGAAACACCGCTGAGAAAGATAAAGAAGCCACTACTCCTGCTAAGGCAACAGAAAGCAAACCTACCACCATTACCTATCAATCTGAGAATGGCCCTGTCGTGGTGCCAGCAGATCCTAAACGTGTAGTTGTGCTTGGTACTTATGCAGGTGACGTTCTATCGCTAGGTGTTCCCATAGTCGGCGTAGACTCTTGGGCTAAGAGCAATCCTCGCTTTACGGCATTGAAGGATGTGCAAGAGGTATCTGACGAGAGCTTGGAGAAGATTATTGAACTTAAACCAGATCTTATTATTGGCCTATCCAATAGCAAGAACGTAGACAAATTGAAACAAATTGCTCCTACGGTTACATATACGTACGGAAAAGTTGATTATTTAACGCAGCACTTGGAAATCGGCAAGCTATTGAACAAAGAGAAAGCAGCACAAGCGTGGATTGATGACTTTAAGAAACGCGCACACAAGGCTGGCGAAGATATTAAAGCTAAAATTGGTGAGAACGCAACGGTTTCTGTTATTGAAAACTTCGACAAACAAATGTATGTCTTTGGTGATAACTGGGGCCGTGGTACCGAAATTCTCTATCAAGAAATGAAGCTGGCTATGCCTAAGAAGGTCAAAGAAATGACTTCGAAGGAAGGATACTATGCACTATCACTGGAAGTTCTTCCGCAATATGCAGGCGATTATTTGGTCTTCAGCAAGAGCTCTGATACCGATAATTCATTCCAGCAAACGCAAACGTATAAGAACATCCCAGCCGTGAAGAATAATCATGTATTTGAAGCGAATTCCAAAGAATTCTATTTCAACGATGCCATGACGTTAGATTACCAACTAGACTTCTTTATTAAAAGCTTTCTCGGTGAGTAAATGAGTGCCCAAGATAAACGTGTTATTCCATTCGGTTATAAACTCGTCACTGGCATTGTCTTATTTATAGGTATCTTCATTCTCGCAATGATCTTCGGTGCAGCCGATACTACCGTTAAAGATGTGTGGCTCGCCCTCACATCTCATGATACCGGAGATATACTGTCTATTATTCGTGAAATCCGTTTCCCACGTGAAGTCGCAGCTATCTTCGTCGGAGCTTCATTAGCAGTCTCCGGGGCGATTATGCAGGGCATGACTCGTAATCCTTTAGCTGATCCGGGACTCCTTGGCCTAACGGCTGGAGCCAACGCGGCTCTGGCGATTGCGATTGCTTTTATTCCCTCAGCAGGATACTTCGGTATTATGATTGCCTGCTTCATTGGAGCAGCGGTTGGTGCAGCGATGGTATTTGGGCTCGGTTCGATGCGTAGAGGGGGCTTCTCCCCGCTTCGTATCGTATTAGCTGGTGCAGCAGTATCGGCGTTCCTACATGCGATAGCTGAAGGTACTGCCTCTACTTCAAAATCTCCAAAGATGTGTCCATGTGGACCTCAGGAGGGATTATTGGCACATCCTGGAGCCAGCTCAAAATCATTATTCCTTTTATCATCATAGGGACCATTATTTCTCTTATTCTATCTAAACAATTGACCATTCTAAGCTTAAGTGAAGAGGTAGCGGTAGGACTCGGACAGAAAACGGGCCGGGTTAAGGCGATTCTGTTTGTCGTGATTATTTTGCTGGCAGGAGCTTCAGTTGCTCTAGTTGGGAATATGGCCTTTATCGGCCTTATGATTCCACATATTGTTCGGGCCATCGTAGGTACCGATTATCGCTTTATTATTCCGATGTCGGCCATCGTTGGCGGTGCATTCATGATGCTAGCTGATACGCTTGGACGAACCATCAATGCGCCATATGAAACGCCTGTGGCTGCGATTGTGGCTATGGTTGGATTACCTTTCTTCCTGATTATTGTTCGTAAAGGAGGAAAAGCCTTCTCATGATTCATCCGTCTATCATCCGTAAACAACGGATTGTTCTAGTCGTCTTGCTGGCACTCATTATCGTAACCGTCATTATCGGCATGGGCATTGGTTATTCATCCTTATCTTACAGCAGACTGCTTCCTACCTTGCTGGGACACGGTGATTTCAAAGAGCATTTCGTACTATTCTCCGTTCGTCTGCCACGAATGATTATTACGCTCTTAGCTGGAATGGCGCTTGCTCTATCAGGAGCTATTTTACAGGGAATCACGCGTAATGATCTAGCAGATCCAGGCATTATCGGTATAAATTCAGGCGCCGGCGTTGCTATTGCCGTGTTCTTCTTATTTTTCCCCATCGATGCAGGTTCGTTTGCTTATATGCTTCCGATCATTGCATTCATAGGTGCTTTAATTACAGCAGGTCTGATTTATCTGTTCTCATACAGCAAAACAAACGGACTTCAACCTGTGCGCTTAGTACTAACCGGGGTCGGGTTCTCTATGGCCCTGTCTGGAGTCATGATTGTCATTATCTCTTCCACGGAACGGGAGAAGGTCGATTTCATTTCCAAATGGTTAGCCGGGAATATTTGGGGAACGGACTGGCCTTTTATCTGGGCGATTCTACCGTGGCTTATTGTGCTCATTCCTTTTACGCTGTACAGAGCCAACCGTCTCAATCTACTCGGACTGAATGAACCTGTAGCCATCGGCGTTGGCGTATCTGTGGAAAAAGAACGGATCATTATGCTTCTAACAGCTGTGGCCCTTGCTGCGGCAGCGGTCTCTGTCACAGGCGGAATCGCGTTTGTCGGACTGATGGCTCCGCATATGGCTAAGGCTCTGGTTGGGCCAAGGAATCAATTATTCATTCCGGTCTCGATCCTCATTGGTGGATGGCTGCTCTTACTTGCCGATACCGTGGGTCGCAATTTAGTGGATCCCGATGGTATCGCCGCAGGCATTATGGTTGCGATCATTGGTGCACCTTACTTTATGTATTTGTTACTTAAAAAATAGAGATCATATACTAAATGAGAAAATAGAGATTTATGAAAAAATAGGGCCCGTGCATTTGGATATATTCCAAGTGTACAACCCTATTTCGTTTATATTGCTGCTGTTGTGTACAAAAAGAAGCCATCTCAACGTATTGAGATGGCTTCTTTCATTGTAATGCGCGTAGAGGGACTTGAACCCCCACGGTTCCCCGCTAGATCCTAAGTCTAGTGCGTCTGCCAATTCCGCCATACGCGCGCATCAGGAACGGATGTAAGTCCGTAATTACTATTTTACTACATTCTCAGCAAAAATCAACTGATTTTTAAGGGATTTCCCTAATTATGTCTCGGCATCCTTTGTAGCAAGCTCCGTATCATCGACAGTGCGATTCTTAATCTGACGTCTATAATCATTTGGAGTTAACCCACTGTTTCGACGGAAGCTCTGGGAGAAATAGCTCTGAGAAGAAAAGCCCGCCGTCTGCGCAATCTCAGAAATCGAAAGGTCCGTAGACTCCAGCAGCTCTTTGCAAGCGCGAATCCGAATTTCATTTAAATAGCTGATCGGTGACATCCCATAACTCTTTGCGAAAGTATGTGCTAAATAATACTTGCTGATATGAGCCATATCCGCTAGTTTATCCAATGAAATCTCATCCGCAAAATTGGAGTCAATATACCTCTTCACGCGAACGCATTCCTTATTCGCTTTTTGAGTCGCAACGACCGAAAAAGGGCGACCCGAACTACGCATCAGGCTAATCAAAAGCACCTCAAGCAAATTCTGACATACCACCTCGTAATCCGCTTCTTTTCTTTCGGTCTCACGAAGCATAGCGTTGAAGTAGAATAACAGCTCATCCCGATGATCTTGATAGTTGCTAACGCCATAATTTCGCTGGTTCATTTCATCACCAAAATCAAAGCTCAGTCCCTCGACACCCAGCACAACATACTCCAAAGGGTCGCTAGTGACGGATACCTCAGTATGCTCCACATTAGGATTCACAATCACAAGATCGTCCTTCCCCACTGGAAAGGTTTTGTCCTCCACAATGAATTCGCCCCGTCCGCTGCGAACATAGAACAGCTCGGAGAAATAATGCGTATGCCGAATGCTAAACCAATCACCTTCATAAATAGAAGAACTTACATAGAGAAGCCGAGCAAGACTTTCCCTTCGACTTTTTCCCGGCAGTTGGTGTCGAACATTTCCCACAGTAGCTCCATCCCTTCCCGGAATATCTGAACTGAACATAAGTAAACTTAATGCACAAATACCATTCTCCAACATGATCTGTTGTCCTGCCGAATTTCCATTATATAACCGCAGTATAGCAACATATTAGCTCAGAATCAAAATATATAATAAAAAGCAAGATACATAAAATCCATAGCAACATCTCTGTTGATCATTTAAGAGCTATTGAGATAATGTAATGAGTGTAAAGAGCAATACATATAGATGGTTACCACGAAAGTGACCCAAAGACAAATCAAAGGTAAAGCATGAATTAGGGAGGTTTACGATGAGAAAAATTATTAATCTTGCACTTGCAGCAACCATGACACTAGGCCTAACTGCCTGCTCAAGCAATTCTAGCACGCCAGCATCTACGGATTCATCTTCTACAACTACGACTACCCCTACAGCTGAAACACGCACTTTAAAATTTGCAGCTCTTGAAACCGCTTACGGCGCAGATGTCTGGAAAGAGATTGGTGCTGCGTTTGAAAAAGCAACTCCTAATGTGAAGGTCGAAATGACAATCGATAAGAACATTGAAGATGTCATTGGTCCGACTATGAAGTCTGGTGATTTCCCTGATGTCATTCATCTGGCTGTAGGGCAGAAGAAAGGCTTAACGGAGACCTTCATCAAGGATAACAACCTTACGGATCTCACCGATGTACTCTCCATGAAGATCCCTGGCGAAAGCGTTACCGTAAAAGACAAACTTATTCCAGGATTCACGGACACTACAATTACCAATCCATATAGCGATGGAAAGACCTACCTTATGCCGATGTTCTACAGTCCATGTGGACTTTTCTATAACGCCGGGCTATTCGAGCAAAAAGGATGGAAGGTTCCGACCACTTGGGATGAAATGTGGGCTCTTGGCGACAAAGCTAAAGCTGAAGGCATCTCGCTATTCTCCTACCCAACTACAGGTTACTTCGATGCATTCTTCTATGCATTATTGAACGAAGTAGGCGGACCAGAATTCTTCACGAAAGCGATGAATTACTCTGAAGGCGTATGGCAGACTCCGGAAGCAACTCAAGCATTTGACCTGATTACTAAACTTGCTAGCTACACGGAGAAAACGGTTCCTGCGAATGCAAATAAAGATAACTTCCAGAAGAATCAACAGCTTATTCTGGATAACAAAGCACTCTTTATGCCAAACGGAACTTGGGTCGTTGGCGAAATGGCCAAAGCTCCTCGCGCAGATGGTTTTAAATGGGGATTCACCTCTCTTCCTGCTGTGAAGGAAGGCGGCGATCGTTACTCCTACACGTTCTTCGAGCAAATGTGGGTGCCTGCTAAAGCACAAAATGCTGATCTAGCGAAGCAATTCATTAGTTTCTTATACTCTGATGAAGCTGCTGCCATTTTTGCAAAAGTAGGTGCAATTCAACCTATTAAGGGCATGTCTGAGAAGTTGGATGGCGATAACAAGCTCTTCTACAGTATCTATGACAACGGTGCAAAAGCATCTATGGGCGCATTTGCAACAACGGATTCTGTTGAAGGTGTGAACATTTCCGATACTACATTTGGTACAGTAGACTCCCTAGTAACTGGAGCTAAGACGGAACAACAATGGATTGATGCAATTACGAAAGCAAGCGACGCATTGCGCGGAGCTCTAAAAAAATAAGACAGATTTGCTCAGGGCATAACGTTAAATCGTAAAGACCCCGATAAAGTCTGAGGATGATGGTGGTCAGCGAAAGCTGCCCACCGTTATTTTTACCTTTGGAAGGAGATGGGTCAATGGAAACCACAAAAGGGAGAGGCCGTTTTATTTTCTTCTGTCTCACACCCGCTGTAATTTTATTCATTATATTTTTGATTATCCCAACTATAGACGTGTTCCGCATGTCCATGTACAAGTGGGGCGGATATACCGATGACAAAACATTTGTAGGGTTTCAAAACTTCACCAAGCTGTTTCATAGCGACAAATTCTATCAGACGTTTCAAAATAGTGTGCTGCTTATCGTCATCGTCACGATCGTAACCTTTGCATTCTCACTGCTATTTGCATCCGTGCTTACCCGCGAGAAGCTAAAAGGCCAAAATCTATTTCGTATCATCTTCTACATCCCGAACATTCTTTCAATCGTTGTTATTAGTGCCATTTTCTCCGCTATTTATGACCCAAACAGTGGGCTATTGAATAGTTTCACGAATTTGTTCCGCTCAGCAACGGAAACACCTACGCTGTGGCTCGGCGATCAGAAGATTGTTATTTTCAGTCTCGCTGGCGCTATGATCTGGCAAGCCATCGGCTATTACATGGTCATGTACATGGCCAGTATGGCTAACATTCCAGACAGTCTCTATGAATCGGCTGATCTTGAAGGCGCAAGTCGAACAACACAATTTTTCAGCATTACCATCCCGCTCATTTGGGTAAATATTCGAACCACTCTCACCTTCTTCATCATCAGCACCATTAACATGAGCTTCTTGTTTGTTATGGCCATGACGAGCGGTGGTCCAGACGGTGCCACTGAGGTGTTCCTGAGTTATATGTACAAAGAAGCTTACACCAACTCCTCGTATGGTTATGGCATGGCGATTGGTGTTGTTGTATTCCTATTCTCCTTTGCTCTAGCTGCCATTCTAAACGCAGTTACCAAACGGGACAATCTGGAATATTAAAGGAGGGAACAACATGAATAAAGATAAATTAAACGAAAGCAGCCGCAGCCAAAAGTTCTTTATCGGGCTAATCTATATTGCGCTTATTGTCCTTTCGATCGTCATCATTGTTCCAGTGGCTTGGGCGTTTCTTGCTCCATTAAACAAGATGCTGAGTTTTACGGTAGTCCTTGGGCTCTACCAAAGGGATTCCACCTACAAAACTTTACTGACGCATGGGAAAAGGCTCAAATGGGCCACTACATGCTTAACTCCGCGATTGTGACTATTCTAGGGATTGGCCTTTTATTACTTATCGCTTTACCAGCGGCCTACGTCCTTGCACGGTATAAATTCAGAGGAAATATGATCTTTAATTTGATGTTCATGGCTGGTTTGTTCATTAACGTAAACTATATCATTGTTCCCATCTTCCTGATGTTGAACAACGGCGATAAGGTAATCCGCAGCTGGTTTGGACATCCATTTCTACTTAATAATCTTTTTATTCTTGCGCTGGTCTATGCTGCTATGGCGCTACCCTTTACGATTTATTTACTATCAGGCTACTTCAAATCCCTGCCGAAGGAATACGAAGAAGCAGCCTCTGTGGATGGTGCTAGCTATTTCCGCACTATGGTTCAGGTCATTATGCCCATGGCAAAGCCTAGCATTGTGACGGTCATTCTATTCAACTTCCTATCCTTCTGGAACGAATATATCATTTCGATGACGCTATTAACCAAGCCGGGTCTCAAAACGCTACCCGTCGGTCTAATGAACCTGATGGCTGCTCAGAAATCCTCCGTTGAGTACGGACAGATGTACGCAGGTCTTGTGCTTGTCATGCTACCGACGCTCATTCTGTATATTCTGGTACAAAAGAAGCTCACCCAAGGTATGACCTCGGCGGGCTGAAAGGTTAAAGGTGATATGATGAACGATTCAAATTCAAATTTTCTACGCAATTTGCTGATGTGGATTGTACTCATCGCAGGTGTTGCGATGGTTGTCATTGGACAGAAACATATAGGTGCACCCGGACTTGGGCTTATGCTGCTGGGTCTGGCTGCTCTCATAGGATTGCTATGGTTCTATAACCGTAAATACAGATAAAGAGGAGATAATCATGAGCAAGAATACAGGACGGGTCACTATTCCAACAGATCTGGATGTGATCTCTCAAACCCATGAAGTCATGAAACGCTGGGGTGCTGACGCCGTGCGCGACTGCGATGGAACGGACTTCCCCAACGAACTGCGCGATATTGATGCTAAAGTATATTCCACTTACTATACAACCCGTAAGGACAATGTATGGGCGAGTGCTAATCCAGAAGAGATTCAACAGTTGTATCTGATGACACCGTTCTATACGGCAGAGAGTACTAGCTTGTCCATTCACTTGATGAAGGGGCTATACCCCGACATGCTTAAGGTGAATAGCCATGATGATATCAAGCGCTGGTGGGAGATTATAGACCGCTCCACAGGCGAAGTTGTACCCACTGAGCAATGGAGCTATAACGAACAGACTGGTGATGTAAGCATTACCTCCATTCCATTTCATGACTACACCGTTAGCTTTCTAGCTTATATCATGTGGGACCCCGTTCATATGTATAATGCGGTCGTGAATGGTTGGAAGGATGTTGAGCACCAGATTACGTTTGACGTTCGCCAGCCGAAAACGCGTGCTTTCACGATGGAGCGGATTCGTAAGTTCATCGAAGAACATCCTTATGTGAATGTCATTCGCTATACGACCTTTTTCCATCAATTCACCCTTATCTTTGATGAACTCGCTCGTGAGAAATATGTAGATTGGTACGGCTATTCCGCTTCCGTTAGCCCCTATATTCTTGAGCAATTCGAACAGGAAGTGGGTTACACCTTCCGGCCTGAATTCATCATAGACCAAGGCTATTACAACAATAACTATCGTATACCGACCAAGGAGTTCCGTGATTTCCAGGCTTTTCAGCGGCGTGAAGTCGCTAAGCTTGCGAAGGAAATGGTCGATATCACCCACGAATGTGGAAAAGAAGCGATGATGTTCCTTGGTGATCACTGGATCGGTACGGAACCTTTTATGGAAGAATTCACAACCATTGGGCTCGATGCTGTCGTAGGCAGTGTGGGTAATGGCTCTACACTTCGACTCATCAGTGATATCCCTGGGGTAAAATACACTGAAGGACGCTTCCTTCCTTATTTCTTCCCCGATACGTTCCATGAAGGCGGCGACCCCGTCCGCGAAGCAAAGGTGAACTGGGTGACCGCAAGACGTGCGATTCTACGCAAGCCAATTGATCGGATTGGTTATGGCGGATACTTGAAGCTGGCACTTGATTTCCCAGACTTCATCGATTATATCGAGAGTGTATGTGATGAATTCCGTACATTGTATGACAATGTTCATGGGACAACACCTTACTGCGTCAAGACGGTAGCCGTGCTCAATTGCTGGGGCAAGATGCGTGCATGGGGGAACCATATGGTGCATCATGCACTGTACTACAAACAAAATTATAGCTATTCCGGCATTATTGAGTCTCTATCTGGTGCCCCTTTTGATGTAAAATTTATAAGCTTTGATGACATCAAGCAGGATCCAACGATTCTGGATGGAATCGATGTTATTCTCAATGTTGGTGATGCGGATACCGCTTATACAGGCGGAGAATGGTGGCTAGATTTAGATATCATTGCCGCAGTGAAGAAATTTGTTCATGAAGGTGGCGGCTTTATCGGTGTTGGCGAACCTGCTGCACATCAGGCCAATGGTCGATACTTCCAGCTTGCCAGCATCCTTGGTGTGGAAGAGGAGCGCGGCTTTACCCTCGGTTATGATAAGTACAACTGGGATGAGCATGACCACTTTATTACTGCGGACTGCAAAACGGACGCGGACGGTCATAAGGAAATCGACTTCGGTGAGGGCAAGAAGAATATTTTTGCACTTGAGGGAACAACCATCTTGAGACAGATCGACAAAGAGGTCCAGCTTGCCGTCAACAGCTTTGGCAAGGGTCGTAGTGTATATATTAGTGGTCTTCCATACAGCTTCGAGAACAGTCGCCTGCTGTACCGTGCCATCCTGTGGAGTGCCCACAGTGAGCAAGATCTAAACCACTGGTTCAGCGATAACTATAACGTTGAGGTCCATGCCTATGTCAAAAATGGTAAGTACTGTGTCGTTAACAATACGTATGAGCCGCAGGAAACCATCATCTACCGCGGTGACGGATCAAGCTTCCCACTGAACATGGAAGCAAATGAGATCAAGTGGTACGAAATCTAGAATAACTGGAGTAACTTCATTTGCATGGATATTAAAAAGGCTCCGTAGATGCGCATCTACGGAGCCTTTTTGGTTCCCATCACTTCATAAACCCAGCAAGTAACCCATGCTAAGGAGGGCGCCCCGTGTAATCTACATTCTCACTTAATAGAGTTCTGCCTTCGCTGATGGCGTTACCATATCTGCAAGCGCCTGATATACATTCGGCGGATACTCCGCCAGACGATGAAAGAAATAAAGATGCCACTCTGTTCCATAGGTCACATATACTCTTGTACGATATCCGTCGTTTTTATTTTTTATAGCCAGTTCTGGACGAATACCATATAACATCTCAAGCTCCACATTGGATTGCTTCAGATATCTTCGTTGACGAAGTTCCTCAATTACAAGCTCATCATGTGTCGCAATCGATATACTTCGTCCTTCAGATATGAGGAAACCCATCATTTGAATATACTTCTCCCGTAGCTGCTCCGAACGTGGTAGAGCCTGTTCCTCTGGCTCCTGATAGGCCCCCTTCACCATTCGAATTCGGCCACCATAATGTTTCAGCTCTGCCAAATCAAGCTCGGTACGATGCAAATAAGCTTGAATGGTAATGCCTACGTTGGTATAGCGCTCATGGACTCTTTTATAAATTGCATGAATCATGTTCGTCTTTGAAGACTCCTCCGCTCCAATCATGATGTTTATCCCAAAATGAGCCGCCTCGCGTGCGAGTTCAATAAGATGCTGATAAGCTAACTCTTCGCTCACCGTCAAGCCAATATGGGATAAGTCCAGTGACACCGTGGTGTCTAACCCAGCTTTTCCACTCGTTTGAATCAGTTGTATAAATTCATCTTTCGCCTCAATGCACTTTCGCTCTGTACTGAAATTTTCGCCAATGCATTCAATAGACACCGAGTACCCCTTAGTATGAAGGTCTAAGGCCTGGGATACTGCAGCTTCCCTCGTTTCCCCTGCCACAAATCGCTGGGCCGCACCTAATAATACAGAATACAAAGGGTCTGTGTTCTTTATATACTGTTTCATTTGTCCATTACGCGCAATCATTTTCAACGCATTCGTAGCCAAACCATGAAGATCTTCAACAATCATCTCTTTCGCCCCCAAATTCAACTAATAATGAGCTTCCAACATTAAATCTACCGTGTTAAAGTGGTGAGTTAAAGGATCACTATTCATTAAAATGAGCAGACCACTTTTGGAATGAGGATGGATTGTATGACATGGATTCCCATTAATCGAGACGCTGGCATTCCTTTATTCCGGCAGATCTACACCGAATTTCGCAATCAAATATTGAAGGGTAAGCTCCAGATTGGAGAGCAGTTGCCCAGCACCCGCGACCTTGCAGCTAGCCTACAAGTATCTAGAACAGTCATTGTTGAGGCTTATGAACAATTGCTCGCGGAAGGCTATATTGAAGGCCGTCATGGCTCTGGTACCTTCGTTGCCGAGGGTACGCTTATGAACATAAATAAAGGCAAACATGTTCCACAGTTCACTCCATCTGCAGCATCTACAGCATCTAGAGAAGAAGCAGTACAAGCTACCCATGATCTGATTGATTTTCGTCACGGCATCCCTGCGCTGGATCATTTTCCTAGAAAACAATGGTCTGAACTGTCAAAGCGCGCTTGTATGGAAGCACCGAATGAGGCGTTTGGATATGGTAAACCGGAAGGACGTTTGGAACTAAGAACAATCATAGCTCAGTACTTACACCGCACAAGAGGTGTCATTTGCGATCCCGATCAACTGCTCATTACAACAGGTGCCACGCAGGCTCTATCTTTAATTGCTAAGCTGCTATTGTCTGAGATATCTGATGTGATTTTAGAAGACCCCATTACCATGGAAATCCACAATATATTCTCTCTCCCTGACACAACTATTCATCCTGTTCCAGTCGATCGACATGGCTTGCTAACAGAGCTTATGCCTGAGAATATAAAACCAAAATTTATTTATGTAACACCTTCTCATCAGTTTCCACTTGGGGGAGTCCTGCCCATCCAGCGCCGTGTCCAGTTAATTCAATATGCTGCAGCCCATGGCAGTTATATTGTGGAGGATGATTATGATAGTGAATTTCGGTATGAGGGTCCTCCTGTAAGCTCATTACAGGGATTAAACCCGGATCGGGTGATCTACATCGGAACCTTCAGCAAAATTCTATCGCCTGCGCTTCGTATGGGTTATATCATCTTGCCCCGTGCTCATATTGAGGCTGCTCGCAGTTTGAAATGGCTAACCGACCTACACACACCAGCATTGGAACAGCTTACACTTGCCCGCTTTATGGAGGAGGGATATTTAGATCGCCATATTAAACAAATGCGAAAGCTCTATCGCAAAAGGCGCGATTTCCTGATGCATGCCCTGTCTCAAAGCTTCGGGGAGCAAGTAACGATAATCGGTGATTCTACGGGACTTCATCTCGTTGCTGAATTTGCAGGTATAACATTCACTCCGGACTTGTTACATCAGCTAGAGCTGAGTGGCGTAAAGGTTCATCCTGTAGATATTCACGCTCTCCATAAAGACAAACATCGGCAACAAATCATTCTTGGATTTGGAAATTTGACAGAAAATCGAATCTCCGAAGGAATTCGGAGAATATTCAACACACTATCACAAATCTAAGGAGGAACTTGGAAAATAATGTCGAAATCTATCGAATAATAGAGTAACTACGCATAGATAAAAGGGATCTATGGAAGAGATTTCACACACAATCCAGCGTATTTCCGAATCCTTTTCAACCGTTTCAGATGCTTCGATGAGAGCGCTACATAGCGCGGACATGGGAATAGATACGCTAAAGCAGATGAATCATCAGATTCATACCATCTCTTCGACTACAGAGGAGACGGTTAAGCGCGTATCCACCTTGCGCGAATACTCACAAGACATCGAAAGCGCTCTAGCCGTTATATTTGAAATTTCAAATCAAACGAAGCTGCTTGCGTTAAATGCATCCATTGAGGCAGCACACGCCGGTGAGCATGGCGCTGGATTTGCTGTTGTCGCTGGTGAAGTCAGAAAGCTGGCGGAGGGCACTTCCCGTTCTACCGAGCAAATTGGAGCCCTGCTGCATAATATTCAGCATGAATCACTTCGCATTAGCGAAGCGATGGGGAATAGCTCTCAGGAAGTACGCAGCGGCACGTCCTTGTCTGAGGGGGCCAGAACATCGTTCTCTAATGTAGTCGAGATGTTCAGATTGGTTACGGGACAAATTCACGATATTTCTGCCGCTACGGAGCAAATGACGGCTAACTCGGAGGAAGTCTCCGCAACCGTGATCGATATCGCTAATATTGCCAAGACCACCTCCGATCAAACACTCCAAATTGATGAATTAACAGATCAACAGCTTCAGATTGTACGTTATCTCGCCGAATCCGCGGTAACCTTAAGGGATATGACACATCATTTACGGGAGTCTGTCCAACAAATCAAGGTGTAATCTCCATTAATTCAGAATCAATAAAAGGTTGATTAATCCACTAGGGATAGATCAACCTTTTGTATATACATAGCTATGAATTAGGAATAAGCAAACTAAACGTCTTATTATCTTGGTTGTTGTTACTACTACATCCGGTTAAATGGTATGCTGTTCCATGTTCGGCCTGCTTAGAATTGATCTCTTTACAGACATCAAAATGTCTCTCTTGAGTACCAAAAGCATCATGTGTAGCATCAAATTGATAATGAACTTGCTTCCCATCGAAATCCAGATTATAAAAAATAGGATTCCCTTCAATTGAATACCTCGTCACCTGAACGGAATCATTCTGACCTATCTTCACATTTTGAAGAAAAGCCTCCCACCTGTTCTTATTCAGTACGTTATCGACGTTGGGTATGATATCCCCATTCTTCTCAGCTAATTTAGAATCGTATATGATACCTTTGATTATCCTACGTAGCTCCACTGTTGACTCCTTAGTTAACCGATATCCTGTACCCGTATCCGAAATATAGGCAAACATCCCGTTCTCCGCTGCCTCACCTAGCCATAGATGAATCATTTGCTGTGAGCTGTTCATCCTTATGACTACATCATAGTCTGGTTCTATTACATTCAGCTCCCCTAATAGCTTCTGCGCCGTCTGTATTGCTTCAGTGAAAGCCTCTTCCTGCCCTTTCTTTGTCAGAATGCCATAGATTTTATCATTCACATGACCAAATGTATTTCCACGGCTGATGGTTATTTGATCAGGCACTCCAATATCTTTTACCGCTGGAGGATCTACAGATTTAATATGCGGCGAAAGATTGTTTTTATTATCTTTTATTTCATTTTGGTTAGTGTTACATCCTGTAAGTAATAAACCAAGAACGATTAGTAGACTGACTATTTTATGGTTCACATGGGTTCACCTCTAGCTACAGACGCAGTTGCTGGGTAAAGAGTTGCATAACGGTTTATAAGCTAAAATTGTGCATACTACTCATCTATGGGTATACAATAGTATATTCATATTACTCACACTGGAGGCAACAATGATGATCGAAAATGTAAAAAGTACAACAACTCTGCACAATGGTGTACAAATGCCTTGGTTTGGACTTGGTGTATTTAAAGTAGAAGAGGGTGCAGATGCGATAGACTCTGTAAAAGCAGCCATTAAACATGGCTATCGCAGCATCGATACCGCAGCTATTTATGGTAATGAGAGTAGTGTTGGTCAAGGTATTCGCGAAGCCCTTTCTGAGAATAATCTCTCCAGAGAAGACCTCTTCATCACTTCTAAAGTGTGGAATGCAGATTTAGGATATGACTCTACACTAGCTGCATATGAGACGAGCCTAGAGAAACTCGGACTGGAATATTTAGATTTGTATCTTATTCACTGGCCAGTGGCTGGCAAATATAAAGACGCTTGGAGAGCATTAGAGACGCTCTATAACCAAGGTCGCATTAAAGCGATTGGCGTCAGCAACTTCCAAATTCATCACCTTGAGGATCTAATGAAGGACTCTACCATTAAACCTATGGTCAACCAAGTTGAAATGCATCCGAAGCTGACACAAAAAGAACTACTAAGCTTCACGAAAAAGCACGACATTCAATTAGAAGCTTGGTCTCCATTAATGCAGGGACAACTGCTGGATAATTCAGTTCTGAAGGGAATTGCCGATAAGCATCATAAATCGGTAGCCCAAATTATTCTTCGCTGGGACTTGCAGGTTGGAGTCGTTACCATTCCGAAGTCAACGAAGGAGCACCGTATCATCGAGAATGCCTCGATCTTCGATTTCGAGCTTACGCCTGAAGACGTAGAACAAATTGACGCATTGAACGAAAATGTGCGTGTTGGTCCCGATCCGGATAACTTCAATTTCTAAAACTCTTCACGAAAATAAAAGCGGACATTCTTTAAATTAGAATGTCCGCTTTTTAGCATATTACAATCCCCAAACTGCAGCCTACAGCTTACTTGCGCTAAAGGTATCTCCATCTTCAATTTTACCTGACTTGAATCCCTTATTGAACCAATTCATCCTCTGCTCCGAAGTCCCGTGCGTAAAGCTTTCGGGGACTGCATAACCTTGAGCTTTTTTCTGAATGGTATCATCACCTACAGCACTTGCCGCAGTAAGGGCCTCCTCGAGATCACCTTTTTCCAGTAGGTTCTTACCTTGAGCATGGTTCGCCCACACGCCGGCCAAATAATCGGCTTGTAGTTCAAACCTTACTTGATAGGTGTTGTACTCCTTCTCACTTAACGAACTGCGAAGTTTATTCAACTTGTCTGAAGTCCCTAGTAAGGTTTGAACGTGGTGCCCGACTTCATGAGCAACGACATACGCCATCGCAAAGTCACCTGGGGCTTGAAACTTCTGCTTAAGCTCATCGTAGAAACTTAAATCGATGTAAAGCTTACTGTCTCCTGGGCAATAAAATGGACCTACGGAAGAACCCGCTGTCCCGCATGCCGACTGTACACTATCTGTATAGAGTACGAGGGTTGGGTCTGTATATGTTAACCCTCTCTTTTTGAATTCATCTGTCCATACATCTTCTGTATCTGCAAGAACAACGGATACAAACTCCGACAGCTCCTTCTCCTGTGCTGTTTCTTGATATGGGGTGCTAGAGTTCGAACTTGAGCCCGAACCTGTAATACTGTTCAATATGTCTCCTGGACTGCCTCCACCAAGTAAAGTTACGATTAGTAAGATTACGATACCACCAATACCGCCTCCGACAATGGTTTTACCACCCCTGCCACGTCGGTCTTCAACATTTGAGCTTTCTCTTCTACCCTTCCACTGCATGGTAGTACCTCCTAATCAGATATGAAGCCATAGATTATACAAAAGTACTTAACCCCAATTTGCCATCGGTGTAACACGTGGGAATAGAAAGACCGGAAACTCCTATGAGGAGATTTCCGGTCTTCTGCAATTCACAACTCTTAAACTATACATCATACTCCAATTGTTTCCGTGCCTGTGCGATGAAATCGAGCGGCGTCGGGATGATATCTGGCTGATATTCAACCGCCCCGATCGTAAGATTAAGCTCAATCTTATACTTGTCGGCAAACTCAATCGTATTGAAGGAAGCTACCTTCTCCTTCAAACGATGAATGACCACACCAGCTCCTTCTTGATCTGTAAAGAGCAGCATTCCCCATGTTGGATTCTCTGTATTGAGCATATATAGAGAGTCATTCATCCGTATACTCGTCTCACTTAATTTAGAGATATCATAAATCATCGATGTCATTTGTTCTTCGCTAATCATCCCACTGAGTTCATCCCAATACTTCACGGTCACTACCATGAGCGTCAGCGGAATTTGATAGCGAGTTGAAAGAGCCATAAATACATTAGCATCCTTCTGAAATAAGCGACTATTCTTTAAATTCGTGCGTTCATCCATTGTAGCCAATGATGTGTTCTTCTTCTGCAATTCTTCCTTCTCCATCTGCAACTGCTTATTAGCGGAGGTTAGCATCCAAGTCACTAAAGTAAACACAGGAATCATAATCAGCCAAAAATAATTCTGACTGCCCACGACTCCACCTTGAACGACCGTTTGATAGAGGGTGAATGTTCCGTATCCGAAAATAAACACAATGTTCAGAATCAGGCCCGTTGTCACGGTCGTAAAATAAGTCACAATTGAAATTAAAAAGGCCACATTTAATAAAATGATATTTTGGATATACCGATTAGGATCGCCTGAAGTGAAGACGATACATATAAAACAAATAACAAACAATAGCAGAAAGGCGCCGTCTGATAAAAGGCTGCTTTGATTACGTTTCATCGCTCTCGCCCCGCTTCTTTCTGTATTTACGAATGATCAGGATCAGAGATATTAGAACCAGAACCAGGATCAATACGATGGCTACCATAAAGCCTAATACGTCACTTCTCTGGACCACATCGCTAATTACCGAAGATTGGTTCTCTCCTGTTTGTTTTTTGAAACGATAGGCATTGATATTACCATCTTTATCTGTAACCACACCGTCCCCAGAAACCTTCCACTTCGTACTGTCACTGGCAATCAGCTTGGAAGCAATATATAAATATTCCGAGCTCGCACCTGTTACAGCAAGAAGTCCATGTCCAGATTCATAAGGAGAATCAATTAACTGTAGCGACCCAATCCGCTTCCCATAATCTTCTTCAATGCTCATTTTTTCATTAGATATAAACCCTGTGCCATCCGGCCGATATTGAAAATAAAGCTTGTCATTCTTATCTCGGATGACCTTATTATTCTTAAAGGTTCCAACAGCAATAACATTATGCTTCTGTAGATCCGTTGCAGCTACTTGATCTTCATAGAACTGGATATCGCCTGTGTTACCTTCTGCATATTGACCCAGCATGTTAAATACGTTCGCAATCGCTAGATACGTATAATGGTCCAAATCCTGCGGTACGACGACCGCCACTTGGTTAAAGCTACCATCTTAGGAAGGGATTCGGATAGTTATTAAATAATAAATCATTCCGGTCCTTCGTGTTCAATTGCATTTTCGAATCCTTGGTAATGTAAGCCCAAGGCATCTGGTCCTGAGGCTGTATACATCCGGCATTCTTTAGTTCAAGATCGAAGGCTACGGTTACTGAAAAGCTGCCGGTTATCTCCGCATTTTTAGGAATAGGCAGTGTAACGGTATCTCCATTCGCAAGCTCCGGTGTTAACTTCTTACTACCAATCGGTGTGTTATTAAGTAGCACCGTGACCATGGAGCGATCGAAGTCGAGATTCTTCGCATAACGAATATCAAGACTGATTTTGCTTGCATCAGCAATGGATCGATTGGCAGGTAGGGAAACGAAATAGGTTTGCTCATGATGGTTAATTCCCTTTAGCTGATCACCCGTCTCCGTTAACGTCACGTTCTTACTCACATTAACAATGGGTGTCTCCACATTCGTGCTGCCGTCCACTATTTTGACGTTTCCATTTAGCTGCCCAACCAGTTCTTGGTTGGCTACCAAACGTCCAGCCTTAATCAACAATTTAGGATCTTGGGACGTAATCACAAGGGTTGGCTGTTTGTTCATATTGACAACTTGAATAATCGCTTTGCTGCTCAAATCCTGTTCAGCCAAGAGACTCTTCATCTCAGCAGGCAACTGATCTAGTAAAGCTACAGCTACAACGAACTTCTTAGCCCTCAAGCTACTCGTATCATCATAAGAAATCATCGGTATCGTCTGACTCTTTACCTGATTTGCCTTAGCGAAACCTGATAACGCGTACGCCGATGCTTCTAGTTCTGCAGCTTGACTCTTCTTGGGCACTACGATTGCATTTTTACGCTTATTCACCGTGTCTAGGCCAATAAAATGACGGTTAAAGTCGCTAATGCTTCCATCTAACATGCCATTGGTGTAGCTAAGAACTACGCCTGATGTTTTAAACAGTTGAAGCCAATTATCCCGTCGATCCAATGGGACACAGACCTGATCATCAATGGTCGTTTGGATATATCCTTCAATAGAAATTGAATTATTTCCGTTAACTAACAATCCTTTAGGCACCGATATCTTTAGATGCTGTTGATCAAGCTCATTCTCGGAAGGTCTGAATGAATAGAACTTCGTTCCGTTCACCACTAGAGTAATACTCGAACGATCACCCCATACAAGAGGCGTCACCTGATAGTCTAGGTTGATTGTCACATTACTTACATTCCAATACTCTTCCTTCTGAAAAAAGAACTGCTTCGAAGTCATGACACCCGATAACGAAGTATCTGTATTCGTAAACAAGGTCTCATATGTCTGTACACTACTCGTGTTCGATACTTCAGCAGAAACCTGTCCAAGTGGACCGAGCAGCAAGGACAAGCAGAGCATGCCTATCGCAATGAATCTTGTATTCACTTTCTTCTCCCCAATCTTAATAACGTTCCGTTTTATACCATTTCGCTTCCCGTTTGAAGATTACGTCTTTAACATAGTTGTATAGTCCATAGGCAGCTACGACCATCCATAATTGACAGTACGAAATATACATCAGCATGATAATCCATAGATTAGAGAACCTCATTTCGCCTTTCTCCGTAATAAGTGTAATGAAGGTTCCTAAGATAAACAGAATAATGGCCAGCACCCACAAGAATAGGCTAAAGCCGGCTATGGTGGTATGTACGTAACCTAGTGCATGCAGAATAAGAAGTAGGTCTGACATCACTAGAGAGGTCAACAAGAGAAAATAGATGGATAAGAAATAAATGATATCAAAGTGAATCCTTTTCGCTGAACGATCAAATAGTAAGGGGACGTTCTTCACGATGACATAAATATTACCCTTCGCCCAGCGTGTTCTTTGCTTAAACCATACCTTAAGCGTCTGCGGCTCCTGCTCCCACGTAACCGCTTTGGGCTGAAATTTAATCCGGTAGCCCATCATATAGATGCGAAAGCTGATTTCGGTGTCCTCTGCAATGGCCTTCACATCCCAGCCACCAATTTGTTCAACGATTTCACGCCTCATAATGAAGTTGGTACCAGGAATCGTACATAGCTTAAACAATTTCCATCGGCCCGCTTGCGCCATCCACTGGAACGATAAGGTTTCAATATTAATAAATCTCGTTAACAAGCCCGCATTACGATTTCGAGTTCGGAATTTACCAATAACCGCTCCGAGAGACTTATCATTCATAATTTCCCCTACTAGATAACGTAGAGCTTTCTTCTCTGGCGTATTATCTGCATCATAAATGGCAATTAACTCTCCTCGGCTCTGTTCAAAACCGATGTTTAACGCATTCGACTTCCCTTTTCCTCCCGTGATCGAATCCGTATTAATTACGATTAAATTACGACCGGGATATCTATTCTGTACCTGACCTAGCAGCACACTGCTATCATCAGAAGAATTGTCATTAATCACAATAATCTCATATCGGTCATGCGGGTAATCCAGCTTCAATAACGACTCTACAGTCTGGGTTATAACCATCCCCTCGTTATGCGCCGGTACCATTATGGAGACAAATGGCGCCTCTCCTTCGATTGCGGGTACTTCCTTACCTTCGCTCTCCACGTAATATAGATAGCCCGCTATGATAAGAACTACATTTACCAGTAGAAGCGACCAGATACATATAACCGCGATTAACATCAGAATATCTGCGACTGTCATGATTGTCTCCTCACTTGAAATATTTACGCTTATACAACCTGTAACCTGAGATGAAGAGGACACCGAAGGCGACGATCGTAAATAATATAATTACGATAAAAATTCGATCCTGTACATGGAACCATTTCTCAAAGCTTTTCTTCTCTACTTGCTTGTAAGTATAGTTCGAGTCTACACTCTTCTTCGCATCATTCAGGGCCACGACCTGACCATTGATATGAAGAAATCCCCCATCTGAGGAAATCTTATTCTTCTGCGTTGCTACGTTGTGCTGTTCGTATTTGTAATCAGCGAATGTTACCCAGCTATCCGCTAGCTGCTGAACCGCCCTATCTAGCTCCTTTTCATCTGCAAAGAACTTAAATACCAGAGCTGTATCCATGGGTAATGGATCAATAACTTTGCTTTTTTTATACAAATACTGCTTTAAGAAATCAGGCTGCAAGCTATATAAAGAAGACTCAAAGGGCTGCGATGTATTGGTTTGTTCTTTATACATGATCTTCTCATTCGGGTATTCAACTACAGAGTCGAAGAACTTCATCCCCTTTGCAATGTAATGCTGATCATAGGTCCAATACATTTCTGCTCCAATGCCTAAAGGGGCCAGCCCATGATCTGCCAGAACATCTATAAATGTCTCCATCTGAGCCCCTAAATCACGATTGAGATGACTAAAGGGAGAAGCCACAAAGGGAGCATTGACTAGAATGCTGCCGTTTCGCGATTGAACATATTTTAGAGTCTCTAGATATCTTTTCATTGCTGGATAGTCTGTGTTACTAAGCACTGGATTCACACTCACCATAAACGGAATACCTGCATCATAGAGCCTATCGGCCATATGCTCCAGCAGCTTCAGATCGGAAAAGGGATATACGTCTTTAAAAACAATATACTGATGACGATCACCCTTGATCGCAAACCAATCCTTTAATACATAAGATAAGGCCAATTCACTAAGGTTACCCTTCTCAAAATAGGGAATGTAAGCATAGCGATCATTTCTTACTCCATATGGGGTAGCATGGTTCATACTCGTTGATGTAACGTTGCCATAAGTATGCCCCGTCGTTGCAATGATACGTGGCAATTGCTGTACTTGAATGGACTCCTGTATAAATTGTCCCATCAGAAGCCGGATGGTTTCTCCTTCGCTCATCTGTAGACGAATTCCCAAGCTTGATTGAACCTTAGCAGGTAGCATGGCACCGATATGCATATAGTCCCCATCATATTTTGCGAAATCAGAGAGATAATCCGTACTAGAGATCTTTAAATCGGAAGTATTAAATACGCCGACCACCTTCTCGTATTGCTGCAAAGTACCCTTCTGATAGGTTTCCAAACTACAGAGGGTTACTCTTACGCCATCGGATGCAAGCAATCGTTGAAGAGCCTCAACATTGCCTTCTTTCGAAGTTCCCTTAGCCAAGCTATCATAGACTATCAACACATGCGTCGGTTCAGATTCTGCGGCCATCGCCCATGAAGTCGGAACGACAAGCACTACAATTAGAAGCATCATGATGACTCTTGCTATCATTTGTCTGAACATCTAATCACCACCCTGATCTTCTTCGCTCTGCCATAAGCGATGGCGAATCGCATCACCGACTGCTACGAAGGTTACCATGTCAAAGGCCGCGGTAAATAGAAATTCATGCTTGGATAAGTCAGCGTCTCCCGCTCCAATAATGGATACCAGAATGCCCGACAGTCCCATGAAGATCATCATCACAATGAGGGGCAAACGTACCATGTGTCTCATTTGCCTACGTTTTGCAGCTTCAATAAATGATGGCATATATAATCCAATGATGAGAACGCTCCAGATGGTAATAAATCCGAAGGTTTTTGGAGCAAGCGCTTGTTTGGCTAAGCTGTATCCGGAGAAGAATTTGGTCTGCGTCCCAAATGGCTTGCCTGCCGATTTCTCATAATTCCCCATCGCTGGCGGCCGAATCGTAAAGGCATTCTTAGCTGCGATATCAAGCATTTTACCAGCCTGTGAAGGATGTGTTACATAGTAGCTTAGTATCGAAACGAAGCCATACTTATTATAAAAATTATCCTTCAAAATCTCTGAATCCACATCAACTGTCATATAAGGCTCGAAATAAATCGTTTGGTTTAATACAGCATACTGCTTATCAATATCAAATTGCTTCAGCGCTGCTTCGGGATCATCCGACTGCATCAATATCCCCCGGGTCATCGCATGATATTTATTAATATTCACAAAGTCTTGTGGGATTAAGACATAGGTTCCTACACCCGCTATCATGAGAAGAATAAGTGAGGATGCCATCATATATCGGTAAGTATTTTGCTTGCGAACAAATACTAGAATGACACCCATGACAGCGATAATAATACCTACCGGGGCATTCTGCTGCTTACTTGTCGTTAAAAGTAGTCCACTAATAAGGAATATGAACATCAGTACGTAGTCATTGTATCTTTTTCGATAGAGTAGTAGCCCCGATGCAAACACAAACACCGTCATAATGAGTACGACACTCTCACTAAAAAGAGAATTGAAGTAGGCTGTATACCCTGTATCTCCAAAAATAAAAATAGCGATGATGGCAATGGGATATCCGTATTTACGTGGTGCCTTCCATGTAATACTCTCTACGAGCAGATACATAGCTACGGTGTACAATGCTGTGAAAATAGCCCCTTGCACCCGAATATCAAAGACCTTCTGATCAAATAGCTTGTTTACCCAAAGACTAAATTTAACAAATAGCGATTGGGATGAGAATAACATATCTTTATTTTCATTAAAGTATTGGAAAATCCCATATTCCTTGATGAAATATCCAAAGTAATGACTGAGGTAGTCTGGAGTATTAAAATAACCCCCATTACTATATAGAATCCGATAATAGTCACCATTATCCGCCATTCCGATATAAGGAGGTACAAATAATGCAATAATCGTGATCACTAGAATTCCACTTGCAGCAAGCATCGCTGGCGATACATACCGGCTTAAGAACATCATTCTATTTTTTATGTTTAATGTAGATCTGATGCCTGCCATTCTGTATGCCTTCCTTCCGGTTGATCTCTATAATTTCGCTAGTATGCGTAAGCCAACAACGCCATTAGATTATCGAATGAATAGGCCTGCTTAGATGCGGTATCACCAAATCCGCCTTTAAATGCACTCGATTCATCCTTTACTTGAAACTCATTCATTCGACCAATGCTATCTTCATACAGTGATCTATCCTTAAGCTCTGAACCAATCATAGCCGCAATAGCATAAATGGCTGTCGATTGAATGTCATTAGTAGGCTTACCATCCCTAGTATACTGGCCGTATAACGTACCTGCTTTCACTTGTTCCTTCAGGTAACGAATACTGGCTGGATTCTGCTGCTGCACTTCAGCTAGCTCTAATATGGTAAGCAGTGATTCTACCGTGTTTATATGATCTGAACTGTATGATTTAGTATCATACTGATACCTTGTCTCGTAAAATGGAAAGTCGTCTGATAGATATCCATTACGGATAATATCTTGCATATTCTTCATCAACTGCTGCTCTTCCGTAGATGAGATTGGAAGCTCTTGTAGAGACTGTAGATTTACATAACATAATGTAACAAAGGAATTGGTTATCTTATAATTCTCATCATAGAAATCATACAAGTACCCATTCTTAACATTATATTGATAAAAGCGACTGCCGAAGGTATCTGCTTCCTTGGTGTAACGAGAATCCTTAAATGAAGCTGCTCCCTCATGAAGCGCGCGAATTATTCGCATATCATCTACCGCCGCATTTAGGGGATACTTCTTCCCCTGCTTAGGCTATATCGATAACTAAAGCCAGTGTTCAGATTAAAGTTCTTCTTCGTACGTACCCACTCAGCCTCAAAGGCCTCCTTCTGCTTGGTCAGTGCATAATAGCGCATCATTATTCCAGCAGATTCACTCAATATCTCATGCCCTGTTGCAACGTCAGCGGACTGGTCGGTATCAAGATAATTGGTATATACGCCGTCTGGTCCCGATAAGCTTTTGATCACAAATTGATGTAATTTCTCTCGCTTTCCTTGCATCGAAAAGGTATCTCCATAGAGAATTTTCGGTTCTAATGATGCATTAGCTGGTGTTTTCTCGCAGGCTGTCACAACGCATATGACTAGCACAAGGCTTATATACAGAACCATGTTTTTTCTCATCAATTTACGCTCACTTCCCTTACATCACCGTAGATTCTATCGAGTATGGGCAACCTCATAAGTTGTTAAAGCCTCCGGACCTTCGGTTTTCCCATTCTTAGGTATGTCATTGTTATGTTGAGCATTCTGTAGCTGAGATCGGCTAGGTTTATACAACTCCACCGTCTTTGTACTATAGAACGGTCTGTTCTGAGTTTCTATAAGTATTCTTGAAATATACTCGCCAAGTAGCCCTACAATAAAGAACAATCCCGCAAATCCCATAGAGACAAAAATCATTAGTGTGGTCCAGCCCTGCACGGTGAAGTCCCTAAATATATAACTATATAAAGCATATCCTCCCATAAATAATGAGAAGAGGAAGAAGGTAACCGACAAATAGTGCGCCAGTTTTAGCCCTCCATTAGAGAATGACACAACGATATCAATCGCTAATGATATATTTTCACGATTGATCTTTCGATTAGGAATAGGGATGCTTTTATCGGACTCATAATAAACAATCTCTTTGGCATAGCTGTGTATTCATAAAGTGCTTTACGATATCGCACCTTTTCTTTTAAATTTAGCATCGCATTGAGTGCTCTACGACTAACAATTCTAGCAGATTCAGTAGACAGGCTCATTTCTAAATAAGAGATTTTATTTAATATTTTATAAAAGACCTTAGAGTAAAGCGATGTGCGATCGGAAGAAGCAGCGACAATGTCATAGTTCCCTATCGTGGCCGTCCTATATAGTGTAGATAATATATCTAGTGGATAATCCACAATAACTGACTCAATCTCATATACGAAATCACCCATTGACTTGTTAAGTCCAGCCATCATGGCATGTTCAATCCCATGCTTACGGGATAAATTAATTATTGAGCAATCACCCGATACCTTAGCAGCAGCCATTCTTGCATTCGCGAGCGTCTGATCTTTACTGAAATCATTAACGATAATAATTTCATAATCTTGATATATTCCGCTTAATGTTGCATCTAAATTTTCGATAAATGGAATGATGTTACTCTCACAATTGTACGCATATACTGCCGCAGAAATAAAAACTTGTTCCTTCACAGTACATCCTCCAAATCATAAATAGTATTGAATTTACCTGAGAACACCGAAATATAAGAGGGCTCCTCAGAAAACTGTTTGATAATGGTTGGTCTCGAATCATCTAACTCTGAAGCACTAATTAGAGCCTTTACCGCAAATAATGAAGATTTATATTGAATCTCAATTTCAGGAACAAGGTATTTCTTAGCAAGTTGATGCATGCTTGTCCATGCTGTAAAGGGTTGAGCAGGACATAAATTGCAGTTTCGCAATAAGGTTGGCGTGCACGCCCTGTTCACTTCCTGGCAGCTAAACTTCGGCAATGTATTTGTAACCGATTCATGTGGTGTATGTCCTACTGAAGTCAATGAATGATTTCCTGTCATCCCAAATGGCATAACGGAGAAAAAAGGGCCGTCCATCACGGTGATCCCAACATTCTGCAGTTTCTTACTAACCTCAGTGAGAATCACCTCACAGATCTCATATTTCGTATTAAATAGATCAAAATTAAACTTCGTATTCAGTTGATTGATGCTGGCATATGTAGCATTTAATACTTTAGGTGTAATGATTTTGAACCCGTCTGCAAAGGATAAGAAGAAATTTTGCTCATCTTGTTCCACATCATGTAATTCCTTAGCAAAATACATATGAACATTCTTATATTCAGCCAGTTCAGTCATGTACCGTTCTCTAATTCGGCCTGCATCATAACTGTACTCTACTGTCTCGAAAGTTGCTTCAACTGTACCCTGATTAAAATATTTCCTGCTGTTGATTTCCTCAATCGGAATATCAATATATTCACAAAATTTAAAGAAGTGCTCTGCGCTCGTTAATGAATCATTCGAGGAAATAGCATACACTTTTTTAAATTGATCATTGATCGCAAATGAAAACTCCTCATTAAACCGCTGATAATATTTCGCTGATTTCAATGCAGTTGAAACGCTTCGCGGGTAGTGATACCCATTATGAACGCGGGCTTGGTTTATATAACTAGCACGCTGTAGCGGCTTCTCATCAAGCTCAATTAATGCAACGCTTAATTCTCGTTCAGCGAGATGTTTGGCTGCGAACATACCATAAATGCCTGCACCGAATATGACATAATCAAATTGTTCAACGATATGCATGATGCTCTCCCGTTCTTCTTACATATATCTTCCTTCATGGATAACCTTTGTAACTTCCAGAGCCAGTGCATGATTGGAATTCACATTTCCATCCAGAATGAATTGTACACATTCCTGAATGGCATACTCTACATTGTTCATCTCATCAAACGTCCATTGCTTCGACTCTATCATGCGATAGGCATGCTCTTCCTGCTCAAATCGAATAAGCTCTACATTCGGACTCCTCATCATATCAAAGTGAAGCATGCCCTTACTGCCGATCAATCGAAGTGTTCGAACCTTACGTATGGCTAATAGATTGCAATGCACTTCAACCGATATATGGTCTATGTTCATCTGTATGTTTCCTATGTTACAGAAACCCGCTTCATTGGTAACCATGTCGGTGAAATCCACATGTGTAATACGATCATAACCCTCTAAAATATATAAAATAGCAGATATCAAATGAACTCCTATGATCTCGTATACATGTTCATCCCTATAGAAGTTGCCAAATTGTTCAATTCGTCCTTCTATAGCAAGAATATCCCCTACTTGTTCCTTAAACGTTTTCATCGATTGAATCGATTTTGAAACCGTATAAATATAATCAGTATATAGAATTTTTTGATTGGACTCAGCTAATCTAGTTAATTCAACAGCTTGACTATAATCTGTAACTAACGGCTTTTCGCAAAAGACATGTTTATGATTCGTTAAGCAAAGCTTGCAGTACTCATAATGCGTATGGGTAGGCGTGCATATGAATACCAACTCTATTTCGTTATTTAAGAGAATATGGTTCATATGATTCGTAAATATTTTATCTTCTTGTGGATGCCTATCATATATGAGCTCAAGCTGGAGAGCCTCACTCCGCTCAATATACCTTCTGATAATCTTGCCCCAGTAACCATATCCAATCAAGGCAACCTTCATGCGGTATGACTCTCCCCTTTTTCTTTGCGAAGCTTCATAATTTCCTTCATATATGTGATTACTAACTTCATAATCTTCACTTTAGAGTTAGGATCATCATCCCAATTCACAGCGATCTCTTGTATCTCAATGCCTTCCCATTCTGCTCTCACCAACAATTCAGCACAATAGAACCAGCCATGATTGTCACTGCTCTTATCAATTAGATCCTCAATGACATTCCTATTAAAAAATTTAAATCCGCACATCGCATCAGTAAATTTAACACCGAGCAATATTTTAAGAATTAAATTTAACCCTCTAGAAGTAATTTCCCTAATTAGTTTTCTATTCTTAACGTTTGAATGCTGCTTGATTCTTGAGCCATTCACAATTTTGGTGTTCTCATGGTTCTCAAATAAATCGTAGACCTGTTTAATATGCTGCAAATCCGTTGATAAATCGACATCCATATATCCAATAATTTCGCATTCATTCAATTTTACAGCTTCTCTTAAAGCTAAACCAACGCCTCTTTGTGATAATTTCATATAAGAAATATGTTTATGTTCTTCTACTAAATGCTTTGCTATTGTCTCCGTGTTATCTGTAGAACCATTATCCACAATCGTTATTTGGTACTTATCCTGCAAATGGTCTTCTAAATAACGTACAGCTTGTTCGATTCCCCTCTGTATGCGAAACTCTTCATTTAATACAGGGACTACAATATTGATTCTCATGTAATCAAACCTCCTACTGCAAATAAATAACGATGATTAGCAAATTTAAATTTATCATTCTACTGAATAAATATTGATGTTGGAATTATATTAGTTGAAGGGGGCTCTATCACAAAAAAATAAATATTATGAGATAAATTCGCCCCTAAATTGGTTCTAAAGGCTCATTTTGTAGGAATGGTGGGATTATTTATAATGATTCCATATGATATTACAATATAGAGGTGTGGATATTTAGGGGACTTTCATACTATATAAAATAGATTTATCTGATAATCATATCAATATTTTGAACTATAAGCAACGAAAAAACATCCATTTTTATGTAAAATTTTCTTTTATTCAACATATCTTAACATATTAATCTATGGTTTGACATCAAAAAAAGTCGAAACTATCCTCTCTATAAGGATTGCTTCGGCTTTCTCTGTTTACAATATAAAATCCACGCTTCTCATGAGACACTTTCTTCGATATTTCATTGGTGCAAACAGCATTTACCTATCATAAATAAAGGGATTTACATTTTTTAACTTTAATATATAATTAAGGCATTATTTATACGCAATTTAGTCACATCCTTTATGGAAGCCAATGAACATTGAACAGGAGGGTGAGCCAGCCAGAACAATTCATACATGATGATTCATATTAAAAGCGCTTACATTTATAAGAATGCGAGGGATGGATTATGGAAAGTAAACCCCAGATATCTAAACATACGCAGACGAAACGGACACCCGAGGAATATTCTAAAATTGTAAAGTCGGCTCACTTCCAGCAACTACTCCGCGAAAAGAAACGATTTATTATTCCGTTTACCATCTTCTTCTTTTGTTTTTATTTTGCCCTACCTATTCTTACATCCTACACTACCTTCCTTAATAAACCCTTCTATGGAAGCATAACTTGGGCATGGGTTCTAGCATTCCTTCAATTTGTGATGACGTGGGCATTCTGTATGATCTACTATAAAAAAGCCTCGAAATTCGATAAACTGTCTGAGCAAGTCTTGGCAGAGAAAGAGGGTAAACTATGAATACAGCAGCATTCTCAATGTTCTTAGTCATCGTTGCTTTTACTCTCATGATTACGTATTGGGCTTCCAAGAAAAATAAATCTGCTAGCGACTTTTATACAGCTGGAGGCGGACTTACGGGTTGGCAGAACGGAATGGCCATCGCTGGAGATTATATGTCAGCGGCTTCCTTCCTCGGGATTGCTGGAACGATTGCGCTAGCTGGCTTTGATGGATTTTTCTACAGTATCGGATTCCTCGTTGCTTACCTAGTTGTCCTATTCCTTGTAGCTGAACCCTTAAGAAACTTAGGTAAATATACATTTGCAGATATGATTGCCGTTCGCTTCAATGCGAAGAAGATCAGAGGTTTTGCCGCATTTAATACCATCACCATCTCTATCTTTTACATGATTGCTCAGCTTGTCGGGGCAGGTGCTCTAATTAAGCTATTGCTAGGGATCGACTTTACGACCTCCGTTATCATCGTCGGCGTTCTCATGACCGTGTACGTCATCTTTGGTGGTATGCACGCAACCAGTTGGGTGCAGATCATTAAAGCGGTCTTGCTAATGGCAGGAACGTTTGTTATCTCTATTATTGTTCTATACAAATTTAACTTTAGTATCACTGCTATGTATGATCAGATGAAAACCGCCACACCTCTAAAGGATGCCTTTTTAAACCCCGGAGTTAAATACAAAAATGGTTTAGATACCCTATCCTTAACGATGGGTCTTGTACTAGGTACCGCAGGTCTACCTCACATTCTTGTTCGTTTCTTTACCGTACGTGATGCCAAGACCGCACGTAGCTCTGTTGTTTATGCGACTTGGATTATTGGGATCTTCTATGTTATGACGATTTTCCTAGGGTTTGGAGCAGCTGCCTTCGTTGGGAATTCCGATATCATCGCAGCAGACAAAGCAGGTAATATGGCTGCGCCTTTACTTGCCCAAGCACTGGGCGGTAATATGCTATTTGCCTTTATCTCTGCGGTTGCCTTTGCAACCATTCTAGCGGTCGTTGCCGGCCTTGTTTTAACGGCAGCTTCCGCATTCTCACATGACTTCTACAATCATATATTGAAAAAAGGAAAAGCCACAGAGAAGCAACAAGTCAGTATGGCTCGTTATGCCTCGATTGGTATCTCCGTGCTATCGATTGTGCTGGCTTTATTCGCTAGAAACCTGAACGTCGCTTTCCTCGTATCTTTAGCTTTCGCCGTTGCTGCCAGTGCTAATTTGCCGGTTATCCTATACACAATCTATTGGAAAAAATTCAACACAAACGGCGCCATTTGGGCCATGGTCGTAGGACTCGTAACTTCAATCGGTCTTGTTATTGTTGGTCCTAACGTATTCAGCCCTGTTGCAGGCAAAGCCATGTTCATCGGAGAACCGCTATATCCATACACAACACCAGGGATTATCTCCATACCTCTTGGATTCATTGCAGGGTACGTCGGTACCCTGGTTACACGCAAATCAGCTAATCAGGATGATCAGGTTAGCTACGATGAAATCTTAGTCAGATCCAATACGGGAATGGATACAACGATGTAACGAGTAATATCAGGTGACTACGGTGTATCTGTAACACCATAAATGAAGGCCCGATCTAGCCAGTATGACTGTGATCGGGCCTTCAGTCTGTCTTTATAGGATAAACAATTGTTCTCGTAATATGGGCTATGTCACTGAACGGGATTATAAATATCTTAATAATGACAAAGATTATGGTAAATATGATAATATGTTGTAGAAATTAAGGGGATATTCAGAGACATCATGGTATAACGAAATAGTAGCCCAAACGGATGCATCGGAGGTCGTAAACATATGGTGGCTCTATTTATAGTATTCAATGTTGTCATGTTTAGTTTTTTAATAGTTGACGTATTTTATAAGAAGATACAATGGAGACAGAAAGCAAAGATACGACTAGTGCTTGCGTGTGCCATTGGTTTGTGGGGGTTTTCCCTTATCTTCCTATTAGAATATATAGTTCTTATTACACCGCAGAGGATGGTACAAATGACAAAAGTAGAATTGATGGATACCCAGTTGGCTTCATATGAGGGAAAACTAAATAGTTCTGAGATTTGTAGAGTAGTGGAAGAGATTTTCGGGTTTAATTTAGATCCAGCTCAGCTGGGTTATAACGGAGATCCAATATCCGGAGCAGATATTCGCAAATTGATTAATCAAAAGTTTGGCGTGAATTTAGACGGGGTTGCCTCATTAGAGAAGGCTAAAATTTCTTTGTATTCCAAAGGGCAATGGGTTGTTCGAAATGAACATGATTTAATCACTGTGCTTACAGGTACAGGTGATGTGGATGTAAAGGTTCTTCCGACTGCATATTTCATGGAGCAGACTGGAATTCAAGAGCTGCCCAATGAATTGCAGCAATCTTTAACAAGTCTCGGGTATTCCTATGATGAAGAAGTAGGAGGTTACTATTACTCGAATCCCTCTGGCAAAGCTGTTCCCGATGCCTTTAAGGGACAAACAATAGGGGCTATTGTTCAAGTCATTCAACAACGTTACTCTGATTTATAAAATATAGTTATCCTTTTTGGAGTCATCTAGGAAAGCATTTGCTTTCCTAGATGACTCCGCTGCTATATGTATCTGCATCATTCTAAAGAAGGATAACTCGTTAAGCTATTTAAACTTTATTTTCCGAAAGACGACAAGAATTTAACACGGTCTCCCATCGGGGGAACATTATTATCTACTAAAGCGACTTCCAAAACGGCTGGACCCTTTAAATTCGTGAAGTTATGGATCACTTCTTGATTCATGTCTTCCAAACCGTTAACTCTAAAACTTGGTATATCCATAGCCGCAGCAAGTGCCGCAATATTAGTTTCGGTCTGCCCGAACGATGGGTGAGAGCGTTTATACTGAAGCTCATGTCCATGATAGACCATGCCTAAGCGTGCATTATTCATAATCACAAATAGGATGGGCAAATTGTATTCCTTTGCAGTTAGAATTTCCATCCCATGCATGAAAAAGCAGCCATCGCCTGTAATACATACGACAGGACGTTCTGGTTCAGCTAGCTTCGATCCAATCGCTGATCCAATGCCGCTTCCCATTGCACCAAAATGTACATTGATATCAAACGTATGTGAATCAAGTACATTCATGTGATGAATGACATAGGACATAAACTCGCCAATATCAACCGTGTAACGGGTTGAAGAAGGCAAGTGCTTTTGTAAATTCAACAATACATTCTTCGTATTATATTCCTCGCTTTCGCCGTATCCACTTGTCTCTTCTCAACGACTGTCTTCTTATCTCTCGGTAGCCCTAACGACTGTAATTCTTCCATGAGGAACAATAATCCTAAATTAATATCACCTAATACAGGGATATCGATCTTATACTTTCGGTTAAATACGGTCTGATCAAAATCCATTTGTACCGTGAATCGATCTTTAGTTAAATTAACATTCCAGTTATTCGTTGCCGTTTCACCAAGACTTGAACCCAAGATCAATAGAGCCTGTCCATCTCCCTCATTAACGAGCCTTGAAGCATTTTCACTGCCCGCGAAACCGAACACACCCGCTAGAAGGGGATGATCCTCTGGAATAAATCCTTTAGCCTGTGGTGACGTTAAGATTGGCCAATCTAACAATTCTGCAAGCTCAATACACTGATCTACAGAATATCGAACACCTTGACCTATAAATATATAGCCGCTTTCTCTTCGTGTAAGTTCAAATGCTACATCTCGAATGACATCAAGATCTGGAACCATCGGTGCTCTTGTTGGTGGGTTCGGTATAATAGGCACTTGGATCTCGCCTTGTTGTACATCAATAGGGATGGCAACGTGAACTGGTCCGGGAACTCCCGAAATCGCAATCTCTACGGCTTTTACAACTTCATGTAGTAAATCTTCTGAATTCTTGACGGTCACACTATATTTAGTGACCGAACGGAAGACAGGGTCAGCATCTAATTCTTGAGAAGCATTTAGACCTACCGTGCTAACAGGAACCGCACCTGTGATGAACAAAACCGGCATATGCTCACGCATAGCATTCGCAGCACCGGTAATCAAGTTCGTTCCACCAGGCCACTACAGCCAATACATACACTCATTTGGTTAGCATACTTAGCATAAGCAGCCGCCATATAGGAAGCCGCCCCTTCATGCTTCGTAATAATCGGCGTAATTTCAGGCATATCATATAATTCATCAAAAATAACATTAACGGAACCTGCTGGAATACCAAAAATATGTTGTACGCCATAACCTTTTAAATATTCCAATACTGAACGAGCTGCTTTCATAAGATCCTCCCTATAATTCATACTTAGTAGATAGATACTTCTTCTCAAGATCATCGGCTTTCATTGGACGACCGAAGAAATACCCTTGCATCAAATAACAATCTCTAGCGGATAAAAATTCGGCTTGTTCGCTCGTCTCAACACCTTCAGCAATGACATTCAGGTTAAGGTTCTGTGCGAGCGTGATAATGGTATTGGTAATGGCCGCATCATCATCGTCTTGGGTTATATCTTGAACAAATGATTTATCAATTTTAAGCGTACTGATCGGGAAGTTCTTCAAATAACCTAGCGATGAATAGCCTGTACCAAAATCATCAATGGCAATACTGATTCCGAGTCCTTTGAGCTGCTCCATTGTTTTCAAAGTAATATCGGTGTTCTTAATAATTTGATTCTCTGTAAGTTCTAGGTGTAGATACTCAGATGATAAGCCTACTCTCTTCAAGATGTTTTTGACCATAGAGAACAAATTATTTTGTTCAAACTGACGGACCGATAAATTGACGGACACACTGATTAATGGAAATCCCTGCTCATGCCATTTTTTCAACTGCTTACATGCATTTTCAAGAACCCATTCTCCGATAGGAACAATTAATCCTGTTTCTTCTGCAAGAGGAATAAATTCATCGGGTGGAACTAAGCCTCTACGGGATGGTTCCATCTTATTAACGCTTCTACACCTACAATAGTTTGCGTTTGATAGTTTATTTGAGGCTGATAGTAGATTTCCAGTTCATTGTTATCTAGGGCTTTATACAAGGCATTCTCAAATTTAACGATCTCAAAAGTTCTCGTATCCATTCCGGTACTAAAGAAATGATAGCTATTACCGGATATTTCTTTGGATTTATACATAGCGGTATCTGCATTTTTAATCAAGGTCTCCGTTGTGTCTCCATTCTCCGGGAACAAACTAATACCAATGCTAGTTTTAATAAACACTTCATTATCTTTAATATAGAAAGGATTAGAGAAGGACTGGATAACCTGATTAACTATTTTTAAAACTTCTCTTTTGTTTCTAATATTAGGTAGGAAGATGGTGAATTCATCCCCCCCTTGCCGTGAAACGGTTGCGTTCTTAGGGATCGAGGCACTTAAGCGCTGAGCGACATCATGTAAAAGTAGATCCCCATAGCTGTGCCCCAATGTATCGTTAATGAACTTAAACCGATCTAAATCCAAATACAGGAGCGCTATTTTGCATCCATTCATTTGGGCGTGTGCAATCCCTTGCTGTAGTCGATCTTTTAATAGAACTCGGTTTGGCAGGCCAGTCACACTATCGAAATAAGCATGGTATTTAATCTCTTCTTCCATTTGTTTACGCTGCGTTATATCTTTAAAAGTCACGACTTCCCCGACGATCTCGTCACCTTCCTTAATTGAGGAAATGACATATTCGACTGGAAAACTAGAATTATCTTTGCGGTAAAATTTCTCATCATTATGACAATGGTTCCATTTCCTTTCGTATGAAGCTGAGGTGCCGTTAGGCTCGCCCATGACCCCTCCGTTAAAAATACAACTGTAAGGTTGTCCGATCAACTCACCTTTGATTTCATAGCCTAACATCGCTTCCCCAGCTGGATTGCAGAATGTAATATTCCCATCCAGATCCAAACCGAAAATTCCTTCACCAGCAGAGTTAAGAATCAACTCTTTTTCGCGGCTAAGATGCTGCAGTTCGGTCACTACTCGCTCAAGCTCTTGATTCTTCTCCGTAATTTCAGATGTTCTCTCCTCGATAATAACTTCTTGCTTCTCCATATATAACAGGTTCGATAATGTCGAGGCAGTAGCATCTACGATGGATTGAGCCAATTGAATAACCACATCCGAGTACACTTTGCCTCGTTCTTCAAGATTCACCACGCTATGACGCCTAGTACGCTCCCCATCGAAACTAGCGGAAGCATAAAGAGACCTTTAATACCAAACTTCTCGCATGCTTCATGGTTCGGTCTGTCATCTTCTAAAGCATCGGGTATGAGGATAGCCTTCTTGGTTCTAATAACTTCTTGAAATACAGCATCATTTTCAGGATCAATCTTCACTTTGTGATGTGTCTCCATCCACGCTGCTTCGGTCCAGTCACTATCCTTACTTAATTTTGCGGGCTTGATTCTTCTGCCAGCTAATGGGTCAAGCAAATGTGCGCCGATATTATCGGTGTTTAGCACTTTAGCTATATAGAGAAAGCATCGGTCAATCCCCTCCTGCATCGAAGAACACATCGATAAATCACGTGTTACATCTAGCAAGAGCTGCTTCTCAGCAATGAGATTCTCCTTATGCGTTAAATTATTTGCATTCTGAATGGCTACCGCAGCCATATTTACATAGGCCTCAACCGTTTGGATCTCTGACTCTGTTAAATTCATCGGAATACCATAATCAAATAGAAAAACAAGACCAAACAGCTCGTTCTCATAAGAGATTGGAAGTACCAATAAAGATTTAATATGAAAACCATCTACAGCCCTAGGGTCCGGACGGTTATCCTTGGTTGTATCAGGAATATAAATTGTTTTTTGCGTTTCGATGACTTCTTTCGCTAATAAATCATACTCCGTCTCAATAATATGCATATCTAGAGTCATTCCATTCATAAGCTCCGGCTTGCCAACGTAACCTCTGAATGTTCCATCTTCCTGTGGCAGATAAATACCTACGGAATCACATTGAACGATCTCTTCCGATATAGCCGTAGTTACATGCTGCAATACCTCACGTAACTCAAGTTTTGTATTGATCAATTTTGTTATATTCGCGAGCCTAGAATACCTCGTTTGTTCTTTCATCCTTCACACGCCCTCCATTTATCATTCCGTTTAACATAGTTGTATGAAGCCTGCTAGATAATAAATTATTAAATCTATAAGGCGTATGGACTTGCCTAGTTTTATACAAGTAACTTCTATATCATACTATTCGCCACAATTTCCTATTTTCCTTATTTTAACTCCATTTGCAATACATTTAATATAAGAAATATGAATTGCAGATATATATTTTTTGAAATTAAAAAAATCACAATCGAGTTACGTTCTCGATTGTGGTCTATTGAAAAAGTTATGAATTATCCTTATCTGAAATTTCCTGATCTGTGCTTTTCACTCGTTTCAACTGACCCACAATGATAACGCTGATGACTACAAGCAAAAACCATGAGCTGATCTTGCCAATATGTACAATTCTCCAAGCCTGATCTTGATCAGGATATCGCCATGCGCCTAGAAAAGTGGAGATGTTCTCTGCGATCCAAATAAAGAAACCGATCAGAAAGAAAGACAGCACCATTGGCATCCGATATTTTTTGCCCAGTACTTCGAAAGAAACAAAGGTTCTAATAAATACAATAAGAAGTAATAGCATCAGCACCCAGCGTAGATCGGGAAGATAATGATGAGTAAAAAAATTCATATAAATAAGTAGACTAATCCCTACGGTTAGAATTGGATGAGGCCAGCCCACAATTTGAAGCTTCATATTTCGCCATGACTGGCATATATAACTAGCAACGCTAGCATACATAAACCCACTGTACAGAGGAACTCCGCCGATCTTGCTCCAGCCTTCTCCCGGGTAACTCCATGAGCATATGTACCTTGTATAATTCCAACATGAGTCCGATGACATGAAACATACAAATGACTTTGAGCTCATCCCATGTTTCCAGTTTAAATAATATCATTAGTAGTTGTGCAAGCACACATACTAGTAATATGAAATCATAACGTGACAGAAAAGGTATAGTTACATATTTCGAGATAGCCAGCGTAATAAAAATAACGGCCGGAAAAATACATGAGCGGGCTTGGAGCCAGCCGAAGGTTAAGAATCTAATGATTGATTTCATATTATCCTCCACAACATGTTTCACGATGATGACCACGTATATTATAGCATTTCATCAGAAATGAGATAGCTATGTATCGATTTACACATCAAATAAACAAAGAATCGAAGCTATGAGGTTAGCTTCGATGATCATTCAAGGCAAATTTTGTTTCGTATTTTGATCTAAGGCTCTCCTGACGGCATGCAAGTATTGGTATCCATACTCAATGTCCGGTTCTAGATAGGCGCCCTCGCCCCATTCATTCCATGCATTAATAAACACGAATTCGCTTTTATACGCCTCTTTGGCTCTCGCGATTTGCTTTGATAAGTACCATCCAAACTTCTGTGGCGTCATGCCCAGGCTACTCTGACCAGAAGAACCTCTACGAGGTGTATTGTCCCAATTGACATACGCGCCAGGATATATTTGTTCACCATCTCTGTGAGGTGTTCGCTCTAGAATAGACTGCCATACTTTATCGTAATCCATGACCAGATGCTCTCTTCCTTCAACAGAGAAACGACTCCAAGGTTGCTTCAAATTCCCGTGAGCGAATGTATAATGCGGTTCAAATTCCATGCTGGCATCGAACCCCTGTTGCTCACCTATTGAAAAGCCTCCAAGTGTCCGAACCATATGAATACCCTTTAATCCATTGGTCAGTGCTAGCTTTTGCCAGTGAACAATCATTTCTTCACAACGAGGGATGCTTACCGGTCTATAGATGAGAAACAAGGGCTTTCCGTTTACTCGAATATAGCGGGGGTCCATAAAAGCATCTAAAAGCGAATAAAAATGCAAACTCCAATCCTTCTCATCTCCATAATCCTGCGCCATGAGTACATCTGATTCCATGCCATCCCATTTTCGCGTCCAAGGTTCATTCGCCCATGATAGACAGAAGGGAAAATCGGGCGTTTTATACTTGAGAATTTCCTGAAGCGGTTTTTCAAGTAGTTTCTTCCCTTTAAACCAGTAGTGGTAATAGCAAAAGCCATAAACCCATATGCCTTGGCCGTTTCAGCTTGCCACATTCTTGCTTCCGGGTCCGTAAGGTCATAGTAATACTGATTCATCGGCGCTCGAGGCTGTACATGACTTGGATATAATGGAACTGCCTTTTTTACATTCGTCCACTCCGTGAATCCTTCGCCCCACCAGCATCATTCTCCGCAACACGATGGAACTGAGGTAATAAAAAGGCAATCAGCTTCAACTCTTGATCTCCCTTCTTAGCTAAGCATAGCACCGGATAGCCTTTTGCTACTTATGCTAATTAAGCGCAATATCGAGTAGCTCCATTCCCTTTTGGAGAAAGGAATGATTATATTTATTGTCCGCTAGTGCCCGGGAGGCTACTAATCTTCGATGATCAATGTTAAGCCAATAGTGATTAAACCGCTCTAATAGGTCATCCACTTCACGAAAGGATACTAGAAACTCTCCAGCTTCAGCATGAGGAACGACATCCGGATGCTCCTGAATCAGCTGGAACGTTCCACAAGCAGATACATCTAGCATCCGCTGCTTCAGCGGGCTGCAATTAATGACCATTTTGGCGCCATTATAATAGTCTGCAACATCTTCCTCTGGAGACACCGAAAGAACAGACGATATATTCTCCCAGCCTCTCCATAACTAACAACCTTTTTACCCGATAATACTTCTGATTGTATACATGCACGCAGAACCGTATTTAAACGGATATCGCCAATGAGTAGAACATCAGACTGGTACCGACTTTCTACTGCCTTAGGAAAATAGATGCTGGTATTCGATGCAAACGGCATATAGTGACAGTGCTTGCACTGTAACGCTTTATAGGCAGGGATATTAGCGGTGCTTTGCGTAAATACATAATCAAATAAGGGAGCAAGCTGCCACTCAACTTCGGTTACCCCACGTTCATCTGATAACCACACGGCTTTTTTAATATTAGATTGCTTCAGTATATTCAAGCTCTCTGTGGGAAGCTTCTCCTCACTGCCAAGAACCAATATCAAGTCAAACTCTTGTTGGGACAGGCACTCTTCAAGATGATGAGCATATTTAACGGCATGTACATTCTTAACTAAATGCCTAAGTTGCTCTTCAAGAATGATTTCATTTAAGGTATTACTTATTTTGAGGGTGGGCACAACCAACAAGAGGTTTAATCGCTTATAGAACACCTTTCTCCTGTCTTGCGTTTTATAAAAATCTTGCATCAACAGCATCCCACTCTGCACATTGCTCTGATAAAGCGATATGGCATCTAATAAGGGGTTCAACTTTTCATTTAGCTTCTCATTTAGTGTTCTTTTCACTTGATTAATAATCAATTTATTTTGTGGTTCATTGGAGTTTAATCTTTTTTTGATCGTTTTCTTCATAAGCCTCCTCCTTTCTGCTCTGATTGTATGATTACAGGATGGTTTGTCGGCTTTAAGCTACTATATGCTTCATTTTTTTGTTTTGCCTTTAGGTGTTTAACCATAATTAGTAGGCGTGGCAAGTCTGCGTATGAACCTATGTCATATAATAGGGCTCTCTCTTTTATATGAAAATGTGTAAATATACCATTACCAATTGATGTTGTCCACATAGAATAAGGTGTAACACTAGAAAGGAGTGTGATTGAATTGCCAACATTTGATAGTATTCAAGTTACGGGGAGTGCGACGGTTCAACAGGACCTTCAAGTGGGAGGTAATGAAACTATTGCACAGTCGCTCAATGTTAACGGAAGTGAAACAGTTAACAATCATTTAGCCGTAGGAGGAACCATTACTTCAGGACAAGGCGTGAATACATTATTTCGGTTGGGTGTATGGAGTCAGCCAACGCTTCCAGGGGGTACATCCTCTGTTCAACAGGTAATATTTTATCCTACAGGCTCATCGAATCAACCGGGTCTCCTGCTACAAGGCACAGACGGTCTTAACTATGTTCTATTTATAGATGTGAGCAGTGGAACTGCTAATCTTGCAATTCAAAGAGTTTAACGAAGTATAAAGAAGAAGCATCGAGACATGTTCATGACTCGATGCTTCTTCTTTCATATCCATCTTATTTATATAAGACTTTATCTACATTGTATTTGGCCTTGAACTCATTCACGATATACGTTTCATAGATTTCTCTATGAACCGGATTCTCGATCAGCGATACATCAATTCTAGTGACCTCATCACGATGCATTTTCATTGGGGATACGGTATCCTCAAAATGTTTTTTAATTCTGGGTCTTAGCTTTCTCGCTTTACCCACAAACAGCAATTCCTCATCGTCGTTGTAGAACATAAATATGCCGCCATAATCTCTTGGAATTTGAATAAAATCTGTAAATCCATAAATATGACTTAGTACAGGATTAGCCTGCTTGGTAATCGAAACATCCACATTGGGAAGAGTAATATTAATCAATGGTTATTCACGTCCTCATTCGATATAGGTATATATCGTATCACATATCTAATCGGAGTGAAATGACTCATACGATAAACCCATTACTTGGTCTTACATAAGGGCTTTCCTTTATTCTTGCTCCAGAATAGATGCTTCGCGATCACGAATGATTCGTCTAAGCTCATTAGCAATGTCTCGGCTAATCTCGCTGCGTTCATATAAACGCTGAACCTCATCTCGCTCCGCTTGGATGGCGATCCAGTGTAGATCTCTTCGTACTTCTTCATTTCCTTCACTTTGATCTTGATGCCTACCCTGAAAAGGCTTCGAAAGCCTCTCTATAATGAGATGGTAATGGTTAACGATATCCGTGACCTCATTCTTATTGGGACCTGACTTCTTCTTCTCCAGAGCTTCTATTACAGCGCTGCTTGTCTGAAGTTTAATGCTCCTCATGACTTCCCTATCAAAACCCGATAGCTTGTACGTTGGCTTCACTTCTTTTTTGAAGAAGACCCCTTTTATTTTTCTAGCCACCGTTTTCATAATAATGACCCAGAGATGCGTTGACCTCGATAAGGTCAGTTCAATTTGTTCTAAAGCTTTTAAGAATAATGCAGCCTGTTCTTTGGTTATGTCACCGCTCGCAAGCATTTCCCGCGTTTTCTCGCGCTCAATCTCAAGTGCAGCAATACGTAGACCTGCTTCCTTTTTATGAATGCGCAGGTTCCCTTGTCTACGTGCACGAGGATGGAATTGCCTAATCCAACGATTGTAATCCCTTAGTACAGCCTCGGTCTCAACCTCATTCTCTTCATTCTTAGCATGATTGATCGCTTGGATTGCTGCATTCATCATCTTGTATTGTCCTTGGCGCTCTTTCTCTTCAAGCTCCGCTTCGGCATTCCCTTTATCGGTTTTTGCTAATAGAGGAAGCACGATGCTTGCTGTAATCAGAGATAGTAAGATCACGACAGCTGCTAGGAAAATAACCAAGCTGCGCTCCGGAAAAGGATCACCATTCGCTATGACAAGCGGTATGGAGAATGCACCCGCTAATGTAACGGCTCCGCGAACGCCTGATATCGCAGTCATGGCCAAGACCTTAAAGGACATTTCATCCTTATTTTTAGTCCCCCAAATACTTTGCCCCCTCTGGAGAAGGCGAATGTCCATAAGAATCGAAGTACAATAAGCATAATAAAGATAATAAGGGCATATCCAATGGCCTGAAAATTATTGAAGTCAGGACTTTTGAATATAGTTCTAAATACTTCAGGGAGCTGCAAGCCTAGAAGAACAAACACGAGACCATTTAACAGAAATAAAATAACCGACCATGTGTTATCCGATAATTCATGCGTTCGTGGTCTAGCTTTATTGGACTTATCACGTTCGACCGCGTGCATCACACCGCCTGCAACTGCAGCGAGTATGCCTGACAAGCCGAATTCTTCTGCAATCAGATACAAAGCAAATGGCGTCAATATATGTATAAGCATATGCAGTGTCTCATCTTCAAGACCGGATCTACGTAATAAGAAACGTAGTCCCGTAATAAGTGAAGCTAAGATCACACCAATAATCACGCCGCCAATAGCAATAATTAGGAAACTCACACTTGCCTCGGACAAGGAGAAGTATCCGGTGACAGCAGCAGCAAGCGCAAATTTAAAGGCGACGAGTCCCGAAGCATCGTTCATTAGCGCTTCACCTTCGAGCAAATGCATCAAGCTCTTAGGCAGACCGATTCTACCTGCGAGTGCTCCTACAGCTACAGCATCAGTAGGCGACAATATAGCCGCGAGCGCAAATGAAACTGGAAGCGGTATGGAAGGAATCATCCAATGAATAGCATACCCAATCATAAATACAGTCGCGAATACAAGACCTATAGCCAGCAGAAAGATAGGTGCGCGAAGACGCCAAAGTTCGCTGCGAGGTGTATGCTTCCCATCATTATAGAGAAGTGGCGCAATGAATAAGACAAGGAAAAGCTCAGGCTCCAGCTCCATATGGAAACCGGACGGAATAAATGTGATGGCACTACCCAAAGCAATTTGAATAAGTGGCACGGGAACAGAGGGGAGCTGACGATTAATGACATTGGATACCCCGATAAGAGCGAGAAGTACCAATATCATTATAAAAAGTTCCATCTAGGGTGTTGCTCCTTTCAAAGAAAAGCCATGCCAGAGAAAGTTCTAGCGACCTTCGTACACTTCGGAAGTGTGTAGTAGATTGATGTGAATAATCTTCCCTTAACGAAGATATTCCATGAATAAATTTAACCATTAATATAATAGGTTATCAACCTATGCACATTTGAACATAGCCAATAATCACAATCGGAACAAAGCTCATTGCAATCTGGGTCATAAGCTGAAACGTGGTGTACCCTGTCGCTTTTAGTATCCCGAATTCGCGTTTGCGCTTTAGGATCATTGTAGAGGTTTCGATATCCTTAATTGCTTTTCGTCATACAAAAAGAGCACCTACGAGGGTGCTCTTTCCTTTGATATATATGATGGCGGGGCCACCACCTTCATTATTCTTTAATGAATTCATTGGTACTGCGTACGGTATCGATTGGACGAACGAGCTTCTCAATCTGAGCACGTTTTGGTTCTAGGAATGGAGGCAGCGATAGCATTTCTCCCAACGTTTCATAAGGCTCATCGCCCATGAAGCCCGGTCCATCCGTTGCCAGTTCAAACAGAATCTGTGGTGCTACTCTAGCGTACAAAGATTCGAAGAAGTGACGGTCTACATAGCCAGACGATGGGAGTCTAAACATATCATAACGTTCAATCCATTCTTGGAGAGCCGCACTGTCTTCCACACGGAAAGCCACATGGTGAACCGTACCGAACCCTTGCTGTGCTTGATGAAGATTAGGGCTATCCTCGACAATCACTTGCCCACCATTTCCACCTTCTCCGACTTCAAACAAGTGGAAGGCAGCCTCTTGTGAAATTTCCTTGAACTCATAAATCTTCTCTAACACTTCTTTAAAGTAATCAAATTTGGCGATCCGAACAAAGATTGGGCCCAGACCGGTAATCGCATAATCAAGTGGAATCGGTCCCTTTTGCCATGGTGTGCCGGAAGCTACACCTGTGTTGTTCTCATCTGAGATGAGCTGGTATTTCTGGTCATCAAAGTCCACGAAGGAAAGCACTTTTTTACCAAACATCTCTTGGATTCCATCATGCGCTACCTCTAGACGATCAAAGCGTTGCTCCCAATACGTCAGAGCCGCATCCGTTGGTACTCGGAAGGAAGTTTTAGATATTTCATTCGTACCATGAATACCTTAGGAATGCCGGGAAAATCAAAGAAAGTCATGTCTGTTCCTGCACTACCCTTATCGTCTGCAAAGAACAAGTGATACGTCTGAATATCATCCTGATTTACTGTCTTCTTGACCAATCGCATACCCAATACATAAGTGAAGAACTCATAGTTCTTTTCTGCGCTACTTGTAATTGCCGTTACGTGGTGAATTCCTTTTAATCCGTTCATGTGAATTGACCTCCATTTTAATTTTCAGATTTCTATGCAAAGTGTAATGGTTATAAAAAAACCTAATACGTCGTCATTGATGTACGTCTACTTATCATCTATAAATTGCCTAAATTTAAAGTATCTTTAACTTAAGATAAATATATCACGAAACGTATTCACTGTCAAATAGTAAGTAACTATGTACCCATTTCTAAACAGAACCGCAGAAAACAACTACATTAAACTCAACAATAAAATAGTCTATAATTTTATAGGGAAAGACTTCAAAACGTACTTCTCTGATCTAAAGATTTATGTAGTTTATCCAGAGTAGGGCATTTATATCATGACATACACTGGAATTTTTATATTTAGAGAAGAGAGGAATGTCGTTCATGAATATTGGATCTGCGAAAACTATAGCAATAACGGCACCCTCATATCACCTCTAAATATCCACAAACCCTTCTCCAAACACATCTCTTACATCGTGAATGGTTATGAACGCTTCCTTATCTACCGATCTTACAATCTTCTTAAGCATGCTCACTTCCTGTTTACTAATAACGATATAGAGTAACTCTTGAGGTGAGTTGGTATAGAATCCCCGCCCATAGAGAATGGTAACCCCTCTTTCCATGATCACGTTGACTTGCTCGGCTATTTTATTCTGCTCTTTGGATACAATCATAACCGCCTTCTTCGGGTTGACTCCTTCAATAATGAAGTCCATTACCTTCGTTCCGATATAGAGGATGACAATCGTAAACATGAGACTTTGCGCACCAATAATGAAATAAGAGGCGAAAACGACAATTAAATCAATAAGCAGAAGCGCATAGCTCACATTCCAATCCAAATACTTATGTAATATTCTCGCAATGATGGTTGAACCTGCTGTCGTACCTCCAACCCGAATGATCATACCGATTCCTACCCCTGTGAAAATACCACCAAATATAACGTTGATGATGATCTCATCGGTTTCAATATGCCAGCTCTCCGTCAGATGTAGGAATAACGAATTAAAGACAACCGCAATAATCGTATACACAGTCGTGGTCTTATCCAAAAATTTATAACCTATGATCAGTAATATAGCGTTGAGAATTAAGCTTACAAGCCCCGGAGACCAATGGTATAAGTAATACAGGATAATGGTGATTCCCGTTACTCCACCTTCGCCAAGGTCGTTTGGAATGACAAACAGATTAATGGCCAATGAGAACAGTAATGCCCCTATCATGATGACAACAATATCTAAGATGCGTTTTTTCATAGATGCCCTTTCTTGATGCTTGATGAGGTATAGTCGCTGATATTATGATACATTGCCCCCGCGTTTGCGTAAACGGTAACGGATGGCAAGACCTTCATTATATCGCATGTTCAGTCGAAGAAAGTTATATATTGACGAAATCAGCTTTTTTGATCATTTTACATTAAAAAGCACCTTAATAAATCTACTCCATCGTAGTTTCATTAAGATGCTTTAATTTCAGGGGTAGTGCATCATGGTTTAAATCCGAATATCAATGGTACCTTCGATAAATGCCTTCGTATCCTTCGTATTGCTTGATTTCATTTGCTGGCTTCGATCCGACGCCTTCTCTGCCTTCTGACTAATCTTATTCATCTTTGTCGTTCACGCTCCGTTCATAGTAGAGGATTATACTCGTATCTGTAACCAAGAAACGGAGGCGTAGAGATGAATATGGCATGGAAAGAAATTAAGAAAAGTAAAATGCGGTTTGCGATATTAGGTTCCATTATTTTTCTCGTTAGTTTTTTAACATTTATTATATCCGGACTCGCAAATGGTTTATCCCAAGACAACGCAGCTTTAATCAAGGATTTACCCAAAGGTCATTTCTATATGAATGCCGATGCGAATGAAACCTATAACCTCTCGAAGATAGATGCAAGTGTGCAGAACACGATTTTGACGGAGCATCCAGATGCTGCGGCACTATCCATTCAAATGGGATTCCTGAACGATGCCGAGGACAAACAACATAGTGTTGCCTTTGTAACCTCAACCGATTCCAATTTATTCGAGAACGTGGCTCCCGGCGAAATTGTCTTAGATAAAACCCTTGAAGACGATGGTCTTAAAGTTGGTGATATCCTTACGAATAATCAGTTCAAAGGTGAATTTAAAGTCACAGCATTCGTGGATCAAAAGAAGTATAGCCATGCGCCTGTAGCTTTCATTAATATGGACAACTACAAAGAAATTTATGGTGTCAAAAACATGCAGCTGATTTTCATACCTGGACAGGATCAGCCTCAAGCGATTAATGGATTAGATTCCTTCTCCAATAAGGATTTCCTGAATACCATCGCCAGTTACAGTGCAGAACAGCTGTCCCTTAATATGATTATCTGGTTCCTCGTCGCCATCAGCGGCATGTTGTTCGCCATCTTCTTCTACATGATGAATGTGCAAAAAATCGGATTATACGGCATTTTGAAGGCCATCGGTGTAAAAACAAGTGCACTCTTCCGCATGATGTGGTCTCAAATGATCTTTATTACAGCCATCGCACTTATTTTATCTATTGCACTTAGCCAGGGCTTCAATATGATTGCACCAAAAGGAATGCCTTTCAGCCTAACCCTTGCAACAACTATTGAGCTATCCATTATATTTGTCATTATCGGTTTTATTGGTGCTACGCTGTCTGGTATTCAAATTAAAAAAGTTGAACCATTACAAGCCATCCAACAAGGAGAGATGTAATATGACAACATTCACAATTGATGGAGTTAAGAAGTCTTTTACCAATGGCGAAGTGGAAGAACAAGTATTAAACGGGATCAATCTTTCCCTGCAAGAAGGAGAAATAACAGCTCTAGTTGGCGCCTCAGGATCTGGTAAAAGCACATTACTTACCATTGCAGCAGGTCTTCAGCGTGCGTCTGGCGGGCAAGTGATTTTCGAAGGTAAAGACATGACGGATATGAGCCAGGAGGATATTCGAAAAGTACGGGCAAGCAAATTCGGATTTATTTTTCAATCCTCTCATCTCGTTCCCTTTCTCACGGTTTCGGAGCAGTTAATGCTTATGCTAGATGTTTCAGAAATAAAAATGAGCAAACATGAGCAAAAAGAAGAAGTATTCAAAATTCTCAAACTGGTCGGCATGGATCATCGAAAAGATGCTTATCCCGCATCGCTATCCGGTGGGGAGAAACAGCGTGTTGCCATTGCTCGTGCCATTATCCACAAACCGAAAATTTTGTTTGCCGATGAGCCTACAGCAAGTCTTGACTCGAAACGATCCAAGGATGTTATGAAGTTAATCCGCGATCTCACCAATACGCTCAACATTACAACCTTAATTGTGACTCATGATGAAGAGATGCTTCCTTATGCCGATCACATCATTACCATGAAAGATGGATTGATTATATAATTTCATAAACATACATGTTGTACGTCAAGGCAGTCCACGTTGGGACTGCCTTTTCGACGTACAACTAACGTTGTGTATAAACTACGTGAAGAATTAGATTCATTTAATTAATGGTAAATATTTCTCTGTATTGTGTTCATAATTAAAATGCATTATATTAATTGAGGCATCAATTATTGAGGTGTCAATTATAAAGGCAGAGGGAAGGTAACCATCATGAGTAATTTTCAAAAAACCAATGACTTCAACGAGATTGTATATGGACGCCGTTCCATTAAAACATATGATCCAAGCGTAAAAATCAGCCATGAGGAAATGACTGAAATGTTAACCGCAGCTACTCTCGCACCATCTTCAGTGAATATGCAGCCTTGGCGTTTTGTTGTCATTGATAGCGAAGAAGGAAAAGAAGAACTTAGTCATCTTGCTAAATTCAATAAGGATAAGGTCATGAGTTCATCAGCGGTCATCGCTATTTTTGCAGATATGAAGAACTTTGACTATGCCGAAGAAATTTTCGGTAAAGCGGTTGAGCTTGGATATATGCCGCAGGCAATGAAAGACCTTCAATTGAATGCATTTACGCCTCTCTATGAAACCATGTCGGATACAAAGATGAGAGAAGCAATCATTCTTGATGCTGGCCTCGTCTCCATGCAGCTCATGCTTGTTGCTAGAGCACACGGTTATGACACCAACCCTATGGGTGGATATGAAAAGGAACAAATTGCACAAGTCTATGGCTTGGATCAAGATCGTTACATTCCTATTATGTTGATTTCCATTGGTAAAGCAGCTAGTGAAGGGTACGCATCGTACCGACTACCTATTGAAACCATCACAACATGGAAATAATAATCTGACACACGATTCGTATGTATATCCATCAAAGTACTCCGGAGGTCAATGATGCAATGCACTTTTTCAGATCAAGAACAGATTTTTCATCTACTTAAAGCACTGAACAACCAAATCAGTCCTAAGTTTGAACGTTGCACAGGCATTAGCTCATCGCGATATGAACTGTTGTACCATCTATACCAAGTCGATGAAGTGAATCAGTCCACTCTGCAAAAAGTTGTTAAAATTGATAGTGCAGCCATTACCCGTCATTTGAAACAGCTTGAATCTGACGGAATGGTCGTAAGAAGCAAAATCCCTTCAGATAACCGAGTTACCCTTGTTCGTTTAACGGAGGAAGGTCGCAAACGAATAGTAGCCTCCAAGAAAGAGCAAGTTACCTTTGTAAATAAAATGCTACAAGATTTCGGCAAAGAGGAACTAGATGTTTTATCCAAAATGCTTGGCCGAATGCAGCATAACATCCAAGAATTTTAGGATATAACCCACCGTTATATCCTAATGATACACAATAGATGATAAAGGATGATGAACCCGATGATTATTATACATGCTCACCTTCAAGTAAAACCCGAACAAGAACAGGCATTTTTAGAAGTTATGAAAACGTTGATTCCTCAAACCAGAACAGAAGAAGGCAACATTAGCTATGATCTCATGAAAAACACGGAGCTTGAACATCATTACACCATGATCGAACTATGGAAAGATGTTGAGGCGACTGCTTCGCATAACTCAAGTGCTCATTTCACTGCCTTTATGCAGGAAGCCCCAGCTTTCATGGCAGCACCGATGGAGCTTAAAGTATTTAGCGGAGAGACTGTGCAACGTTAATATCTATTAACGATCCTGTACAGATATATATAAAACAGCAGCGGCAGTCTAGGTCTATTTACAAGACCTGGACTGCCGCATTTTGTATAGGATACATAAACACTCTTCTATATCTTCTTCACAAATTCAGACTTTAATTTCATAGCTCCAAAACCATCAATTTTACAGTCAATATCATGATCTCCATCAACCAAGCGTATATTCTTTACTTTGGTTCCGATTTTTAAGACCGATGAGCTTCCCTTTACTTTAAGATCTTTGATGATCGTTATGGAGTCGCCATCATTTAGGACATTCCCATTGGCATCTTTAATGACCTTCTCATCTTCACTATTGCCAGATTCCGATACTCGTGACCATTCATGAGCACACTCTGGGCAGACTAGAAGACTTCCATCCTCGTATGTGTATTCTGAATTACATTTCGGGCAATTTGGTAAGCTAGACATGATTATAAGCTCCATTCATTCAGTTTAAATTTTCTGTTGATTCATCAATTAAGATTCTTATATACTGTCATAATCTTCTCCTGTAGACAAACGCTCTTGTAAAAAAAGATCATATATTGACGAATCCACTCTTTTTTGACAATATATTAATGTCTTATTCCACTATCTGGAACAATAGTATCCCCGTATTAGTTCTTAATCTCTTACATTTTCTACATCCAGAACTCCACTCATATACATATCTACTACTCTTTTGATCTTTCATCTTTCTCTAGGTTGTATATCCTTTTTTTATTTTGCCATATTGGCGTAACATACCAACACTATGATGATGTTGTACCAAAGCATTGCATGAGTTCAAGAATGAAGATTTGCATGGGAGGAAAGAAATTGCAGAATCAAACGATATTAATTACCGGAGGAACTGGATCTTGGGGGCGAGCACTCGTAGCCAGATTACTCGAGGAAGAACCTAAGGAAATCCGTATATTTTCGCGCAATGAGTCCCTTCAAGTAGAAATGAAGCAAGAGTTCCATCATAACCCTAAATTAACTTTTATTATTGGAGATATACGAGATAAACATGAGATTATGCAAGCTTGTCAGCAGGTCGATTATATCTATCATTTAGCTGCCTTAAAGCATGTACCGATCTGTGAACAACAGCCAGACAGCGCGATGAAAACGAACGTACTCGGCACTCAACATGTCATTCAAGCAGCTATTAAACATCATGTGAAGAAAATGATATACGTATCCACGGATAAAGCCACTCATCCATCGAGTACCTACGGAATGACCAAGGCACTCGGGGAGAAGCTAGTCGTTCATGCTAATCTCAGAGAAACAAGCACCCGATTCGTGTGTGTGAGAAGTGGGAACGTGCTTGGGTCCACGGGAAGCGTAGTTCCCATTTTCAAACAAAGAATTGAGAACGGGCTCGATATTTCGCTAACGGATACTCGAATGAGTCGATTTTTCTTAACCATAGATGATGCAATTACCCTTCTATTGAAAGCGACAGAGGAAAGCAGAGGCGGCGAAGTATATGTTAGCAAGATGCCTGCTTGTAGCATTCAGGATCTTGCGCATGTACTTATTGATGAACTGGCCACGGAGCCTATCCAAATCCATGAGACAGGAATCCGTCCAGGTGAAAGTCTGAGTGAAGCCCTTATTTCCGAGTTCGAGAGCGTACATTCCCTCAATCTGGATGATTACCATTATGTAATTCTACCCCCCTACGCCATAGAAGGGTTACACGAAGCGTATGCATCCTGCATTCCAGTCGATTTCCATAGCTACGATTCGGATCATGCATTAATGAGTAAAACAGCGATAAAGGACATGCTGCAAAAGGGTGGGTTCTTGCAATGAGTGCAACCATTGTATTTACAGGTGGGGGAACCGCAGGTCATGTATCCGGTAATCTTGTATTAATACCCAAGTTTCTAGAAGAGAACTGGGATGTCCATTATATCGGGTCCGAACAAGGAATTGAACGAAAACTCGTGTCTGACCACAAGGAAGTGACATACCATACGATTTCGACAGGCAAACTGAGACGCTATTTCGCCTGGAAAAATGTGACCGACGTGTTTCGGGTTATGAAAGGCATTTTTCAATCCTATCAACTCATTCGAAACATAAAACCAAATGTTATTTTCTCAAAAGGTGGTTTTGTTTCCGTACCCGTAGTACTTGGGGCAAAGCTAAATAAAGTGCCGATTATTATTCATGAACCCGACCTGAACCTCGGATTAGCGAATAGAATCTCACTTCCCTTTGCCCGTCGTATGAGTACCACCTTTCTAGAAACGTCCCAAAAAAATGCGCCCTCTAAAGCCATCTATGTCGGACCCATCTTGAAAGACGGCTTTACATTAGCCGATAAACAAAGAGGACTCGCCTTCTGCGGTTTTACTTACGCTAAGCCGGTTCTACTTATTATGGGTGGAAGCTTAGGTGCGCAAGGCATCAACCAAGTTGTGAAGAATGTACTCCATGAGTTAGTAAATACATTTCAAGTGGTTCATATCTGTGGCGAAGGTAAGGTGGATCCATCCCTATCTACGCTTGAATATAAATCCTACGAATTCGTCAAAAGCAGCGAAATGCCGGATCTATTGGCCATGGCGGACGTCGTCGTATCACGTGCAGGTTCTAACTCCATTATGGAGCTTCTTACTTTACTGAAACCGATGTTACTCATTCCACATACCAATGGGGGGAGCAGATCTGGTCAGCTTGCCCATGCCCAGCTTTTCCAACAAGCTGGCTACGCTGAGATGTTACTTCAAGAAGAGATGTCTGATCAAAGCTTCATCAACGCCATTATGAAATTATATGAGAATCGGTTTACCTACAGGGATACAATGAAACAGCATGAGAATGGCGGAGGAGCCAATAAAGTAATGAATTTAATCAAGGAAGTAAGCCACCAAGATGGAAGAGTACAAGAATCAAGGCAGGTTTAGCATCGAATGAAACTAGCATCTTGGTTACTCCTCTGTTTTATTGCTGTCGTCGCTATTCTGGTCTACTTTGGTCTATCTCTTACTAACCATTCAACGACTGGAAGTAGCGATGTATCTTATTTAGTTTCTCTTTATGCTTTCCACTCGGACTCTCCATGTTACCAAATTCGAAGAACTTTACTTTTTTAATCCCAACGTAATTGAATAGCGCTTTGCGCATTAATACTTTGTGAGCATTATATAACCATAGTAATGGATAGTGAGTAGGCCCTTTCATTGTGGAAATACAAATCACTGATTTTCCTTGTAAGAGGCCCTCTGGCAAAAGTCCACCTGTATCCTTATACGCAAATCCCGAAGCAAACATCTGATCGATATATCCGAGCAGCATCGCCGGTGGTCGTCCCCACCAAATGGGATAGACGAATACAATTTTATCGGCCCAGGTAAGCTGGTCTCTGTACTTCGCAAGTCCTGGCTCGGTATACATATCTCTTCTACGCTTATGTTCATTAAAAACCAAGACAGGATTGAAATCTTCTTCGTATAGATCCAGGATTTGTACTTCTTGTATATTTGCGTTCTCCTTGCTTCCATTAATGACTTCCTGCAAAAAAGAATAACTTAAGCTCCGATGATTCGGATGGGTATAGATTATGAGCATCTTCATCAAAACAACTCCTTTAATTATCATTTGATAACAAAAGAGTAGCATACCCGTAATTTAATTGTCAATTGATAATTATAATTTGATAATTGTTTAATGATAATAACTTTGATATGGTGGCAATAGAGGTGATTGTATGGACAAGAATGTCATGTTCCACAAATTTGTGACCTTTACGGCCGCTGTTCATCAAATTACAAATGAGATGACCAAAGAAGTGAAATTAGAAGGGATTACCCCTGTTCAATATAAAATTCTCGAATACATCGCAGTTAGTCAACCGATTACGCTTAGCGAAATAAGTGACTGCATGCATATGTCTATGCCCAATACGAGTCGGGAGTTAAGAAAGTTAAGCGAGAAGAAATTATGCGAGAAAATGACGGATGAAGACGACCGACGCAAGCAAAGTATCCGGCTTTCAGAAGAAGGACAAGCGATGATGAACGAGGTCTTTAAGCATATGGAGTCTCAATTTATTGAACGAATTGCACAAGTTTCCGAGCAAGAATTACAGGAGATCGAACATGCACTTGAGCTTCTTCAGCGCAAGGTGTTTTATTAGTTTGCTATGCTATATTTAAAAATAAAGAGCGTCAGCAGATAACCTAATTTATCTGCTGACGCTCTAATTGATTCAATGAATAATTAATTATTAACCATATATATTAATTGCACGAGATTACCATTAACCTTGTAGGCTAAAACGAGTGTGTATAGACCTTTCGCTTCATTCGACAGATCTGCTGTAAACTGATTAGGGTTCTCTGCCCAAGCGTTTACATCTAATGTGACCTCTTTTAGCGTTTTATTATTTCTAGCCGCCGCTATATAAGGAATTACCTTATTTCCGTCTAATCCCGTAACTAGATTGTCTACAATAGCGATGGGTCCTTTTAATGTGCCCACTTCAACCACCTGAGGATCAATCAGTAGGTTTTCCAATTTCTTTAGTCCTTGTAGGGGGGCAAAATTAGTGACTTCATTCCCAGTAATATCGAGCGTCACTAAGTTCTTAGCATATTCCAGACCATCAAGCGATCTAGCCCTTCTCGTTTCACTTGTTAATGTTGTAAGCTTATACATATCACCTAGCGTAATATTACCCGTAATGCCAAGTGTTTTCTTAATGGAATCATTTAAATAACGGTCTTTGACCGTAATGACTTGAGTCAGGTCAATTTCAACTAAACCATCTGTTGCTGCTTTTATCATTCCAATAGCTGCGTCTATTTCGCTCTGCGAAACGGATGGATTAGCCAAAAGTTCTTCCGCCTGCTCAATGCTAGCCGTTAAAGAGGCCATGCTTTCCGATGTATACCCCTCTCGATCCTTAGCCTTAGCTTCTATAATGGCCTGTTCTAGATCCCCTTTATAAAGCTTCTCCGCATTAGCAAAATGCAATTTTGCATCTCCCCATGTAGCGTGGTCTGATCCGTTACCATTTCCGCCGTCCGTAACTACTAGTTTCAGTTCCTTCGCTCCGTTAATATCGACTTCGATGAACTTCTGCGGGTCTCTAGAATTCATGAGTCCACTATCGTATTTCTTCTCTCCATCCACATATACCTCGAAGCTTACGGAACCGATGGTACCATACATGTGGCGATCTACACCTACAAATGAAGTGAAATAATCCATATTTTTATCCGTTAAATCATATACAATGGTGGAGTTGGAATGCGCACCAATGCCTCTTTCATATGCCACTTCACGATTGTTCTCATCGGTTAATCGCAGAGCCTTATCACTGATCGCAATATCCTTCCTCGGTGCAGTATAACTATTTTGAGTAGAACTCCAGTCATACTCGGATAGATACTTGTAATCGTTCATATCAACAACCGCTATCGTTCTCGTTTGGGTCGATGTATTTCCATCGCTATCCGTTACCGTATACGTAATTGGGTACTTGCCAGTTCTATTAAAATGAACTCGATCTGCTCCTGTGACTTGTACCTGTGCAGTTAAATCACCGTCCTCCGAATCCGAAGCCGAATAGCTGTCATTCAAAGCGATTTCTTGACCCACCTTAGTGGATACAGACTTCGGAATCGTCAGTTCTGGCGTATTATTCAGAATAAGGAACTTCGCATCTGCAAAATCTCCGTGATCCGAAGCATTTCCGTTGCCAGCATTATCAAGAACCAGCTTCAGCTCGCTGACACCTTTAACGGGAATTCGCGCTAGTTTAGCTTCTGTACCATATTTCATCAAACCACTGTTATACACTTCTTTACCATCGGCTACAATTTTGAAAATAACACTAGAGTTAGTTTGATCAGCAATATTACGATCGACACCGACATAAGTCTCGAAATACTCGTAGTTCGTATTCGCAACGTTATACACGATTTCAGAGTTTGCATGCGTACCGATTCCTTTAGCAAAATCCTTCGTTATACCGTTAACGAGTAACTTAATCGTATTGTTCGAGCTGGACTTGTCCTTACGAACCACATTATAATCGGTTCTCGCCGATTGCCAGTTCATATCAGTCAGATACTTACTAGCACTATACACAACAATTTTTCTAGTGGAAGTGGTTGTATTTCCATCACGATCTGTAACTGAAAGCTCTACATTGTACGTTCCTGTTCTGCTTGTATTAAACCCGTTCGTCTTGATTTCAACTTGTCCAATTAAGTCCCCATCTTCTTTATCCGCGGCAACAACATCTTGGAGTACATTGAAATCATGATTGAGCTTCACAAATGTCGTTTCTTCCGGTAGCGTGATGGTAGGCTTACTTGAAGTATTCGTAAACTTGGCATCTGCCCAGACCGTGTGGTCCGACGAAATTCCATTATCCTTGGCATCTGTAGTCACAAGCTTAATCTCTTTCGCCCCTGTAACCGGTATATTTACGAATTCATGCTCTGTACCTGCCTTAAACACATCACTCTCAAACTTCTTCTCTCCGTCCACATATACTTCAAACGTGGCCGAGGATGCTTGTCCCTTTACGGCCTGATCAATTCCGATATAGCTTTCAAAGAAGTCATACCCTTTGCCCTCAATATCGTACACAACCTCTGAGTTCGCATGAACACCGATTCCTTTGGCATACGTTGCAGGCAATCCTTGTCTAACTAGCGTAATTGCAGTTTCCGCAGGAGCTTTATCTTTCTTTAATTCACCCCAGCCGACTGATACGGACTTGGCATTCAGATCAGATACATACACAAAATTACTCGTTACCGTAACGTTTGCTGTTTTGCTCTCCGATACTCCGCCGCCCTTCACTTCATATACGACTTGGTAGCTTCCTTTTTGCGAGGTATTAACGTTATTCGATTTAATCACAACTTCACTTGTAATATCATTCCCTTGATAATTAGCTGCCTTCACGTAGCTCATAGGATCAAATGTTTGACCCAGCTTCAATGTCACTTGATCCTCTACAGATAAGGTCGGTTTAAACGCTTTAAACTCCACGGGTTTCAGCGTGTTTAATTTCTTATCGTAAGCAACCACTTTATACGTATAGTTCGAAGCCGCATCTACATTCTGATCCACGAATTGGTCGTTACCCGTAAAGCCTACAAGGACACCATTTCGATAGATTTCGTAGCCTAGAAGATCCTTCTTAGAACGGTTATCTATACTGAAACTCAGCGTATTCGACTTCGCTGTCGCATTAGCTCACACTAACTTTTACCGGGGTATTCTTGTCCTCTATGCCGTTTCCTTTATAGTTAATAAGCGAGTTATTCAAGTACCATAACGGTTTGGACGCAGGATATTTGCTTACCTTCACTTTGGTTTCTGGATTCACGGTGAAACCATGTCTTGCGAAAAAGCTACTCAAGTCCATTCCCAGCACTTCCGAGGAGAAATCGATCAAGTATTGCTGCTTCGAGTTGTCACCATTCGCTAGAGAAACCTTCCGATCCCGATACAGCGTATTCAGCTCTGTCCAATATCCCGGGTGAGCTAGCTCTAGTTGCCAGAATGCTCCCAATCTCGCAAAAAGTCCCTGTTGATCCATCACGACTTTATTTTCTTCAATGACATACTTATAAATATCCGATTCATATGGAATGCGATCATCGATCGATTGAGAAGCGACAGACATCAGCATGGACACCATGTTGTTCGTCACTTCACCATATTCCCGTTCACCCACTGCCAATCGATGTCCAATCTCATGATTGAGTCCCCAGCCTGGATAAGCCTTGCTGAAATCATCAAACATCAAACCAACCGTTCCATCTTGTATCCCGGTATGATCACCCGCTGCATACATCGCACCAAACGGCTGCATCAGTCTTATATTCTCACGAATGAGCTTTGGATCATGCTTATGCTGTGTGCATCGAGACCATAAAGCTCAAATACTTTACTAATCCATACATCATAACCCGTTACGGTATCCATCGGATTGTTATCCTGCGTAATAAATCGATTGTAAGCTTCCGTAGCTGTCCCTGTGAAAATAATCCGGTCACTTGCGATTTCAGCGACATCAATCAGTTGTCGATCTACAACATTGGGATGATCCGCTTTGTCTTGATCTAGCTTTTGTTTGTACGCGATTAATGCAGCTTTGAATTTAGCTGGATCTGTATCCTTGGTCATAAGCGGCGTGTTTACTAGACCTTCAAAGCGGATTATTGGAGCCTTGCCTTGCTCTTCAGCCGTGTACGGATTAACAATATATACGGACCCACCTTTGGTTACATTATGGGCGTAGTTTCCGTCCTTAGGAATATCAGGCACAGTGATTGTGTTTTTCCCGGGACGTAATTGTACTCCTCTTGCCCAGCTGGACCAAGATCCCTCTTGCTGCGAGAAGATTAACGATGGTAGCTTATCATTCGAATCGACATCTACGTATACATTGATCTGTTGTCCTGGCATAGCCACGAGCCCTGTAGGCTGATTATTCGTACCGAAGCCGAATCGCAAATTTTGCTGCGCATGCTTCTTCATATCTCCGTGTTGCTCAGCCTCGATAATATTCCCTTCCATGTTCACTTCGCCATTCACAATTTTCTTTGCTAAGTCTAGCGAGTCTTTGAAAATCGGATATAACGGATGTGTCATCGCTTGTTTCTCTAGTTCATTAATTTTAGATATGCTATTATACGCCGGTACGACCGCACTCATCGTGCCATCTGTAAATAAGCCACTTACCGCTTCACTGACTTTATCTTCTTTATAAAATCTAAACTCTGCAGCAAAAGGTCGATCGATATTGGCCTTGGTGAATTTGAATTTTATTCTTTTAAACTTCGTTGGTTCAAATTTAAATTGCATGAAGTCATTCGTGCTGCTTGCGGTTCCGCTAGAAACAAGTTGGAACGTGTCTCCTTTACTCATTTCAGATGCGTAAATCTCAAATGACTCAGGAAAACCTTTTCGATTATCTCTAGCCAAAAAAGCCACTCGATCCAGCACTTCCGCTTGCTCTAATTCAAATACGACTTCATTCGTAAAGTTAGCATCATTGTTTCTATTCGTTTCCCAATGTGTATTAGGTAGATTATCTAGCATATATTCTGGCTTCGTACCCGAATAGCTTCCGCCGTTTGTTGTTACTTTGGATACATTCGAATTAGGCATCCGGTACGCTTCACCATAAGCGGCATCATAATCGGTACCATATCCTTTTAATGTAGAAACTTTCGCAGTAGATGAGGTTAATTGGTGATTCTCAATAAGTATTTTTGCATTCTCGATATCTGCTTTAAACTGAGCGTTCAGTGGGTGCGTCTTTACTTCATTTTCTAAAGCAGTTAGCTTGTCTAACGTATTATATTCTGTACTTACTTGACTCAAGGTAGCGTCTGTAAATAAATTCTTCATCTTATCGGATACAGCGTCTTCTTTATAAAAGGAAAATTCAGCTGCACTCGCCCAATCTTGATTCGCCTTTTTAAATACAAATTTAATTCTCTTAAATGTCGTTGGTGCAAACTGAATGGCAACTATACTACCTGTTGATCCTTTATATTCTCCAGATGAAACGAGCGCGAAGTTATCGCCATCATCTGTATCTGAGCCATAAATATCGAACTCTTGCGCAAATCCCTTACCCGTAACACTGGATTGTCTAGCTGCATACACAATTCTATTTAAAGTAGTGGCTTGGTCTAATTTAAAAATAACTTCATTTGTAAATGTTGCCGTATTCGGTTTGCCTGTTTCCCAGTGCGTGTTCATATCACCATCGATGGCCTTATCAATTGAAGAACTCGAATAGTTCCCGCCATTATTCGTAATCGATTTAATATGTACGCGATTCATTTTAAAGACATCGTTATACGCATTCAAAATGTCCTTCCCGTATAACTCAAACGGAGCAACAGACGCCGTACTTGTTGTCACCGCTCGACTTGCCAAGACATTCTTTGCTACATTTGTATTCTGAATATCACTTGCAAATACAGAACCTACCTCACTTGAAAAGCTGACAAGCATGGCTGCGGATGTTGCAATGGCAATCATTTTCTTCATCATTTTTCCCCCAGATCAATTATTTTTTATGACCGATACCCCAAAAAAAGGCGTAAAAAAAACTACCCAAAAGAGTAGCTTCGTTGTGTATAAAGTTCGCATAAAAATTAAGATTTCATTTTTACTAAACCTTAAATAACAAAAAGCGATATACACTCTCTGGCAGCTGGCTGACATCGTCATTTAAGACATTAGTCCCTTTAGCTTTGCGTCCCTACATTTCTATAGGTTTGCCTATAAAGTTTCAAATTACATTCAAACAGTAACATAATTATACATATTTCGACATGAATAAATGGTTGGATATATGCATGGGTAATTAAGATTATCTTTTTACATATAACTAGGTTACTTATTGTTACTTTAGACTTATTTATACATTAAAGAACACTCAGAAATCCCTGCTCGCAACCACTTGAATTAAGTTGCCAATAATTGGTACAAAACCATTTTGTCTCCTCTTCGTCCAACTATTATAGGGTGAACTAGTTCTATCTATTGATATGAACAAATCTAACAACAAGGTGATGAACATAACGTATGACAAAAAGTAAAAGTGCACTTCTTTTTCTACTAGGTACGTCCTTATTATTCTCGGCTTCTGCTCATGCTGAAACGACACCACAAAAACAGATGTCCTCTAATCCGATAACCATCTATTTAGACGGACGCCAGCTTCAACCTGAAGCAAATCCACTCAACGTAAAGGGTACCGTACTCGTTCCTATGCGTGGTTTGTTTGAAGCTCAGGGAGCTAAGCTGACTTGGAATAACACGAATAAAACTGTTACAGCGACTAAGGATCGAACCACGCTAACCTATCGCCTTGGGGATCATACAGCTAATCTAAATGGACAAACCATCAATTTATCGGTTCCAGGTCAAATTTCGAATGGCTATTCCTTAATTCCACTTCGTTTTGTCAGTGAAGCACTCGGAAGCACCGTTACATGGGATGCCAGCAATCATTCGGTCCAAATTTCATCATCCATTAACTATGAAACGTCTATTCTTTGGGGTGTTAATCTACGGAGCTCACCCGACTCCACAAGTGTCTCTACAAACATAGAGATGCTATCTGCGGGCGCAAAAGTTCATGTCATCCGTGAGGTCGACGCTTTATGGTTAGAAGTGCGTACAGAAGACCATCAAACCGGCTACATATCGGCGAAACCGAAATATACCGATTACTCGAGCCCTGCCCTTATTGAACAGCAAGGAGATGCGTTACTCGCTTATGGAAAAAAGTATTTAGGAACTCCATACGTATTCGGTGCATCACCTGATCAGACAGCTACCTTTGATTGCTCTTCTTTTGTGAAGCGCGTATTCCAAGATACGTTATCCATCGATCTTCCACGTGTATCCTATGATCAAGCCAAAGTAGGCAAGGAAGTAGGAATTGGCGAACTGCGTAAAGGTGATCTATTGTTCTTCAGTGCACGTAAACTGGACATAGGACATGTTGCCATCTATGCTGGTAACAATCAGATTTTGCACACCTATTCCAAAGAACTTGGTGTGCATGTGGAAACCTTCGACAGCCAGTGGAAGAAACGGTTCGTTACTGCTCGGAGAGTATTTTAGAATTGTTTCATCCTATCTATGCAACACAAAAACAGCCTCTTCATCCGAATCTTCGGAAGTAGCGGCTGTTTTTATGGTCATTCTATTAAAATGCAGAAGTCCAACCAGCATCGGCAGTGATCACGGTTCCGTTTACAAAACTAGAATCTTCGGAAGCTAAGAATAAAGCAACCTTAGCAATTTCTTCGGATGAACCCACACCTTTTTCCAGAAAGATCGGTAGTGCTTTACGAATAGAACGCATGACACTCTTGGTGTTTATATCGAATACTAGATCCCATCTCTCATCATTAACCTCACCAACCGCTTCAAATCCATACATAATACCAGCATTATTCACTAATACATCAAGGGTTCCGTATTCACTTACTGCTGTATCAATCATGTTCTCGATGTCTTCTAGTTTGGCCACATTTACTTGCAATGCTTTGGCTACTCCACCGTTATTTATAATTCCTTGGGCAACTTCTTCTGCACCTTCTATATTAAGATCGGCTACAATGACTTTGGCTCCTTCTTTAGCATACAATTCAGCAATCGCCTTTCCCATGCCTGATGCTGCTCCTGTTACAACTGCCACTTTTTCTTGATTTTGTTGATTAAACATAATCGAAGAACGAGCAAATCACGGAAAGAATTAAAACATGCTTTGATTTTGCTTATGGGCAAAAAAGATTTCAAAAAAATAACGATAACAGAAATTGTTACGATTGCCGATTTGTATCGGGGAAAACAATAAAAAAACTCGCCCGATGCTGTGAATGCATGGAAGCGAGTTTTGTCTTTATTCATTCATATCGATACAGTGTATTACGCGATTCCTGCCATGTTCTTTGGCAAAGTAAAGCGCCTCATCAGCCTTCTTTAATAAGGTTACATCAGAATCGTTTGAGTCCATTGTAGCTATGCCTATACTTACCGTTAAATTCCCTGTTTTCCAAGACGCATGGGCTACCGCATGTCTTAACCTCTCCGCTATAATCTTCGAATCAGTCACACCCACATGAGGCAAAATGAGCACAAATTCCTCCCCGCCATACCTTGCCACAATATCATCTGCACGAGAATGTAACTGTAAGATACTCGCAAGATTTTCTAATACATCATCACCCGTTTGATGTCCCCAAGTATCATTCACTTGTTTAAAATGATCGATATCAATGATGAGTAATGAAAAAGGCTCTGATGTCGTGCTAAATTGTATAATATGCTCTTCTAACTTCTCTTGAAAAAATCTTCGATTCCTTAGACCTGTAAGCTTATCTGTCGTAGACAGTTCTACAAGAATGGAATTCATATTCATTAGTTCCTTTTGCTTATGTTCAATTTCCTTATGAATTTGTTTCAGCTTCGCATGGGCCTGATCCTTCTCCCAGTAAGCTTCCTCTATCTGTTTCTTAGCCGTGCGCAGCTCTAGCTCATAATCAATACGTTTACCCATCTGTACAAGCACACAATCAATAACCTCTTCGCCTTCATGCACAAAACGTCTTCCATTTAATATATGAGGAATCGACTGTCCTGTATTATCTTTTAAATTGATGAACAACTCTTCCACATGTCCATTCAAATTAATAAAAGGGTAAAAATATGAATGAAATATGAGTTTGTTGGCCGTAGACATGATCGATTCAAAATGCTTTTCTACCAGATCTTCGTGCTTATACCCCATCTTATCCAGGAATGTTTGATTCACATCCCTAACGATTCCTTCATGTGTAATGGAAATATAACCGCATGGCGCATGATTCAGTCTCTCATCCATTTTCTTATATCCTCTCAGGTGCAGCAGTATCTCGTCCGTTTTATTGAAGATACTCATGAATTAAACGAACCGTTTCTTCTGGATGGCTAATATGAGGGTAATGACCCTTTGCTCCATTAATCGTAACGTACTATTCTTTAGGTGGGTATGTAGATAATCTCCTACTTCTATTGGAACGATACTATCATCCGAGCACTGCATAATGAGTGTAGGAATGGTAGCTTTTGATAAAAACGACCGATGATCTGATAAAAAAGTAACTTCGGCAAACTCTCTAGCAATCACTGGATCTGCCGAAATAAAGCTTCGTTCCAGCTCCTTCGATAGCATAGGAAGCTCTGGATTATTCATAGCAAGCGGCGCCAGAAAGCTAGCCCATCCTGCAAAATTCATCTCCATCATATCCAGTAGTTCTGTAATATCACTTTTCTCAAAACCCCCGACGTAATCCTTACCCTCATTTAAATAGCGCGGGGAAGGTCCGATCATAATCAATCGATCAAAATAGTCAGGCCGCTCGATAGATGCAAGCATCCCAATCATCGAACTAACCGAATGCCCTATAAAAATAACATTGGTGAGCTCTAGCGACTCAATGATATCCAGAACATCCTGTACATAGCCACCAAATGTACTATATTTCTCTGTCGTATATGCTGATAAGTCTGACTTTCCAGAGCCTACATAATCAAAAAGAACGATACGATACTTATTCACAAATGAAGGCGTAATATATTGCCACATGCTTTGGTCACATCCAAATCCATGCGCTAACATAATGATACGATCACCTTCTCCTATTACGTTTACGTTATTACGAGCAATGATATCAATCATTCCATATAACTCCCTCTATTAAAAAGCTTTCTCTTCATTCTGAATGTACGCCATATAAATATCAAGGTTAATTCTATTCATTTTATGAAGAAAATTAAACTAAATTTGAATGAAATATGGCTAAGTTCAATCAAACTCAGTATTGTAAATTTTTGTATTGTATATATATTCATATTTTAATATGATAATATTGTCGGTTTTTTTCATATCCTGTCAGAAACTGCTTTAGAGAGTACAATAATACATAGATTAACAGGACGGTGTGTAATGAATAGTCAGAGAAGTGTTGCATTAGCCATAGTTTTAACCATCGTAACATGTGGATTTTATGGGATCTATTGGTTTATTGTGTTAACCAATGAGGTCGGCCAAGCAAGTGGGGATTATTCATTTACAGGAGGTAAGCATTTCCTCTTAACCTTGGTCACATGTGGCATATGGAGCTACATCTGGTCCTATCAAGTAGGTAAGCAAGTTGCTGAGGCGCAAAGGCAACGTGGCCATATCGTATCGGATAATTCAATTCTTTACCTTGTAATTAATTTCTTTGGTCTGAGTATTGTCACGTATGCTTTAGTTCAATCGGATGTTAATCGACTTGCTAAATATTAAGAGGAATTCAAAGAGCCACCCCAAACTATTTTGGGGTGGCTCGCTTGGCGTTGGGGCATTATTGTATCTCAAAGTATGGCTACCCGTGACAAACATCGGTATTCCGTGTGTTTTCCATGAGTTAACAGGGCTCTATTGCCCTGGATGTGGAATGACGAGAGTCATTCTTTCGCTATTGAGACTCGATGGGGTTCAGGCATTTAGATATAATCCCTTGGTGTTTATCTTACTTCCTTTGTATGTGATGTACTTTATTACACAGAAGAAGCAAATGAATCGTACGAGCAATGGAATTATGGCTGTAATGTTGATCGTAACCCTTGCATTTGGGCTGCTGCGGAATATTCCTATCTTTGATTTCTTAGCACCAACGGAGATTCCGTAGTCTTGGTCGCCCGCCAAATGATGATTCCTTTACTTCCACCAAATCGATGATGGATATTCATTCGATCCGATCAACACGGTTTCTCCGATTTTTGGCGTTGAGATGTGAACATCCCGCTTCTTAGCCGCAAGGGTCACGCGCTCGATCGGATCGGTCCAATCATGAAGCGCCAAGGTAAACGCAGACCAATGGATAGGAATCATCACTTGTCCCTTGACGTCCATATGAGCCTGTACCGATTCTTCTGGCATCATATGAATATTAGACCATCTTGCGTCATATTGACCGCATTCCATTAACGTTAGATCAAACGGACCATACTTATCTCCAATTTGCTCAAAGTGAGGGCCGTATCCACTATCTCCGCTAAAAAACACTTTTGTCTCTTTAGCTTCAATGACCCATGAGCACCATAGCGTTGAGCCGCCATTAAACAAGCTTCTTCCCGAAAAATGCCTTGATGGCGTACAAGCAAATTTTAGCCCCTGAAACTCATATTCATCCCACCAGTCATGCTCGCTAATCCTCTTGGGATCGATACCCCAGCGTTCCAGATGAATCCCAACACCTAAAGGTACGATGAACTGTGTCACCTTATCCTTCAGCTTCATAATGGTTCCGTAGTCCAAATGATCATAATGATCATGTGACAAAACAACCGCATCAATAGTCGACAACTGTTCAAGTTCGAACGGCAATTCTTTGCTATATCTTTTACTGCCAAACTTCTGAACGGGCGAAGCGTAATGCCCAAGCATGGGGTCTAGCAGTATTTTTGTGCCTTCGATTTGGAGTAACAAAGCCGAATGACCAAACCAAGTGATGGTGGGCCGTGTTTGCCCATCTAAATCATGTAGATCCAAATAATCCATTGGAATGCTCTTGTCAGGCTTTACCTTTGGATTCCCTTTCATATAATCTCGCAGTAACGATGTAACGTTCTTCAGCCGAGGCTCAAATGACTTCGTAGGCTCTGGATACAAGAACGTATTCTTTCTGAAGTTTGGAGAATTACGATATTGACGAAGCTTCTCCTTGGATGGATTGCCACCAAATGGTGGATAAAAATTCAGAAATAGAAGTGTTACGACTATGAATACCAGAATAATACAGATGAAAACAATCATCGTGGACATCTCTCATTCATCCCATCCTAATTATTTATTTCCTCACATCCTTATTTCAAAATAAAGCTACCTGTGACAGGGTTATGATCACTGTTCTTGAAGCTCAGATCATGCCCTTGTACACTGACAATCTCGATATTTGGAGATATAAGAAAACCATCGATAACAGCGCGAAAATTAACGCCTGCCTGATAAGATACATCTAATGTCCGCACGCTAGGCGTAGACGGATCATTGGCCCATTGGAACCCTTTAGGTGTGAAGGTTTCAGGAAAAGCCTGCAGCCATTCTGGCCAGCCCTGCGTCGTCTTGAATTGGCTAGAATCGGTTCCCGGAAGAGAATGATTCCAGTCCCCACCCATAATCAGATAGCTCCCTTTTTCCATCTCCTGCTTAATGAAACTCGCTAGAAAATCAAGCTGCTGCTTGCGAATGTTACCTCCCTTATCAAACGCTGACAAATGTAAATTAATCAGTACCAGTTCCTTGCCATTGTTTACGGGAAATCTGCTGGCAATAAATGCACGATCAAGCTCATTCTGCTGTACAGGCCACTTTTCCTTACCTGGCAGATCAAATCGAGTACTTGATGCACTATGTAGCGTAGATAAGGTCAGTAATCCGCTATGTACCGAGCCCATCGGATGCAGCACAGGGATAGGTACCCAAGGCACCTTATAGTTAATGGCAAATGTGCTGCTGTATGTTGGGAATCGATTCGTTAGTTCTTCGACTTCGTTAATATGATTGCTACGCGAGGAATTCACATCAACTTCCTGTAGTAAATATAGATTTGAGCCCGTATCCTCTAATATATCTCCAATAGAAGATAGATTCGCTTCCGTTTGCTTCTTGCTACTCGACCGAGACATGGTTCCACCATCCATGAAGAAATCCTGACCCTGATCTAGCCCAGCATAACCAATATTGAAGGTAGTAACCGTGAAGGGCTCCCCCTGCTTAAGGTTTTCACCTTTATTATTACTGGTTTGTAGCTCTACTTGTGCGGCGGGCTTATAATCATCTACTGTAATATAGATCAGAAATAGGGCAATAATAAGCACGGGAATGAGCACAATCCAGCCTAACCACTTTAAAGTCTTCTTTATCATGAAACTTACCCAGCCTCCTTCGTTTGTAACTCTTCCGTATAATAGCATAACTATAAGTTTGACTTACAGTTCATGCTGCAATTTGGTGATGAAGCTGTGCTCGGATTGCTGAAACCGTAAGCAAATACGGCAAACTCAATATTTTATTCGCAAATGCTGGTATTGCAAAAGATGCTCCCGCCCATTTACTAAGTGTGGATGCTTAGCAGCAAACCATCGACATTCATAGGCGTTACTGTCTATGCAGCGGTCAAAGGCGGTTTCAAATTACTTACGCTTTTTTAATAAAATCAAGAGCCTGTACCTTGGAATACGGTACAGGCTCTCTTTTATTATACATATTAATATTCTTATTCTTATATCGAAGCAGACGGTGTTTGAACTGCCGATTGGTTTTTCTTATTGCTAAATAAGATAATCGCCATGGCCACAATAACGAAGGCAACGATGTAGCCGATTAATGCACCCGTACTATGCCAATATTGACTCCAATCATTTGTAGAAATAACGCTGCGGAATCCGTCTACCGCATAGGTCATGGGTAAGATTTTACTAATAAATTGAATGAATGGTGATGACATTTGCAAGGGGAACGTCCCCCCAGAGGATGCCAGCTGCATAACAAGTAAGAATATGGCGGCTAGACGACCTAGAGATCCAAACACCGCGATAAGCATAAAGATACAAGTTGAATAGGTAAATGCTGCGATTAGACTAAGGAAAATGAACTTCGGAATACTAAAGACGTGGATATCGAATCCATACAGAATCACAGCATCCACGATAAGAGCTTGTAATACGGAAATCGATAAAATCAGCATTAATTTATTTACAAAATGATTCCAACCGGATACTCCCTCTTTTGCTGTTCTACTATAGTGAATAATATTCGCCGCAATAAGTCCTCCCACGAACAATCCTAAGGTTAGAAAATAAGGAGTCATGGCCGTACCATAATTAGATACGGGGTTAATCTGTTTCTCCACTACTTGTACCGGGCGTGAGAACATATCTAGCGTGGCGTCTGTGCTATGAACGCCTGCAGTCTCTTTGGCAGCCCCGCTCAGACTATTCGATAACTTCTCACTGCCATCCACTAGCTTAAGCATACCCCCAGCTAAGGATTGTGATCCTGTTCGTAGTTGTCCACTACCCTCAGCAAGTCCATCAATCCCTACCCGAATTTGATTAAACCCTTTCTTCCAGGTATCCATACCCGTTGTCATTTGTGAGGCACCTGTCTTAAGCTGACTGGCTCCTACACCTGCTTGAGCGAGCTTGGTACCAAACTGATTCAAACCATTAGATACCTGATTGGATGCTGACTGCAATGTATTCATGCCCTTGATTTGCTGGGTTTGACCATTATGAATTGCATTTAATTGACTGGTCAATGCTTCAGCTTTGTCTAGTATGGCCTTTAGCTCCTGATCCTGCTTGGGTTGCTGCTGTGGCTGCTTTTCTTGTTGTTCATCTTGCTGTGGGTCCTGCTTTGGTTCTTGCTGCTGTACTCCTGAATGGTTCTGCAAATACGTTCTCAGTTGCTTGGTCAGACTCTTCGCATCGGTTTGAGCCTGAGATGTAATACCAGCCATCTTGTCTAATCCTGCATCCAACGAACCGAGGCCTTTGTCTACAGCCTTATCCCCTTGCTCCAGTTGTCGATGTGCCGCACTTAGCTGATCTATTCCTGTTGATAAAGCTGCGGCTCCACCTTTCAAGCGGTTCATACTTTGATCAAGCTGCTCTGCACCATGAGCCAGAGGCGCTGCCCCTTTGGACAACTTCGTTGCTCCATCCGCAAGCGTATCAATTCCATCCTGCACCGAATGTAGACCCGCATTTGCCTTTTTAGTTCCATCACTTAACTCCGTTGCACCATTACCTGCCTTAGCGAATCCGTCCGACATGCTTCCAATGTTATCGAATACCGCTTGTGTGTATGACTTGGTAATTTCATTACTGATCTCATCCTTCAGCTTAGTAATTGCAGTTGCTCCGACTTGGCCTGCAATAAAATTGTTTCCCGGATTTGTCTTGTAAATGAGATCAGCCGGCTTCGGACTTTCATCCATTAGCGTAGTTACTTTCTGAGAGAAATCGTCAGGGATGCGTACAAGCATCGCGTACTGCCCGTTCGCTAAGCCTTTCTCCGCATTGTCTGATGATACAAAATGAAAATCCAGCGTTTTATTTGTACTTAAATTGTCTACTAGATCCTCCCCGACATGAATAGGCTTCCCATTCATCTGCGCACCTTTGTCCGAATTTACAACCGCTACAGATAACTTATCTAGATTTCCATAGGGATCCCAATAACCCATTAGAAACATTCCCGCATACAAAAGCGGAATCACTAACAGAATAATGACGGCAATTCTGGCTTGCTTATGTTTAATAATATGAAGCCAGTCCTTTAAAAATAAATGTAATCCTTTCACGAGCTCGCTCCATTCTGTCCACAATATAATAAAGTCACTGAATGATTATAATGAGCGAGACTTATAATGTATAATACATAATAATCTATAAATATATAGACTCTGGTCTATATAAAAAAATTCAAGGGGGTAACACTCGCGTGGAACTTCTTCAACTGCGCTATTTTCAAACTGTAGCAAGAACAGAGCATGTGACCAAAGCCTCTGAGGAATTACATATTTCCCAGCCCTCACTTAGTAAAACGATTAGCCGTCTGGAGGCAGATCTAGGTGTACCCTTGTTCGACCGCCATGGTCGGCAATTGCAACTAAATAGCTATGGGAAGGCCTTTCTTGAGCGTGTAGACCATATATTCATGGAACTTCAGGAGGGAAGACGTGAACTTCAGGATCTCGCTAGCCTCGATAGAGGAAGTATCTCCTTAGCCGTATCTATTCCTAAATTACTCCCTGACTTGCTCGGATCATTTCTAAGAGAATTCCCAAATGTCAGTTTTCATCAGCGTATCGAATCTACATCATCCATGAAACGTTTACTCGAGAACGGCGAGGTCGATTTCTGCATCACCTCTCTCCCTATTGAAGGGAATGAACTCGAATGGCAGTCACTCATGACAGAAGAGATATACCTCCTTACTCCCCCCGAACATTCCTTGGCGAAACGAGAAGCGATCCGTTTAATTGAAGCGAAGGATGAAGCGTTTATTGGTATGAACGCAGGTTATGGCTTCAGAGACCTAACGGACGAATTTTGTAAGGAGGCAGGCTTCACACCGAATATCGCTTTTGAGGGAGATGACCCAGAAACCATTGGAGGACTGGTGAAACAAGGGCTCGGCATTGCTTTTATCCCCGCTCTCTCCATACAACAGAGTACTAGGCCGACGTTAGCCCGTCTGAAAATTACTGAGCCTAATTGCCAAAGAACCATTGGGTTAAGCTGGTCAAATCGACACTATTTATCTTTGGCTGCTCAAAGCTTCCAAAAACATGTTATACAATACTTTGCTAAACTAGCTCTTTAAAGGATTCCGCGACTCTTATGAATGGGATCGCCCAGACCACGCTAAGGGTAAAATAAAAAGGCGCCTGATTCAGGCGCCTTCATTTATTTCTTACTTCTGTCCTCCGGTCTCTGCTTCCCACTTGGCAATTTCCTCACGAACTCTAGGAGCTACCTCGGTTCCTAGCAATTCAACGGCTCTCATGACATCAGCATGCGGCATCGTACCCACCGGTACATGCAGCATAAAGCGTGTAACACCCACATTTTTACGAAGATGAATGATTTTCTTCGCAACGGTCTCCGGATCGCCAACGTACAGCGCCCCTTCAAAGCTGCGTGCAGCATCAAAGGTAGAACGGGTATAAGGTCCCCATCCCCGCTCCTTACCAAGCTTACTCATGCTTGCTTGAGTAGAAGGGAAGAATTTATTAGCTGCAAGCTCTGTTTCCTCCGCAATAAAGCCATGCGAATGTGAACCAACCGCAAGCTTTGATACATCATGACCCGCGTGTGCTGCCGCTTTCTTATACAGCTCTACAAGCGGAGCAAACTGGGTCGGTTTTCCACCAATAATCGCAAGCACCAGCGGCAGTCCAAGCAAGCCTGCACGGATCACCGACTCCTGATTGCCGCCGCTACCAATCCATACCGGTAAAGGATCTTGAACGGGACGTGGATACACGCCCAAATGGTGAATCGCTGGGCGGTGCTTACCTTCCCAAGTTACTTTTTCAGACTCCCGTATCTTAAGGAGCAATTCCAACTTCTCATCAAACAGTTCATCATAATCATTGAGGTCATAACCAAACAACGGAAACGATTCGATAAAGGAACCTCTACCCGCCATAATCTCCGCACGTCCGTTTGAAATACCATCCAGCGTAGCGAAATCCTGAAATACCCGCACTGGATCAGCAGACGAGAGCACCGTCACCGCACTGGTCAACCGAATCCGTTTTGTCTGTGATGCGGCTGCAGCCAGCACAAGTGCTGGAGAAGATGCCGCATAATCTTCTCGGTGATGCTCACCTACACCAAACACATCAAGTCCCACCTGATCGGCAAGAACAATTTCCTCGACCACTTCGCGCAAACGCTGTGCGTGACTCATCACTTCACCTGTTTGAACATCCGGCGTTGTTTCTACAAACGTACTAATACCAATTTCCACGGGTAGTCCCTCCTATTTAGACGCTTCCTCCATCAACCTCTAGAAAGCCAAAAAACTTTAATACCATATATCTTTATATTGAACTATTATTCTGCTATTTTCAAGTAAACATGCTATAGCTACATCTTAATATTTGATATATAGGGAAAACAAACGAACACCATGAATTTATTAAATATTCAAATTTTTTAAACAGCACTATGAAGAATAGCTCGACTCCATTCATGGATTACATGGCATAATAAAAAGGTGCTGATAGACTCAGCACCTTAAACTCCAATTTATTTGATTTGACCTAGGATTCAATCCTTTAAATATTGTTTATTTTCTATTGAATCTAAAATACGGATGATTGCTCAACTAAAATTTCACGTTAGGCCGCTTGTCCTTATGAAGAGCTTTCTCTATAAATAAATCGTCTAGATGTAAATGCTCCTTCAACAGATGAGGCGGAGTTTGAGACATCCACTGATTGAGAGACACGTCAGCAAAATGGTCGCTTCTGAACATTTCAAGAAATCTAAGCGGTTTGTCACCTGTATTCTGAACGTAATGTCCCATAGCAAAAGGTACATAGCCTACATCCCCTGCTTGGTAATCATAAGTACGGGCCTTTCCACCAGAAGCAAATACGGTCATTCTTCCCTGACCTTCTAAATAGTATTGCCACTCATCTTGGTTAGGATGCCAATGCAGCTCGCGGATCCCACCAGGTTCAACTTCAACTAGAGCGGCAGCAATAGTTCTAGAAATTTTAAAGCTATTGGAGTCTACGATACGCACTTTTCCGCCGCTTGTTACAATCGGCTCTTGATCCATTAGCTTGAAACTGAAAGGAATATTTACAGATTTATTCGGATGGGTCGCCATTTCCTGAACAATTGGACCAGGAACCTCTCCTTGATACATGTATACTTCATGCTTAGGTATTAAATCAAAACTCTCTTCGGGTACACCAAAGTTCGCTGACAAAACGTCTTTCGGGGTATGAGCAAACCAATCTGTGATGGAGAATGTACTATTTTCCGAGAAGGCTCCATCATCAAATACCAATATAAATTCACAGCCCTCACTGAGGCCTTTGATGGAGTGAGGAATACCCGATGGGAAATACCATAGATCACCAGCTTCCACATCGTCAATAAACTCTCTTCCATCCGGATTAATGGCCGTAATTCTTGCCTTACCTTTAATCATAAAGGACCATTCAGCTTCCTTATGCCAATGAAGTTCACGTACACCACCAGGTTCTAAGTGCATGTTCACACCAGCAATGGTCTTTGAAGCCGGTAGTTCTCTAATGGTAACTTCGCGAGACCAACCGCCGTGCTCGACACGCATATGAGAATCAGCGAAGGCATACTTCAGGTTAGGCATGGTTCCATGATCCGTATCTGGCGGGACAAGAATATCAGGACTTTGGAGGTCTCTAGGTACATTGCGAGCTCCCCAAATTTCGCCTCCTTTATCCCATTTTATTGGTTGTGGATTAGTTTTTTGGTTAGTATTATTCATAATCTTAGATCTCCTTTCTTATTCGTAGATCATATATTTATTACATAGGTTCAGTTACCGATAGCTAGCCCATCTGCACGCGGATCAGCACCCGCTTCGAGACGATCTGGCCAAATTCGAATGGCTTGAGCGTGCCCCATAAGATCACTAAAGTTCTCAATAATTTCAACATTCTCATGACCGAGTTCTTGTAACCTTTTAGCTATGGATTCATCATATCTTCCTTCGAGTCTCAGACCTCTAATTTGATCACCCCAAGTTCTCCCTAAAAGCCATCTAGGTGCGTCGATTGCTTCCTGAACGGAATATCCTTGGTCAAGCACTCGCATAATAATTATGGCCTGAGTCTGCGGTTCCCCGTCGCCGCCCATCGCGCCAACAACCATCTCTGGCTTGTCGTCTTTCATAACCATCGAACAGGTTAGAGTATGAGCAGGACGCTTATTGGGTTCAAGCCTATCCCGCGATGTTGGATCTAGAGAAAAATGAGTCCCCCTGTTCTGCAGAAGCATCCCTGTACCTCCAGCTACTAATCCGGAACCCCATTCCCAGTAAAGACTCTGGATTACGCCAACTGAGTTTCCCTCAGCATCGACTGCACAACTGAAGGTGGTATCTCCTTTTTTGGCAAATCCCTTCTCAGGTGGGCCCAAAGTGGAATCATGCAATTTTTTTACGCGATCATGGAGATAATCCTTGCTTAACAACGTATCCATAGGGATCTCATTAAAAGCTGGATCATCTAAGTAGTTGTCACGGTCGATAAAGGAGAATTCTGTAGCACGTGTGAACGCATCAATGAGATCACTATCGTCCCCAGCCATGTTCTTAATGTCCATATGTTCCATCATGCCAAGAATTTGTAAAGTGACAAAGCCCGCAGAGTTTGGAGGTGGGGCAATGACTTTCCATTCACGATAATCAATCTCCAAAGGACTTCCCCAGTCGGCTTGATGATTGGCGAAATCTTCAGTTGTTAGAAACCCTCCCTGATCCTGAAGAAAGCTACAAATCTCGGAGGCAATTTCACCTTTATAAAAGGCATCAGATCCACCTTGTGCGATGCTTTCCAGCGTATTAGCGAATTTTGGATTTCTCATGATATCGCCCGTCATATAAGGAGCGACGCCATTCTTGAGGAAAGTCTCAGCAGTTGTTGGATAAGTTCTCAGTAGGTCTATCGCAATTTCAGAGAATTTTGCTAAGGAATCGCCAACCGGAAATCCATTTCTAGCATAATCTATGGCAGGCTGGAGACATTCAGAAAGAGGAAGCTTGCCGAGCTTTCGGTGTGCTTCCGTCCAACCACTCACCGCACCGGGTACGGTATTAGCTGATTTGGGTCCTCGAACATCAATCCCATGTTCCTTGGAGTAACAATCCTTTGATACCTTTGAGCCTGACCTTCCCGAAGCATTCAAAGAATGTCGCTTTCCTGTTTTGGCATCATAGATGAGCCAGAATGCATCTCCACCCGCACCTGTCATGTGGGGAAAAACAACACTTAATACGGAGTTTGCTGCTACCATTGCATCCACTGCGCTGCCACCTTTATTTAATATTTGGTTGGCAGCTATAGTAGCTAAGTTACTTGGTGTAGCCACTGCTGAATTTCTCGCAATATAGGATCTTCCGTACCGAGGATCCGTGTCTCTTCCTATCTTGTCTGAACTATAGTTCATTCGCTCACCCTCCTAAATAAATAGAGTGCTTCCACAGTGGTGTGGAGGCCTAATTACCTAATTACCCAATTTAATGGTAATAAAACTCCATAATTAGGAAATTAGATTCCAACTATGATTCTTCAGAAAATCTTGCTGCTCTCAATCGTATCGTACTCATCGCAAAATAAAACCAATTGAATTAAGGTTTTACACACGCCAAATTTTTAAGTAATACAAGCAGATTCCCTATAAACTAATGATCAAAAGAATAACTTAAACGTTAAAAAGCCAGCCCCTTATTTAAGGAGCTGGCTTTTAACACTTATGAATTGTTCCATTATGTGCCCTATTTCAAATCCACGGTTTCGTTCAAATCTATATCGTCAGATCCTTTACCTGTCATTTTCTTAAACAGACTCTTGACCATCTTCGTTTTATTACCCGTTTCCCAATACTCAGCGGTCTCGGCCTTGATTTTGATCAAGACTAGACTCGGATCGTCGTACGATCCGCCAAAGAATTTGGCATATGAATCGTTCCAAAACTCTTTTAATTTCGCTTGATCCTCCACAATTTCAGCTTCGCCGCGAATCGACACATAGGATTTATGTACATATGCTACATTCACGTTCGATTGTTGTAGAATTTCTTGATATACACTTGTTTCTTTCTTAGTCATAAACCACAGATCTCCGTCGAATTCCACTTCCTGAGTACTCATGGGACGGGATACTAACCCCTCACTGCTCATGGTTGTGAGCATGGCAACATCAATACCTTTGATAATATCTCTGACCGTTTCAATAGCCTCTTGGTTTGCTTCATGTGTATTTAACATGTCATCACCTCATTGGTTTATTGTTGATCCATATCCTGCACAAAAGTGTACTATGCCTCAGCATCAAGTAGTCTTCACTCTAGTATTAAACAGAATTCCAATTAGACAAACCCGGGTGATTCAATCCATTTGTTCAATTGTTACTTCCTTATATTAAACCTCGCCCCAATATACTTCGGTCTCATACTCAAAAAACACCTTATCATCCTCTTTATTCCGTTCAAATAGATTTCGTAGTTCATTCATCATCGTTTCGTAACGAGGGTCTCCAGATACGGGACTGTATGATGAAGACTGCAAGCGACCACTCAATCCTTCAAAATCAAATACTTGTTGGTTCATGAACCGCGCTTCTTGCATGTTCCCACCTTTGAAAAAAGAATCCAATATGTCATCTGAAATGTTTTTATGATTAACCTGTTGGTAGTCGGTGCCGAATGTCTGAAGTAGTTGCTCATACTCTTCCCGAAATGGTGTTCCTTTAGTGAGACGGGAGTTCCATAACAAAACAACCTTCCCGCCTGGTTTCAGAATTCGTTTAAACTCAGCTTGCGCGGCACTACGATTAAACCAGTGAAACGCTTGAGCACAAACGATAAAATCAATGGATTGATCGGGCAATCCCGTCACCTCAGCAGACCCAGAAACCGCACGAAACCCCGTTTTACCTTCAAGCTTTTTCTCCGCAGCTTCCCGCATTTCTTGATTCGGTTCAACAGCCGTAACAAGGCTTCCTCGTTCCAGTAGTAATTCCGAAAAAATACCTGTGCCTGCACCGATATCGGCTACCAAACCATTTGAATGCAATCCAATAATGTCGTATAAATAATCAATAGCTTCTTCAGGATAACTCGGGCGATACTTTACATACGATTCCACTCGATCAGTAAAACGTTCTTTGTTATTCATAAATAACCACGCTCCCTATCAAATAATAAATGTAAAGACTGAGTCATTCTACAAACGTTAGTTTCACTAAGTGAAACTGGGTTTTAATAATTATATTTTAGAGTACATCTTAAAAAATAGCTAGCACATATTCAAGGGCAATGTCTTGATAACAACAACTTTAGATATCGAATGAACGGCATATGCAAAGAAGCGAAAACGATTGAATGAGTTAGGTTCCTCGTTCTATCGCTTTCGCTTGCTAATGGATAAGAATTTAATGTTCGTAATACTTCTTTTCTCTAGTGAAAAAGGACCTTCTGACGCAAAGTGTATAAACTAAAACGATGACTGACCATATAAGATTGCCTATAAACGGTTGTTTATCGTGTGAGAATAACAGACCATAACTTATGACGCCAAATCCTAATGAGTATACAATCATCAACCAAAATCCCCATCTTTTTAAACGCATATAACCATATATGATAAGAAGGGAGCCCATAGCCACGATCATCCTAAATATTCGTTCTGGAACGTTCGGTATACCAAACCGCTCTGCGATGCCAAATTCATCTGCATTTGCATTAAAGAATATTGCAGTGAGAATCATTACGCCGGCACCAAACATATAAAAGTAACTAATTAAGGATACTCCAAGAGGTCTCTTCATTTCCACCCACCTTAAATGGATTTCTTTCGTTTCGATCCTCATTGTACCATATATTGTTATATATAACTTATTATTACTCGTTTGGGGTGTAAAATTCATCGCTTTCTTAACGAATACCTTATGAGGCACCATCGATGCTAGCCCAACCTTCTCACCTTCAGTTAGACGTATCCTTTTCTGTATTTTTCGCGTTCGCGTTACCTACTCCTGCATTTTGTCCATCTTGATTTGTAGTACCGCTTTGGCTACCAGAACCTCCATTTCCTGTTGGTCCTCCCTTGCCTCTACCTTCACCTGGACCTCCTGGTCCTCGGCCGCCGCCAAAGCCGCCACCACCGGTTGTTACGCCCGACTCATTTACATAAGTGACGGTATCACCAAGCTTAAAGCTGACGATTTTTGTGCCGCCCTCCAGCTTGCCGCTTTCATAGAGGCCATCCTTCGGCGTACCTGCAGAAGTTCCTCCTGTGTAAATGGTATACGTTTCACCCGCCTTAAGCTCCGGCGTTGAAACCACAATACTCTGAATAGATTTCGCAGGAGTGAAATTTACGATCGATTTGCCTGCGCTGTCCACCAGCGAAACTAGGGTTCCTGCCTCTAGCTTGCTCGGAAACTTCATTAGTACAGCGCGTTGTGCGGAGGTTTCGGATGGAGCCTGCGCCATGCCTGAGCTTCCGGCTGCTACAAGTAACCCGCCAGATTGTTCGAACGTTCCATCATAATCGAGGCTTCCGTTACCGTCCATCGTAGGTCCATTCACTAGCACGGTGCCGCCTGACATGGCGATCGAACCATTAGAGTCGAGTCCGTCACCTGCAGCATCAACCGTAATATATCCTCCGCTAATCGCCAGCTTCGCATTGCTGGAACTACCTTGTCCTCCTGACATTCCTGGCCCTCCGGTTGGTGCCTGGCCATCGCCTTGAGGTTGGGCCTGATTAGTTGCTTGTGATTTATCTCCTTCTGATTGGGTTTTACTGTCTCCAGTTTGTGTTTGATCACTAGTCTTCACTTGATCACCGGTCTTGATTTGATTACCTGTTTGCGTTTGATCACCTGTTTTCCCCTGAGATCCAGGCTGTCCTTGCCCTCCAAACTGTCCCGGACCTCCAGCACCAGGCGTATTACTTGTTCCATCGGAGGCATTAAGGCCATCATCGCTGGAAACGACATGAATTTCGCCGCCAGAGATGGCGATATCTGCGCTCTCAATACCTTCATAGCTTTTAGTAATATTGATGATACCATTTGAAATCGCAATGGATGTATCGGCATGGATGCCATCATCGCCCGTGGCCAATCTAAACTGTCCGCCCGTAATACTTATACTGCCGTTACTGTGTACCGTATCATGGCCGAATCAATATTAAATATACCGTTTGTTATAGAAATCCCAGATGCCGCTTTAAGTCCCTTCGTGCTTGGCGTTTCACTATCCTCAGAGTCGGCTTGCGCGGAGTCTGTAGATTTTGAAGTGTTTGCTGTCGAAGGCGTGGCCTGCTCATTCTCCTTGGATTTTGTTTGCCCTTGGGCATCAGGACGTTGCGGCGGCTGTTCCTCTTTATGAGGCTCCGCCTTAGCATTCCCTCCGCCTGTCCGCAAGTTGTAAGAGCCGCCGTTAATTAGCATAGAGGTAGCCGCTTGTAATCCGTCGCTACCTGCATCTATGACAAACGCTCCTGCCCCAATAACAAGATACCCCTTGTCTGTCCCACTATCGTTTGTCGACTTGATGCCGTCACCACCGGCTTGAATCGTAATATTGCCTTCTTTAACCGCAGTCAAATCACGTCCGACGATGCCGTCGTCGGCTGCCGTTATATTCAGCGTGCCGCTTACAATTTTCAAATCGTCTTTACTGGTGATTCCATCCTTGAAGTTCCCTTGAACGCTCAGCTTACCCGTACCATTTATCGTCAAATCATCTTTGCTATAAATGGCTGCGGTCGGTCCATCCTTGGCGGATTCTTGCCCAGTATACGTTTTACCATCAGATATAACATTTTCAGTACCTTCAGATAAAGTAAGTACGGTTTTACCCGCTCCCTTAACATGAATCGCAGAGCTCGTGGAACTTTGAATCTGCGCACCATTTAACACCAAGTGCACGATATCATCGTCACCCGCATCAATCACAATACTGCCGTCGCTGAGTTTGCCGCTCAGCACGTAGGTGCCGGCCGATGAGATCGTTATGACACTACCATCCACCTTAGCTCCTGAACCTTTCACAACATTAGCTCCCGCACCGCTCAGCGTAATGGAAGTCGATTTTTCCGCATCCCAATTCACCTTCGTATCATCAGCATCGTACTTCACCAGATCATCCAGTTTGAGACCAGCTAACTGCGCATTTGCCTTATTGGCGTCGGTTGAGGACGTATTTGTAGTAGCCGTAGATGAACTGCTTGTATCCTTTACAGAGCCTGAAGTACTGGTGCTACATCCCGCTGCCAACATCGCAGATACGGTCAGAAGCGCGGCTACTTTTGTTTTATATACATTCTTCATCATGCTAACCTCTTTTCTTAATATTCCTGCAACGCAGGATTCATTGTGAGTGTAATATCCAGATTTCCGTTACGCGTCCGAATGGCATCTAAAAATTCCTTCTGATTAGTATTTGGACTCATACTGACCGAATAAACCACTTCATAAAGGCTGCCTAGTTCGGCTGTCTTAACCTTTCTCAGCTCATAATCAACGTTATGCTTGTTGAATACCTCTTCGAATGCTTCTTCATACCCTAAATTTTCTGGGATGGTTATCTTCAATGTTTTCATGGCATCTTTTTTCACGCCAAAATTTATTAGCTTGAGTACATACATCATCAAACAAAGGATAATCGTAAACAGAATCGCATACCCGAAAGCACCAACACCAGCGGACAGTCCGGCTGCCATGGAGAACAAGACGTAGGAAATGTCCTTAGAATCGCCCGGCGCGCTCCGGAAACGGATAATGGAGAATGCCCCCGCCAAACTAAATGCTCTAGCAATATTGCTACCAATCAGCATGATAATGATCGCCACAATCGCAGGAAGCACGATCATAGTCAGTGTGAAGCTTTGAGAATAAGCTGGCTGTGTCTTCATATACGTAAAACTAATGATAGCTCCTAGTATAATGGCGGTCGCCAAAGTCAAAAGCGCGTGTGATAAGGATAGGGTGCTATCCACAGCAGATGTATTAAAAATAGTTTCGATCATAGAACAATTCTCTCCCTTTCAATGACAGATGCATTTCGAATCGATTTTTTATATTCATTACCATACTTAGAGAAGCTTGTGCGATACATTTGATGCTCAGACAGCATCTTGGATAGCCAGACCGGAATGGTCTTCTCGGCTTTCACTTCCATCAGCCATTGCCCACGCTCCATTAATTGTTCGCCGTAGGTTCCGGCTTCCAATGTAAGATCATGACGTCGAGATCGGATGTTTGTGTCAAACGTAATTCGTAGATCTCGGTTCCCCTTACAGAACAAAGCGATCCGGTCATATGTTAGATAAACCATCGGCTGCAGCTCATACCGACTCAGAAAATACTCGATTTCATCGATGACCTGTTTGTTCATTCCGTTTCTGTAAGTAGGGGCGTGACCTGTCTGGACAAAATCGTAGGCTTCACTCAATCTCAGCGGAGTTCTCCTTTTGTTGACTAGTCCAAATACCTTTTTCTTTAGCTCCAGATATACCTTGTCTTCACTGCTCGGCACACCATATGAACGGATTCTTAGCTTTTCCCTATATTTAGGCTTAGCCAAACTGGTGCGGATAAGCGAATGATGCTCTGTGTCGTAATAAAGGTTACTAATGGTATAGAACTTGTCATCCTTGTTGTGCTCATCCGGTTCCATATATTTCATCAGATCGTTGTAAATATTGTAGAATGCCTTCGAGTCCATGAGATACTTGTTCTCATAACGGTTAAATACTTCAATGGCCATAAATAAGCTCGCTCCTTTCGCTTGTGCAGGTTGTTCTCGCCGTCCATTTCTATAGCTTAATACTCGAACCTTTAACGAAGCTTAAACATTCCGATAACATTCCGATAACATTCCGATAACATTTCGTTAACATTTGGTAAAAAGGCACCGGCACCTGATTATCTGCATCTTTGCTTAAGACATTGCTTCAAATTGCTTCATTAAATAGGTAAAGCGACGGTTTCGGTAAAAAACAGAGCCCAAGCGATAGGATCGCTTGGGCTCTGTTTTTTATTAGGTCGGAATCGATATCAAAAATGTGGTACCTTTACCTTTTTCACTATCGACTTCAATGGTTCCCTTCACTTTATTAATTGTACTGTATACCATGAGCATGCCAAGGCCCGTTCCTTCCTCTTTGGTAGAGTAATACGGCTTACCGAGACGTGATATTTCTTCCCTTGTCATTCCAATTCCGGTGTCCCGAATACTGATGATAATATGTTGCTTTCGTTCTGATATCTCAATATACAATATGCCTCCGCCGTTGTCTTTCATCGCTTCAATACCATTTTTATATAAATTAATGAGGCATTGTTGGATTTGGTTCCGATCATAATGTTTCTTTAACGAGTTATTAAAACTAAATATGACCTCTACTTTATGGATAGAGGCGTATGGCATAATAATATTTTTGGTATACTCGACTTCCTCACTCATATTCGAATACACCATATTCTCGGATTGTGGTTTGGCAAAAGAGAGATAATCACTGACTATTTTCTCCGCTCGTTTAAGTTCCTGCAAAGATAATTCAATAAATCCTTTTTCCGATTGTGTGATGTTTTTGGATTTATTTAATAGCTGTAGAAATCCACTTGTTACCGTGAGTGGGTTTCTGATTTCATGGGATACACTTGCCGCGAGTTCACTAACGACATTTAGTCGTTCCGATTGAAGAATCCGGTCACGATTTTTAATATTCGTAATGATCTTTTCAATTAATATCATAATGACGCACATTACCCCAACATATGTCATCACAGCATTAAGCGTGAACATCCAGAATTTCCGATCTAATGGCATGAAGGAGGTTAACGTATATAGATAAATGAGGATATTTAGTAATGACGTCAAGCAAGCAGTGATAATTCGCCCTTTAGAACTTAGTCTCAGAAACCACTTACTGAGAATAGGAACTACAATGAAGATAACCGATGAATAAACGAAGGAACGGAACGTACCCTCTCCCCCTACGTAGAATCGATACATGTTCAAGATGAAATATAAAGGAAAAAGATTCTTGTATCCTCCAAAGAGAGCCACAATGATCATAGGAACATATCTTAAATCGAATATAAATCCAATTTCAAGTTTAATGGGTTTGGCCATACAAAGGCACATTGCCACAGCCGACAGTAAAACAAGTACCCTCTTATTATAGGCATATGCTTTATTTTCAAAAAAAATTAAAAATATGACAACCGGAAACAGTAAAAACAAGAAATTCAACAGTAAAGTCTCTAACAAGGGGATAACTTCCTTTCAACCTTTTACTACTAAATGTCTAAATGCAGTTTTTGGGTTCTATGTAGAACATTACGCTAAGCTCATATTATAAGTAAAGTTAAACATGTTAACTATGTATTTCATAACCATTTTTAGATTAATCCAAGAAAAAAGCATCCGATGGATGCTTTAAGGTTTATTTATAATGAATACTTGTTGTCCATGTCTCATCTATTCGCTACGTTTAAAATTCCTCATCTTGCAGATCAACGTCATCTGGCCTATATCGGTATTTATTCAGATCTATTATCCCATTCTCATCGGGTATAGCACCCTCATCGCTTAGATATAACGTCTGCTTGAAACGAGACTCATCATCTTTAATTGCAATTTCTCCTTTGGCATTAACAACTCTATGCCACGGCAGATTATAAGATTCGCTCATTGAATGCAAAATCCGTACGACCTGCCTTGCGCCTCTTGCACTTCCAGCTAGCTTAGCAATTTGACCATAGGTCATGACATAACCAGCCGGAATGCTACTTATAATTTCGATAACTTTTTTTGTGAATGGCTGCATTGTCACAGGTCAAGTACCACAGAATGTTTGATAAGGCTGGCTAGACGGAACTGGTAAAGTAGAATAATCAGCCTGTTCAGGAGAGTAGGCATAAGGATTCGCAAGAACCGAAAGAAGCCGCTCCATCACGCTATAATCACCTTGCTGCACTGCTGCTTTCAGCGCCTCTTCAACCCTATGGTTGCGAGGAATAATCGCTGGATTCCTTCTGCGCATCAACTGATGCGAGGCGTCTTTTGTTTCTTCTTGCTTCTCTAATCTCGCCTGCCACTGTTCATACCACTGGGCATATTCAGGAGTGCCTTGAAGGACTGAATCCTCCATTGTACCCATCGTTAACGAACAGAAGGTATTCGTATAGTCTGCGCGGTATTTCTGCATTATGCTGAGTAGGTTCTTAATGAGGGATTCATCCTCTGCATGTTCGCCAAAAATCCCCAGTTTTTCCCTCATTCCTCCCAACCAATGGCTGTAATACTGCTCGGCAAAACCACGGATTGCATCCTCAGCTAACTTGATTGCTTCTGCTTCATCGTCATGGAGCAGAGGCAATAAGGCCTCAGCAAATCTTGAGAGATTCCAAGCACCAATCTGCGGCTGATTACCGTAGGCATAACGACCACTCGTGTCAATGGAACTGAACACAGTTGCTGGATCAAAAACATCCATGAAAGCGCAAGGCCCATAATCAATGGTTTCCCCGCTGATGGCCATATTATCTGTGTTCATTACACCATGAATGAAGCCAACCAGCTGCCACTCTGCAATGAGCTCCGCTTGACGGTGAACTACTTCTTTCAGGAGAGATAGATATCGATTCTCATCAAGGGCTACTTCTGGGAAATGTCTTTGCAACGTGTAGTCAGCCAAGACCTGAAGATTCTCGCCAGTACCCAATTTTGAAGCATATTGAAAAGTTCCAACTCGCAGATGACTGGCAGCCACACGGGTCAAAATCCCTCCCATCTGCCTAGTCTCACGAATGACGGCCTCACCGGTCGACACAACAGCAAGACTACGTGTAGTCGGAATACCCAGTGCATACATAGCTTCGCTGATAATGTATTCGCGCAGCATAGGTCCAAGCGCTGCTCGGCCATCACCGCTCCGGGAGTATGGCGTGACACCAGACCCTTTGAGCTGGATATCAAACCGTTCACCTGTAGGTGTGATCTGTTCACCAAGCAGCACAGCCCGGCCGTCGCCTAACATATTCAGATGTCCGAATTGATGTCCTGCATACGCCTGAGCAAGCGGAAAAGCACCTTCGGGAATCAGGTTGCCCGCAAGCATCGCTACGCCATCTTCACTTTGCAGAACCGACAATTCCAGCCCCAGTTCTTGAGCCAAAGGAGCATTCAAGATCATTAACTCTGGTGATTGTACAGGCGTCGGAGGAAGTATAGAAAAAAATGGCTTTGGCAAAAGAGCATAGCTATTATCGAAATTCCAACCTGTGTCTATCATTTCATTCTTCTCTGACATGGTATGGTTATCTCCTTCATTCGTATGAAGTATCATCATTACATTCATACAACAGAATTCGTATTTAATTTTCCCTTACGTCCCTCTATTATATCTCCCACAACTACGTGCGTCCTTAACATTTTTGGACTAGTCATGCATCTAACTAAGCAAAAAATGAGAAGATGCCCACACATATCATCTTTTGTGGAACATCTCCTTTTCGTGATTATGGATTAGCTTTTCAAGAAGTTCGGTTGTGTAAAATCAGGGTTAGGATACTTGTAGAAGCCCTCGCCCGTCGCTCTTCCTAGTTTTCCTTTATCCACATACTCTGTTTTCAATGTCTCAGCTATTTTTTTGAACGTTGGATCTCCGGAAGATTCCGCTTTAGCAAGTCCAATATTATAAGCAGTATTGATTCCTACCACATCTAAGATCGCAAAGGGACCCATAGGTGCGCCTGTAGCTACCATCCATGTTTTATCGATGGTCTGTACATCAGCAACCTCTTTTACTAAAAGCTGTTGCGCAGCATCAAGCAATGGAACTAATAACGAATTCAGAATATAGCCCGGCTGCTCTTTATTTAAAGGTAAGGCCACCATTCCAATAGCTTTTGCAAATTCAATGACGTCATTGAACACATGGGTATCCGTTCCCGGATGCTTCATGATTTCTGCCGTATTGTTCTTCCAAATTTCATTGGCAAAGTGTAACGCTAGAAATTTCTCCGGTCTGCCTGTGGCTTCAGCAAATTGGCTTGGTAATAACGTTGAGGAGTTGGTTGCAAATACCGTTTCTTTAGGAGCTACCTTCCCTAATTCCTTATAGAAATCCAGTTTCATTTGAACGACTTCAGGAATGGCTTCAATAACGAGATCTGCTGTTGCAACGGCTTCTGATAAATTAGAATGATATGAAATCCGTTGATACGCCTTATTGACTTCATCCTCTGTAGCCTTTAAATCCGCTTGATAATGAGGCTTCAACTCCATAATTCTTTCTTTGGCACGATCTAATGCATCGTCATTAATATCATAAATGGATACATTGAATCCTTTGAAGGCAATCTGATAAGCGATCTGACTGCCCAGAACACCACTACCAGCTACTGTTATATTTGTATAGTCCATAACTATTCTCCTTTTTAAATAATTGAAGACCATTCTTAATATTGTAAAGATTCCCACACTTAAGAAAACACATACACTTTAGACTCTTATGCTACATATTTACCCATCAATAACTAACTATGAATAGGAGGAAGAATATATTAGCATACAGAAACGGCATAATAACGTTCTTCACAAAGAAAAGCCCCTCCAGCTTTACGAAGCGGAGAGGCTCTTTCGCATGTTTTCTAATCTTAAAGCATCTGACCATCCCAGCATGCTGGAGGCATGTGCTCCATCTTCATATCTTCTTACATTTCTCTAACTGTCTTAGATTGCACATTTACTTTATTGCTTTCCTCCGTGGCCTGACCCGTACGTTTAATGAAGAAAGAAAGCACTAGACCCACAATTCCAATTCCAATAATAACAAGATATGCATCGTTAATACCCTGAATAGTCGCTTCCATTGTCATATGCTTCATCGAAGAAGTTCCACCTGCCACCATCATATCCTGAAGATGGGTTTTGGTACTGCTCGTCATCACCGTGATGAGTAAAGAGGTACCTATCGCCCCTGCCACCTGTTTGATGGTGTTAGAGATAGCGGTACCATGTGCATTTAGTCTTGCGGGCAGTTGATTCAGACCAGCCGTCGTAATCGGCATCAAGAACATGGCCATTCCGAACCGTCTGCCTGTGGACATCAAAACTAAATACGTATAACTCGTGGAATCCGTTAAATTAACGAAGCCAATTGTGGTCATAACCGTAATAATTAAACCAATAATAGACAGCCACTTCGCTCCAAACTTATCGAACAGTCTTCCTGTCACTGGCATCATAACTCCCATCAGAAGCGCGCCAGGGAGCATTAAGAGTCCGGACTCCATTGCTGTGTATCCACGCGCATTCTGCAAATACAATGGAAGTAGCATCATATCTGCATACATCACCATTGTGACCGTAATATTGATAACGGTCGTCAGGGAGAACATGCTGTATTTAAACGCTCTGAGATCGAGAAGCGGGCTCTTGATAACCAATTGTCTCCATGTAAACAAAATCAAAGAGAGCACGCCTGCAACAAGAGTAAGAACCACTTCCGCGCTTGACCAACCTTTGCTTCCAGCGCTACTAAAGCCATACAGAACAGCGCCGAAACCAATTGTTGAAAGAATAATGCTCAGAATGTCAATCTTGGGATAGCTTCGTTCCGTTACGTTTTTCAAATAAATAAAGGCAATCACAATTACAATTACAACAAACGGGAGCATTCCATAAAACATCGTACGCCATGAATAATGCTCCATAACGTAACCAGCGAGCGTTGGCCCAATTGCCGGAGCGAAAATAATAGCAAAACCAACCAAACCCATCGCGGCTCCACGCTTGTCAGGTGGGAATACAGTCAGGATTACAGTCATTAGCAGTGGCATAATAATACCTGCTCCGGCTGCTTGAATCAGGCGTCCAACGAGCAGTGCGTCAAAGCTTTGTGCCATAGCCGAAACAATTGTTCCACCTAAAAAAATAATCATAGATGTCTGGAAGAGCTCTCGGGTCGTAAACCGCTGCATTAGAAAGGCGGTGATCGGAATAAGAACCCCGTTTACCAACATATATCCGGTCGTCAACCATTGGGCTGTGGACGCCAGTACATTAAAGTCAACCATTAATTCGGGTGTTGCGACGCTCATGATCGTCTGATTCAAAACAGCAATGAACGCACCCAGAATCATAACAAACAACAGAGGTCCTTTCTTAATGGAACTTCTGTCAAAGGCTACACTTGTGCTCAACTTTCTCAATCCCTTCGATTTCAACATAGAGTTAATTAACATCATGTTGTATAATAGACTCAACGTAAAATTATAATCAGCTCTCTTGTATTTCACAAGCAACACATTTCCGATAAATGTGTATTAATTTACATATAGTCCATATTAATTGCCTAGCACAAATATAATTTACAATTTGAACGAAATAGTCGTACACAATATTTCGAGGGAAAGGAACTACAGTCCATGGCAACAACATCACCGCGTACGGATCCGCGTGTACTTCGCACGCGCCAGTTGATTCGAGATGCCTTTATTGATTTACTGCAAGAGGTTGAATTGGAGAAAATAACGGTGAATCGTATAGCAGAACGCGCTACCATTAATCGTGTGACTTTCTATCTTCATTACAGGGATATTTCAGATTTGCTGGAGAAAATGGCCGATGAAATGGTTCATGAAGTTCATGCTATTTTGGAGAATTCTTCGAGTCAACCCCATTCGGATATGGATTCGTCCATCATGGTCAAAATGATTGAGCATATTGAGGAAAACTCTAAATTTTACAAGGTGCTGTTAGCTTCAAAACGTATACCTGTATTCACAGATCGTCTTACGAAGTTATTCGTTGATGTCATTACAAGCAGGACGGAAACAAAAGAAGCCGCCCTATCTGGTTCAGATGTAAATGTTCCGAAAGATATTGCAATCTGGTACGGCTCCTCTGCTTTCATCGGTACCATTATCTGCTGGCTTCGTAATGATATGCCCTATACACCTCATTTTCTGGCCAAACAGCTTGCACAGTTGTTCCGAATATCTCAAGATACTACCCATGTTTGAGCGTTTATCGGAAAGAGCGTTCGGTTCAATATTGTCCTTGTTATCAACACAAAAGGCACCTCGAAAGGTGCTTTTGTGTTGAGCTATATTCTAAACAACTTCTTTCTCTAATCCGCGAACAAACATCTCAAAGTTTGGAGCCAGCATGGTAATCTTGTAATGATTTTCTTTACCCACATGAACAACCTCTGGTTCGCCGTCATTACCGGATGAACGGTAATCCAGCATGACAACCCCAGATTCAGAAGGACATTCACAAATCACTACACCAATTTCAGGATAACCACCATTCTCAATGACGTGCCGGCTGCCTAAGTCCCCACATAGTGAATTTCTCTTCTCTCGGCCAATGCCCAGGATAGCGGAGATCGTAACAGCGTCTGCCTCAGAAGTGGCTCCGACGATTGGAAAAATTCGATTATGAGGGATTCCCCCGTTATGTACCTTCATCATTTGAATATAAAAAGCAGGCAGCACGAAGACTAGTTCTTGCTGTACCGAATCAATCAGATCGTCTGTAGGCGGAGCCATAACATATTTCTCAAATGCGTATTCACTGTCTTCCCAGAAGTTTGCGAAATCGGAATCAGTAGCAAATTTAGTAATTAACTCTGGATTCAACTCTACAGGGAAATCTTCTATAGGTTTCTGGACAGTTTTGTTCCGTATCCATTCTAGGAACTCCAAAGTATCCTCATCACCCGGCTCTAACGTATCTGCTATGTTAAATTCCCTCTGGGCATTATCATATTGTTCCAGATAATAATAGGCCAGTCCCATACGGTAGTGCCAAAGGGGATCATCCTCACCCTCTGCTGCAATGATTAAGAACTGCTCAATGGCCTCTTCGTAACGTTCAAGATTACTAAGTGCTCTGCCCAAATGACTGATCAGTACATAATCTCTGTCTTCAGCAGGAATTTCCATAATGGTATCTACAATTTCTTCATACTCATCTTCTTCATGCAGCGCATCCAGCTTTGCTAAAAGATCATCACTCATCATGTATGCCTCCCACTCTATACTCTTTTTCAAATTATACCATTACCGGTATAGTGACTCCAGTATGGGTAAGCATACTTAAGATAATGTTCTCCCTCTATTCAAAAATGACTGACATACCTACCTTAACTCTCTACAAAAAAAGGAACCCATGCGTTCTAAAAACGCTGGACTCCTTTTGGTGCGGCGAAGAACTCCGCGCCCTCTATGAAATATCTCGCCACTTATTCGAGAAAGCCTTTCTTGAAAATGTCGAGCAAGTACTCAAGCGTCGTCGGATCGCTGTACGAAGATGCTTCCGTGTCGATCTCAATAACATGCTTGTTTTTGACTGCGGGGATATTGTTCCACGTCTCAGTCTTCATGAACGCATTATCAACCTTGGAGCTTCTGCTAAGAACGAGGAAATCACCGGCGTAATCGCCGAGCACCTCAGGAGATAGTGTATAATATCCGGGGCCTAGTGCGTTGGTTTTGACCTTCTCAGGCATGTTCAGCCCCATCGCTTGATACAGTACTTCAGTACCGCGCGCCCAATTGTTGCCGAATACATAGAAACTCTTCGCATCCGTCTCGAAAACGGACACGGTCACGTTGTCTCCGTACTTTGTCTTAATCTCCTTACCTATCTCAGCAGCGCGCTTTTTGAAGTCGTCGATCCAGGCCTGAGTCTCCTGCTCCTTGTTCAACAGCTTTCCGATTTCTAGCTGCTGACTCAGATAGTCCACTTTACCCCATGTATATGCAACGGTTGGTGCGATCTCTTTGAGCTTGTCTAAATTCTTACTGTCAGTGCCGGCAATAATAAGGTCAGGAGCCAGCTCAATAATCTTTTCCAAATTGTCTGGCGAAACAACCTTCACGCCTGCCAGCTTGTTTGTGAACAATGGGTTCTTGTTCGTCCATTCATCAACACCTACCAGCGTTCCGTCAAGCGATAGCACATTTGGTGCATTCGTCAGTGCGACGATACGTTTGGGATTGGCTGGAACCTCTACGGGACCAGACTCGGACTGATACGTTTTAGTACTGGCGTTCGAATCGGATACCGTGTCAGTATTGGTAGCTTGGCCCGCATTTGACGAGTCCGAAGCAGCCTGTTTGTCGTTAGCAGCTTGGTTTCCGCATGCGCTGATTACAATCATCATCAGCAGCAATGGAAGTAAAAGCATTTTCTTCATGTACACTCCCCTTATATTGATAATGATTATCAATCTCACATAAAGCTTACTTTATCTTTTCTTGATCCGGTTGTCAATAGGAACTGCTCTTTTCATCATTCACAGAAAAACCCCTTCGGGAGAACAATACTTCCGAAGAGGTTTTTCGTTTTTAGATGATCGTTGTTAGCCTATACTATGTCCGGCGCATATACGCACGTACCGTAATAGGAGCAAAAATAGCTACAATTACCGCAGCTCCGATTAGTGAGATGCCTAAATCCCAACCGGCGGTGCCAGAGTTGGTAAGATCTCTGACGGCAGTAACGAGATGCGAAATCGGGTTGATCTTCACAAACCACTGGAGCCAGCTAGGTAAGGTATCCGCTGGCACAAATGCATTGGACAGGAACGTGAGCGGAAAGAGCACGATCATCGAAATCCCCTGTACACTTGAAGCCGTACGGGCAATGACGCCGAAGAAAGCAAAAATCCAGCTGATCGCCCAGGAGCACACGATCACAAGCAGCGCGGCAAGAACAACAAAGCCCAGACCTCCTTCCGGACGGTAACCCATGACATAGCCCATAGAGAATGTAAGAACTGTCGCAATCGTATACCTTATGGTGTCTGCCAGCAGGGCCCCAGCGAGCGGCGCAATCCGTGCAATCGGCAGCGACTTAAATCGGTCGAACACTCCCTTATCCATGTCCTCTCGAAGCTGGACACCGGTGACAATGGAGGTCGTAATAACGGTTTGCACGAGAATACCCGGAATGATGATGGGTAAATAGCTCAGCACATCTCCGGATATGGCTCCGCCAAAAATATAAGTGAACATTAAGGTGAAAATGATTGGCTGAAGCGTGACGTCGAACAGTTGCTCAGGTGTACGACGAATCTTCAGTAGGCCGCGATAAGCCATCGTTAGGGAATGGCGAACCGATTGCCTGAAGCTCGTTTTGCTGCGCAGGTGACGGCGTTCAATTGGGGTAATCGAAGAGTTGTTCATGCTATTACCCCCTCTGATTTATGGGAATTGGTTGATTCATTCTCTTCCGCCCCATGACCCGTAATGGTCAAGAATACTTCATCTAGGGTCGGCTTCTGCACGCTTAACTCTGCTAGGGGGATTCTTGCTTCGCGCAGGGCGATAAGCAGATCTGTCACTAGGTCAGCATCCGCCATTGGGGCTGTAATTTTTGCACCTTCTGGTGAAACAGCTGACTGGACTTGAAGCACCCGCTCAACGGTTTGACGAGCATGTTGAATATCTTGCTGATTCTGAATGCTCAAATGCAAGGATGATGTACCTACGGATGCTTTCAGTTCATTCACGGTGCCCTCTGCGACCACTCGGCCGTGATCAATTACGGCAATTCGATCGGCCAGCTCATCTGCCTCCTGCAGATACTGCGTCGTTAACAGTACAGTAGACCCCGTCTTTACCAATCTACGGATCGTATCCCACATTTGGTTACGTGTTCGCGGATCGAGTCCAGTAGTCGGCTCATCCAAGAAAAGCAGCGGCGGCTGGGCGATAAGGCTTGCAGCTAAATCTAACCGGCGACGCATACCGCCGGAGAAATTTTTGAGCGGACGCTTCGCGGCTTCCGTTAAACTGAATTCCTCCAGCAGATCTGCTGCTTTGCGCTTTGACTCCACGCGGCTAAGACCCAGAAGACGTGAGAATATGATTAAATTCTCTGTCGCGCTAAGCGACTCATCAACGGAGGCATATTGACCGGTTACTCCGATCAGCTGACGCACGATATTAGGGTCCTTCGCCACATCATATCCGAAGATGCGTGTCGTTCCTTCGTCTGCCCGCAGCAAGGTTGCCAGCATCCGGATGGTGGTGGTCTTCCCTGCCCCATTCGGACCCAGCACGCCGTATATCGTACCTGCACGTACGTTCAAATCAACGCCATCCACCGCACGATTATCCCCAAAGTTTTTGACGAGCCCACGCGCTTCAACAGCCCATTCGCCGCTCGCCGTTTTTTGTTTCGTTCCGTTCACATTCTTCATTAAGAACCCTCCCTCTTCGTATTACTATAATATTCATTAACTAATTCAAACATGGACCTACGCCGGAATATAAGCTCCGTCTCGGGACTGATTTTTTTATGTTCTGCTTTTACAAAACTAAGCACGATTACCTGTAAGCTGCTCCCTAAACTGTCTACGTAGGGCATCATAAGACGCTTTTATGAACTGAATATGAATTGCGACCGAACTTCAACATCTTCACAAAAATAAGCTTAGCACCGTGGACTTTATCCAAACGATTACTAAGCTAGATGAGGAGGCGTATAACTTATCCTTACGATAGTTCTGTACCCGTATGGTTCCAGTTCATCTCATAATATATAAAGAAAAAGCCACTCCTATTATGGAGTGGCTTTTAACTACCTAAGCTTCATTCCGTATCAATTTCTTCTGATTTCCACTTACAAAGTTTTGAATATACTCCAATTGCTCTTCACTAGGCAATGTCTTCTGTACCTCGTTATATCTAGCGACAGCCTTATCCAGAGAAGATTCTTCACCCACAATTTCCCCGATCTGAATAAGCTCATCCATCCAGCTCCACAATTCTGCATGTGTTTTTGGATCCTGATGCCCTGTCACATAGTAATCAACATCATACTTTTTAATTTTATCTAGTAAGACGGTGAGTTCATTCAGGTCATAACTCCATTCTCCGCTATAAAAGTCCTGATAGATGCAATCGCCTAGAAACATGACCTTTTCATCAGGGATATATATAATGGACGAATCCTGTGCGTGAACTCCTCCAACATGCTCCACGATACAGCGTACCCCGCCTAAATCCAGTTCGATTGTGCTATTAAAAGAAATATCTGGCGCTTTGAGCTTTAAATGATCCTTGTGGGCATTTCAAGTTTAATCATACTACTGCAAAATTCAATCTCTTCACCAGTCTCAACCCGGGAATCCAAGGAGGCATCATCCCATGTTAGAGTTTTCAAATATTCTATTCTGTCTTTCGTTTGATTATGACTAATCGATAATAGCTTCATCGTATCCATACCGAAAATATGATCCCAATGCCAGTGGGTAATGACAACGAACTTCACCGGTGCGATATCTATTTGCTCAACAAGATTAAGGAAGTCCCTTGCATGAGCAGGTGAATTTCCTGAATCTACAATTACGCTAAAATTCTCCCCACAAATCAATCCTAGCGTCGGACGGTCAGTCTCGGAATACTGCGGCATATAGTACACTTTATCTGAAAGTTTTTTTAGCATTTACAATACCTTCTCTTTTGTTATTTTAAAAATCGAGTTACAAGCAGACACATTATTTTATTATACCCTCTTGTTTGAAGTTATTAAAATCCAATACCTAACTCCTTTAAATTCTTGTAACCCCGTACAAATTTCGAAGGATAAAAGTTAAAGCTAATGGACAGCCTCATTCATTTTCCTGTATCTAAATTCTATATTCTTAGGCAAGGCACAGCTATAATTTCTCAATGGCCGTAGCACGTAAGGTCATTGCCCAAAATAGAAGAGCTAAAGCACTAACAGACGCCCCAAGCAAACATACCCCGCCCCATCCATAATGTGCATATATATAGGTTGATGTGATGGATCCAATAGCACTGCCAATAGAATAAAAAACCATGTACCCCGCGGTGAGTCGACTACGTGCCTCTTTGCGTAATGCGAAGATCATACTTTGATTCGTGACATGCACGGCTTGCACTGCCAAATCTAGAAGAACAATGCCAATGACCAATGTGATAAGCGACTGTTCCGTATAACTAATAAATAGCCATGATATCAACAATATAATTAAAGCTAAGCCTGTCGTTCTTTGTCCATAACCTCGATCAGCTAGCTTCCCCGCCTTTGCTGCAGCTAATGCTCCGGCAACTCCTGCGATACCAAACGCCCCAATTGCAGTATGTGATAGTGATAAAGGCGGAGCACTAAGAGGCAGTACAAGTGACGTCCACAAAATGCTGAAAGCTACAAAAATTAGTGTTGCCAGAATAGCGCGAATGCGAAGTATTCGTTCTTGTACGAACAATATCAACACCGACCGAAGTAGCTGGGGATAGGACAATGATTGTACCTCACGTTCAACATTTGGCAACACTCTACATAATCCACATACCATAAGAAACATTAGTGCAGCAGAGACCAAATATACGGAACGCCAACCCGCAAGATCTGTTAATACTCCTGAAATGGTTCGCGCAAGAAGGATACCAATCACGATCCCACTAGTTATCTTACCAACGACACGTCCTCGCTCGGCAGGGGCAGCTATTGTCGCCGCGAACGCCACAAGAGTCTGCGTCACAACGGCAAGCAGTCCCACTAAAGCCATACCAACAAATAGTACCGAGCTAGAGGTGGCAGTGCCAACGATAACTAGAGCTATGACGGATAATAGCATCTGACCTATAATCAATCGGCGCTGATTGAGTAAATCTCCTAGCGGTACCAACAGCAGCAGCCCTACTCCATAAAAGATTTGAGTGATGGTAATGAGAATGCCAAGGGTTGAATGCTCAATACCGAACTCACCCGACAGATTATCGAGTATTGGCTGCGCGAAGTAGATATTGGCAACGGATATCCCGCAGGCAGCCGCAAACAATAGTGTCACATAGCGAGACATGGAATCATGAATCGAATCTGATGTGGTAGTCCTCCCTCGTGACGAATGCTCCTTTACGCTGGCATCGACAGCCACTTTTTCTTTAGCGTCCTTCATTTTACACTCATCTCTTTTCTATTAAGCTTGAATACCTTCCTCAATAACTTACCGATCGGTATGTTATTAAGCCAAGTAAACTTACCTCACAAAATAATCACTGTCAATACATATGTTGAAATTATACAGTGTAATTTTTAATATATGAGCTTTCATTATCAAAGTAAATCCGTTTTAATTGACAGTATACGTGGCCAAATGTAAAATAATAATATACTGTTTGGTAAATAAAATGTAATGATTATATATCATCGGAATTATTTATACGTTAAGGTAAGCCGAGCGTGTACGAGGGGGTTGATATCATGGGACGAAACCGTGAATTTGACGAAGAAAAGGTATTAGACGCAGCAATGCAACTATTTTGGGAGAAGGGATATGAAGCTACCTCATTAAGCGATTTAACTTCCAGAATGGGAATTCAACGACCCAGTATATACTCTGCCTTTGGTGACAAGAAAGAACTGTTCGAAACTGCGCTACGTAAATACACGATGTCCCATGCTTCTGATGTCCGCACTAGACTTCAGAGTAAACCATCTGTAAAAGAAGCATTTCGCACTTTTTTTGAAAGTGTGGTTGCTGTAGAATATATGGAAAGCCCCAGCAGAGGATGCTTTTGCATCAATACCATGGTCGAGCTTGCTCCCCATGATGAGAAATTTGAAATCCTTACGAGAGAACATCAAATGTACCTTTCAGTCCTATTTCAAGAAACCATTGAACGAGGAATACAATCAGGTGAGCTCGAGAGTCGTGTAAATGCGAAGGCTTTGTCACAAGCGCTAATCGTATCACTAATCGGACTAACCGTAATGTTGAAAGCCCGTCCCGAGCGATCATTTGTTGATAATACAATAGAGGTAACACTTTCATTGCTCGATTAATTTGGGGTGAGTTCAATTCGATCCCAATTCGATCGGTATCACACTCCTTTAAAATACCAAAAGACCCCTCGCGAGGGGTCTTTTACTTTTCATGCGAACCAATTTAGAGAAAACTCTGTTTTCCAAAATATTTTTCAAACTGATATTAGACTTTGATGGTCCTACTTAATTAGTTTCCACACTTCTGCTTTATTAGGAAGTTCATTTTGTGTCCACCATTTAGCTTCATAGGAAGCACCATTATATTGTACTTTTGTTCCACCTACGTAAGCTTTTTTGGCATCCCACTCTGGATAATGATCTCCAGCGTTTTCGCCTGCTCCCCCTTCAATTGCCGTCTTCACGGTAAAAGGGGATGAGGCCTGCGATTTAACACCCGTGCTATCTAGAGCAATTACTGTAAATACGTACGAGGTATTGGCTGAAAGCTTCGTTACTTCAAATGATGTGGTTGTCGACGTTCCAAGCAGCGTGTAATTCGAAAAAATTTCATACTGCGTAGCTCCCGTTGGGGCTGTCCACATGAGTGAAACGCTTGTCGGTGTCGTCTTCATCGAATGAACACCTGTGGGCGCTGCAAGCCCTGTAGTTCCTTGACCTGTATTAACAATTAATTTCCATACATCCGCTTTACCAGGAAGCTCATTTTGTGTCCACCATTTAGCTTCGTAGGAAGCACCGTTATATTGTACCTTCGCTCCACCCACATACGCTTTCGTGGAGACCCATTCTGGTTCGTATTACCATTGCCATTGCCATTGCCAGTAACGGATGTAGTAATTGTTACAGCTGGAGAAGCCTGTGATTTCCCACCTGCTCCGTCAACAGATCTCACCGTATACACATAAGCTGTGTTGGCAGTTAATCCTTGATCTACATATGAATTTGTTGGAGAAGTTCCAACGAGACTACCATTACGATATACTTCATAATTTTTAATTCCTGTTGGCGCTGTAGAAGCTGTCCAAGTTAGCGTTACGCTTGTAGCAGTTTTGTTCGTCGAGCTAACATTTGCAGGCACTGTCGGACCTTGCGCTGTACCACTGCTCACAATGTTTGCATCGATAACCTGATAGAAAGCATTTGGAGTATCTGCAATGTCCCATACGCCGAGGATCAGTTGATATCCTGTACGGTCGGCTGGAATATTACATTGATGCGAAGTCGAAGGATTGGGTTTCGCTCCCTTATCATCAAATGAGCAGAGTAGCTCAATATCATTACGACCAATCGGTTTATTTGGGTTCCAATTTGCTTTAGTAATATAATATTTCCAGTTTTCTGTTGCATGAGCAGCCGTTAGTTTCCAGGTGAATGTATTGAGTCCGGTTTGTAGCGTTACTTTTTTCCAACGATCGGACTTCTGTTCATAAAGCTCTTTAAAAATACCCCCGCCCGTGATTTGTCCATCTACAGGACCTGTAGTCGGGAAGTTACCCGTCGCTTCAATGCTTTGCGGTTCATACTGAACAGCACCACAATTCGTATTCTCACCTTGCTTACACATATAAGCCCGGCTTGCTGGTGACTCGATATAACCGTGAGCGGATGCGCTCTCTGAGAATACTGTTAAACCTAATAAACCTAGTATAATTGCTGAAAAACCAACCAAGAATACTTTTAACTTAGAAGATAATTGAAGATTAAACCGTTGTGATATCATTATTTCTCCCCTTACTCATTCTTTTTAGTGAACTAATCTTGATAGACAAAAAAATTGAAGAACATACCAATAATATCCCTAAATCGGAGATTTGAGTATAGGCTAGAAGTACCCATCCTTCTATTTTGTGAATTGGCAAAATAAAAAGAGACATCCTAATTGGATGTCTCTTTCGTAACAGATATAATTTCAATTACATTGCGGTTAATCCGCCATCGATGACAAATTCAGAACCTGTAGAATAACTGGATTCGTCAGATGCAAGGAAGAGCACTAGATCTGATACTTCTTCGGATTGAGCTAATCTTCTAAGAGGAATATGTTTTGAAAATTCCTTGATTGTCTCAACTGCATCACCTTGTGTAACCATTGGTGTTTCAATAACGCCTGGGTGCACAGAGTTTACACGGATACCCAGCGGTGCTAATTGAAGAGCGGCTGCCTTGGTCATTCCTCGAACAGCGAATTTCGTATCGGTGTAACCAATTGCTCCACCAACTAATCCATTCATGGATGAGATATTTACGATTGAACCTTTTCCAGCTTTTTTCATTGAAGGAGCAACTGCTTTAATGCCAAGGAATACAGAAACCTGATTGATTTCTACGATTTTGCGGTAGTCAGCTTCAGTCATATCAAAAAGAGATTTGCTCATGCTGATACCTGCATTATTTACAAGCACGTCGATCGAACCAAATGTATTTTCTGTTTCAGCTACAACGGTTTCCCAGTCAGCTGCTTTTGTTACATCTTGTTTAACGAATTTTACATTTTCGCCTAGTTCTGCTGCTAAAGCTTGTCCGCCCTCTTCATTTAAATCCGTAAATACAACTTTTGCACCTTCACTTACAAATTTACGTACATGAGATTCTCCCATGCCACGTGCTCCACCTGTAATGATGACTACTTTGCCTGTTAAACGATCCATTTGAAGGTCTCCTTTATTTAAATACTTTAATTTAAGTACTTTATTTCAATTAAAGTATACTACAATTAAGATAATATTCAAATCCTAGTGCTTCCCTGATTGTTTAACTTTTCCATAAAATAAAGAAAGTTTAGCTACTTAGCCCCAAAGTGATATGAGCAAGCTTTTGAATTTCATCTTTAGACACATTATTCCCTATCCACGTAGGTATTCATGCAGGAAAATGAAATGATATTGTGTAGCCCTAAATTCAAATCATTTTCATTAATTATTGAGCTGTGTAGCCCCCATCAATAACGACAGCTTGTCCGGTAACACTCTTCGCTTTATCACTAGCCAGGAACAGTGCATAATCTGCAATTTCGCTAACATCTAACAGCTTCTTCTGAGGAACTAAAGGAAGAAGAACTTCTGCTAATACATCCTCAACGGGTACATTACGGGTTTTGGCCAAGTCTTCCATTTGTCCCCGTACAAGTGGCGTATCCACATAACCTGGGCATAATGCATTGACTGTAATACCATGCTCAGCACCTTCAAGAGCTGCTACTTTAGTCAATCCAATTACACCATGTTTTGCACTGTTATATGCTGCTTTACCTGAGAATCCAACCAAACCATTAATAGAAGAAATATTAATAATACGTCCAAAACCTTGCTCTTTCATAATTGGAAAAACGGCTTTCGTCAGCATGAAAGGAGCTATCAACATAATTCTGTGCATTAACTCAAACTTTTCAGTTGGGAATTCTTCGATTGGAGATACATATTGTAATCCTGCATTGTTGATTAAGATATCAACTCTGCCGTAGGTATCTTTAGTGACCTTCACTAAATTTTGAAGTTCTTCTTCTTTCGTTACATCGGCTTTAATTCCTATGGATTCATAGCCCGATTTTTTAAGTGATTCTGCTGATTCTTTTACCGTATCTTCATTAATATCGGAAAGAACCACTTTAGCACCATTTTTAGCAAAATATTTACCGATTTCAAAACCAATTCCGCGAGCTGAACCTGTAATAATAACGACTTTATTCTCTACCATAGTGAATTTCCTCCTATATATTCATAAAATGTATAATACGTATCCGTGTAAGGTTTACACTAAACCAAGCATACCCATCAGAACGCCTACTATTAAAGCTATCGTTGGTATTAGAAAAGCGACTACAAATACATCTTTATATGTTTCTTTATGTGTTAGCCCTGTGACTGCTATTAACGTTAACAAGGCACCGTTATTAGGGAATATCGATGCGCCTGAAGCAACAGCAGCAATTCGATGCAATGCATCAGGGCTTATTCCTGTTGTTAGTGCAGCGTTGTAAAAGGTTTCTCCGAGAGTCGTAAGTGCGATACCCATACCACCTGAAGCTGATCCGGTAATGACCGACATAATTTGTACAGAGAGAGCCTCTGCAACTAATGGATTACTTGAAACATTTAGTAACCAAGTTGTAATATGATCGAATGCAGGGACCACGGCTATAACCGCTCCGAAACCAACCGCAGCACTTGTATTAAGGATTGCCATGACAGAGCCTTTACCGCCCTCATTAATGGAGAAAATAAATTTCTTATAATCCTTATAATTAAGGATCATAATGCTTAATATACCGAGTAATAGAGCATAGATGGCTTCTAATTTTACAATGTTCAGGAAAATAACCACCACAACAAGTGGAATCAAGGAGAGTACCCAGTTTGGAGTTCTTTCTTCTTGTTTAACATCCATTAATTCTTTCTTAGGTTCCGTATATACGTCACCTCTAGCCGAAAACTTCTTCGCTCTGTAAGCTAACCAGAAGTATCCTCCAACTGCCATTATCAATGTCGTTACAATCCCGATAATATACCCTGATGTAGGGGAAGTATGAAAATAATCCATGGGTATTAAGTTTTGAATCTGTGGTGTTCCTGGCATGGATGTCATTGTAAACGTAAATGCTCCCAGCGCAAAAGTTGGGACAAGTAATTTCCTCGTAATATTCGCTTCGCGGAATAACTGAAGAGCAATTGGATAAATGGCGAACACGACTACGAATAAGCTCACTCCACCATAAGTCAGTAATGCGGAGGCGATTAATACGCCCAGTATAGCTCTCTTCTTACCTATTAACTGGGTTACTTTTTTGGCAACGGATCTAGCGGCTCCTGTTTCTTCCATTAATTTACCGAAAACAGCTCCCAGTAAGAAAATAGGGAACCACTTCTGTACGAAACCAACTAAACCATCCATATAGGTTCCCGTATACGTGTTAAACACATCTAGTCCGCTCATAATCGCAACTACGCCAGCTGCTAATGGTGCCACCCATATAATGGACCATCCAAAATAAGCTAAAACCATTAATAATATCAAGCCAACAACAATACTTAACAAAAGAAATAACCTCTTTTCATTCTCTTCTCAATAATCCCAGTCCTATGATGTTTTTGGTTATGGCCTAATCATGTTCAACATCCCTTCTTCTTGTATCGTAAGAATGAAGTTAAGCAGGGGCATGTTTCTCATATCGTCGCTGCTGGTATCATGAATGTTCTTAACCGTACGTACGGACTATCCAGAATGAACTGATTAACAATCCCTGCTAGTGTACATCTGAGTTATTTATTTGTAAAATGAATAAAAGTAATACATATTATGCTTATTAAGAATAAATAGGAGATCGTTATGGAGCTAAGAGATTTAAAATCGTTTATTGAAGTAGCTAATCACAAAAGTTTTACACATGCGGCAGAGCACTCCTTCTTAACCCAGCCTTCTTTAAGTAAATCCGTCAAAAAACTTGAACATGAACTGGGTGTAGAGCTATTCGATCGCTCAACCAGACACTTATACCTAACAGACGCCGGCCATATTGTGTACCAACAAAGTCAGAAGGCTTTTGCAGCATTGTCAGAGTTGAATGTACTATTAGATGATTTAAGAAACATTGTCGTTGGCGAAATCAAAATAGGAATTCCGCCACTGATTGGTACGTTATTCTTCCCTAAAATTGCTCAACAGTTTTATAAAAAATATCCAGATATTTCTCTTGAGTTGGTTGAGCTTGGTGCTAAACTCATCGGACGACTCATTGAGGATGCCCAGATCGATGTGGGAATCGTCGTATTACCAGCTGATGAAACAAAGTTTAACGTTGTTCCGTTTATTCAAGATGAATTCGTATTGTTTATTCACAAGGATCACAACCTAGCCCAGAAAACCACCGTTACTTTGCAAGATTTAAAGGACGAAAAGTTTATTTTATTTACAAATGATTTCACCTTACATGATTACATTATTCAAGCTTGCGAGGGACAAGGATTTACCCCTTCTATTTCTTATCAGAGTTCGCAGTGGGATTTGATTATTGAACTTGTATCCTCAAGATTGGGTATCACATTACTTCCTAAATCCATTTTTGATCGACAAAATAACAAAAATATTAAAATGATACCGCTCGAAAATCCAACCCTGTACTGGAAGCTTGGGGTTATAACCAAAAAAGACGCCTACCAGTCCTTCGCTTTAAAAGAATTCTTGAACATGTTATTCACTGAATTCACCTGAAGGGATACAAAAAAGAGTGTCTGAAAGTCCAATGGACCTTCAAACACCCTCTACATCTCATCTTCTATTTGTAATGCTTTATCAATTCAATAAATAGCTGGATTGCTTCTGGAAAAACATCTTCATCAATATCAAATTTAGGATGATGATGAGGATATTTACTTTTCTCTCCACGCATACCCACATATATAAATGCACCCGGTTTTTCTTGTAAATAATACGAAAAATCTTCTGATCCCATGATCGGATCGGCTAGCTCAAAGACTTCATCTCCAAATGTTGTTCGAATAATTGATTCGACAAACTCCGTTTCCCTTGGATCATTCACGAGTGGCGGCGTTCCAACGATAAACTCCACGGTACTCTTCGCACCAAATCCGCTACATATGCCATCTGTTAATTGAACGATTTGATGCTGAATAATCGAGACAGCCCCAGGCGATAGCGTTCGTATGGTACCAATTATTTTTGCAGAATCAGGAATAATGTTATAGGTTGTTCCCGATTCAATCTTTCCAACAGAAATCACGCTTGCTTCCATCGGATTCAACATGCGGCTTACAATGCTTTGTAAGGATTGTATAACATAAGATGATACATATATAGGATCAACGGTTTCATGCGGCATAGATCCATGCCCACCATATCCCTGTATCGTAATTTCAAAGTCATCCACCGACGCATCATTGAACCCGGTCTTAATCCAATTTTCCCCTTGTCCATTCCATGCCATAAGTGAATACCAAAAATAGCATCAACATCTTCTAATACACCCTGCTTGATGAGCTGATCCGCCCCACTAGGGGAAATCTCTTCAGCAGATTGGAATATTAATAGGATATTAGGCTCGATTTCCGCTGCATGCTGAGAGATCCATTCCGATACGGCCAATAAAATAGCAGTATGTCCATCATGACCACACATATGTGCCACACCAGGGTTTTTCGAAATATATGGCTTGTCTCCTTCTTCGGTAATGGGCAGGGCATCGATATCCGCTCGCAAAGCAATTGTTTTGTTGCCCTTCGTGCCCTTAACAAACCCAACAATACTAGGAGGCTGAAAATCAAGGATTTCAATATTCAGTGCTTCAAGTCGTTTTCGAATAAATGCACATGTTTCATATTCTTCACCTGAAAGTTCTGGGTGTTCATGAAGAAACCTACGATCTTGAACGGCCTGTACAACTAAATTTTTATTCAACATACACAAATCACCTTTTCCTTAAAACGGTCCGTAATGAATTAATTGAGCAATAATCAATGCAATAATCGCAATAATAAACTGTATAATGAAGAATGGCAGATACCATTTGAACCACTTCCCGTAGGAAATACCCCCGACTGCAAGTGCAGCAATAATATTACCTGTTGGGAAAATGCTATTTGAAATCCCATCCCCAAACTGATAAGCAAGAACGGATGTTTGTCTGGTCACACCAATCATATCTGAAAGAGGAGCCATTAATGGCATTGTAAGTGCAGCTTGCCCGCTTCCAGACGGTACAAAAAAATTCATGACTAATTGCAGAATAAACATACCCACAGCTGTAAGCGTACCAGGTACACTACTTAAAAGATTAGATGCATGGTACAGAATGGTATCCATTAAGCCGGCTGTATTGAAAATAACTAGAATGGCTTGCGCAAAACCGATAATCATGGCGCCACCAAGCAAATCTTTGGCTCCCGCAATAAAGCTGTCGGCGATAGTGGAGGGCGACATTTTCCCTAAAATGCCCATAATTATGCCAAACATAAAAAACAAACCAGCAATCTCTGTAATATACCATCCGTATTTCATAACCCCAAAAATTAAAATAATATAGCTCAGAAGGAAAGCCATAAGAACCAACTTATGCTTGGTCATCATCTTTTCATCTGAATTCGCTACTGCCTTCACTTCGCCTTGTTTGAATTTACCGTATACACCTATGGATGGATTCTTCTTGACCTTTGAAGCATACCGATATACATAAGTAGCGGCAGCTAAATACAGTACAATAAAAATAATAATTCGAAAGCCCATTCCTGAGAATGTGGGTAATTCAGCAATTCCTTGAGCAATGCCCACCGTGAAAGGGTTCATAACTGCTGCTGTAAAGCCGACTGATGCCCCTATAGTAACCATGGCAAAGCCTGTCATAGCGTCAAATCCTAAGGCAACGGTTAGTGGAACAAGAATTGCAATATATACAAGTATCTCATCGGACATCCCCATTAATGCACCCGCAAGGGCAAAAAATAACATTAACACGGGTATTAACAATTTCTCACGGTTTGCCATCTTGCGTGAAATCATAGCGATAAAAGCATCCAGAGCACCCGTAGCCGTAAATATGCCAAACGTTCCTCCGATAATTAATACGAAGAAAATGGTTTTGGCCCCATTTACCATACCTGAATGAACACTACTGAAAATATCTAATAATCCAACGGGATTAGCCTCAATATAATGAAACGAATTAGCTTGAATCACACTTCTTCCGTCTACTTCTACTCGATCAAACTGCCCTGACGGAATAATATACGTCAAAATAGCTGATATAACGATTAGACAAAATATTAATACATACACATTAAAGCTTTTTGCCTCTTTCTCTTTAAGTTCTAGTTGACTCTCATCTAAGCTGCTCATCCTTAAGCTCCTTATACCATGTTATAATATTCGTTTTTTCAAAACAACTAAGCCTGTATCATTAACGACATTTAATAATACATTTATATTTATATTTATACAATAGCGTAAGCAAGCATTTTTCTTCCAAAAATACGTCACACTGCTATGTTTACACTTATGTGTAATTCAAAAAAAGCCACTCCAAGGGAGTGACCTCTTTATATTAGACTCATATTAGTTCTGAGCAGAATAACGGTGTGAACCTTATTTGTGATGTGAAGCCACGACTTGATAAATCGTCACCTTGTTGCCAATGATAGGTCCATTCGCTGCTGCAGCTTCATTTGATGGATGACTACCATGACCAGAGCTTGCAATTGCCTCCTTCGACCCATGGCTATGGCCGTGAGCGGAGGAAGTTGGAGATTGATGCACATCTACATGTTCTGCGGAAGCCGCTGCCTCAGCACGCTTCGCATGAGCATGGCGGAACGAATCACTATGCGCCCATGCTTGAAAATCTGATTCTTGCTCCCATGTTGTGCAAACACGAATTTCTTCATTTCCTTCTGCATTCGTTGCATGCAGGACATCCATTCGCACAAATCCAGGGAAGGTATGTACGCTCTTAGGGGAACGGAACCTTTCCAGAACAGCTTCACCAAACCCAGCTTTCACTTCAATTCGATTCTCTACTAGTATCATATTGCCACTCTCCTCTGTGCCAGTTAATGATCTCAAATAATTCAAGACCTCCTTAGCCTGTTCGCCCCCCATAAGTGCATGCTGCATCAGAGGAATGCCGTGCGGACCAGCTGCATTGATCATATGTGGATATTTAGTTAGCGTCGTCTGTACAAATTCAAGATTCCCCAGCATTGTCGCCGCGAATAAATCTATTCGAGCTCCATTGGCCAATAGCCATTCTGCAATATCACGTCGTCCAACGTGGGATGCCGCTCCAAGAGCCGTCTCCCAATCGTCTCCTCCCCAATTCATCGACGCATGCAATAAGCCCGGCTCTTGCTCCAGTAATGCTTGCACTTTACTAAGATCTGCATGTGCTGCGCCTACAAATGCTCTTACCAACTCGTTATCAAGGGCTACTTTTGCCATAAACACGTTCCTTTTCAGATAATTTGTGAACAGACAAATGAGATATTAGTCCATTAAAAGAATCAAACATTATGTTTATTAAACTAAGTAATACCTTCATGAACTAGAGGTCTAACTACCCCACAGGGTAGAAAAACGGGTACACCCTCATCGTTATGTACCTTCGCCTCGATCCCGAATACATCGCGAAAGAAATCGACCTGAAATACCTCCGAGGGCTTCCCCTCCCGTACAACAGAACCTTGCTTCATAGCTACAATCCGATCGCAATATCTTGCCGCCTGATTAAGATCATGCAAAACCATAATAACCGTAATGCCTTGTTCACGATTTAAGAGACGAATAAGTTCCATGAGTTCCAATTGATGTGCAATATCTAAATACGTAGTCGGTTCATCAAGTAGGAGGGTACACGGAGTTTGTGCCATGCACATGGCAAGCCATGCACGCTGACGCTCCCCTCCCGATAATTCGAGAAGAGAACGATGCTGCAGTGCTCTCATACTTGTTACTTGCAGGGCCCAATCGACTACTTCCTCATGTTTGCCTCTACATTCCTCATACCATTTGAGATGGGGATTTCGCCCTCTGCGTACAAGATCACGGACAGTAATATCCAAGGAAGCCTCTTGTGACTGAGTTAGCATGGTCATCTGCCTTGCGATCGCTTTGCTATTCATGTTGGCCATATTCTGGCCACTCATGGATACCGTTCCCCGCTGCGGGGTAACCAGTCTTGCCAGCATGCGTAAGACAGTGGATTTTCCAGATCCATTGGGTCCAACGATACCTAGCCATTCACCTGAAGAGACATTCAGGTTGAACCCCTCTACGATAGATTCCGATGGACGGTAGCCGTATTTCAGTTCAGATGCCGTTAGCGCTTGATTCATCCTTTAAGCCCCCTTCGAAGTAAATAGAGAAAGAAAGGTGCGCCCAGAAGTGCGAGTAATATACCTACGGGAAATTCAATCGGGTCAAACCAGCTACGTGCCGCCGTATCTGCCGCTATCACAAGCGTCGCACCGCCAATTGCAGATATCGGCAAAAGAATGCGATAATCATTGCCAACTAACAAACGCATGATATGTGGAACAACCAAACCGACGAAACCAACCATTCCAACAATACTAATTGCAGCACCGGCCAGAAAAGTAGACAATAAAATGATAAGAAGTCTGCCCGATTCCACTTTACTGCCAAGGAGCTTCGCCGCATCATCTCCTAATACAAGCAAGTTGGCCTGCTTCAGTAAAAAAATAGAAGCAATCATACCAATTACCGTATACGGTAACAATGTCTCAAAATGTGGCCAACTGCGTCCGTTTAAGCTTCCCGACATCCACGGTAGCACTGCCTGAACCTTTTCACTGTTTAGAATCATCAGTGCCGTCATAGCCGCCCCGAGTAAGGAATTCACTGCAACTCCTGCCAGAATGAGCCTTAAGGGAGATGCCCCCCCTTTCCAAGAGAGCGCATAGACAATGACTGCCGCTGCTAATGCACCTATAAATGCAGTAATCGGCAAGTAAGCGATTTGCTCTGGAAACAGAATCATTACGATAACGGCGGCCAGCCCGCCGCCTGATGAAACACCGATAATACCTGGATCGGCAAGTGGATTACGAAATACCCCCTGTAAGAATGCTCCTGCAACAGCTAGACAAATACCAGCCAGTAGCCCCGTCAATATGCGCGGAAGTCTTAAATTCCATACAATCTGGCGAGCTTCCGAATCGGAAGTATGGAATATTGCTGTCCATACTTCACGTGCCGGAATAGATATAGAACCAGACATTAAACCAACAAGCCCAGCCAGCAGCAAGAGCGCTACACTGACAATTAGGATTAAGCTATTACGTACTAATTTGGGATTTCGGACCTCTTGACCTGTCGACCTCGTTAAGACGATAGCCATCGTACTACTTCACCTGACGAAGCAGCTTGTTAATCGTTTCAATGGCTTGTGGTGCTCTTAGACCAGGGTTGGCAATGAATAGATCTGAAGGCAGTACTTCAAATTGATCATTCTTTACAGCGCTCAGACTCTTCCAAGCCGCATTCGTCTCAAACTGCTTCTTAAAGCTTGCTTTAACTTCTGCAGCATCACCATGTGCAATAAATAGAATAATGTCCGGATTGGAGGCAACAATGCGCTCTAAGCTAAGCTCTGCATATTGCGGCATGGTATCCATTTTGGGGAAATTGGTAGCAACGTTGGAACCACCAGCTAGCTCCAGAAAGTTACCAGGGTAGCTTGTCGGAAGTGCAACGACAAAGCTACTCGCAGAGCCATAAACGATTAGCGTCTTCGGCTTTACCTTCGGTTTGGTGAGTGAAGCCACCTTGTTGTTCATCCCCTTGATAAGCTGCTCCGCTTTAGTTTCCTGACTAAGAATGCGACCATATAATCTTACCGAAGCCTGAATCTCATTGTACGTATTATGTGAATTGAACATCACTTGAGCGCCTAGCTTCTCAATCGTTGCCTTTTGAGCTTTCAACGATGGACTTGCGATAACAAGATCCGGCTTCAATGTGGCAAGCTTCTCGAATAGGATACCGTGTGTGCTGCCAACCTCAAGAGCAGAAGCTGCTTCAGCTGGATATACAGCACCAAGAGAAGTAGGCCGACCAACAACGGAACCACCCAGTGCATAGATTATTTCAGTATCTGAAGAGGCCAATGTAACAATACGACTGGGTTTCTTATTCAATGTAAAAGAACCCGTGCTCGTATTTACCGTTAGCTTACTACTTAGCGCAACTGTGTTTGTGCTCTTCTGATAATTTACCCATTTGCCAAAGGCTTCCGAGACAAGACGCAATGGAACGAAAGTCGTACCATTTACCGAGACTGGAGCTGAATCAAGCGTTGTACGAACGCCGTTTATGTATGCGGAACTGGAATCTACAGTCAACTTCACATTATGATTGCCTTGAGTTGCTGAGACCGTTTTGGTCTTAGAATCCCAAGAAGCTTTCCCTCCTAGAGCGGTTACAATGCTTCTGTAAGGGACTAGGGTTCTCCCATTCACGAATCGGGGAGCAGTATCTAGTGAAATGGTTTTCCCATCCAAGGTAACTTTAATCGCCGCACTTGCGGCACTTGCCAGACTACCTTTTCCTATTGTTGTTACGGGGGCCAGCAACACCGATGCGGCCAATAAACCAGTTAATACTTTGCAAAACATTTTCCCATCCCCTTAATTAATAATGATAATCAATCTCAATTAACTCCTTTATATTATTGATAATGATAATCGTTGTCAATAACTTTTATGAAATATATTTCCATTAATCCTAGAATATTTATTTCAATTTCTAGTTGCAGAAGTCCAATTTTTTCGGTTAATTATAATCTTGTCCTAACGATAAAAAACTGCCCTCCTATAGCAGGATGCAGTCTAATACCGTTTTGTCTAGAAATATTTCTAACCCGGTTTAACGTAAGTGCTACATCTGGGGCAGTTCCATTCACTGAGATATTTGGCCTGAAAAATCAATGGCATAAGTTGCTTGTGAATATGCTACGATCCCAATTGAATACGTGCCTTTAACAGATGGTTTAAAACTTATCGTTTCTTGAGGTAAGTAGCCTTTACTACCGTTATAGGCTAGATCCAATCTTAATTCACCATTTTGAATTGGATTCACTCCAGGAGCCCATATAAATAAATCTAAGTCAGCTCCATTTTCATCATTGATTACTAATGTAGTTGCAAAAAATGCTTGGACGTCGGTCACTTTGATACTGTAAATATCGACCGTACCTGCTGCAATATTGCTTTGGCCTCGAATATGGTTACGGTAATTGTTAAAAGAACCGTTAGACGAGCCCTTTGCAGCCTTAATAGTATTGTGTCCCAAAATCAGTCCATACCCATATACTTTGTCGTATCCAGTCATTCCATAATCTTCATATTTGAAATCATAATTTAGACTCCCGTTACTTGCCTCCAACATTAATGCAGCCAACCCAGAAATCATAGGAGCAGACATGGAAGTTCCAGTATAATTAATATATTCATTTGTGGAATTAGCTTTTGCTGCACGAATTGATGTACCCGGGGCAGAAATGGACGGCCCTTCACTTCCTTCACCTCTGTTAGAGCTTGGGTTTAAATACCATCCTCCTTCATAAGGATCAGCTACATTAGCTACTGATACAACACCAGAACATTTACCAAATAAATTTAATGAACCGTAATTGGCTCCTAATTGCGTATTTCCTGCAGCTACTACAGTAAGTATTCCATTCTCTGCTGCAGTATTTACCTTAGAACAGAAGGTCGCATTTGCAGAACCTGGTGACCCTAAGCTCATATTAATAATATCTATTCCGTAAATATTCTTATTATTAATAATCCAATCCATAGCATTCATAATTGCTTGATTAGAACAATCTGAATTAGCCTCGCAAACTTTTAATCCAACGAGTGCAGCCCCCGGAGCCACTCCAGTTTGAATACCAGGATCTCCTGAACCAGTACCTGCTGCTATGCTTGCTACATGTGTGCCATGACCTAAATCATCGTAAGGTGTAGATTTATTGTTAATGAAATCTTTCCATGCGATCACTTTGCCTCCGCTTAGATCTACATGATTGGCATCTATTCCTGTATCTATGATTGCAATCACGGAATCATTTTTAGAATAAGTGTAATTTCCATCTCGATTTCCAGTGACTCCATAATCACTTTTTGCTTTTTGAATGCCCGTCATTTCAGTTGCTCCATTTAGATAAACCTCAGATTGGGCTTCATCAGGTTGGCCATAGACGGAAACTACATCATCTGTAGTAGAAATCGTATCTACTTCTTCCCGACTCACGATTTGATTAATTTCATTTTCAGTTAGTCTGGCAAAAAAACTATAAACTCCAAATCCTGCAAGATCAATAATATTTCCTTCAAGAATATCAGCATTTTCTTTAATAAAATCTTCCTTAGTTAGAGAACTATCGTATTTCAGCATTACACTTATGTCCATTTTTTTCTCTTCTTTATTTTGATTATATTTAGACTTATTGGTTGTAAGCTTTTCTTGTAATTTAGGAAGAATTTTAGACTCGCTTGTAGTTTTGTATTTTTCCTGAAGTTTGAAATTATTAAGATCAAGAGAAAAACTACCTAGTTCATTCTCAGCTATTGTTTCAGGTGTATTTTTTTTAAAATCTAAAGTATTTAAGTTTTTATAAACATCTCCTGTTGTTGCACTAACACTAGTAGGAATCATAACAATACTGGCCAATAGTAAGGCGATAATCCTTTTTTTCAACATATAAAATCATTCCTCCTATAAAATAAATTACCTTGTTCTCTTGACATAAATTATTACACTATTAACTCCTTGTTATATGTAGTAAATATTAATAGCACCGTGAAAAGGAGAAACAAACGTAATACATTAATAATATAATAATAAACCTGCTTGAAACTTACATTCTGTTTAGATTCATGCATTATTATAATAGATTATGAATTAAAAATTTTGTATAATATATATTAAATGTGACATTTTGTAAATTTATCAATATAAAAAAAGGAGGTACGTAGTTGGAGAATCTCTTGATTAATCCTATTTATCTGAATAAAGAATGCTATATTGATATTAATAGATCTGTCTTTATATGTAACTCTTTTCCATCTGCACTATCAAGGCTTGAACTACGACTTTTGTTATGTCTAGTCCATAAAATTGATGAAGTTGTTTCCTTTAGAAAATTATATCAATATGTATGGATGGTAAGTGAGGATGAATATATAGATTTACATTTATTATACGTTTATATTAATAGACTTCGAAAAAAAATTGAAAACGACCCTAAAAAGCCCGAACTGATTATATCGGTTAGGAGCGTGGGCTATAAACTCAGCTCTTCATCTACATAATATAAAAAAACCTAGAGTTTATGCAGGTATACATAAACTCTAGGTTCAAATAGTATAAGACTAAATAAGATTGGGTTAACTAAATTACCATACTGGAAAGATATCATCGGGTATCGAGAGGGTGGATATCGCATCCCATTTACTAATTTCTTTGATTTCAGATATCGTCAATTTCACGAAAAAGCTATACACTCCCAACCCTTTTACATTTGTAATTGAGTTTTTATATGCCGCAAAATCAGAATTGATGAAATCCTCTTTTTCCTTAGATATATTATATTTTAGCATGACGCTAACCTCGATCTCTTTATCCAACTTATTCTTGACTAAGGCATCCATTTTTTTCTGTAAAGGCGGTAGAATCTTTAGGTCTACTTGTTTATTGGCCACTTCACCTTTAGGTTTTTGGCTAGATGGATTTACCGCAACTGGATATTGGGATTTATATACCTCCGAAGTTGATGCTTTCATTGATTTGATAACTTGCGATAATTTTTCCTGTAAACCTTCAGCAGAGGAGAATTGAGGAATGGATAGCAGAGCAGTCATTAACGATAAGCCAAACCACTTAGAATAATTCATTTTCGACCACCTCTTTCGTTCATATTAAATGACCTTACTATATCTATAAACGATTAAAAACAGAAAATGTTATAGTCATGGCCTTAAATGGTTCAATCTATAATAGAAATACATGACTAAAAATAAATATTAATAGTATATTAATTATTATTGCCGACCCAATTTTCAGTAGATTTTTATACACCAATACAATATTTATAGCTCTTTTTGTGATACAGATATAACTCACTTAACAGCTATTGATTTAACTTCGCCAGTTACAAATATAAAATTGCCATCCAATTCCTAACAGGGGACTTGAACGACGACAATTTAAAATCATTATATAAGTGACTGTTCAAAGTTAATATCTTTTATTCAAATCGACTTAGCCTGTTCAAACTCCTCTTTTTTCTTGAAAAGCTGACGGCAGATAAACCTGGTGGTGTGCCCCTCGAAGTCTTCAAAATTAGCTGTTATCGGAAATTCATGAACGTTAAGATGATCAATTACAACCCGCTCTAGTGGCAAGAATTCAACAAAGACGTTATGGTTAGGATAATCAAAGGCCATCCGAACCATGCATGGTGAATTTCCGAGTTCCTCCTGGCCTTATATCACACTCATGAAACGTATTCGTGAAGCCTTGGGGACCCCACCATTTGGCTAATAAATTGGGGGTTGTCCATGCCCGAAATACAAGCTCCCGCGGGACATCTTAATCGCGCGTAACCATAAGTTCATTTTCACCAACTGTCTTGCATTATACCTCCCCTAATAATACCCTACCAAGTGCGTCCAACATGACGCTAGTACCATGTTCCCGTACTTCTGGTGTATCGTGTCCGTCAAAGTAAGAACCTTGCTCCGTGAAAATCAGCCTCGTGCCACCCTCCACCTGAATCAGCTCAACCGTTGTAATTGAAACAGAAATGCGTATACCGTCTGCATCCAATGTGTACGTATAGACAATACGTTGCTCTGGGACAAGCTCCTGATAGCTCGCGTCGAAGATAAAAATTGGCCCTTCGGGTGGCCCACCGCTGCTGTACTCGCGTCCGCCAACCTTGAAATCAAAGATGTCTGGCTTCGAGAACCACTTGGCCTTAGCCAACGGGTCGGCCTATGCTTGGTAAACTCGTTCCGGCGAAGCGGCATAAGTCCGCTCGACGACGAAAGTCGCGTGTTTGATGAATCTTTCGATCATTTATTTTCCTCCTCATGTTTCGAAATTTCGTTCTCCTTGGCAAGAAAGTCTCCCAACAGATCCAGATGTCGCTCCCAACTTGTTTGCCGATCTATGACTTTTTTCTCAAATCCCATCTTCATCGCTTGCAGAAGGCTCGTGAAATCTTTAACCATTAATTTCCTTTTGCCCTGCAAAAGCCTAGATACATGTCTAAGCTGATCCAATAGTTTCTGCTGCATTTTGATCTGCTCTTGGATTTGGTTTATCTGCAAGTCCACGATCTCAATCGGACTGATTTGCCCGCAAGTTAAGGCCGACTTAACCTCTTCGAGAGATAGGCCCAGCTCTTTGAGCGATAAAATTTGGTGTAAGCGTGACAAGTTTGATTCACTATATAGCCTATGGCCCGACTCCGTCTGACCAGATGGAGATAATAAACCAATTTGATCATAATAACGTAAGGTTCGTACGGTAAGCCCCGTCAGCTTGGCGAGATCCCCGACCTTCCAATGTTTCTTCATTAACCATCCCCACTCTTTGGCGCTAGCTATGTACCGGTAGCTCTATTGTAAAATATTACGTTACGTAAGGTGCAAGCAAAATTATGACGCTTTCACTGTTGTTTTGCTTTATCAAGCACTTTGGGTTCGTTAAGCCATATCTGCCTTAATATCAAACTCAATCCTCACTTCATTTCGGACGACATTACCTCTGTTGAATACCTTGTATATAACAACTCATTTTTTGACCTCTAGAAAAAATATGAGTTTATATAAATTTTCTTCTTGCTCATTAGTCCTGATATTGCTACTATGGAGAAGTATGATTTTGGAAAGCGAATGTTCAGTATATTTAGGATCTTTCCAAGCAGATAAACTTTGACCACTTCGATGTAGAAGTTAAGGCCATACGGACAGCCGGGTCAAATGCCGATTGGCAACTTTCGTTGCCTTATTGATTGAGTTAAAAGCTCAAATTTTATAAGTTGGTTACTTTACAACCAGTGCATACGCACATAACTTGTGAAACGGTCAATAAGAGTGGTAAAAGTAATTATTTGCTATATAGACTCTGATCCTAACATGATATATTTGAATATAATGGGCCTTTCCATGAAACATTGCGTTTTATGGCTGACTGATGACGTACTTGAAGTTTGTCCTCCAGTCATTATTATTGGGACTATTTTATTATTTAATTATATCGAAGCAAGTGTGATGCGCATGGGTGCGTGTTTCGCTTGCTTTTTTTGTTGCCGTTTTTACATTTTAGAAAAATTCATTTGGAATAGGAGACTATAAAAATGGGAAAAGCACTTGTCATTGGCGCCGGCGGCGTAGCATCAGTAGCAATTCATAAATGCGTTCAAAACAGCGAGGTTTTCGAAGAAATTTGCATCGCCAGCCGTACCAAATCCAAATGCGATGAGCTGAAAGCAAAATTGGACGGTGGCAAAACCAAAATTACGACCGCACAGGTCAACGCGGACAACGTAGATGAGCTGATCGCTCTTATTAACGAAGTTAAACCGGATATCGTCATGAACCTGGCGCTGCCTTACCAGGATTTGACGATCATGGATGCTTGTCTGGCTACCAAAACGCACTATATGGATACTGCAAACTATGAGCCGGAAGATACAGCTAAATTCGAATACAAATGGCAATGGGATTACCGCGAGCGCTTTGAAAAAGCCGGGATTACCGCTCTTCTGGGTAGCGGATTTGACCCGGGCGTTACTGGCGTATTCTCTGCTTATGCGCTGAAACACTATTTTGACGAAATCGAATATATCGACATTCTGGATTGTAACGGTGGGGATCACGGCTATCCTTTTGCAACCAATTTCAACCCGGAAATCAACATCCGTGAAGTGTCCGCGAACGGACGCTACTGGGAGAACGGGGAATGGATCGAGACAAAACCGATGGAAATTAAACGCGGTTATAACTTTGCTGAAGTCGGCGAAAAGGATATGTACCTGCTCTACCATGAAGAGCTCGAATCCCTTGCGCAGAATATGCCTGGCCTGAAACGTATTCGGTTCTTCATGACCTTCGGCCCAAGCTACCTCATGCACTTAAAAGCACTTGAAAACGTTGGAATGACCTCTATCGAACCCATCGAATACGAAGGAAAACAAATCATTCCACTTCAATTCCTGAAGGCTGTACTTCCAGACCCGGCTTCCCTTGGACCTCGTACGGTGGGCAAGACGAACATTGGCTGTATCTTCAAAGGGAAAAAAGACGGCCAAGACAAGACTTACTATGTCTACAATATTTGCGACCATCAAGAGTGCTATAAAGAAGTGGGCTCCCAAGCTATCTCCTATACAACTGGCGTACCAGCTATGATTGGCGCGGCGATGGTCATGACTGGCAAATGGAATACACCTGGCGTATTTAATATCGAAGAGTTCGATCCAGATCCATTCATGGAAGAGCTCAACAAATGGGGACTTCCATGGGTAGAAGACTTCAATCCGGTGCTTGTTGACGAATTGCCTGAGGAAGCTAAACAGACGGAGCTCGTTCGCTAATATGCGATTCGAGGAATTGCCGACACCCTGTTTCGTAGTCGATGAAGCCCTCATCGAAAAAAACCTGAAGATTCTGAACGGCGTCATGCTGCGTTCGGGAGCCAAGATTCTGCTGGCGCAAAAGGCTTTTTCCATGACCACCATGTATTCCCTGATTGGACAATACTTAAGCGGTACGACTGCGAGCGGTTTATTCGAAGCGCGGTTGGGCCAAGAAGAAATGGGCAAAGAAAATCACGTCTTTGCCCCTGCCTATCGTGAAGATGAAATTGAAGAGATTATATCCATTTGTGATCATATTATTTTCAATTCCTTCTCCCAGCTCCAAAAGTATAAAACGAAAGCTCTTGCTGCGGGTAGAAAAATAGGCCTTCGCATCAATCCGGAATGCTCAACGCAAGAGGGACATGAGATCTATGATCCTTGCTCGCCAGGGTCCAGATTCGGTGTGAAACGGGAGGATTTCCTGCCAGACCTGCTTGAAGGCGTGTCGGGACTCCATTTCCATACCCTGTGTCAACAGAACTCGGACGATTTGGAGACTACGCTGAATGCGGTCGAAGACAAGTTCGGGCCATGGCTTGCGCACATGGAATGGATCAATTTTGGTGGTGGGCATCATATCACAAGAGACGACTATGATATTCCGAGACTCGAAGCTTGCATTTCGCGAATGCAGGATAGATACGGCTTGGAAGTCTACCTTGAACCCGGAGAAGCCATTGCGCTGAATGCGGGCTATATGGTTACCTCCGTCCTAGATATCCATAAGAACGGCATTGAGATTGCTATCGTGGACACGTCGGCTACCTGTCATATGCCCGATGTTCTGGAAATGCCATATCGTCCACCGCTTATCGGTTCGGGCGAAGCCGGTGAGAAGCCATACACCTATCGGCTTGGCGGTCCGACCTGCCTTACAGGCGATGTCATCGGAGACTATTCCTTCGATCAGCCTTAAAGAACGGCGACAGATTAGTGTTTGAAGATATGGCCATCTACTCCATGGTCAAAACCAACACTTTCAATGGCATGCCGCTGCCGGCTATCGCTGTGCAGGATAAAGACGGCAATTGCCGCGTCGTTCGCGAATTCGGCTACCAGGATTTTAAGATGAGACTTGCTTAATCAATAAAATAAGGCCGTAACCCTGCAATAAGGGTTACGGCCTTATTTCGTTTACGCTCCGACAAGCTAATTTCTCTTTCATGTAACCTTCTAGCTACCTACCCGATCTAATATATACGTAACGTTACGAACATACTAAACCTTTTAGTCAAGAAAGCAGGTGAGCCTTTGCATATCGATCCTATTGTCATCAGAGCCAAAGCGGGTGACCCTGAAGCATTCGTGCAGTTGATGCAAGAGATTGAATTACCTTTATATCGAACTGCAAGGTCCATTGTCAATAAAGATGAGGATTGTGCAGATGCCCTTCAAGAGACGATACTTAAAGCCTTTAAGTCCATCCATACACTCAGAGAACCCGCTTTTTTCAAAACATGGATCTTTCGGATTCTGATTAATGAATGCAATAAAATGGTCAAAAGCAACTCTAGAACTCTTCCTTATGGAGAGGTTCCCGACTTCCCTTCCATTTCTAAGGATTACGAGAAAATTGAATTATGGGATGCTGTTAATCATCTGGACGAGAATCTACGGATTGTCATTCTCCTACATTATCTGCATGACATGCCGATTAAAGAAGTTGCCGACGTTCTCGAGATTTCTACGGTGGCGGTAAAGACTAGACTACATCGCGCTCGCAAACAGCTAAAGCATTCATCTCAAATCAAACAAGAAAAGGGGTTACCACATGGTGAACACTAAACTTGAAGAACAATTAAAGGAATATCAGAATTTACTTCCCAATCAGATATCGAATAGTACCCGCTCCAAGCTAAATGAGACTTACCAAATGATCAGAGAAACCAATAATTCCACTTCACCCATTCAGAGAGAGACAAATGTATCCAGGACCTTTGCGAAATGGGGGATCTCCACTGCAGCTGCTGCAATCCTTGGAGTCACAGTCATGGCTTCCGGATTTGTATCGCCCGTCATGGCTGATGCACTCAAGCAAATTCCGGTTCTGGGACAGATCTACTCCTTGTGGGGCGACAAAAACGACGATCCCGGTATTCAACAAGCCGAGGACTTCATCACAAACGTAAACCAAAGCGTAACCCATGGCAAGCTGACGATGAATATTCCAACGTTGTTATTTGACGGAACCCGCATTCTTATGAACATAACCACTCCTGGAAACCGTCTGGCTTCGGAGCCCAATTCGCCGCCTTCCGATGCCAATAAAGGGGCAGTAGATAAGTTAGAGGTCCTCTATAAAGGCCAAACCCTGGCCTCGGGTTACGAATTCATGGACGGTGAGACTGCTTCCAGCCTAATTGCTGAAGTGTCTAACACTTATGCAATGAAGAGCTCAACACAGGCCCAGTTCCCTGACCAGTTTGACTTGACTGTAAATGTAACGTTAAAGGGTTACGATGATCCATTCCAATTCGTGCTGCCTATTACCAAATCAACGCCAGCTACCGTTCTAACTTCAGAGGAGACCAAGCATCACGATAACATTAACTTGCAGATCAGCAAGCTGGAAATCACCCCAATCACAACGCAGGTATCCGTTGAGTACAAGACCAAAAAGGGCCAGAGTGTAGAAGAAATGCTCGCTTCTATCCCTGCGAAATATAAGAATGAAACTAGGGGAGGCAGCATCATCGCTCTTCAGTATGACATTGTGGATGAGCATGGCGTTCAACTGAAGCCCATCGGTACTCACCCTGTTAGCGAATCATATAGTATTCGCTTTGAACCCTTCAAGACTCTACCGAGTACCGTTACCATCAAACCGTACTTAGTCATATCCGAAGAATACCCTGCTGGGGCTGAAGGACGAGTGGAAGCTACACATAAGGTCAAGGAATATATCCCTGAGCTAGAGACTGTATTTTCGGTGAAATAGATTATCTGTAAAAAGGACCCTATTCACTAGGAGAAGGGTCTAGCAAACCTACAAAAGACGGAGCCAATTATGGCTCCGTCTTTTTATTTAAATAATTTTTGAGGTAGCAGGTAAGACTTCTTCGATATAAAGTCCAGCACTCGAGGAATTCAGTCTTCTTACTGAACAGACACGTACTCGAAGCTAATGTTATCGAATTGGTCTGCAGCCTCCTGAAAAACCTCCAAGATCGCGTTATAGCGCTCATCATGTTCCGAATCCGCGATCCAACGGATATGTAAAGGCAACGGTACATGTCCAGTGATACAATCCCATAGGGCATCCAAATTGTGCCCGTACCATTCTGGCAATCCGAGCTTCCGCTTCAACCATTTATGGACGTTCTCGTGTCGATCTGCCTCTGACTGTCTCAGTTCCGTGACTTTATTCATTGCGGGACACTACCTTCCTTCGTAATATCCGTAAACGACTTGTAATGGTCTGTCGTCTTATAAATCAATCCGTCGTTTGAATAGAGAATTCGGTCCGCTCCGCGCGACCCCTTCTTATAATTGATATCCGCTTCATACCATATCCGGTTTTTGGCCTTTGGCAGCAGTCCTTCCCTGTTCCCGAAGCGGTCGCCTCCGATGCTTTTTCCAGGTGCAACTGTATTCAAATTGCCCTGAGCCGCTACCCAGCCGAGCTGCTCAGCTTCTTTTTTAGTAATGAAATTATCAGGAAGCTTCTGGTGCTTTCGTATATAATCCGATACATCCTTAAAACTGATTAGCGGGGGTTGGGGTCGTTTCTGTCCCTCTGAGATCGAAGTAGACGAAAACGGATTCTTAGTCGAAGAAGGCCCCACGTCCAGAGTTCCGCAGCCCGTCAGCATGATCGCCAGCATGACAATCATCGCGGCCAGCAAGGAGCGTGAGTGCCTACCGATTTGTTTCATAAATACGCAAAACATTTTCTTACCTCATTTCCAAACATGTATTCATTATCTTTCTCATCATAGCATGACATCTGCATAAAGGTCATCTCGCGCCCTAATCTGATCTCGTTCCTCGTCGGAGCAAACCTCTTTCCGTAAGCGATGGCGTACGAACTCTCCATCTTAGTACTTACCTTCTCTCTAATTCGGTTTCATAGTGTTGAATATTGTAAATAAATTTAATATAATTACCATTTAATTAAAATATTTACAATTACTATTAAGTTCGTGCACAGTTTTCACAAACGCTAAGGTCCATGCTACTAATACTAGTTGTTAACGACATTTTACAGGAGCGATGATGAATGATGTGAAAATTATAAATGAAAAGATTCTCTTATATTGCAGACATAAATGGTACCAATAAAGCAATGGTATATTACTATTAAAGGAGAAGACAAATGAAATTTTTATCAGCATCAATTGCTTTAATGCTTTTATTACTATTTACTGCTTGCAATAACGAAAGTGTAGTAAATTTACCAGAACCAATAGTTGATAAAAGTGAGAGTAAAGAGAATACTCAGAACTTAGAGTATGATGTAGAACATATACAAATACCGTATTCACGTTATTCGCAACCTTGCGCAACAGATGAAAGAATATATATACCCTTTAATAGCCAAAAAGAACGCTTGCAGAACAGTATTTTAGAGTATGACTTACAGAAAAAAGAATCTGTAACAATTTATAAATCAGAACTTAAGAATGGTACTATAAATGATTTGACTTGTAATAATGAATGGATGGTTTGGGCAGAAACAGATGAGTTTGGACTAAAGGGATCCGTTCATGCATGGAATAGAACAAATGACAAGAAATCAATTGTCTTTAAATATGATGATCAAGAGAAAATGGCATTAGACGCTCCTAGGCTTTATCAAAATATGATTGCTTGGATTACAACAACAAACAATAAATCTGAAGTAGTATTATATGATCTAGATTCCAAGAAACACAAAGTATTAGCGACGTTAGAGTTAGGAAGCTTCTATAACAATTCTGTTGATTTTAACGAGGGAAATATACTATGGACAGATACTGTAAATAGTAAAGGTAAATATTATGTTTACAATTTAGCCACAGGAGATACAAAGGAGTTCGTTTCTTCTTCACCTTATGTGGGATACGCTAAATTATTGAACGATAACATAATATCGATTAATTTCGAAGATATAAATACTTGGTCGTCAGGAAAATTTGGAACGTATAATATTAAAACCAAAGATTTTAATGTGATTGAGAAAGACTATATTAGCCAGTTTGATTCATATGGAAATCATACTGCTTATATAACTAAAGATCATGAATTAGTTTATTATGATACATCATCGAATAAAAAGATTAACTTAATGGTATCCATAAATCATAAAGTTGATACTGTAGATTTTACAAACGAGGGATATTTGATAGCAGGCTATAGAAATGAAGATTCTTCTGAATTATTTCTAATCAAATTTGAGTAATTTAATATATAAAACCATAAGAGTCATGGCATGCGATGGACAACCCTGCGAGGGCTAAAAAAATTGTCTATGCAGGCGATGCTTACGTTTGCTACCATGAACTTAAAGAAAATTGCGAGATGGTCGTGGAATAGACCAATCCCGGCGTAAATCGGATGGGACCCGCCTGATTTATTCATTAAAAGAATTAAAAATGACAAAAGGCATTGGAATGAATACATTCCCAATGCCTTTTGTGATTAAGCGATATTTTCATTTGAAACTATAATTAAAATATAATACCAATAACAATTGCGGATAGAACGCTTACAAGCGTGGCTCCATACAACAATTTCAATCCGAATCTTGCAACAATATTTCCTTGCTTCTCATTCAATCCTTTTACCGCACCAACAATAGTTCCGATTGATCCAAAGTTAGCAAAAGAAATCAAGAATACAGAAACAATTGCTGTCGTACGACCACTTAAACCCTCTTGAATTTTAACAAAGTCAAGCATAGCAACAAATTCATTTGAAACAAGCTTAGTAGCCATGATACTTCCCGCACTAACAGCTTCATGCCATGGCACACCCATAACAAAGGCGATAGGTGCAAAGACATAACCTAGAATTCCTTGGAATGAGATACCGAAAATGCCACTGAAGATTCCGTTAATTAAAGCTATAATTCCTACGAAACCAACTAACATGACTCCGACTACGATCGCTACTTTAAAGCCATCCATCAGATATTCGCCTAGCATTTCAAAAAACGTTTGTTTTTCATTTTCTTGCACTTCAATGATATCTTCTTCTGGCTTCACTTCATATGGATTAATAATAGATGAAACGATAAATCCACCGAATAAGTTTAATATTAACGCTGCCACTACATACTTAGGCTCTAGCATAGTCATATAAGAACCTACAATAGACATGGATACGGTCGACATGGCTGACGCACATAATGTATACAAGCGATGCTTCGGCAATAATCCAAGCTGATTTTTAACCGAAATGAATACTTCGTTTTGTCCTACGATGGCAGCTGCAACCGCATTATAGGACTCCAATTTCCCCATACCATTGATTTTACTTAGTACCAATCCAATATACTTGATAATGAAAGGTAGTATTTTATAGTGTTGCAGAATCCCTATTAACGCTGACATAAAAACAATAGGCATTAGAACAAAGAGGAAAAATGTATGGGCTCCTTCATTAGCAATCCCACCAAATACAAAGTTAGTTCCTTCATTGGCATAATCAAGTAAATGTTTAAAACCGTCAGCAAAACCTTTAATCAAAAATTCGCCGATACTCGTTTTTATGATAAGCAGTCCCAAAATAACCTGAACCGCAATCATCACAATGATTGGACGATACTTAATCTTTTTCTTGTCATTACTCGCAAGCCATGCTAGTAACAGAACAATAATTAGACCGGCAATAGAAAGTAGATAGTGCATCTTTATTCCCCCAAATAATCGGTTAGTTTTCTAACTGCCACATTAGTCCTGAATGACGGTATTTAATGCGATTTCGACCATGTCATAAAAGGATTGTTCACTTTCTTCATGTGTTAAGTGTTCCTGTGTTAACAGCTGACTACCCACCGTCAAAATCGATAGTGCTTGTACACCATACTTAGCAGCTAATGTATACAATGATGTGCTTTCCATTTCTACCGCTAATACACCGAAATCCATAAACTTATGAAGTCGATCTAAGGTTTCACGGTAGAATTCATCGGAATTATAGATGTTGCCAACAAAGAGGTTTACAGGTTTACCTTCTGCTTGTTGATAGGCTTTCATTAACAAGGAGAAATCTGCCGTTGGTGCATAATTACAACCATGAAAGATTTTCTCGGTCATATTACTATCTGAAGATACCGCTTGGGCCAATATAATATCGCGAATCTTAATATTTTCCTGCATCGCGCCACATGTACCAATACGAATCAATTTCTTAACCTCATAATCGACAATCAATTCCGTAGCATAAATACTCATCGATGGATTTCCCATCCCTGACCCTTGAACCGAAACCGGTACTCCCTTATATAATCCAGTGTAACCATACATGCCTCTTACTTCGTTATAACAATACGCCTCATCTAAAAAGCGTTCTGCTACAAACTTTGCACGTAAAGGATCTCCTGGAAGCAACACCCGTTCTGCGATTTCACCTTTTTTTGCACCTAAATGTCTACTCATATGTCTTCCCCCAAACTTTCAAATATCAAAAAATCATTTTACAGAAAACGCTTCCAAGCCATCAAGTCAATCAGCTCTGAAACTACTTTGAGCATACGTTTTTTGCGCATAGCAAACTAGACCAAAAAATTACGTAGGATACGGAAAATAATTGGTCAAATTATAAAAGCAAAGCTTGACGAATATTGTCTAGATCCTTTTAGAGGGAATTGTGGAGATGATAACAACAGGTACCGCCTCTAATGCAACCGGGATATTACTAATGACAAAATCAATATGGTGCTGCTGCATCATATCGTCCGTTAAGCCTTGCATTATGGAAGTATCTATAATCAACTGATCTCCAATTTCTTTCTTAATCAAGTCCGCGATGTAATGACGAATCGAGAATTCTTCCCCAATCACTAAGAAAGCCCTCTTGCTTTTATAACGTAAACTTGAACGAACCATTAAGGTCAACTTGGTTAAATGGACATTATTGTATGAAACGGAAGGATACGCCGTATTCCACGTTTGCATGCAGGTTAGCAATTCCTGATAAATCGGCTGGCACTCCTTTTGAACATATGTCGATAAATTAGTTTGCGAAATCATCATCCATTCAGGAATGGCGTTTTCTATTAATAGCTTGTCGAAGAAGCCGTATACCTCCAAAATAAATCGTTCACCCGCATCCAAATTGGGAAATATCTCCGTCAATAGCTTGATAAGCAGATTGCCCATTCGATATTCTTCTTGATCTTTGTGTAATTCGATTTCTTTCACTGGTGTTATTTCTGATCCTTCGTAATAATGATACTGGCTGAGACTAACGAGCGATTGAATAAAGAATATTTCACTTTTGGAAAACGTAATGGCGCGCTCATCTTCCAGCTGCTTCGCAAGGGTTATCACGGGTTCGTGAAAAAAACCCTTCTCCCAAGGGTAACTATGTTCGTCAATTTGGACACATTCCCCTTTAGCCACTCTTTCGATTACAATGGCGAGCAGAAAGGATAATTTTCGTTTAGAATTGATAAAATAAACGATGTTCTTCTCTTTCTCTATATTGGTGAGGAGCTGATTTATATCATTAAAATCAATATGCTCAAAGGGCCATCCTGTAAACTCATACGCATCCCCATATAACTTCCAGTAAAAATATCGAATGTTCATCTCATTTCCTTTGATCATAGGCGTAGAATACGTAATGCGTAGCTTATATGGTTTTAGATCGTGATTATTCATCTGCACAATCAGTTTCTTGAGAGACGAAGTACTCATAAACATGACTCCCGCTAGCTCCTCCACGGACAGTCGACCTACATTCATAAACAATACATGCATCAGCCGATAAAAGATGGTTTCTCTAAACATCGAAGAAAGCACTTCACTAATCGTCTTACTCCGACCATCACGTCGAAGAAATATACCCTTTCCTCTAGAAACTTCAATGATTACATTAGATGGTAATTGCTTGCTGATTTCCTCAACCATCTTACTTATCGTTTTAACGGATATACCTAAACTTTTTTCAACTTCAGCTAAGGTAAACCATCTTTGTTCCGTATCCAGCATCGTTAATAGTTGGCTTGCTAATGTGAAGCCCTTATCCATGTTCCCACCCTATTTCATTTTAATTTGAATATATATAGTATAAACAAGCGTAATCACTTTAGCCTGTTTGATGGTTTTTACCCGTTCATCGTGAACGAGGAGCTTCGCGCAGCCAATCGTCATTTCTATACTATATAAGGAAGCAAAGTAGCGATCCTCCGGCTATTGGAGGATCGCTGCTTTTATATTTTGATGATTAGCAAATTGAACCTCTCCTATGAATGAATAGCCGCTAATAAAATACCTAAATTTACATATTTATGTATAAAGTGGTTTCCTTATCATATGCTCCAGTTATGGGGAGGGAATGATCAATTAAAAGGAGTGTGAAATGATGAGAAAAAGGCTAGTCTCTTCTATTGTCCTACTGTTTGCCGTCTTTGTCATGGGTTTCAGTTTAAGCAGCTCGGCAGCACCATCCACGTATGTGCACGGCATTTTTTCGCAAAAACCGTTATATGTATTGGATGGAACGACCGGCAATTGGCTGACCTCGACAAGCGGCAATGCGATAGCAAGTTGGACAGAAGCCCCGCTGGCCTCAGGAAATCAGGCATTTTTCAATGCAATCTCGGAAGTCGGACCCGACCGTTTTGAATTCCGTCTAGTTAGTCTTGGATCGACTACTGTCGATCAGATCACTGGCAAATTCGATATTTACAAAAATAATGTTAAGGTCGCTTCTGCGATCCTCGGCACTGTATACGGTTTAAGCCAACCCGTCGGAAATTACTTTAAGTTTTATAACAGTACAAATACATGGCATGTCTCCGGGTATATCACAGACCGGCTAGATTACTAAGATTTGACAACGAAGAAGTCCATCCTCCCCGGACTTCTTGGTTTTATCATTCCACATGGTTAACTCTGCGTCAGCGTGGTAAGCTTCGACCATTTAGGATCATTAATATATGGTTGAATAGCTTGCTGGATAGAAGCGCGTTCCTGTTGCTTCCATTCGTCCTCAAGCTTTTCTTCCCAGATTTCCTCATCATTTACATATTCACTTATGATCATAAGAGGATAGATATCTTCGAGTGTTATGCAATGAATACGAGCATGGTTTACAAAGCGAAATAGAACCGCGTTCTCAAATAAATAGTCTTCAATATCATGCTCTACATCACCATTAAGTAATGTTTGGATAATCAAACCTATTCCATCATATAACTCTTTTGAAATCGTCTCTTCATATAGTGCTATGGCAAGTTCTCCTTTAATAGCACAAATATAGGCTACATATTCGCTCGGGATATTATTTTCGCAGCCCATGGTCAGCAGCCATCGCTTGATTTCTGGCGTTGTTGCTTCCAGCTGCTCAATTGCAGCAATCTTGCCCCATCCATGGACAGACTGAGCAAGCTGCCAAATGTGTTGATTTGCTTCCTTGGTTCCATTTTTCAATGCGAAAGTGACATATGAGGTGAATTCCTCATGCATTCCTAATGTGTAGAGCAGTTCTTTATATTGTTCACAATTCGTACAACCCAGTACGATGATTGAGAATTTCACAACCTCTCTATGCGCTGAATGTTCAAGGAGCCATAACGCCTCTTGCTGTACGAGAGCTTCATCCCACTCCGCTTGCTGAAACCGTTCAATGAAATCATCACGATAGCTAGCGATATGATCGGTTATAATTTCCCCGTATGTCGCCTTTCGTGTCCTATTTGTAGGATGATTGAGCTGTTTTTTAAATAGCTTTAACAGTTTTTTCACATAAAAAGGAGTAGGTATATCATCTACTATGAGATCAGACAAACCCGCAGCCATTCGCGGATGATTCTCATCATATACGTACTCGTCATCAGGTAAATGATCATCTACTATTTTGCTGTGTGTTTCAATTTGTTGCTGAATAAAAGGAACGATCTTGTCTTTATGGTTCCACGGAAGAAAATCGAGCTTAAGGGAATGATCAAGCACCGTATCGTTGTCGATTTTGACAATACAATTAAACCTTATGTAGCCACCAAGTTTAACGAAAATCTTATGCATCACGCCATCACCCAGATCAAGAGTCCCTGATAATTTGGAATACGGCATGATGTGTGAAAATACAGTTTTTCGTTTATTCATATCTACCGTAATCCCATCTATAATAAGATGCTCTTCTTTTAACTGGTGTGTAATTTCAATACCATGTCCTTTATAGTCAATCTTCCACGTTTGATGTGCTTCCTTTTCTACATCTTTCACTGCATTACGTACTTCACGTTTTAATTCATCTTTAAAACCCATAATATCCTTCTTTCATTGACTATATTACAAATGATGATTAGAGAGACGGAGCCAATCCTCTATAGAACAAATGATAAGGCACCTCAACGGGTGCCTTTATCTTTAAGTTATTTATTTGTTGCAGGCTCAGAGCACTGCTTAATTGAAGAAGCTTGCCTTCATCCACTTCCCAAGCACATGATAGATGCGTTTCATGAACTGTTTAGCAAAGTATATCAGTATATGCTCTAACTGTTAAGCGCACCCATGAAAGTCTTCGTTTTGGACGATTATTAAAGTTCTTTAAACGTGCTCGATGACTTAATGAACATATCACGTTTATCTTCCATTCGATTTTGAAGAGTCCAGAAGAGCAATTGCGTGAAGTTGCCATCCGTTTCTACAAGTGTTATCAGGTAGCTAATTTTAATTTTTTCTATTTCGCCGTTTAATTCGAATTGTAATGCTGGCTGTCCATTGACTTGAATTTTCTTGGGTTCTGTTTGGGTAGCATTAGTTATTGATTTAGACATGGAGCCCTTAATCGCGTTATAATAGTCCGTTAATGTGTAGCTTTGGGAAAAAACATCCTTACTCTCTCGCAGAACCATCATATATTCTTCTTGTGCAGCACGTGACGCTTGAATATCGGCTTTGGGAGATAGCTCTAGTTCGTAAGTCATATATGCTGGAACAGCAATCTCCATCTTTTTGTCATCACTCTTCAAAGTGGTCATTCTTGTATTCTTATCGTCTTCCTTTGTGGTGTTAGTATCTTTGGTATCTGTAGATTTAGAATTTGGAGCAGATGCTGAAGGAGCCGGTGTTTCCTTTAATATCTTAAATGACTCAATGGCCTTTAACAGTTCATCTTTATTAGATTCGAATTTGGATGCTAGAGACCAAGTAACCACTTGATAGAATGAGCCACCCTTTTCTAGTACGGCCACTAAATAATGAACCTTCACTTTCTGTGCCTCTCCCGTAATTTCAAATAATTGGGCGTCCGTGGAATTAATACTTATTTTTTTGTTATTAGATTCCTCAGCATTCGTTACAGAAAGTTTGGTATTATTAACAAATGCGCTTTTAAATTCATCCAACGTAGCATCGTCCTGCATATCGGATTTTGATACGATATTTACCATTGCATACTTTTCCTTTTTTCGTTCAGATACTCCCAGAACAGCCTTGTCATTCAGATCAGGATCCATAACCCATGCTTTATCCAGTGTTAACTGAACTTGACCATCCTTAGAAGTAAACACCTTTAGGTCATCCCCGCTACCCTTGTTACCTTTACTACAGCCCGTTATAACCAGAACAGAAATCATAAACAAAATTAGTGCTTTGAAAGTACCTTGAAATGCTTGTTTCTTCAAATTCGTATCCCTCTTTCTTTATGTATTGTTATTTAATTCATAATGTAAACGCATTTATTAACATTCAAACACAAATCATAAAATCCCGTTATAATTCTTAAATTTAAAGCCATCCTACAGAAACCGATCCGCAGTGAAGGCATTCCGGCAGCTTAACATCTATTATAAAATTCAATCTAAATATATGTTGACAAAACATATCGGAATAATTTAAATTAAATACAGGTAATTAAATGCATTATTGTTAAATTAATACAACCGACTGGTTAGCCAGAGGCATGCTATGAACCCAATAATATGGGTTAACAAAGTATGCCTCTTTTAGTTTTGCAAAAATATTGTATTTGGAGGGAGCATGCTGACTAATATGAATATGCATTTACAGAAACAGAGGAACGTTTTTCAAAAGCTTCATAGTCGCTTTATTAAACTGGGACTAAGCGCGCTTATTGTCGTGTCCCTTAGCTCCGTAACGGTGCAGAATGCCCAAGCGTCTGCGTCGGTGCTAGGAACTACGGATCAACAGGAACTGGATGCATTAAGCATTCAAATCAATAAGTACAACAATTACCCTTTATTGAAGGCCCAAGCCAAGGCAGCTTACAAGCAAGCTTACGGAGCTCCTTAAGCTCAGAAGCGGAAAGTCGTCTTAATAACGCTATCAATGAGCTCGCGTTCAGCGCCATTCAGAAAGCGGCCAACAACGATCCTTATTTCCCTAAAGTATACTGGCTAAACACGCCACCCCGGAGCTCGGCTGGTCTGAACGTGCCGGGAGGACGATATTCCTATGATAATCCGGACAATATTTATCGTACTATCCCGATTGATGGCTCGTCCAAGTATATCATTCACGGAAAACGTACCTCTCCGGGACCGACCGATGTAACGTTCTCGCTAATCAGCAATCCCAATTCGCAGAACACCATCACCTTCTTGTCAGGCAATGATCTAGTCGTGAATGCGGATGGGAGCTACAGCATCACCGTTGATAGCGATCCGGCCAATGGGCGTACCAATCATATACAGTCCACGAGTGCGGCTGTGCAGTTGTTCATACGCAATAACCTTGGCAATTGGAATACCGAAACGCCTGATGCGCTTACGGTAGAGCGGCTGCCGGACGGCAGCCAGCACACGCCCAAGAGTCAGCTTGCCATTGCTGCCGAAGCTTGGACGAATCTGCAAGAATCAATTATCGATTATGGTATTGGTGCATTGGGCATCAAGACACACCTCAATCCGGTAAATACACTGTCCAGTCCGACCTCATCATCTACATTAGGCACGCTGGTCACGCAAGCCAGTTCGTTCGGCCACTTCAAACTGGCAGATGATGAAGCGCTGGTAGCAAGGGTAACTACTGGTGGAGCAGGTTATGTCGTGTTTCCGGTTACAGACCCGTGGATGGTAACTGTAGATCCTATCCATCATCAATCAAGTCTTAACAACATTCAGGCAGCGCCGAATGCTAACGGTAGCTATACATTCGTTGTATCGGTTAAAGACCCGGGCGTAGCTAACTGGATTGACCCTGTAGGTCTACATGAAGGAACGATTATGGTTCGCTGGCAGAACCTGCCGAGTACAACTCCTGCATCAGGTGGACCGTCCGTACAGACACAGGTCGTGAAGCTTGCTGACCTAAGTAGTGTTTTACCGTCCGATACAAGCTACGTGACTTCGAATCAGCGTAACCAGCAGTTGGCCGACCGGGCGGCCGGTTACGCACTTCGCTGACAGAGGCCGCGCCTCCGTAATTAAGGATCCGTCTGATATCGGCTTCATAATCATTTAAGTCATGAACTCTTAGCAAACTGACATTCCATCCGTGAGCTGAGCTCAAACATCCCGCAGGAGAAATTACAAACCTCGTTCTTAACGATAACAGCCATCCCTCACTTGAAGTGGGGGATGGCTGTTATATGTTCCCTGATTTCATTCACCCGCTTTACGGTAGCTTGGCGTTTTCCTGCTCCTTAATCACCTGTTCAATTCCGAGCAAAATCAGCTTTACGCCGAAATCAAACGCTACGTCGGTCCCCATCAATTCGAACAGCCCATTCTTAAACATCCGCCGGAATAAGCCTGCCTCCTTGTCGTTCATCGTGTTCAACAGGCTAATCATCTCGTCACCTGGCAGCGCATCCGGCTGGTCCTTAAGAATCGCCGAGACATTCCGCTCATGTTGATAATCATCCATAACGAAGTAGAAAACATAGTTCACAAGCGTAGTGACCACTTGCATTTTTTCCGCTTGCTCAAGCGGCGTTGCTTCCACGCAGAGCAGCATTCTGTTGGTGAACCGGATGATGTCCGGTTCATGGGGCAGCGTAATCATCATGAGCTGCGAAGAGCATGGATAGCGGCCGAGTACGCTCCGCACTGTTACTGCAAGCCCCGCTAGCTGCTCCTTCCAATCCCCTTCAGCGTGAAACTCCTCCAAAATAATTTTTGAAACATAATTAGCAAGACGCTGATAGAGATTCTGCTTACTCTTGAAATACCAGTACAAAGAAGGAGCTTGTATGCCCAGCCGATCGGCCAATCTTCTCATACTGAATTTCTCGATACCATCCTCTCCCAGAAGTACCCAAGAGGCTTCCAAAATCCTATCCTCCGAAATCTGAGGCTGCTGCTTATTCTTTTTCATTAGAGATCCGTCCTTTTATCTAACAGTGTAAGTTTATACTTTACAGGTTCGTAAGTTTATGATATCATCTAACACTGTAAGACACAACCTAACACTGTTAGAGTAACTTTGAAATTTATATAGAAAGTAGTGATTTACATGGACGCAGAAAACCTCCATTATTTTGAAAAAGCACCTGTCGCAAAAGCGGTCTCTCACTTTGCTGTACCGATGATTTTAGGCACGTCAATAAGTGTCATCTATTCCATCTTGAATGCTTATTTCCTTGGTACGCTCCATAATACGGCCATGTTAACCGCACTTGCACTAACCTTGCCGTTATTCGCGATTATTATGGCGCTAGGTAATTTGATTGGCGTCGGTAGCGGTGCATTTATCTCCCGTTTACTAGGCGAAAAAAGGTATGATGACGTCAAGCATGCGTCTTCATTCGCGTTCTATGCCAGTTTAGTTCTCGGTCTCATTGCGATAGCAGTTGGTCTCCCGTTAATCGACCAAATTGTACATGCCCTAGGTTCAACGCCTGAATCTTTCGGATATACAAAGGATTATGTTACGGTTATGCTCATGGGTTCACCTATCGTCGTCTTATTCTTTACGCTCGAGAATATCGTGCGTGCCGAGGGTGCAGCCATTACGTCGATGACTGGGATGATTATAAGCGTTGTCGTCAATACGATTCTCGATGCGCTAGTCATCTTCGTCTTCCACGGGGGCATCATTGGCGTCGCGTCTGCAACAGTCATCTCTAACCTAGTGGCAAGTGTATTCTTTATCTTCTTTATGAGTAAACAAAGCAAATTTTTATCCGTCTCCGTCAAATGGTTTAAAATTTCGAAGGAAATAATGAGTAATGTGTTCAAAATCGGAGTTCCCGTCTTTATTATGACGATCTTCTTAGGAGCCATGTCACTGATCTTGAACCGTTTTCTTGTCGAGTATGGAGATCAGGCTGTAGCGGCTTATGGCATTTCATCCCGTTTATTGCAATTCCCTGAGTTTATTCTGATGGGGTTGTGCGAAGGTGTCGTTCCACTCATTGCCTATACGTTTACAGCGAATAAAGTACGCATGAAGCAGACCATTGGATTCACGCTCAAAACGATCGTGGTATTAGCCGTCGTATTCGGCATCCTTGTTTATCTGATTTCTGATAATTTAATTGGTCTATTTACGAATGACCCACAATTAATTCAAATGGGCAGCTACATTCTGCATGTGACGTTCTTATCCTTGTTTATTACTGGAATGACCACATTGTTTACAGGGATTTTTCAAGCAACGGCGCAAGGAACTGCTGCATTTATTATGTCGATTATTCAAGGGGTTACTCTAATTCCTGTGCTTTATATCGCTAATTATATGAACGGCTTCCATGGGGTAGTCTGGTCGATCGTTATTGCGGATGCCGTCTCGTTCCTAGTTGGTGCCATCATGCTGTATGTGCTACGGAACAAATTACAGCCGGATATAGAAAGTTTAGTACAGTAAATAATTTACACAGCCTTCATTGGCTAAGTCGGTAAGTTTCAACCTGATGCTACAAAAAAAATTTAAGGCCCAAGGATTGTCCTCCTTGGGCCTATTTATGTTATGCACTGCTATTTCCCAGCGTAACGTCAACTCCGCCGAATCAATACCGCTTCCGTCTGGCTCATGGAGTCCAAAAGGCGAATCTTCTTCTAAACCAGAAGCGCTAGTTCCTATATAAAAGGGTGAATATTCCAATTCTTATTAAATTAATATACTATTAGAGTTAAATTTATAAATAATAGGATGATACCCCTTAAATTAGTATAAATATACTTTAGTAATAACCACTTATAAAGCTGATCTACATAAATTAAAAACAGGAGGTGGTGTGATCATGTACAAGTTTATTTTTCGGCAATGGAAAAATAGAAAAGTAACCATTCTATTCATTGTTATTGGATTTTTTATCGGCAGTTTAGTCATGTCGCTTGGGACAAGTGCATCTATGGAATCATTAGAATATATACATGATCAAAGAGGTGGCAATCCTGAACAGCAAGTAGATGTTTCTTTATCTCGTAATGGCGAATGGAATCAACAAGATGTTGAAGATACCATAGAAAGATTAAGTGAATTTGGAGAAACACAGCTTCTTAATATGGAGAATCGAAAGCTCGATCAATATAATGACAGCTTTCAAATCGTTCCCGTGTTATTTCATCAGGAACCAGACTGGCATATACCATTAGTAGAGGGTAAGTATTTTTCAACAGAAGACATGGGAGGAAACCAATCAATTATCATCGGAAAAAGTATTGCTGATAAGCATAAGATTAAGCTAGGCGATAACGTAGTTATTGGGGATAAAAAATTCCTCGTGATTGGTATTGGCGGGCGTCCTTCGAGAGAAACTTCATGGGAGCATGTTATATATATGCCTTGGAAGGGTTATCTGAATATTTATCCAGAGTGTTTCCTTGAAATAAAAGATCATAATGCTGTTAGCATTCTTGTGAAAAATGGAAAAGACCGATTTATGCAAAAAAGTAAGAGTCTTATAGAGACAGCCGATCAGAAAGGGATCAGATTAGATTACAAGAATGTGAGTAACATAGATGCTAGTTCCTTCCGAAATTCACTTGTTATCACTGTAGTGGCCACCATACTTATCTATACCATAGCCGTTATCAACATTGTTCATTTAATGCTGTATTGGTTAGTTGAGCGAAAAAGAGAGATTGGTATCATGAAAGCTTTAGGAGCGAATAACGCTATATTGCCAAAACCGTGGTGCTTGAAGTCTTGATCATCTCAATCCTTGGCGGCTTACTAGCGATCTTTGTACAATATCTTACCATGCTACTATTATCTAGTTCTTCCCTTGGAAAAGAGCTAAGCTTTCAAATCACATGGTTGAATTTATTCTTTGCAATGGGTGTGTCTTTATTGTTCGGAATGATTTCGGCAATAGCTCCTGCCTTGAATGCTATGCGTATTGAGCCCATCAACGCAATTAATCGTACATGAGGTGTTATATGTGATAAGACTTATTTACCAATCCATGATTAAAAAGAAAAGCAAATTTTCACTGTTAATGGTACAGTTTACAATTGGTTTTGCTACGTTATTATTTGGATTAAGCTGTATTTTCAATCTATTACAATATAAAAAAAGTATTGAAGCGTTAGTCCCCCTAGATACAGTTCATGCGTATATTAATGAAAAAAATCCTTTATCAGAAAAAAGTATGCTTAACGAATATAGCAATGTCTTTAAACAACTAAAGGAAAAGAATCTAGTTGAAAAACTCGGTTTGTTTGAGCCTATGTATGTTTATGACATTCCCAATCCCAATTTTCAAGAAAAAAAGAATGAATCACATTTAAATATTCTAAACAACGATAGTATTGAAATGTTAAAACTTACATTGCAGGAAGGAACGATAGAACCATTACAAACCGATATACATTCTTTTGAAAATATACCTGTTGTGGTTAGTGCTGCACTGAAAGATCAATATAGAGTAGGACAAACGTATCCACGATATTATATGAATGGAAATACAGACAAGCTTGAAAAGATAGAGATTAAGGTTGTGGGAGTACTGGCACCTTCTGTTCATTTTTGGCCGGGGGGTTCAACTAAGATTAGTGATAATATCATTTACAATACAGAGTTTATCTTAGCTCCCCAATTTAAAGAATTTGAATCTGATCTGACATATGCATATAATTCATTAATTCAATTACCAGAACACGAAGCAAGAGGAGTAAGCTTGGAGCAAATTAAATCGGTGTTTAACCGCAACGGTTTGGATTTACAATACACCACATTACAGGGAGAAATAAACTCCTATAATGAAAGCCGAAAGGTAGTTATTATAAGCACAATCACTTTCGCAGCTATTCTTTTAGTACTATCTCTGTTAGGAAGTATTGGTGCTATTTTAGCTAATATCTCTACAAGGTATAAAGATTTTGGCATTTATTATTCATTAGGACTGACGAAAAATAATATCATTCGTTTAGTATTCGGAGAAATAACCGTTATTTTTGGGGGTTCTTTCATTTTAGCTGCCGCTATTTGTAAAATACTTTTTGCAACTCTTTTTGTTAATGAAGCACTCATGTTGAATGTATCTGTTATAGCTATGCATTCGCCATTATGATTATTTTCATTTTGCTATCTATAATCATGCCTTTTATAAAGCTAAAGAAGATAGAACCTATTGAGATGATTAAAGGAGTGATTAGGTAGATGAGCTATATTGAGCTAAATGGAATTCATAAATATTTTGAAGTGGAAAGAAAAAATGTCTTAAAAGATATATCCCTACGCATTCATCATGGAGAAATGATTGCCATTATGGTCCATCTGGATCGGGGAAATCTACGTTACTCAACATTCTGGGGCTACTAGACCGCCCAACATCGGGTACATATTACTTGGAAGATCAAGATACAAATATATTAAAAGAAAAAGAGAGAGCCTTCACCAGAAACAAAACAATCGGGTTTGTATTCCAAAATTTCAACTTAATCCATGAGTTAACTGCGTTGGAGAATGTTAAGATCAATCTACAATTTTATAATTTGTATAGCAAGAAAAAGGTCAATCTTAAAGAGGCAGTACAAAGAAGCAAAGATGCTTTAATATCTGTAGGCTTAGAAGACCATATCCATAAACGACCGTTACAGCTTTCTGGGGGACAGCAACAAAGGGTAGCCATTGCTCGTGCAATAGTGAATAATCCAGCATTTATATTGGCAGATGAACCGACAGGAGCACTTGACTCCACTACAACTGAGGAAATTATGCAGGTATTAAAAAGATTAAATCAACTTGGAAACACCATTATTATGGTTACACATAATACAGAGGTAGCCAATCAATGTAATCGTATTATTGAATTGAAAGATGGAGAAGTAGTCGCAAGTTAGTTAGATTTGCTTTCAGCATGGGTATTCATCTTATTTCACCCGTGCAACTAAAACGGTAAGTTTGAATGCCATCCTTAACGGGATGGCTCTTTTCTTATGGATACCTAAGAAATTATTTAAGCAGATAAACTAGCGCAAAAAACATAAGAAGACCCTGTGAAGGGTCTTCTTATGCTTTTCGGGAGGGAATACTAAAGGCATTCCCTGACTTGGTGTTATCCTTCGTGTTCAGTTGTTTGCTATACTTCGCAACAAAAAATTTTACGTAAGAGCTCTGCTTCAATGTGATTGATACTCGTCTTTTCAGTTTACAGGAGCGTCTTCTGGTGTTCGTAAAGTTCAGGCCGGCGGTCGAAGAAGGGTGCTACAGCTCCGCGTTCACGATTTTCTCGGAGCATGTAGAAGTCAATTTCGGCCAGCACTGTCCTGTTTTCATTCGTTTCTCCGACCTGTAAAATGCCATCTGCTTCGAACGGCAAATCGCATGGGGTGAATATGCCCGCTTGACAGAACCCCATGTCCACCTGCGGACGATCCTCGGACAAGGATCCGACGAGGCCGCTCAATACGACGAACAGCTGATTCTCAATCGCCCTCGCTTGGGCGCAATGCCGCACGCGATGGTATCCGAAGGAATTATCGGTATAGGAAGGGCATAGAATCAGTTCCGCGCCACGAACCGCGGCTGCCCTCGCCAGTTCCGGGAACTCGATGTCGTAACAGGTCAAGATTGCCATCTTGCCCCACTCCGTGTCGAATACGTTAAGCTCGTCACCCGCTACCAGTGGCCAGCGAATCTGCTCCTCCGGCGTAAGATGTATCTTGCTCTGCGTCTCCACCCGTCCGTCTGAAAAGAAGAGGAATGCCTTGTTCGAATACTTGTTCTCTCCCTCTAAACATATATGCGTCCCTGCTAGTATGGCAATATCGCATTCTTGGCTTAACTCTCTAAAGAACTCGATATATTTATCCGTCAGCCCGTTCAGAAAATAACATGCTTCATCGTGCAACATCGATGGCTCTAGGCTTAGTAAGTGAGCCGTCATGTACTCCGGGAAAACGATCATGGAGGCGCCCTGTTCGGCAGCCTCCCGAACCTTCATATCAATTCCCGTCCAGAACTCTTCTTCGGTACGGATATCGGTGAGACCGTATTGCGTAGTTGCTATCGTTAACTTTTTCATATTCACCTCTAGTATGTTTTAAGTTCGAATTTGTAAGGAATAGATGTCCGTCCGACGATCTTTTAACGACAAAGCATCATTGGACTTGCGGTACCTTTCGAGCGTCTCCATGTCTACCTCAGCCATGATGACTGTCTCCGTATTCTCGCTGCACTCCCCTGCGATACCGTCGCGAGAGAAGGAGAAATCAGCCGGCGTATAGATACCGGACTGGGCGTACTGAACGTCTATGTTGTCCACATGGGTTAGATTTCCTACTGTTCCCGCGGTCACAATGAACACTTGGTTCTCGATCGCTCTGGCCTGTGCGCAATATTTCACCCTCAGGAAAGTCTGCCGATCTTCCGCGCAGAAAGGAACGAATATAATCTGCGCTCCCTCTTCCGCAACGATACGGGACAGCTCCGGATACTCGATGTCACTGCTGAGTTGAATCGATATTTTACCGCAATCTGTGTCGAACACCCCGAGTGAGTTACCCCCGTTGATGCCCCACCACTTCCGCTCGTTCGGAGAAATATGTAGCTTGTATTGCTGCTCAATTGAGCCGTCTCGGCGGAACAAGTGAGCGACGTTGTAAATCCGGTTATTGTTCTCAACGAAGTGGGAGCCGCCTACGATATTTACGTTGTATTTGACCGCGAGTTCGGAGAATAACTCCACATAGTTGGTCGTATACGTCGTAAGTTTCCGGACAGCCAAGCTCGGAGACCGTTCATCCAAGAAGGAAAGCAGCTGCATGGTGAAGTTCTCCGGGAAAACGGCGAAATCCGACTTGTAATCTGATGCCACGTCCACGTAATGCTCACACTGGTTGGCGAATTCCTCGAAAGAATCGATCTTCTTCATCATATACTGAACCACGCAAATGCGGACGGGGAAAGACATTTTATAAAGAGTCTTGTTGATGCTCGGCTTGTATTCGATATTATTCCACTCTAACAGGGCCGCAAAATTCTCGGAATCGACGTCATCGGACAAATAATTGGATATAATCCTCTTCAGCGTAAATCCGTTCATCATCTGAAAAGTCAGCACGGGATCGTAGATATTCTGCTGCAACACTTCTTCCGCATAAGCTCTTGGCGACAGCTTATCGGAATAGTTGTGATACCCTGGAATGCGTCCCCCTACGATAATACTCTTGAGATTAAGTTGCTCCGCTAGCCGTTTCCTTGCCTCGTATAATCTTCTTCCGATCTTCATCCTACGGAAATCTGGATGTACCATGACTTCCATACCATAGAGGTTCCCGCCACGGGGGTTATGGTTGCGAATGTATCCCTTGTCCGTGATTTCGGAATACGTATGCTGCTCCAAATAATCGTCAAAGTTCACGATCAAACTAGAACAGGAGCCAATAATGTTACCGTCGAGCTCGACGCAAATTTGACCATCGGGAAACGTACGGATGTGACTTTCCAGTTGATCCAGCTTCCATGGACTCATGTTGGGAAAACAAATATTTTGCAGCGCGATAATATTATCGAAATCTTCGCGTTCAATGTTACGAATAATAATTTTCTTCTCAAATTGCGAAATTTGATCCGTTGTCATAGAAAAGAGGCTCCTTTACCAAATGTGTTTAACTATATTCTAACATACACTTATTACCTCTAATAATCCTCTGACGAAAGAAGTAAACATATGATTCGCAATTAATTGCTATATATTTATTTTTTCTAAGAATGACATCCCTTTTATCGTTTTGATGATTGGTGTGATGTAACAAAATCTGTTTCACTGATTGCCGCACACAGACTTGTACATATACAATAAGAAAAAGACATTGGCTGAAGCATAATAACAGGAGGAAATCAAATGCCGCAGTTAATATTTAGAGGAATTCCCGCCGAGGGCATACGTGCAATCAGTATACCTCTCGTAGCAGAGATGGCCGCAATATGCCAATGCGGAACAGATAATTTCACCTTAGAATGCATGCACGTCACCGCTATATTAGACGGAAAATATACGGATTCGTACCCAGTCATCGACGTATGGTGGTTTGAGCGGGGGGATGTAGTGCGCGATAAGATGGCAGAAGCAATTGACAGGCATGTCCGGTCACTTGATATTCCCGAGCTGGAGATATCCTTCCGTGTTGGCCGCGAGGACAATTTTTATATGAACGGACGACGTTACGGTTCCTGATTAATGGTATAAATGGTGGTATTGGAAACATTCAGAAGCTCTACAATTCGAGTATACTCAATATTCTAATAAAAATTTGCGTAATTACTTTGCCATTTGGAGGAATCATAGTCCTTGGAATCGTTGGCTTCTTCAGCGGTATCGCTGCGATTGTGTTCTCGTCTTTATCGTTAAAAAAAATCAAGCGGGTACAGTTGCGAGGACGGGGTATGGAAATTTCAGGATTGGTATGCGGAATTGTCGCGACGTCTATTAGTGTGCTTGCCTTTGTTATCTCGTTTGTGATTGCCTTCATGAGTGGTATGAATAATGTCTAGACACAACAAGACCGCTTTCCCAAAACTGGGAAGCGGTCAGACTGTTTAAAAAAGCTAATGAATCATTTGTTACACCGTTCTTTTTAGCATGAGTAGTCGTAAATTCACCTTAGGGGTCAAGTGTCGTGAAATAATCTAAGAGCAGATAATGAACAGCTGAAGCATTTGCATTTCTTCTCTGATGGGTATTTCCCCATACAAAAGTCTCCTTACAACCGTCCCTTGAGAGATTGACGCATAAATAACAACCTCCATGACTAATCCTCCACTACCCATTTCACCTTCCAACACTAACATTTGTCGCCATCACTTATGATAGGCCCTACATATCATCTCAGAAGCGAAATTTCTTGCGCCGCGGCTGTCCCAAAATTTCGCCTCATTTATAATACGGTTCACCTCGCTGTCTGTAACGGCAAGTTTTAGGGCCATCCTTTGTCGAATGGCCCTACTTTGTAATCACATACGTTTAAACCATGAGGCACCATCGAACGTAAACCTGTTCAACAAGCAAAGTCTAAACATTGGACCAATATGTGTAATTATTTTACCATAAAGATCCATTAAACCCATTCTTCGCTTTCATTAGCCAATCTTTGTAAATCATTCATAAAAATAGATGCATGGTAGCCATCACAAACTGAATGATGAATTTGTAAAGCGACAGGCAGGAATAATTCATCATTAACTAGGGAGTATTTACCACCCGTTATTATTGGTAAGAGAAAGTTTCCACCGTTATTAATATTTAAGTTAAACGCATTAAAAGAACTCCAAGGAATCATAGAGATCGGAATATTATTATCTGGTATAGGTTCTATTGGAAATAAACTACTTGTATCTTTGTATTTTCGAACATCCTTTTCATATTGAAAATGAAACTTTGAAAAATTATTCATATTTGGCGTCCAAATGGCTGAAAAGGTGTGTGTGCTATTGTTAAATATGGTATAACACGGACAAATCTCTGACCAATAACCTAAATTACCCTCTGAGTTAAAACAAGTTCTAAATTCTCTGTGAGAATTAACTATTCTTGTAACCATAAAAATAAACGCAGGATATAACTTATATCCCTTTTTCTTTAAGTTCTTCATAAGAACAGTAATATTAATTTCATTCGTCATACTGAATGTTGTCTGTTGTTGTAAATAATGTTCAAAGTATTCTTTTCGTTGCCAATTGTCACGATTAATAATACTGAATTTCATATTCCACGCCTCCTAATATAATTAATTTAATATTAGGAGGCTACTTTCACCGCTTTTTTCATATCAGTCATCCTTTTAAGACTTTCATTACATTACATTATATTATATCATATTACCAAGTAAATCCATTACCCTCTAAGCCATCTTCCACAGGCAGTTCTCTCCATCCTCCCTCAGATGACAGCCACACGCTTTTTCACCGAATGTAGCTCAGTGAGAAAAAATTTATCCAAAACCTTATGCGCTCCCTTTTGGTGGGTCGTCCTGTGAAATAACTTGCCGCTACTTATGGTACGGCTCCCCCCGATTTATCTTCACCGCGCGATAAATCTGCTCCGCTAGCACCAGCCTCATCAGCTGGTGCGGCAGCGTCATGCGCCCGAAGCTGAGCTTCTGCTGGGCGCGGCGCAGCACGGCATCTGCGAGCCCATGCTCCCGCCGATGATGAACACGACATGGCTCGTCCCATACGTGCCGAGCTTGTCGATCTCAGCGGCCAGCTCTTCCGAGCTCCAGAGCTGGCCGCCGATGGCGAGCGCAACGACATGCGCCTCGCTCTTCACATGCGCGAGGATGCGTTCGCCCTCGCGCTCCTTCACAATAGACACCTCAGCTTCGCTCAAGGTGTCCGGGGCCTTCTCGTCCGCAACCTCAATCATCTGAAATTTGATGTATGGGTTCATCCGTTTGGCATATTCCTGGATGCCCATGACCAGATACTTCTCTTTCAACTTTCCGACGCCAATGATTTGAATGAACATGCTATATTTCCTCCGAAATGCAAATTTTTATCCATATATCTCTGCTCTAGCCAAAATTAGCAGTTGACCGTTCGTAAACAAGCCGCTGCGGGTTCGGAGGGTGCGTTCCTCCAGAATCCCTCCGCTCTATCCACACGTCAAGTCAATCACTGGTATTTACTTAGAGCCTATCCATGATAGCTATAACTACAAAAAAAGAGCGTGAAATCACGCTCCCTCATTTTTTCATCTACATAGCTTATCGAACGCTAAAAGGCTCTACTCTCAGCAGTAACGTCTTACTCCGCTTCAAGCCCACCGCTAAAGCGCATCAATTACAAACGTCTTGCCGTTCTACACCACCAAATACATCCCGGCCTGCTCACAGTGAGCACATTTCACCGGTGGGTCCCAATCGGAAAATTCGGTCTCCTTCAGATCCACCATATCCGGCGCATCTTCAAACTCGTCCACAAACATATCAATCGCAAGTTCCACATGATCTTTGCATACTACATACATGAAAAGCATCCCCTCTGCCCTGCACATGGTTGTATTGGTGTTCATATCCTAAGTATAGCCTGTTTCTCGTACTAGCACACCATTAATCTGAATCGCTTCTCATAAGAGAAGGATAGAGTGACAACAGGGTCTTTCCATCCTTATTACCCATATTTCTTAACATTCGCACTTTAAGCTAAACTAGCCAAGATTATTGCTCTGGTTTATCTTGCAGTGTCACGTCGACCGTCTGCTCTTTACCCTCACGGTAATAGGTCACTTTAATGACATCGCCTACAGCGACTTTATCGTAAAGGAACTTCCGCAGTTCAAGCGTTGTCTTGATCGGTTGATCGTTGAACTTCGTAATCACGTCGTTCAGCTTCAGTCCCGCTTCTTGCCCCGGGCCCACCGCATCTAACACAACGACGCCGTCTTCGACGGTGCTCGGCAGCTTCAATTCCTTCATTTGTTCTTCATCAAGTGGAGCATATTCATTATTCAGGTCAACCGTATAGACGCCAATGTACGGACGTGCTACTTTGCCGTGCAGCATCAGCTCATCAACGGTCTTCATTACTTGCCCCGTAGGGATGGCAAAACCAATGCCTTCAACACCCGTATCTGAAATCTTCATCGTATTGATGCCAATGACTTTACCATCCAAATTGACCAGCGCACCGCCGCTATTTCCCTCGTTAATGGCTGCATCTGTCTGAATGACTTCTTGCTCCCAATCATATACACCGTCCTGATTCAGCGACACCGGTACGATCCGGTTCGTATAACTGATAATACCGGAAGTAAGCGTATCACCCAGACCAAGTGGATTACCGATTGCAATTACGGTTTCGCCAAAGCGTACCTTTGAGGAATCTCCCATTTCTGCAATCGCATTAATATTGGCGTCATCCATCGACAATACGGCAATATCATTCACTTTGTCGGTGCCTACCAGCGTCGCCTTCTTCATTTCACCATTCACCATCATGACTTGCAGTTCCTCTGCACCTTCAATGACGTGATTGTTAGTGATTACAAATGCCTGCCCTCTGGTTTTTTTGAAAATCACACCCGAGCCCAAAGCTGAATCTTCTATATTAGCTTTGTTCTTCTTCTTTTTGACGCCTTCTTTGTAATTTACAATGCTTACAACAGAAGGACGCACTTTAGCCGCAGCCTGAACCAATCGTTCATACGGATCTGAATCCAGTGGTTTAGCACTGAGTGAGCTGACCGCTGCCACTGCTGATGGCTTCGACGATGGAAGTCCTGTGACCGCACTAAACAATACGACAGCCACAAGAGAACTAATAACGGAGCTTATCACAGCAACTTTTATAGTGGATGACCCTTTGGTACGTTGGGCTTTGGGCCATGAACTACGTGTAGACCGAACTTTACGAAATTCGCCCTTTGGTTTGGAAACTTTGGCCGTAAAAAAATCATCATGAAACAGCCCCATTGTGATCCTCTCCCCTTTGTTGAAACACACCTAATTCCTAAACGCTTTAATTATCTCATCATTATATCAATCCTTGATAAAGCGTAATTCCGCCTTCAAGGCACTTCGCGCATGTTATAGGGAAGCCACATTGGCCTTACGTCTATCCTACATCAAGAGTATCTGTTCAGCGCTTCATTTGCTCTAGTTCAATAGTTACATTATTATAACTCCTCAACAGGCATAAAGGTTGCACTTATAGAGCACATCATTTATTACACCATTTGGCGAAATTCCACTCTATTAAATGGCTCTATCTTTATTTTTTCATAGAAATAGGAATGATTTAGTCCCAAAGAGACTAGAATAGTACAAAGGATATTCGGGAACAAGCGGCATTAGAAATATGCTCCAATTCTTATATCCTGTAAAGATTATTGTAACATATGTAGGGCTACGTGACGTAACCTTTTCTCCAGTGAACAATTGGTGTGTTGTGGTAATTTTAATAGTGAATCATACGATTAGGGGGAAGTACAATGGAACGTTTCCCATCTTCGGCGGACTATGTCCACCTGATGGCTACACTCGGAGATTTGAAGGACGAGCATTACCGCAATACCCTTGCCTTAAGCACCATGATTGAATTACTCATAGACAAAGGCATCCTCACCCGCGAAGAGGTCGAGAAGAAAGCAGCAGAGCTAGATCAATTTATGACTCACTCACCTTATCCCACGGTGTAGGACGGTCGTAATACGTATCGCAAAGCTTAAATTCATGATCTTTATAAAAGCATCCTCGATCTTCCATGCCGGCACGCACCGTCATTTTCGCCAAATCCATCATATTATGATCCCGGCTTAAATGAGCTAAGTATGCACGCTTCGTCTTGCCGCTCAGCAGCTCGCTCATAACTTCGCCTGCCGCATCATTCGATAGATGGCCCATATCGCCCAGAATGCGGCGTTTAATATTCCATGGATATCTGCCCATACGCAGCATGCTGATATCATGATTTGCTTCGAGTACCATTACGTCTGAATCACTAATCACTTGTTTTACCTTATCACTCATGTAACCGAGATCCGTCGCTACGCTGAGTTTGTCATTGCCATCGTAGAAACAGTAGCCCACGGGCTCTGCCGCATCATGGGAAATTCCGAAGGATTCAACACGTAAAGAACGAAAATCACGGATTTCGCCGCTGGCCATAATAATCCGATTCTCGGGAGCAATTTTGCCAATAGAGCCGTCTAGCGCTCCCCATGTTTTCTCATTCGCATAAATCGGCAGGTTATATTTACGCGCCATCGCACCTAGCCCTTTAATATGATCGGAGTGTTCATGTGTTACTAAGATGCCATCAATCTCTTCACCACTAACTTCCCGCTCTTTCAATAGTTCGTCGATCCGCTTCGCACTAAGCCCCGCATCTATCATCAATGTCGTATCCTCATTGCGTACTACGGTTACATTCCCCGTTGATCCACTGGATAATACAGTAAAAGATATCCCCATAACCTCTACTCCTTTGCTTTCTCTGTCTTGGGACTCGTTACAGTCACGTCCCCACTGATGCCTTGTTCATAATAAACTTCCCCGCTCTCTAACGTAAAACGCCACGATGGGGCAGCTACCTGCTTCTCTGAATTAAACACTTGTCCATAATAACCGAGCTGAATATCTTTAATCGCAGAGCCCGGCGGAATATACGTCTCTACTAACGTCTTCAGTGCACTCGATGCGGACACAATTTTCTGTGGCTGTTCATCGGAGGATGGGACGATTTCTAGTAGCGACTGTCGATACGATATAATCTTCTGATCATTATAGAACAGCTCTAGCTGATCATTAAAAAGCGGCCATTTGTCATCAATGAGTCGATGTAGCACAAATCTGCCGGCAGCCCCGGCTGCAGCAACGCGCTTCATCTCACTCTCACTAAGTGTTGCTGCACTATCTACCGAGTCATAACGATAGTTTTGAATTTGTGGAATTTGCACGCCAAGTGCAGCTACAATATCCTTATCCGTGAACACCACCTGGCTATCTACCGGCCGAGGTAAAGTCATAGGCTTGCCAATGTTATCTCCACTCACATAGCTGTATGTGATTTTGGGTAGCTGCGGTATACTGTTTGGGATGGAACAGAGTAACTGAATGTTCTTCTGCTCCATTATTTTTTTCGTATGATCTTCAAGGGTCGCAAAGTCTAGATTGGTATCTGCTTGCTCGCGCACGTCAGCCCATAGCTGATAACCGAGCACCAAATTCAGCAGCAAAAAAGCATAGATTAACACATTTTTAGCTCGTCCCCAATCCATCCCTTACCCTCCTTTTAGCTGGAATACTCACTTACCTAACCATACGCCTCATCCAAGATGCGGTCAAACCAATCACTTCGCAAAATCTCTCTATTTCATTGTTACTGCTCTATATTTCCCAGTTCAGATATCGTCTTAATAGCACCATTACTTAGCTTCACTGCCCACACTGGAGATAAATGGAGTCCCTCTTCTGTTAACAAAGGTACATATGCTGGATACAAATCCTCAATTCTCGAGCTTTTTGCAATCTCAGCGAGTTCCGCTTTGAGCACACTACCCCCTGCTAGCTTCTTCATGCGCTTAGTCTGAGCTTCCTGCTTCGTATAGATTAAAGAACGTTCATATGCCGATACATTGCCGCGCTCTAGATCGAGCTTCATCGTACCATAGTGGAAATTTGGTGTATCCAGAATCGGATAAGCACCATAATACTGCTGGAACACCACTTGACTCTTTTGCAGACTCGTTCCGCTAAGACCCAGCCGATAAATGCCATTCCAGCCACCATGTTCATTCACGAAATCGACAGCAGCCAATACATCCTTATCGGTACTACTCTCACCCGCAGGAGGAGCGGAAGGATCAGAGTAACTCATCCAATTCTCCTCTTGCCTTACCTGTAGGCTTCGCTTCGTATCCGTATAGATCTGTGAACCGTCCTTCTCCTGAATATACCGTGTAATGCCCGGATCAAAGAATAGACTGCTACGCATCTGCTCATCGGTGTATACGCTAATGTCCATATCCGCCTCAACCATATCCATATTCTTCTCCGGTATATAGTAATCTCCATTCGCCACTAAAGAGTATGGGGTCCAGTTTTTGCCGAAATCCACATGCTGCTGCACATCCTGTACCGTTAAATCTACTTTCCCTGCCTCATAGACAACATGGCCTTCCGTACTGAAAAATAGCGCATGTGCCTTGGTTTCATTCGGCACCGTATATATCCATATCCGATTAATCTGCTCTGCATCAAACAGCGAATCCGACTGAATTTGCATCACTCGCTGAAGCAGCGAAACGGGAATTCCCTGACTAAAGGTCAATTCAATACCCGGATCTTCGTTACGAATCTTGTTCCAGTCTGTATTCTCTGATGCTATTCGCTGGAAGCTCTCGAAACTGCGTCCTTTCAAACGTGAATATATTAAATTATAGAAGGTCGAATTCGGATAAAACGCCGTATGCTTCCCTTCGCCTAAGTGAATGAGCATTTTATCCGGATAGATGAGGTTCTCCACCTTCTCCTCTGGTCCCATATTATCCGTCTTAATATATTTATTCTCCGTTTTGGTGACCGAATCACCTCCAGGGAGTCGATAAATCAAATAATAGCTCTGCACCAAACTGCCAACTACCAACAGTGTTAGTAATAAAGATTTCATCATCTCTCTCATTTTGCGACCTCCTGAGCTTCAACAGGGGGAAGCGTAAACGTTACGCGTGTACCTTGTCCGAGTTCTGACTGTAGTGAAATAGTTCCGCCATGCGCATAGACAATCTCACGGGCAATGGATAGTCCAAGCCCCGTCCCGCCCATATTACGTGATCTTGCCTTGTCTACACGGTAGAACCGTTCAAAGATACGATCCAGATCTTTCTTAGGAATACCTATACCCGTATCTTGTAATGAAATGGTGAGAACATGATCTTCTGCCATTCTTGCCTCCATCGTCACACTACCGCCTGCTTGGGTATACTTCAGTGCATTGGAGACCAGATTATCCAGCACCTGATCAATCTGATCGCGGTCAAATAGCGCCTTAGGCATTCCTTGCTGAACGAGAATACCGCAGTGAATATCCTTTTGCCGCATTTGAAAAGAAAATCGGTCTGCCACATCCTCCAACATGTCCAGCAGATCGGTAGGTTGCTTACGCAGAAGCGCTTCTTTGTTATCTAATCGCGACAAATGTAGAAGATCCGTTACGAGCCGGATCATGCGCTCCGTCTCATTCTGAATCACGCTCACGAAGCGCGATGCAAGGGGTGGATCTTCAAGCGCTCCGTCGTCGAGTGCCTCTGTATAGCTCTTGATTGTCGTCAGTGGGGTACGCAGCTCGTGAGAAACATTTGCCACGAATTCGCGCCGAGATGCTTCCAACTTCTCCTGCTCAGTGACATCCTGCAGGACGGCAATAGTACCCGTTATACCGAATTCCCGCCGATGAATGGGCGTAAAGGTAACTCGCACCATATAAGAGCGTCCATTCTCTTCCGAATTTATTTCGAGCAACATGGTATGAAAGGTTCCTTCACTAAAGGATTCATGCTGTTCCGAGTTCAGACCCATGAGCGCTGCAATCCCGCTCCCCGTCAACTCTTCCCCATCTACCCCTAGTATTGCGCCTGCACGGCGGTTCATCAGAATAATCCGGCCTGCTTCATCCGTAGCAATGACGCCATCACTCATATTGGTCAGAATGGAGGCTAACTTTTCCTTCTCCTCTTCATTCTGGAGTAGCGCTTCACGTAGCCGCGATGTCATATAGTTAAAGGCCTCGCTTAACTGGCCAATTTCATCATCACCAAAGATGGGCATCTTCTGATCAAAATTCCCTTCGGCCACTGCCGTTGCATGCCGAGTAATCTCCTTAATCGGCTGGGTAATCGTATGTGCCAGAATGACGCCGAGTACCGCTGTCAAACCTAACGCCAGCAATATACCTGATATGAAGATATTATTGACGCCACCCATCGTACTATACAGATCACTCATAGATGCAACAATGTATACGGCCCCAACAATTTTCCCCTTGCTAATGACAGGCTTCGCTACAACCTTTTTCCGAATATTGTCTTCGTCCACTACGTATTCCTCATTGTCCTTACTACCCTGTAGTGCACGACTGACCACGGTCTGTGTATTCCTTCGACCTACATAATCCGCATGAGAAGTAACGGATGTCACCAGCACTTTACCACTGGCATCTAGCACCTGAATCTCTGCATTATTCATATTAAAAAGATTCGTCACGATAATGCCTAAGCTATCCATCGAGCTGTTATCTTTATCTCCGGGTTCAAGGGTGCCTCCCAGCTTCTCGGCAGCAAGAATCGATAGCAAATCTGCCCGTTCCTGCAAGTCCTTCGAGAAATTGCTAGTCAGTGAATTCTTCATCGCGCTCACGAAATAAACCCCAATAAGCTGCATCGCAATCAGAATTAGCAGTACATATATGATGATTAACTTCGCTTGAATCGTGCGAAAAAAAGAGTACCACTTCATTCTAGAATCCCCCGTTTTTAGGACTGCGCATGACATAGCCGAGCCCGCGGCGGGTCAGAATATATTCCGGCTTGCTCGGATTCTCCTCAATCTTCTCCCGCAACCTCCGAATCGTTACATCCACTGTTCGCACGTCACCGAAATACTCAAAACCCCATACGGCTTGCAGGAGATGTTCACGTGTCATCACTCTACCCGCATTCTTTACCAGATAATAGACCAATTCATACTCTCGGTGGGTCAAATCGAGTGCCTCTTCGTCTTTATATACTAAATACATATCCGTATCTATGAACAAACTAAAGAAATGAATGCCCTGCTTACTTGTCTGCACTTCAGGGGCTGCCTCTGCAGGGGACGGCTTGGTCTGGCGACGCATCTGCGCCTTGACCCGGGCCAGTAACTCACGAGTACTGAATGGCTTAGTGACATAATCATCTGCACCCATCTCAAGACCTAGCACCTTGTCAATTTCCTCATCTTTAGCCGTCAGCATAATAATCGGAAGATGCAAACCCGCAGCCCGAAGCTCACGGCAGACGTCCATGCCGTCTTTGCCTGGTAACATTAAATCAAGCAGCATGAGATCAGGCTGGATAGACATCGCCAGTTCCACTGCACTCACACCATCGAAGGCACATACCACCTCATAGCCCTCTTTTTCCAAATTAAATTTAAGAATATCCGCAATGGGATGCTCATCATCGACAACCAGAATGGTTCCCTGCATTGGTTTCTCACCTCATCATTTCAGAACTTGTCCAGATCTTCTATTATTTTACCATATTGGAGCCGGAAGTTGATGCACCTAAAAAAGCACAGCCTCAATCGGCTATGCTCTTTCATATTTACAAGTTCCTCGCGCGATCAGATCACATGCTTCGCCGCGATTAATGTAAGTATTTTATCGGATTCTCATTCGTGCTGCTCTTATGGATCTCAAAATGTAAATGTGTTCCGGTTGATCTACCTGTGCTTCCCATGACTCCAATCGCGTCGCCTTTATCTACGCGCTGACCCGAGTGAGTCGATATGCTCTTTAAATGACCGTACAATGTTTCGTAACCATTGCTGTGATTAATAATAATCACATTTCCGTAGCCATTAATTTGTCCGGTAAAGCTCACTACACCATCATCCGCCGCCATAATCGTACGGTTACCAGAGACAATATCGATGCCCTTATGCATCTTGCCCCAACGTGAGCCGAATGAGCTTGAGATTGTGGCTCCGCTAACAGGCCATGAGAACTGACCTGAACCTTTACCCGGAACCTTAGTGCCACGTAGTACGACTTCCTTCAACGATTGTTTGATTACTTGTTGACTAAGCCATTGTTCCTGAACAACCTTACCATTCTGCTTCGTCACCAAATAATTCACTAGCTTCTCGCCATCCTGCCCTGGGCGAACAACTTTACTTTTACCTGCCGGTAGATCTTTACTTAAACGAATTTCGACTTCTGGAGCCGTAGGCACCTTCTCTGCAACCTGCACTAACGTTGTTACGGTCAGCGGCGGCTTGGGAACGATCAACTTCAGCTCATCCCCAATTTGCAGTGATTTCTCTTTCACCTGCGGGTTATTGCCGAATATCTCCTTCTGAGTTACTTTAAACTGCTGCGAAATGGAGCTTATCGTATCTCCCTCGGTTACTTCGTACATAAGAGGTGCGTCTTTCCCTGTGATCAGCACTTTGGCCGCTTCATCCACTGTCAGCACCTTATTGGGATCTGTCTGGACAGAGGCGAGTGAGACAGGCTCCTCAATGCGTACCGATTTCACAGCGTTACCTCCTGTAGAAGTGCTCTTGAATGCAGCTACCGAACCTGAAGCTGAAATCGTTACAGGTTTCACACCTTGATTGCTCTTCGCTTTCACCTGCTCCTCAAGCTGTGGTGCATATTTCTGCTTCACACGCTCAAGTACCGCTTTTGCCGTCGCTTGATCTTTAACAACCGCTACGGCTTTACCTTCTACCTTGAGTTCCACACCTTCAGCGTATGCTTTAAGCATGCCATCAAGCTTCTGCAACGTTTCATCCGTGTTCGGCTCTGCTTTGTAAGCTCGCTCTACCTTCGTTGTAATACCCTCTGTCTGTAATACCATTTCTACGTCTGGATACTTATGTTGATATTCCTGCCGTTTCTGGCCGAATAATTGTTCGAGCTGTGATGGATCTTGAATGGTACCCATATCTTTTCCTTGTACAAGCACATGATAGATCGGAACGGTCTTGGCCTCAACGTATTGATTCCCCGCAAAAATAAGACCAGCAACGATAACGACGGTACCCGCCGCACCTGCTAGCCATGTCCGAGTGGATACTCGTTTGCGGCCTGTTGGTTGTTCCAAATCTGGAGAAGAAGTGCTCATGCTGCTCGATTGCTTGCGTTGAATGAAACCCTTCATATCTACTCTCCCTTAAACGTTCCTTTTCGCTGAAAAGGTTAAAATTTTGATACCTTTTTACACTCTTATTTACTTTAACATAAGCTTTACAAACAATTCAACCTATCTAAAAAGCCAAAAAATCCACGTTTGACGCGGGTTTGTAGCATTTACCTGTATTTGGTGCAGAACTTTTTAGAGGCCAAAAGATGACACTTTACTACATTCTCCCATGTTTACATCGGATCGGTCATCCATGAGATTTGGCTGGCGAGTGGACGGCATAACCCTTAACTTCTCCCTAATATAGGAAAATTATACAACTCTCTTCAAAAGTTAAATGGCACAAAAAAAGAAGGAGGTTCCCCCCTTCTCTCGCCAAAATTACTTATGAAAAGCCTATTTCTCAAGTAGCTTCTTCAATGATTCATATTCCTCGGCATTTAAATATTGCGCAATGGTAGATTCGATATTCTTCAACTCTTCTTCCGTAAGTCCACCTTCCATTTCACTTGAAATGGCCTGAATTTCCTGCTGCGGTAGTTTCGTTATAAGCATTGTAAAAATAGTTTTCTTCTCCTGCGCCGTCAATTCTTGTTTCTTCTTCGACATATCCTCTGGACTGATCAGCACCTGCTCATCTTGCGCTGTGCCTGTGCCTTGACTATCTACGCTCTCTGACTCGCTTACGCCTTGGCCCATCACGGGTACAGCGTTCTCAGGAACCTTCTCCTTCTCTACCTTTTCGCCACTAGTATCTGACTTCCCCTGATCTGTGGTGGATGAGCTCCCTGTACCACTTGAACGATCTGATGATGAGCTCCCTTGCACCGTTCCGGTAGATTTCTCATTACTAGCCGTATCTTTCGGATCTGTTGTCATATCTTTGTCCTTCTGCTTTCCAAATCCAAACATCCCTTGCATGATACTACCCAATCCCGGCGTTTGCCCCTCGAGCTTAATATTAAAGGTGGTTAATATCGACTGAACGTAAGCATTGACGACAAGACCTGTCGTCAATAAGGTCATCCCACTGATCAGTACGACAACCAGGACTGTTTTGAGCAGCCACTGCATAATAATTTTCATGCCTTCCTCCCTCTACCGCTAACTGTTCACGTTTGCTGTTATTAGCAGTATTGACGGGAAGGACCGGCTTCAATCCCCGAAATGCAAAAAAGCCCTGCTCCAAGAGCAGGGCTTCAATTTGTAATTCAACGTGCAAAGATTAGTAGATTGGCAAAATCTGATTCGTTTGACTGCGATTGCGGCCAACGGAGAAAATTGCGATTGGAATACCTGTAAGCTCCGAAACACGTTTCACGTAGTTTTGAGTAGACTCTGGCAGATCAGCCAGCGTCTTAGCGCCTGTAATGTCTTCATGCCAACCTGGCATTTCCTCATATACAGCTTCGCACTCACCAAGCATTTTCAAGCTTGCAGGATAATGTGTAATCACTTCGCCGCGGAACTTGTAGCCAGTACAAATTTTAACGGTATCTAGACCGGTAAGCACGTCAAGCGAGTTGAGTGATAGTCCCGTAATCCCACTGACACGACGAGCATGGCGAATCACGACGCTATCGAACCAACCTACACGGCGAGCGCGTCCTGTTACTGTACCGTATTCATGACCTTTTTCACGAATATATTCACCAATTTCATTGTTCAGCTCCGTTGGGAACGGTCCATCTCCTACACGAGTTGTGTAGGATTTAGCTACACCAATAACCTGTTGAATCTTAGATGGTCCTACACCCGAACCGATACATACGCCACCAGCTGATGGATTAGAAGAAGTTACGTACGGGTACGTTCCTTGGTCAATGTCCAACATTACACCTTGTGCGCCTTCAAATAGTACCTTCTCATCCGCATCAATAGCATCGTTAAGCACAACCGATGTGTCAGTCACATATGGACGAACGATCTCAGCATACTCCAGGTACTGCTTCAGAATTTCTTCAACGTCTAGTGGCTCTGCGCCATAGACTTGTTCGATCACTTGGTTCTTCTCTTTCGTCATATGACGAAGTCTAAGCTCAAACTCTTCTGCATCCATCAAATCTGCAATACGGATACCGTTACGAGCTGCTTTGTCCATATAGCAAGGGCCAATACCCTTACGAGTGGTACCGATTTTGTTCGGTCCTTTACGGTCTTCTTCCAAACCATCGAGCACCATATGATAAGGCATAATGACATGGGCACGATCGCTAATAACGAGATTTTTCGTTGTAAAACCGTTATCTTGAATGTAATTGATTTCTTCAATTAACGCAGCCGGATTGATGACCATACCGTTACCGATGACACATTTCTTATCGGCATAAAACACTCCGGATGGGATCAGACTAAGTTTGTATTTATGACCGTCAATCAGAATGGTATGGCCAGCGTTGTTGCCGCCTTGGTACCGAGCCACCACATCGGCGCTTTCCGCGAGAAAATCCGTGATTTTGCCTTTGCCTTCGTCTCCCCATTGTGTTCCCACAACGACTACTGTTGACATGTTCATTCCCCCGTTGGTGCTAACACACCTTAATTATAAGTATCTGTTTCGTAGACGACTATACTGACGTCCACAGATCAAGTTTCACTGCATTAAAGCAGCATTATAAGTGTACCAGCACCAAAATCCAAAGTCAAATCAAAAACGAACAATCACACATTCACATGTGCGATTGTTCGGAATTTGCTGTTTCTTGCTACTTGCACATTCCTTAAGCAGCCGTATATATAATAGAATGTCCATTTACATTGCAAAAGAATCTGAATGTGCTCGTTCATAATTCACAAATTTATTGAAATTCTTCATAAATACCAATTCAACCGTTCCTACGGGACCATTACGCTGCTTGGCAATAATAATTTCAATGATGTTCTTCTTCTCTGTATCCTGGTTGTAATAATCATCCCGGTACAGGAAAGAAACAATATCCGCATCTTGCTCAATTGATCCTGATTCACGGAGGTCACTCATCATCGGCCGTTTATCTTGACGCTGCTCTACACCCCGGCTGAGCTGAGAAAGTGCGATAACTGGAATTTCGAGTTCGCGTGCGATCTGCTTCAAAGTACGAGAGATTTCGGATACTTCCTGTTGCCGGTTCTCGCCGGCTTTACCACGGCCATGAATAAGTTGAAGGTAGTCGATGACAATCATTCCGAGTCCCTTCTCTTTCTTCAGACGCCGACATTTGGAACGAATATCAGCCACCGTAATACCCGGTGTATCATCAATATAAATTTCAGCTTCTGACAATGCAGCAATGCCCATCGTTAGTTTGGCCCAATCATCATCACCTTTGAAGTCACCTGTCCGCATGGTATTCGCGTCTAGGTTGGCCTCAGCACAGATCATACGCTGTACGAGCTGAGGCGCTGACATCTCAAGGCTGAATATCGCTACGGTTTCCTTCGCGCGTACGGCTACGTTCTGCGCAATATTAAGCGCAAATGCCGTCTTACCTACAGATGGACGCGCAGCGACAATGATGAGATCCGAACGCTGAAATCCGTTGGTCATCTTGTCCAGATCAACAAATCCGGAAGGAATACCTGTCGTACCGCCCTTATTCTGGTGTAGAATCTCAACCCGTTCAAATACTTCCATAAGTACATCACGGATTGCGATAAACCCACTACCGCTACGGCGATTAGAGATTTCTAGAATGTTCCGCTCAGCATCACTAAGCATACCAGCGACATCTTCGCCGCCCGTGTAACCTTCACTCACAATCTGCGAAGCGGTACGAATTAAGCGGCGTAGCATCGATTTCTCTTCAATAATCTGAGCGTAATACTCCACGTTAGCTGCCGTCGGAACGGCATGAGCTAGCTTGGCCAAGTAGCTGACGCCACCAATATCCTCAAGCTGGCTCCGGTCCTGCAAACGAGAAGTCAGCGTAATCAGATCGACTGGCTGGTTCTCTTCTCCGAGCTGGATCATCGCCTCGTATATCATCTGATGCGGTGGATCATAGAAATCTTCAGGCTTCACTCGCTCCATCGCGGTGATCATTGCTTCACTTTGCAGCAGAATTGCACCTAAGACTGCCTGCTCCGCCTCCAGATTTTGCGGGGGAATCCGATCGAAAAAGAGCTCTCCGCCCACCCTTATTCCTCCGTAACCTGGATCTTCAGCGTAGCTTTAACATCTGGGTGCAACTTCAGAGGCACCTGTGTCACACCTAAGTGACGAATAGGCTCGCTCAGCTCCAGCTTGCGCTTATCAATTTTAATATTTTGAGCAGACATTGCTTCTGCAATCTGTTTGCTCGTAATGGCGCCGAACAAACGTCCACCTTCACCAGCTTTCGCTTTCAACTGAATCGTCATTTCCTCAAGTTTCTTCGCAAGGTTCTGAGCGTCTTCCTTCTCTTGATCCTTACGTTTTTGCTCGGATGCTGCTTGATTTTCAAGCGTCTTCATATTTCCATCCGTAGCAGGGCGTGCAAGTCCACGTGGAAGTAGAAAATTCGTTGCGTATCCCTCTGAAATGTCTTTAACGTCCCCTTTTTTACCTTGACCCTTAACATCTTTTATAAATATAACTTTCATTCAAACAACCCCTCTTTCTCCTCAATCTGTGCGAGCACATCCAGCAGCATGGCCTGTGCTTCTTCTACGGTTCCTTTCAGCTGCACCGCTGCATTCGTTAAATGCCCTCCGCCGCCAAGCCGCTCCATCACGACTTGAACATTCATCTTACCCAGCGACCTGGCACTAATTCCTATTAATCCATCCGGCCGCTCACTGATTACGAATGAGGCAACTACGTCGGTCATGTTCAAGAGTGTATCTGCCACTTGGGCAATCAACAGTTGCGGGATAACCATATCTTTCTCGGTTACTGCCAAAGCAACATGGTCATATATCATTTTAGCATGTTTGATGATATCTGACTTTGCCAGATATTCCTGCAAGTCTTCTTTTAACATTCGCTGAATCTGTACGGTGTCTGCTCCACTGCGGCGCAGGAAGCCTGCCGCTTCAAATGTACGTGACCCTGTATGCAGTGCAAAATGCTTCGTATCTACCGTTATTCCAGCAAGCAGCATCGTCGCTTCAAGCGGACTAAGCTGAATTTTCTCATGAATATATTGCAGGAGTTCGGTTACCAATTCGCAGGCTGATGAAGCGTACGGCTCCATATAGACCAGAACCGCATCATTAATGAATTCCTCACCCCGTCTGTGGTGATCGACCACTACAATTCGGCGGGCATTCTGTACAAGTCTCGGCTCCATTGTCATTGACGCTTTATGTGTATCTACAACCACCAGCAAACTATGCGGATTCATCATCAGCAAGGCTTGTTCTGGCGGGATGAACCGCTCCATCAGCTTCTCATCCTTCTGAACTTGAGACATCATCCGTTCAATAGATGGATTCAAACCTGGAAGCACGATATAGGCTTCCACATTGTACATCTGCGCTGCCTTAAGCACACCAATGGAAGCGCCAATGACATCCATATCTGGCATACGGTGACCCATAATGAACACCTTGTCACTCTCTTGCATTAGATCGCGAAGCGCATGAGCAATGACTCTGGCTCGTACCCTTGTGCGCTTCTCTACAGCATTGGATTTCCCGCCGTAGAACGATAGCCGCTGGCCAGCCTTAACCGCTGTCTGGTCTCCACCACGGCCTAGTGCCATGTCGAGCGACGACTGAGCTAGCTCGCCAAGCTCACTGATACTTTGCGGACCAAAGGCGAGGCCAATACTTAATGTCATGGGTACTTTCAGCTCGGCCGTCATTTCTCTTACTTCATCTAGAATGACGAAACGGCTCTTTTCCAGCTCCTGAAGAGACTTATAGTTCAGCATCATTAAGTAACGATCTGACGATAACCGACGTAGATAGACTTCGTAATGCTTCGCCCAGTCTGTAATTTCGCTCGTCACGCGAGCTATGAGTGACGTGCGCTGCTGATCGTCCATACCCTGAGCAGCCTCATCCAGATTATCCATCATGATGATGCCTAGCGCCATTTTCTCATCTTCATACCGCTCCCGAAGTACAACAAGCTCCGTCACGTCATATAAATAAATAAGCCGTTCGTCGAGAATAAGTATTAACTGGTAATAATGATCCTCAATCTTCAGCTCAGTTTGTAATTCTTTGCGAAGGTCTTTATGACCATCTTTTCGTTCACCCATCAACGCAGGCAACGCAGGAAACAAATCCTGAAGAGCAGAGCCCACTAATGACTTTTGTCCGAACATCGTGCTGGTAAAGCGGTTATGCCATTCTACCGTCCGATCCTCACTATAGAGAATAATGCCGAATGGAAGGACATTAATGGCTTCACCCTCTACTCGTTTAATTCGAAAAGAAAGACCGTTGATATACTCAAGCAAGTTTGTACGGAACTTCATTTCCGTCTTAAGCATGAAATAGCTGAGGGCTACCACCAGACACAGACATATAATGCCAAGCGCCCAGTTATACTTGGTCACAATAATGACCAACAAGAGCAGTAGCATAAACGCCCATACGGTATAGTAGCCGTGCCAGCGTTTCTGTAGAAATTTAGGCATGACTCCCACCCTATCGTTTGGATTTTGTCATCATCTGACGCAGCGGAAATGCTAAATCAAGAATACCGACAATACGCATTGGCGGAATCAATAGAATCACAACAACCATAAGAATCGGTAAGATCGGATGCCATTTACGTGTGTGAGCTAGGTAGAAAAAGAAGCCGATGGCTTGCACCATGAAGAAAATATGCAGCAGCGGTACCAAATTCGATGCTATAAGGATGAGGAAATAATTATGCGATCCTCTGGCAAAGAACTCAATAATTACACCGATAAAGTAATACCAAATCAGTGACCGCGGAAGCATCCATTCACGTGCTGGTTTTAGTTTAGGCACCGAAAAACCTAGTGTGTTCAAAATAGGTCTAGCAAGAGAATGAGTAACAACCGCCATCATGAATGCACATATAATCATCGCAAACGGAATCATTCTCATCGTCATGTTACTCAGATTTATCATGTCATCATTGGTCCATACCATCACCATATCCGACATGAGCCTATTATTTGTGCCTGCATCCTGAAGTGGGGCGAGCGTCATTCTAATGATTTCTTCCACATAGAACGACAGATCAAACTGGAAGAAAATTGTGCCTATAAGCAAGATTAACAACATCTCGGCAAGTATGGCTAAGGTACCTGTAACTAATGTTCTTAGGGCAGATGCTTTTCGTTTATAGCAGTGACCCATTACCAGTGACGGAATTATAAAATAGACTGCAAGCAATATACTTGCCCGATCATTCATAAAGGCTAGGAGCCAGATCGGAATGATGTGAAGCAAGAACATTTTAAGATTCAGCGTACTGTAAAGTAATGTAGCTGGGAGAACAAGAAATAATACGGTTACAATTCCCAGTGACATATCTTTTAAAGAAAGAAGCAGGAGCAAATACATAATACTCCATGCAATAGACGTCCAGCGCAATTTCATGTGTTCACCTCTTACGCATATGTTCTTCTAGCGCGGATATATCTTGATACCAATCTTCTAGCTGATGGCCCTCTTGCTTGTGTTTCTTCAATTTCTCCAACAATTGATCATCTAAATCCCGGTAGGACAAACCCAGCCTACGTCCCAATATGTAACAACTCATGATTAAACTGGCGAGGCTATCACCTACCCGGGTTGTGCTGCCTTCCCATAATGCCTTGAACAATCGGGATACGTGGTCCACCACTTCCGTTTTCAGCCATTCTATCACCTTAGCGCGTTTAGCTACATCCAGATCTTTTGGCATATTGAACAGATCACATCCCCCGAAAAAGCTTTATTCTCCATTATAGCATAAAAATTGGTTACTCACGAAAAGGCCATACCGCAAATTAGCAACTCTAATTTATTGTATATTTACCGATTCTTTAGATACAAATTTCTCACAGTATTCAATGATTTGACTTCTACGTACGATTCCAATGAAACGATTCATATCGTCCACGACCGGCACAAAGTTTTGTACCTTCGCTAAATTAATCAAATCCTCCATATTAGCATCAATCGACACTGGCTTATTGTTTACTTTCAAGGGTACGTCCTTTAATAAACATTTAGAAGCGTTCTCAAAAGTAACTTTTCCATTTGAATTCTTCATATACCAGAGCAAATCACCTTCTGTGACCGTTCCAGTGTATACTCCATCTTTTCCCAATATAGGCACTGCAGTGTATCTGTGGTATTCCATACGCTCCAGCGTCTGCCTCAATGTAGAGTCCAAAGTGACACTGACTACTTCCTGTTTAGGCAACAGAAAAAACGCAATATTCATCTAGAATTAATCCTCCTCTTACCCTTTTTCAAGGTTCCCTATCTAAATACGTTTCAAACGCTCATTTGTTCCAGACGAACACAAAATCAGCAGCCGGCTCTTTTGTGGCTGCTGATTACATTATACTAGTTTACGTTCTTTTTTTCAGGTGGAGTCATCAATTGTGCCTCTAAAGTATCGGGGTTCTCCCAATTGCTGATGAGCGCTTTTGCCGTTTTCACATATTCTGGGTCTGCCTCATCATAATAAACACCCTTTATTTTCATACCTTCACCCATAATGGTGTAGCTTGTAATCTGCGCTTCGTCGCCAGTTAGCACCTGTTTAGCTAAATCAATAATAAATTTAGGCTGCATATCTGTTTGAAAGTTTTCACCCATGATATCCAGTAAGTTTGAAATTTTAGAGATTGAATTGAAATTCAACATCTTTTTGGCTACGGCATCAAGAAATACCTGTTGACGTTTCGTACGCTCAAAATCACTATCTTCTCGGTAGCGGACATAGTTCAGTGCTTCCTGACCTGTATAAATAGGCTGATTCGCTTTGACCGTGAACTTCTCATGGTCAGCCCCTTTATTAACGATATCCTTACCGATAGGTAGCTCAATGCCGCCTAATGCATCAACAGCATCCTTGAGACCTTGGAAATTAATAGTGGCATAGTAATCTACTTTGTGATCTAGGAATGCTTCCATTGTATCCTTGGACATTTGTTGTCCGCCAAAAGCATAAGCATGTGTAATTTTATCTTTCTTATCTTTACCTATAATTTCAGTATACGTGTCACGTGGTATTGAGATTAGAAGTACTCTAGATTCTTTCGGACGTACCACTGCATAAATCAACGTATCGGAACGAGCCGTTTCTTTCTTCCGCTGATCTGTTCCCAGTAGCATGATCGAAAAAGGTTTACTTTGAAAAGCGATCTTCTCCGCTTGCTTACTCAGCGTATTATCCTTCGAATCTAGCGGCTGGTATGATTTCTTCAATGAGTCTTCTACACGATCAGATAAAAATAGATCGAAAGCCATAACGGCAATTTGCTTACGGAATAGAAAGGATCCGCCGGCGATGAGTAGTAAGACTACTGCAAGTGTTATATATATTTTTGTTCTCTTTTTCATTCGTTAGATTCCTTCTTTATACATAGAATAAAGACATGAGGTGAAAACCTAAAATTTACCACTCGCCTCCTTTGATTATATAAACGAAACATTGCTTGTCTGACGCAGACATATGTTGTCATTCGTTTAGGTATAAAGACGTATAGTCAAAAACAATATTTATATTGTAATCGCAAAGTTTATAAAAAGAAACATGAAAAAGGTAACAACCTTGTTCACATGTCCAGTATTTACAAACAAAAGGACTCTGCCAAATGGCGGAGTCCTTCGACAATAAGAGGCAAGAGATTCTATCTGTGCTATGCCACTATTTAAACCCTATTTCCTATTTTATTAAGTCGTACCTTGTTCTACAGGCTCTGCATGCTGCTTGGCAGCTCTCTTCCTACGGATTCCTCCGAGCACAACTGCTGAGATCAACGACAAGATACTAAACACAAGTGCAGACCAGAATAAACCATTATATCCTTGACCTACAGTCTTATGAAGTGCGTCTAACAACACCTGACGAATACCAGTATCCGGTATATGATTAAAACCTTCCACCATACTCTGATAATCCATTTGGCCAGATGAGGCACCGGCAGCCGCATATTTATCCATAGCGCCTTCAGGCACAGTCATACCGCTCGCAGCAAACCCCTCACTAATGTTCTGACCAATGTTCATATACGAACGAGCTAGAAAGCCAGCAAAAATAGTTGGTGCAATGGCCATCGCCATCTGGCGGAATAGAGAACTGGTCGCAACTGCAATTCCTTTGTTCTTACCAGCCTGCTCTGTAATAAGTACATTAACAGGTGCGCCCAGCATGGAGCCGAAACCAGCACCTACCAGAATACCCGCTATTACCATTTGCCAGAGCGATTCCACCCATAGGGCAAATAGAAGAAAGCCGACGATACTAAGCGTACTAGCGAGGGTGATCGTCCAAGTAGGACCTTTCTTATCTACAAGCATACCGCCACCTGCTGCACCAACTCCAGCCGCTATGGCAAGTGGGGTGAACCAGTAACCAGCTACCGTACTGGAAACGTTCAGGTATTGCTCTACGAATCCCGGTATAAATATGACAGATGCCAATATGGCACCGGAGAAGAAAGCGATGAGTAGCGTCCAGCGGAACGAAGATTGATGTAGAAGTTCAACAGGAACAACGGGTTCCATATCGGTACTCTGTAATCTTTTTTCCATAAAGTAAAACAGTACCAATAGCGCCAACGCTGCGATAAAGAAACCATAAAATTTAGGTGAAAGTAAGCTGTCGAGTAGATTTACTCCGTTCAGGTTGGTGAAACTATACATCAAACTTAGCACACCAAGCACCAGTACGGTAATCCCGCTCCAGTCCATTTTGGACTTCGTATGCTCCTGTTCCTCATGAATGAATCTCACACCAAATATCAGGAGCAAGATTGCAATGGGGACGTTAATTAGAAAGAGCCAATGCCAATTCCCAGTCACTCCTAGAATGAACGATCCGATATTCGGTCCGAGTACGGACGCGATTCCATTCATCCCTCCGAGCATACCCAATGCTCTCCCGTGTCTTTCTCTTGGAAAGGTTGAGAGAACATAGGAGCTAGCAATAATGAATATACCCCCGCCTCCGAGTGCCTGCACTAACCTTGCAATAAGAAAGAACGTGAAATTCGGACTTAAAGCCACTAACAACGAACCTGTGCCGAATAAAATAACCTCTATGATGAATAAAAGCTTACGCCCATATCGATCAGACATCTTACCCACAATAGGAACGCTGATAGCTAGCCCCAACGTGTACAGTGTTATTGTCCATGCACCCCATGTTGCGATACGCCAAATGAATAAATTAACGTCGTCAGTGAAGAAGTAATAATACCATTATCTAGTGCGGCCATAAAAACACCGATAGCAAAAATAAGAAGTGATAGCTTTAAATTTTTAGCCAAGAATAGTCCTCCCTTCAAGGGTCAATCTTCGAATGATATGTAAAAGATTATATTGGGAGGATACCAGCTTAAAAAATGACCGTCAAGTTAGCACTCCTACCCTAAAACCTTATACCATCCGTTATCTATTATAGAATACCCTATTCCGGTTTAACCCTATCCTAGCAAATATAATTATGTCATAACAAAACAGCCCTATCCTCGATGGATAAGGCTGTTGTTTCCTTATGACTTCTCACTCAGGCGGACCCCAATCCAGCTCGAGCTTATGGATTACCTGATCTTTAAAAATCATGCATTAAGATTAATTATCTGCCAATGCTGGCAAGATCTGAACCGCCTTCCACTCCTAGAGGGAAGTGGCAAGCAACTTGACGTCCTGGAAGAATTTCTTCCAGCAACGGTTCAACCTGACTGCATTTCGCCTGAGCAAAAGGACAGCGCGGATGAAAACGACAGCCAGAAGGAGGATTAGCCGGTGAAGGCACGTCACCTTGAAGTACAATACGTTTCTTCTTACGATTTGGAGTTGGTTCTGGAATAGCGGACAATAATGCCGCTGTGTAAGGGTGTAGCGGACTTGCATACAATGCTTCAGTCTCACCTACCTCAGCCATTTTGCCTAAGTACATAACCCCTACACGATCAGAAATATGACGCACTACATTAAGTCCGTGGGCGATAAACAGGAACGTCAGACCCATTTCCTTCTGTAGCTTCATCAGCAAGTTAATAACCTGGGATTGTACAGATACGTCTAGTGCTGATACCGCTTCATCGGCTACAATAAATTTTGGATTCAGTGCAATCGCACGAGCAATACCGATACGCTGGCGTTGTCCACCTGAGAACTCATGTGGATAACGATTGCGACGTGTGGCATCCAAACCTACAAGCTCCATTAGTTCAACTACACGTTTATCAATTTCTTGAGCAGACTGTTTAGTATGAACTTTTAAAGGTTCACCAATAATATCTTTAACAAGAAAACGTGGATTCAGCGAGCCAAATGGATCTTGGAAGATAATTTGCATTTCTTCCCGGATCTTATTAAGCTCTCTGGAATTCATAGAATGAATATCTCGACCATTAAACTTAACCGCGCCTCCAGTGGCACTTTGCAGTCTTAGAATAACTCGGCCTAGTGTAGATTTACCACAGCCAGACTCACCTACTAGACCAAACGTTTCACCCTCACGGATGGAAATAGATACATCATCAACAGCTTTTACGTTGCCGACAACTCGATTAAGCAAGCCTTTATGAATTGGGAAATACTTTTTAATATGTTCAACTTCAATTAAGTTTTTAGACATTTGTATTTCCCCCTGTTCCTCCGCTTACTGTAACCTCCGGCTTATCTTCAAACAACCAGCATTTTGTAGTATGTTCATTCCCAATCTTGAAATCGCCTGGTTCCACCTGACGGCATTTATCCATAACATGTGGACAGCGCGGGTTAAATCGACATCCTTGAGGTAGGTTACCAAGACCAGGAATTGTACCTTTAATGGTATACAATTCTTTTTCGCTTGATCCTCCTTCAAACCCTGGAATGGATTTGAGTAGCCCTATGGTATATGGATGAGATGGATTTGTAAAAATTTCTTCTACTGTGCCTTGCTCCACGATCGCACCCGCATACATAACGGCAATATGATCAGCTACTTCTGCAGCAACACCCATGTCATGCGTAATTAGGAGGATAGCCATGCCTAGTTCTTCCTTCAAACGCATCAATAGCTCTAGAATTTGAGCCTGAATTGTTACGTCCAGCGCCGTAGTTGGTTCGTCTGCGATGAGCAGCTCTGGTTTACATGCCAAGGCAATTGCAATAACGACGCGTTGACACATACCACCCGACATTTCATGTGGGTACTGTTTCGCTCTCATCTCTGCTGCCGGAATACCTACGAGCTTCAGTAGATCGATCGCTTCTTTCCATGCCTCATCACCACTTTTATTCTGGTGAAGACGTAGGCTTTCTGCAATCTGCTCCCCTACAGTAAATACCGGATTCAGCGCAGACATCGGATCCTGGAAGATCATCGCAATTTTGTTACCGCGAATATTCTTCATTTGATCTTGTTTTTTTGCAGCTAGATCGTCACCCTTGAACTCAATCTTTCCGTCCAGTATGGTGCCTCCTGCATAATCAATCAAACGCATAATGGATAATGAGGTAACACTCTTACCACTTCCTGATTCACCAACCAGACAAAGCGTTTGCCCTTTTTCAATATTTATAGAGATCCGGTCCGTCGCTTTGACGAAACCCTTCTCTGTCATAAATCCCGTCGTTAGATTTCGGACTTCGAGTAGTTTTTGCGCCATTTGTCGAGCCTCCTACGGGACTTCATCTGTTTTTGTCTTGGATCCATTGCGTCACGGATACCATCGCCAATAAAGTTAACTGCAAGCACCACTATAAAAATACATAAGCCTGGGTACACAGCTTGCATAGGATCAATTAGCATAAATTCTTGAGAGTTACTTAACATGAGCCCCCAGCTTGTAGCTGGTGCCTGAATACCGAGTCCCAGATATGATAGACCTGATTCAGCCAATATTGCTCCACCCACCATTAGTGTGGCATTTACTATAATGGGGAAGGTCGCGTTACGAAGTAAATGTCTGAAAATTATACCTGTTTTTGAAACCCCAATTGCTTTTGCAGCTTCTACATACTGCATCTCTCGAAGCTGCAGGTAGGTACCTCGAACAAGTCTTGCAACACTCATCCAACTTGTAAAGGCCAGCATTAAAATCATATAACTAATTTTGGTTCCAAAAATAGCCATAACCAAAATGTTTAAAAACAGAGTTGGAATAGAAGACATTACGTCTACAAAACGCATAAAGATGGTATCTATCCATCCACCGAAGAAGCCAGAAATAGCTCCAACCAAGGATCCAATGATAACGGATATCGCAGCTACGGAGAAACCAATGAGTAGTGAGACCTGGCCGCTATAAAGCAATCTTGCAAAAATATCCCGACCAACCTCATCTGTACCCAAAACGTGACCATCTGTACCGGGCTTGAGGTTCGTGATCATGAGATCTACATGAGCTGGGTCAAATGGTGTGATTAATTTAGCCGATAAGGATCCGATTATAAAAATAAGCAATACTACAAGCCCGGTCATTGCATATGGATTGCGAGAAAATTTACTCCATAGAACCATCCACGGACCTTTTGTTTTCGTAGCTGGAGGAAGCGATGTATTTTCTGAATTTGGATACTTGGCCGGCTCAGCATTAGGAGCCGTTGGCATATTTGTATTACTCATGCTGATCTCCCTCCCTTACCACCAAGTTTTACACGTGGGTCAACAATTTTGTATAAAATATCCGCAATCAGGTTGCCTGCAACAACTACAACTGCAGTTATGAGTGTAATTGCCATCAGTACGGAGTATTCACGTTGACGAGCCATATCTACGAACAACCGCCCCATTCCAGGCCAGTTGAATACGCTCTCAGTAAGAGTGGCACCTCCAACAAGAATAGGCAAGTCCATACCAATAATTGTAATTACCGGAATAAGAGCATTACGAAGGGCATGACGGAAAATAACCTTGCGTTCCGGTACGCCTTTAGCACGGGCAGTACGAATATAATCTTGTTCTAGCACTTCAAGCATACTTGAACGTGCATATTTAGTATAAGCAGCCAGCATTCCCAAAACTAATACCGAACAAGGTAAAATTAAGTGAAACAACAGGTTCAGAAAGTTACCTTGTTTATCCATGTCATACATGTCAGATAAGGGTAACCAGTCCAATTTCAAAGAGAAAAATACCTGTAATATAATACCGAACCAGAAGGCTGGCATGGCAAAACCAACATACGATACGAATGATGCGGTCTGATCTGATAGTCCATATTCGCGAGTACTGTTATAAATTCCCCACGGGATTGCAATCAACAATGAGATAACCCATGCAAAAGACATCAATTTAATGGTGTTACCAACTGTTGGCCAAAGAACATCACCAACAGGCTTATTGTTCTTAAATGTATGACCTAGATCACCCTTAAGCATATTCGTAAGCCATATTCCATATTGGGCTGGGAGCGGCTTATCTAGCCCCATATTATGAGCCTGTATTTTTGCTGTTTCTGGCGAAATACCAGGGGCCATCATCATCTGAGTAGGACCGCCAGGAGCCGCATGAATAAGGCCAAACGCAACCAGTGAAATCAAAAAAAGCACCAGCACGGATTGCAAAAAGCGGCGGATGAGATATTCTGTCATTTTAGATCCTCCTAGAGATTTTCGGGCTGGATGCCGTGTTACATAACATCCTATAAAAGCAAAAAAGGGAGAGGGGAAAGATACATCCCCTCAGCACCGTTATATGCTGCCTTTTTTGTCTATTATTTTTCGTCTATTGACCAGTTAATAACATGGAATAAATATCCGTAAGCCAACGAAGATTCAGGAGCATCTGCTTCAGCAAATTTCAGCTTATTGCTCATTGCAATAGGTGTACCGTATTGATACATAAATACGTATGGAAGATCAGTCGAGATTTCTTTACCGATTTCTTTGTATACTTCAGCACGTTTCGTTTGATCTACGACAGAAGTACCTTTTTGCCACAATGCATCCAATTTTTCATTCTTATAGAAACCTTGGTTTTGACCATTTGGTGGGAAGAATTTAGAACCAAATGTAGATTCTCCGTCCGGATCCGGATTATTTAGAGACCAACCCATTAAGATTGATTCATATTTACCAGGCGTCAGGTTTTGATCAACCCAAGCAGCAAAGTCGATTGCTTTTGGTGTTACTTCGATACCTACATCTTTAAGGTTCTGTTGAATAACTACTGCTACTTGCTCACGACGGCTGTTACCAGCGTTGTATTGAAGTTCGAAGCTGAAACGATGTCCATCTTTAGTCAAGATACCATCTTTACCAGCTTTCCATCCATCTTCAGCGAGTAGAGCTTTTGCTTTCTCAGGATCAAAACTATAGTTGACAGCAGCGTCACCTGGATCAGCCCATGAACCTGGTAAGAATGGAGCATTCATCAACGTACCAACACCTTTAAGCACGTTATCAACCATGCCTTGACGGTTAAGTGCGTATGCAACCGCTTGTCTTGTCTTTTGACCTGTCCAAGGAACAAATTTATCTTTAAAATTCTCAGGTTTAAAGTTAAAACCAACGTATTCATATTGTGGACCTGGCTTCGAGATAACCGTAAGATCCTTCTTACCTTTAACAGCATCTACTTGAGTTACTGGAATACCACCTAATAGATCCACGTCACCCTTAATTAGAGCTTGAACTTCTGTATTTTGATCAGCATAAATTTTATAGACAATTTTTTGGATATGAGGTTTTTGTCCCCAATAGTTAGGGTCTGCTTCAAATGTTAAGTACTGATTTTGTTTCCATTCTGTCCATTTCCAAGGACCACTAGTAACGGTCTTGGCAGGATCAGTACCGTATACGTTCTTTTGAAGCTCTTCAAGTTTTACATCTTTCAATATGTGTTGTGGAACAATTTCAGAAGCAATGATGTATTGGAAAGGAGCATAGATTTCTTTCAACGTAATTTTAACCGTTTTATCGTCTACCTTTTCAATCTTCGTTACTTTATCAAAGCCAGTGATACCAGGTGAAGCGGCTTTAGGATTACGGATCGTATCAAACGTAAATACGACGTCATCTGCAGTAATCGGCTGTCCGTCACTCCACTTAATACCGTCTTTCAATTTAACTGTATACTCAAGACCATTCTCAGAAATCGTCATTGGCTCTGCTGCTAGAGACCAAGGTTCAACTGCAACTTTTCCTGTACGATCGATGTCAAACAATTTAGCATAAATGAACTGCTCAGCATCACCAGATCCAGTATCTTGCACGAACAACGGGTTAACGCTTACGATATCAGTGAAAGAACCGTAAGTTAGTGTACCTCCGTCTTTAGGAGCATCTGTATTTTTGTCTCCTTCAGCAGGAGTTGTTACCTCTGTTTTACCTTCATCATTAGGTGTAGCTGTTTTTTCATCTGTACCACAACCTGCGAATAATGCACTGACAACGGATAATGAGACTAGTAATGAGAACCACTTTTTCTTATTTGCCATTTACCATATTCCTCCTTTTTATTATCCATGCTTATCTGGACAAGCAATGTGATTTGCGTAGCTTCCTAGCACTCTGTATGCTTATAACCCCCGCCTTACGTTGTGTTGAAGCTCCCCCTCTTGGTATCTACCTTTCATATCCAAAAACAAACGGCAGTAGCAAGGTACAACAATATATTAATTAAATAATATATCCAGTAGTTAAGTGAAGCCATTAGCACATGCTTGTAATACCGCAATAAAGCATTAATGCTGTAAATGACCATCGGTCAATTTGAAACCGTACAAAACACAATATAAAATGGTTAAAAATTCCTTCGTAAATTTAATGTAAATAATACGTGTAAATTTATATCACGTCAATATTTTTTTTGCATATACTAACATTATTTTTTTTAATGTTCAGAATTGTGCGCTATCAAAGGGTTTTTAATAAAAAGAGAGAGAGGTTTCAAAGATTTTTTAATGTTAAAATATTTTTTATTTAATTCCATTTTCGCTGAGTATAAATAAAATAAAAGATTAAAACGCTTACATTAATAATATAGCAATTTATATGTTATGTATTATTACATGGAGGTTGTTATAACACTAACCAATTTTCAGATATATTTCTTATAGAATACGAAAGGAGTATTTATACGCAATTCACTGAGGTTTTTTCTAATTATATTCTACTTATTTTTAAAGTAAACATACATATTTTACTAACTTGTGACATTCGTACTTTTTCGTATTTACAGTCCTTGCACCATACATAAAAGTATTCTCCTATTATACAAATGAGAATTTTGTTTCTATAGAATAGACAGTTTAGCTTTTCATTAGCCTTCAAAAGAACTAAATATTAATTTTTTATAACTCATACAGATGTTATATCCCTCAATATATATGAGTTGTTTGCAGTATTCTTATAAAAATTGTATTCCATAGCTACCATTTAGCTCATCCTAATATGTTCATTTTAGATAAATAATTTCTTATCTCGTACAATATCAATCATTCCCGTTGTAAAAGCTTTTGTTAAAATTTTATACTTATTTCGCTACTCTGCGGTTTAATTTTGATACTGTAGTGTGTGCAGTGGACGTTCGCCTGCTAAATACGCTATATTTTCGTAGTTATAAGAATTATGAATCATACCATATTCGTAAGTATCACTTGATTAACCATTAAGCTGTACTATCTTACTGCTGAAACGAATATATAATACTTTTTTGAATGAAAATAAGCTTTTACAACCTATAATTATCATTACATTGATTCATGATACAACGTAGGCTGCCGCTTGTCTTAAACAACGTTTATTCACATAGTATATCTATCGGAGTGGCCATTACTTTCCTGCTTGCTAAATTGCCCGGGAAATTTCTATATACAAAAAAGCCAGTATTCAGGGTCACCCTGAATACTGGCCTTCTCTGCTTTACCTTACGGACTATTCCGTAGTGTAAGGCAGCAATGCGATTTGACGTGAGCGCTTGATAGCGATTGTCAAAGCACGTTGGTATTTTGCACTTGTGCCTGTTACACGGCGCGGCAAAATTTTACCACGTTCGCTGATGAATTTCTTCAGCAAATCGATATCTTTATAGTCAATGTGAGTAATTTTGTTAACGGTGAAGAAACATACTTTACGACGCTTGTTACGTCCGCCACGGCGTGCCGGTCTTTTGTCGTTGTCTCCGCCTTCTCTTGGTTTAAAAGCCATGCTAGTTCAGTCCTTTCCTTCTTAAAATGGCAAATCATCATCCGAAATATCAATCGGTTTTCCGTCATCAGAAAAAGGATCCTGATTTGAATTGTTCCGCGAATAATTTTTCTCGCGTCCATTACCTCCGAATGAAGGTTCTTCACGCGTAGCCTGAGACTGGTTTACACCATTGCCGCTACCGCTTTCGCGGTTCGACTCCAGAAATCGTACATTATCAGCAATAACTTCAGTCACGTATACACGTTTACCTTCATTATTCTCATAATTTCGAACCTGAATGCGACCTTCAACAGCCGTTAGACGGCCTTTACGCAAATAGTTTGCGCAGGTCTCAGCAAGTTGTCTCCAAGTCACTACCGGAATAAAATCAGCTTCCCGCTCTCCGCCTTGCGTCGTAAACGGACGATCCACAGCGAGCGTGAACTGCGTTACTGCAACCCCTGCGGGAGTATAACGGAGCTCTGGTCCTTGGTTAACCGGCCGATCAAAATAACACGGTTCAACAATCTAATCCCCTCCTTACAACGAATTCATCACTGGCACCATGTGAAATGGTATTAAGCAACGTCAAGCGTAATGAGATAACGAATTACTTCGTCAGAAATTTTCATGAGACGCTCAAGCTCAGTTAAAACTTCAGGTGTACCATTGAAGTTAACCAAAACAAAAGTACCGTCACGGAATTTGTTGATCTCATACGCAAGGCGGCGTTTACCCATCACGTCATGCTTTGTGATTTCTCCACCGTTGGAGATGATGCCTTGGAATTTTTCGACTGTAGCTTGAACAGCTTCTTGTTCAATGTCTGGACGAATAATGTACATCACTTCATATTTGCGCATATCTTTCACCTCCTCATGGACTTTGGCCCCCAAATTTGTTCGGGAGCAAGGAACGAGTCTAAACTCGCACCATATTAATATATCAAAATTAACAAACGAATGCAAGTTCATTTGGGACATTACAACACACATGAATCTTTGCATCAGGTACACACTATAAAGGTAGTCCATTTAAAATCCCTTAGGAGGCGATAAGTCATGGGTGAACAAACCGAATATGAACCAGGCGACAAAGCTCCAAATCCCGGTATATATATGGAGGTTGGTGAAGCAAGCTTTCACACTGAAGTAAACAACCCACAGAAAATTCGTTTAGAAAAAGGCGATACCTTTCCTGAGACCACTAATAAAAATCGAAAGTGGAAAAAGAAAGAAAAGGCAAGAGTTCACTAAATTGCTCGATCAAAGTATAAAGGTCTAAAACTTGCGCATAATACAATCAGGACGGTGTATTGAGAGAGGTGTGGTTCCGTTGGACGTTGTCTGCGTAACATATCACAGGAAGTCTGAATCAACACATTAGGGAAGCGGAGTGAAGTGCTAAAGACACCTATCTTGAGCAATTTGATTGCTAACAGCTTAACCAACGTTTGTGTAGATACTTGATGATTTTCCAATCATTCAGCACCGTCCTACCACTTAGGGGACCCTTTAGGGTCCTCTTTTGGTTTATATTTAATATCCTCCAAAATTCGCATACAAAAAAACCATCCGTAGCAACATGTGCAGGATGGTTTAAGTTATAAGATTGAGAATGGCGGAAAGAGTGGGAGTCGAACCCACGCACGCGTGAAGCGCCTAACTGATTTCGAGTCAGCCCCCTTAGACCTCTTGGGTACCTTTCCGCAGCATGAATGATTGTACCATATTATTTACCTTCGTGCAAGCAGATCCGTTCACTTTGGAACCTATAAAGTTTCCTGTTGAGCTTCGTCTATCGCATTCGATCGTAGCACTTTCTTCATGTTCTTTTCGAATTTTGCACGGGGGATGAGTACGCTGTGCTGACACCCTACACATTTTATTCTGATGTCCATACCCATACGAATGATTTCCATTTCATTGCTTCCACAGGGATGTGATTTTTTCATCTGCACGACATCGCCTAACTGAAATACTTTCCGCTCCATCTCAACCTTCCCCCTTCTCTTGCTCTTCATCCTCTACGGCTACGGCTGCTGCTGTTTCGGCTTCAGCCTGGCTTATCATCTCATCATACTCAAGCGCCTTCTTCACATTGGCTTGAATTTGACGTTCCACCTCAGACTTCGTATTAGGAAGACACTCTGCTACAACCCTGATTACGAATTCACTGGTACTGAGAGATTGGATCCCAAGTACGTCCGGCACAGCAATCATGTTAACATCATGCTCCCGAATATCAGCCAGTGCTCGTTTGATGAGCTCAATTGTAGACTCCAGGTTTCGTTCGTTCTTCAATGGAACATCTACAATAGCAAGGGAGTTAGATAATGAATAGTTAGTTACACTAGCAATCATACCATTAGGAATAATATGGACTTCTCCCGTTGGTGTAATCATGCGTGTTGTTCGCAGTCCAATCATCTCAACCGTTCCCTTATAGGTTCCCGTCTGTATAACATCACCTACAGCAAATTGATCCTCTAATATAATGAAGAAACCCGTAATTACATCTTTCACTAAACTTTGCGCGCCAAAACCAATAGCTAATCCAAGTACGCCCGCTCCTGCAAGTAACGGCCCTAAGTTAAAATGGAATTCTGATAATACAATGAGGACCATCACAAAATTACAAGTTACCGAGGTCACATTCTTCATCAGTTCTCCTACAGTGACGAATCGACGAGGGTTCATGTTGATTCTTGTATGATCCTGACGGGTCAAGGAACGGTCAATAATCTTCGATACAACTTTAATAATAATTCTGGTGATGATAAAAATAGCGATGATTCGTATACCAGAGAACAAGACATCCGTCCACATATCAACATTGGTTACCCAGTTCCATAAACGATCCTTAAACTTAAGCGCCTCCTCAACGGCCGCCTGTGTAGATTCCACTTCAAATACATGGTTCAAAAGTTTTCTACCTCCTATCCCATGATGTTTCTATATTTCTCTAAGTTGTCCTTATAGTAGATTCCCCTGATCTCTACATGCTGCTGTGTAATAATTTCCTTCACTTGTAGCATATCATCCGGTGGGAATTGTATGGAAAGTGCACATCCCGCTGTAATGTCCTTAGGTGTGGGGCATAGATCAATATCTATGTCTGCATACTCCAGCAACATTTCCGCTCGGAGCGCCTGCTGTGTTGAATCAAAGGCGATTAGCATCCATGAATCCATTCCCACATTCCCCCTCTGCCGATAAATATCTGTCCACTTTTGCACCAAATAACCCGATGTATATGTCTCAGGTCTCTAGGTTATCCGTCATTGGTCCTGATTGTATCTCACCGAGTATAAAAACATTTCTACATCCATATACTAGTTACTACTAATTTATACAGATACAGAAAGGGAGATTTTATGAATCTACAGCCTCTTGCTACCCCTGTAAAGGAACTCTCATGCTTAAAAATACCACATACTGACCCTGAAATCCATTCGGCTATCATTCATCGTCTTTTGTTCCATCTATCAAAAGCAGGTGAGAAACAACAGGTTATTGTTGTTTGCGTGGGAACTGACCGCTCTACTGGCGACTGTCTTGGCCCACTAGTCGGAACTTCCCTATCACGTTTCAATAATCCCTGGTTTCGTCTATATGGCACCCTTGAAGATCCCGTACATGCTGTTAATTTACAGGAAACTTTAACCAGTATATACGCCCAATATGAGAACCCCTTCGTTATCGGTATTGATGCATGCCTTGGTCAATCCTCAAGTGTCGGTTGTATTCAAGTAGCAGATGGCCCCCTAAGACCGGGCGCAGGTGTACATAAAGAACTGCCGCCGGTTGGCGATATCCATTTGACTGGTATCGTTAATGTCGGCGGCTTTATGGAGTATTTCGTATTACAGAACACACGACTTAGTCTAGTCGTGCGGCTGTCAGATATTATTGCACACAGCCTTCACTCAGCGATTAAAGAGTGGAAAGCTCGCAACTCTATTTTTGCAAGGCTAGATTAATGGCTTCACTTTCCTCGGGGGATAGTGCATATGAAGATTGCCCTTCCTCCAGCGGCTTAGCATATACGTACGAACTATCGCGATTATATATTGCGCTAATAACGACACCATTGCGCTGATCATCCACAATAGCTATGGAGAAACTCAAATCACTTCCACGTTCACTAAAAGCATTATAGCGTTTAATGCCCACTTTGCCTTTCATATGTTGAAGCTTATCGACGATTGTTTCTAACGTGCTACGCTGCTGTTGTTGCTCATCCTCCACACTATCCAGTTGAACTTTCAAATCAATTAGGAGTGTCTCTAGATTTTCAACACCGCTACCCGCCATCATCAAATCATACTTTTTGCGCATCTTCTTGAGTTTCGATCCTTGGTTAATTACGACGATAATCAAAATGATCAGAAGAAGCGCAATTCCGCCGATAATCCATTGCAGTTGTTCCATCAATAAACCATTTAAGTCGGACATTGCTGTTCATTCCTTTTCCTTGAATAGGTCTTATACAATACGACAAACGACGGATATCTACTTTCTCCAAAAAAATCTTTGCTTACATCTTGTGTGGACATATTTCATGCATTGCCTTAACCATTGCAGCTATATCTTTCTCGGTTGTATCCACACCCACACTTGCGCGAACCGCCCCAGTGTGAAGTGTATTCATGGCTTCATGTGCAAGCGGAGTGCAATGAAGACCCGCTCGGACAGCAATGTCATATTCCCTATCCAACTTAAATGCAATTTGACTCGAATCTTGATCATTCACAACAAAAGACACGATACCGGTTCGAGGGTTACCTCGATGAGGCCCCAGCAACCTCAAACCTTCAACATCGTTCAATCCCTCCATAAGCAGTTGCGTCATGCGCCATTCCCGCTCATAAATGACTGCCGGTGTCAGTTCCAATACCCTTTGCACTCCAGCTTGTAACCCGGCTATCCCCACTGTGTTAGGCGTACCTGCCTCATACCGATCTGGGCGCACGATGGGTTGTTCCCGCTCTTCTGACTGACTCCCTGTCCCCCCGTGAAGCAAAGGCTCCAGATCCAGTTCTGGCGCAATATAAAGACCGCCCGTCCCCTGAGGACCAAGCAACCCTTTATGACCTGGAAAAGCAAGCAGATCCACATTCATTGCAGAAACATCTAGATCAATGCAACCAGCAGTTTGTGCTGCATCCAAAAGAAAATATGCACCATATTGATGCGCTAATCTTCCAATCTCTGATGCGGGCAATATACTACCGAGTAAATTGGAACTATGGTTACACACAACTAATTTTGGACGATGCGCCATAAGAGCTATTTTATAATCGTCCATATTTAATTCACCCTGTGCATTAACGTCGATATATTTAACATGTATACCTAGTGTGCGTTTTAAATATTCTAACGGTCTTCGCACAGAATTATGCTCTACCATAGTAGCAATAACATAATCACCCGTTTTCAGTATACCCTTGATAGCTAGATTGAGCGCCATCGTTGTATTGGATGTAAAGACAATATCATTCGGATTACTCACTCTGAATAGCTGTGCTAATATCATCCGAGTTTTGAATAATACTCTACTTGCCTCAACTGCCATGGAATGGCTTCCACGACCAGGATTTGCAGCTGCCTCTTCCAGAGACTTCATCATAGCTTCTTGTACAGCCACAGGTTTTGGCCATGATGTCGCAGCATGATCAAGGTATATAAATGATGACATTAGACCAACCCCCGCATTAGAAAGAGAAGACATTTCCTTCCCCTCCATTTGACGAGGTCATCAGATATGTCACTCCAACTGTTTTTATTGTAGCAGCTCAAGTAATCGTTCAAGATCCTCTTTGCTGTAATAATTTAACTCTATTTTACCTTTTTCTTTATTAGGTTTAATTTTCACTGTTGTTCTGAAACGATCACGTAACGATTCTTCTACATGGTCGATATAAGGATCGCGTTTTTTAACTTTGACTTTATTTTTATCAGCAGGCTTGCGATCTAGATTCTTCACAGCTTCTTCTAAATCTCTGACACTCCACTCATTCTCAACGGATTGCTTAGCCAGTTGTTTTATTAATGCAACATCTTTGAGACCCACAATAGCACGAGCATGACCCATGGATAATGTTCCACGTGAAACATGTTCTTTAACTTCATCTGGTAAAGATAGCAATCTTAGGAAGTTAGCAATATGTGATCGTGACTTGCCTACCTTTAAAGAAAGTTCCTCTTGGGTAAGTGAGTACTGATCCATTAAACCCTGATATGCAACTGCAATTTCAAGCGTGTTGAGGTTTTCTCGTTGCAGATTCTCAATAAGAGCAATCTCCATAACCTGCTGATCGCTAAAACTACGTACTACAGCAGGAATTGTAGCTTTCCCACAGTGTTGTGATGCACGGAACCTTCGTTCCCCAGCAATAATCTCATACCCTTTTAACACGCTTCGTACAATAATCGGTTGGATAACTCCATGTTGGCGGATAGATTCCGCTAGCTCATGAATAGCTTCTTCCTTAAACTCTTTACGTGGCTGATAAGGGTTAGCACGTAGCTGGCTGAGTGGAATTTCAACGATTTTGTCATCATCATGAATAGAAAGCGACGGAATAAGCGCATCAAGCCCTTTACCCAATCTTTTATTCATACGAAATCACTTCCTTTGCCAACTCTAAGTAAACTTCTGCTCCCTTGGAGCGTGGATCATACGTAATAATAGACTGTCCATGTGAAGGAGCTTCACTAAGGCGCACATTACGTGGAATAATCGTACGATATACCTTTTCTTGAAAATACTTCTTAACCTCTTCAATGACCTGAATACCTAAGTTCGTACGAGCATCTAGCATTGTCAGTAGTACACCTTCAATTTTGAGAGAAGTGTTCAAATGCTTCTGAACAAGTCTTACTGTATTGAGAAGCTGGCTTAAACCTTCCAGCGCGTAATATTCACATTGAATGGGAATAATCACCGAATCTGCTGCAGTCAATGAATTAATCGTTAATATGCCCAAGGAAGGAGGGCAATCAATTAGAATGTAATCATAATTTGCCTTTACCAGTTGAAGTGCCTTTTTAAGTCTTAGTTCTCTGGATATCGTTGGAACAAGCTCAATTTCCGCCCCTGCTAGTTGAATCGTTGCCGGAATAATGTGTAGTCCTTCAACTTGTGTTTCCACAATAGCTTCTTTTGGATGAACTTCATTAATAATGATATCGTAAATACAGTTGGCTACATCTGCTTTGTTTACACCAACGCCACTCGTTGTATTGCCTTGCGGGTCAATATCCACAAGTAACACCCTTTTACCAAGCGAAGCCATACCGGCACCCAGGTTGACGGAGGTTGTAGTTTTACCTACCCCGCCCTTTTGATTTGCAATGGCAATGATTTTAGACACTCTTTTCACCTCAATGTGTATGAACTATGTCGCTGGATGATGTTACACAGCTATCAACAGACTAATAAGCCATTTGCGCCTGAAAAAAGCGGCCAATTGAGCCGCCTCACTCCATGAAATGAATCTATATTATCCGTTTAATTCAATGAATCATCATTAACGTTTCGGAATACGAATAACGATCTCATAATGATCCTCATGATCATTTTCAGTCGTATTAATAGCCATCCCCGAACCAGACACCATATCAATGGATTGGCGGATCGTATTTAGAGCAAGTCTGACATCTTTGGTGTAGGAAACACGTTTAGACTTTTTAATCTTAGAAGATTCTTTATAAAATGCGATTCGAGCTTCAGTTTGTTTAACATTTAATTCCTTAGCAATAATTTCGCCGAGGACCTTTATCCGAAGTTCTTCTGTATCAAGTGAAAGAAGTGCACGTGCATGGCGTTCCGTAATTTTCCGTTCCATCAATGCTAGTTTGACCTCTTCGGGCAAGTGCAGCAGACGGATCTTATTCGCGATTGTGGATTGGCTTTTACCAAGACGCTGCGCAAGACTTTCCTGTGTTAACTGATGCAGATCAATCAGCTTTTGATAAGCTACAGCCTCTTCAATAGAAGTTAATCCCTCACGCTGTAAGTTCTCAATGAGTGCAATAGACGCAGCTTGTGAATCATTAAATTCACGCACGATTCCCGGGATTGTCTCCATTCCCAGCTTCGTAACTGCACGCCAACGGCGTTCTCCAGCAATAATTTCGTATTTGGAATTGCGGATACGAACAACAATGGGTTGAATCACTCCGTGAGTCTTAATCGTTTGGCAGAGTTCATCAATTTTGTCTTCATCAAACAGGGTTCTAGGTTGGTAAGGACTTGTTACAATATCCTCAACCGGAATTTGTTTCACTTCATCCCCGTTGCTGCGTTCCGTCAACCCAAACAATTTAGAAAATTGTTCTTTCATTCGGTATATTACCACCTAATTTCGTAATAGCACCGGATTGGCGCCTTTGAAGAACACGGAAAAATGGCTCTCTTTAATTTCCCTGTACTCTATTAAAATCATACGTAATCCGGTTTTCAACTGATAGTAATTCAAGTCATTACCATTCATTTTGACGAGGTACATAATCTACTCTATTCTACCACTTTATCTCATATAATCCTATTCTCTAATTGGATCATTTTCTCCTGCTCATAAAGTTTTTTCATAACAAAAAGGAATGTTTCACGTGAAACATTCCTTTTTGAACGAACGTATACTTTCTACAGTTATATAATAGGTGATTTTAAAGCTGTTCCTGCTTTGCGTGGATATTTTGCTGGCGTTGCAAAGGTTTTATGAATCATTACCAAATGTCGATCTGATTCTTCTATTGGTAACACGAATTTCTCTACACTTGCAACCTTCCCCTTTAATTCCTTTAAGCTTCGGGAAGCCTCGCGAATCTCAGTAGCAGGATCGCTACCTTTCATAGCAGCAAATGTTCCACTCACTTTTACAAAAGGAAGACAAAATTCATTCAGTACGGCAAGTTTGGCTACAGCTCGTGCTGTTACTAAATCATATTGATCACGGTGCCCTACTTTTCGAGCCCAGTCCTCTGCGCGGCCGTGTAAGAGCTCAACCTCTAATAGTTTTGTTTCATTCACCACATGCTGAAGGAATGAGATTCGTTTGTTCAATGAATCAATAATCGTAAGTTTTAAATGTGGAAAGCATATCTTAAGCGGTATGCCGGGAAATCCAGCACCGGACCCAATATCAGCCATTCGTTTGACTTGATTCATGTCCATATAAAAGGCCAAAGATATCGAATCGTAAAAATGCTTGGTATAAACCTGTTCCCGCTCCGTAATCCCCGTAAGATTCATCTTTTCATTCCATGCTACCAGTTCCCGATAATAAGTCTCGAACTGATCTAGTTGTTCTGAACTGAGCTTAATCCCCTGCTCCTGCAAACGCGTAACAAATTGATCCTGTACGAAGTCCATAAGCTACCCTCTTGCCGCAGTTACCCGGTTATAATGCTCCAGATAAACTAATAAAATAGAAATGTCCGCTGGGGTAACACCAGAAATACGGGAGGCTTGACCGATAGATATCGGTCGGATGTTCGTAAGCTTCTGACGAGCCTCAATAGCAATACCTTGAACATCGCTATAATCAATGGTATCTGGTATTTTCTTCTTCTCCATCTTTTTCAGGCGCTCGACATGCATTTGTTGTTTCTCTATATAACCCGCATACTTAATTTGAATTTCCACCTGCTCCTTCATTTCCTCAGTCAAGTCATATGGGGAAGGTGAAATTTCTTCAATATGATGATGACTTACTTCTGGACGGCGTAGAATAACAAGCAGATTACTTCCATCTTGAATCGTTGCTGAACCAATACGTTCAAGCATCTCATTCACATGTGATGGACCAACTTTAGCGGCAAAGAGTCGCTCAACTTCACGTTCCACCTTTTCCTTCTTATCAAGGAAGCTAGCATAACGCTCATCAGAAATCAGTCCAATCTCATGTCCTATTGGAGTTAATCTCAAATCAGCATTATCATGGCGAAGCAATAGACGGTATTCAGCACGTGAAGTAAGCAGACGATAAGGCTCATTTGTACCTTTGGTGACCAAATCATCTATAAGCACGCCAATATATCCTTGCGAACGATCCAGAATGACGGGTTCTTTACCTTGAGCTTTACGAGCCGCATTAATTCCCGCAATTATACCCTGTCCTGCTGCTTCCTCATAACCAGAAGTACCATTAATCTGACCAGCTGTGAACAGACCTGGCATTTTTTTGGTTTCCAGTGAAGGCCATAATTGTGTAGGAACCATCGCATCATATTCGATAGCATAGCCATTGCGCATCATTTCTACCTTTTCAAGACCTGGTATCGAACGAAGCATAGCTAATTGCACATCTTCAGGCATGCTCGTAGAAAGTCCTTGAACGTAATATTCTGAGGTATTCTTGCCTTCTGGCTCCAGAAAAATCTGGTGCTTTGGTTTATCACTAAAACGTACAATTTTATCTTCTATAGAAGGACAGTACCGTGGTCCTGTACCCTCTATTTTGCCTGAAAACATCGGTGCACGGTGTAAATTACTACTTATAATTTCATGTGTTTGTAGTGAAGTATAAGTTAACCAGCAAGGCAACTGCTCATTATCTGAAGATTTAGTTTCATAAGAGAAGAATTTAGGCTTATCATCACCAGGCTGTATTTCAGTCTTAGAAAAATCGATGGTTGACTTATGCACACGTGGTGGTGTACCTGTTTTAAATCGTACTAAATCAAAGCCGAGTTCACGCAAATGTTCAGCCAATTTAATAGACGGCTGCTGATTATTTGGGCCACTCTCGTACATCAGTTCGCCCATAATAACTTTACCGCGAAGATAAGTTCCTGTAGTCAGGACAATTGATTTAGCTCGATATTCTGTTCCTGTCTTCGTTATTACCCCTACACATTCACCATTCTCAACGATCAGCTGTTCAACCATCCCCTGACGCATAGTCAAATTAGGTTCCAGCTCCATGGTCTCTTTCATTGTTTGTTGATAGCTAAATTTGTCAGCTTGTGCACGCAAAGCATGTACAGCAGGCCCTTTACCCGTATTTAACATCCGCATTTGAATAAAGGTTCTATCAATATTACGTCCCATCTCGCCACCCAAAGCATCAATTTCACGTACGACATGACCCTTTGCTGGTCCTCCAATGGAAGGATTACATGGCATAAAAGCAACCATATCCAAATTAATTGTAATCATCAGCGTCTGGCAACCCATACGCGCTGAAGCCAGGGCGGATTCACAACCCGCATGGCCAGCTCCGATCACAATAACATCATAGTTGCCTCCATCATAACTCATGAGCTTAAAACCTCCTTATATTGTCCAAAGTCCGATGAGGGACTGTATTATGTTCCAATGATGTTAATCACACACCATCTATATAGATGAAGAAAAATTCATTCATAAATTAACATTCCTATTTACCTAAGCAGAACTGAGAGAAAATCTGATCTAACAATGAATCTCCAGCGGTATCACCAATAATTTCTCCAAGTTGCTCCCAAGCCAGACGAACATCAATCTGAATTAAATCAATTGGAATGGATTGCTCAGACGCATCATATGCATCCTGTAATGAACGACTAGCCTTCTTTAGTAATGCAATATGGCGAACATTACTTACATATGTTAGGTCGCCCGATTCAATTTGACCACTAAAGAAAAGCTTAGATATAGCCTGCTCCAGTGCATCTACACCCTCTTGTGCTTTTACAGACATCGGTACAATTAAATCATTACTATAATAACGTAATAAGATATCCTGATCTACAACAGGAGCTAAGTCCATTTTATTCATAATTACAATAGATTGTCTACCACGCATTTGTTCCATTAATTCCAGTTCATCCTCATGCAGTGGTTCATTCACATTGAGAACGAAAAGAATAAGGTCGGCCTCGGCAACTGCTGATTTTGAACGTTCTACCCCTATTTTCTCTACAACATCCATCGTTTCACGAATACCTGCAGTATCTAACAGCTTTAAAGGTATGTTGTTGATCGTTACAAATTCCTCAATGACATCTCGCGTTGTACCTGGAATGTCCGTAACAATTGCCCGGTTAGCATGTGCAAGCTGATTAAGCAGTGAGGACTTGCCTACATTTGGACGCCCAACAATCGCCGTCGTAATGCCCTCACGTAGAATCTTACCTTCCTCTGCTGTCTTAAGGAGCTTGGTAATGCCCTCCATCACTTCTGTACATTTATCCTGGATAAACGCAGTAGTCATCGATTCCACATCATGCTCTGGATAATCAATATTCACTTCAATATGAGCCATTGTCTCCACTAGCGTATGACGCAGAGCTTCAATACGCTGAGATAAGGCACCTTCTACCTGCTTCAACGCCATAGAGAATGCGCGATCTGATTTCGAGCGAATTAAATCAATTACAGCCTCCGCCTGAGACAAATCAATTCGTCCATTCAAAAATGCCCGCTTCGTAAATTCCCCTGGTTCTGCTAAACGAATGTCCTGCATCAAAAGGAGATCCATCACTCTTTTAACTGAAATTACCCCACCATGTGTACTGATTTCAACTACATCTTCTGTCGTAAAAGAACGTGGCGCAAGCATGACCGTAACGAGTACTTCTTCAACAACCTCATCATTCTCAGGGTTTACAATATGTCCATAATGAACCGTGTGGGACTGAGCATCACTAAGAGGTGTTTTACTTCTAAATATATGTGCCACTTCTGTTACAGCAGTGGGTCCACTTACGCGTATTACCGCAATCCCTGCCTCACCTACCGCTGTTGAAATGGCTGCTATTGTATCACTAAGCACAGTTGTCACCTCTAATTTAATATATTCATTTGACTTCTTATTACGAAAAAAGCAATGACTCCTTAAGCTTGGAAGCTCAAAAGTCATTGCACCTGTTCATTCTTTTACTTTAACGTAATGACCACACGTCGGTTAGGTTCTTCCCCTTTGCTATATGTCTTCACTTGAGGATGATCCTGTAGACTAAAATGGATCACTTTACGTTCTTGTGGCGACATAGGCTCTAAGACAACTTCCTTACGTGTCCGGATGACTCGGCCCGCCAGGCGGTCTGCCAAGTCTTCCAATGTCTTTCTACGGCGCTCGCGGAAATTCTCCGCATCGAGCACGAGTCGAATGTAGCTGCTAGAATTACGGTTTGCGACAATGTTCGCTAAATATTGAAGAGAATCCAGTGTTTGCCCCCTTCTGCCAATCATTAGACCCAAATCAGGCCCAAAGATATGAAGGGTTGTACTATCTTTGGCGTGCTGAACTTCCACTTTAACGTCCAGTCCCATACTTGTAGCAACATCTGTAACAAACTGGACAGCTTCCTCATAAGGATCTTGTCCTGATTGTGATTTTAACTGTTCTAAAGGGGCTTCCGAAATTATCGGATCTAGTGGCAAAGTTTCTGCCGTCTCCACTGGTTGATGTACAGGATCAGGCAACAATGATAACTCTACCTTAGCTGCCTTGACACCGATCAGTCCCAGGAATCCTTTTGATGGCTGTGAAACGATATGAATTGATACCCGTTCCCGACTCACCCCAAGTTGGGACAGCCCTTGTGTTACAGCTTCTTCAACGGTTTTTCCTGACGTGACGACTTTGCTCATTTAGATTTTTTAGCCCCCTTCTTGCTGGACTTGTTACCCGATTTGTTACCTGATTTATTACCGCTCTTGTTTAGATTAACACTACCTGCTTTAGTACTCGTTCCGCCTCCGGATACAACCGCAACATCGGCAGCCGTATTGTTACCGCGGTAAAGGAAATAGTTCTGAATAATCGTATACAAGTTACTGAATACCCAGTAAAGTGGTAATGCCGCAGGGAATTGATATGACATGAAGAAAATAAGAACCGGATACACCATCATCATGAACTGCATCGCGCCTTGTTGAGGGCTTGGGTTCATTTTCATCATCATTCTAGATTGTACAAAGGTTGTTATTGCTGCAACTATTGGCAATATGAATGTCTTATCTGGTGCACCAAGTTGTAGCCATAAGAAGGAATGATCACGCAAATGAGAATTGTGAAGAATTGAGTTATAGAGTGCTATAAATACGGGCATCTGGACGATCAGTGGCAAACAGCCTGCCATTGGATTAACCTTGTTCTCTTGGAACAAACGCATGGTTTCCTGTTGCTGCTTTTCCGGATTATCCTTATATTTTTCTTTGAGTTTCTTAAGTTCGGGCTGAATTGCTTGCATAGCTTTGGAACTTCGCACTTGTTTAATAGACAAAGGTAAAATTATCGTACGAACGATAATAACCATAACTAATACAGCTAGTCCATAAGATCCGCTAAACCATCTTGCAAAGGTATCAAGCGCAAGCGAAAAATAATAAACGACGTTAGCCTGCCAGAAGCTACCACTATCCTTCATTTGTTGCGTAGTTTGAGTAGCTGAACTACTCTGTCCGCATCCTGATAATACGGTCACTGCGAGTACCATCACAGCGATGAGGAGGATCCATTTCCTGCCTCGGCTAGTCTTAAATAGCGACACTTTATAACCCCTCTCTTAACGCTTCCATTACCCGTAAATCATACCATAATTAATTGGACAAAGAAACCAGTACTCATCGGCTCTTCTGCTTCAATAGTGAAGCTTTACGAAGGACATGCAGAATGCTTTTTTCCATATCTTTATACGGCATATCCAAGGCACCTTTACGCACAATAAAAACAAGATCGATATGCTCGATCAAATCCAGCTCATGATGACGAACAATTTCCTTAATCATTCTACGCATCCTGTTGCGAACAACGGCATTGCCTATCTTCTTACTGGCAGAAATGCCGACGCGGAATTTCTCTACCTCTTTTTTGCGGAACCAATATACAACAAATTGATGATTGGCAAAAGACTTGCCATGTCGATATACGCGGCTAAAGTCCGCTCGGTTTCGTAGACGCAAACTTTTTTGCACGAATAATCCCCTGCCTGCTTTATCCGCCTTGCTAGCCTAGCTAATTCAGCGGTATTTCGATTCATAATCTATGTTCTAAAAAATTACTTCATATAATATAACTTAGAATTAACAGCTCCAATTCGATCAGACCTTTACAGTATCAACATACTCCATCGACTCTAAACTTAAGGTTAGTTGATTCATTAAAGTCTCAATCATTCAGAATCCTGGGGTTTAAACACTCATTACACATAAAATTGAAGAAAAAAAGACCACCGCAGTGGTCTTCATGCACGAAATTTACGCGCTCAATTTTTTTCTGCCTTTAAGACGACGAGCAGCCAGCACGTTACGGCCGTTTTTCGTGCTCATTCTTTTACGGAAACCATGAACCTTTTTGCGTTTGCTCACATTCGGTTTAAATGTCGGTCTCATGTATTGCACCCCCTCACAGGAATTCATAAACTTTATTATGATTATTCATTTTCATTTTACGCAGAAAATGCCTTTATATATTGAACCATGCCCACGATAAAATGTCAACAAATCTATTTCCAATTCAACACCTTATTCCCATAAGGTTACCCACAGGCTTAAAAGATGTTCCCATTTTCTATCCACAATCATCGACTATCCACTTGTTCACATCAAAATTTATCTTCTTCCTCTTTTCGGCACAACCTGTGTATAAATGATTTTCTAATTTCAGGGATGCTGTCGAAACTTAAACACGTTATAAACAATATCTAGTGGTGTGAATAAAAATTATACACAACTTATTGAATTTGTGGATAATTTCGCGTCACACATTGATAAAGAGCCTTTCTTTTGCTATGATTATAATACTTTTGGATGTGAATATGTTATTTCACCCCATATATTATTAACAGGCTGTGGATAAACTTGTGAACAATTTCAATTTGTCCACTTTTTTTATTTCCCCATTTCGGTAAATTGGGGATAAATTCTGTTTTTTTCATTGTAATTCGACAATCCCGCTCATGGCTTTTGCCACATTTGGACGATTTAAAGGAGTGACAGTCTGTGGACAGCCATACTTCCGAACTATGGCAGCAAATTCTATCTATAATTCATACCAAGCTCAGTAAGCCAAGTTACGACACCTGGTTTAAGGCTACAAAGGCGCTCCAATTGAGTGATCACTCTATTGTGATATCAGCCCCTACCACTTTTGCCGTGGAATGGCTCGAAAGCCGCTATACCAAATTAGTAAGTTCCACGATTTACGAAGTGATGGGCAAGCAGGTTGATGTCAAATTCGTCATCGAAGAGAACAAACCTGCGGAATTTGTTCCTCAGCAGCCAGCTCCACAGCCTCAAGTGACCCATGAAGAAGCATTAACTCATATGCTGAATCCCAAGTACACATTCGATACTTTTGTCATCGGATCAGGCAACCGTTTTGCGCATGCTGCATCGCTTGCGGTCGCAGAAGCACCGGCTAAAGCATATAATCCATTATTTTTATATGGGGGCGTTGGACTGGGGAAAACTCACCTAATGCACGCCATTGGACATTATATTTTGGAACACAATCCCGCTAGCCGCGTCGTTTACATTTCTTCCGAGAAATTTACCAATGAGTTCATTAACTCGATTCGCGACAACCGTGCTGAGAGTTTCCGCAACAAATATCGCAACGTCGACATTCTGCTCATTGACGATATTCAGTTTTTGGCGGGTAAAGAGTCAACACAAGAAGAATTTTTCCATACGTTTAATGCACTTCACGAGGAACAAAAACAGATTATTATTTCAAGCGATCGACCACCTAAGGAAATTCCGACATTGGAAGATCGTTTGCGTTCAAGATTTGAATGGGGTCTAATTACAGATATTCAGCCTCCAGATCTAGAGACACGAATTGCCATTTTGCGTAAAAAGGCTCGCGCGGAGAACCTTGATATTCCTAATGAAGCTATGATGTACATTGCCAATCAAATTGACACCAACATTCGCGAGCTAGAAGCGCGCTGATTCGCGTTGTCGCCTATTCTTCCCTTACAAATCAAGATGTGACTACGCATCTGGCAGCCGAAGCACTGAAGGATATCATCCCGTCCAGTCGGCCGAGAATGATTACTATTCAAGACATTCAGCAAAAGGTTGGGGAATACTACAACTTGCGTATGGAGGACTTTAAAGCTCGCAAACGTACAAAGGCTGTCGCTTTTCCCAGGCAGATTGCCATGTATCTCTCTCGTGAGTTAACCGACTTCTCCCTCCCTAAAATTGGTGAAGCATTCGGCGGAAGAGACCATACTACGGTCATTCATGCGCATGATAAAATAACCAAGTCTCTAAAAGTCGACCAGGATCTGTTTAAAGTGGTCAATAGCATCACGGAAAAAATCAAAAATCCAACCTGAACAAGTTCAAAGCCTATGCACAATCTATACACATGTGGATAGGCTTAATTTTATGTGGTTTGTGGGGGTTATCCACATATTCAGTGCCCCTACTACTATTACTATATAAATATATAAAGATTATCCATACAAAGACCCCGGCAACAGCCTCTCGAAATTGACCCTGATGCAAAAGCCAAATTTCCTGCTAGGAGTGAAGTTATGAAGATCAACATTCTTAAAAATGTTCTCAATGAGTCTATTCAACATGTATCCAAAGCCATATCCAGCCGTACAACAATTCCAATCCTTGGTGGCATTAAACTGGATGTAAATCATCAAGGTTTGACATTAACTGCAAGTGATACCGATATATCGATCCAATCATTTATTCCGATTGAGGATGATAATCGTACAATTGTCCAAGTTGAACAGCCGGGAAGCGTTGTTCTTCCTGCTAAATTCTTTGTTGAAATTATTAAAAAATTACCTTCGCAAGATATCCAAATGGAGGTCAAAGAGAATTTTCAGACCTTTATTTCCTCAGGTGCAACCGAAATTCAAATCGTTGGACTTGATCCAGAGGAATTTCCCGTTCTTCCTGAAATCGATGGTAATCAGACCATTTCATTGCCTGGCGTACTGCTGAAGAATATGATTAGACAAACGGGTTTCTCAATTTCGACTCATGAAACCACACCTATTCTTACAGGCGTACTCTGGAACCTAGAGGATAATCAGCTCAAATTCACCGCAACAGATCGCCATAGGCTGGCTACACGCAGCGCAAATCTTGAGGGATCCTCAGACGTAAAATTCAGCAATATTGTTATTGCGGGTAAAACACTAAGTGAACTAAGCAAAATTGTTCCTGATCAGAACACCCTCGTTGATATCGTCGTAGCCGACAACCAAGTGCTTTTCAAAATCGACCGCGTTCTGTTTTATTCACGTATTCTGGACGGAATCTATCCGGATACTTCTAGAATTATTCCAACAAACTACAAAACAGAACTAATTTTAGATACAAAAAAATTAAGTGAATCCATAGATCGCGCTTATTTGCTGTCTCGCGAAGAAAAAACAAACATTGTGCGTCTGCAAACCTTGGAAGATGGCGGGATTGAGATTTCCTCCAGCTCATCTGAACTTGGTAAAGTACGTGAAGAACTTAATGTAATTGACTTCAAAGGGGAGCCGCTGCGCATATCTTTTAACTCAAAATATATGCTCGATGTACTCAAAGTGGTGGAGAGCGAACAGCTAATGATTGCTTTTACTGGTATAATGAGTCCTATTATTTTAAAACCAGTGGACGATAGCCAGAGTCTGTATGTCATTCTGCCGTATCGGACAACTAACTAAAACTTATTCACAGGGTATAAGAAAGGGATTATAAAACATGAATGAAATTGTTATCCACACTGTGTATATCAAGCTGGACCAGTTTTTGAAACTCGCAAATTGTGTATCCACAGGCGGAATGGCCAAAGCTCTTTTACAAGAGGGGATTGTATTTGTAAATGGAGAACCGGAAGAACGCCGCGGACGCAAGTTATATCATGGGGATAAAGTAACAGTCACAGATAACGGCGAGTTTACGGTTGTTGCACCGCAGGCTTAGTCCACTCCTCTAAAAGCCGGCGATCCCAAAATAGCTAAGCGCAAGAAGAGGAGGACCGGATGTGTTTGTTAATAACATAAGCTTGCAACATTATCGAAATTATGAGCAGCTTCAGCTCGACTCCTTTGGAGATGTGAACCTTCTGATCGGTCAGAATGCCCAAGGAAAGACAAACTTGCTTGAAGCTATTTTTGTATTGGCATTGACGAAGAGTCACCGGACCTCCAAGGACCGTGAACTGATCTCATTCCAGGGGGAGAGCGCCCATATCTCTGCTAGCGTAGAGAAGAAGTATGGACCTCTCAAACTAGATTTAACGTTGTCCCCTCAGGGAAAGAAAGCGAAGATTAATGGACTTGAGCAGCGTAAACTCAGTAATTTCATTGGCTCGCTAAATGTCGTTATGTTTGCACCGGAAGATTTGGAGATTGTGAAAGGAACGCCTGGGGTGCGGCGCAGGTTTCTTGATATGGAAATCGGCCAGGTGCAGCCTGGTTACCTATTTCACCTACAGCAATATCAAAAGGTGCTTCATCAGCGCAACAATCTGCTGAAGCAAATGTGGGGCAAAGACAATGGAGAGCCCGGGATGCTTGAGGTGTGGGATCAACAGTTAGTTGAGCATGGTGTTAAAATTATAAAAAAGAGGAAACAATTTATAATAAAGCTACAACGCTGGGCAGAAACCATCCATTCCGGCATTACAAATGGCTCTGAAGCACTTGAACTTGTCTACCTTCCTTCGTTCGGAGATACGGAAGAGGAAGATGAAGCTTATCTTTTTGATCAATTTATGATAAAGTTATCACAAATGAGAGAGCAGGAATTACGTAGAGGCATGACACTTGCAGGGCCGCATCGTGACGATTTGGCCTTTTACATTAATGGCAAAGAAGTGCATACCTACGGATCGCAGGGACAGCAGCGAACGACCGCGCTGTCCCTTAAACTGGCTGAAATTGAACTTATCCAAGAAGAGATTGGGGAATATCCAGTTCTGCTGCTTGATGATGTGCTGTCTGAGCTTGATCCCTATCGTCAGACACAGCTCATTGAAACGTTTCAGAGCAGGGTTCAAACCTTTATTACAGCAACAGGTATCGAGAGCCTGAATGCGGATAAATTGAAGAACGCCAGCATTTTTCGTGTCCATGAAGGACAGGTTGGATCTTAGGAAGTGAGGAATGTATGTATATTCATTTAGGCGGGGAGAAAATCATCCGTTCCGCGGAGTTGGTCGCAATTTTTGATATATCGATTGAGAAGTCCTCGAAAATATCTAAGCAGTTTGTCACCCACGCTCGTCAGGAAAAAAACGTGGAAACGATCGGCGAAGAGGAAGCAAAATCCATCGTCGTGACCAAAAGCACAGTGTATTACTCCCCCATTTCCTCAACAACCCTTAAGAAACGGGCAAATGTATTTTTTGCTAACGCATAAATGTATGACCCATAAATTTATTCAAAATCAGCAGATGAAGAATATATAGAAGTAGGTGACGGCATGTCTATGAATCAACCGCAGTATGATGAGAGTCAGATTCAAGTTTTGGAAGGGCTGGAAGCTGTCCGAAAACGGCCAGGTATGTATATCGGTTCCACCAGTGCCAAGGGTCTACATCATTTGGTGTGGGAAGTAGTGGACAACAGTATTGATGAGGCTATGGCTGGTATATGCGATCACATCGAAGTAACCGTTCATACCGATAACAGCGTAACTGTTGTGGATAATGGACGAGGAATTCCAGTCGGTGAAAATGCCAAACTGAAACGTTCTACGCTTGAAGTTGTCATGACTGTTCTTCATGCGGGAGGTAAGTTCGGAGGCGGCGGATATAAAGTATCCGGAGGTCTACACGGTGTCGGTGTATCTGTTGTTAATGCCTTGTCCGAGAAGGTTGTTGTTCAGGTCCGTCGTGACGGACAAATCTACGAACAGGAGTACAGACGTGGTGCTCCTCAGTATGATATAAGAATTGTTGGAGAGACGGAGGAACACGGTACAACCGTAACTTTCCATCCAGATCCTGAAATTTTTACTGAAACAACGGAATTTGATTACACGACTTTGCTTACTCGTATTCGGGAACTCGCATTCCTCAATAAAGGGATTGCAATGACCTTAACGGATGAGCGTACTGGAGCCACGAATTATTTTAAATATGAGGGTGGCATTAAAGAGTACGTTCAATTTCTGAATGAGAAAAAGGAAGCTCTACACGAACAGCCGATATATGTCGAAGGCGCGCGTGATATGATCCAAGTAGAAGTGGCGTTGCAGTATAACGACAGCTATACGGAGAATATTTATTCTTTTGCTAACAACATTAATACGCATGAAGGCGGAACACATGAATCTGGCTTCAAGAGTGCTTTAACACGTATAATTAATGACTATGCCGTAAAAGTGGGGTAATTAAAGATAGCAATGCCAACCTTTCTGGTGATGATGTCCGTGAAGGTTTAACAGCCATTATTTCTGTTAAAATTCCGGAACCACAGTTTGAAGGACAAACCAAAACTAAACTGGGTAACAGTGAAGTGCGTGGTATTGTAGAATCGCTATTCTCTGAAAAGCTACAGGAGTTCTTGGGTGAAAACCCAACAGTATCCCGTAAAATTTTGGATAAGGCTCTTCAAGCTCCAGAGCACGCGAAGCTGCGCGTAAGGCTCGTGAATTGACTCGGCGTAAGAGTGCGCTTGAAATCAGTGCACTGCCAGGTAAACTTGCAGACTGTTCTTCTAAGGACGCTGCAATCAGTGAGCTTTACATCGTAGAAGGAGACTCTGCTGGTGGCTCAGCCAAACAAGGTCGTGACCGTCATTTCCAAGCGATTCTTCCGATTCGTGGTAAGATTCTGAATGTAGAGAAGGCACGACTTGATCGCATTTTGTCTAATGAGGAAATTCGGGCCATGGTTACAGCGATGGGTACAGGTATTGGTGACGATGATTTTGATCTCAGTAAAGCACGTTACCATAAGCTGATTATTATGACTGATGCCGATGTGGATGGTGCACATATTCGTACATTGCTACTTACGTTCTTCTTCCGTTACATGCGTAAGCTAGTGGATGCAGGCTATATATATATTGCACAACCACCACTATTTAAAATTGAGCGTAACAAGACCATTCGTTATGCCAATTCCGAGAAGGAACGCGATGAGATTATCGCTGAGTTCGGAGAAAATGCCAAAATTAATGTTCAGCGATATAAAGGTCTCGGCGAGATGAACCCCGATCAGCTATGGGAAACAACGATGGATCCTGATAGTCGAATGATGTATCAAGTTACGGTTGAAGATGCAATGCAGGCTGACCGTATATTTGATATGTTGATGGGTGACAACGTCGAACCAAGACGTGAGTTCATACATGAACATGCCAGACACGTTAAAAATTTGGATGTTTAATGGTTGAGATAGGTTACGTAAACCACAACATGGAAATTATAGAAGAAGGTGCCTTATGGCACCTTCTTTTTTAATGAAATATACATAAGACTACAGCGAACCACTTTTTTTGCTTGTATTGCCTGTAGCTTTAATATTTTTTTTGGGTGATAAGCGGCCGTAGGCAATGGCATATTTTTCGATGCGCTGATAGACATTTTTATCTTTAAAGAACTTTTTAAACGGAAAAATTGCAGGAAGTGTATTCACTTCCAAAATCCATGGATATAGATTTTCGTCAAGTGCTATATCCAGCCCAATTTCTTTTAGACGAGGATACTCTTTTTGCATTTGCTGGGCTGTCCATTCACCCAGATCATAAAGCTTTCGTTCTAAACGAGCTATTTCAGCTGGCGTTGCATGCTCTGCTAGCAATTCGTTTAGCTTGCCTACAGTCCCGCCATTGTGATAATTGGTCACAATCTTATTTTTAGCAGCAACGCGGCCTATAATCCCAGTTGTTTCCCAAGTCCCATAAGGGGTCTTTTGAGTAAGTATTCTAAGGTCAAAGGATCTGCCGTGATACTGAAGTAACACAATACCTTGCTGAATTAGATAAAGATTGTTTTTGGTTTGGGCAGTGATACGGCTGTGGAGTTCATCTATGGTACGGCAGTATTCTGTAACCGTTTGATAACGCAGTCTGTACGGAGAAGTTTGTGATAGTTTGCTCCTGCGAGAACTCGAATCTACTGCCGCTTCCTGATCGAACCGATCAACACACATTACGCCGTTCCCATACGTACCTTTGTCAGGCTTAATGTACACTAGAGTATGATCAACTAACAGGTTGGATAAAGCATCTTGAGAGTATTTAAGGGTAAGGGGAATAAATGCTGAGACCTGTTGGCTACGTAAGAGAACTTTTGTTTTAGCCCATTTGCTGGAAATACGCTGAATGGCCAAGAAATCTCATCCTTTCTATTGTGTTCTTGATTCAAAACATTCTCTTAAATTAACCCTTTAAATCTTAGCAGGAAGGTGTAAAACTTAGGACAATGGCGTAAATCAATGCTATAATATAAAGATATGGGAATTTGTTAGGATGGCGGTGCTGACAAGGGAGTTTATGCCCTATTAGTATATGTCGATGAATTTGCAGAGACAGGGCAGATCCCTATTTTTAACGAATTGGGCAAAAGACGCTATCGAATGTCCCAAGGTTTAATTGTGCTCTTTTTGTGAAAGTAATATAATTAAATTTAGTGGTTTTATACTTTGCATTCGTATTTCTAACGGAGCTGATCTCTGGTTCAAACTAGAGAGATCAGCGAATCCGTTCTGCTTCCATAGATGGTAAGTGGTTGAGAGAAGATGGAGGAGGTCCACCATGGCGGAAGAAAATAATTCGCAAATTAAGGATCGGGATATTGGACTTGAAATGCGTGAGTCCTTTATGGATTACGCAATGAGTATTATCATTAGTCGTGCTTTACCCGATGTGCGGGATGGACTTAAACCGGTGCACCGGCGCGTACTGTACGCGATGTCGGAACTGGGAATGTCTCCGGATAAACCTTTTAAGAAGTCAGCGAGAATCGTTGGAGAAGTAATCGGTAAGTTCCACCCTCACGGTGATGGTCCTGCCTATGAAACGATGGTCCGGATGGCACAAGATTTCTCTATGCGTTATATGCTCGTAGACGGACATGGTAACTTTGGTTCCATTGATGGTGATGCGCCGGCAGCAATGCGTTATACTGAAGCACGTCTTTCTAAGATAGCTATGGAGATGCTTCGTGACATTAATAAAGAAACCATCGATTTTGCAGAAAATTATGATGGAGAAGAAATGGAACCTGTTGTATTACCTGCACGTTATCCGAACTTACTCGTTAACGGGGTCTCGGGAATTGCGGTAGGTATGGCGACAAACATTCCACCACATAATTTGGGAGAAGTCATCGACGGCGTTCAGGCAATGATCAAGAATCCTGATATTACACCTATGGAATTAATGGAGTTTATTCAAGGGCCGGATTTCCCTACGTCAGGCTATATTCTGGGACGTCATGGCATCCGTCAAGCCTATGAAACGGGTCGTGGATCGGTTACGATGCGTGCCAAGGCAACCATTGAAGAAGTCAATAATAAAGCAAAAATTATCGTTCATGAGCTGCCTTATCAGGTCAACAAAGCTCGTTTGGTAGAGAAGATTGCCGAACTTGTACGTGACAAGCGAATTGAAGGTATTACAGATCTTCGTGATGAGTCAGACAGAAATGGTATGCGTATTGTAATTGAGCTAAGACGTGATGTGAATCCAAACGTCCTGCTTAATAATTTATATAAACATACCGCATTGCAATCTACTTTCGGTATTAATATGCTAGCGATTGTGAACAACGAGCCGAAGACTCTTAGTCTGCGTGACATCTTGTATCATTATCTGCAGCATCAAATCGAGGTCATCCGTCGTCGAACTATTTTTGATTTGAAAAAAGCCGAAGCTCGCGCTCATATCCTCGAAGGATTGCGCATCGCCTTGGATCATTTGGATGAAGTTATCACTTTGATCCGTTCATCTCAAACAACAGACATTGCACGTGAGAAGCTAATTGAACGCTTTGGTCTAAGTGCAGAACAGACACAAGCTATTCTTGAAATGCGTCTGCAACGTCTGACAGGACTTGAGCGGGATAAAATTGAGAATGAGTATGCAGAAATCATGCTTAAGATTGCTGAATACCGTGAAATTTTGGCTAATGAAGGACTTGTATTGGATATTATTAGCGCAGAACTTCAAGACATTAAGGAACGTTTTTCAGACGATCGCCGTACAGAAATTACGGTTGGAGAAGAGAGTATTCTCGATGAAGACCTGATTCCGCGCGAAGAAGTTGTCATTACCATCACGCATACTGGCTACATTAAGCGTTTGCCAGCTAACACCTACCGCAGTCAGAAGCGGGGAGGCCGTGGCGTTGTTGGTATGGACACCAAAGATCAGGACTTCGTGAAGCACCTGTTTGTATCCAACTCACACCACTATCTACTCTTCTTTACGGATAAGGGTAAGGTGTACAAGCTAAAAGCATATGAGATTCCTGAATTAGGCCGAACAGCAAGAGGAACGGCTATTATCAACCTGATTCAGATTGAACAGGGAGAAACCGTTTATGCTGTAATTCCAGTGCAGGAATTCGAAAGTGATAAATATCTATTATTCGCTACTCGTAAAGGGATTGTGAAGAAGACACCACTTGAGGATTATATTAATATCCGTAAGGGTGGACTCATTGCTATTAACCTGCGTGAAGATGATTCCCTAATTGAAGTGAAGCTGACCGAAGGGAAGCAGGAAATGATTATGGGCACAGCTCAAGGCATGTCCATTCGCTTCTCCGAGAATGATGTTCGCTCCATGGGACGCGGCGCAACGGGTGTGAAGGGAATTAACTTGGACGATAATGATGAAGTTATTGGTATGGATGTTGTGGATCAAGACCTCGATGTACTGATTGTTACATCTAAGGGGTATGGTAAACGGACACCAGCCAGCGACTATCGTTCTCAGACTCGTGGTGGTAAGGGAATCAAGACCATTAATGTAACGGATAAGAATGGTCCAGTAGTGGCTCTGAAGATTGTTAAGATCGAGGAAGATCTAATGATTATTACCTCTAGTGGTACATTGATCCGTACAAGCATGGAAGGAATCTCAACCATGGGTCGTTATACGCAGGGTGTGAAATTAATTAATATCCGCGATGACGATTCTGTTGGTACGGTATGTATTGCAGATAAGAGTGAGGATCCTGAAACGATGGAAGATATCATGGATGCTGATTTTGAGCCCGTAGAAGGCGAAGAGAACAGCTTGTCATCGGAGGATGAAGTAACACCAGTAGTGAGCGAAGATGGACCAGAGCAAACGTCAGAGATGGATTCTGAAGAGAATTAGATCGAAGCTCATTTAGCTAGGCTGATGTTATATAAAGAAAAGAGTATGGTTTCCTGAACAAGGGGACTGTACTCTTTTTTATAGATTGTACAGGTACATGATAAGTAATATAATGGGGTATATTGCCAATAAGGGCGACATTGAGAGAGGTATATGCTATGGCCAGCTTATCAATTTTGGAAGTAAAACCAGGCATTAAGTTGTCTAAAGACGTGCATACCCCACTCGGAGGGGTACTTCTACACAAGGGAACGGTACTATTGCCCAGAGATTTGGATATCTTGCGCGCTTTTATGGTGCAATCCGTGGATATTGACAACTCTTTACCAGAGGGATCAAAGGCTGTATTTTCTAAAAAAAAGGTGGAGCTTGATTCTTCGGTTGCTCCTACTCAAGAGATCGTAAGTACATATTCTACGCTTCATGATGAGTATGACAAAATGATTATTTTGATTAAGAGCGCGCAGCAAGCTGCTATTGCCGCAGATCTGCCTATATACGAGCTTCGTAATCAGCTTGATACTATGATCTATCATATAAAAGATTACAACTTGCTTATGTTTTCTCCACGTTCTATGAATGAACACGATTATATTTACCACAATTCAGTACTTTGTGCGCTATCCTCTTATCAATTGGCTAAATGGATTGGTCTTCCTCAAAAAGACTGGATGCAGGCTGCGTTTGCAGGACTCTTCCATGATCTTGGTAACGCGAAGATTGATCCAACGATTCTATACAAGCCACAGCCGCTTACAGCGTCTGAAATTGAGGAAATGCGCAGACATACTACATATGGTTACCAGATTCTTAAGAATGTGACAGCGATTAATGAGGGAGTTCGTCTTGCCGCACTTCAGCATCATGAAAAGGTAGATGGTTCTGGTTATCCGCTACACTTGGATGGAAGCAAGATTCATGTCTATGCCAAAATTGTTGGTATTGTAGATATATTTCATGCCATGACTCTTAATCGGTTGTATCGCAAATCACAATCACCTTATATGGTATTGGAACAAATCCATTCGGAAGCATTCGGTAAATTAGATCCATCAATCGTTCAAACCTTTATTAATAAAGTAACTGAATTTCATAATGGTATGATCGTGCGCTTAAGCAATGAGCAAATTGGAGAAATTGTTTTTACGGATAGAGATCATCCAACGCGTCCAATGGTTTCTGTAAGTGGAGAGATCGTAAATTTAACGCAGCAAAGGCAGTTGTATATAGAAGAAGTACTTTCTACAAAATAAGAGTTGACCTATAAACAAAAGCTGTGGTATATTATTTCTTGCCGCTTCTGAGGCAAACAATTAGTAACCACAGCTTTTGATAAAAAAGAAATTAAAAAAAAGCTTGCATTACTGAGTCAGACATGATATATTATAAAAGTTGCCGCTGAGATAAAAAAAGCGACAACGAAAGAGAAATTGATCTTTGAAAACTGAACAACGAGTGAGTAACGACTTTACTTGTAAAGTCGAAAAGCGAAGTGTTTTGGTTCATGCCTTCTGG